>CAVUHH010000001.1:0-6429 GCA_963741285.1 uncultured Actinomycetota bacterium
ACTTGCTGATCTAGGATCAGGAGTCCGCTTGCCGGCTCTCTGAGACTTATCAACAGCCCCGCTGCGTATCTACGCAGCGGGGCTGTTGTTTGCTATAGTTAATCCACTCATTGGATTAATTGTGCAGGCTTTGTGCCGTGTGGAGAGGGATCACCGTGAGGGACGAATCTTACGAGGCAGGTTATCGCGCAGGCCACCTGCAAGGGTGGCTTGATGCCATGGCCAAGCTTCAGGCACAGGGCCTGCCACGTCTGGCGCCTGGTGAAGCCCCAGACGCCGGTTCCAGGGGTGCGGAGCCTTGGAAAGGCCCGACGCCGGCGCACGGCGCCGTGCCTTCGCCGGCTCCGGTGCCGGTCACCGATATTCCGGTTTCGTTAACACCGGCCTCACCCTTGGCTGAAGTTTCGCCGATGCCTCCAGCCGTGCCGCAGGCATTCCCTGCACGCATAACCATTCAGGCACCGGCACCGGCACCGGCAGCGGCGCCAGCCGCTGTCTTCCAGAACTACCCGGAGGCGCCGGCCGAGCGTCAGGCCCGTCGTGAAAAGCGGGACCGCCAGAACATCAATATCACCCTCTACGTTGCCAGCCTTCTCCTGGTGGCGGCGGCTGCATTGTTCATTGGCACAAGCCTTCCGCCCATGATGCGATTTGCGGGCGTCTGCACCGTGACGGCGTTGTTCTACGGTGCCGGCTTTGCGCTCCATGCCAGGGTGCCGAGGCTCCGGCCTGCGGCGGTGGCGTTCACCGGCACCGGCCTCGCCATGGTTCCGGTCGCCGGGCTGGCGCTGTACAACTTTGCCCTGCCGGACGGGCCCACTGCCTGGCTGCTGACGTCACTGATCGGCACGGTTGCCTACGTTGCGGCGGCTGTCCGGCTGGAGAGCAGGGTACTGGTCTACCTCTCACTGACCTTCGTCGCGTCCACGGCGTTCTCGGGCGTTTCCATCCTTGGCGGCGCGCTGGTTTGGTATTTCGCCGCCCTCATAGGTGTGGCCGTCTTGCTGACGGGCCTGGCCCTGGCGCGGCCGGGTTGGCTGCCGCCGGTCTACGTCAGGCCGCTGATGATCCTGCATCCCTACGTGGTTCCGGCCGTGGCTGTCGCAGCCACATGCGTACCGCTGTATCTGGCCAAAGCGGAATACGCGCTGATCATCGCCATGTGCGGGGTCTACTTCGCGATGGTGGCTGCGGTCCCGGGCCCGTGGCGGCTTCGTAACTTCTATGCTGCCCGGGCTGCACTGACTGTTGCGGCCGCCGTCGCGATCTGGGACCTGACCGGCCGGGGGAGCGACGCCCTGCTGGCGGCCAGCATCCTGCTTGCAGTCCAGGCAGTTGGTGTGGCGTTGTTGTCCGGCCGGCTGACGTCGTTGCTTGCCGGGACGGCGCACCCCGGACAGAGCGCTGGCGCTCACAAGAGGGCTTCCGGAGGTTCTCCTGCTGGTGCTTCCCGGAGTGCTGCCGACGGCCGCTGGCGGGCCGATGCGGTGGTCACCTTTGGGCTGCAGCTGGTGGCCACGGTGGCATTTGGGGCTGCCCAGGAGATGGCAAGCTTCGTCCAGGGATTTGTGAGCAGGGGATTGGCAGAGAGGGAGCTGGCGGTGCCTCTGTGGATTCCGGTGGCATGCTCACTCGCGGCAGGCATGGTGGTGGCCGCCAGATGGCGCGGCCGCACCGAGTGGGCGCCCGTAGCTGCCCTTGCCATGGCGGGGCTGCTGAGTGGACCCATGGGCGCGTGGCCCTTGGCCGTGATGCTTCTTCTGGGGGCAGGCTACTGGGCTGCCCGCGGCGCATTTGCGGGAGGTACCTTCCGCGGACGGCTTATTCTGGGGGCCCGCGTTGCCTTCACATTGGCGGTCCCCGTGACGGTCGCGGCAATCATCGGCCAGGGCCCGGCGCGGGCCGAGGCCGCCGCCTTCGCACTCTTGATAGCACTGGTGTGCCAGCAGCTCCTGACTGCGTTCCTGCAACGGTCCGGCGTGCGGACTGTGGCGCCGGAGGCAACCCTGGCTGCCTTTGCCGGCGCGGGAGCACTGGTCCTGATCGGGTTGCCATTCATTGAGACCTCGCCTGCCCACGGGCTGACGGCTTTCGCCCTGTGGGTCCAACTTCCGGCAGCACTTGCCATCGGGGCGATGCTGGTGCCAAAGCCAGCCGCGGACAAGGACTGGTCCGCGACGGTGTGGGAGGCCGTGCCGCTGGGTATGTCTCTGATTGCCGCCGCCGTCGCCTTCCAGTCCGTCTCGCAGAGTGCCGGAAACGTGGCGCTGATCCTGGTGGTGGCCTATCTGGCCATCACCGCAGTGCGCCTGCCGCTGCGCCAGCACCGTTGGGGCTACTGGTGGCTCGCCAGGGCAGCAGCAACAGTCCTCGCCCTGACAGCCTTCCACCAGCTCCAAGAAGAAGCGGGCCCCGTGGTGGTTGCGGGCGAGGCAGTCCGTCCCGCCATGATTCTGGTGACAGTGCTGGCACTTCAGCTCAGCCTGCCCCTGCTGGCCGCCGTCCGGCGTCGTGCGCCCCGGTGGATCCTCGCGGACGCCGGCGCGGTTCTCCTCATTCAGCTGGTGGCCAGCGCCACCCTGGCGCAGACCGGTTCCGCAGAATGGCAGGCCACCTCGGCCGCCGGGCTCACGGCACTGGGGGCCGCCGCGTCCGGCTACTTCCTCCGCCGGGAGGAAGGTTCAGTTTGGCCGGCCCCGGTTGCGTTCGGCGCGCTGCTGGCTTTCAGTGACGGCAACCTGCTGAATGTCGAACTGCTCCTGGGCATCTTCGCGGCCTATGCCGCGGTGATGGTGGTGGCCGCGCCGCAGCGTGCAGGGAAGGGCTGGTACTTTGTCGCGGCCCGGGTGCTGACTGCCGGCCTGGCAGTGGTTCTCAGCTACGACATCACCGCTTCTCCCACAGTGGTATCCGTGACCTTCGCCGTGGTGCTCGCGGCCCAGCACGGGGTCCGTTGGGCGATGCGCTCACGGCTGGCGGAAGTCCCCTTCCAACAGGCGGCCGTCTGGATCACGCTGGCGGGACAGGCGCTGCTGCCGCTCGTGTACACGGCGGGCAGGGGGACCTCCGGGTTGCTGGTGCAGGACGACGACGGCGGCCGCTGGGTCGTGCTGCTGGAACTGCTGATGCTCCTGGCCTCCGCGGTGGTGGCCAGGAAGCTGTTCGTCGCCCGGGGCGCCCTCTACTTCACCGTGTACGCGGCGCTGTTCGGCGTGCTCGCACTGGGGCCGCTGTTTACCTTCGGTGGGACGTTCCTGGCGTCCGCGCTGCTAAGCCACACCGGGACGGCCGCGGTGGTGCTGTCCGTGGCGCTGCTCGCGGTTGCTGCCGGGATAGTGCGGCGCCGGCGGAACGTCGGCACGGAGGATGTCGAGCACTGGCTTTGGCTGGTGACCGCCGGCTCCTTCGCCGTTACCGGTCTGATCGTCTCACCGTTGGCGGACGACTGGGTGACCGGTGCCGCGGTTCTGGTTCTTTCAGTCGTGTTTTTTGCGGCCTCGCACGTTGAGGGCCAGCCCCTGCTGTACCCGCCGGCGGCCTTGGCAGCACTCGGCGGCGCCATGGCCTTGGCGGCGGAGGTCTTTCCGGACCCCACCGGCGCGTGGGGCAACTTCCTGCCCTGGTTGGCAGGCGCAGGCTCGGCGGCTGCCATCCTTTACGTTGTGCGGCTGATTCGCAGTGGTCCGCTGCAGGCCGACCCGGTGCGCCGCTGGTCACTGGCCGGAGCCGCCTTGCTGGGGTTGTTCCTCGTGGCCATGGCAGGAATCCGGCACGATGCAACCTCCTGGACGGCCGCAGCCATCCTGGCCGCCGCCGTCGGGATCGCGCACCATGAGGCCCCTGAAAGGGCGCGACGGATTGCCCTGGAGGTAGGCGCCCTGGTGCTCACTGCGGCGGTCCAGCGGGCCGCGATCTTCGCCCTGGACGGGCCGGACCGGCTCAGCGGCCGCTTGTTTGCCGGTCTGCCGGATCCCTTCTGGGTGGCTCAGTGGTATGTGGTGCTGGCCGCCGTCCTCGGTGGCTTGCGGTACGTCTCCGGCAATCAGGGCGCCGGCCGGTTCCTGGTGGGGGCTGCTGCCGGTCTGCTGTCGTTCTGCGGCCTGGGCGTGGTGTTTGGCGGAACCGGTGCGCAGCAGTTGTGGGTGCTGGTCCTGCTCGCGCTGCTGCTGGTGGCGGGTCTGGTTGTGGGTGACCGGCTGTTTGTGTGGTGGGGAGCGGCCGGAGTGGCGGCCTGCGTTCTGTGGGCGATGAGGAACTACACGTTCCTTCTTCTGGCAGTGATTGCCGTGGGGCTTATCGCGTTTGCCGTCTGGCGGCTGAACCGTGGCACGCCCGGCGCGGCGCCGGACGCCGGGCCGGGGGTGGGCCCGGATCCCGCCGGGAACCCCCGGTCAGGCGACCACCGGGAACCGTCCGGCCGGCACTGATACTGTTGCTAGCAGCGAGAGGAGTTCATGATGGAATGGCTAATTTTTCTGGTCATTGTGGCAGCCGTAGTGGCCGGAGTGTTCTGGGCCAAGAAGCATTTCCGCAACGAGATTGACCGCGCCAAGCGCATCAACCGGGCCAACAAAAACCAGTAGCGGGGGCCTCAGCCGGCCAGCGGCTTCCGGGCCCGGCTGAGTGCCTTGTACCAATAGAACGATTCCTTCGGCGTGCGCTCCTGCGTTTCGAAATCCACGTGGACCAGGCCAAACCGTTGCGAGTAGCCGGCGGCCCATTCAAAGTTGTCCATCAGCGTCCAGACGTAGTAGCCGCGGAGTTCCACGTCGTCGGCGATGCCGCCGGGTGCCGTTGCCTCCATTGCATGCTGGAGATGTCCGGCGATGTAATCGATCCGTGGCTGGTCCGGCACCGGACCTGTGACGTGCTCGGGCTCAGGGAAGCTGGCACCGCTTTCGGTGATGTAGATCGGGGGCAAGGCGTCCTTGTAGCGGTCCTTCAGTTCGCGCAGCAGGATTCCTAAATGCTCCGGAGCAACCGGCCAGCCGAAACCCGTGGTCGCGAACTCTTCGAACGGCACCTGATGGGCAGGAATCTTGATCATCGCTTCAGCGGGGACCGTCAGGTCATCGCCGGTGCCCTGCCCGGCTGCTACTTTCACAGGCTGGTAATAGTTCACGCCGTAGAAGTCCACCGGCTGATGGATGGTGCGGAGATCGGCGTCGGAAATCCTCGGCAGTGAACGCACCCACGGCTTCGCGAGGCGCAGCGCGAAGGGGTACCGGCCCAGGAGGATCGGATCGGCGTAGATCCGGTTCAGCATCATGTCGAAGACCTTTGCCACGGCCCTGTCCGCAATTTTCCCTGTGGCCGGCCGGACCGGGGAGTGCAGGTTGGTCACGCCAATCCCGCCGCGAACCCCCTCCGCCCGCAGGGCCTGGACGGCCAGGCCGTGCGCCAGCAGCTGGTGGTGGACGGCGGGAAAGGCGTCAAAGAGCAGGTAGCGGCCGGGTGCGTGGACGCCGAGGGCATAACCGTTCAGCACCACCGAAGCAGGTTCGTTGAGCGTGACCCACTGGTCCACGCGGTCACCAAAACGCCGCCCGGCCGCGGCTGAGTATTCGGCAAACCGTTCGGCGGTGGCCCTGTTCATCCAGCCACCGCCGTGTTCCAAAGGCAGCGGCGTATCCCAGTGGTAGAGAGTGGCCATGGGGGAGATGCCCGCTTCAAGGAGCTGGTCGATCAGGCGGTCATAGAAGTCCAGGCCCTGCTCGTTGAAAGCACCGCGGCCGTCCGGCTGGATCCGGGGCCAGGAAAGGGAAAAGCGATAGGAATCAATGCCGAGTTCCCGCATGAGGGCCACATCTTCGGCCAGGCGGTTGTAGTGGTCGCAGGACATGGCCGGCGAGTGGCCGTCCCAGATGGCTCCAGGCTTCTCCACGAAGGCATCCCAGCCGGAGGGGCCCCTGCCGTCGGTGGACAGGGCGCCTTCGATCTGGAATGCGGCTGCGGCTACTCCCAGCGTGAAGGAGCGCGGCAGGCGGCCGGCCAGATCCTTAATGGAAACGTCATTTTCGACGGTCATGACCCCATCATCCATTCGGATGTTGACGAAGGCAATGACTTTGAACTGGGTAGCAGTAACTGTCGTTTTGAAGGCCCATAGCGACAGTTAGCGCTACCCAGATGGGAGGGTTGCCGGCAGATTCGCTTCTCCGGATAATATCCGGCATACTAGATGAGTTGTTCAAGCGCTTCTTCGTGTCCCGATCCGGATAATGCCGGGTGTCAGGGTCCAAGTGGAAGCCCAAACATAACCCACTCCCCATGGAACTGCGGATTTGTATGCGTGCTAAACGCGACACGCCCGACCGCGGGGGTCGGTTACGTCGGCAGGTTGAGGAACCCGGATTCATCCGGATTCAGCTTGTGCGGCGGGTGGTAGTTCAGACTTCAAATGCTTCGGCAGCCACATGCAACAAGAAA
>CAVUHH010000002.1:0-73171 GCA_963741285.1 uncultured Actinomycetota bacterium
AGGGCCGCGTCATACTGGCCAACAACGGTTCGGAAACACCCGGTAACGCTAGGTAATCCTGCGTCACAAAGCCGGGCGGGCTGATGGGGGCGCCGCCGTGGGGCACATTGCGGGTGATTGGGCCCCACATTGGCTTGATCGGCGGCGTTTCCGTGTCAAAGTGCCCCGGTTTGGGGGCTCGCGCTGGCGAGGAAATTCCCGCGGTCCCGGATGAGGCGTTCCAGGTACTGGCGCAGGATGAGCTTCTCGACGAGGCGGCCTGCAGGACCGAATGGCGCCGTGAATTCCACGCGGTCCGTCATGATGCTGCCCGTGGCTGTCGCCTCAAACTCGTGGACGTGGCGGAAGGACTTGAACGGGCCCTTGACTTGCTCGTCTGTGAAGCTCTGCGGGTACTCCAGTGAGGTGATCCGGCTGGTCATCTGCAGCGGCAGCCCAAAGTGCTGTGCCTGCCAGGTCACCTCCTGGCCTTCACCGATCAGTCCCGACGTGACGCCGCCTACCGCCTGTTCCCCGGCGGCCAGCTGGGACTCCACGTGCGCATCAATGCTGCGGGCGAGGTCAAACAAGCGCTCTCGCGGCAGCGCGGACTCGGTACGGCACACAAAGCTGACGGTCATGGCGCCAGTCTGCCATTCGGAAAACCAACGCGGGGTCACTTCCTGCCCAATAACCCTTGATTATTGGGCAGGAAATGACCCCGCGTTGGTGGGGAGGGACGTTAGCGGGTGCTGCCCGAGAGGAGGCCGCGGCTGCGGAGGAGGCGCTTCTCGATCGGGGCGAACACCAGCAGCTCGATCAGGATGCCGACACCCAGGATCAGCAGGATGGCAGCCATCACGATGGTCATGTCGGACAGGACGCGGCCCTGGTCCAGGAGCGAGCCCAGGCCGAAGCCGATGGTGCCGCCCACTGCGATGATTTCAGCGGCCATGAGGGACCGCCATGAGAAGGCCCAGCCCTGCTTGAGGCCGCCGAGGTAGCCGGGCAGCGCCGCGGGCAGGATGATCTGGATGGCCATCTGCAGCCGGTTGGCGCCCAGGACCGTGCCCACCCGGCGGTACTGCGGCGGGATCTGGTCCACGCCGGAGATGAGGCCATTGATGATGGACGGGATGGCACCCATAAACACCACGAAGTAAACGGTGGCGTCGGTCAGCCCGAACCAGATGATCGCGGCAGGAACCCATGCAACGGACGGCAGGACCTGCAGGCCCGAAATCAGGGGTCCGAAGGCACGGCGAAGCGGCGCAACCTGGGCCAGCAGCAGCCCCACCGGCGTTGCAATGGCCACCGAAATCAGGAAGCCGACAATGCCGCGCTGCAACGACGTCCAGACGGCTTCCTGCAGTTTTGCGTCGCCCCAGAGGGCTCCCAGCTGGCCGAGCACGTCGAGCGGGCCGGGGACCAGGTCGCGGCGCTTCACACCGAGGGAAACATAGAACTGCCAGACCAGGACCAGGACCACCAGGGCGGCCACGGGCAGGAGCACGCGGCTCCAGTCGATCCGGTGTTTGCGCGCGGCGTCGGACTGAAGCGAATCCAGCCCGGCCTCAAGCTCACGCAGGTCCTCGTGCCCGGTGGAGGTGCGGGTGAGTGCAGCGTGGATGTGACGGGTTTCCGGCTCAACCACCGGATTGGTTTCGATGGGATCAACCACCGAATTCGGTGTGGGGTTACTTGGCATGGCGGCGAATCTCCTCCCGCAGCCGGGCGGTGATGACCCCGGTCAGCTGTCCGGCCAGGCCGGCGTCGGTTCGGTGTTCCTCGGTGACGGCCCATTCCTGGACCACCCGGCCGGGGCGGGACGACAGCAGCAGCACGCGCTGGCCCAGCCGCACGGCCTCGCGGACGTTGTGGGTAACGAAGACGATGGTGCGCCCGGTTTCCTTCCAGATGCGTTCCAGCTCGTCGTGGAGGAGGTCGCGGGTGATGGCGTCCAGGGCGGCGAACGGCTCATCCATCAGCAGCAGCTGCCGGTCCTGGGACAGCGCCCGGGCCAGTGCCACGCGCTGGCGCATGCCGCCGGAGAGCTCGTGCGGGCGTTTGTCCCCCGCCTCGCCGAGGTGCACCAGATCCAGCAGTTCGTCCGCCTTGACCCGGCGCTCAGCCTTCCCCACGCCCCGCAGTTTCAGGGCCAGCTCGATGTTCTCCCGCGCCGTCAGCCAAGGGAACAGGGCGGCGTCCTGGAACATAAATGCTGCTCCGTCGCTGGGAACTTCGAGGGCGCCCGACGTCGGGGCCTCCAGTCCCGCCATGATGTTCAGGAGGGTGGATTTGCCGCAGCCGGACGCACCGAGGAGGGCGACGAACTCGCCCGAACCGATGGTGGCGTTGACATCCTCCAGCACCGGGGCGCCGTCGCCGAAGCGCTTGCCCAGCTGTTCCAGTACGACTGGCATGGTCCCGTCCTTAGGTTGGTGGTGGTGCGGTTGCGGCGCGGTCAGTCCTGGCCGAGGCCGGCGGCGGAGATGCGCTGACCGTCGGTGCCGATGACTTCGTTCAGGGCGCGGAGGTCGAACAGGCCGGTGATGTCAGCCTGCCTGGTAGTGCCGGCGTCCGCCCCGTCCTTGAGCAGTTTGGGGTAGGTTCCGGCGAGCGGATCCACGGTGAATATGACGCTCTGCAGGGCCCGGTCCAGGACATCGGCGGGAAGTGCCGCACCGGCTGATTCCTGCAGGGCGGAGTTGATGACGTCTGTCTTTTCGGCCGCGGGCGCGTTGTTCAGCCAGGCCACAGACTCGGCGTGGCCGCGCAGGAGGGCCTTGACCGTCTCCGGGTGCTCAGCGGCGAATTTCTTGTTCACAATCAGGATGGTGGTGGGGAACTCGCCGGCCTTGCCGGTCAGCGAACCGTCCCAGAGGTCCTTTTCATCCACCAGGACCTTGGCTCCGGCCTGGAGCACCAGGCGCGACGCCCACGGCTCAGGCAACCACGCGCCGTCGAGCTTTCCGTCCTGGAAAAGCTTCAGGGTCTGCGCGTTGTCCGTGGGGTTGATGGCGACGTCGCCGCTGCCGTCCACGTTCGTTTTGTAGCCCTGCGAAGACAACCAGGCCCGCAGCGCCACGTCCTGGGTCCCGCCAAGCTGCGGGGAGGCCAGGGTCTTGCCCTTCAGATCAGCGGCCGACGCAATCTCCGGCTTGACCACCAGCTGCGCACCGCCCGCGGCAGCACCGGCAATGACGCTGACCGACTCGCCCCGGCTCTTGACGAACGAATTGATCGCGGGGTTCGGGCCAATGTAGGCGGCGTCGATGGCCCCGGCGTTCAGCGCCTCGATCGCGGCAGGACCGGCGTTAAACGTTTCGGTGCTGAGCTGGGTGTTGCCCAAATTGCGGGCGAGAATCCCCTGCTTCACACCCACCAGGGCGGGCGCGTGCGTCAGGTTTCCGAAGTACCCCAGCTTCAGCTCGCCGGCAAGGGTAGGCGCCGGCGCGGCCTCTGCGGACGCGTCCCGGGAAATATTGGAGGCCACCACGGCGCCCAGTGCGATCAGGAAAACGAGTCCGATGGCCAGGGCTGCCTCGATGGCACGCTTGCGCTGGGGTACAGCGCTTTCGCCTGCCACGATGCGGGTCATCCCGGGCTTGGAACTTGTCATTGTTTCACCATAGGGAGTGACATAAACCCATTCAATGAAGCAGAAACGGGGGGTCACGCGAGTTCACGCAGCGTCACATTCGCGACGCCGCGTGATCCTCAATGCAGCCGGTTCAGTCCCCTTTGACGTTGATGAGCTGCCGCAGTTTGTGCCGCACCTTGACGAGGTCCGCGGCGTCGTGCATCACCTGGTCGATCGGTTTGTACGCCGCCGGAATCTCGTCGATGAACGCTTCGGTGGGCCGGAACTCGATCCCCCGCATGGCCGTCTTCAGCTCCGCGAGCGTGAACGTCTTGCGCGCGGCCGTCCTGGAGTACTCCCGGCCGGCGCCGTGCGGTGAGGAATTGAGGGAGACCGGGTTGCCCAAGCCTTCCACCACGTACGACGCCGTGCCCATGGATCCGGGAATCAGTCCGGGATCGCCGTGCTCGGCCTTGATGGCCCCCTTGCGCGACACCCACACCAATTTCCCATAGTGCGTTTCCTGCCGGGTGAAGTTGTGGTGGCAGTTGATCCGTTCGCGTTCCTTGACGGGTCCGCCCACCCAGTGGCTGAACTGCGCGATGACGCGGTCCATCATTTCCTCGCGGTTGAGCAGCGCGAAGTGCTGGGCCCACCGCAGCTCCTCGATGTACCGGTTGAACTCGGAGGTGCCTTCCTCCAGGTACGCGAGGTCCGGGTCCGGCAGCCTGGTGCCACGCTTCCGGTTTACCTGCTGTGCGACGCCGATGTGATGCTGCGCGATCTTGTTGCCAACGCCGCGTGAACCGGAGTGCAGGAACAGCCAGACGGCATCTGATTCGTCGGCGGAAACCTCAATGAAGTGGTTGCCCGAGCCCAGGGAACCCAGCTGCAGCTCCCACTTCGCCAGGTACTGCGCAGGGTTGAAGCCGGCCTTGGCCGCCAGCTTCTTGAGCTCGGCGATGCGCGGCTCGGCGGTGGCCTTGACCGTCCGGTTGTTGTGGCCGGCGGACAGCGGGATGGCCCGCTCGATGTCCTCGCGCAGCCGTTTCCGGTCCTTGGGCAGGTCCTTCACCGAGTACTGGGTCCGGACGGCGATCATGCCGCAGCCGATGTCCACGCCCACTGCCGCCGGAATGATCGCACGCAGCGTGGGGATCACCGAGCCCACGGTGGCGCCCTTGCCCAGATGGGCGTCCGGCATCAGGGCCAGGTGCGGGTGGATGAACGGCAGCGTGGACGTGGCGAGGGCCTGCGCGCGGGTCTTCTCGTCCAGGATCGAGGCCCAGTTGATGAGCTTTGGTGTGATGGTCTCCACGCTTCGCCTCCCACTCACGATGATGGTGGGACGGGCACCGGCTGGCAAGGCACCTGCTGGCAACAGGAAGACCTCCAGGCTCTGTTCCACCGGCTTCAGGAGGAGTAGGTTGCTCGGATGGAAGACACATACCAGGTCATCGTGATCGGTGGCGGGTTCGCCGGGATGACGGCTGCCAAGGCACTGGGCCGCAAGGGCGTCAACGTGCTGCTCATCGATTCCAACAACTACCACCAGTTCCAGCCGCTCCTCTACCAGGTGGCGACGTCCCAAATCGGCGTATCGGCTATCGCCCGGCCGCTTCGGTCCATTTTCCGGCGTGTCCGGAAGGTCAGGGTGCTGACCGCGGAAGTGGCAGCGATCGATGCCGCCAACCGAACCGTGAACACCGCTGATGGTGACACGTTCCGGGCGCAGATCCTGGTCATCGCCCCGGGCGCGGTCCCGAACTTCTTCAATACGCCGGGCGCGGAGGAACATGCCTATCCGCTCTATTCGGTCACCGACGCGACCCGGCTGGGCGCCAAGCTGACCCATCTGCTGGACGAGGCCGACCGGGAGTCAGGCGGCTCTGTGGACGTCGTGGTGGTGGGCGGCGGTCCCACAGGAGTGGAAACCGCAGGCGCCATGGCGGAGAACGTGAAGTTCGTGGTGCCGAAATACTTCTCGCCGGAGCTCGCAGGCCGGTGCCGCGTCCACTTGGTAGACATGATCCCCACCGTCCTGAATGCGTTCTCGGTGAAGTCGCAGGAGTACACCCGGGCACGCCTGACCAAGATCGGCGTCCAGCTGCACCTGGGGGTCGGCGTGACGGAGGTCCGGGCTGACGGCGTGACGCTCGCCGACGGGACGGTGATCCCAACCCGGGCGGTGGTGTGGGCCGGCGGCCTGAAGGCCGGCGAAATCATCGCCCGCTCCGGCCTGGCGCAGGGAAGGGGTGGACGCGTCGATGTCCGCCCGGACCTGACCGCGCCGGATTTCGCGGGCGTGTATGTCCTCGGCGACGCCGCCAACATGACCGATTCCACCGGCGCCAATCTGCCGCAGCTGGGCTCGGTGGCGCAGCAGGCCGGGAAGTGGGCGGCCGCCAACATCCACGCCGACCTCACGGGCGGTACCCGGCAGCCGTTCAAGTACCTCGACAAGGGCTACATGGCGATGATCGGCCGGGGCGCGGCAGTCGCGGAGATCGGGCGCCAGCGAATCCAACTGCAGGGTCCGCTGGCCTTTGTGTCCTGGCTCCTGGTGCACCTGGCGCTGCTGTCCGGATTCCAGCAGAAGGTCCGCGCACTGTTTTCCTGGCTCAACGGCTACATCACCCACAGTCCCGCCCAGGTTGTGGTGGGCCGGCCGGAGTAGCAGGGCCACAGCGCCAGCCGACAACACTCCCCCGAAACGGCTCTGCCCCGCACAACCGGTGCTGGGCAGCAACGGTCATGCGGGGCAGGGCAGCTCGGGCTGAGGCTCAGATCGAGTAGCGCTCGTCCTCGTGGTCGCCCGGGTGGTCCTTGACCAGGCCCGCGGCCAGCGTGTTGCCGTCCAGCGGGTCGATCACCAGGAACGCGCCCGTGCGGCGGTGGTGCAGGTAGTTCTCCAGCGGCAACGGCGCGGACAACCGAAGCTGCGCGTGGCCGATGTCGTTAAGCTCCAGGCTGGACGCACCCTCAAGCTTGAAGGTGGCCAGGTCCAGCTTGCCGCTGACGCTGCGGACCAGGGCCTGGACGGTGCGGGTGCCGTGCTTGACCAGCACCTTGGCACCTTCACGCAGCGGCTTCGGAGACAGCCAGCACAGCGCTGCATACAGGTCGGCGGAGGACTCCCGGACAGTGCCGGCGGCGGCGATGGTGTCACCGCGGGCCACGTCGAACTCGTCTGCCAGCCGGAGTGCCACGGACTGCGGGGCAAAGGCTTCCTGCAGGGACTCGCCGGCGAAATCGATGCCGATCAACCGTCGTCGTGCGCGGATCCTGGCCGGGCGTCAGCACGGACACAGAGTCACCCACCTTCACGGAACCCTCGGTGATCTGGCCGGCGTACGCGCGGTAGTCACGGTAGGCCTCAACGTCCAGGCCACCGGCCACGGCGTCGGGAGCCAGCGCGCCCTGCGGCCGGATGACCAGCTGCACCGGGAAACGGAAGCTCTCCAGCTGCGTGTCGATCTCATCGGCAGCCGGCAGGGTCTCGAGGACCTCCAGCAGCGCCGGGCCGTCGTACCAGGGGGTGCGCTCGGACCGGTCCACCACGTTGTCGCCGTCGAGGGCGGACACCGGGATGACCAGCAGGTCGTCGATGTGGTCAGCCGTCCCCAGCGCAGCCGCGCCGATGCCCAGTTCGCGGGCCACCTGCTGCACGTCGGCCTGGATCTCGCGGAACACAGACTCGCTGAAGTCCACCAGGTCGATCTTGTTCACGGCCACAATCACGTGCGCCACGCGCAGCAGCTGCAGCACGGACAGGTGCCGGCGGGTCTGCTCCAGGACACCCTTGCGGGCGTCAATGAGTACGACGACGGCATCCGCCGTGGACGCGCCGGTCACCGTGTTTTTGGTGTACTGAACGTGCCCGGGGCAGTCGGCCAGGATGAAGCTGCGCTGGTCGGTGGCGAAGTAGCGGTAGGCCACGTCGATGGTGATGCCCTGCTCGCGCTCGGCGCGGAGGCCGTCGGTCAGGAGGGCCAGGTCGATCGCCGCCATGCCGCGCCGCCGAAGCCGCGGTCCGCGGAGGTGCGGGCGACGGCGTCGAGCGTGTCAGCGAGGATCGCCTTGGAGTCGTGCAGGAGGCGGCCCACCAAAGTGGACTTCCCGTCGTCGACCGATCCTGCGGTGGCGAAGCGGAACAGCGTGGTGGGCAGCGGCTGTTTCCAGCTCGGCGGCCAGGAGTGAAGTGTCGGTGCTCATTTAGAAGTAACCATCCTTCTTGCGGTCTTCCATGGCTGCCTCGGAGATGCGGTCATCTGCACGGGTGGCACCACGTTCGGTGATGGTGGAGGCGGCAACTTCGATCACAACGTCGCTCACGGTGGCTGCGGCCGATTCAACGGCACCGGTGCAGGACATGTCCCCCACAGTGCGGTAGCGGACCGTCTTGGTGATGACTTCCTCGTGCGGCAGCGGCTGGGAAACCTCGCCGACTGCGCGCCACATGCCGTCGCGGGCAAACACTTCGCGGTCGTGGGCGTAGTACAGGCCCGGCAGCTCGATGTTCTCGCGCTCGATGTAGCGCCAGATGTCCAGCTCGGTCCAGTTGCTGATGGGGAACGCGCGGACGTGCTGGCCCACGGTGTGGCGGCCGTTGTAGAGGTTCCACAGTTCGGGGCGCTGGTTGCGCGGATCCCACTGGCCGAACTCGTCGCGGAGGCTCAGGATGCGCTCCTTGGCGCGGGCCTTGTCCTCGTCGCGGCGGCCGCCGCCGAAGACGGCGTCGAACTTGTTCTGCTGGATGGCGTCCAGCAGCGGGACGGTCTGCAGCGGGTTGCGGGTGCCGTCGGCACGCTCGGCCAGTTCGCCGCGGTCGATGAACTCCTGGACGCTGCCGACGACGAGCTTCAGGCCCAGCCGCTCCACCGTCCGGTCGCGGAAGTCGATGACCTCGGGGAAGTTGTGGCCGGTGTCCACGTGCAGCACGGGGAACGGGACCTTGCCCGGCCAGAACGCCTTGGTGGCCAGGTGCAGCATCACCACGGAGTCCTTGCCGCCGGAGAACAGCAGCGCAGGCTTCTCGAACTCGGCCACGACTTCGCGGATGATGTGGATCGCTTCGGACTCGAGGGCGTCCAGGCTGGAGAGGCGCGTGGATACGGCGGCTTCAGTCACGCTGGGTGGTCTCCTCAGTTAGGAAAGTGCTCATACGTGTAGTCCGCATTCTGTCTTGTCGGTGCCTGCCCAGCGGCCGGCGCGGGGGTCGTCGCCGGGCGCCACCTTGCGGGTGCAGGGCTGGCAGCCAATGGAGGGGTAACCCTGGGAAAGCAGCGGGTTGACGGGCAGGAGGTTGTCATCGGAGTACTGGACCAGCTGGTCGAACGTCCACGCGGCCACCGGGTTGACCTTGACCAGGCCGTTGACCTCGTCCCAGGTCACCAGCGGGGTGTTGGTCCGGGTGGGGGCCTCGTCGCGGCGGACGCCGGTGAACCAGAGTTCGTAGCCGGCCAGGGTGCGGCGCAGCGGGGCCACCTTGCGGAGGGCGCAGCACTGGGCGGCGTCGCGGGCAAAGAGGTCCTTGCCCAGGAGCCGGTCCTGCTGTTCCACGGTGTTCTCCGGGAGTACGTCCACCACGTTGACGCGCAGGTTCGCGGCCACCTCATCGCGCGTGGCGTAGGTTTCCTTGAAGTGGTAGCCGGTCTCCAGGAACAGGACGTCGACGCCGGGCATCTGGTCCGCGACCAGCGCCGGGAGGACGGCGTCGGCCATGGAGCAGGCGACGGCGACGGCGGGCAGGTCGAAGTTGCGCTCCACCCAGGCGATCACGTCGCGGGCCGGGGCGTCCCAGCCGAGCTCGGCGGCACCGGATTCGGCGAGGGCCTTGAGTTCGTCGTGGGTGCGGAGCTTGGGCTTGGTTTCGACAGGCTCAACCACCGGGTCTACACCCAATGCGTGTTTGCTCACTGGAGGGCCTCCTCGTCTGCTGCGTGGGCCCATTCGGCGAAGGTCTGGCCTTCGGCGCGCTGGGCCACGAAGGTGCGGACCACGCGCTCCACGTAGTCCGGCAGGTCCTCGACGTATACCTTGAGGCCGCGGACCGTGCGTCCCAGGCCTGCTTCGTCACGGGTGGAGGAAGCCAGCCCGCCACCGAGGTGGACCTGGAATCCCGGGGAGGGATCGCCGTCGGGCGTTGGCAGCATCATGCCCTTGAGGCCGATGTCCGCGGTCTGGATGCGGGCGCAGGAGTTGGGGCAGCCGTTGATGTGGAGGGACAGTGCGTGCGGCAGTTCGCCGGACTCCGTCAGGTCCGCGAGGCGGCGTTCCAGCTCGGCGACGGCGGTGGCGGCGGTGACCTTGGTTTCCACGATGGCCAGCTTGCAGTATTCGATGCCGGTGCAGGCGATGGTGCCGCGGCGGAACACGGACGGGCGGGCGGACAGGCCCAGGGCGTCCAGCTCGGCAACCAGCGGCTCAACCTGGTCCTTGGCAACGTCCAGCACCACGAGCTTCTGGTGCGGGGTGGTGCGCAGGCGGAAGGAGCCGCGGGCTTCGAGGGTGTCCGCGAGCTTGACCAGCGCCGCACCGGAGAGCCGGCCGGCCAGCGGGGTGGCGCCGATGAAGAACTTGCCGTCCTTCTGCTCGTGCACGCCGATGTGGTCGCCCGGGGTGGTGGGCTTGGGCGCGGCGGGACCGTCGGCCAGCTTGTAGCCGAGGTATTCGTCCTCGAGGATCTGGCGGAACTTCTCCGGACCCCAGTCGGCCATCAGGAACTTCAGGCGGGCCTTGGTGCGCATGCGGCGGTAACCGTAGTCGCGGAAGATGCTGGTGACGCCGAGCCAGACTTCGGCTGCCTCTTCGGGGCGCACGAACGCGCCGAGGCGCTTGCCCAGCATCGGGTTGGTGGACAGCGCGCCGCCGGCCCAGAGGTCGTAGCCAATGCCCAGCTCAGGGTGCTTCACACCCACGAGGGCGAAGTCGTTGATCTCGTGGACCACGTCCTGGCTGGGGTGGCCGGTGATGGCGGTCTTGTACTTGCGCGGCAGGTTGGACAGCAGCGGGTTGCCGATGAACCGCTCGCCCAGCTCCGCGATCAGCGGCGTGGGGTCGATGATCTCGTCCTTGGCGATGCCGGCCACCGGCGAGCCCAGGATGACGCGGGGCACGTCGCCGCAGGCCTCGGTGGTGGACAGGCCAACACCTTCCAGGCGGGTCCAGATCTCGGGGATGTCCTCCACCCGGATCCAGTGCAGCTGGATGTTCTGGCGGTCGGTGAGGTCGGCGGAGTCCCGGGCGAAGTCCACGGAAATCTGGCCGATGACGCGCAGCTGCTCGGTGGTGAGCGCGCCGCCGTCGATCCTGACGCGGAGCATAAAGTACTTGTCTTCGAGCTCGTGCGGCTCGAGCGTTGCGGTCTTGCCGCCGTCGATCCCGGGCTTGCGCTGCGTGTACAGGCCCCACCAGCGGAACCGGCCGTGCAGGTCCTGGCTGGGGATGGCGTCGAAGCCGTCCTTGGAGTAGATGGTCTCGATACGCTCGCGGACGTTGAGGCCGTCGTCTTCCTGCTTCCAGGTTTCGTTGGCGTTCAGCGGGGTTTTGCCGTCCACTTTCCACTGCCCGTGCGGCTTTGCGGCGGGGCGGGTGGAGGTGCGTGCGGGGCGCTTGGAAGCTGCGGAGTCCGCGGACGCTCCGGCTAGAGCTGTATCAGTCATGCATCGACTGTAGGTGCCCCCGAATTGCGTCACAAAGGGTCGGGAAACGTTGAGTCACCTAGGGAAACATTTCGTCACGAATCGCCGGGGAGCCTTGAAGAAGCCCGCTTCCTGTGATTCGCCGCGCCGTATGTTTTCGCGGCGCCCGGGGCGCGCGTTACTGCCCGTGCACGACGGCGGCGTCGAACCGTTCCAGCGCGATCTCGGCGAGCACGCCTGAAGGCAGCAGTGGTTCCGTCACGAGGTCCGCGCCCGCCTTGGCCAGCTGGTCGTGGAAGAAGCCCGGCGCGAGCAGGTAGGAGGCAATCACCACGCGGCCGCCGAGGTCAACGGCTCCCGCGGACTCCCCCGCCCCGGCACCCCCTTCTGCTTCCTCGCGAAGCATCGCGACGGCGTCGGGCACTGACGGCTTGGCCGAGGCACCGTAGGCGGCCACAATCCGGTTGCTCCGCAGCTCCCGGAGCTGGTCGGCGAGCTCCTCGACGCTGACCGCGGCGTTGGGGTTGGAGGAGCCTGCAGCGGCAAGGACAATCGAGTCGCTGTCGGTCACGCCGGCTTCAAGGAGGCGCTGGTCAAGCAGCGCGGCGAGGCGTGGATCGGGCCCCAGCGGCGCGGCGGCCAGCGTGCCCGGGCGGCTCTTCACGGCCCGTGCGATGTCCACCTTGACGTGGTATCCGACGCTCAGGAGCAAGGGAACCACGACGGCGGGCTCCCCCTCCGGCAGGCCCGCCACCACGTCCACGAGGTCCGGCTGCTGGACGTCCACGTAGGCCTCCCGCACATCCAGGCCGGGGCGCAGGGCGGCGATCGCGGCGCGAAGGGCGTTGACCTCTGCGGCGCCCTGGATGCTGGACGTCCCGTGGGCACAGGCGATCATGATCGGGTTGTTCATAGTGGCTAGCGTAACGTTGGAGCAGCCCTGTCCGCCCACTGTGAATAAGCCGGGATGCCCATGACATTCGCCTTTGACAACGCTCCTGTGTGGCTGGACCTGGTGGGCGTTTTCTTCTTCGCGGTCTCCGGCTCCCTCCTGGCGGCACGGAAGAACATCGACATTGTGGGGTCCCTGCTCCTGGCCTCCCTGGTGGGCCTGGGCGGCGGCGTGATCCGCGACCTCATCCTGGACAGCGGGCCCGCCCGCGGCGTTCAGCAACCCGGCCTATCTGGTTCCGCCGCTGCTGGCCACCGTCCTGGTGTACTTCCTGTTCACCAGCGTCCAGCGGTTCACGTCCCTGCTGATCCTGTTCGACGCCGGCGGGCTGGCCCTGTTCTGCATGACCGGCACGGTCAAGGCCCTGGCCGTGGGCATGAATCCGGTGGCGGCGGTGCTCCTGGGGGTCATGACGGCGGTGGGCGGCGGCCTGCTGCGCGATGTGACGGCCAACGAGGTACCCGAACTGTTCAACCCCAGGGACATCTACGCCCTGCCGGCGTTCGCGGGGGCCGTGCTGACCGCCGTTTTGTGGGTTGCGGGTGCGTTCAATGTCCTGACGGCTGTGGCCGTTGCCGCGGTGGTGTTCACGTTCCGGGTGGTGGCCTGGCGCCGTTCCTGGCAGGCCCCGCTGGCCGTACACGGCTGGCACCGGCAGGTCCCTGCGCGAGGGCGATTCCGGGGACGGCGGCCGCGGCTCGGAGGGCCGTCACGATTAGCTAGGATTGGGACCATGACTGACATGTTCCTCGAGAAGTTCCGCGCGCTTGTTCCGAAGTATCTCGAGGACGAATGGCAGGAAGAGGACGGACTGTCCGCGGACGAGCTGGACGCGCGCACTCGCCGAGCACCAGTTCCAGGTTCCCCTGGTCCTGCGCGAGTTCTACCAGGCGGTGGGCGGCTGCGAGGACCTCATGGAGGCCTACCACTACTTCTGGGACCCCGAAGAGCTGGAAGTGGATGACGAAGGCTTCCTGATGTTCCTTGAGGACGAAGAGGAACAGTTCACCTGGGGCTTCCGCGTGGGCGACCTCGGCGTCCCGGACCCCATCGTGTACCGCCGCAACAACGCCCGGGCGCAGTGGAAATCGAGGAGGGCACCTTCTCGGAGTTCGTCTTCGACATGTTCGAGTGGGCCTTCAACGACGAAGAAGAAGACTAGGGTTCTCCCGCCCGGCTTTCGCCGGCCCTCACCTTCTGGCTCCTCGCCTCCGGTTCCGGCGGCTTCCCGGCCGGAACCGGCGGCACTTCGATCCGGACTCGCCGAGGCTGAGGCCTGTTTCCGCGGGCATGTCGCCCCATAGTGCCCCGCGACGGACTGAAAGTACCTCGGCGGGACCTACCTTGAGCCGAACGCCCCCCGCTGGCACTGCTCCAGTACCGCCAGCACCTCGGCCACCATCCGCTCGGGTGATGGACGACGTCGTCATAGCCGAATCTGAGGCCAGATAGCCCGCCGATGAGGGTGGCGTTGTTGCGCTTCCGGTCCTTTTTCACCTGCCGTCGGCTCCAAGTGGGTGTCTCCGTCGGTCTCGACCACGAGGCAGTCCTCAATCAGGAAGTCCACCTCGCCGACTCCCGGCAGCTCCACATGCCTGCGGACGCGCAGTCCCGCCCGCCGGAAGTGGTCGTTGGCCAACACTTCCAGTATCGAATCGCCCGCGGAATCACACGGTCCAGAACAGACCTGGCGGGGGCGTTGCGGTTCCCGGCAAGCTTGCGCCGCAGGAAGTCCACGGTCAGTCCCCGCGTCTGGGCGGCGCACTGGACCATAACCAGCGCTTCGAGCGCGGGCAGGCAGCGCAAGACGTGGATCAGGACATCCGCCAGTCCTGCCACTGGAAGCCACCGGTGCGTGGGGTGTCAGTAGCCGGCCGTGAGTCCACGGTTCTGGGTTCGGGCGACCCCTTGGCCCGGCACAGGTGCAGCCGCGCCGGCTTCGTGCAGCGTCCATAGCTGGTAGATGGGTGCGGCCGACAGGCACGTCAGCAGGCCGCGTTGTGCTGAGGGCCGTCGCAATGAGCTGCCTGCGTGCCCGGGCATGCCATAGACCCCGCGCCGGAGCCGTCGACTATCCGCCCGGCGGCCAACGGCCTTGTCAATGTCTGGTCCGGCGAAAGCCGGCTGCAGTGGAGTGCCGACGCCCGGGCGGCGCCGCCGTGCCGATGAAGAAACGTCGATCGATATCCATGGCCCACAGGCTGACCCGCACTGGCCAGCGGCAGCGCAGACTGCGCCATGTGGACAACCCCAGTCCGCAAGTCCAGGCGCACTTTGCCGCCTGACGAGATCCTCGGTTCCGGTGGCGTCACCCGGCCCTGCCCAGAGATCGATCGGCGCATCCCGTACACGCGGCCAGATGTGCCCCACGAAGGCCCCAAGAACCTGTGACACTCACCTAACAGCTAGGCTTGCATTCTGTGACAAACCTGTCATAGACTGTTCACGGATCCGCTAAACGCCTCCGGCGGGTCTGATGCGAACGGAGATATAGCCCCGGTTCGACGCAGCGTGTGACTCGTAACGTTGCTGAGAACCGGGGCTATTGCATTTAAACCAAAGCCCCCAGCACAAACAGCGAGGCCCCGCCAAGGTTGACCCCGGCGAGGCCCCGCTCCAAGGAAAAACAGAATCAGCTGGCGCGGTCCACCACGGCCAGGGCGAAGTTGGACAGCGACGACTTCACAACGCCCTCGGGCAGCGGCGCCAGCGCGGCGATGGCCTCGTCGGCCCAGCGGCGCGCAACCACCCAGGACTCGGCGGTGACGGGGTGCTCGCGCAGCCCGGCCACGGCAGCGGCCAGGGCGTCATCCGAGGTCAGGTCGCCGTCAATGAGCTTCAAAAGTTCGACGGCGGACTGGTCACCGGCCGCGGCATCGCGCCGCAGGTACAGGACCGGCAGCGTCGGGACACCTTCGCGGAGGTCGGTGCCCGGGGACTTGCCGGACTTGACCTTGATGCCGGTGACGTCGATGACGTCGTCGGCGAGCTGGAAGGCCACGCCCACCTTCTCGCCGTATTCCACCAGCAGGTCTTCGTAGGCCTCATCGGCGCCGGAGAAGATCGCGCCGAACTGGCCGGAGGCAGCCACCAGGGAGCCGGTCTTGTCCGCGATGACGGACAGGTAGTGCTCCACCGGGTCCTCGTCCGGGCGCGGGCCCACGGTCTCGTGCAGCTGGCCCAGGCACAGGCGCTCGAACGTGCGTGCCTGGATGCCCAGCGCGCGGGAGCCCAGCTCGGACACCAGGATGGAGGCGCGGGCAAAGATGAGGTCGCCGGTGAGGACGGCCACGGAGTTGCCCCAGACCTCGTGGGCCGTGGGGGCGCCGCGGCGGAACGGGCGCGGAGTCCATGACGTCGTCGTGGTACAGCGTGGCCAGGTGGGTCAGCTCCACCACCACGGCCGCCTGCACCACGGCAGGCAGCGAAGCGTCACCCAGGTGGGCGCACAGCAGGGTCAGCAGCGGCCGGATGCGCTTGCCGCCGGCTTCCACCAGGTGGCGCGACGTTGCGTCAGCCAGCGGATCGGAGTTGGCAATGGCCTCGCGGAGCTTCTTCTCCACGCGGGCAAGGTTGGTGGTGATGGCGGGGCCCAGCTCGGCGTCCTCCGCGATGGCCGCAAAGCCTGCGGGCAGCTGCAGGCCCGTGGCGATGGCGGTGGTGTTGAGGCTGGGTTCGGAGTCCGGCAGGCCGTGCCCGGCATGCGTCCAGCTGTGGTCTGCGGAGTTGGTCACGGGTTAACCCTAACTTTTTGTTGCGGATACCGCTGATTCGTAGCCGAGGGGGTGTTGGACGTGGCCGGAACCAGCGATTCCAGGACGCGGATCACCCGGTCCTCGAAGCCCTTCGCGGCCGGGTCGGTCAGGTTGGCGAGCAGCCGCACCACAAAGCGCATCAGCACGGGAATGGGCATTCCGGTCCGCAGCGCGAGTTTCATCACGGCGGGTTTTCCGATCAGCGCGGCAAACGCCCGGCCCAGCGTGAAGTGCGATCCCCACTGGCCGCGCACATAGTCCGCGTACCCGGCGAGGTGCGCGTCGGCGTCGTACGTTGGCCCCGCAGCAAGAGAGCGCGCGGAGGCGTCAATGATGAACTCCGCCGCGAACCGTGCGGACTCCATCGCGTAGGAGATGCCCTCGCCGTTGAACGGGGACACCATGCCGCCGGCGTCGCCCAGGAGCAGGAGGCCGGGCGAGTAGTGCGGTGTGCGGTTGAAGCCCATGGGCAGCGCGGCGCCGCGGATTTCGCCCACCTGGTTGTCCGGCGTGTAAGCCCCATTCGGCGGGCATGCCGGCGGTCCATTCGCGCAGGACCTGCTTGTAGTCGAGCTTGCCGAATTCCTTGGAGGAGTTCAGGATGCCCAGGCCCACGTTGGAGGTGCCGTCGCCGACGCCGAAGATCCAGCCGTAGCCGGGGAGCAGCTTGCCGTCGCGGCCGGGGAGCTCCAGCCAGCCTTCCATCCAGTCGTCATCGTGGCGCGGGCTGGTGAAGTAGGTGCGCACGGCCACGCCGAGGGGGCGGTCGTCGCGCTTCTGGATGCCGAGCGACACGGCGGTTCGCGTGGAGTTTCCGTCCGCGGCGAGTACGACGTCGGCGCTGAAGTCGCGCGTCTCCCCCGTCTTGCGTCCGGACTCGTCCAGGAGCGCTGCGCGGACACCGGTCACGCGGCCGTCCTCAGACCGCAGCGCTTCGGTGACGCTGTGCCGTTCAAGGATTTGGGCGCCGGCGGCCTGCGCGTGCCGGGCCAGTTCCTCGTCGAAGCCCAGGCGGGTGCGGATCAGGCCGTAGTCCGGGAAGTCGGAGACTTCGGGCCAGGGCATTTCGATGGTGCGCCCGCCGGCAATGAGGCGCAGGCCCTTGTTGCGGCGCCAGCCGTCCGCTTCAGGGTGCGGCAGGCCGAGCTTCTGGATTTCGCGGACCGCGCGGGGGGTGAGGCCGTCGCCGCAGACCTTCTCGCGCGGGAAGCTGGTTTTCTCCAGCACGGTCACGCTGATGCCCGCTTTGGCAAGGTAATACGCAGCGGTGGAGCCGGCCGGCCCCGCGCCCACAATCAGTACATTCACAGGTATCAGCGGGTGATGTTGCGGCGAAGCTTGGCCACGGGGCCCTTGTGCGCGGCAATGGCGGCAGCTGCTCCGTCAGGAGTGCTGGCAGCGGTTGATTCGAGCGGCTTGGTTGCCCGGTGGACGGCCACAATGCCGCCGGTCAGGTTGCGGTAGGTGACATCTTCCCAGCCCGATTCCTGCAGCCACGCGGCCAGGTGGTCCTGGTCCGGCCAGGCGCGGATGGACTCGGCGAGGTAGACGTAGGCGTCCGGGTTGGAGGCCACCTTCACGGCGATGGCAGGCAGGGCACGCATGAGGTATTCGGTATACATCGTGCGCCACAGCGGAACCACGGGCGCGGAGAACTCGGCGATGACCAGCTTGCCGCCGGGCTTGGTGACGCGGAGCATCTCGGCCAGTGCCTTCTTCGGCTCATTGACGTTGCGCAGCCCGAAGGAGATGGTGCTGGCGTCAAAGCTGTTGTCCGCGAACGGCAGGTTGGTGGCGTCACCGGCAACGAAGTTGATGTCCGGGCGGCGGCGCTTGCCCACCTTCAGCATGCCGAGGGAGAAATCACAGGCCACCACGTCTATGCCTGCATCGGCATATGGCTCGCTGGAGGTCCCGGTGCCGGCGGCCAGGTCGAGCACCCGCTGGCCGGGTTTTGCGTCCACCGCTTCCACCACGATCTTGCGCCAGCGGCGCGTCTGTCCCATGGACAGGACATCGTTGACGACGTCGTATTTGGGTGCGACGTCGTCAAACATCGTGGCTACTTCGTCCGGACGCTTATCCAAGGATGCTCGGTTCACCCAGTCATTGTCTCAAATGTTCTGCAGGCCCCCTAACCGCGGGAGAATCTTGGGCTGTGGGCTGAAACCGGCACCGTGATCTGCGGCCTCAAGCAGCGCGAACTACCGCAGAGTACTGTTGTCTCATCATGACGAGCACGTTCCGCACCCTCACGGTCCCCCTGGATGGCAACGCATCTGCCGGCGGACTGCCGCAGTTCCTGGTCCGGGACGACGTCCTCTGCTGGACCCGGCGCGAAGCCGGCCTGGTGGGCTTCGGAGAACTCACCCGCTTCACCGCAACCGGCCCGGAGCGCTTCCTTGAGGCTGACATCTGGTGGCGCCACCTCGTCCTCGAAGCGGACATCACCGACTCCGTGGACCTCCCCGGCACGGGGCCCGTGGCCTTCGGCTCGTTCGCCTTTTCCAAGAAGTCCGCCCACGAATCGCGCCTGATCGTGCCCGAGATCGTGGTGGGCGTCCGGGACGGCCAGTACTGGGTCACGCAAATGACGTTCGACGACGGCGAACTCACCGAGGCGGGCGCCCTCGCCGCCCTGGCCGGCTGGCTGAGTGGTGGCAGCACCCAGGGTGACGTCGCCGCCGAACCTGACGCCGCCGTCGTCCGTCCTTTGCCTGCGGCTCCCGGAGCGACGCTGCACACCGGGTCGCTCAGCGAGGAAGACTGGATGGCTGCGGTTGCCGCGGGCGTGGAGGAAATCCGCACCGGGGCGCTGGAGAAGCTGGTGCTGGCCCGGGACATTGTGGCCACGGTGCCGTCGGGCGTGAATGCGGCGAAGGTGCTGCGTGAGCTGGCCGTGCGGTACCGCGAATGCTGGACGTACGGGGTGGACGGGCTGGTGGGCGCGACGCCGGAGATGCTGATCCAGGTGGAGGGCCGCACCGCCCAGGCGCGCGTGCTGGCCGGGACGCTGGACCGCCGCGATGCGCACGGCGAGGACGGGATCCCCATGGACTACGCCGAGCGTGTGCTGGCCGGGTCCGAGAAGCAGCGGCACGAGCACGAGATCGCGATCCAGTCGCTGACCTCGCAGCTGGCGCCGTTTTCGGAGGCCATGAACGCGCACGACGAGCCCTTTATTTTGGAGCTGCCCAACGTGTGGCACCTGGCGTCGGACGTCAAGGCCGAGCTGACCGAGGTGGAGGGCCATGTGCCCACATGCCTGGCGCTGATCAACGCGCTGCACCCCACCGCCGCCGTCTGCGGCACGCCCACCCTGGTGGCCGGGGCCCTGATCCGCAAGCTGGAGCACCTGGACCGCGGGCCGTATGCCGGGCCCGTGGGCTGGCTGGATGCCGCCGGCAACGGCGAGTGGGGCATCGCCCTGCGCGGCGCCGTCATCGAAGACCCCCACACCGTGCGCTTATATGCCGGTTGCGGAATAGTGGACGGATCCCAGCCCGAGGCCGAGCTGGCGGAGACCTGGGCGAAGTTCCGGCCGATGCTGGAGTCGCTCGGCTTCGGCAACTAGCGCGCATATATCGTTGCAAACCACCTTTGAACGGCGTTGACTGTTAGTCAGTTGGCCGGCCGTCCGGGATTCCAGACACGAGCGGCCTCAAATCTCTTGAAATAGGCTGTGGTTTAGTTATCCAATAGTGAAACTAAGTTTCGTGTGATGCACATCTCTTGTTCGGCGATACACTATGAACCGATTTAGTACCGCATACCCCTGCAACAAAAGGTAAAAAACATGCAGCTCAAGTCCCTGGCCCAGGCCAAGATCGCCGCCAAGGCAGCAGCAATCCTGGCCGCCGGCGCACTCACCCTCACTGCCTGCGGCGGCAGCACCCCCACCCCGGCCGCGTCCGAAGGCGGCGTCCAGCTCATCAACGCAGGCAAGCTGACCGTTTGCTCGGACGTCCCCTACGAGCCCTTCGAATTCCAGAAGGACGGCAAGATCGTCGGCTTCGACATGGACATCGCCAACGAGATTGCCAAGGATCTCAAGGCCGAACTCAGCGTGGTGGACAGCTCCTTCGAGGCCATCGAGACCGGTACCGCACTGACCGGCTGCGACCTCTCCATCTCCTCGGTATCGATCACGGACGTCCGCAAGTCGGTCATGGACTTCTCCGACCCGTACATGGACGATGACCTCACCCTCGTGGCCACCACGGCATCCGGGATCACGGACATCAACAGCGCCAAGGGCAAGAAGGTTGGCGTCCAGCAGGCCACCACCGGCGCCAAGTACGCGGCGGAGAACGGCATCGACGCCCAGCAGTTCGAGGACAGCGGCCTTCTGGTCCAGGCCATCCAGGCCGGCACCATCGACGCCGCCCTGGGCAACCAGTCCATCCTGGCCTACGCCATCAAGGATGACCCCAAGTTCAAGCGCGTGGAGGACTACACCTCCGGCGAGAAGCTGGGCATCTCCA
Organism: uncultured Actinomycetota bacterium; assembly: GCA_963741285.1. Classification (GTDB taxonomy): domain Bacteria; phylum Actinomycetota; class Actinomycetes; order Actinomycetales; family Micrococcaceae; genus Arthrobacter. The sequence goes on from CAVUHH010000002.1 coordinate 20,397, forward strand.
TCAAGAAGGGCAACACCGCCATGGCCGAAAAGGTCAACGCAACCCTCAAGCGCCTGACCGACGACGGCAGCCTGAAGAAGTTCGAAACCACCTGGTTCGGCGAGACCGCCAAGTAAGACTCTTTCGGACTGAGACTTTCACAGCCCTGAGAATGACGCCGCTGGGGCCCCTGACGAACTGCACCGCAGTCCTCCGTCCGGGGCCTCAGCCACGCAAATGAATGTGAGCACCCCATGGCAATGACCGCACGTCAACGGGCCAGAGTGAGCCTGTATATCCAGATCGGCATCTTTGTTGTGGCCGTGGCCGCGCTGGTCCTGGCCATCGACTGGAAGACCGTCGGCAACAGCGTCTTCAACTTCGCCAAGATCGGCCCGATGTTCCCGGACATCTTCCTGGTCGGCCTCAAAAACACCCTGGTCTACACGTTCCTCGGCTTCGTGGTGGGCCTTTCCGGCGGCCTGCTGCTGGCCCTGATGAAGCTCTCCAGCTTCCCCCTGTACCGCTGGATCGCCACGGGCTACATCGAATTCTTCCGCGGCGTCCCGGCCCTGCTGGTGTTCATCGCGTTCGGCTACGGCGTCCCCCTCGCGTTTGGCGTCCAGTGGAACGTCACCCTGATCGTCATGATCTCGCTGGGTATGGTGGCTTCGGCATATATCGCTGAGACCCTCCGCGCCGGCCTGCAGGCTGTGCCCAAGGGACAGCTGGAAGCCGCACGCTCGCTGGGCATGCCGCAGTGGCGGGCCATGGTGACCATCGTGATTCCGCAGGCGTTCAAGATTGTGCTCCCGCCGCTGACCAACGAGGTCATCCTCCTGACCAAGGACTCCTCGCTGATCTACGTCCTGGGCCTGACCGCCTCGCAGTACGAGCTGACCAAGTTCGGCCGCGACGGCATCTCCAGCCTGGGTGCCGGCCTCACGCCGCTCCTCGTGGCCGGTGCCTTCTACCTGGTCATCACCATCCCCCTGAGCCTCCTGGCCCGGAAGTTCGAAAGCCGCTCCGCGCGGACCAAGCGATAGGCAGGGAAGCCATGAACGACGTCGTAAATTCCTCCTCCGGCAGCACCGGCACCATCCAGGCCGCCGGGGTATCCATCAAGGACCTGCGCAAGTCCTACGGGTCCAACGAAGTCCTCAAGGGCATCAGCCTGGACGTGGCGCCCGGCGAAGTGGTGTGCCTGATCGGCCCGTCCGGCTCCGGCAAGTCCACCCTCCTGCGCTGCGTCAACCTCCTGGAGCAGCCCAACGAAGGCGCCATCCACGTGGGCGGTTTCGAAGCCACCCACCCCGACGTGGACATCGACAAGATGCGCCGCAAGGTGGGCATGGTGTTCCAGCAGTTCAACCTGTTCCCGCACCTGAATGCCACGGCAAACTGCACCATCGCGCAGACGAAGGTCCTCAAGCGCTCCCAGGCAGAGGCCACCAAGGTGGCCCGCCACAACCTGGACCGTGTGGGCCTGGGCCACCTGGCCGACCGTTTCCCGGACCAGCTCTCCGGCGGCCAGCAGCAGCGCGTTGCGATTGCCCGGGCGCTGAGCATGGACCCCGAGCTGATGCTCTTTGACGAGCCGACCTCCGCGCTGGACCCCGAGACCGTGGGCGATGTCCTCTCGGTCATGCGGAACCTGGCCAAGGAAGGCATGACCATGCTGGTGGTCACGCACGAGATGGGCTTCGCCCGCGAAGTGGCCGACCGCGTGGTGTTTATGGACGGCGGCGTCGTGGTGGAAGAGGGCGTGGCCGAGCAGGTCATCGGCGCTCCGAAGCAGGCCCGCACCAAGGAGTTCCTGCGCCGCGTCCTCGACCCGACGCACATCGAGATCGAAGAGTAGGCCGCGGTTCTCGCCGCCGACGACGCGCATCTTCCGTGTCGACGCGCAGATTCCCTGACGCTACCGAAATACCGGTCGCGCCAGGGAATTTGTGCGTCACGGACGATTTTGCGCGTCGAAATAGGCGGAACGCGTACGACGGCGGGGCACACCCGCCGCCGACAGCATGCGTTCCAGCTTGCCGGGTTCCATGAGGTCGGCCCAGTCCCACCTCACCACGTTCATCCCGGTGGCACGGATCCGGTTCTCGCGCTTCTTTTCCTCAACGACTGCCTGCGACGGCGTCCTCCCGTTGAGGAACTCAGGTTTGACGTACTTCTCCACGCCATCAAACTCGCCAACAACCCGGGCCTGCTTCCAATAGAAGTCGCCGTATCCCACCAAGCCGTCCGTGTCGTAGATAGCTTGCTGGAGCACCGGAGCCTCAAAACCAGCCACATGCATCCTCGACCGGCTGTAGGACTCACCTGCCGAACCCGACAGCGGGATCCGCGAAAGCAATGGCTGCCCGTATCCGGCGCCCGGCGGCAGCGGAATAGTTCGATCCGATGTCCGCCTCCAGTTGGTCTTGGTAAAGAGCAGGCAGGTGCCGCGCCCGGTCCGTCTTCAGTACATGGTCCAGGGGCGCAGCCGCCTCCACGAACGGCGTGAACGCGGCAAGGTCCAGGACCGTGCGGACGCGTCCGGTGACCAGCAGGCCCTCCCGACGCACAACACGTCAAACCCGCGGGATCAGCAAAGTGGCGGCGAACTCCGCAGCGCGACCGGCCGCCGTCGTTCTTCATTGTCAGCGCCTGGACCGGGTGGTGCAGCCCAATGGTGGGAATTCCCCACACGCTGGCCGCAGAGTGACGCGCAAACACGGTGGGCTTCTCGAAGGTTTCCGCCGCGGCCTGGATCGCGCAGCCGGTACTGTTCCCACGGCTTCAGCCCCTTCCATGCGGCCCCGTCCGTGTAGACGCCTTGCCGGATCCGGCACGAGTGCGCCGGCCCTACACTTTGGCGAGTTCATTTGGCGCGTCAGACCCATGCTGAACGCGGTCGCGGGACAGGAGCAGCGGCGGAAGGACTGTCATACTCCGAAGATGTCAGTTGGCGGGCCGCTGACGTCAGGCTCAGATGCCGCTATGTGGACAACGGCCTGGCGTCGGACGCGGATCGGTTCTCGACGCGTACCTTCCGTGGCGCGCGGACATACGGGCCGCGCGAGGCGAATATGCGCGTCGCTCGAGGAGTAGGCGCGTGCGCTAGCCGCCGAGGACGCCGCCACTGCTGCGGCCACGGCGGCCTTGATGCGGGCGTGCAGGTCCCGCAGGCCCACCCGGTCCGTGCGGACCTCCACGATGGTGCGCCCCTCGATCGGCTGGCCGAGCGCTTCGGCGAGTCCCGCCGTCGTACTCACTGAGCAGTGCCCGACGCCGTACGCTGCGGCGAGTGCCGCGAGGTCCACTGAGTGCGGGGTGCCGAAGAGGCGCTCGACGGCGTCCGCGTAGCCTCCCGCCTGGCGCACGGCCCCGTGTTCCAGCAGGTCGAAAATGGCTCCGCCGGCGTCGTTGAGCACCACGATCCGGAGGTCCGGCGATAGCCTCGCCGGCACCGAGGAGCAGGCCGCCGGCATCGTGCAGGAACGTGACGTCGCCCAGCAGCAGCGTGGTTTCCTGCCGGCCGCCGAGGGCGATTCCGGTGGCGGTGGAGATGGTGCCGTCGATCCCGGCGAGGCCGCGGTTGGCGTAGACGGTGGCCGCCGGCTCGGCGGCGGGCAGGCCTGCGAGATCCACGTCGCGGATGCCGTTGGAGGACCCCAGCATCAGCTGGCCGCGGGCATTGCCCCACACCAGCGCGCCCACGGACGGGCCGGTGGCGGCGGGCTCAGCGGCGAGGACGGCGTCGAGGGCGTGCTGGGCGGCGGACCCGGCCAGGAGCCAGGTATCCAGCCAGTCGGACGGGCCGCGGCCGGCAAACTCAGCGAGGTCGGCCAGGCTTTCCAGCGGCAGTTCGGTACGCCGGCCGGGCTCATACCAGGCGACCGGAACCGGCTGGTACAACGCGGACGGCACGTCGGCCCGGGCCAGCAGTGCGGCCACCGGCCGGGACAGGGTGGGCCGGCCGAAAAGCACCACGCGCTCGATGGGCTGCGCGGAGGACGGCCCGAAAGTGTCCAGCAGCAGCCGGTACGGGCCCACGGCGTTCGGGCCGAAGCGGGCATTGGAGGACGGTTCGGCCAGCAGCGGCAGGCCGTGGGCGCGGGCGAACGCTTCGGCGACGGGCCCGGCGTCGTGCCCTGCCAGCACCACGGTGCGCCGCTCCTCAAGCGACGAAGCCGCCGGCGGCAGGTTCATGGTGAGCGGGTCGGTGCCGATGCGGAACCGCGGGTGCCCGGCCGCCGTCGGAAGCTCCTCCCCCGGCGCCGGCACCAGCGGATCGCGGAAGGCGAGGTTCAGCTGGACGGGACCCGGCGCGAGGTCGGAGAACGCGCCGGTGGCTGCGGCCAGCGCCGTCTCCACGGCGCGGAGCGGGTTGCTGCCGGCCGGAACGTCCGTGGCAAAGCGCACGTGCTCGCCAAACAGGTCCAGCTGGATAGTGGTCTGGTTGGCGCCGGTCCCCAGCAGCTCCTCGGGCCGGTCGGCGGACAGCACCACCAGCGGGACGGCGGCATGGTTCGCCTCCATCACCGCCGGCATGAGATTCCCGACGGCGGTGCCGGACGTGGTGAGGACGGCCGCCGGGGAGCCGGTGGACAGGGCGAGGCCCAGCGCGGTGAAGCCTGCGGACCGCTCGTCGATCCGGACCAGCAGCTCCACCCGTCCGGCCGCTGACGCTTCGGCCAGGGCATATGCCATGGGAGCCGAGCGGGATCCCGGCGAGACCACCACGTACTGGACGCCGCCGTCGATCAGGGCGTCGACGGCGATCCGTGCCGCCTCCAGCGCGGTCATGGGCAAGGCTGAGGAGTGCGTTTCGGGGGCGGGGTCATCCAGGGAAGTCACCGAACCAGTCTGCCACCCCCGGACGCTCTCTCACTTAACGTCGGCTTAAACCAAACGCTCTATCACTTCCCGCCGCCGGAGCAGCAGGAAGTGATAGAGCGTTGGCCAAAAACCCGCATTAAGTGAGAGAGCGTCCTGGAAGGCGGAGGTGGAAGCGGGTCAGGCGGCGCAGCGGACTAGCCGCGGAACACCTGGACCACCGACGGACGGGGCGCGCGCACCTGGCCGCGTGCCGGCGTCGCGCCCTTCCGCAACGTAGTCCGGGAAGAAGGAGAGCTGGTTCTCGAAGGAGCCGTCCTCACCCGGGTGCTGCACGGAGACGAAGACGGTGCGCTCGTCGTCGTGGATGATCGGTCCGCAGGTTTCGCCTTCGTCGCGGCACGGCCAGGAACTGTTCCACCTTGCCGCGCTCGGCGCCTTCGAGGGTGACCTTGAAGAGGCCGTCGGCCTTGCCGATGCCGGCGGGGGCGCCGTCGGTGGAGATCCACAGGTTGCCCACGGAGTCGAACGCGAGGTTGTCCGGGCAGGAGATGGGCGAGACCTTGTCCACCGGGAAGCCGGAGAAGTAGGTGACGTCGCCCTGGGCCGGATCGCCGCAGACCATCAGCAGGTTCCACGTGAAGGCCGTGGAGGTCTGGTCGCCGGTTTCGGTGATTTCCACGATGTGGCCGTCGCGGTTCTCGTTGCGCGGGTTGATCTCGGTGGCGCCTTCCTTGCCCGCCTTGCCGCGGTCGGAGTTGTTGGTGCAGGCCACGTAGACCTTGCCGGTGTGGAGGCTGGGCTCCACGTCCTCGGCGCGGTCCATCTTGGTGGGGCCCAACCTTGTCGGCGGCGAGGCGGGTGTAGACCAGGACCTCTTCGACGGACATGCCCTTGACGGCGGACTCACCGTCAACCACCAGCGGCAGCCAATCGCCCGTGCCGTCGAACGAGCCGTCGGCCGGAACCGTGCCCTTGCCGTCAATTTCGGCGACCGGCGAGTTGCCGGTGAACTTGGCGACGTACAGGTTGCCCTCGGAGAGCAGCGTCATGTTGTGCTTGCGGTCGCCCTCCTTGTATTTGGCCTGGCAGAGACGAACTTGTAGAGGTAGTCGAAGCGCTCGTCGTCGCCGGAGTAGGCCACCACATGGCCGGAGTCGGCGATGATCACGTTGGCGCCCTCGTGCTTGAAGCGGCCCAGCGAGGAGTGCTTCTTCGGCGTGGACGTGGGATCGAACGGGTCAACTTCCACGATGTAGCCGAAGCGGTTGGCTTCGTTCTTGTACTTGGCGTTGCGCGTGTCGAACCGGGGATCGTCCAGTTCCCACTTGCGGGCAGTGGCCTTGTCGGTCAGGCCGTAGCGCTTGTCCTCAGCGGACGTCCCCGGGGAGACGGAAGTAGCCGTTGAAGTTTTCCTCGCCGGAGAGGATGGTGCCCCAGGGGGTGGTGCCGCCGGCGCAGTTGCCCAGCGTGCCCTTGATGAAGCGGCCCTTGTGATCCTCGACGGTCTTGACCAGCGCGGAGCCGGCAGCCGGACCCGTCAGTTCGTAGACGGTGTTGTTCAGGTAGCGGCGGTTCAGCGCCGCGCCCTGGACGTAGGTCCACGGCTTGTTGGTGTTCTTGCGCTCGAGCTCGACGACGGTCAGACCGTGCGCAGCGGCACCCACCGCGCGCTTCTGGTCGGCGGGCATGGTGGCCGGGAACATGATGTTCTCGTTGGTGTATTCGTGGTTGGCGAACAGCACGGCGCGGCGGCCCTTGGTGCCCGGGATCTCGAGGATGTCCGTGTAGTCGTTGTTGTAGCCGAACTGCTGCTCCTGCGCCTTGGCAGTCTGGTTGTCCAGGTCAAAGTCCGGCGCGCCCTTGAAGATGGGGTCGCCCCAGCGGATCACGGGCTGCCAGGTGAAGCCTTCCGGAACGGTCATCGCGTCGACGGCGGCATCCACCGGAGCGATCGGCGTGAACTTCAGCTTCGACTTGGTGAAGCCCTCCTTCGCGGCGGGTGCCAGCCCCGGACCGCCGGCAACTGCCGGTTCCGCGGAGGTAACAGCGCTGCCGAGTACGACGGCGAGCGCACCGGCGGCGCCGAAGCCCAGGGCGGCGCGGCGGGACATGGTGGCGGACGCGATGTCGCGGAAGTAGCTGTTGGAGCTGGTGTTGCAGACGTCGCCGGCGCAGGCGTTGTCGCACTTCAGCGCGCAGGTAACGGCACTGCGCTTGCCCTTCGTATGGCCAAGCATGGGCAGCAGGGTGAACTTGCGGGATGTCGTTTCAGACAAGGGTTGCCTCCAGTAATACGATCGGGTCCCGGCCACCCTGTCAGCCGGTTCCGACGCGCAGCCGTCGGCCAGGTGAAGTTCCGGTTAACCGCCGGTGACCTGCAGAAACTGCGAGAGCGTTGCCCGAAAAACCCACGTTAAGTGAGAGAGCGTTGGCCAAAAACCCGCGTTAAGTGAGAGAGCGTTCAGGCGTGGAGGGGCTAGGTGGCGGTGAGGAGGGCGTGGACGCGGCGGAGGCGGTCCAGCCACCAGTCCCGGCGTTCGGCGGGAGCGGCATACTGCTCAAGCAGCCCGGCGTCGGCGGCGACGTCGCGGAGGCGGATGGCGCCGTCGTCGGCCACCAGCGGATCCAGGGTGATGTCCGAGGCAAACAGGGACACCGTTCCCAGCCCGCACGCGTACGGCAGCTCCGGCAGGGAAGCCGCCAGGGCCAGCCCGGCGCGGATGCCCACGGACGTGTCCAGCGCGGAACTGACGACGGCGGGCAGTCCCGCCTGCGCCACGATGTCCAGCGCGCGCCGCACTCCCCCGAGCGGCGCCACCTTCACCACCAGCAGATCGGCCGCGCCGGCCCGGGCCACGCGCAGGGGGTCGGATTCCTTGCGCACGCTCTCGTCCGCGGCGATCAGCACCGGCGTCCCCGCGGCCCGCAGCCGCGCGCCGCACCTCGGCGAGCCCCTCAATGGTGGGCACGGGCTGCTCGGCGTATTCAAGCCCGACGGCGGCGAGCCGCGTCAGTGCCTCAACCGCGGTGGGCACGTCCCAGCCGCCGTTGGCGTCGACGCGGATGGCGGCGTCCGGCAGGGCGGCACGGACGGCGGCAACCCGGGCGGCGTCGTCGTCGAGCGTCTGCCCGCGTTCGGCCACCTTGATCTTGACGGCATCCACGCGGCCGAACCGGGCCAAAACCTCCGGCACGCGGTCCGCCGAAACAGCGGGGACCGTGGCGTTGACCGGAATCACCGATCGGACGCGGCGCAGGGAAACCCTGCCAGCCGGCCTCGATGGCGGCGGCGAGCCAGCGGGAGGCCTCGGCGTCGTCGTATTCAGGGAACGGGCAGAACTCGCCCCACCCGAGCGGGCCGCGCACCAGCAGGGTTTCGCGCTCCATGATGCCGCGGAACTTCACCCGCATCGGCAGGCTCACCACATGCGCGGACGCCAGCAGTTCATCGAGGGACGGCAAACCGGGCGGAGGAGCGGGACCGAGGAAGGCATGCGTTCACTGTACAAGCGGGCACCGACAGGTCAGGAGTCAGCGCGTCAGGAGCCAGCCCGGCGGGACGGTCACCAGCAGGTCCCCCACCTGGCAGTCCAGGGCGTCGCAGATCGCGGTGAGGGTGGAGAACCGGATGGCCCTGGCGCGGTCGTTCTTCAGCACGGACAGGTTCACCAGGCTGACGCCGACCATCTTGCTGAGTTCCGTCAACGTCATCCCCCGCGCTTCCAGGAGTTCATCGAGGCGGCAGTGGATGTCCGAGTCGTCGGCTGGCATCAGACCAGCCCGTCCGTGTCTGTCTGGAGCCGGCGGCCGTACTGGAAGACGCCTGCCACCAGGACCAGCACCAGGCCTACTGCCAAGGGCCAGAGATCGAACTCGGCAGAGAAAGCAAAGGACTCCCCCGGCGTTCGTCCGTTTGCCGCGATCATTTCCGCCAGCCTGGTCCGTGCCCCACCCGTCGAGGATCTGGCCCACCGTCCCGGCCAACGCCAGCACCGCGCCGCAGGCACCCACGATCCACACCGAACCGGGCGTGAACAGGATCGCGCTGCGGAGCCGGTAAGCCAGCACGAACACCAGTGCCAGGATGGCCAGCATGCCCACCTGGTTCAGGGCCGCACCCCAGGCCAGAAGCTCCCCGGGGCCGGTGGGCAGGACAGGAATGTGGCTTCCAGGGACGTGAAGTGCCCGGCGGATTCCAATTCGAGTCCGCTGACGGTCCGCTGCGTTGAGGCGATGGGAAGCTCCAGCGTCACGGGCCCCGTGAAATACCCGATGATTCCTGCGACTGTCAGAACGGTAGTCAGCACCGCCACGGCGGACGAGACAATCATCAGAAAGACCGCGTCCGCCCTGGAGACGAACTTCTTTCCGCCGTTCTGCGGCCCGGCAGTCATTCTTGGTCAGTTTCATGGTTCCCCCAAGGATTATCGACATTCGTTAATAACGACAATCGATAAGCTACCGCCAGAACCCCGCGCGTCAACGGCCCGGTTGACCCCCGCCCCCGCCCGCACCGCCTAGGCACCCGGACAACCCTAGATCCACTTGTTGCGCTTGAACGTCAGGTAGAGGCCAAGGCCCATGGCAACCATCAGGCCCAACGCAAAGGGGTAGCCGAACAGCCAGTTGAGCTCGGGCATGTCCCGGAAGTTCATGCCGTAGATCGATGCCACCAGCGTCGGCGCGAACAGGATGGCCGCCCACGAGGATATGCGTTTGACCTGCTCGTTCTGGGCGAAGCTGGATTCGGTGAGCTTGCGCATCTCGTCGTTCTGGCGCTGGGCCACGAGGGCGGCGTTGACGGCAAGGGCGTTCTGCAGCAGCGCACGGAAGGACGCCACGCGTTCGTTGAGCCGGATGATGTGGTCCAGCACGTCGCGGTAGTGGTCCTGCAGTTCGGTCCCGGGCACACGTTCCGGCGTTCCGGCCATGAGCGCCTGCAGGATGCCCACCAGCGGGCTGGTGGCGCGCTGGAACGTGATGACCTGCCGGGACAGCTCGTAGATCCGCCGGGAGACGTCCGGATCGGCGCCGAAGAGGTCGTCCTCGATCTCGTCCACATCGTTCTCCAGGCCGGCGGCCACGGGCTCGTATTCGTCCACCACCTGGTCCAGGATGCCGTAGAGCACCGCGTCCGGGCCGAGGGCGAGGAACTCCGGCATGGCCTCCATCCGGCGCCGCACCCTGGCCAGGTCCGGGGACTCCGCATGGCGGACGGTGATCACGTAGTCGGCGCCCACAAAAACGTGGATCTCGCCGAAGTCCACCTTCTCCACGTCATCCAGGTAGCGGGCGGGGCGCAGGACCAGGAACACGCACTCACCGTAGTGCTCCAGCTTGGCGCGCTGGTGCCCGGCCAGGGCGTCCTCCACGGCCAGGGAGTTGAGGTCAAACTCCTCAGCCACGGAGCGGAGTTCTGCGGCGTCGGGCCGGTAGAGGCCGATCCACGCCATTCCCTCGCGCTGCCTCAGCACGAAGTACGTCTCATCCAGGCCTTCGGGGTCCGCAGTCCGCATCCCGTCCACATACACCGCGTTGTCGATGATGGTCATGGCTGTGACGTTAGACCCTTCACAGCCCTGCCACCAAGAGGCCCTTCCAACGCATATCCATATGGATATACAATTGCGGCATGGCACGGGCAGCAACAACGGCAGATGCGTTCAACGCGGTGGCTGAGCCCCGCCGTCGCGAAATCCTGGATGCCCTCACGCACGGCGAGCGCCCGGTCGGCGAGCTGGTTGACCTCCTGGGCCTGGCGCAGCCGCACGTGTCACGGCACCTGCGGGTGCTGCGCGAGGTGGGCGCCGTCGTCGTGCGCGATGAAGGGCGGCAGCGCATGTACCGGCTGAATCCGCAGGCGCTCAAGCCCATCCACGACTGGGTTGCCAGCTACCAGCACCTCTGGGAGGAACGGTTCGACCTCCTCGAGGACGTGCTGGACGACCTCAAAGACGAAGACGTCACAGAGCAGGACAACTAGCAAAAGGAGTACGGCAATGGCACAGGCAGGCAGCGGCACCATGGACGTGACGTTCCCCAGCGACACGGAAATCCTGATCACCCGCACCGTCAACGCGCCGCGGCACCTCGTGTACCGGGCCTGGACCACCCCCGAGCTCGTCAAGAAGTGGTGGCCGGGCCGGCGGGGCGAGATGACGGTGGCGGACATGGATTTCCGGGTGGGCGGCGCGTGGCGGTACGTCATGACGGCGCACGGCGAGTTCGAGGTGGCCTTCCACGGCACCTACCGCGAGATCGTGCCCAACGAGCGGATCGTCCACACGGAGATCATGGAGATGCCGGGCACCGCGCCGGACAGCGAGGAGGGCGCCGTGGTCAACACCGTCACCTTCGAGGACGCGCACGACGGCGGCGCTACTTTGGTCAGCATCCGCACCGATGCGGGCACCAGGGAAGTCCGGGACATGATTGCCCAGTCCGGCATGGAGGGCGGCGTCCGCGAGCAGTTCGAGATCATCGAGGAACTGGCTGCGACCCTCGCCTGACGCGCCCGCCCGGCCCAAGTAAGTGCGCTTTGTCGTTAGAACGCCTAACGACGAAGCCTACTATGGGGAATGGCGACCGCCCGCCGGTACGCACACCTCACACGCGTTAGGTAGACTGCAGGAAATACCGCACGCCGGAGGAAACGCATGAACCGCAAAGCCACAGCACTGGACGTCGCCAAGCTCGCCGGGGTGTCCCGCAGCGCGGTGTCGCTGGTCCTGAACGGCCGCGGCGACGGGAATGTGGCCAAGGAGAGCCAGGTCCGGATCCGGGAAGCGGCGGCCACGCTGAACTACACGCCCAACGCCATCGCCGTGAGCCTGCGGAACCGGCGGTCGAGGATCATCGGAATCGTCTCGGACCAGGTGGTCACCAGCCCGTTCGACGGCAACATCATCGCCGGCGCGGACGCCGTGGCCCGGTCCCAGGGTTTTGTCACCGTGGTGATGGATACGGAGCTGGACGAGACGCGCGACGAAAGTGCCGTGGCCACGCTGCTGGACCGCCAGGTGGACGGGCTGATGTACGTCACCGTGGGCCTGCGCCCCCTGCACGTCCCGCTCAACATGCTGCGCGTGCCGGCGGTGCTGGCCAACTGTTTCGATGACCGCCCGGAGGCCGGCGTTCCCGCTGTGATTCCGGATGAGGTCCGCGGCGGCCGGGAGGCGGCCACGCACCTGCTGGAGCTTGGCCACCGGGACATCGCATTCCTCGCCGGCGACAGCATCACGCCCGCAGCCCCGCGCCGGATCCAGGGCCACCGGGACGCCTTCGAGGCCGCCGGGTTGCCAGTGCGCCCGGGCCGGATCCTCCAGGCGGGCTGGGACATCGATGCCGGATTCCACGGTGCCATGAAGCTCCTGGACGGCGTGGCCGCGCCGGACCGTCCCACCGCGATTGTCTGCGCGAACGACCGCCTGGCCATCGGCGTGGTGCTCGCGGCCAACCGGCTTGGCCTGGCCATTCCCCAGGACCTCTCGATCATGGGCTACGACGACGAATTCCGCATCGCCTCCACCATGGTCCCCGCGCTCACCACCATGGCCCTGCCCCTGCGCGAGATGGGGGCCGCCGCCATGACCGGGCTCCTCGGCGAACTGTCGGAGGAGAACGAGGAGAATCACGACGGCGGCGCCTCCGCTGAGCCGGGACGGCCCGGCCAGACGCTGGTCCCGTGCCGGCTCGTGGTGCGCGAGTCAACGGGGCCGGTCCCCGCCGCCCGCACCTGACCCCGGTCCCCCAACAGCAGGACAACGCGGGGTCACATAATGCCCAAAAACGGTGTCCGGATGGGCATTATGTGACCCCGCGTTGCCAGTTAGGCGGGCTGTTCCAGCTGCCAGACGTCAGCGGCCGCACCCTCGGGAAGCCGCAGCACCCACCGTTCGCCGGCCGCCGGGTACGCCCGCAGCGTGGTGGCCACCGACCCGCTCCGGTACACCTCCACCAGCGACGCGTCCACAAACACCCGCAGCTCCTCCCCCGCGGCCAGCGCTCCGCTGAACACCACCTGGGGTGAGGAATCGCCGTCGGCCCCTGCACCGTCACCCACCAGGGAAAGTTCGACGACGGCGTCCCCGGCCAGCGCGCCCGGCCCACCGCCGCGGGCGGTCACCACAGCCTCGGCATACGGCGGCAGCTCAACGCTCCCGGCAGCCTGCGAAGCCAGCTGGGTGCCGCGGTAGGCATCCACTTCCGGCGCGGGTGCCACGGCCAGGGAACCGTCCACCACGGACAGCAGGCGCGGATGGGTGAGCACGCCGGCCCAGCCCGCGGCGTCGATTTCGTCCTGGCTGCGGCCGCGGCGGCCGTCCCGGCCGGGCCCTTCGTTGGCCCAGCCCCACAGCAGCGCCTTCGGCTCCGCGAGAGCAGCAAGGGCCGAGGAAGAAGCCGGAGCATCCGGGGCACCTGCGCCGGCTCCGTCCTGCAGCTGCACGATCTGCGGCGCGTAGAAGTCCCGGCCCAGGTCCGATTTTCCGCCGGCCTGCGGGGAGAACACGGGCAGGCCGGTGGCGGGATCCTCGGCCAGGGTGCCGATGAGGTGGCCCACGCCGTTGGCGTGCTCGTGGTGGTCGCCGGAGAGCCAGAGCGAAAACATCATCACCCAGGCGTCCCGGAAAAGTCCCCGGAGGAGAGTCCCCGGACGGCGGATACAGCAGAAGAACCGGCCGGCACGCGCACCAGCTGCGGGCACTCCCAGATCTCGGCCGGCGTGTGGGCGGAAGCCACGGGGTTCTCGGACGTGAGCCAGATGCCCTGGTACTTCCAGTCGGCCAGGTCCTCCACCGTGTACAGCAGCAGTGCCGCGTGGCCGGAGGCAAGGCCGGCGCCCTGCATGGCGTAGCGCTTGCCGTTGAACCGGAAGATGAACGGGTCACGGACCGCCGTCACCTGAGGATCGGCACGGCATGGACGCGGCAACGTGCCCGTCCTGGTTCCACGAGACAAGGTCCGCGGAACCGCGGGAGATGACCACCTGGGAGTGGCCGCCGTCGCCGCGGACGCCGGAGTACGCGGCGGTGGGGACACCGCCGTCGTCCGTCACCACACCGGTCCAGCAGCCGTACTCGTCCGGGCCGCCGTCCTGCGGCCGCAGCGCCACCGGGTGTTCCTCCCAGCGCACCAGGTCGGCGGAGCTGACGTGGCCCCACGCGATCTTGTGGTGGCGGGCGGACTCGGGGTTGTACTGGAAGAAGACGTGGTAGCGGCCGTTGATGTGGCTGACGCCGTTGGGGTCGTTGATCCAGCCCTGGGCGGGGCGGGGGTGGAAGTGCGGGAACGCCGGGTCCGGGTGGGCCGCGGCCAGGCGGGCGAAGTCGGTGGCGGCAAGATCCGGGGATGACATGGAGGTGAGCCTTTCAGAAGGGTTGAGGTTACTTGCCGCTGCCGGCGGTGAGGCCGTCCTGCAGCGCGCGCTGGCCGAAGATGAAGACCACCAGGGCGGGAATCATGGACAGGACCACGCCGGCCAGCACCACGGAGATGCTGCCTGTGCCGAGGTTGCCCTGGAGGGAGACGAGGCCCAGGGGCAGGGTGAAGTTCTGCTCCGAGATGGTCATGATGAGGGGCCGGAAGAACTCGTTCCAGTGGAAATTGAAGGCGAGGATGCCCACGATCGCCATGCCCGGGACGGCCAGCGGCGCGTAGACCGAGCGGAAGGTCCGCCAGGGCGAGGCGCCGTCGATCGATGCCGCTTCCGCGAGGTCGGCGGGCAGCCCCAGGAAGTACTGCCGCATCAGGAAGGTGCCGAACGCCGTCGGGATGGCCGGCAGGATCAGGGCCAGCAGGGTGTCCGAGAGTCCCATGCCGCGGATCAGCATAAACACCGGCACGATGGTCACCTGCACCGGCACCATCATGGTGGCCAGCACAATGGAGAACAGGGCGCCGCGGCCGCGGAACTTCAGGTTGGCGAAGGCGTAGCCGGCCATCGCGGCGGTGACCATCTGGCCGACGGCGATGAGCCCGGTGACCAGGGCACTGTTCAGCACCAGGAGGACGATATCCAGCTGCTTGAACACCTGGGTGTAGGAGGTGAAGTCCGGATTCCAGGGGAAGAACGACGGCGGCAGCTTGAACGATTCGGACGGTGACCGCAGCGACGTGGACAGGGTCCACATCACCGGTCCCAGGGTCAGGATGGCCGCGATCATCAGCAGGACAACGCGGAGGACCAGGTTCCAGTTCAGCTTCCGCCGGGGGCGGGCAGGCACGGCCGGGGCAGTGCCGGTGGAGACACGCTCTGTAGTGATAGACATGGCTGGCCTTACTGGTAGAAGACGAATCGTTTGCTGAGCCGGAACTGCGCGGCCGTGATGGCCATGATGATGAGGGTGAGGAGCACGCCGATGGCCGAGGCCTGGCCGAATTCCAGCCGCTGGAAGGCTGATTCGAAGATCACCATCACCGCCGTGCGGGTGGAGTCGCCGGGCCCGCCGCGGGTCAGGACGTACGGCTGGTCGAACACCTGCAGCGCGCTGATGATGGCCATCACGGACGCCAGCAGGGTGGTGGGGCTGAGCAGCGGCAGGGTGACATAGACGTGCTTGCGCCAGCCGGTGGCGCCGTCCAGCGAGGCGGCCTCATAGGTTTCCGCGGGGATGGACGCCAGCCCGCCGATGAACAGCAGGAACGAGAACCCGAAGTTCTGCCATACGTAAACCAAAATCACGACGGCGGCGGACCCGCCGGGGGTGGTCAGCCACGGCACCGCGGGGATGCCGGCGAGGGACAGGAACCAGTTGACCACGCCGAACTGCTCGTTGAAGAGGTACCGCATAAAGATGGACACCGAGGCGGCGGAGAGGATCAGCGGGAAGAAGAACGCCGAGCGGAAGAAGGTCCGCAGCCAGGCCGGCATTTTCTCCTGCACCATCACGGCGAGCGCCAGGGCAAGGCCGAGCTGGAGGGCCACCGCCACAATCACAAACGCGATGGTGTTCAGGAAGGACACCCGGACCGTGGGGTCCTGGACCACTTCGGCGAAGTTGTCGAAGCCCACAAACGTGGGGGCCGAGATGATGTCCCAGCGGAAGAACGCCAGGACCACCGACGCCACAATGGGCACCAGGGTGAACAGGCCCA
Source organism: uncultured Actinomycetota bacterium (assembly GCA_963741285.1). Lineage (GTDB taxonomy): Bacteria > Actinomycetota > Actinomycetes > Actinomycetales > Micrococcaceae > Arthrobacter. The sequence continues at coordinate 36,300 of CAVUHH010000002.1, forward strand.
TGCCCAGGATGGTGGGGGCCAGGAAGATCCAGGCAAGCCAGCGCTGGCTGTGCCGGCCGGAGGAGGCTTGTCCGGTGGGTGTTGCCGGCGTAGGGGCCTGCTTGGCCCGCTCCCGGCGAGGGATGGTGGTGCTCATGACTGCCTCCTCAGGGCCAGTTCAAGATCGCGCTGCATGGACTCGAGTGCCTGTTTGAGCTGGCGCTCGTCGCCGCTGACGGCCAGCGAAACGTTTTTCATCAGGGCCGTTTCGACGGCGGCCTGCTGGGGCGGTGCCGGGATGGGGCCGGTGGTGGGGTACTTGTCCAGCGTGTCGTAGAAGACCTTCCAGTGCGCCGGGCCCTTCCCGGCGTACAGGGCTTCGTTGACCATGGAGCGGCGGGCCGGGGTGGTGATCGGGTTGGGGAAGATCAGTTCCATGGCCTCGCGGCTGGCACTGAACTTGATCCATTCCCAGGCGGCGTCCTTGTCCTTGGCGGTTTTCATGATGGCGTAGCCGGCCGTGCCGAACTGGTGCCGCTGGCTCCGCCATTTGGGGAAGAACGCCACGTCGTAGTCGTTCTCCTTCATGCCGGCCTCGTGCAGGCCCTGGACCCAGTAGCCGCCGGCCGGGGTGGTGCCGATCCGGTTGGAGGCGAAGAGCCCCACCAGGGAACTGCCGCCGCCTTCTTCGGGCCGGACGCCGAGGCCGTCCTTGACCAGGCCGCGGAGGTAGTCGAAGGTCTCGAACACGCGCGGGTCATCGGCGTTGGGTTCCAGCCACTGGTAGCCGCCGGAGCGCAGGCTGCGGGAGGGGTCCTTGGCGTAGAAGGAGTCCCAGAGCCAGTCCCCGCCGGTGGACCGGGTCTCTTTGAGGAAGCTGGTGTCGTTGGCGTAGAGCCACGGCACCACGCCGCCGAAGAGCCGGTTGGTCCAGTAGTACGGGGTGAAGTCGGACGGCCGGGCCTTGCGCATCGCGGCGAGGCTGTTGCGGAAGTCCACGTTGGTCCAGTCGTCCGCCGGGCGCTCCAGGCCTGCCTGCTGGAAGGCGGTGGTGTTGTAGTACATGTTGGCGGCGTTCCAGTCCATGGGGAGCTGGAAGAGGCTGCCCTTGTACATAAAGGCCTCCACCAGGCTGGGGTGGACGTCGTCGAAGAACTCGGCCATGTCCGCGGCGTCGCGGCGCAGGTACTCGTCCAGCGGGTGGGCCAGCTTGTCCGCGAAGAGCTGCGCGCCTTCGGTGGCAACGTAGACCACATCCGGCGGGGTGCCGGCGGCAACCATGGTGAGGATCTTGGTGAAGAAGTCTTTCCAGTCCACGGCCTGGATGGCCTGGACCTTGACCCGGATGTCCGGGTGGAGGCGGGTGAACGCGTCGATGGCGCGCTGGCGCGCGGCGGCATCGGCGGCGGTCCCCATGATGGCAATGCTGAGGCTGTTGTCGCCCCGCCCGGGAATGTCGGATCCGGAGAGCCGGGGCCACGACGCCACGGTTGCTCCCAAAATTCCTGCTCCCAAGGCACCCAGGGCGGTCCGGCGAGAGATTTCACGCAGGCGGCCAGTTGTGGCACCGGTCATGTCAATTTCCTTCCTAACACGTGTTAGGTAGCTTAGAGGACGGACCTAACACGTGTCAAGCGTCACATCCGGACAGCCTCCGGCCTCGGCGCCGAGTGCGTGCGGAACCTCCCAGCTTTGTGTGACACCCTTAACTGATGACCTTGTCGAAAGCCGCGCGCACCAGGACTCCCGCACGCCCCGCCGCGGGCTCCGGCTTTATGTTCCTCTTCGCCACGCTCGCCTGCGTTGTGGGTCTGATCGCCACGTATTACTACTTCGTCCAGACCGCCACAGGCCAGTTCATCGACGAGTCGGCGCTGGTTGAGGCCGTGGACATCCACGGCCCCGCGGGCAAGGCCGCCACCCAGTTCCTGGACTGGCTGCCCACCATCTCCCTGGTGATGGCCGCCGTTGTGGTGCTGTTTGTCACGGTGATCCGGCGCCGGTGGTCGGCTGCCGGGATCGCCATCACTGCCTGCATCGGCGCGAACATTGCCACGCAGGTTTTGAAGGACGTCCTGCCCGCCCGCCCGGACAAGGGCGTGATCACGCTGGAGCTCAACTCGCTGCCGTCCGGGCACACCACACTGGCGGCGTCGGCTGCGGCGGCGGTGTTCCTGATGTCCTCGCCGCGGTGGCGTCCGATGGCCGGATTTGTGGGCGGCACCTTCGCCATCGCGTCAGGGGTGTCCACGCTGATCAACCAGTGGCACCGCCCGGCCGATGTGGTGGCAGCCTTCCTCCTGGTGGGCGCGTTTATGATCCCCGCCGGCTGGCTGATCATCCGGTACGGCGGGGCGTGGAACGTGTGGGACGGTTTCGGCAGGCACGTGGGATCCGCAAAAATGTGGCTCACCCTGCCGGTGGTGATCGGGCTGGCGTCGGCCGGCGTGGCGGTGTATTCGCTCGCCAAGATCGCGCCGGGCCCCCTCCAGGAGGGCAGCACCACCAACTACTTCTGGGCCGGGATCTCGCTCATCGTGATCGCCGGATACCTGGCCACCGTGGCCACCACGTCGCTGTTTGCCTACGCCGCACGACGGCGGGACGCACCAGGGCGCTGACCGCACCCCGGGCGCGGGTCAGCGCTTCTCCCCCGGCATCAGCCCATCGCCCCGTTGGCGGCCATTGGCTGAAGACGGTTTTTCGCCGGGCATCAACCCGGCGGCCGGCTGTTCGCCGGGCATGGTGCTCCGCCCCTCGCCCGGCATCCCGCCGCCGGCTCCTGTTCCGGTTCCGGTTCCGCCGCCAGCTCCTGTTCCCGCACCTGCGCCCTCCCGGGCAGGCGCCTCGTCAAACCCCGTACCGCCGGCCTCTTCCTTACGGCCACCCTGGGAATCGACCTTCGCCGAAAGCTCTGGTGGCGCATCAGCCGGCACCGAGGAGAGGGCAACCTTGCGGACACCCTCGTCGCTGTCGTCCACGAGGTCCATCAGCACCTCCGACGCCGAGTCGGCCGGCAGGTTGTTGGCTGCCGCCGCAGCTGCCACGCGGACGCTCGCCGTTTCGCTGTGTGCGGCGGCTTCCACAACGTCCTTGCCCTGGTCGCCCTCGAGGAGGCTGGCGGCGTAGGCTGCCTTGGCGGCCAGCATCGGGTCGTTGCCCTCAACCAGGGTGCGCAGGTGGGGCAGCGCGTCGCTCCCCAACGATGCGGCCCTGGCGTAATTCGGCTCGTCCGGTTCGAGGACCTTGAGTACGGCTTCCATGGTGACGCTCATGATTCGCTCCTAGAGATCCTGGGTGAGGGCGCTGTTGATCATGGTGGACACCTCAGTGTTGACCAGATCCGGTGGCGGATTGGTGATGTTGCCGGTGCCGTTTCCTGTCATGAGCCTGTCGTTGTCATTGACGTGCCGCAGGTCCAGGACATGCCCCACCTCATGGCCGAGGGTCCACTGGGTGGCGCCTTGGGCCACCACCGCACCGGGACGGCCGGCGGGATGGGCTGCACAACCGTTGAACGGCGGCACGGTTGACCGCACGAAGTACACCACGACGTCGTTGTTGCCTGCGTTGTTGCGGTTGGCGAAGAGCTGGTTCTGCTCGGCAGTGGACTCCCCGCGGACGCAGTTCCCGACGTCCACATCGTTGAGGGTGGGCAGGTTGAGGTTTTCCGTGGACACCAGTTCGACGCCGATCCCGGCCGTTGCGTAGACCTCCCGCATCCGCTGCACGGCAGTGTTCACGGCAACGTTCGGGGCCGTGAGGACTTTCGCGTGCAGGCGGACCGTCGGGCGGACCGACCACCACCTGTGCCACAGGGCACTGTCGGTTCCGGCCCCGAAAACATCGATCCGGTTCGGGCCCCAGGACACGGCCCCGGGTTCGCTCGTCAGGACGCCGCCCAGGGATTCCCAGCCGGACCACCCGTTCTGGAACCACTTATGCCAGAGCGCGGAATCGGTGCCCACGGCGAAGACGTCAAGGCGGCCCGATGCCCAGCTGGCCGCAGTGGGGGCGGTCGTGAGGACGCCGCCCAGGGACTCCCAGCCGGACCACCCGTTCTGGAACCACTTATGCCACAGCGCAGAATCGGTTCCCACAACGAAGACGTCGATGCGCCCGTTGCCCCAGGAAACGGCGGTCGGCGCGGACGTGAGGACGCCGCCCAAAGACTCCCAGCCGGACCACCCGTTCTGGAACCACTTATGCCACAGCGCAGAGTCGGTGCCGCGCACAAAGACGTCAAGACGGCCCGCTGACCAGCTGGAAACTGAGGGGGCGGACGTGAGGACGCCGCCCAGGGACTCCCAGCCGGACCACCCGTTCTGGAACCACTTATGCCACAGCGCAGAGTCCGTGCCGCGAACGAAAACATCGATCCGCCCGTTGCTCCACGAGACCGCGCCTGGCGAACTGGTCAGGATGCCGCCCAGGCTCTCCCAGCCGGACCACCCGTTCTGGAACCACTTGTGCCACAGGGCCGAGTCCGTCCCGCGGACGAAGACGTCCAGCCGGTCCGGGGACCAGGACGACACACTGGGACCACTCGTCAAGACGCCGCCCAAGCTTTCCCAACCAAACCACGTCATCGAACATCTCCTCACCGCCGGGTCGTCCAGAGGGCGGCCGAATCCATTGCGTTGTGAAAAGCTGCTGACGTTGCTGCAGCCTCCAGGGAGAGTAGAGCCGCTGTGCCGTTACTGGCGCGTTACCGGGCTGTCCCTGCCTGAGGGTGGCGGCGCAGAATGCCGCGAAAACGAGAGCGTCTCAGTGGCCCATCGGCGGGAGGCCTTCGTCCTTACCCACGTTCTGCATGCCTACCGGTTCGCCTTCCGGGGTGTTGGTCCGCTTGTTGATGAGCCACGTGATGAACCACAGCACCACGCCGATCGCCATGAGCCCGCCGGCGATCTGGTACTGGATGATGTTGCGGCCCACCCACGGTCCAGCCAGGAACGCGCACAGCAGCGCGGCGACCAGCGGCAGCTGCCCGGGTGAGGTGAAGAACACCTTGCGGTTGGGGTCCCGCTTGCGGCGGAGGACGAGGCAGGCCACGTTCACCACGGTGAAGACGAGCAGCAGCAGGAACGCCGTGGTGCCGGAGAGGTTGGCCACCACGTTGCTCTTGGGATCGCTGGTGACGTACCAGATCAGGCCCAGCGCCAGGACGGTGGAGAACAGGATGCCGGCCCATGGGGTGCGGCGGGTGGGGAGCACCTTGCCCAGCGGCCGGGGCAGGACGTTCTGGCGTGCCATGCCGTAGATCAGGCGGCTGGCCATCAGCATGTTGATCAGGGCGGTGTTGGCGACTGCAAAGACCGCCAGGAAGGGGAAGATCTTGTCGATGGGGAAGTCCGGCGAGCCCTTGTGCACCACTTCGAGGAGGGCGGCACCTTCGGCTTCCCTGATGTTCTCCAGCTCGGTGGGCGAGAGGACACTGACCACGGAGACCGCCACCAGCATGTAGAGGATCACGGCGATGCCAAGGCCGGTCAGCATGGTCCGCGGGAAGATTTTCTCGGGGTTCTGGGTCTCCTCCACCATGTTCACCGAGTCCTCGAAGCCCACCATGGCGAAGAAGGCGATCGAGGTGGCGGCGGTGACGGCGAGGAACAGGCCCTTGTCCTGGTAGTCATTGAAGACGAAAATTTCCCCCGGGTTCCCGGTCCCCTGGGCCATGACGTAGAAGCCGACGCCGATCACGATGCACAGGGCGGTCATCTCAACGATCGTCAGCACCACGTTGAACTTCACGCTCTCGCCCACGCCGCGCAGGTTGATCAGTGCCAGCAGGAGCATAAATCCCATGGCGACGGCGGTGATGACGCCCTGACCGGGCACAGCCATCCAGCCGTTGATGTTCAGGCCGCCGAAGAAGTTCTGCGCCAGGACGTTGGCGGAGGTGGAGGCACTGGTGATGCCGGAGCAGACCACGGCGAAAGCCACCAGGAACGTGACGAAGTGGATGCCGAAGGCCTTGTGCGTGTAGAGCGCCGCCCCGGCAGCCTGCGGATATTGGGTGACCAGCTCCAGGTAGGAGAAGGCGGTCAGGGTGGCCACCACGAAGGCCAGCAGGAACGGCAGCCAGACGATGCCGCCCACCGTCCCGGCCATGGTCCCGGTGACCGCGTAGACGCCGGCGCCCAGGATGTCGCCCACAATAAACAAAAGCAGGAGCTTGGGCCCCATGACCCTTTTAAGCTCGTGCTTGTCACCTTCGGGAGTTACGTCGAACACTTGATCTGAAGTGGCGCTCATGCCTGGACCTCCACGCTCAATACATCGATGTGACTTACTTCACTGTGATCCTTTCGGGCCCCTTTGGCAACACATCCGGCCCGGGGCTCCACCCCCTCCCGTGCCTACCTATTGCGGGGGCTTTTTGCCCGGGGCCACAATGGGCAGATCATCGCCTCACGAGCCTGAATGGGGAAGCCATGATCCTGAAGACCACGCCGGAATCGGAAGCCACGGGGCTGACGGCGGAAATTTACGACGACGACCTCAGCTCGCTCGGTTACGTCACCACCCAGACGAAGGCCATGGCGATTAATCCCGAAGTCTTCCAGGCCTTCGAGGCCATGCTCGGCGCCATCACGGCCACGATGGATCTGCGTCGCTATGAGCTGGTTACCCTTGCGGCAGCCCGGGCTATTGGCTCGACGCATTGCCTGCTGGCCCACGGGGCCAAGTCGCTGAAGGCATTTCCGGAAGACGAACTCGCTGCCGTGGCCCGGGATTACCGCACCGCGGGACTGACTCCCGCGGAAGTGGCCATGATGGCGTACGCCGAAAAACTCAGTGCGGATGCAACAGCCATGACCGACGCCGACACCCTGGAGCTCCGCGGCCACGGCTTCACGGATCGCGAGATCATGGACATCACGGTGGCCGCGGCGGCGCGCAACTTCCTGAGCCGCGCGGTCCTTGCCCTGGCGGTGGACCTCGACGTGCCACCAGTCCTGAGCCCGGAGCTGCAGGAAGCGCTTCTCGCCCCGCTGGCGTCCCGCCGCCCCAAGTAGCCCATCTGCCACCGTCGTTAAATCCATCAAATGGATTGGGCTTATACGCCTGACCTGCGGAAACGTCAATAAAACCTTGAGAAATTCTTGATGGATTACCCGGCGGTACGTTGAGCCTGGTCCGCGAAAGTATTCCTAACGGAGCCGCTGGGGCTCACAGGATCTGCGGATATCGCACAATTTCTTAGGGGTCTCACATGGCTAAGACAACCGGACGCAAGAAGCGCATCATCATCACCACCGCCGCAATGCTGGCCATCGGCGGCGGCGCCGCATTCGCCTACTGGACGTCAGTCGCAGAGCAGAACGCTGTGGTCGAGTCGACTGACACGTCGGAGGAATTCACCATCACCGTCGGCTCACTGGCCAGCAACGTACTGTCCCCGGGTGGTCCTACCCAGTCAGTGAGCTTCACAGTGAACAACCCAGGCAGCGGTGTGCAGAAGATCAACGCGGTGGCTGTCACCGTGGCCGACGAGAAAGGAACCCTCTGGGATTCCGGCTCAGGTTGCTCGTACGCTGACTTCGCCATCACGGCCAACACTCTGGCCGCCACCGAACTCCTCCCGGGCGCGAGCACCACCGGCACCGTAACCCTCCAGATGATCAACCGCCCCGGCGTGAACCAGAACGGTTGCAAGGGTGTATCGGTTCCGCTGCACTTCGTAGCCAGCTGAAGAGGAACAGGCCTGGAAATCCTCGCCCAAACGGTCAGTTTCATCGCCCGATGGTGACCTGACTTCAGTTCCCCCGCAGTGAGGCTCATGCCTGGAAGGTCCCCATGTTCCGCAACACCAGCTCCCTCGAAGGTCTCCCCCGGCCTCGACGGGAGCTGGTGTTGTTTCGTCGCAGTGTGCAGTGTGCAGTAATCCTGTGCATCGTCCTGCTGCTGGGTACGGTTTTCGGATCGGCGCCCGCTTTTGGACACTGGAGCGCTTTGGGCGCCGGGAACACAACGGCGACTGTCGGGACGCTGGCCCCGCCCACCAATGTTTCAGCCTCCGCGGTCCTTTCCAGCTGTTTCGGTCAGCTGGACTGCGTCTGCCGGCCCGTTGGCACCCACGGGCTACTACGTCACGCGCCTTTCGAACGGCACACCCATGCCGGCGTGCGGCTCGGGACCTGCAACCCTCATCGCGGCCTCATCGTGCTCGGACACCAGCGTCGCGGCCGGCTCCCATACATATGTGGTCACAGCTGTCTACCGCTCGTGGACCGCTGTCAGCGCAGCCAGCACCGCCGTCACGGTCATCGTGAACCTCAGTCACAAGGTCGCCTTCACCTCCCAGCCCCCTGGCAGCGTGACGGCAGGTGCGCCGATGACGGGAATCCGCGTTCAGCTGCAAAGCATTTGGTTGGGACTTCCCTTGTCGAGGGAGGGCGTTCCGGTGACCATCAGCCTCGGCGCCAACTCCGCCGGTGGCACGCTGGACGGAACACAGACCGTCAACACTGATGGAAACGGTGCCGCCACGTTCAATACCCTGTCCATCAAGAAGGCAGGCGCGGGCTACACCCTGGTGGCAACCAGCCCCGGCTATGAGGGCACCGTCAGCACGAGCTTCACTGTCACCGCTGCCGCGGCCGCGCAGCTGGTGGTCACCTCGCCAGCGTCAGTAACCGGCATCGCCTCGGCAACAGCCAACATTGGTCCTATCACCGTGGAACGCCGCGACGCCTTCGGAAACCCGACGTCGGCAGGCCAACCTGCGCTGGCTCTTCAAACCAGCGCCATCGGCACAGGCTACTTCGCCGCCGCCGCGGGGAGTCCAGGGCCAACCACGCTGAGCATTCCGGCGGGGTCCGCATCGGCGTCGTTCTACTACGGCAACAGGAAGACGGGATCCACCTCGCTCCAGTTCAGCGCCTCCGGTCTCACCGCAGCCCCTGCTGTCTCGATCGTGGTCACCGCGGCAGCGGCGAACAAACTGGTCTTCGACCTGCCAGCCGGCGGAGATCCCCAAGACCGTGGCCTTCAGCGTCACTGTCCGGGTTCAGGATGAATTCGGCAACCAAACCCAGAGCACGGCCACGTTACACTGACCTCCACGGGCGCTCCGACATGCCCGGTGGCCATCCCGGTCGCCCAGCGCAGACCACAGTTTCGGGTTCGGCTACCTTCTCCGGGCTGACCGTCCCCGGCAAGAGCCAGCCTGCCAGCTGACTGCCACCAGCCCCGGCTGCTTCCAGACATCGCAGCACGTTCAACGTCTACGGACGGCTCTTCGCGCCATCAGTCAGTAATTCCGCCGGTGCTTCAGCCGCGGCAGCACCACGGCGAACACTCCGGCCGCCGCGAACCCCAGGAAGCCCGTGGCTGAAACCCCCGCGCCGAGGCTCGCCAAAGCCGTTACCCCGGAGAGCAGGACGGCCCGCCAGTAGAGCCGGCGTCGGCGATGAACCGCCACAGGCCCAGGAACTGGCCGCGGCCGCGGTCGGGCGAGAAGTCGGCGCCGAGGGTCATGATGAGCCCGGAGCTGATGCCGTTCCCAAACCCGATCAGCAGCGACGCCAGCAGCAGCCCGGCAAACGAGGCAGTCAGCGGAATGAGCAGCATCGCGATTCCCATGATGACGGTGGACGGGATGGCCACAAAGAGCCTGCCGCGCCGGTCCATCACCTTCCCGGCCGGGTAAAACACCAGCATGTCGATCGCGCCGGACAGCCCGTAGATCACCGACGCCTGCGCCGGATCCATGCCCAGGTGGTCGGCCCACAGCGGGATGACCACCTGCCGGGACGCGCGCAGCGCACTGAGCAGCAGGATCCCCACCCCCAGCGTCAGGAACACACCGCGGTGCGAGACCGCCACATTCCGCAGCGTGGGCTCCGGAGTCTTGTGTCCGCCGTCGGGCGCTGGCGGAACCACCAGGTCCGGGATGGTGACGGCCAGAACGGCGGCCGCCGCCATGCCCGCCACACCCACCCAGTACGCGCCGGCGATCCCGGCGAACTGCATCACGCCGGCACCAATGAACGGCCCGATGAAGACGCCGATCCTGCTGACCCCGCCCAGCGTGGACAACGCCCGCGCCCGGAACTGAATGGGCACCGCCTCGGTGAGGTACTTCTGCCGCGCCAGGCTGAACACGCTGGCGGCCATCCCGACGACGGCCATCGCCACCGCCAGCAGCCACAGTCCGTTGGGGATCAGGGAGGACATCGCGGCGGCCGCGAGCGCCAGCGCACCCACCGCGGCGGCGCCCACGATCGACCAGCGTTCGCCGAACTTGAGCGTAATCAGGGAGGCCGGCAGGTTGAAGAACCACGAGCCGAGCCCGATCAGGGTGACGATCAGCGCGGAGACCGCCACCGAGGCGCCGAGGTCGCGCGCGGAGAGGACCACCACGGGAAGCACTGCGCCTTCGCCGATGCAGAACAGCAGCGCAGGCCCGAAGGCGGGTATGGCGATGCTTCGGAAGTTGAAAGGCTGCGGGGTTCCTGGCGAAGTCATCAGATTTATCTTATGGCGGCCGGCAGCAGAGCCCCGTTGCGGGGCCCGCACTGCGTCCCCGTGTGGCGCTGGAGCACGCAAAGCAGGCCCGGCAAGGGCGGCCGTCCGGGGCCGCGGAAAATTCCCCACAATTCAGGGGGTCACAAGCGGCCCCGCGAGGACTAACGTTTGCCTTGTGGGGCGCACTGCCACCTGCGCCTCAAAGCCAAGGAGGTCTCATGGGTGACGTGTGGATCCGCACCATCAACAACAGCTTGGTCCGGGCGGACAAAGTCACGGAAATCGCGTCCACCCGGGGGTCCCTCCACGACGACCAGGGCTACGCGCTCAAGGTCATCGTGGACGGCAAGGCCCACGTGATCATTGACGACGGCGGGCTGCCCGGCTCGTTCACCGAGCGGCAGGACTATGCGCGGCATCTTGAGGATGCCCTGCTGCTTCGCCATCGATGAGGCCCGCGAGTCCGACGCGTCCGTCGTGGTCTGCTTTGAGCCGGAATCCGAGCGCTGGGTCCGCTGCGGCGGCGGAACTGGCCGGCGGGATTCCCGCCGTCGGTTAACGTCCGATCGGGCAACGCCCGACGGCGGCACTTCCGTTCAGCGTGTGAGTTGCCAGCGCTATCAGTGTGCGCGGATTCAGGCCGCCGTCAGCTGCCAAAGGGCTCGGCGCGTGGACCGGAACGTGGACGGCCCGGCGGGGCGGGAGGATGCTCAGCGTGCAGGGGGTCTGCTGCGGGTCGATCCTCGCAGGCAGGTGATGCGTCTCGGAGCAGGCCTGCAACTGGCGCAGCGCTTCGGGGTCCACGCGGGCGTGCCGCATGTCCAATTCCAGATCAAGGTCATGCTTCAGGGCGTTGGCGCGCTTCACCACAACGTAAAGGGCCTGGATGCTGTGAACGGTGACGTGGCCCTTGGCGAGGACCTGGGCTTTGGCGTGGTCGAGGTCTACACGGACAAGAATGCTGAGCTTGTCGGTCAAGGTGATCATGCCTTCCTTGCGTGGCTGCGACGCTGCAGCCGGGGAGGCCGCGACGCTGCGGCCAGTGGCCGCGCTTCTGCAGCCTCATTCAGGGTAGGCAGCGTTCATGTGACTGCGCAACATCCGGTGCGGATTGTGTCGGAAGGGCCTGGCGCCGGTGCCCAAAAGGCCTGTGCCTTAGAGTTCGGAGCATGAACATCACAGTTGCCGGCGGAACCGGAACAGTTGGACGCGATGTTGTCTCCATCGCCCGGGCACGTGGCCACCACGTAGTCAGCCTCTCCCGCGCGGAGGGCGTGGATCTGGTGAGCGGTGAAGGGTCTGGCCAAAGCACTTGAGGGCACGGGTGCGGTGATTGACGTGGCCAGCATCCAGACGCTGAACGAAAAGAAGTCCGTGGACTTTTTCTCCGCCACCACCGGGAACCTTCTGCGACTGGGGAAGGCAGCCGGGGTACAGCACCACGTGGCACTCTCCATCGTGGGAGCGGACAAGGCTGCCGCGGGCTACTACGCCGGGAAGCTGGCCCAGGAGAAACTGGTCAGCAGCGCTGACGTGCCGTGGACCATCCTGCGGGCCACCCAGTTCCATGAGTTCGCAGGGCAGATGCTGCAGCGCAGTTCCGTAGGCCCGCTGGCGCTGGTGCCCCGGATGGCCACACAGCCTGTTGCGGCACGCGAGGTGGCCGAGGCATTGGTGGACGCGGCCGAAGCCGGTCCGCAGGGACGGATTGCAGACCTCGGCGGCCCTGAGCGGAAACAATTGGTTGACCTCGTCCGCGCCTACGCCCGCAAGCATGGCCGGAAGAAACTCATCCTGGAGTTCACCGCGCCCGGGCCGCTGTGGCGCGCGATGCGGAACGGCGGCCTGATCCCGGAGGCGGGCGCCGGCGTCGGGCGCCAAAAGTTCAGTGAGTGGCTGGCTGCCAATCGGAACGGGAGCTAGGAACCGGCGCAGGGCTGGAGTAGGTCAGAAAAAGGGGCCGACGGCGTCAGATGTACCGGCCTGGCTTTACCCGGAGGCCACTTCGCCGCCGGCCCCGGCGCAATCCGTCGGCGGCGATTCGGCGACCTGATGGTCACAGCGCAGACGGAAACCGGAAGGCCCTGGTCCCGAGCCTCAGACTGACTACACCCATTAGATTCCTGATTAATCGTCGGCGCACCGGTAGCGGCTACCCATTTTTTCGGGCCGCACTCTTCGAGCGTCTAGGTGGTGCCGGCTCCTGCTGCGCCAAATCCCCGTAACCAGAGGCGCCAACAGGACAAATGGGAAAAACCGGGGGCCGGGCCAAGTATCCGCGGTCCGGAAAAGGAGTACCAAGTACTGATGCCAGCCGGGCCGCAGGAAAAATAGAGTAAGTGCCAGCACCGGTCTACGAATGAAAATTCGTGCTCAGTCTTCTCGGATTCCATCGTCCGAATCAGACTGTGCCGGCGGCGAGCAGGGCCCTTGAGACCGGTACCCTTACTCCATCCGCCGTCGGCACTTACAATTCTTTCCGCACCGCCCGTCACGAAGGCCCGGGCGCGCAGGATGCCTCCGGGCCACCGGCGCTCCGAGTGGTTTAGCGGGTCGGACCCCGGCGGTTGAGCCCGTCGAAACCCGCCGAAGCCGCGCAACAATCGACGGTGATGTTGCGTGGGTCACACTTCTTGCCTACCCTGTTTGAGGCTGCAGCGTCGCAGCCACCCGGGATCGGCTGCAGCGTCGCAGGGTCTCCGGGTAACGCCCTTCCGGGCCAGGACCGTCAGGAACGCCGCGGCGCCGGACGGAAAGCCTTCGGCAGACGCAGGACCTTCGCCAGCGACTCACGCAGCAGGCCCGCGCCCGGGATCGGCGCGATCACGGCGACTTTCCGCTCTGCGCCCTTCGGGTCGAGTCCACGGATCACCGCCATAAGCTCACCGATCTCCTGTTCAGTGGGCCGCGGCCGTTTGTGCCGCCGCACTCTTTTATAGCTACCTCGCTCCATGCTCCGAGACTAGGCAGGGGCAGCCGCCACGCACACGAGTAGCGGCTACCTGCATTTTGGCCCGCCCAACACTGCTCCTCGTCAACACTGCCGGGGCGGGCCGTTTACGCGCTCGTGGCGTCCTGCACTTCGCCCACGAGTTCCTCGATGATGTCCTCGAGGAACAGCACTCCGGTGGTATTCCCATGGGCATCGAAGACCCGGGCCACGTGGGCGCCGGAGCGGCGCATGGTGGCCAGCGCATCCTCGAGTTCGCTGCCGCTGAAGGCCGAGGCCAGGCGGCGGATCCGCTTCGACGGCACGGACCGGGTGAACTTCTCCGGCGTCGTCAGGTCCATGACGTCCTTCAGGTGCAGGTAGCCGGACGGAACACCGTCCTGGTCGGTGAGGATGTACCGGGAGATAGCCGTGTCGGCCACCGCCCGCTGGATGTCCGCCGGAGTGGCCGAGGCCGGCAGGAGCACCATCTCGCTGATGGGCACCTCCACGTCCGCGACGGTCTTGGCCGTGAATTCGAACGCCGCGGTCAGGGTGCCACTGGTGTCCGTCAGCATCCCGTCGCCTGGTGGACTGCTCCACGATGTTCGCCACCTCGTCCAGCGTGTAGGCGCTGGTGGCCTCATCCTTGGGTTCCACCTTGAACAGGCGCAGGATGGAGTTCGCGATCCCGTTCAGCGTCCAGATGACCGGCTTGAAGATCCGGGCCACCATGACCAGCGGCGGTGCCAGAATCAGCGCCGCGCGCGTGGGCACGGAGAACGAGATGTTCTTGGGCACCATCTCGCCGATGACTACGTGGAGGAAGGTCACCAGCAGCAATGCGGCGACAAAGGCGATGATGCCGATAGCCTCAGCCGAGAGGGACGTCAGGCCGAGCGGGATTTCCAGCAGGTGGTGGATGGCCGGTTCGGAGACGTTCAGGATCACCAGCGAGCAGACGGTGATTCCCAGCTGACTGGTTGCGAGCATCAGGGTGGCGTGCTCCATGGCCCAGAGCGTGGTTTTCGCAGCCTTGCTGCCGGCCTCGGCCTTGGGCTCGATCTGGGAACGCCGGGCGGAAATGACGGCGAACTCGGCCCCAACAAAGAAGGCGTTGACCACCAGCAGGACCACCAGCCAGATGATGCCGGGAAGGTATTCACTCATGGGTCAGCTCCTGCGTGAGGTTGTCGACGATCCGGTCGTGCGGGCTCTGCGGTGACTGGGCTGAAGGATCCGGCGTGAACCGCAGCCGTTCCACGCGCGTCCCCACCACGCGCTCCACCCTGAGGGTGCCGCCGTCGACGGTGACTTCGTCACCCAGTTCCGGCATCCGGTCCAGCAGGTCGGTGACGAAGCCGGCCATGGTGTCGTACTCCTCGCCATCGGGCACGCTGATGCCGGTCCGGTCCAGGAGTTCGTCCGGACGCAGGGAAGCGTCGAAGGTGATGGAGCGGCCCGCGCCGGACCACACCCACCCGGGCGCGGTCGTGTTCGTCCTCGAGCTCGCCCACGATCTCCTCAACCAGGTCCTCAAGGGTGACGATGCCGGCGGTTCCGCCGTGCTCGTCAGTGACGATGGCCACCTGAAGCCCCTGTTTGCGCAGGAGCAACAAGCAGGGAATCAACGCCCATGGATTCGGGCACCCTGAGGGGCTCGATCATCAGGCCGGACGCGGTGACCTGCGCCGCGGTCCTCCAGGGCCACGGCGAAGGCCTGCTTGACGTGCAGCACGCCCAGGACGTCGTCGCGGTCCCGGCCGATGACCGGGAAACGGGAGTAGCCGGTGGAGGTGGCCAGTGCCACGATGTCCTCGGCGGTGTCATCGAAGCCGACGGCGGTCATCCGCACCCGCGGGGTCATCACGTCCGCGGCGCTGTGCTCCGAGAACCGGAGCGTCCGGTGCAGCAGGGTGGCATGGTCGAGGTCCAGGAGGCCTTCCAGGGCGGAGCGGCGGACCAGCGAACTGAGTTCCTCCGCGCTGCGGGCGCCGGAAAGCTCTTCCTTCGGCTCGATCCCGAAGGACCGGATGATGGCGTTGGCCGTGTTGTTGAACAGCAGGATGACCGGCTTGAACACGGCGGTGAACAGGGCCTGGAACGGAATGACCACCTTGGCCGTCGCCAGCGGGCAGTGCCAGGGCGAAGTTCTTGGGCACCAGCTCGCCGACCACCATCGAGAAGACGGTGGCAATGAAGATGCCAACCACCGCGCCGATGCCGGGCACAACTGCTTCGGGGAGCCCTGGGCCGAGCAGCGGCCCGCGCGAGCAGCGAACTGATGGCCGGCTCGAACGTGTAACCGGTCAGCAGGGTGGTCAGGGTGATGCCCAGCTGGGCACTCGAAAGGTGCGTCGAGGTGATCTTCAGGGCTTTGATGGTGGGGCCGAGGCGTTTCTCGCCGCGGGCCTGCGCGGGCTTCGAGGTCGTTCCGGTCCAGGTTCACCAGCGCGAACTCGGAGGCCACGAACAGCCCGGTGCCCACCGTCAGGACCAGGCCGATGCCGAGCATGATCCATTCATACATTGGGGCGCCCCTCTCCACGGTGGCCGGTAAACCGGTCAGAAGGCAGAGGGGCAAGGGCATATGTGAAGGAGGGTCATCCATAAGACTCCCCATTCTAACGTCCCCGAAAAGACCGTCAGAACAAACCGGGGAAGCCCCCGCAGGTCAGCGCTACCGCCGACCTGCGGCGGCGCCTAGTGGCTCTTTCGGAAATGCATAACCCCCGCCACAAGGCCCATCGTGCCAACGAGGGATCCGAGGATGATGCTGAGGCCTGAGACGTATTCAAGAATGGTCATCGTTGACGCACCTTTCATAGGGCTGATGCGCCGACGCTAACGCCCATAGCTCAGGATCTGCGCAAGAAAACCCGGCGTGTCGGGTCACGATTCGGTCGCGCCCCAGACGCAGGTCAGGCCAAGCGTCACGAGCCGCGGCGTCACAGGATCAGCATCCCTAATCGGTGTAATAAATACGTAACTGTTGCGTACGTCACATCCGCCCCTTACTCTGGATAAGGCTCCAGCAAACGGGGCAAAGCAAGAAGCTGCAGCGTCGCAGCCAATGCCGGGGAAGGCTTTACAACTTGAACTCCAAGCTCAACATCGTTGTCCGAGTAGATCTCGACCATGCCAAGGCTCTGGTGATTGCAAAGGGGCATATCACCGTCCACAGCGTGAACGCACTCTATGTAGTAGTAAAGCGGGCCAATTCCTTGAAGGAAGGCCTGGACCTGAAGCTGGACATCTCCCATGCATGGGTCGATGAGGAAGCCCTGGAAATGCTTCATAACGCTTCCGAGACCCATCACCTGCCGGCCAGGATCGATCCGCAGCAGGCACCCTGCACCATCAGCGTCCTGGCACCGCGCCGGGAGCATACGCCCGCAAGGCGCGCGCTGATCGCGGCCTAAGGCACCCCAGGCAGAGCACTGCAGCGCCCACTAATCGGGCCAGAGTGCAAGCCACAGACTTTCTAAATTTCCACAAACTTTGAGTGCAGCTGTATCCGAATAGACGGGTAGCTGCACTCTCAGTTTGCGGGAAACTACTGCGTCGAGACCCCGCCCGGCTGTCCCGGCAAGAGACGCTTACTGAAGCTGACGGGCCCGGTAATCTCTGAGCGCATCTTCCCTGATCCATTTTCTGGTCAGGAAGACGTCCAAAACGAGAGACACCGGGAAGGCGATCCAGAAGATCCACAGGGGTGCGAGGTTCGCAAAAACCAAGGCCACGACTCCAAGGATCACCGCACCGGAGGCATAGTTGTAGATGCGCCGCCCGGGTGTGGCCAGTCGTGCTTCTTGTGCTTCACGGAAGAAATTCAGCATGGCGCCCCCAACAATCCATCAGCAGTACTCCATCAGCGTATCCTGCACCCCGGCCCGCCGCTGCAGCCAGGAGAGCACCGGCATGATGGCCAGGCTCAGCGCGGCGATGATGATGCCGGGGGTCGAGTGCCGCGCCGCACCCCCGCCGGCCAGGGACGTGACAGAGTCGACGGCGACGAAGGCGGCCAGGGCGAAGAATGAAACGGCAATGATCCGCAGGGTGAGGTGCTCGCGCCGTTCCGGGTCCTTGGCGGAGAACTGCCAGGACAGCGCGACGGCGGACGCCACCTCGATCACGGAATCCAGCCCGAAGCCGATCAGTGCGGCGGAGTCGGCCGCACTGCCCGCCCAGAGTGATGCGACGGCTTCGATGATGTTGTAGCTGATGGTTGCGGCGGCGAAGATGCGGATGCGCCTGGTGAGCACGGCGCGGCGGCCGGGGCCCGCCCCCGGCTGGAGCGACGTCATACCAGGCACGTCCCGTCGGGGGCGCAGCAGGCCGGATCCACGGCGAGGACAACGCCGATCAGATCGCCGATGGCGTGACCGAGGCGCGCGTCGGCCAGCTCGTACCGGCTCCGACGGCCGTCCGGAACGGCCACCACCAGCCCGCAGCCGCGAAGGCACGTCAGGTGGTTGGACATGCTCTGCCGCGAAACCCCCAGCGAATCGGCGAGGTCCGAGGGGTACGCCGGTTCCGTTGCCAGCGCCAGCAGGATGCGGGCCCTGGTCGGATCGGACACGGCGTAACCGAACCGGGCCAAGACGGGTGCATGCGTGAGGGTTTCCATAAAGCCAAAGTACAGCCAAGGATGTATTCAGGCAATTCTGTACTTTTGGGCCTCCGGGCCGATACTGGCGGCGTTATTTATGCGTTGCGGATCATTCCCGAGTGCCCGAATAGCCCTACGCCCTGGAGTTGTTTTTGCCGAGCCCGGCAGCCGAAGGTGTCATCGCAGAAGTACGTGTTGTGGAGCTGACCACCGATGAGCAGGCTGAGACCCTTGGTTTTCATGGCTCGCCGTCCTTTGTCGCGTGCGGGCGTGACTTATTCCCCCCGTCAGCAGCGCCGGCCTTGGCGTGCCGGGTTTACCGGAGTCCTGCGGGCCTTGCGGGCATGCCGTCCCAGGCCGAGCTCCAATCCACCCTTCGCTCCACGACTTCACCCACACCGGCACGCCAGTAATCACTCCGGTCAGCTTCAAAGGACGCCCGTTGCGACATTGGTGAGAAATCGCGCTGTCCAGCCGGGGCCACGACGGGTTGACACAGTCAGCCAAGTCCCCGCACCGCTGGTGGGCATATCTTGAGGCAGTTTTGAGGGATACCTGCGCGTAGCTGCGCCGGCCTTGAGCCGGTTGGTGCACAGTAGTTCTTGTAAGGCCTGAAGCGCGACGCAGTTGCAACTGGAGCTGGGACCAGTGATGCCAGGGCCTTTATTGCTGGACAGGGCTCAGCGCTTGGCGGTGTCACCAAGGTGGCACCGCCAAGCAGAGCCTCTCCCCATGGCCCGCACGCCGCCGTACCGGCCCACCTGCCAAGCAGACAGTCCCGGCGCCCGGGGATCCGGACCTCTACCGGTACCCGTCCACGATGGCCGCCGCGATCTCCTTGTACGCCCGCCGGGTCTCCGGCTTGAGGACGTCCAGGGTGACCAGGTCGCCGTCGGCCACGCCGCGGTCGTGCGGGACGGCAATGAGCTGGCGGCAGATCCCGGCGAGGTGTTCCTCGATGGCGTCCTTGTCCACGCGGGAGGAAACCTCGTCCTTGTCCGTGATGACCACAATGGCGTTCCGGGCCAGGTCCTCGTACCCGTGGCTGGCCAGCCAGTGCAGGGTGCTGCGGGCACGCTTGGCGCCGCTCACGGCATAGCCGGCGGCGATCACCAGGTTGTCCGCCGACTGCAGGATCCCGCTCATCGCGTTGTGCGTCACGCCGGTGCCGCAGTCGGTCAGGGCCACCGAATAGTAGTTGGAGATCAGCTTGCGGATCCGCAGGTACTCGGCGGCCGTCAGCGAGTCGGAGACCTCCGGGTCCTGCTCCCCCGCGATCAGGTGCAGCCGGCCGGCGTGGTGCATGTACCGGGCCAGCGCGGTGAGCGAGTCCACGGATTCGATGTTCGTGAGCAGGTCCGTGATGGTGCGCGGGCTGGCCTGCTGGTAGATCCCCTCGCCCAGGGCGCGCTCCACCAGGTCACCGGAGTCCGGGTTGGCGTCGATGGCGCAGGGCGCGTCGCCGCGGAATTCGGCCAGGGTCAGGCCCACGCCCACCGTGGTGGACGTTTTCC
The DNA here is from genome assembly GCA_963741285.1 of uncultured Actinomycetota bacterium. GTDB lineage: Bacteria > Actinomycetota > Actinomycetes > Actinomycetales > Micrococcaceae > Arthrobacter. Next base: position 55,810 of record CAVUHH010000002.1, read on the forward strand.
CGATGCCGCCCTTGAGGCTCAGCACGGCGGTGTTGTAGCTGCCCTGCAGCTGGCGGGCGATGCGGCGGCCGCAGTTCGTCCTCGTCGCGCTGCTTGGCGCTGGGCCCCATGTTCCAGGCCCCGCCGGTCAGCGCGTAGATGGCGCCGCGGATGCCGCCCACGGGCCGGGGCTTCTGCTCTTTGACGAACAGTCCCGGGGAGCTGATGAAGTCAGGCATGGGCGTTTCGGCGATGACGTCCGCGGCCGTGGGCCGGACGCGCCGGAACGCGGGCGTTTCGTCCGGCACGTGCCTCGGAACCGTACGACGACGGCGGCGCGGCTGCATCGCCGTCGTACGCCACCGCGGTGGTGACGGGAGTTGTGCTCTTCCGGCTGCGCGGACTGCGGTTCCTGTGCCCGCGACTGCGGCTGCGCCGTGACCGGCGGCCTGGCGGGCCGGCGGGTGGGCGCCGGAACGTGCGCCGCGGGTTTGGCCTGGTCGGCTGCGGCCGCGGCCTCCGCCCAGGAGCTGCGGCGCGGCACCGGGGAGCCGGCGTCGGGCGTATTGGAAGACTCGGGAGTTATGGCTGGCATGGTTCCTGTCTGGGCATCCGAAAGCGCGCCGTCGGCGCGGCGGAGGTCGCGGCGTCGTCGGGGCGGTTGCGGTTGCCCTGCATCCTCTGCATTGGCGCGTGCGTTCTGATCCGCCGGATCATCGGGCATGTCTGTCCCCCAGGACGTTCGGCACAAGGTTCTGCGGCACTTTACGGACTGATTCAATCACCAAGTCTAGGTGCTGGGGCAGAAATACGAGGTCAGTGGCGGGTCAGGGCGGCCACCACAACGCAGGCGGTGAGGACTAAAAGGACGGCGAGAACGCTGTAGGCCTGCCATTTGGGGCGGCCCTTGTGCGGGTTGATATCGACGTAGGGCATGGCTAGCTGCGGTCACTCCTCGTGGCGGTCACCCTGATGGCGCGCCGTTTGAGGCGGAGCACCTGGTACATCGCACAGAAAGGAATCAGCAGTGTGCCCAGCAGCGCGCACAGCGCCAGGGCATAGTCAGTGAGAGCCACAGCGGCCTCCATCGGTTAGCAGTGATCCCCCAAGCGATCAGGGTCAGGCTAGCCGGTAAGTCACAGCCGGTTTACAAGTCGAGTCACGTCACCAGCAGTTGAGCGCCAGCATCACCACCGCGGCCGTAGCCACCGCCAGGGCGGCCAGCGTGACGTACGAAACCAGTTTCATTCTGCGGCGGCCGCGCTCCCGCCGGGACTCGCGTGCCGTGTAGGTGCCCCCATACTTACCCATGCCGAAATGCTAAGGAACGCAGCCTCAAGATTTGCTCAAGTCACACCGAATGTGACGAAAAGACAGCACGCGGGATGCCCGTGCGATGGCTTATCACGCGCGCGACGGCGGCTGCCGCTCCTTCAGGCGTTGACACGCCTTTCATCCCCGCAAATGGTCCGGCCGCCTTACTATCGGGGAAAGCGCTTTGTGCGATCCGAGGAGGCCCCCATGAACAGGCACCATCCGCACGTTTGATGCTCCTCCCCGCCGCGCTGTGCATGGCCTTCGCCCTCAGCTCCTGCGCCGGGCTTTCCGCACCCGCCGGCCGGAACACGGCGCCCTCGGCGTCACATCCAGCCACAGCGTCTCCCCCGGTCCAGCATCCCTCCAGTCCAACGCCCGACGGCGGCAGCACCGCCGTCGCGCTCTCCACCTTTTCAGGGACCTGGGAGGACGTGCGGTATTCCTTTGACCACCCGTCCGACTGGACGGTGCAGGACACCACCGTGGGAGGCTCGCCGGGATCCGGCGTGGTGACGGTGATGGGACCCGACGGAAGGGAGCTGGCTTCCCTCACCATCCTGATTGCGTGGGGCGCCGAGTGCCCGTGTGTTGAACGTCCCGCAGTTCACCTCGGTGACGTGGCCGGGGACGCGCCACTGTCAAAGTCCGGGCCCTTCGTGGTCCGGTCCATGGCCATGGACCTGACCGACGTTCCCGCAGGACCGCGCGGAGAACCAATGGGCGGACAACGTCCAGGTGGTGACGTCCCTCAGCTCGAACACCGGCCCGGCTGCTACAGCCCTGGTGCCGCGGCTGATGTACGGACTGGGCCTGGTGGAAACCGGGGTGGTGGCCACCAACGGCGTCACCCACCGCACCGTTCTGTTCATCTCCAGCCGGGATTTCGGGACCATGGCAGAAGCGAGGCCTATGCGGCGTCAGAGGAGCACCGGAAAGTCCAGGAGCTGATCGCCTCTTTCCGGGAGGGAAGCGCCAGCGCCTAGCCCAAGCCAGCAACGCGGCGTCACTCCTTGCCCAATAGTCCCTAATTATCGGGCGGGTAGTGACCCCGCGTTGCTGTTAGTGCAGCGGGCGGGTCTCCTGCAGGCGCTTGATGAACCAGCGCGACTGCTCCGGGCCGTAGGGCAGCACGGGGATGGCCTTGGTGGCGTCGGAGGGGGCTTCGCGGATGGAAAGCTGGGCCTGGCGCACGGCGGTGGTCATGGTGTTGGCCATGGTCTTGACGAACTGGTCGCTGCAGGGCTCGCCGTGGCCGGGGATGAGGAATTCGTAGCGGTGGCGCAGCGCGGAGATGTGGCGCAGGCAATCGGCCCACTCCTCCGGGTAGGAGTCCTCGAAGGACGGGTGCGCGCCCTGCTCCACGAGGTCGCCCACGAAGAGGGTGGTGGGGGTGCCCACCAGGAGGTCGCCGTCGGTGTGGCCGCGGCCCAGGTAGAAGAGGGTGACGGTGAGCCCGCCGAGGTCCACCAGCACGGGCTGGTCCCGGACGATCGCGTTGGGCACCACCAGGTCCACGTTCTCGCCTTCACCGGTGGACATCTCCGGCTCCAGCGTTCCCACGAAGCGGCGCTGCAGGTCGCCGTGGGTGTCGATCTCGCGGGCGCAGTTTTCGTGCGCCCAGAACTCGGTGGCGCCGTCGGAAGCGAACACGGCGTTGCCGAAGAAATGGTCGTAGTGCGCGTGGGTGTTGACGACGACGATGGGCAGCTGCGTCTTCTCCCGCACCGCGTCCAGGATCTCGCGCCCCTGCCGCGGCCCGCAGCCGGTATCCACCACCATGGCACGCTCGGAGCCAACAATCAGGCCGGTATTCAGCAGCGAACCTTCGGTGACCAGCACGTAATTGTCCGCGCCGACTTCGAGCCATTCTGACATTGTTTCTCCGTACCTCCGGAAAGCACTTTGCGTTCTTCTTGGCCTCGATTCTACCCACGGGCCCTCCGAGTTTCCGGGACGCGGAAGCGGCCCGGGGCCGCGATGGGCACGGCTCCCCATCGCGGCCCGCGCCAAAAACACGGCATGATGGTAGCTGCACTTCTCGCGCCAAATATTGGGGGAACCACGTGACCAACAACCAGCAGCCCGGATGGCCGCAGCAGCCGAACAACCAGCAGCCGCAGCCCGAGGGCACTCCGCATCCGCCCATCCCGCCGGCCCCGGTTTGGCCCGGACGGGCAGCCGCCGCAGTTCCCTCCCTACGCCGCAGCAGGCCAGCACACCAGCAGCGGCCAGCCGCCCTACACGCAGCAGGAGTGGCCGCAGCAGGGCCAGCCCCGTACGGCAACCAGGGCGGCCAGTACGGCCAGGGCACCACGTTTATGCAGGCTCCGCCGAAGAAGGGCATGCCCGTCTGGGGCTGGGTAGCCGGTGGCGTGGGCGTTGTGGCGTGATCGCCGTGGCCGGCGTCATGGTGTTCAACGGCCTGGCGGGCAGCAACAAGCCGGACGCCGTCCCCGACCTCAAAGCCAGCGAATCCGCGGCGCCGGAAGAGTCTGCGGCGTCCGAAGAGCTGGCGGAGGCGGGGGCCACCGAGAGCGCCGCCGGAGCCGTCTATATCTTTGACGATGCCGGTTTCAGCGGCGCACCCGTGTGGTCCATCAAGGAACCCCAGGGCTGGACCAAGGAACCGGTCAAGGAAGGCATGGTCAACTACCGGAACGCCAGCCTGCAGTGCACGTTCACCACGTACCAGGCCACCATCGAGCCCACCGGCGGAACCGACGATGAGGCCGCCACGAAGCTGGTCATGGCCTCCGAGATCGAGGCCGTCAAGAGCTCGGTGGGCAAGCCGGTTGAGGTGATCGACGAGGACGCGGTCAACTCTACGTCAACCTGCGCGACGGCGGCCAGGAAATCGAAATGCAGCAGGCAGAGCTCCGCTTCAAGAACGACAGCGATGCCGACGTTGTCTACCGGATGGCCGTGCGCGCAACCAGCAGCAGCAACGGGCTGATGGAACTGGCGCTGGCGTGCCCCGCCGGCAGGTCGGTGAACGATCTCTGGCTGGAACTGGCCGACCGCGTCAGCATGATGGACCCGGCGTAGCCACCCAGTCAACAGGGAAATGAGCGGCACAGGACCATCGCGGACTGTGCCGCTCAGTCAGTTAAGGCCGCTCAGTCAGTTAACGTGGCCCAGGCCTCCAGGAACTTCTCGGCAATGTGGGCGTGGCCGGCGGTGTTCGGGTGGTCGCCGTCAAAATCGAATTCCGGGCTGTTGGCGGCGGTGAACCAGCCGGCCTCGACGGCATCAATGAACGGGGCCTTGGCGGCTTCGGCACCCGCACGGACCGCGGTGTTCGCCGCGCTCAGTTCCTCGGCAAGCGGCTGCGGGGCGGAGGGGCCCATGACCACCACCTGGATGCCGGGCCAGAACCTGCGGGCAGCCTCGATGGTCTGCGACGTGGCGGTCTTGATTTCATCGGCGTTGGTGATCGCGGCGTCGTTCTGTCCGCCCTGGAGGATGAGGACGTTGGGGACGAAGCGCGGATCCTGGGCGGTTGCCTGCAGCCGGACTTCGTACTCCTGCCCCAGCTCGTCCTGCGCACCGCCGCCCCACGCGAACCCGGTTCCGGGCACGCCGTCGATGTTCGTGGGGTAGCCGAGCGAGCCGGCCACCAGGTACGCCCACCCCTGGTCCTGCCGGGTCTGCGCCCATACCGGCGGTGTAGGAGTCGCCAAGAATCAGGAGGACGGGCTGGGCGGGAAGCTCGATTCCCAGCCGCTGCAGCCGTTGCGGTTGCCGTGGGGGTGGCGTCGCGGTGGCCGTCGGTGTCGGGGCGACGTCGCAGTAGCCGTTGGCGTGGCCGCCGGCGGGGTCGCCGGTCACAGGGCTGACGGCTTCGTCTGGCGCCGCGCGGGTTGGTCAGGGCGATCCAGGCAACCCCGAAGGCAACTACTGCCAGCAGAAAAAGTGCAGCGTACTTGATCCACTCCTGCTTGGTTACGTTGGGTCGCCTGCCGTTTCTGGTCACCCGGCACATCTTACCGGCCCGGTCCCGGCAAACGGCGTCCGTGTAAGGCGGCTAACGCCTAGCTCCGGCCGGCCAACTCCAGCTGAGACTCCAATTCCCGCTCCGGTTCCCGGACGGGCCGGACGGCAGCGGGCTCCAGCTTTCTGGACGCCCAGCGGCGGACGGGGCGTTCCACAAGCCGGAATGACAGGTAGGCCATCAGCGCGGTCAGGCCGCCGCCAGCGGCACGCGGGCCCACGGGGACGGGATCAGGGGAATCAGCAGGAGATAGACCGGCATGTGCCAGAGGTAGAAGGCATAGGACAGGTCGCGGCCGGGGTTTGCGAGCCACGGGTGGCTCAGGACCCTGGCGCCGAGGCCGGCCGGGTGGAGGACAAGCCAGCCAATGACCAGCCCTGCCAGGATGGACAGGGCAGCCGGGCCGGCGGTCCAGAAGACATCAAACCAGGCACCGGGCGTGCTCGGCTCTTTGATCATGAGCACGGCGGCCAGCAGGGCGAGCCCCGGCCAGCGGACCGGCCCAGCGTGCATTGACCAGCAGGGCGGCATGGAACCGCGAGCCAGGGCGCACGGTGGTGAACACCAGGGCCATGGCGCACCCCAGCAGCAGCTGGTCCGCCCGGGTATCGGCCCCGTTGTAAATGCGGGCCAGCGGCGCCCCGCCTGATACCAGGAGGAACCGCTCCAGCAGGAATGCCGCCGCGAAGCCTGCGGTGATCCAGGCGGCAGCGCGGGCCTTGCTGAACCAGCAGGATGAGCAGAAGAAGCAACGGCCACACCAGGTAGAACTGTTCCTCGACGGCGAGCGTCCAGGTGGGGGCCAGCGCGCCGCCGGTGATCGGGGTACCGATCAGGCCGGCACGGGCCAGGTTCATCACGTAGGCGGCAGCCGGTATGGCATAGGCTTCCTGGCCGCCCAGCCCTGACTCGGGAAAGAGCAGCGCGACGGCCGCCACGAAGGCGCACACAATCAGCAGCGCCGGCCAGAGGCGGGCGAGCCGCTTGGCATAGAAAACGCCCAGGCGCAGCCGGCCCGTGGCCTGGTACTCCTTCATGATCAGGAGCGTGATGACGAAGCCACTGAGCGTGAAGAAAACGTCCACGCCCATGGAGCCGCCGGGGGCGAACTCCGTCACGGTGTGAAAGAGAAAGACCGCCGCTACGGCAACTGTGCGCAGTCCGTCGAGTGCGTGCTTGCGTCCGGACAGCAGCCCTTTTTCGGGCGCGAACGGGCGTTGCATCATCGTCGGGGGTGCCCCGCTAGACCGTAAACTCATCAAACCAGCATATATAACGGATGCATAACGCACATAAAATGCCGGATGGGTCGGCCGAGCTGGGAAACTGTCTTTCCGAACGATTGGCGTCGCGTCGGCTTGTACGGCTGCTGGAGGTGCTCGGACGTCAGTTTGTCCAGCCGGACCCTCGTGCAGGGAACACTCCATCCAAGCGTGGTCCGTGCAGAGGGACTGGCCGGAGCACTACAGGAGTTCCTGCCCGAAGCCGGCGACGCCACTATTACGGCCGTCGCAGAGGACCCGGAGCCGACTCCATTGCGCCACTTTCTGCCACTTTCGCCAGCTTCTCCGTGGTGGAACGCCCGCAGCGTTTCTACGCCGGACACTGCGACACGCTCGGCGGACGTGTTCGCCGCCGGCGCGGACCAGGACGTCCTCCGCAAGGCCCTGATGCGATGTCCCTGAAACTCACAGACGGGCGGCTGGTGGGCAACTACGCCACGCAGACGGGCAGTGCAACCGGCGTAGGCGGTCAAGGCTTCATCCAGCTCACAGAACAGGGCCTTACACCCGGCAACGCGCCCTCGAACGGGAGCCGCATCTTTTCCCGTGACAACGATTCCGGCAAAACGCAGACAGGGCGTCCCCGCCAACGCGGTCCTGTCAGTCGTTGATACCTAGGGGCGTACCGCCCTCAATGTGGTCCGGTGAGTTGATTGCCGCACCCAGCAGAACATTCAGGGTGCTCTCGGTAATCCGCAGCGATAGCCTGCGGATTACGGGCATCCTGGCCCCCGCCATCAATGGCGCGCTGGTATTCGACAGTCAGATTCAGAAGCTTTTCCCCAGTAGTCATGAACCCAGTATAAGCGGTCCAGAAGACCGGTTAAGTTGCCCTGCGGTCCCGGGATTCGGCAGACCCTCCCCTGCCTCACGGGAGCGGAGCATGCATCACATCGGCCGACAAACTGGTGGGGGCAGTCCATGGGATCTGAGTCGTCCCCGGTAGGCATTTGACTCGCATGGGACCCTGCCACTTTCTGTCCACGCCGCGATGGGCTCTAGTCGTATCAGCTAAGGCGATGCTGGCGCCGGCGGTGCCCTCAATGGGCCTGATTCCCGCCGGCAACATCAGTAAACCTCAGGTACCGGCCCCTCGCACGAGTAGCTAGTACTCACATTTCTAACCACCACTACGGGCGTTGAAAGGCCGCGCGCTGCGGCCGTTTCATGATGTTTACCTTGGCGAAACCCCAGTCCGCATACAATCTTGGAATGGGGACCAAACAGCAAAACACATTTTGTGCGGCATGCGGCAAGACCACCAATCACGTAACCCGCTATCAAAAGGACGACGCCGGCGGGCCGCTGATTGCGACGGTCCGGTGTACTGAGCACACGGACGCGGGCAGTTAGACTCGGCGCGGCGTGCGGTAAGCCCCTCGCTCCATGCCGACGCCACGTGTTGACAGCCCTATCACAGTGGTCAAGCATGAACGAACAGGACTAACCGCAGCTCGCACCTCTTTCAGGAGGGGGCATGCCAACTACATGGTCGAATCTTCTCTTCCGCCTGTTGAGAACGGGAATAACTTCCGGGGCGGCAGCCGCGGCCCATCTGGCAGCAACTGCGGCAACGGCAGGCACAGCTAACCCGATTTTGATGGCTTCGGCTGACGCGGTGGCCAAGCAGATCGCCGAACAGCTGTTGCAGCAATTCCTTCCTGCCCAACAGGATGCGATGAAGAAGGTAGAACTCCTGGCGCAGGACATCCGCTCGCTTGTGGGTGACATCGACACGCGAGTACGGTCCCTTCAGGACGGAGCCGGCCGGGCGGCGCGCCTGCACATGGAGGATGCAGCGCTTCATCCGGAACGTGCTGCCGAAGAACTCCAGGCCGCCAGACGGCTGCTCTATGAGGCTTGGGGCGCTGCCACGGACCCAGGCGAACGTTCCTTGGCCGCCCAGGAGCTAAGTGGCGTTTACGCGTTCCTGGGGTACCCCGACGATTCCCTTCGCTGGCTGGAACGGTCCCTTCCGGACAGCGACTTGGCATTTTCCCAGGCTGCGGAGGCGTTTCGAATTTCCATGAGCCAATTCACGGATAAAATCCCCCGTCGCGCGGATGCGCGGGACTTTATCGAGGTGGATTTGCGGCATAAGCGGGTGGTCGCTCCCCTGGATAAGGTAGTCCCGGCAGTGCAGCGGCTAGTGGAAGCCCGTTACGACGCTCTGGACCTTCGAATGCAGTCCACGGCCCTGGGTGTGGGCAGGCCATGGCCCATTGCGCCCAGCCGAGTGGAACTCTGCCGTGGCGGCGAGCTCCTGCTTAGTACACCCGCTGGCGGAGTCGCAATGGACCTCAATGAGGACAATGTAAAAGCGATAAATCCCCGGGTCCACACGATACTTCGCTCAATGAAGACCATGCACTTCTCCATCGCAGACGGTCCATGGCTGAACCGAACTGGTCGAACATATGTGGTGGGGTCGTCTCGCCAACTTGGTGAGTGGGAGCCAAGCTCAGCCATCCAACTGGCGCCGCGGCCGAAGTCCGGGCATACCATTTCATCGACTGTTTGGACCCTCATGCGAAACACGATGGAGGCCGTGATCCAGGTGCTGGATGACGAGAACGTGGAGACCAGGTATTTTTTTGTCCCGGACCAGGAGGGGCCGATTGTCTGGGAGCCGTGCACGCGGAGGGCCAAGGCTCAGATGCCGGCTTCCTTTTACAGGCAAACTGACATGTTTACGCCTGCCCCGAACCTATGGGGCATTCCCTAAATAAGAACACGTGATCGAACAAGGGAATACTCCTAATCAATCCACTAAGGACTTTTAACCCATCTTCACGGAAGCTAAATAGGGTAGCAATTGCCGCAGCCAAGCCTTGAGCGCCAAAGGCTGCAGGGATACAGTAATTCGATGGACGAAGTTGTTCTGACAGCATGGTTTTCCGATGTCCACGGCTGCCGGTAAAGAGTTATCCGAGGAGTTTTTATACCTCATTTGCTTCGCGCCTGCCGTTCCGGAAATGCACCATGCCGTCTTGCGTCGCAGCCGCGCACCATCTCATCCTGAGGAGTCCCGCGGCGGCTCTCCCCCGGCAGCAATCCCTGACGCCTGGACCTTGGGCATCTGAGCAGTAGCTCTTTCACAGCCCCGCCTTTTCCTTTTGAGAGGCTCCTCATGTTGCACAAGGGCATTTCCATCATCGTGGCAGGGATCCTGGCCGTCGGCGCCCTGACGGCGAGTGCCAGCCCGACGCCGACGCCGACGCCGTCGCCCTCTGCCCCGTTGAACAGCACGGCAGAGGGGGCAAAGGCGGCGCTGGTGCGTATCGAACTTGTCGCCCGCTCCGAGATTGCGCACATTAACGCCTCAACAGGGATAGCAGTTATCTCACGCGGAAAATCCACGGTGCCGCTGGGATCCGCCACCGGCGTGTTGGTGTCGGCAGACGGGGTAGTGGCAACCACGTGGGAGAACCTCGCCGTGGACGAAGATGCGGTTGCCGTTTACAGCGCCAATGAACTCTTTTCCAATGTGATCGGCGTGCCGGTAGTGGGCAACAACAACAATCCGCTGCGGCGCGGTTCAACCCCGGACCAGCAATGGGCGCCACACCTGAAGCATTGTTATGACCTGGTGGACCACTGCGTCCTATTTCAGGTTCCCCAATACCGTATTCGAACCTACACCTCGGAGCCCGGAAGTGTGTGGGCTGAGCTAATCAACAAACCGACCAATCCCCACGATGTGGCCCTGTTACAGATTACTGGCGGCGGCGGAGCACCAACCGCCACCCTGGCGTCGCCGAATCTGGCACCAAGCGGAGACAGCGCCTTGCTGGGCTTCGTCAAGCAGCCAGGACCAACTGCCGGCCCGGCTGTGGTTCCGGTGACGGTGAACGCTGCCGCAGGCCGCATCGCATCGCTGCAAGACTTGACGAGGCTGCTGGAGGCGGGGCTTTCCGGCGGACCGGTGATCGATGGGACCACCGGGCAAGTCCTTGGCTTGGCCGGTCCCCGCACCTCCAGCGGACGTGCAATGCTGACGCCTTCAGCCGCCATCCAGGCCGCCATGGCAGACGCCGGCGTCGAAGCGTCACCATCGAAGTTCGATGCCGTGTTCCGCCGCGGTATTGACCATCTCGCGTCGGGTAACCAGGGCGGATCAGCTGAGAGTGCCTTTGAGGAGTCCCTGACGTATTACGACTCCGCGTTGGCGGCCAGCCATCTTGAGCAGGCCCGCGCCTCGGGAAGCCAGAAGGCTGGAGACCAGCCCGCTGCCAGTGACTCCGCCAACGCCAGTGCCGGGTTACCTCCAGCGGTCATCCTCTCCGTGCTCGGCGGAGTCCTCTTGGCCGGCATCCTGACTGTTGTGGCTCTGCGTCGGCGCAAAGCGGCAAGTGCGTCAGGTAGCGCCATCGCCGATCCGGCGAGGCCCCGCCACGTATCGGGCACGGACATCACGGCACCGGGTAACCCAATCAAGCCACCGCGGGAAGGACCCGATCTGCCCGGTCCGGGTCTGACCGGGTCAGGGCAGGTTGACGCGGACATGACCCGGGCGGCCGGTCCGTTCGCCCTGCGAGCGACTCCTGGACCAACAGACGCAGACGGACAATCCCAAGCGTTCTGTTCCCACTGTGGTCAGCCGGTGCAGTCCGGTGCACGGTTCTGCATCAGCTGTGGACAGCAAGTCGGGTGACATGCAGTGGAGCACCTGCAGACCGATCTCGCGATAGGGGCGGAATTCGCTGGGTATACGGTCGAGTCCCTTATTGCCCGCGGCGGCATGGGAGTGGTGTACCGGGCACTTGACGTTCAGCTGGGCCGCCCCGTCGCGTTGAAGCTCTTGGCCCCTGAACTTTCAGCCCATGAGAAGTTCCGGCAGCGCTTTGTCCGCGAGTCCAAGCTGGCGGCTTCCGTGGACCACCCCAATATCCTGCCGGTTTATGCTGCCGGGGAGTCGCACGGCCTTTTATACATCGCCATGCGCTTCGTACACGGCACCGATCTTAAGGCAGAACTTGAGCAACGCGGGGCGCTCCCTCTGCCCGAAGCCCTGCGCATTCTTTCCGACACCGCGGCAGCCCTCGACGCCGCTCACAAGGCCGGACTTGTCCATCGCGACGTCAAACCCGGAAACATCCTCCTGTCCCAGGGCAATTCCGAGGGCAGCCGGCACGTTTATCTCACTGACTTCGGCCTCACGAAGCGGACCACATCCGCTACCGGAGTGACTACCGTCGGCCACTTTCTGGGCACGCTGGATTACGTGGCTCCTGAACAGATCCGCGGCCAGGACGTCGATGGGCGCGCTGATGTGTACGCCCTGGCTTGCGTTGCGTACACCGTGCTTGCAGGCCATCCCCCTTCGATCACGACGACGACTCGGCCCAGCTCTGGGCCCACATGGTCGAGGAGCCGCCATTCCTCAGCAGCGAACGGCCGGAGTTGCGCGGCGCCGTCGAGAATGCCATCAGGACTGGCATGGCAAAGGAACCGGATGAACGCCCACCATCCTGTGGGGCGCTCATCGATTTGATGTCCGGGCCAGCCGTCACCGGCAGCCGCATCCATCTGCCAAACGGAGGAAAGGCCGCCGCGCCCCTTGCGGCCGAACCGCATTCCCCGGCGGCAGGCAAAGCAGGGCCCGCCCGCGAAACAGGCCAACCCAAGAGCCCCCATCACCGGCATCGGGCCAGGATACGGGGCAAAACGGTCGCCAAATGGCTGGGCATCACGGGAATTGCCGTCGTCCTGCTCCTGGCGGGATTCATGCTCCCGGGGCTCCTGGCCGAGAAGGGCCCGCAAACTCTCCGCATAGAAGGCATTCCCTACACCGTGGATGTCCCGGAGAGCTGGACCCCCAGAACCCGTGAGGCCGGGAACAGTACCGTCAGCGTGATGTCCGGTGCCGACCTCACGGCCCTGTTCGCCGATGAACCGAATGCGCCTGCAAATGCAGCCCGGGCCGCTGCGGACCCCGACAAGGTCGTCGGGCTGGCCATTTACCACCAGCCTGCGGGTCTGAGCGGCAGAAGCCCCTCGGCGAGAGTCGGCACAGCCGAGGCCCTGCTGCCGGGTCGCGACGCGCACCTGGTGGACCGGGGGCCGGCCGCCGTCGGACAGGTCCGCGCCCAGGGCATGGAGGGGACCATACCTCTGTCGTCCACAGTCACGCTGCAGGTCCGCGTTTTTGTTGTTGAGACCGAGCCAGTCCAGCTGCTGGTATTTTTCGCTCCTTCGTCGCTGTTCGAGCAGCGGACGGCAGTATTCGACGAGGTCGCCGCATCCCTCCGTACAAAGTGAAAGGTTTGTCATGCCGGAGCCCGTGCAGCCGTCAACCGGAGAGCTGAGTACTGGTCGTACGCTCGAACGGGCACAAATGGAGCTTTCAGGCCATCAGAAACTGTCCGCGTGGGACGGGATGCGAGCGCGGAAGTGCGCCTCGATGACGACCGCGTTAGCCGCGAACACCTCAAAATACGGCATTCTGACGGCCTCTGGTGGGTTGCGGACCAGGCCAGCCACAACGGCACCTGGTTGATCGGCCCTGACCGGGTGCTGGACGAGCCGGTGCCGCTTCTTCCCGGGGGACTTCTCCTCCGTTTGGGCCATGTGGACGGGCCGGAGCTGCTGCTGGACACAGCGGCTAGCGAGCCGGCCAATGCGCCGCCGCGAGTGCTGACAATTGGACGGTCGCACTCGTGCGACGTGACCGTGGACGACCCGCTTGTTTCACACCGGCATGCCGTGGTTGAAATCGGCGAACAGGCCAGTGTCCGCGACGCTGAAAGCTTCAATGGCACGTTCCTCAACGGCAGGCGTGTCCACGGTGCCGTGCCGCTCTCCGCTGGCGACCTCATTGGGGTTGGGACAAGCACCCTTACGTGGGATGGCTCCGGTGTTGTCCCGCCGCCACCGCAACGTCCTGTGTTCAGCGCCCGGCACGTGGAAATCACCACAAAGGCGGGCGCCCATCTGATAGATGACCTGTCCATAACCGTCCCTGCAGGCACGCTCGTAGCGGTTATCGGACCGTCGGGAGCCGGCAAATCCACGCTTCTGGGCGCCCTTACCGGGCTGCGTCCCGCCACGCGTGGAAAAGTCACCTGGAACGGGCGGAACCTTTATGCGGAGTACGCCCAGCTCCGGTTCCTGGTGGGGCTGGTGCCCCAGGAGGACATCCTGCACCACCAGCTGACCGTCCGCCGCGCGCTCCAGTTCGCGGCCCGGCTCCGCCTCCCACCGGACACAAGCACCGCGGAACGCGACGACCGGGTCAACCGGGTGGTGGCTGAGGTAAGCCTGACGAAGCAGATTGATCAGCGGATCGGCTCGCTCTCGGACGGCCAGCGCAAGAGGACGTCGATTGCCCTTGAGCTGCTGACCGCGCCGCAACTGATCTTCCTGGACGAACCCATGTCCGGGCTCGATCCCGGCCTGGACGTGCAGGTCATGCGGAGCCTGCGCTCGCTCGCCGATGCCGGCCGCGTTGTTGTGGTGGTCACCAACAGCGTCCTGGCCCTTGATGAATGCGACCGTATCCTGGTTCTCGCCCGTGGCGGACGGGTGGCATTTTTCGGGCCACCAGCGGATGTGCTCCCCTTCTTCGGGGTGGATGACTACCCGGCGGCGTTTGCTGCCCTTGAGGATCAGACCTGGGTCCGCAGGTACGCCCAGTTGCCCGCCCGCCAGGCGTACGGGGGCGGGACGGGGCTGGCTGACGTTCCTGTTCCCGCAGCGGACTCGCCCCCGCCGCCGCGGGAGGCACCCCTGCGTCAGTTTGGGACGCTGATCCGGCGCAACGCAGCAGTGCTTGCCGCTGACCGGCTGTTCGTTGCGCTTCTGGTCGGCATGCCGATGGTGCTCGCCCTGCTGGCGCATGCGTTTCCAGGCGGCGCGGGACTGTCCGTACAGGCGGCGCAGGGAGACCTTCCCCAGGTCCAGCAGAGGCTGATGGTTTTGGTGGTCGGTGCAGCGCTGATGGGACTTGCCCTCTCGGTGCGGGAGGTGGTGGTGGAGCGGCAGATTTACCGGCGGGAGCACGCCGTCGGACTGTCCCCCTGGGCGTACCTGCTCAGCAAAGTAGTGGTGCTTGGCCTACTCGTCGCCGTGCAATGTCTTCTGTTCACCGCTCTCGCGCTGTGGGGACAGCCTGGACCGGACCAGGCTCTGGTGCTGGGAGACGGCCGCCTCGAAGTCGCTGTGGCGGTGGCCGCGGTGGGGTTCACCATGACAATCGCAGGGCTTGCTGTTTCTGCAGTGGCCACGTCGACGGAACAAACCATGCCAGCCCTCGTTGCGCTGGTGATGTCCCAACTTATCCTCTGCGGCGGGTTGTTCACGATCGCCGGACGTGCCGGCGTCGAGCAGGTGTCCTGGCTGCTGCCGGCACGCTTCGGTTACGCCGCAACGGCCTCCACTGTCGGCTTACAACAGCCCCCTTTACCGAAAGTGGACCAGCTCTACGAACCGAATGCCGAGCAGTGGTTCTTTGACATCGGACTGCTCGGCATTCAGTCGCTGGTGTTCCTCATGATTACAGCGTGGGCGCTCCATCGCGCCGTGACACGGGGGAAAGGGTCTGGATTCCAAGGAAGCCCCCGAACCGTCCGGTGGCCGTTCCACCCACGGGCATGAGACGTACGCCTTCCTCTGGGGGCCGGACAGTCCTACGTTGATGGCTCTCCATAAAATCGGCCGGCCAGGTTTCCATTCCTTTGCGATCCCGCGGTTCGACAGGCTCCACCTGCCTGGCAGCGGTGCATGCGTCACAACGGCCGACAAACTGGTGTGGGCAGCTCATGGGGTTTGGTTCGTTCCCGGTAACCGATCTGGCTCGCATGGGATCCTGCGTTTTCTGTCCACGTCGCGATGGGCGGGCGCTTTAGTCGTTTCAGGTGAGGCGATACTGGCGCCGGCGGCGATCTTTGTGGGCGCCAACCCTGAATCCCGTCGGCAATTTCAGTAAACCGAACCGCCCGGCACCGCGCACGAGTAGCCGGTACTCGGATTTGCAGAGACCACTACGGACTAGCTGCGGGGCATGTTGGCGGCAATGACTTTACGAACACCCCTTATGGACGTCCGCAACGAAATGGCCGGTCCCGCGCGGGCGTCGATGTTGGTCGGTTCCGGTGATCAAGCCAGTCGAACCCTCCCGCTGGATCGCCGCCTCAACGTCCCGGCACAGGACAAGCACGCCGTCGCCGCGCCCGGTGCCCTCGCCGCGCGATCTATGTGATGGTTTCTAGCCCACCGCCCTTACTCTCACTGGTCATGAACCCAATGCTGGAAAATCAGAGGTCCGGCGAACGTGGTGCCCGCCCTATCCTGCCTGCCAACGGAAATTTGAGCTATGCGCGGTCCCCAGCGTTGTAAGGGCTGAACTTCGGTTAGCCTGCAATTGGCAGGAGGCAATGTAACAGATGGGAATATGGGCAATTCCCCAACATGGGGGTATGATCATCAAAGAATTCATGCAGGAACCATGTGGGAGGAAACCGTGGACAGCGCTGCCAAATTTGTACCGGTCGGAGAAGTCAGCGCCGACGAACGCTCCAGGATTGCCGTCGGCAAGGCCGGAGTGCGCAGGGACGATCGCTACGCCGTTGCCGTAAACGACGATGGCGAAATCCTCCTGACTCCACTCGTCTCCATCCCCAAGCGAGAACTGCTGATCTGGGAGAACGCTCAGATCCGCGAAGCCGTGAGCCTCGGCCTCCTCCAGTCCGCTGCCGGCGAGACCACGAGCCTGGGTGACTTCAGCCAGTACGCAGACGATCAGGACGACGAGTGACCGAACCGTTCGATCTGCGCTTTACTCGGGTGGCGACAGAGCAGATGGAAGCATTGACTGGTGATGGCCACGCGGAAAAGAAGCTGAAAAAAGTACGCAGGGCACTTGGCCGGCTCCAAACTAATCCGTCCCATCCAGGACTGAATTCACATAAGTATTCATCCATGGCGGGTACCAATGGCGAAGAGGTCTGGGACTCTTATGTGGAAAACAACACTCCATCTGCATGGCGTATTTTCTGGCATTACGGTCCGGGAGCCCGCGTGATCACGATTGTGACAATCACTCCCCATCCCTGAGTCGATGCTTCTTGAATAGGCACCGTCGTGTAACTTCGGACGTACCGGAATTTAGGGGTACGGATGGAGCAGTTCGACGCTCGCGGTCAGGGCTTTCTTCTCAACGCTGCCGTCGCTTTTGGTGATGCCTGTACCCGCCCAAAGCTGACACCGACTTGCCCCTTCTACCTAGAAACCGACACAGGTCCTACATGCGAGGAGCAGTGCCGCGGAATTGCTGAATCATTTGGAGATAAATCGCGGAGGGTCGCCACCCACGAGTTAGGGCGCCTTGTCCTCACCGGACGTGAAATCCCTCGATCCGCTGCTGCCGGTGCTGAAGAATTCGATGCAAACCGCCATTACATAACGAGAGAGATCTCCCTGTCGCTGACCAGACAACCAGTGCTCTGCTTCTCGCCCTGCGCCACCACAGCGTCAACATGGTTTTGGATGAAATCCGTCCCGATCAACAAGGCATTCCGCTTGCCATCTGGGCAGAAGTGGATCATCCGGAGTTCCCGACAGCGAGATGCGCCGCCGCCGGATTAAGTTTCAGCTGGCAAGAGCAGCCGTCTCCCGGGCCACTTTCGGCCGGTTGAAGGCCTTGGGCCTCATCGGTTCCGGTATTGGGAGTGACCTGTCGAGGTCCGACCCATGGGCTGAGTTCCTCTCGTCAATTCATGGGAAAATTGCGCCGCTACTATCGAATACGCATAGGCCAAGATCAGGCAACGCGGGTGGCCACCGGTTGGTTCTT
>CAVUHH010000003.1:0-127460 GCA_963741285.1 uncultured Actinomycetota bacterium
CAGCCGGGATCTCCTGGACCTCGTACATGGTTCCCACCGTGACGTCACCCTTGGAGTCGCCGGGCCAGACCAGCGCGCGCATGTCCAGCAGGTCGACGACGCCGATGAAGTCGTTCTCGGCACCGATCGGCAGCTGGATTACGAGCGGCTTGGCGCCGAGGCGGCTGATGATGGTGTCGACGGTGAAGTAGAAGTCAGCGCCGAGCTTGTCCATCTTATTGACAAAGCAGATGCGCGGAACGTCTACTTGTCAGCCTGGCGCCAAACGGTCTCGGACTGTGGTTCAACACCCACCTTGCCATCGAAGACGACGACAGCGCCATCGAGCACACGCAGTGAGCGCTCAACCTCAACGGTGAAGTCAATGTGGCCGGGGGTGTCGATGATGTTGATCTGGTTGCCCTCCCAGAACAGGTCACGGCGGCAGACGTGATCGTAATGCCGCGTTCGTGTTCCTGTTCCATCCAGTCAGTCGTCGACTCGCCTTCGTGCGTTTCGCCAATCTTGTGGTTCAAACCGGTGCAATACAGGATGCCCTCGGTGGTGGTGGTCTTGCCGGCATCGATGTGGGCCATGATGCCGATGTTGCGGACCTTGCGAAGGTCGGTAAGCACGTCCTGTGCCACGGTGTCTCCCTTTCGGATGGACTACACGTTCGCCGCCGGCTCAGCTGAGCCGGCGGCGTCCGGGAAGTATTACCAGCGGTAGTGTGCGAAGGCCTTGTTGGACTCGGCCATCTTGTGGGTGTCTTCGCGACGCTTCACAGCGGCACCGAGACCGTTGGACGCATCCAGGATTTCGTTCTGGAGGCGCTCGGTCATGGTCTTTTCGCGGCGGGCCTTGGAGTAGCCAACCAGCCAGCGCAGGGCGAGTGCGGTGGAGCGGCCCGGCTTGACCTCAACCGGAACCTGGTAGGTGGCGCCACCAACGCGGCGTGAGCGGACCTCGAGGGAAGGCTTGACGTTCTCCATGGCCTTCTTGAGGGCTGCTACGGGGTCGCCGCCGGACTTGGCGCGGGCGCCTTCGAGGGCACCGTAGACGATGCGCTCTGCGGTGGACTTCTTACCGTCAACCAGCACCTTGTTGATGAGCTGGGTGACCAGCGGGGAGCCGTAAACGGGATCTAGTACGAGCGGCCGCTTGGGGGCCGGACCCTTGCGAGGCATATTACTTCTTCTCCATCTTTGCGCCGTAGCGGCTGCGTGCCTGCTTACGGTTCTTCACACCCTGGGTATCGAGGGCGCCACGGACGATCTTGTAGCGGACACCCGGGAGGTCCTTAACGCGACCACCGCGAACGAGCACAATGGAGTGCTCCTGCAGGTTGTGACCCACACCGGGGATGTAAGCGGTAACTTCAACGCCACCGTTGAGGCGCACACGTGCAACCTTACGGAGAGCCGAGTTCGGCTTCTTCGGGGTGGTGGTGTAAACGCGGGTGCAAACACCGCGGCGCATCGGGCTGCCGTTCAGGGCAGGAGCCTTGGTCTTTTTGACCTTAGGCGTGCGGCCCTTGCGGACCAGCTGGTTAATCGTAGGCACTCTCGTGTTCTCCGTTGGTTTGATCTCTACCGGCACACTCAGGCGTCAGCCGTCATCGTGATCGGTTTTGGCTTTGTCCCTGCAGCCTTGGTGTCTCGAATCTTGCCTAGGCGTGCAAAAGAGTGGCATTCGTTGCGCACCTAGCCCGCAACCCGGAAACAAGCTCACACCCAACATCATGAGAACAAAACCAAAATGATGCTGCGGCGGCCTTCATCCACTGCCACACAGAACAATTACCAAAATTCTAGCACGGCTTGCTCCAGCGCCTTAATCGGGTGTATGGAGGGACGACGGCGGAACCCGGGTGCCGCCGTCGTCCTCCCCTCCCCGTGGTCACTCACATGGAACGCGGGGTCACTTACCCAATCAAGGTCGCGGATTGGGCCGTAAGTGACCCCGCGTTGCCTTAGGCGCTTAGCGGAAATCGTTGCCAAGATCGTAGTCATCCAGCGGGATGGCGTGGAACTCAGGAGCTCCGTCGCCGCCCAGGGAATCGTACGAGAAGTCACTGAATGCGCTGGGGCCGGTGAACAGGTTGGCCTTTGCTTCCTCAGTGGGCTCCACGGTGACCTCGGTGTAGCGCGGGAGACCCGTGCCGGCCGGGATCAGCTTACCGATGATGACGTTCTCCTTGAGGCCGAGCAGCGGATCGCTCTTGCCTTCCATGGCCGCCTGCGTCAGGACGCGGGTGGTTTCCTGGAAGGAAGCGGCGGACAGCCAGGACTCGGTGGCCAGGGACGCCTTGGTGATGCCCATGAGCTCGGGGCGTCCGGAAGCCGGAGCCTTGCCCTCGGACACAACGCGGCGGTTGGCTTCTTCGAAGCGGCTGCGCTCGGCGAGCTCGCCGGGCAGCAGATCCGATTCGCCGGACTCGATGACCGTGACGCGGCGCAGCATCTGGCGGACGATAACCTCGACGTGCTTGTCGTGGATACCGATACCCTGGCTGCGGTACACGCCCTGGACCTCGTCCACCAGGAACTTCTGCGCGGCACGGGGACCCATGATGCGCAGGACCTGCTTGGGATCCACCGGACCGTTGATGAGCTTCTGGCCTACCGTGACGTGCTCGCCATCCTCAATGAGGAGACGTGAACGGCGCAGTACCGGGTACGCGATCTCTTCAGATCCGTCGTCCGGGGTGATGACCAGGCGCATCTGGCGCTCGGACTCTTCGATGGTGATGCGGCCGGCTGCTTCAGCAATCGGTGCGACACCCTTCGGAGTACGGGCTTCGAAGAGCTCCTGGATACGGGGCAGACCCTGGGTGATGTCGTCGCCACCGCTGGCGGAAACAGCACCACCGGTGTGGAACGTACGCATGGTCAGCTGGGTACCGGGCTCACCGATGGACTGTGCGGCGATGATGCCAACGGCTTCACCGATGTCCACAGTCTTGCCGGTGGCCAGCGAACGGCCGTAGCACAGGGCGCAGGTGCCGACGCTGGACTCACAGGTGAGTACGGAGCGGACCTTGACCTCGGTGATGCCGGCTGCGAACAGCTCAGCGATGACGACGTCGCCGCAGTCGGTGCCGCCGGCTGCAAGGACATTGCCCTTGGAGTCCACAACATCAACAGCGAGCGTACGGGCGTAGGCGCTGTTCTCGACGTTCTCGTCCAGGACCAGCTCGCCGTTGGCGTCCGGCACGGCGATGGGCGTGACCAGGCCACGCTCGGTGCCGCAGTCCTCTTCGCGGACAATGACGTCCTGCGAGACGTCCACCAGACGACGGGTCAGGTAACCCGAGTTGGCGGTACGCAGCGCGGTGTCAGCCAGACCCTTACGGGCACCGTGCGTGGCGATGAAGTATTCCAGCACCGACAGGCCCTCGCGGTAGGAGGACTTGATGGGACGCGGGATGATTTCACCCTTAGGGTTGGCCACCAGGCCACGGATACCCGCGATCTGACGGACCTGCATCCAGTTACCACGTGCACCGGAGGACACCATGCGGTTGATGGTGTTCATCGGCGACAGGCTGTCACGCATCGCCTGGGCGATCTCGTTGGTTGCCTTGTTCCAGATCTCGATCAGTTCCTGGCGACGCTCGTCGTCGTCGATCAGGCCCTTGTCGTACTGGCCCTGGATCTTGGCAGCCATGGTCTCGTAGCCGGCAAGGATCTGCGGCTTGTCCTTGGGCACCTCGATGTCCGAGATGGCGACGGTGACACCGGACCGGGTGGCCCAGTAGAAACCGGCATCCTTCAGGTTATCCAGCGTTGCCGCCGTGATGACCTTCGGGTAGCGCTCGGCGAGATCGTTGACGATCGTGGACAGTTCGCCCTTGTCCGCAACGTTCTCAACCCAGGGGTAATCCTCGGGCAGGGTCAGGTTGAAGATGACCTGGCCCAGGGAGGTCTGGACGAGCACCGGCTGGCCGGGCTCCCAGCCTTCCGGAGCTTCCCAGCCTGCGTAAGGAACAAAGCCTTCAAGACGGATCTTGACCTGCGAGTTCAGGTGCAGTTCGCGGAGGTCGTAGGCCATGATGGCTTCGGCAACCGAGGAGAAGACGCGGCCTTCGCCAGCTGAACCGACACGCTTGGTGGTCAGGTGGTAGAGACCGATGATCATATCCTGCGAGGGCAGGGTGACCGGACGGCCGTCGGACGGCTTCAGGATGTTGTTCGAGGACAGCATCAGGATGCGTGCCTCAGCCTGGGCCTCGGGGCTCAGCGGCAGGTGGACTGCCATCTGGTCGCCGTCGAAGTCAGCGTTGAAGGCGCCACAAACCAGCGGGTGCAGCTGGATTGCCTTACCTTCAACAAGCTGCGGTTCGAAGGCCTGGATGCCGAGGCGGTGCAGGGTAGGTGCACGGTTGAGCAGCACCGGGTGTTCGGTGATGATCTCTTCCAGCACGTCCCAGACCTGCGGACGGTAACGCTCAACCATGCGCTTGGCCGACTTGATGTTCTGGGCGTGGTTGAGGTCAACCAGGCGCTTCATCACGAACGGCTTGAAGAGCTCCAGTGCCATCTGCTTGGGCAGGCCACACTGGTGCAGCTTCAGCTGCGGGCCGACGACGATGACCGAACGGCCGGAGTAGTCGACGCGCTTGCCAAGGAGGTTCTGGCGGAAACGGCCCTGCTTGCCCTTGAGCATGTCGCTCAGGGACTTCAGCGGACGGTTGCCCGGTCCGGTGACCGGACGGCCGCGGCGGCCGTTGTCGAAGAGGCTGTCAACAGCTTCCTGAAGCATGCGCTTCTCGTTGTTGACGATGATCTCCGGCGCACCGAGGTCAAGCAGGCGCTTGAGGCGGTTGTTGCGGTTGATCACGCGGCGGTAGAGGTCGTTGAGGTCGGAGGTCGCGAAACGGCCACCGTCCAGCTGGACCATCGGGCGCAGTTCCGGCGGGATCACCGGGACGGCGTCAAGAACCATGCCGAGCGGGCTGTTGTTGGTGGTCAGGAACGCGTTGACCACCTTCAGCCGCTTCAGGGCGCGGGTCTTGCGCTGGCCCTTGCCGTTGGCAATGATGTCGCGCAGCAGGTCAGACTCGGCCTGCATGTCGAAGTTCTCAAGACGCTTCTTGATGGCTTCGGCACCCATGGAGCCTTCGAAGTACAGGCCGTAGCGGTCGCGCAGTTCGCGGTACAGGCCTTCGTCACCTTCAAGGTCAGCGACCTTGAGGTTCTTGAAACGGTCCCAGACCTGCTCGAGGCGCTCGATTTCGGCGTCGGCACGCTTACGCACGTTCGCCATCTGGCGGTCGGCGGAGTCGCGGGCCTTCTTCTTGTCGGCAGCCTTGGCGCCTTCACCTTCGAGGCGGGCGATCTCGTTTTCGAGGTCGCGGGCGATCGTGGCGATGTCCGAGTCGCGGTTGTCGATCAGCTGCTTCTTCTCGATGTCGTGCTCAACCTGAAGGTTGGGCAGTTCCTCGTGGCGGCTGTCGGCGTCGACGCTCGTGATCATGTAGGCGGCGAAGTAGATGACCTTTTCGAGGTCCTTCGGTGCCAGGTCAAGGAGGTAGCCCAGGCGGGACGGAACACCCTTGAAGTACCAGATGTGCGTGACCGGGGCGGCCAGCTCGATGTGGCCCATGCGCTCACGGCGGACCTTTGCACGGGTGACTTCAACGCCACACCGCTCGCAAATGATGCCCTTGAAGCGCACGCGCTTGTACTTACCGCAGTAGCATTCCCAGTCGCGGGACGGGCCGAAGATCTTCTCGCAGAAGAGGCCGTCCTTCTCAGGCTTAAGCGTGCGGTAGTTGATGGTTTCCGGCTTCTTAACCTCGCCGTAAGACCAGCCACGGATGTCATCCGCGGTGGCGAGGCCGATCTGCATGAGGCCGAAGGAGGATTCGCTGGACATATGGTCCCTGTTCTCTCTTGTTCTCTAAATTCTGAAGTCTTGGTTACGGGAAGAGGGAGGTGACTACCGGGAAAGTCAGCGCGGCGGGGCCGCGTGCTTTCCCCGGTAGTCCCCTGACTAGACCTCTTCTACGGAACTGGGCTCTGCACGAGACAGATCGATGCCCAGTTCTTCCGCAGCCGTGAAGACTGCGTCATCAGAGTCACGCATTTCAATTGTGGTTCCGTCCGTGGAGAGTACTTCCACGTTCAGGCACAGCGACTGCATTTCCTTGATCAAGACCTTGAAGGACTCAGGAACGCCCGGTTCGGGGATGTTCTCGCCCTTGACGATGGCTTCGTAGACCTTCACACGACCGTGGATATCATCCGACTTGATCGTGAGGAGCTCCTGGAGCGTGTACGCGGCGCCGTAAGCTTCGAGCGCCCACACTTCCATTTCACCGAAGCGCTGGCCACCGAACTGTGCCTTACCACCCAGCGGCTGCTGCGTGATCATGGAGTACGGGCCGGTGGAGCGGGCGTGGATCTTGTCGTCCACCAGGTGGTGGAGCTTCAGGATGTACATGTAGCCCACGGAGATCGGATCCGGGAACGGCTCGCCGGAGCGGCCGTCGAACAGGCGGGTCTTGCCTGAGGAGTTGATCAGGCGGTCGCCGTCGCGGGTCACGTTGGTGGAGTCCAGCAGACCCGTGATTTCTTCTTCACGGGCGCCATCGAACACCGGCGTTGCAACAGTGGTCTGGCCACTCTCGCGCGGCAGGTTCGGCAGCTGCTTGACCCACTCGGGCTCGCCTTCGATCTTCCAACCGGTCTTGGCAACCCAGCCAAGGTGCGTTTCGAGCACCTGGCCGACGTTCATACGGCCCGGAACACCCAGCGGGTTCAGGACGATATCAACGGGGGTACCGTCGGCAAGGAAGGGCATGTCCTCGATCGGGAGGATCTTGGAGATAACACCCTTGTTGCCGTGACGGCCGGCGAGCTTGTCGCCGTCGGTGATCTTACGCTTGGCAGCCACGTAGACGCGGACCAGCTGGTTAACGCCCGGGGGCAGCTCGTCGTCGTTGTCGCGGTCGAAGACGCGGACACCGATGACGGTGCCGGACTCGCCGTGCGGAACCTTCAGCGAGGTGTCGCGCACTTCGCGGGACTTCTCACCGAAGATGGCGCGCAGCAGGCGCTCTTCCGGGGTCAGTTCGGTTTCACCCTTCGGGGTGACCTTTCCGACCAGGATGTCGCCGGCTTCAACTTCAGCACCGATGTGGATGATGCCGCGCTCGTCCAGGCCTGCCAGGACTTCCTCGGACACGTTGGGGATGTCACGGGTGATTTCCTCGGCACCAAGCTTGGTGTCGCGGGCATCGATCTCGTGCTCCTCGATGTGGATGGAGGAAAGAACGTCCTCGGCAACAATGCGCTGCGAGAGGATGATGGCGTCCTCGAAGTTGTGGCCTTCCCATGACATGAATGCCACGAGCAGGTTCTTACCGAGGGCGAGCTCGCCCTGGTCCGTTGCCGGACCGTCAGCGATGATGCCGCCGACCTCGAGGCGCTGGCCTTCGTTCACCAGGACGCGGTTGTTGTAGCAGTTGCCCTGGTTGGAGCGCGCGAACTTGTTGATGCGGTAGTTGGTTTCCGTGCCGTCATCGTTAAGCATGATGACCAGCTCAGCGGAGACCTCGGTAACCACACCTGCCTTCTTCGCGATGGTGACGTCACCGGCGTCGACAGCGGCTGCACGCTCCATGCCGGTACCCACGAACGGGGCCTCGGAACGGACCAGCGGCACGGCCTGGCGCTGCATGTTGGCACCCATGAGTGCGCGGTTGGCATCGTCATGCTCGAGGAACGGGATCAGGGCCGTAGCCACAGACACCATCTGGCGCGGGGAAACGTCCATGAACTCGACCTCGCCGGCGGGAACGAGCACAGGCTCGCCTCCACCACCACGGGCGCGGACCAGGACGGTCTCTTCGGCGAACTTCTTGTTCGAGTCCAGCGGGGCGTTGGCCTGGGCGATCAGGACCTCTGCCTCGTCGTCGGCCGTGAGGTACTGGACCTCATCGGAGACAACACCTTCGGAAACGAGACGGTAAGGGGTCTCGATGAAGCCGAACGGGTTGATGCGGCCGTAGGATGCCAGCGAACCGATCAGACCAATGTTCGGGCCTTCAGGGGTTTCAATGGGGCACATACGTCCGTAGTGGGACGGGTGAACGTCTCGGACTTCCATGCCTGCGCGGTCACGGGACAGACCACCCGGGCCAAGCGCGGACAGACGGCGCTTGTGGGTCAGACCCGAGAGCGGGTTGTTCTGGTCCATGAACTGCGACAGCTGGGACGTTCCGAAGAACTCCTTGATGGCTGCGACAACCGGGCGGATGTTGATCAGGGTCTGCGGCGTGATGGCCTCGACGTCCTGGGTGGTCATACGCTCGCGGACAACGCGCTCCATACGGGACAGGCCGGTGCGGACCTGGTTCTCGATGAGCTCGCCGACGGCGCGGATGCGGCGGTTGCCGAAGTGGTCGATGTCATCGATCTCGACGCGCAGCTCGTGGTCCTGGCCGTCGCGCTTGCCCGTGAGGGTCTTCTCGCCGGCGTGCAGGGCTACCAGGAACTTGATCATGGCAACGATGTCTTCAACGTGCAGGACCGAAGCTTCCTTGTCGCCAAGGGAGCGGTCGATGCCAAGCTTGCGGTTGATCTTGTAGCGGCCAACCTTGGCCAGATCGTAGCGCTTGGAGTTGAAGTACAGGTTGTCCAGGAGGGACTGGGCAGCCTCGACTGTGGGCGGCTCGCCCGGTCGCAGCTTCCGGTAGATGTCCAGCAACGCGTCTTCGCGGGTTTCGGTGGCGTCCTTCTCCAGCGTTGCACGCATGGAGTCGTACTGGCCGAATTCTTCGAGGATCTGGCCTTCGGTCCAGCCAAGGGCCTTCAGCAGGACCGTGACCGACTGCTTGCGCTTGCGGTCGAGGCGGACGCCGACCTGGTCGCGCTTGTCGATTTCGAGTTCGAACCATGCACCGCGGGACGGGATGATCTTGGCAGTGAAGATGTCCTTGTCACTGGTCTTGTCCGCGGTGCGCTCAAAGTAGGCGCCCGGTGAACGGACCAGCTGGGAGACGACCACACGCTCGGTGCCGTTGACGACGAAGGTGCCCTTCTCGGTCATCAGCGGGAAGTCGCCCATGAACACGGTCTGCTGCTTGATTTCGCCCGTGTTGTTGTTCATGAACTCGGCCTTGACGTACAGCGGAGCCGAGTACGTTGCGTCCCGGTCCTTGCACTCGGCCATGGTGTACTTGGGGTCAGCGAACTCCGGATCGGAGAAGCTCAGGGACATGGTGCCCTGGAAGTCCTCGATCGGGGAGATCTCTTCGAAGATGTCCGACAGTCCGGACGAGGTGGCGACGCTGAGATCGTTTTCTTCGACGGCCTTCGCTACGCGTGCCTGCCAGCGTTCGTTTCCGACCAGCCAGTCGAAGCTGTCCGTCTGCAGGGCAAGGAGATTCGGAACGTCAAGCGGTTCGTGAATCTTTGCGAATGAGAGCCGGCGAGTGGCACCATCAGTGCTGTCGGCGGTGTTAGCGGTTTCGTTATTAGAGGTGCTCGAGGCGACCAAGAGGGATCCTTCCACAGACCTTCAGGCGTTTTCAGATCTCCCCCGCTGTGCACCCTGCGGAATGACTCCGCAGTGCTACCATCCGGTTCCGCTATATGACCCGGGGCCGGGGCCGACCATACAATGACGTTGTTGACGGCACGTTGATGGTCAGCTGCCAGGCAAAGCCCACCGCTATATGAAGGCTGAAGGTAAACAGGGAAGACGCAAATATCTACGATACGGCAAAACCCATATCGTGTCTACCCCACATCCAGCGTTATTGCAAGCACTGATTTTTTTGATGCTTTTCCGGCGTCAGAGCGTCAGCGTGATGCCCTCGGCCGTGCACTCCTGGGCGTTGGCGAAGACTGCGTCACGGATCAGGTCCTTGGCCGACTGGTCCACTCCCTCGCCGCCAATAACCGTCGAAGAGCGGTCCAGGGCCAGGACGCTCAGGGAGGTGAACAGGCCAACCTGGTTGCCGGACGCAGCGTCCTTGGCGTCCTGGGCCGCGAAGTAGATCTCCTCGTAGGCGTTGGCGTCACCGTTAATGGCCTTGTAATCGGCGTAGAGCTTGTTGAACTGCTCGCAGGCGGCTTTGACCCCGCCCGCCTGGGGAGCCGAGGCGTCGGAAGAGCCCGACGGCGTCGCCTGGGAAGGTTCGGGGCTGGACGTCGTGGGGGCCGACGAAGACGTGGCGGCGTTGGGAGCAGGGGTGGAAACGCTGCAGGCCGTTAGTCCGGCGATGCTGGCGAGGGCCGCCGCGGCGAGGATTTTCTTCAAGATTCTGCTCCCTGTTTTTGCGTAGCGGTGACGCTTTGATGTTCGCCGTCCACCCTACGCATCATGGCGACACGGTGCACATCACGTGCATGGGTAGTTCTCCCCTATGGGCCGCCGGCCCGGGTGCAACGCCACGGCCGGTCCTTACGGAATCTCCGGCGCCGCTTCTGCGTTTGGACTAGTAGGTGATGGGGCTCACGATAGCCTTGGCCTACATCGTTTACAGAGCGGAAGAGATCACCATGGGCAACTCCACGGACAACACTGACGTTGTCATCCTGGCAGCAGCGCGGACCCCGCAGGGGCGCCTCAACGGGCAACTGGCGAGCTTCACCGCCGTCGAACTCGGCGCGCACGCCATCAAGGCAGCGCTGACCGCGAGCGGCGTGGACGCCGGCAAGGTGGACGCGGTCATCATGGGCCAGGTGCTGCAGGCAGGCGCCGGTCAGAACCCTGCGCGGCAGAGCGCCATCGGCGCGGGCATCGGCTGGAACGTCCCCACTGTCACCATCAATAAGGTGTGCCTGTCCGGGCTGACGGCCGTGATCGACGCAGCCCGGATGATCCGCAGCGGCGACGCCACCGTGGTTGTGGCCGGCGGCCAGGAATCCATGACCCGGGCGCCCCACCTGCTGCCCGGCTCCCGCCAGGGCTGGACCTACGGCGCCATCCAGGCTTTGGATGTTGCCGCCCATGATGGCCTGACCGATGCGTTTGACGGGCAGTCCATGGGCCTGTCCACTGAGACCAAGAACCTGTCACTGGGCATCGACCGGGCATCCCAGGACAATGTGGCCGCCCAGTCGCACCAGCGTGCCGCGCTGGCAGCCAAAGATGGAATCTTCGACGACGAGATCGCACCCATCAGCGTCAAGCAGCGTAAGGGCGATCCCGTGGTTGTCGCCACCGACGAAGGCGTGCGGCCCAACACCTCCGTCGACACCCTGGCCGGTCTCCGGGCCGCGTTCGTCACGGACGGCACCATCACCGCGGGCAACTCCTCTCCCCTGTCCGACGGCGCCTCCGCACTGGTGCTGGCGTCACGCCGGTTCGCCGAGGACAACGGTCTGGAATACCTGGCTGTGGTGGGCAAGCCCGGCCAGGTTGCCGGTCCGGACAACTCCCTGCATTCGCAGCCGTCAAACGCCATCATGAACGCCTTGGAGCGGGCGGGCTGGAGCACGAAGGACCTGGACTTCATCGAAATCAACGAAGCCTTCGGGTCCGTGGCAGTGCAGTCGCTGAAGGACCTGGACTACCCGCTGGAGCAGTGCAACATCCACGGCGGCGCCATCGCCCTGGGCCATCCGATCGGAGCCTCAGGCGCCCGGCTGGCCCTGCATGCGGCCCATGAACTCAAGCGGCGGGGCAGCGGCAAAGCCGCGGTCTCCCTCTGCGGCGGCGGCGGCCAGGGCGAAGCCCTCCTGCTGTACCGCGACTGATGGGGCAGGACTGATGGCGGGGCAGGACTGATGGTGGGACAAATCGAAAACGGAAGCGCCGCCGTCGGACGTCAGCGCTTCCTCGCTGATGCCGCCGCGCGCGGCCTCGACGTGCAGATCGTCGAGCGGATGGCTGCGCGCAGCCTGGAGGAGGCGGCCGGGATCCTGGGCATCACCCCGGCGGACATTGTGAAGTCACTCGTGGTCAAGCACAAGGACGGGACGTTCCTGTTTGCGCTGATTCCGGGCGACCGGCAGATCTCCTGGCCCAAGCTGCGCGCCTTGGTGGGAGTGAACAAGCTCTCGCTGCCTCCGGCCGACGTCGCCCTGGACGCTACCGGCTACGAGCGCGGCACCATCACACCGCTCGGCAGCACCACTGCCTGGCCCGTGTACGCGGACGCCACCATCACGGGCCGCCGGATCTCCATGGGCGCCGGCGAGCACGGCTACAGCGCGTTCGTCGAGGCCGACGCGCTCACCTCGGCCCTCGGCGCCGTCGTCGCTGACATCTCGGATCCCAACTAAGCCCCCAACCCCCAACGCGGGGTCACTTACTGCCCTTAGAACGATGTTTTAAGGGCACGTATGTGACCCCGCGTTGGGGTTAAACGCAGGAAAACCCCGCCCACCGAAGTGGACGGGGTTTTCCGTGAAGCAGCGTGAGTTACTTGAGGGTAACGGTAGCGCCGGCAGCCTCGAGCTGCTCCTTTGCCTTTTCGGCAGCTTCCTTGGTGACGCCTTCGAGAACAGCCTTCGGAGCGCTGTCAACAACGTCCTTAGCTTCCTTGAGACCGAGGGAAGTGATGGCGCGTACTTCCTTGATCACTGCGATCTTCTTTTCGCCAGCTGATTCGAGAACGACGTCGAATTCGGTCTTCTCTTCAGCTTCTTCAGCAGCGCCGCCACCGGCGGGGCCGGCAACTGCAACAGCAGCAGCAGTTACTTCGAAGGTCTCTTCGAAGAGCTTGACGAACTCGGAGAGCTCGATGATGGTCAGTTCCTTGAAAGCTTCAATGAGCTCTTCGTTGGTGAGCTTCGCCATGGTGTGGCGTCCTTCCTATAGGTGGTGCTTGGCGGCCTGGGCCGTTGCCTTCGCACCGGAGTCTGGTGGGTAAAGAGAAACTAGTTCTCTTCGGCAGCGGGTGCTTCGGCGGGAGCCTCTGCAGCTGCTTCGGGGGCTTCGTCAGCGGCAGGAGCTTCTTCAGCGGCGGGAGCCTCGGCAGCTGCCGGTGCACCGTTCTCTTCTTCAAGCTTGAGGCGCAGTGCGTCGATGATGCGTGCAGCGGCGGCAGCAGGAGCCTTGAGGATGCCTGCAACCTTGGCGAGCTGCAGCTCGCGGGACTCGAGCGCTGCCAGTGCAGTAACTTCGCTGGCGTTCAGTGCCTTGCCCTCGAAGTAACCGGTCTTGATGACCAGCTGCTTGTTGGCTTTGGCAAAATCCGTCAGGCTCTTGGCAGCGGCAACTGCGTCACCCTTGATGAACGCGATTGCAGTGGGGCCGGAGAGCTGGCCGTTGAATGCTTCAACGCCGGCTTCCTTGGCTGCAATAGCGGTCAGGGTGTTCTTGACGACCGAGAACTTGGTGTCCTGGCCGAGAGAAACACGCAGCTGCTTGAGCTGTGCAACGGTGAGCCCACGGTATTCGGTCAGGACAGCGGCGTTCGATTCCTTGAAATCGTTAGTGATCTCAGCTACTGCTGAAACCTTTGTAGGCGTTGCCATAACCCTCCTTCCGGGGATAGTGCCGGTATGCGACGGTCCCCGCTCAGATGAGCTAAAACTAAAAACGCCCCGCGCAGATGCACGGGGCTTGGCTCAACATGGCTGTTGCCGTGGAGCGTTTGCTTCGTTCACCTGCGCCGGCCGCCCTATGTCAGGGTCCTTCGTCCAGAAACCCACTGGGCCTCCCGCGCACAACTGCAGAGTTGAGCTGCGTTCAGGAGAGTGGATTTCCAACAACCGACGGTCTTTGGTAGTTCAAGCTTACGGGACGTGCCGCCCCTCTACCAAATCGGGGTCAGCTCTTGCTGCTCCCCAGGTGCGGCAGCTCCTTTTGCCAGATACCCGTCACTCCGGCCGTGGTGAAGCCCAGCTGCTGGTTGACCGTCAGCAGGTACCTGTTCTCCGGCGCGTTCCAGGTGTAGATGATTCTGGCGTCGGGGAACTGCTCGGTGAGCCGCTCCATGTTGGCCACCTTGATCAGGAGGCCGAGTTTGTTGCCGCGGTGCTCCTGCAGGACCAGGGTGTCATCCTGGAACACCACATCAGGCCGGTGGGCCAGGACGCTGATGGTGGTCAGCCCCACGAAAGTCCCGGTGGCGAGATGCTCGACGGCGGTGACCACCGTCCGGCGTCCCTGCGCGATGGTGACCTCTTCCGCTTCACGGAGGATCCCGCCGTCGAACACCATGTCCTGCTCGATGGGAGTCTCCAGGGAAGGATCGACGGCGGCGCCCGCCTGGTTTTCGAGCGTGGCCACAGCTTCCAGCCACTCGTCCGGGCAGCGGTCAGTCCAGTGGTGGAGCCGGTAACGGCCGTTGTTGGCTTCGTCTGCCTCGGCGGTGCAGATCGGCCACCAGCTTGGTGTCCAGCGGCAGCGCGCAGGAACTGAACTGCTCAATGTGCTGGAGCGTGTAGCCGGTCTTGCGGGCGAATTCGACTTCCCGGCTTTCCAGCGGCACAAAACCCTGCCCCGAGCCCGGGACCAGCTGCGCCTTCTCAAACTCGTGCAGCGATGCGCCGGGATGGTTGGTATCCACCAGGATCTGCGTGCGGCCCTCGCTGCGGGCCAGGTGTTCGGCGGCCAGCAGGAGCTGGCGGCCAACCCCTTGCCGCTGGATTTCAGGCAGGATGTCCAGCGTGAACTCGGCCAGGTCAAGGTTGTCCGTCAACGGCAGGGCAATGTCCACGGCGCCCACAATCTGGCCGTCCACCTTGGCCACCAGAATAATCTGGCGTTCATAGGGATCAGCCAGTTCAAGCAGCTTTTCCAGTGGGGTGTACGCGAGGTCGTCACTCCCCCACGTCTGCATCCGGACCTTGCGGCCTACCTCCACTGCGGCCAGGAAATCCGCTGCGTCGGGCGCGTCGAGGGAGTCCGGGATCCACAGTTGCTCGATCTGCACGTCTTTAGCCATAGGGGGCATCATCCCAGCCGTTTCTGCCATTCACCCTCATAACCAGCAGGCTTGAATCCAAGCATTATGTTGATCGCCAGCATATGCTGGTTTTCCACCGCGTTCCATGTGAGCACCGAGCGGGCCGCCGGCCACCGCTCCTGGGCGGCCCTCAGATTCGCAGCTTTGATCAGCAGCCCCAGCTTCTTTCCCCGGTGCTCGGCGGTCACCAGGGTGTCCTGCTGGGTGATGCTCGCGGGAACGCCCGGCCGCCAGTTCAGGACCGTGTAGGCCACGAGCCGGCCGGAAGACGGATGCAGGGCTGCGGCGACCTGGACCTGCACCCCGGCCCGGCTGTTCGATTGTTCCTCGTACCGCACCCTCGCCGGGTCCCAGTCTTCGGCTTCCCAGCCCAGCCCGGCAATCGGCACGTCGGTGCTCATCCGGTTCTTGAGGATGGCGTACTCGGCCACAAGTTCGTCCGGACACCTGTCGCCCCAGGTCACCACGTTGTAGCCGTCCGTCCGCAGGGAGGCCTCGGCCTCCAGTTCCTGCAGGTGGACCGGCGGGACCGGCAAGGTGAGGCGGCTGGCCCGCTCCACCTGCTCCAGTTCATAGCCGGCGGCGGCAGCGAAGGCGATGGTGGGGTCAGACGCGGGGAGTCCGCCGGCTCCGGACTTGGCCGGCAGGAGCCGCTCTGCCCGGTCCACCAGTTCGGCCGGCACCTCACAGTAGCCGTCCAGGGACGTCCGGCCCCGCCCGATGGCCACGGCTTCCGCGTGTTCCAGCAGCCGGCGTCCCCAGCCCTGCCGCCGAAAGCCGAGGCGACACCAGGACCTGGATGCCGGCGGTTGAGGTGTTTTCGCGCAGCGGCAGCGTCACCGAGCAGGTGCCCACGGTCTCCCGGCCCTGCTTTGCGATAAAGAGCTGCCGCTCCTCGTATTCGCTGCCGCGCCAGAACTCCATGTCCTCGAGGAACGTGGGGCAGCGGTCCAGGTCACCCCACTTCTCCAGTTCGTGCGCTTCGAGCAGCGCGTGGCACTCCTGGAAGTCAGTGGCACCCGCGGGACCTTGCTCGCGGACGGTCGTGCCGCCGTCGGGCGTTGGCGGGATCTTGACGTGGGTGATGGCCAGCGCGGTCATCACCCCAGCCTAGCCATCCGGGCTGTTCAGACGAGGGTTTTAAGACAAAAGAACCGCCCGGCGCAATGCCGGACGGTCCCTTTGGTGTGCCGGACAGGTCCGGCAGAAGTCGCTGTGAGGATTAGACCTCGGTCAGGACCTTCGTGACGTTGGGGTCAACGGAGATGCCGGGACCGAACGTGGTGGCCACAGTGGCCTTCTGGATGTAGCGGCCCTTGGAAGCGGACGGCTTCAGGCGAAGCACCTCTTCCAGTGCTGCTGCGTAGTTCTCGGCCAGCTTGATGGCGTCGAAGGAAACCTTGCCGATGATGAAGTGCAGGTTCGAGTGCTTGTCGACGCGGAAGTCGATCTTGCCGCCCTTGATGTCGTTGACGGCCTTGGCGACGTCAGCGGTCACGGTGCCGGTCTTCGGGTTCGGCATCAGGTTACGCGGACCCAGGACCTTACCGAGGCGGCCAACCTTGCCCATGAGGTCAGGGGTGGCAACGGCGGCGTCGAAGTCGGTCCAGCCGGCTGCGATCTTTTCGATCAGGTCATCGGAACCAACGAAGTCGGCGCCGGCAGCGATTGCTGCGTCAGCCTTGTCGCCCGTTGCGAAGACGAGGACGCGGGAGACCTTGCCGGTGCCGTGGGGCAGGTTGACCGTGCCGCGGACCATCTGGTCAGCCTTGCGAGGGTCAACGCCCAGGCGGAAGGCAACCTCAACGGTGGCGTCGAACTTGGACGGGTTGGTGTCCTTGGCGAGCGTTACTGCCTCGAACGGCGCGTAGAACTTCTCCGCGTCGATCTTGGCGGCTGCTGCCTCATATGCTTTGCTGCGCTTTGCCATGCTGCTATTTCTCCTTGTGCAGTTGTGGTCTGCGGACCGCGCTGGGCCCTGCCACAGTCGAGGATCCGGCAAGGATCCTGCGACATTTCAATGATTCTGGTTGCCGGTTGCCCGGCGGTGGAAGGCTGTTATTAGCCTTCGACGGTGATGCCCATGGAGCGGGCGGTGCCGGCGATGATCTTCGCTGCGCCTTCGAGGCTCGTGGCGTTGAGGTCTTCCATCTTGGTGGTGGCGATCTCGTTGACCTGGGCCTGGGTCAGCTTGGCAACCTTGACGGTGTGCGGGGTGGGTGAACCCTTGGCAACGCCTGCAGCCTTCTTGATGAGCTCCGCAGCCGGCGGGGTCTTGGTGATGAACGTGAAGGAACGGTCTTCGTAGACCGTGATTTCCACGGGGATAACGTTTCCGCGCTGGGCTTCTGTGGCAGCGTTGTACGCCTTGCAGAATTCCATGATGTTGACACCGTGCTGGCCAAGCGCAGGACCGATCGGCGGAGCCGGGTTAGCGGCACCTGCCTGGATCTGCAGCTTGATGAGGCCGGTGACCTTCTTCTTGGGAGCCAATGTAAGGTCCTTCTCTCAATATCTTCCTGGGACACAGGAGCGTGCCTCAGGTTGTTGGCCGCCATGGCGAGGCGGCCGGCCGTTCCGGTGCTGCTAAGCGGGCAGTCCGGAACGAATTCTGTGCGGGTTGCTAGATCTTGCTGACCTGGTTGAACGCCAGGGTGACAGGAGTTTCGCGTTCGAAGATCGACACCAGCACCACGAGGGTCTGGGATTCAATCTTGATCTCGGAGATCGTGGCGGGGAGGGTCTCGAAGGGACCTTCCTTGACGATGACCGACTCGCCGACCTCGAAGTCGACGTCAACCGGGGTCTGCGACTGCTTGTTGACCGGCTTGCCCTTTTCGGCCTGCTCTTCTTCGAAGACCGGCGCGAGCATGGAGAAGACTTCGTCCAGGCGCAGCGGCACCGGGTTGTGGGCGTTGCCCACGAAGCCGGTAACACCGGGGGTGTGGCGGACGGCGCCCCACGAAGCATCCGTCAGGTCCATGCGGACCAGGACGTAGCCGGGGATGCGGACACGGTTGATGACCTTGCGCTGAGCGTTTTTGATCTCAACGACCTCTTCCATGGGCACCTGGATTTCGAAGATGTAATCTTCCATGTCCAGGGTCTGGATGCGGGTCTCAAGGTTGGCCTTGACGCGGTTTTCGTAGCCGGCGTAGGAGTGGATGACGTACCAGTCACCCTCCTGGCGGCGAAGCTTGGCTTTGAATTCATCGGCGGGGTCGACGTCGGCCTTGGCGGCTGCGGCGGCCAGGGCGTCTGCGTCGGCTTCGTCGCCCTCAGCAGCGTCGCCTTCTGAATCGGAATCCTCGTCAGAGTCATCCTCGGCGTCGTCTTCCGCCGCGGCGGAATCGTCGTCAGCGTCAGAATCGTCGGCAACATCAGAATCTTCGTCGGCGGATTCGGGCGCAGAGGACTCAACCTCGGACTCTTCACCGGCTTCGACCGTGGGGGCCGCCGTGTTGTCCGTGGACTCTTCCAGCTCAGTCTCGGTTACCTCGAGCTCCTGCTCAGACACTTGGTCTCCTGCTTCCTCATTGCCTAACATGCCTATTTAAATGGCTCAATTCCGCACACCGCGTGGATTCTTACCGGATACCCGGTCAGTGCCACGCGGCCTGCGGACGGTGCGCCTTAGCGGTCTCCGGGAGCGATCCCGCCGAAGACCCAGCTGACCGCGGTACCAAAACCGAGATCCAGCAGGCTGACGATGACCATCATGATGGCCACGAAAACCAGCACCACGAGCGTGTAATTGATCAGTTCCTTGCGGGTTGGTGCAACAACCTTCTTCAGTTCGCCGATGACCTGGCGAATGAAGAGTGCAATACGAGCGAAGAAGTTTGCCTTGGCGTCCTTCTTAGCTGGGCGGCCCTTGGAGCTGCTGGCAGCTGTTTCGGTCACCTGGTCCTCGCTCATCTTTGCAATGTTGGATTACCCGGTCCTGATCAGAACCATGGTTACTGCGCGTGCTCCGGCTTTCCGCCGGAACAGCTTGCGCAGGGCAGACAGGACTCGAACCTGCAACCTGCGGTTTTGGAGACCGCTGCGCTACCAATTGCGCCACTACCCTATGGGAGGAAATACGAAACCCTGCCGCGATTGCCAGCTTTCACTGGGGCGCACGTCATCATCCGTGTTTTCAACACCGGTGAACCAGTCTACGCAACAACTTCGCCTACGTCGAACCAGCCCCTTCCGGACCTTCGTTTCGCCTTCATATGTGCCCCTGGCCTGCAGTCACATCCACGCCGACAATCCGATCGATCCGCTGAACAGCATAGAGTAGATCTCGTCGATTTCCACCATTCAGCCTCCGGGCTGCAAGCGAAGAACGGACCCGCCATGTCTTCCGCCCGCGTTTCCAAGCGCATATCCGCCATTGCCGAATCCGCAACCCTGGCCGTTGACGCCAAGGCCAAGGCGCTCAAGGCAGCCGGCCGGCCGGTCATTGGCTTCGGCGCGGGAGAGCCGGACTTCCCCACCCCGGACTACATCGTGAAGGCGTCCATTGAGGCTGCCAGCCAGCCCAAGTACCACCGCTATTCGCCCGCCGGGGGCCTGCCGGAGCTGAAGAAGGCCATCGCAGAGAAGACCCTGCGCGATTCCGGCTACAGCGTGGATCCGTCGCAGGTCCTGGTGACCAACGGTGGCAAGCAGGCCGTGTACAACACCTTCGCCACGCTGGTGGATCCGGGCGACGAAGTGATTGTCCCCACCCCGTTCTGGACCACCTACCCGGAGGCCATCCGGCTCGCCGGCGGTGTCCCGGTTGAGGTTTTCGCCGGCCCGGAGCAGGACTACCTGGTCACGGTGGAGCAGCTTGAAGCTGCCTTGACGGAAAAGTCGAAAATCCTCCTGTTCGTCTCGCCGTCCAACCCCACAGGCTCCGTGTACTCCCCCGAGCAGGTCGCTGAAATCGGTAAATGGGCAGCGTCAAAGGGCCTTTGGGTGGTCACCGACGAGATCTACGAGCACCTGACCTACGACGGCGTTCCCTTCACCTCCATCGCCACCGCCGCCCCTGAACTGGGCGACAAAGTGGTCATCCTCAACGGCGTGGCGAAGACCTATGCGATGACCGGCTGGCGTGTTGGCTGGATGATCGGCCCGGCCGACGTCATCAAGGCCGCCACCAACCTGCAGTCGCACGCCACCTCCAACGTCTCCAACATCATGCAGATCGCCGCCCTCGCCGCCGTCTCCGGCCCGCTGACCGCCGTCGACGAGATGAAGGTAGCCTTCGACCGCCGCCGCAAGGCGATCGTCGCCGGCCTCAACGCCATCGACGGGGTGGAATGCCCGACGCCGAAGGGCGCCTTCTACGTGTACGCGGACGTCCGCGGGCTGCTGGGGAAGGAATTCCCGACGGCGGCAGGCACCGCCACGCCGTCGACGTCCGCTGAACTGGCGGCCCTGATCCTCGACGAGGTGGAGGTTGCAGTGGTTCCGGGCGAGGCCTTCGGCCCGTCCGGGTTCCTGCGGCTCTCCTACGCCCTGGGTGATGAGGACCTGGCCACCGGCGTGGGCCGGCTCCAGGATTTCCTGGGCAAAGCCAAGTAGGACGCTCTCTCACTTAACGTGCGGAAAAGTCGCAACGCTCTATCACTCTCTTGAGGAGAGTGATAGAGCGTTCCGGTTTAATCCACATCTAAGTGAGAGAGCGTTGGGGAAAAGCGGCGCTGAAAGTCGAGGGTAGCGTCGAGGTGGGGCGTCGGGTTAGAGGAGGCGGCGCTCCGCGGCCCACTTGGTCAGCTCGTGGCGGCTGGAGAGCTGGAGCTTGCGCAGCACCGCAGACACGTGGGTTTCCACGGTCTTGATGCTGATGAACAGTTCCTTGGCCACTTCCTTGTAGCTGTAGCCGCGGGCGATCAGGCGCATCACCTCCAGCTCGCGGGCGGAGAGCTTGTCCAGCTCGTCGTCGGCAATGTCCGCCGGAGCCGTGCCGAAAGCGTCCAGCACAAAGCCTGCCAGCCGCGGCGAAAACACGGCGTCGCCGCCGGCCACCCGGAACACGGCGTCGGTGATTTCGGCCCCGGAAATGGTCTTGGTGACGTACCCCCGGGCCCCGGCCCGGATGACCGCCACCACGTCCTCGGCGGCGTCCGAGACACTCAGCGCCAGGAACTTCGTGGTTCCCAGGAGCGCCGCAGAGCCTGCGATGACTTCCCGTCCGCCGCCGCCCAGGCCGCCGGGGAGGTGGACGTCCAGGAGCACCACCTCGGGCCGCTCCTGGGCGATCACGGCGATGGCCTGCTCCACGGTGGCGGCCTCCCCCACCACCTGGATGCTCGCGTCAAGGTCGGCCTTCAGGCCGGACCGGAAGATGGCGTGGTCGTCCACGATCACTACCCGGACCGGCTGTGTCCGGGCGGATGGGCCCGGTCCCCTGTGCGTTGTTCATGATTTTCCTTCCGCGTTTTGCGGGTTGAGCGCCTTGTCCGGATGGCGTGCCGGGAGGCCCAGCCGCACCTCCGTGCCGTCGGGCGTGCTGGTGATGGAGGCCGTCCCGCCGTGGCGCTTCATGCGGCCGATGATCGATTCCCGGACGCCCAGCCGGTCCTCGGGCACGTCGTCCAGATCGAAGCCGGGACCCCGGTCCTTGACGAAGACCTCGGTGCGCCCGTCCGAGACCTCCAGGTACACGGAAACGGTACCGCCGCCGTGCCGGGACGCGTTCAGCATGGCCTCGCGGCTGGCCTGGACCAGAGCTTCGTGGGCTTCGGTCATGGCGGTATCCCCCACGCTCACCACCTCCACGGCGTTGCCCAGGAAGTCTTCCACCTCGGCGGCGGCGGCCTTGATCCGGTCCGAAAGCTGGCCGGCTTCCTTGCCCGGGTCCTGGAACAGCCAGCCCCGCAGTTCGCGTTCCTGGGCCCTGGCCAGACGGACCACGTCGTGTTCGTTGGCGGCCCGCCGCTGGATCAGGGCGAGGGTCTGCAGCACGGAATCGTGCAGGTGGGCCGCGATCTCGGCCCGTTCAGTTTCGCGGATCCTGCCTGCACGCTCTGTCTCCAGGTCACGCCAGAATTTGAGTGCCCACGGCAGCAGCACCAGCACCACGCCGCCCAGCACCGCCACGGAGGCCAGCAGCGCCAGCCAGGTCTGTTCCCAGGATCCGGAGCCGGACACCATCACCAGCACGCCGGCCACTACCAGCGCCAGGCCAGCAGCCAGACGCGCCCAGCCGCCGGCCTGATCAGCTTTGGTTTTGTCCACCAGCCCGGCGCGGCGGGTCTCGTCGAGCTGCGTCCAGGCAATGGCTGCCCCGCCCAGCACGGCGGCAGCGGGAATGAGGGTCCCCAGGGGCACGTCCACGCCCAGGAGCTGGGCCACCATGATGCCCGCCACCAGCAGGAGACCCGGCACCCAGCAGGATCTCCTTGCCGTACCGCATGCTGCGCACCCGGAACCACGGCAGACGTGGCTGCGGCGCCGTACACCGCCGCAGGCGGGTCAGCAGCGCCGGACAGTGCCGGGACCGTAAGCCG
This sequence comes from uncultured Actinomycetota bacterium, assembly GCA_963741285.1. Classification (GTDB taxonomy): domain Bacteria; phylum Actinomycetota; class Actinomycetes; order Actinomycetales; family Micrococcaceae; genus Arthrobacter. Next base: position 22,345 of record CAVUHH010000003.1, read on the forward strand.
TGGCAGAAGCGGAAGCACCGCCGTCGGGCATTCCCCACTGCCCGCCTGCGGCGGCCTGCGCCCGAAGACTGCGACGCCGTCGCGGACGGGGGCACAAGGCTCACCGTCGGGGCAATGGGCGACGCCGGACGCCGTGGCATTGCGCCGGGCGCTTTCGTCCGCGGTGGGGACCATGATCCACAGCCATGCGTAGAACGCCAGGCCGGCACCGCCGGCGAGGGTTGCGAGCGCCATGCCGATCCTGACGTTTTTCACCGGCCAGCCCAGATGCGCCGCGAGGCCGGAGCATACGCCCGCGATGACACGGTCGGTGCTGCGGACCAGCGGCGGGCGGGTAAGGGCGGTGCTCATGTGTCAATCCAAGCACGGATCAGGGTTCCCCGGACCCGATTCCGGCCGGAACCGGGGGTAACTCAGGGACGAGTCAGGGTGTTCCCCAGTAGAGCCGAACCGCCCCGGACGGCAGGATCGAAGTATGAACTCGCAGACCCCTACCCCCGACGACGGCCAGCCCACGGAACCCGCTCCCTCCCCACGGACAGGACCAGCCCACCGAACCCCTCCTGCCGCCTCCGGCAGGCCCCTACGCCGGTCCCCAGGCACCTGGCCAGTCAACTGACTTCTTCACCTGGATCCGCAGCCACGGCATCCAGCGCGGACGCGACCGGTGGATCGGCGGCGTCTCCAGCGGCATCGCGAACCGGATGGGCATCGACCCGCTGATTGTCCGCGGCATCTTCATCGTGCTGACGCTTTTCGCCGGTATCGGCGTCCTGCTTTACGGCATCGCCTGGGCCTTCCTGCCCGAGCCCGACGGCCGCATCCACGTCCAGGAAGCCGGCGCGGGCAGATGGTCCAGCGGCATGACCGGCGCGCTGATCACCACCGTGCTGGGCCTCACCGGACTCGGCGGCGGATTCTGGGGCTGGAGCCACGACGGCTTCGGCGGATTCCTCTGGACCGTCTTCTGGGTGGGCGGCGCCATCTACCTCATCTACTACCTGACACAACGCAACAAGGCCCGGAACGGAGCCCCCATGAACGCCACACCGCAGCCGGCCGGCGCCGGCGGAAATGCCTCCTTTGCAGCTCCCTACCCCAGAACCACCTACCCCGCATCCCCTTACACCTCGCCCTACGCTGCGACTGATACGGCATCCGCGGGGAACCCCCCGTACGCACCGACGCCCGGCCCCACTCCGCCCTCCGGCAGCGCGTTCCCCGGCGGTGACAAGTACGGCGATTCCTACGGCGGCGGCAGCTACGGCGGTGGCGGGACCTATGGCGGCTACCAGCCGCCGCAAGGCCCCGCCCGCGCACCCAAGCCCCGCCCCTCCGGACCGGGAGCCCCCGCCGTGGCCATCACCGCGGGTACGGCGCTCCTGGTGGGCGGCGGACTGAAAGCCCTCGACGCCGCCAACGTGATCAACCTCGGCGACGCCGCCAACGCGATCGTCTGGGCCAGCGGCGCGGCCGTCCTGGGCCTGGGCATCCTGATCGCCGGGCTGCGTGGAAAGACGTCAGGGATCCTCGGCTTCTTCGCCGTAGTGGCGCTGGTCATCGGCGGCATATTCAACGTGGTGGGCAACGGAGACAGGGTCCGCTTCACCCAGGTCGACTGGACACCGGTGAGCATCGAACAGGCGCGGGACGGCTACAACGTCACCGCGGGCCGGGGCAACCTCGACCTCACCAAAATGAACCTCACCGCCCCGCTGCCGTCCGACGTCGTGGTTCCCCTGGACATCACGGCCAGCAACGTCACCGTGGTCATCCCGGACGACGTCCCCGTGAAGATCGAAGCCGACATGACCATGGGCAATCTCAACGAAGGCGACAACCACCGCGGCGGCATCACCTCGGGGGAGACGCGCTACAACACCGACAAGCCCGGACCCAGCCTGGTCGTGGAGATCGACGGCACCTTCAGCAACATCACTATCCAGGAAGGAAACTGACATGAGCAGCTTTGATCCGGCACCGGACTCATACTCGTCAGAAAGCACGACGGCGGCAAGCCAGTCCGGAACCGGCGCACCGCAGCAGCCATCCGCCCGTGTGGGCACCATAGTCTGGGGCCTCATCGTCCTGGCGCTGGCGGCCATCATCATCGTCGCCCAGCTGGGCATAGTGTCCCTGAACGGCACCTACGTGCTGATCGGGCTCATGATCGGGGCCGGCGCAGCCCTGGTGGTCGGCGGCCTGTTGTCGGCCCGGAAACGTGACAACGAGCCCACAACAGGGAAGTCTTGAGCCATGGACAAGTTTTTCAGCATCGTCAGGGGCTTCGGCCTGAAACGCGGGCCGGAACGCTGGCTGGGCGGCGTGTGCGGCGGAATCGCAGCCAAGCTCAACGTGGATGTGGCCTTTGTGCGGATCGCGTTCCTGGTCTTCTGCCTCCTCCCCGGACCGGCCGTGGTCGTCTATCTCGCGGCCTGGCTGGTCCTTCCTGACCAGCAGAACTCCATCCCGCTGCAGACCTTCCTGGACCGCCGCTCCATCAGCTGATCCTGAAATCTGGCCACACGAACCAAGGCCCCTGCTCCCCCGGAATCCTCCCGGGAGCGGGGGCCTTTCGTTGTCCGTGATCAGCCGCCTCCGCACCAACTTCGTCCTCACGGATATGCGCCGTGGCCATGCCATGGAACGGGACCGTTTGTAACCGGTTTGTGTCGTAACGCACACCACCGACTACAATCTAGGTGAGCTCAGCGTGGCGCTCTGCCCATACGCCCTTCAACGAGGATTTGAGCAGAGAAATGAAAATTGGAATTCTTACCAGCGGTGGCGACTGCCCGGGACTGAACGCCGTGATCCGCGGAGCGGTCCTCAAAGGCATCGCCATCCACGGCCACGAATTCGTAGGCTTCCTGGACGGCTGGCGCGGCGTGGTTGAAGGCGACATCATCGACATCCCGCGCACCATGGTCCGCGGCATCGCCAAGCAGGGCGGCACCATCCTGGGCACCTCCCGCACCAACCCCTTCGAAAACGGCGGCGGGCCCGAGGTCATCAAGGCCCACATGGACCGCCTCGGCATCGACGCCATCATCGCGATCGGCGGCGAAGGCACCCTGGCCGCCGCGAAACGCCTCACCGACGCCGGCCTCAAGATCGTGGGCGTCCCCAAGACCGTGGACAACGACCTCGACGCCACCGACTACACCTTCGGCTTCGACACCGCCGTGCAGATCGCCACCGAGGCCATCGACCGTCTCCGCACCACCGGCGAATCACACCACCGCTGCATGATCGCCGAGGTCATGGGCCGCCACGTGGGCTGGATCGCCCTGCACGCCGGCATGGCCGCCGGTGCCCACGCCATCCTGATCCCGGAGCAGAAGGTCAGCATCGAACAGATCACCGAGTGGGTCCAGGAAGCCCACGACCGTGGCCGCGCACCGCTGATCGTGGTGGCCGAGGGGTTTGTTCCGGACCACATGGAATCCCCGCACTCCGAGCGCGGGCTGGACACGTTCGGCCGGCCCCGGCTGGGCGGCATCGCGGACCAGCTCGCTCCGGAGATCGAGGCCCGCACCGGCATCGAGACCCGCGCCACCATCCTGGGCCACATCCAGCGCGGCGGCGTCCCGTCCGCCTTCGACCGCGTGCTGGCCACCCGCCTGGGCATGGCTGCCATCGACTCCGTGGTGGAAGGCTACTGGGGCACCATGGTGGCGCTCAAGGGCACCGACATCGAACACGTCGGCTTCGAGAAGGCCCTGGGCCAGCTGAAGACGGTTCCGCAGAACCGCTACGACGAAGCGGCCGTCCTGTTCGGCTGAGCACCGCCCGCCGCCTAGGCTGGGGATATGACACTTGACCCCGGCTCCGCCGCCATTATCCAGCTCGCTTGGGCCCGGCACCTGGGGCTCGACGACGGTGCTTTCGCTGCGGCCCTGGCCTCCGGCGAGCGGGTGGTCAGGGCGGACGAAGCGGCCAAGACCGTGGAATTCGTCAGGCTTTTCGGCAGCTCAGCCCTGGTGGGTCCGCAGTGGGTCATTGACGCTGCCGCCGGCATCCCCGACGACGAGCTCGCCCAGCACGTGACCCTCCTGACCCTCACCCGGTCCCATGGCGGCCATGGCCTGGGCGCCGCGGCACTGTTCTTCGCTGACGACCTGCCGCTCCGCCAGCCCTCGGAGGAACTGACCGTTTCCCACGGCAACCCTGAAGCGATCGAGCTGGAAGGGCTGTGCCCGCCGGACGACGTCAACGAAGTGGGACTCTCCGAGCTCGAAAACAGGTACACGATCGTCCACGACGTCGACGGCCGGCGGGTCCCGGTGGCGTGCGGTGCCTATGGGGAATGGGAAGGTTTGCTGGGCCATCTGGGCGTCCTGGTGGACCCCGAGTGGCGGCGGCGCGGGCTGGGTTCCCTGGCCGCGTCGATCGCCGCCCATGAAGCACTGGCGGCCGGGCTGACTGTCCAATGGCGCGCGGAGGTCAGCAACACCGGGGCCGTTGCCCTGGCGAGGAAGCTGGGCCTGTCCGCCGGGCGGCATCCAGACCAGCGTCCACCTGGGCTGAACTGCCCGCTACGCAGGCCGTTGTGCTCTGCCGGAACCGCCCCGGCGGCCGCAGGTGCCGGCGGCCGCGCCCCAGCCGTCCACGGCCTTCGGTTTGGCAAAGAACAGGGCCACGGCCGCCCCAAGCAGGATCACGGCCGCCGGGAGCATGATGGACTGGCCCATCGCCGTCGAGAATCCCTCATGCAGGACTTCGGGCAACCGGCCGGCAAATTCCATTCCGCCCGCCCCGGGACCCTGCGCCGGGAAGCTCCGCGGCGAGGCGCGCCTGGATCAGCACCGCGATGGCGGCGCTGCCGAGCACCGCGCCGATCTGGCGCGTGGTGTTGTAGACGCCGGATCCGGCTCCGGCCTGGCGCGGCGGGAGGTTGCGGGTTGCCGTGGTGCTCAGCGGCGCCCAGATGCCGGCGTTGGCGAGGCCCAGGACGGCGCTGGGGAGCAGGAAGAGCCAGATGGGCGTATCCGGGTGCATCAGTGCCGAGTTCCAGAAGAGCGCCACGGCCATCAGGACCAGCCCGGCGGCGGCGATGTACTTCGGATTGACGCGGTCGATGATCTTCCCCACCACCGGGGCGAGACCGCCGGAGATGAGCGGCCATGGGAACCATCATGAGCGCGGACTGGGTGGGCGTCATGCCGCGGACCATCTGGTAGTAGAAGATCAGCGGGCAGCGTGAAGGCGGTGACGGCGAAGCCCACCGTGGTGATGCCGATGTTGGCCAGGGAGAAATTGCGGTCCGTGAAGAGGTGCCAGCGGCAGGAGCGGCTCGCCCTTGTTGAAGCGTTGCCAGAGCACGAACACCGCCAGCACGGCGATGCCGGCGATGACGAGGCCCCAGACCGTGATGGGCCCGGTGATGGTCCCCCAGTTGTACGTCTCGCCTTCCTGGATTCCGAAAACCAGCAGGAACAGCCCGACGGCGCTGAGCAGGACGCCGGGGATGTCGAATCTATGCGGGTGGGTGCTGAGGGACGGAACGAACCGCCAGGCCAGGATGAAGCCAACGATGCCGACCGGAACGTTGATGAAGAAGATCCACTCCCAGCCCAGGCCATCCACCAGGACGCCGCCCAGGATGGGTCCCACCAGCGTTGCCAGGCCGGCGGTGGCTCCCCAGATGCCCATCGCGGGGCCACGCCGGTCCGGCGGGAAGATGCGGGTGATCACGGCCATGGTCTGCGGCGTCATGATGGCAGCGCCCAGGCCCTGGAGAACGCGCGCCATGATGAGGGTCTGGACGTCGCCGGACAGTCCGCACCACAGCGACGCAAGCGTGAAGACCGTCAGGCCGGTCAGGTACAGGCGCTTGGGCCCGAAGCGGTCGCCCAGCCGGCCCATGATGAGCAGCGGCACGGCGTAGGCGAGCAGGTACGCGCTGGTCACCCAGATCACGGAGTTGATGTCCGCGTTCAGGCCCTCCATGATCCGGGGATTCGCCACGGAAACGATGGTGGTGTCGATCAGGATCATAAAGAACCCGATCACCAGGGACCAGAGGGCTGGCCAGGGCCTTGCCACGTTCTCCAAGCGTCAGGCTCCCAGCAGGTCGAGGATCTCCGTGCGGGCGAACATCTGCGCTGCGGCCCGGGCCGACGGCGTGCCGGCGTCGGGATCGGCACCGGCGTCCAGCAGCAGCCGGGCAACGTCGGTGTACCCCTTGAAGGCGGCGCCGGCCAGCGGCGTCTGGCCGCGGTCGTTGGCTGTGTCTGCCTCCGCCCCGTGCTGCGAGGATCAGCTGCACCGTCTCGGCGTGGCCGTGGTAGGCGGCCAGCATCAGGAGGGAATCGCCGGCGGCGTTGGTCATGGTGGCCGGGGCGCCGGCGTCCAGGTAGGCCCGCAGCAGCCCGGTGTCTCCCTCGCGGGCGGCCTGGAACAGCTTGTGCGCCAGGGCGAGCGGTTTCGTCGTCAGGCGCTTGGCTGCCGGGCTCTGGATGCGGCCTGTCGGCGGCGTTAGCCGGGTGCGGTGTTTTCGGTCATCAGCGGGTCCCCTTCAGGAATCCTGTCTGGCGCCCGACTACCTGGCCGGCGTCGGGGGCAACAATCACTTCCTGGGCGGCGATGTAAGGTTCCTCGCCGTCCAGCACGGTCAGTATTTCATCCGGCGCCACGGAACGCTTGATGACGGCCAGGGCAACCGGGCCCATCTCGTAGTGCTGGGCCACGGAGGTCACCGTCCCTACCTTCCGCTCGCCGAGCATGACCTGGCTGCCCGGCGCAGGCATGGTGTGCTGCGACCCGTCGAGCTGCAGGAAGACCAGGCGCCGCGGCGGATGGCCCAGGTTGTGCACGCGGGCGATGGTCTCCTGGCCCTTGTAGCAGCCCTTGGACAGGTGCACGGCGGTGCGGAGGAGGTCCAGTTCGTGCGGAATGGTTTTGTCGTCCGTTTCGGCGCCGAGCCGGGGGCGCCAGGCAGCGACGCGGAGTGCTTCGGCGGCCAGCATGCCGGCGAGCGGCCGGTCCCCCACCGTCTGCTCCAGCTCGGCGGCCGGCACCAGGTACTCGATCCAGGGCCGTTCCAGCCCGGGGTGCTCTTCCTCCGCCACCACGGAATACGAGTAGCCGCCGGCGCCCACGTGGGGCCAGGGATCGCGCCAGGCCAGCAGGCCGGCCCACTCCGCCACGTCCTTGGTGGAACCGAGCACTGCCCAGTCGCCGGAGACGTCGGTGATTTCGACGCGGAGCATGAACTTCATTTTGTTCAGCCACTCAGCCAGCGGCGCAGCCTCGGCGGCCTCAACGATCAGCCAGGTGGTCCCGCCGTCGTCCACTACCCGGGCATCAAACTCGATCCGGCCCTGGATGCTCAGCAGGAGCAGTTCGCTGGACTCCCCCGGCTGCAGGCCGGTGACCTGCTGCGAGGACAGCGTGTTCAGCCAGCTCAGCCGGTCCGGGCCGCTGACGGTCACCACGCCGCGGTGGGAAAGGTCGACGACGGCGGTGCCGGCCGCGAGGGCGCGCTGCTCGCGCAGTGGCTCACCGTAGTGGGATGCGACGCCGGCGTCCGCGCCGGCGGCCTCGACGGCGCCAGGGCGCGACAGGAGTGGGCTGGGGGTAGTCATACTGGGGGAACGTCCTTTGGTCAGTGAGTATTCCGGTCCCGACATGTTCCTGCTGTGGAGTGCCAGGGTTTCGACAGGCTCAACCACCGGGCTCAACCACCGGGCGGTTAGCGGTACTCCGGGTTTTCGAAATCGAAGCGTGTACCGGCTTTCCATTCTTCAGGAAGGTTGCCGTAGGCGGGAATCCCGCCGGCGTCCTTGAGCATCCTGGCGAAATGCAACAGGTTCCAGGTCATAAACGTGGTGTTGCGGTTGGTGAAGTCGGATTCGGGGCCGCCGGAGCCTTCGTCCAGGTAGCTCGGGACCGGGGCCCACCGGACCGATCCACCCTGCATCGGCCTGCGGCGGGATGGTGAAGCCGATGTGCTGCAGGCTGTAGAGGACGTTCATGGAGCAGTGCTTGATGCCGTCTTCGTTGCCGGTGATCAGGCAGCCGCCCACCTTCGGGTAGAACGCCCACTGGCCCTTTGCTGTTCAGCTCCCCCGAATGGGCGTAGAGCCGTTCAATGAGCTTCTTGGTCTGCGAGGAGTTGTCGCCCAGCCAGATGGGCCCGGCCACCACCACGATGTCCGCTTCTTCAACGGCCGGATACAGGTCCGGCCACTCATCGGATGGCCAGCCGTGCTCGGTCATGTCCGGATACACGCCACTGGCGATGTCATGGTCCACGGTCCTGATCACGCGCGTGCTGACGCCCTGCTTTTCCATGATGAGGCGGCTGACGTCGATCAGGCCCCCGGTGTTGCTGGTCTCCGGTGACCGTTTCAGCGTGCCGTTGAAGAACAGGGCCTTCAGGTCGCTGTAATCGGTGGGGTTCTGCGGTGCAGCCATGATGCTCCCTGGTTCACTCGTACGACAGTGAAGCTGTGGAAGCTAAGTCTACTGATGGGCCGGCGCGTTCGGTGCCGCGTCAGGACACTTTCTTCAGGAAAGCGGAGGCATGCGCTTCGAGCCCCTTGCCGGGCTGCGCCGTGCCACCCGTGGCAACGTCCCAGCGCCAGAGCAGGTTGCCGTCCACCAGGCCGAAGATCCGGGTGGCGGCGCTGTAATCCTTGGAATGGCTGCCGCGCATCACCATGTCGGTGGTGAGCTGGATCTGCGGGCCCTTGATCTGCCCGTAGTAGAGCTCGGAGATCCCGCCCGGGTGGGCAATGGACACGGAGATGTCGAAGCCGCCGTCCTTGTTGCGCAGGGCTTCGACTTCGTCGGCGCTCTTGAGGGCCGGAACGATATCCGCCGGAATCAGGCCCGGACCGCCGTCGGCGTCAAGCTGTTTGCGCTCCAGCGCCCAGAAGCCGGTCTCAACGGTCAGCGGCCGCAGGCGAGTGCCGTCGTCGTCCGTTAACCAGCTCTCCGCACGGTACTGCAGGTACGGCAGTCCGTTGTGCGTGAAGGAAACGTGCTGGACAAAGTGTTCTGAACCCTCATCCCCGCTGCCGAGCCGGCCGCTGCCTTCCCACTCACCAATGAGCCAGGAAAGCGGAACAAGTTCAGGTGTCAGGTCTGTAGGAATTTCAATCGGCACAACAATTACCTCAGGAAACAGCTAGCTCCGGAACGGGTTTACTTCTGGCCTTTGAACAGCCGGTAAACCACAAAGCCGGCGAACCAGGCCATGGCGAGGCTGGCAATGCCGAGCAGGACAAGGAAGAAGATTTCAAATGCAAGTACGGACATGATGCCATCCTAACCGTTAGTAGATGAGTAGTTTGTCTATGAAGTAGGCGAGGCTGCCCACAGCGGAAACAGGTGCCAGACCCATGCTAAGGGCCGCCGCGAGATTCAGTGGACCGCCGCGGAGTGTGACGAGGCGGCGGAAGCTGACCAGGACAGCGCCCACCACCACGCCGAAGATCGCGGCCGGCAGCACGGCAAGGTCGGAGAAGACCAGGCCAGCCAGCGGCCCCGCCAGTCCCGCCAGGACGATGCCCAGCGGCGCCACCATCCTGTCCGGCCAGCGGATCAGCCCGGCAAGCAGTGCCACGGCTGCGCTGATGGCTGCCACCAGCATCATTTCGCGGACGCCGTTGAACCGGGCGCCGGCAATCCAGCCTGCGCCGAGGCAGGAGAGGAGCACACCGGCGCAGCAGCCCAGGGTGGATTCGAGCCGCTGGGCCTGGCCGGTGCCGCGGATGAGCTGCACCACAAACACGGCCATCATCCCCAGCGCCATAAAGGCCGGCGTCCAGTCCAGGAAACCCGGGGCGGGGACGATAGCCGGCGGCGAGCGCCGACCCGACGCCGGGCAGCGCAATCACGGCGGCAAGGGTCTTCTTCGCAGGGATGCGGAGGAAATGGGGCCAGCCGATGCCGACCGCCACAGCAATGATCACTGGCGACGCCGACCAGTGCCTCACGCGGAGACATAGACGCCGGCGATGATGGCCACGAGTCCCGCGACGCCGATGAGGCCAATGACCCACGAGCCCAGTGACCGCGACGGGGCCTGCACATCCGCGCTCACAACGGGCCCGCCCGTTACGGTTCGCCGCTTCTGCTCTGCACTCAATTCGCTGCATTCCCATTCTGGCTGTGGACCCGGCGGCTCCGCCCCCGCGGCAGGGCAGTCTGCCCCATGTCCTCAATCCTGCCTTATATGACCCGCGATATGTCGCAAAACGAAGGTCTCCGCAGGCGGAATCCCTGTTCGTCGGGAGGGCCGTTCGGTATACTCAAAGTTCAGCTACGCTTCCTGCAACGGTTGCCGGCCGGATAGATCCCTAGCCGGCCCAGGCCAGCAGCAGTTAGCTGGTACCGGCCGGTGAAAACCCGGTTCAGTCGCCCGAAGATGCGCGGACGCCCCTTGGAGGAACAATGTCGCACATCCTGCTATTGACGAACAGCACTGGTTCATCGGTGGATATTCTGCCTGCCCTCGAACTACTGAACCATCGTGTGCACATCCTCGCCGCTGAGCCCACCGCCCTGCTGGAGACCGATCCGTGCGACATCGTGCTCCTGGATGCCCGCAAGGACCTGGTGGGCGCCCGCTCCCTCACCCAGCTGTTGAAGGCCACCGGCCTGAGCGCACCCCTGGTCCTGATCCTGACCGAAGGCGGCATGGCTGCTGTCTCCTCGGCTTGGGCCGTGGATGACATCGTGCTTGATTCCGCCGGCCCCGCCGAAGTGGAGGCGCGCATCAGGCTCTCCGTGGCGCGGGCCGTTCCCGAGAAAGAGGACGCCCCCACGGAGATCCGGGCGGCCGGCGTGGTCATTGATGAGGCCAGCTACACCGCCCGCGTCAACGGCGCACCGCTGAACCTGACGTTCAAGGAGTTCGAACTCCTCAAGTACCTGGCCCAGCACCCCGGCCGCGTCTTCACCCGCCAGCAGCTGCTCACCGAGGTGTGGGGCTATGACTACTACGGCGGCACGCGCACGGTGGATGTCCACGTCCGCCGCCTGCGCGCCAAACTCGGGGCCGACCATGAGAACCTGATCAGCACCGTCCGCAACGTCGGCTACCGCCTCACCCTGGTGCGGCAGCAGGAAGACGAACTGACGGAAGCCTGACAGCCAGTCACTTAACGCAACAGCCCCGGACCAGTGGTCCGGGGCTGTTGCGTTGCATTGGGATTTTGTTGGTGGAGGACATACGGGTCGAACGTATCGAGGCCACCCCACTGGTGGATCCCCCTCGCGCCCGGCGTGCTTCCTGCCGGGTGAGGTACCGACTATACGTAACCGCCCGGAAGCCATCAAATCGGGGCAGGTTCCGGCGCAGGCGTATAGCCTAGCCTCATGAGTCCTGCGCACCCGGAAAAATGGCCCGTCCTCGTTGTCCACGGCGGTGTGGATGAGCAACTGCTGAAGGACTGCCTGGGTCTCCTGGCAGCCGCCGAGGAATCCGACGGCAACCCTTCCCTGTCCGAGCAGACAGTGGTGACGCTCCGCGCCGGCGATTCCGCCGAACACTCTCTCCTGACCCTTGCCCTCTATGCCCCGGACGAGGACTCCGACCCCTCCTCCGGGCAGGACCTGGCCGGAGTGGCGGTGGTGGTGGAAGAAGCCGACGGCAGCGGCGTGCTGGAAATCGCGGTACACCCCAGCTACCGCAACCAGGGCGTAGCGGACCGCCTTGTTGGAGCGCTGCAGTCCGGGCGGGGGCTGGACGGGCTGAAGGCCTGGTCCCACGGCAACCATGAGGCCGCAGCGGACCTCGCCGCCCGCTACGGCTACGGCCCGGTGCGCGAGCTCTGGAAGATGAGGCTGACCACCGCCACCGCTGAACTGCCCGACGTCGGCCTTCCGGACGGCGTCACGCTCCGCGCCTTTGTGCCGGGCCGGGATGAGGACGGCTGGCTGGCCGCGAACCGCGCCGCCTTCGCCCACCATCCCGAGCAGGGCTCCCTGACCCGCGCGGACCTGGAGGCCCGGATGGCTGAGGAATGGTTTGATCCCGCCGGCTTCCTGCTGGCCGAGGACGCAGGGGGCCGGTTGCTGGGTTTCCATTGGACCAAGGTCCACCCGCGCCATGGGGCGCACCCGGCGATCGGTGAAGTCTACGCGGTGGGCGTCACGCCGGCCGCGCAGGGCATGGGCCTGGGCAAGGCCCTCACCGTGGCCGGGATCAGGTACCTGCAGGGACTTGGGCTGCACGCCGTCATGCTCTATACGGATGCGGACAACGCACCGGCGGTGTCCCTTTACCGCGGCCTGGGCTTCACCCGCTGGGACATGGACGTGATGTACGGGCCTGTGGCGGCCGTCTAGGTCCGCCCGCGTGAGTTAGCCCACTCGTCTGAGTAACGGCTGTTGTTGGCCCGAAATCTAGGGCTCCTGGACTGGGTTTGATTGTAAGGTTGGTAGAGAACCGCGCCGGCCGTGGGCCAGCATCAAGCGCCAGGTAAGAGGAGAAACCATGAAACCGGAACCCGCGGGAACAGTCACGTCCGAGGGCACTTCAGTGCCCGTTCGGGCACGCTTCGGTTCATCTGAAGTCCCTGCCTCGCGCGCCACTCAGGACCGGATCGACATTCCTGAGTTTGCGCCCAACCTGGTGCCCGAGGGCGACATCCGCCCGGACCGCTTCCTGGACCGCGAGCTCAGCTGGCTCGCCTTCAACTCCCGCGTCCTGGAGCTGGCCGAGGATCCCGACCTGCACTTGCTGGAACGCGTCGCCTTCCTGTCCATCTTTGCGTCCAACCTGGACGAGTTCTTTATGGTCCGTGTTGCCGGCCTGAAGCGGCGCATCGCCACCGGCCTCGCCGTGCCTTCCCCCGCCGGGCTCAGCCCGGTAGAGGTGCTCGAAAAGATCAGCGACGAAGCCCACCGCCTGCAGCAGCGCCATGCCCAGGTCTACGCGGACCAGATCCGCCCCGCACTCGCCTACGAGCACATCCACCTGATGCACTGGGACGAACTGGACGACGCCGCCAAGCAGTACCTCAGCGCGATGTTCGCCGAAAAAGTCTTCCCCATCCTGACGCCGCTGGCCGTGGACCCGGCACACCCGTTCCCGTATATCTCGGGGCTCTCGCTGAACCTCGCCGTTGTGGTGCGCAACCCCGTGAGCGACAAGGAACTCTTCGCCCGCCTCAAGGTTCCGGACCAGCTTCCCCGCCTGATTTCCATCGATGGTCCGCGGGCCGGTGCCGTGGCAGGGCGTGTGGCACGCTTCATCGCGCTGGAAGAAGTCATCGCCGTCCACCTGGACAGGCTCTTCGCCGGCATGGAAGTCCTGGAACACCACATCTTCCGCGTCACCCGCAACGAGGACCTTGAGGTTGAAGAGGACGACGCCGAGAACCTCCTGCAGGCGCTGGAAAAGGAACTGCTGCGCCGCCGGTTCGGTCCGCCCGTCCGGCTCGAGGTCACCAACGACATCAACCCGAACATTCTGGCGCTGCTGATCCGCGAGCTCGGCGTGGAAGAGTCCGAAGTCTATTCGCTTCCGGCTCCGCTTGACCTCCGTGGGCTCTCTGTCATCGCGGGCATTGACCGCGCCGACCTTCACTACCCGAAGCACATGCCGCACACGTCGCGGTTCCTCAACGAGTCCGAGACGTCCAAGGCCGCCAACGTTTTCTCGGCCATGCGCCGCCGCGACATCCTGCTCCACCACCCGTATGACTCGTTCTCCACCTCGGTGCAGGCGTTCCTGGAACAGGCCGCTGCAGACCCCAAGGTCCAGGCGATCAAGCAGACCCTGTACCGGACATCGGGCGACTCCCCCATTGTCGACGCCCTGATCGATGCAGCCGAGGCCGGCAAGCAGGTGCTGGCTCTGGTGGAGATCAAGGCCAGGTTCGATGAGCAGGCCAACATCTCGTGGGCCCGCAAGCTCGAACAGGCCGGCGTTCACGTGGTGTACGGCATCGTGGGCCTGAAAACGCACTGCAAGCTGTCACTCGTGGTCCGGCAGGAAGTGGACGGGCTGCGCCGCTACTGCCACATCGGCACCGGAAACTACCACCCCCGCACGGCCCGCTACTACGAGGATCTTGGCCTCCTGACAGCCAATGACAAGGTGGGTGAGGACCTTTCCAAGCTGTTCAACCAGCTGTCCGGCTACGCCCCCAAGTCCACGTTCAAGCGCCTGCTGGTGGCTCCCCGTTCGGTCCGCTCCGGGCTCATTGACCGGATCGAAACCGAGATCCGCAACGCGCGCGCCGGACTGGCCGCACGCGTGCAGATCAAGGTGAACTCCATGGTGGATGAGGCCATCATCGACTCCCTCTACCGCGCCTCCCAGGCCGGCGTGATGGTGGACGTCATTGTGCGCGGCATCTGCTCGCTGCGTCCCGGCGTCCCGGGCCTCAGCGAGAACATCACGGTTCGCTCCGTCCTGGGCCGCTTCCTGGAGCACTCCCGGGTCTTCGCGTTCGCCAACGGCGGTGACCCGGTGGTCTACATCGGATCGGCTGACATGATGCACCGCAACCTGGACCGCAGGGTGGAGGCGCTGGTCCAGCTGGCCAATCCGGACGACATCACCTACGTTCTGGACCTGCTGCGCCGGTACATGGATCCGGAGACTGCCAGCTGGCACCTGGACAATCAGGGCATGTGGAACCGCCACCACATTTCCGACGACGGTACGCACCTCGACGACATCCAGTCCTGGCTGCTGGCATCGCGCACGCGCCAGCGCAGCCTGAGCCGGCGGTAGGGCCGGCATTGTCGAGCGACATCCTCGTAGCAGACCAGACGGACCATCCCGGCGAAGCGGTCGCGGTGGTCGCGGCCGGCGCCATCCCGTGGCGGATCAACTCGAATGGCCTTGAAGTCCTGGTGATCCACCGGCCCAGATACGACGACTGGTCCTGGCCCAAGGGCAAAATTGACCCCGGCGAAACCCTTCCCGAATGCGCCGCCCGTGAGGTGCAGGAGGAGATCGGGTTATCCGCTCCTTTAGGGATCCCTTTGCCGCCGATCCACTACCACGTGCCCTCGGGCCTCAAGGTGGTCCACTACTGGGCGGTCCGGGTTAACGGGGACCGCCTTGTTCCTGACGGCAAGGAGGTGGACCGTGTGGTGTGGTGCGCCCCGGAAACCGCCGCCGGGCTGCTGTCCAACCCGTCCGACGTCGCCCCTCTGGAGTATCTGCAGTCCGCCCACAAGAACGACCAGTTGGACACCTGGCCCCTGATTGTGGTGCGGCACGCAAAGGCCAAACCACGCTCGTCCTGGACCAAGGCGGAAGGCGAGCGGCCGCTGGCGGCTACCGGCATCCGCCAGGCGCAGGCGGTGGCCCGGCTGTTGCAGGCGTGGCAGCCGCCGCGTGTGGTGACCAGTCCGTGGCGGCGCTGCGTGTCCACGGTGGCGCCGTATTTGAGGGCGTCGGGGGCCAAGGTCAAACTGGTGGACGCACTGACGGAACACCGTCATGCCCGCACTCCGAAGAGGACGGCTGCCGTCATCGAGTCGCTCCTGGACAAGGGAAATCCCGTGGCCGTCTGCACCCACCGGCCGGCGCTGCCAACAGTGCTGGCCCAGTTGGGAAAGCATATGCCGGGCCGCTTACGGGCTCTCCTGCCGGACGCTGACCCGTACCTGTCCCCGGGGGAACTGGTGGTGTGCCACGTGGCTGTCAACCACAAGCAGCGCATCGTGGCGGTGGAGCAGTTCAAGCCTTTTGACGACTGAGCCATCAGCCGTTGACCCTGGGATCTTTGTATCAAATACTTAGTACATTGATGCATAAATCTTGGGGGATGATGTGCCAACCGCCGACAGTTTTGAATTTGCCTTCCACAATGTGCCACCCATGGTGCTGCTCTGGCCGTTCCTGTTGGCTTCCGGGGTGTACCTGGTGCTCAGGTGGGTCATCCGGGCACCGGGCGGCGGGACGTCGGCGGTCACCGTTTCCCAGCATGCGCTGTGGATCGGTGTGATCGGCTGGCTGGCGAGTTCCCTGCAAGCAGCGGGAAGCGCCGGCATCCTTCCTGCGGGCAGTTCCTCCGCTGTCCTGGCGACGCCGCCAAGCATCCTGGAGGCTCTGGCGTGGCCGGTCCTTGGCTGCCTGGCCGTCCACGCCATCGGGCAGCTGAGCTATCCCGGCCCGCAGCTTCCCCGCAGGTCGGCCACCTTGGAAGTCCGCCGGGTCAGGGACTTCCTGCCACGCGGCCTCGCGTTGACCGCGGTGGCTATCTTTGCGGGATCAGCCCTTCTTATTGGCTTTGTAGCGAGCCTTCCCGGCTACGACTCCATCCCGTACAGCACGCAGCAGGTGGGCTCCGACGGTTTCCGCCGCGTCGGTGGGGACGGACGCATTCCGGGCTGGGTCCTTGCCGCCTGCCTGGGTGCTGCATGGCTGGCCCTCGTCCTGGGAACCGCCCTGGTGCTGAGACTCATCAGCCGCCGCAGGCAGCTCGAGGACCTGACTGCGCCGGAGAACGACCTGCTGCGGACCATCGCCATGAACAGGCTCCTCAGGACCGTTGCAACGATCGCCGCCGGGCTTGGCGCGGTGGCCGGCAATTTCGCGGTCCGCCCGGACCCTGCCAGCAATCCAACCGGCTGGACGAATCCAGCGGGGTTCGCAGCGCTGGTGGTGCTGGTGGCGATGTGGTGGTGGGCCCCGCCGAAGCTCGCCGGCACCCGCGCAGGCGGTAACGGCCCCCGGACCGCCGAATCGCCGGCAGCCGCACACCCGGCCACCAGGCTGTCGGTTTCCCTCGGGGCAGCCATGGGCATCGCACCGGTGGGAGCCGCGGTGCTGGGGATTTTTGTCGTCGGATTTTTCCTGCCGGGCGCCGGTTCTCCCGGGCAGCCGATGGTCGTCGTGGCGCTGATGGCAGCAGCCATCCTGCTTGTGGCTGGCGCGGGCGAGCTGCTGCTTCAACGCAACTATGGCTCACGCGAAGTGCCCAGGACCTGGCCCCGCCAGGTGGTGAGCCCGGCTTTGCTCACCACGGGCATCATCGCCGTCGCACTGTACCTGGCAATTACAGCGGTGACAGCCGTGGGTGAATGGAAGCTGCGGGAGGCCGGGATGGTGGCTTCACTGCCACCGGACAGCGTCCCGGGCGGACCGGCAGGGTGGACGGTCACCGCCGTGGCATCCGCAGGAGTGGCAGCGATCGCCTGCCTGGCCGTGGCCGTAACCCGCCGGCGGAGAAGCATTTCGGCCGCTATCCCGGGCCTGGACGCCGCGCTCCGGGCTATCACCCTTCACCGGGTGGTGCGGACACTGGCCGCCTACTGCGCCGTCCAGGGCGGTGTACTCCTGATGACTGCCAGCAGCGCCTGGCCACCGGCCATGGACCTTCCTGCCGAATCCTGGACCGCCCCGTGGCAGCCGGCACTGACCGCCGGGGCACTGCTCGCGATAATTGGCGTGGCAATCGCCGTCGTCCCGGTTCGGGGATTTGCACGGGTTCCCGCACGCCCGGCAGGATCCGTTCCGGAAGCAGCCCGATGAACGCTGGTGTGTCCGTGGACCTGAGGTCGGCCACCCCGCCGTACGAGCAGATCCGTTCGCAGATCAGCTCGCTGATAGCCACCGGGGACCTCGCCATAGGAAGCCGGCTGCCCACGGTCCGCAGCCTCGCCGCCGATCTGGGCATCGCCGCCGGAACGGTAAGCCGGGCCTACAAGGAACTTGAGGCGGCTGGCCTTATCGAATCACGACGGCGGAACGGCACCGTCGTCGCGCAGCCGTCGCCGGGCCATTCCGGCCAAGCAGGCGCGCCACTGCCCGAGGCAGTAACCGCCGCCGTCGATCTCCTGGTAAATGCCGGACGAGACGCGCGACTGAGCGATGAGCTGCTGCTCGACCTGGTCCGCGGGAAGCTGAGAAAGGGCTGACGTGACGCAAGAGAATCCCCAGAACCAAGGCCGAAGACGGACGTGGTTCATGCCGTCCCTCCTGCTGTTGGCGGCCACGGCAGGAGTCGGCGCTGCCCTGTATCCCGGGATGCCGGATCCTGTTCCCGTGCACTGGAACGGCGCCGGTGAGCCGGACGAATTTGCCGCCAAATCCGTGCTGGCTGTCTTTTCCCCGCTGATCATCGGGGCCGGGACGGTGGCCTTCCTGTGGCTGCTGCACCGGTTCCTGCCGGCGCACTCGGCTCAGTGGGGAACCCAGGACCCTGCACTTGCTGCCGCCAATGCCGACGCCGGCCGCCAAATCCTTGCCGCTGTGACTCCGGCGCTGGCCCTGCTGTTCAGCTGGCTCAGCATCCAGGGCTGGTTCGGTCTGACCGGGCCGGCCGTCGTCTGGGTTCCTGTGCTGGCCATCATGGCCTACACAACGATCATCATCGTCAGGGTCGTGTCTTCCGCGGCAGCCAGCGCTGCTCCCCCGGACTCGCCCGGTAGACTTTAGCCGTGAGCATCCCGACGCCCTATGAAGACCTCCTCCGCGACGTCCTGGCCCATGGCACGCACAAATCCGACCGGACGGGCACCGGAACCACCAGTGTTTTCGGCCGCCAAATCCGCTTCGACCTAGGCAAAAGCTTCCCGCTGATCACCACCAAGCGCGTGCATTTCAAGTCCGTTGCCGTGGAACTCCTGTGGTTCCTCCGCGGCGAATCCAACGTGAAGTGGATGCAGGACCAGGGCGTGACCATCTGGAACGAATGGGCCGACGCCGAAGGCGAACTGGGTCCCGTGTACGGAGTCCAGTGGCGCAGCTGGCCCACCCCCGACGGCGGCCACATCGACCAGATCGCCGAACTGGTGGAAAACCTGAAAGTCCAACCCGGATTCGCGCCGCCATATCGTGTCCGCCTGGAACGTCTCCGAACTCCAGGACATGGCCCTGCCGCCGTGCCACGCGTTCTTCCAGTTCTACGTGGCGGACGGCAAACTGTCCTGCCAGCTGTACCAGCGCTCGGCGGACATGTTCCTGGGCGTGCCCTTCAACATTGCCTCCTACGCCCTGCTCACGTGCATGGTTGCGCAGCAGGTTGGACTGGAACCGGGCGAGTTTGTCTGGACCGGCGGGGACGTCCACATCTACGAAAACCACATGGACCAGGTCCTCAAGCAGCTGGACCGTGAACCGTATGAGTACCCGCAGCTGAAGATCACCCGGAAGCCCGCCTCGATCTTCGACTACACGCTGGAAGACTTCGACGTGGTGGGCTACCAGCACCACCCCACAATTAAGGCTCCGATCGCCGTATGAGCACCGAGAACACAGCAGACCCCCAGGCCTTTACCGAGGAGCTTGCCGACACCGTCACCGGCGTCGGCCTGGTGTGGGCGCAGACTTCGGGCGGTGTGATCGGCAAAGACGGCGACATGCCATGGGACCTGCCCGAAGACATGAAGCACTTCACCCGGCTCACCGTGGGGCACCCGGTGATCATGGGCCGCAAGACGTGGCTGTCCTTCCCGGAAAAGTACCGTCCGCTGCCTGGCCGGACCAACATCGTGATTACCCGGCAGAAAAACTGGCGCGATTCACCCGAGGCGGAGGGCGCCGTCGTGGTTCCTTCACTTGATGACGCGCTCCTTGAGTCCCAGTTCGTCGACGGCGGTGAGACCGTGTGGATCCTGGGCGGCGGCGAAGTGTTCCGCCAGTCCACGGATCTCGCCAACGTCGCGGTGGTCACCACCATCGATGTGGAGGCCGACGGCGACACCTTCGCTCCGGAGCTCGACGAAACCTGGGAGGCGGCTTCGGCCGTCCCGCCGGACGGGTGGCTGACGGCAGCCAACGGGACGCGCTACAGGTTTACCAAATGGGTCAGGACGCAGGGCTGAGATGTTGAAAAAACCGGAAACACTGTTTGTGCTGGGCTACATGCTCCTGCCGCTGCTCGCCCTGCTGT
This sequence comes from uncultured Actinomycetota bacterium, assembly GCA_963741285.1. Classification (GTDB taxonomy): domain Bacteria; phylum Actinomycetota; class Actinomycetes; order Actinomycetales; family Micrococcaceae; genus Arthrobacter. The sequence continues at coordinate 42,162 of CAVUHH010000003.1, forward strand.
CCGCGATTGTTGGCCTCACCATGATCCTGGGCGGCAACAAGATCGCCGGGGCCATCGTGCTGGTGGTGGTGACGCAGGTCTTCGCGTTCGGCGCCTTCTTCGCGCTGCGCGCCCGGAAGGCTGCCGTGCTGGAGGAAAACAACCGCAGCTGACGAGCTGTCTGGGCTTCAGTGCAGATGGGGAGGCCACCCCATCGCCAGTCCCGCAGTTCCGTTATTAGAGTTGTGCCGGCAGCCTGAAGAATCTGCTGCAGAGACATGTGGGGATGATGCCTTGTGGCACGTAACGTACAGGACGGCAAACACTAATGGGGCTGGAACGCCGCGCTTTTCGTCGGCCTGACGGCACACCGTACGACCCGAGCCGCTTCAACGTGCGCCAGTACGAGGAGCAGCACGGGCCTGGCGGAGTTCCTGAGGGATATTCCATGGCGTCCATAACGCCCTTGCAAAGCCCTCCGGCGGTGGCCGGAGCTGAACATGGTTTATGACAGGGAGCGCGAGCGGCGGAATGATGACGTGGTCGCAGCGCACAAGGAAGCCCTCGCCCGGGGCGAGAAACGGGTGCTCCGCGTGACCACAACCGGTGAGCTGCACAGCTACGCCGACGACGAGATCGGATTCTCCCCCGGTCGCGGCCAGGCCCAGGTCAGCACATGGTGGGGCATGGGCATCGTCACTGCCGTCATCGGACTTCTGTTCCTCGCTTCCTGGGTGTTGCTCTTCTTGCCGTTGGCAAAGGGAGAACAGCCCTTCTCGGGGCGCTCTGGTCCTCACCGCGCTGTGTGGACTTGGAGCCTGGTTCACCTTTGGGCTCGCCAGGGACGAGTACCGGGCCACCAAGCTCCGCAAAGAGCGCGGCGTCCCGAAGCCCGGTAGCGGTTATGTGCCCTAAGCCTGCACCTGACCTGCAAGATTCCACATGGAGGGCTCACCAATGAATACAGGCGAGGCTCGCTCCCGCCGCGACGAAGAAGTGTGGCAGTGGCACAAACAAGCCTTGGCAGCGGGTCAGCGAAGGGTGCTGTCCCGGACGATGAATGGCGAGTTGCACAGCTACGCCAAAGACGAGATCGGCTTCCGGCGAAATGGGCCGGGAAATGGGGTCTCCACGCTGCGGGGCCTCCTCGTGGTGACCGCCGTCATGACGGCTTTTGGCATCATGACGGCGGCCATGGCAGCAGGCGCATGGTCGCCGGATGGAAAGCCGGCCTGGGGGTTCCTCGTGCTGACTGCCTTCGCGGCGGCAATGGTCTGGTGGGGACTTCACTGCGCCATCGCAGAGATCAAAGCCAAGAAGATCAGGAAACAACGCGGAATCCCATCACCCAGTGGCGCGCCGCTATGACGGAGACGAATGAATAACCGCGGTGCGCGCTCCCGCCGAGACGAAGAAATACGGCAGTGGCACGAGCAAGCCTGGCCGCCGGGCAGCAAAGGGTCCTCGCGCGGACCACAGCGGCGAATTGCACAGCTACGCCCAAGACGAGCTCGGCGTGGTGACCGCCAGTTCCCACCCCACCGTGCGGTCTGCCGCCGGATTTGTGGTGATGGCTTTGTTCTTCGCCGCCGTGGCCGTGTTTTCGATCCTGCTGGTAGCCGGCCCGACAAGCCAGGGCCAGGATCCGCTGTGGGGTGCGCTGATACTGACGGCTGCGGGCGTGGGTGGCGCGGTGTACTCCGCGCGTCTGGCGGGCATCGCTGCGAAGGCCAGGCGCCTCCGCGCCCAACGGGGAATCCCCGAGCCCACGGCACGGCAGTTCGACTGACGCTGGAGTGGGCGCCCGCCGCCGTCGTACGTTCGGGCCGTGACGTAACCGACTGCGCCGTGCCGGTTCCGAAGTCTAAACTGTACGAATGACTACAGCAGCTACCCCCTCCGTCGGCCTGGTCGGATGGCGCGGCATGGTCGGCTCCGTCCTGATGCAGCGCATGCAGGACGAGGGCGACTTCGCCAACATCAACCCGGTGTTCTTCTCCACGTCCAACGCAGGAGGTGCCGCCCCGTCCTTTGCTGACGGGCGCCGGCAAGCTCGAGGACGCGTTCGACGTCGACACCCTGGCGAAGCTGCCCATTATTGTCACCGCCCAGGGCGGGGACTACACCAAGCGGGTGCACACCGAGCTGCGCGGCCGCGGCTGGGACGGCCTCTGGATCGACGCCGCCTCCACCCTGCGCATGAACGACGACTCCATCATCGTGCTGGACCCGATCAACCGCGACGTCATCGACAAGGGCCTGGTCAACGGCACCAAGGACTTCATCGGCGGCAACTGCACCGTGTCCTGCATGCTGATGGGCCTGGGCGGGCTGTTCAAGAACGGCCTGGTCGAGTGGGGCACGTCCATGACCTACCAGGCGGCCTCCGGCGGCGGCGCCCGGCACATGCGCGAGCTGCTCAGCCAGTTCGGCACGCTCAACGCCGAGGTCAGCTCGGAACTGGACGACCCGGCGTCGGCCATCCTCGAAATCGACCGCAAGGTCCTGGCCCACCAGCGCACGGACATCGACGCCACCCAGTTCGGCGTGCCGCTGGCCGGCTCCCTGATCCCCTGGATCGACGCGGACCTGGGCAACGGGCAGTCCAAGGAAGAGTGGAAGGCCGGGGTTGAGACCAACAAGATCCTGGGCACCTCGGACGAGAACCGGATCATCATGGACGGCCTGTGCATCCGCATCGGCGCCATGCGCTCCCACTCCCAGGCGCTGACACTGAAGCTCCGCGAGGACCTGTCCGTGGCCGAGATCGAGAAGCTCCTCGCCGAGGACAACGAGTGGGCCAAGGTCATCCCCAACACCAAGGAAGCCTCCATGGCCGGCCTGACCCCCGTGGCTGCCTCCGGCACGCTGGACATCCCGGTGGGCCGCATCCGCAAGATGGAGATGGGCCCGGAGTACATCAGCGCGTTCACCGTGGGCGACCAGCTGCTCTGGGGCGCCGCCGAGCCGCTGCGCCGCATGCTCAACATCGCCACCGGGAACCTGTAGCCCTTCCCGCCGCTCGAAGCGGCCCTGACCCGCATGAGCGGTGCTACCCAGCACCGCTCATGCGGGTCGGGGCCGCTTCCGCGGTTAACCAGCAAGGAGAATCCGGGACCGGTCCATCATGGACGCGATACGCCGACGCACGTTCCTCAGGGCGGGCCAGGTGCTTCCACTCGAGCCGAAGGACCAGCCAGCCTTCTTCGATCAGCGCATTCTCGCGGCGACGCTCGGCGAGCAGCACGTCGTCCGTCGGTTTGTAGTCGGTGTACTTCCCGCTGCCATCAAACTCGATCACCACGCGCGATTCAGGCTCCGCAAAGTCTGCCCTGAAGCGGCCCGTTGTTGTCGGGATCTCAAGCTGTGGAATGAACATGGTCAGGCCGAAAGACCGGAGCAACAGTCTTGTCCGGGTCTCCCCCACCGATTCGTGAGCGGCCATCGAGGACGGCCAGAAGATCCAGGGCCCGGCGGCTGCCGCGCTTGACCGGGCTTTCCGTCCAACAGACGGCGCATCCCGTCATCGACGTCGGCACCTTTGCACAGCTGCATGGTCGCCGATTACGGCCGCCTGTTCCAGGGGAAGGACACGGGCGCAATCCAGGACTGTGCGTTCAATGCTTGTGGTCAGGATCTCCCTGCCGTCCGGGCTCCACAGCGTCACAAGGTCGGCGGGCGGCAGGTCCAGCCGGTGTGTGCGCACGTCCGCGCCTGAACTCTTGCTTGTGTTGGCATAATCCGTGGTGACGTGGACCAACGGCCCGGCGTCCCAAACGTGACAGCCATGCAGTCTGGCAGCGCTGACATGGCTGTAGCGGGAGAGCCCGCCGGTCGACAGGAAGTGTGCCTGGACCCTGAGGGCGTCCCGGGTCCAAGGCTCGGCGGCTCTCCAGTCGGCGCTCCGGACATAGGCGCCGCGGCGAAGCCTCAAGAGGATGCCGCCGCGGACGGCCGCCGTCAGCACACGTTCTTCCAGTCCGGCCGCGCCCAGTTGTTGGGTGGAAGCCACGGGGAACGCCGGCCAGCGTGCGTCCAGGACCACGCGCAGCTTGTCGCTATTCATGATCCAAGGCTCCCGGACAAGCAACCACAACGGCATGCGGCTGCCCCGCTATGTGGAGAACTCCGCAGCGGAGTACCCGCGTGCCTCCGCGTCGTGCCGGCACATCACCGGCCCGGGCCCGCAAAAGCGTTGCTGCCCAGCACCGCTCAAGCTGGTCAGGGCCGCTTCGGCCGGGGCAGGGCCGCACAAGGAGGGCGCGGGCCGGCGGGCCTACTCAGCGGTCCAGGAACTGAGGTACTGTTCGGCGGCCCTCGTGAAGGCAGCCTGTGCGGCGGCACCGAGCGGCCTGGCGTCGTCGAAGAGTTCAGGCACGACGGCGGCGCTCCGGCTGGTGCCGGCGCGGGCCCAGGTGCCGATCACCTCTCCCCCGGCCACGATGGTCTTCTTGAACACGCCGTTGCCGCCGGGGACGATCTTGTTGGCATGCTCCGGCGCCAGCACCAGGCTCCGGTCCTGGTAGCCGAGCAGAAACTCGTCGAAGCCGGGCAGCAGGAGACGGACCGTTGGCCGGGGACGCCGCCGTCGAGCAGGGACGCGGTCTCCGGCGACACCCAATAGCTGGACTCGCCGAACTCCAGCTCCACCAGCTGGCCCCGGACCTGTTCAAAAGCGGACCGCACTTCGGTCAGGGGAATCTGCGTCCACCAGGCGAAATCGCGGAGGGTGGCCGGGCCGTGGCTCCGAAAGTAGCGCAGCACGAACTCGGCGATCCCGTCCTGCCGCTCAAGGTCCCGCGAGTCAGGGATCCACTCGTCGAACGCCACCAGCAGCTGCTGGTTCCCGGCCAGCGGCCCCTGGACCAGCCACGCATGCCGGCACAGCGTCCCCAGGATATGGATCCCCCGCTGGCCGGTGGTGGGCTGACCGGCGGCCTCAAACACGGCGAAAAGTTCGCTCCGGCTGACGAACCGCCACCTGCCACACGCTCCAAGGCCACGTCGCGGCACTTTTCGATGTCCGCCCAAGTGATGTCCAGTTCCCGGTGCCGGCCGCGACCACGCGGTGAAGCCGTTCCGCCGTGAGGCCCAGCATCCAGCGCAGGTCCTCCGGGGCCACGAGGTGGAGCGTGCCGCGCATCGGCCAGGAGCGGACCACGCTGCCATCGTCCAGGGCGGCCCGGACTCCGCCAGCCCCGCGCCCGGGACACGGAGGCCAACGGCCCACAGCGCCGCCTGCAGGTCCTGCGCCTGGGTGGCCGTCATCCAGCGGACCGCTTCCGGGACCGAGCCCAGCCCGGGCCCGAGCAGCCCCTGCGAGGCCAGCCGGAGCCGGCCCATGACCTTGCGGCTGACCCGGTTCGCTGCCATGCCCTCATCCTAGAGCCTGCCCCGTTAGGGTAGAAGCATGACTTTGGGGAGTTTGTGGCAGTTGTTCGCGCGTGAAACAAAAGGATGGATGGTGGGAGGGACCGTTGCGGTCCTGGCGGGTGTGGCCCTCGGGCTCGCCCCGGTGCTGGGATACCCGGCCGGAGGTGACGCGGCGCTGGAGCTCCTGCTGCCGTCCCTGTTCCTCTCCCTCGGCGGAGGATACGCCGTCCTGTTTCCCGGCGTCCGGGTCAGCCGTTGCACGCTCCACATTGTCCGCGACTGGAAGCTCTATCCGCTCAGCGGCCGGCTGCTCTGGATCCTCGCCCACGTCACCGCCGTGACCGGCCTGGCAGTCTGCATCCTCACCGCCACTACCGGCCCGGGCGTGCCGGGACTCCTGGTCTGGCTGTTTACGGGCCTCTACCTCGCCCTGGCCGGATGGGCCGCCGCCCTGATGGGGACGGCGGCGAACATCCGGCTGACAGGCAGCGGGGAAGGACTCACGGCGCCGGCTGTGCAGCCCGGCTGAGGCTAGAGCGCCACGCCGATCAGCAGCGGTTCCGGGTGCAGTTCAATGCCAAAGCGTTCGACGACGCCGGCGCGCACCTCGCGGGCGATGGCCAGCATGTCCTTGGCGCTGGCTGAGCCGCGGTTGGTGATGGCCAGTGTGTGCTTGGTGGACAGCGCCGCCCGCCCGCCCGAAGCGCTGTCCGGTTCCAGGCCGTAGCCCTTGCCGAACCCGGCCTGGTCAATCAGCCACGCAGCCGAGAGTTTGACCAGGCCGTCGGCACCGGCAGGATACTGCGGTGCGTTGTCCGGCAGCCCGGCAGCCACGTCCAGGGGAACAACCGGGTTGGTGAAGAACGAGCCGGTGGAATAGGTGTCCCGGTCCGCGGGGTCCAGCACCATGCCTTTGGACGCACGCAGGCGGAGCACTTCGCGCCGGACGTCGTTGGAGTAGGCGCGCTTGCCGGGCTCAACGCCCAGGGAGCGGGCCAGCTCGGCGTAGCGGATGGGCGCACTCATCCGGCCCAGCGGCAGCTGGAACTCGACGGTCAGCACGATGTAGCGGGGTGAGCCGTCCACCGTGGTCTGTTTCAGGATGGAATCGCGGTAGCCGAACTTCAGCTCGGCGTTGGTGAAGGTCTGTACGGCGTTCCGGTGCCGGTCCCAGGTGCGGACCGCGGCGATGGTCTGCGAGACATCCGAGCCGTAGGCGCCGACGTTCTGCACCGGAGTGGCACCTGTTGCACCGGGGATGCCGGAGAGCGCCTCGATGCCGGACCAGGCATGCAGCACGGCGTGCTCCACCAATGCGTCCCAGTCGTGGCCTGCCTGGACCACCACGGCAACGCCGCCGCAGGAGTCCTCCGCGTTGACGGTGAACCCCTCCGAGGCGATCCGCACCACGGTGCCGGGGAACCCGTCGTCGGAAATCAGGAGGTTGGAGCCGCCCCCGATGATGAGGAGCGGCTCCCCCGCCGCATCCGCCGTGCGGACGGCGTTGATGATTTCCGCCTCGGTCCGGGCCTCAACGTACTTGCCGGCGGGGCCACCGACGGCGGCCGTGGTCAGGGCAGAAAGCAACGTCTGGAGTCACAGATCCAAATGGGAAATCGAGGAGCCGGAGGAGACCTCAGGACAGCCTGACGACGGCCTGGGCCTTCATCAGCACTTTCTGCCCGGCCGAAACAACGGTGAGGTCCACGCGGGCGGTGCCCGCATCGGCGTCGAGCTTTCCAATGGCGCCGCTCACCTCGATGGTGGCGCCGGGCTCGGTGGTTCCGGTGGTGTCGGTGACCAGGACCGGCTTGGTGAAGCGGGTCTGGAAGTCGACGACGGCGGCGGGGTCGCCTGCCCAGTCGGTCACCAGCTGCACGGCGGCACCCATGGTGAACATGCCGTGGGCGATCACGCCGGGCAGTTCCACGCCCGTGGCGAAGGCTTCGTTCCAGTGGATGGGGTTGAAGTCGCCGGATGCGCCGGCGTACTTGACGAGGTCGGTGCGGGTGACCTCAATGGTGCGGCTGCCGATGTCCTGGCCTGCGCTGAGTTCGTGGAAGCTGGGGCTCATGGTTACTGTCCCTCTCCGCGGACGAGGATGGATGACGTGGCGGTGGCGACGGGCTCGCGTGAATCGGTGCCGCCGTCCGTCAGGGCAAAAATCTCCTGGCGGGTGGTGATCATGGCGCCGCCGCCCATGGCGCGGACGCCGTCAACGTGGAGTTCGGCCACCAGGCGGTCGCCGGCAAAGATGGGGCGGTGGTGGATGAAGCGCTGATCGGCGTGGACCACGCGGGTGAAGTCGATGCCGGCATCCGGGTCCTCGATCAGCTGCGCGTCGGCACGCTGGGCGATGATGATGGCGAACGTCGGCGGCGCAACCAGGTCGGTGTGGCCCAGGGCCTTCGCGGCCTCGACGTCGAAATGGGCTGGGTGGGTTGCCTTGACGGCGCGCGCGAACTCGCGGATTTTCTCGCGGCCGACGTCGTACACCTCTGCGGCAGGGTAGCTGCGGCCCTGCAGGTCCGGATTGATAGTCATGGCCTCAAGCCTATCGTTCCGGACCGCAGCCGAGGGGCTCTTGCGCCATGGCTTGATATGATGGATTCATCATCCCATCAAGTGACCTGCTTGCAGGATCATCGAGGAGCGTTCCCTATGTTGACTGCCGCCCAGGCTCCGCTGTACGAGATCAAGGCCAACCTCTTCAAAGCACTGGCGCACCCTGCGCAGAATCCGGATCCTGGAACTCCTGGCTGCCGCTCCTGCACAACCACGGCAGCGGTTAGCTACCTGCTTGCCGAGACAGGGCTGGAGGCTTCCCACCTCTCCCAGCATCTGGCCACGCTGCGCAGGCATGAAGTGGTGACATCGGTGCGGAGCGCCAACGCGGTGACTTACAGATTGGCGCACCCGGGGATTTCGCAGCTGCTGGCCATCGCCCGCACGTTCCTGCTGGACAGCCTCGCCGACTCCAACGAACAGCTCCGGCTGGCGCAGCAACTGCCGGCCGGGCACTCTGTCCGCGGAGTCAGCCTCGTGAGCACCGGACTGCGCCGGGTTCAACGGGCGCTCACCCGCTTCCTGCCGTCCCGGGCGGACTACGCAGGGCTCCGGCAATCATGGCGGACGGACGTTTTGGCAGGGATCACGGTGGGCATCGTGGCTTTGCCGCTGGCGCTGGCGTTCGGGGTCAGCTCCGGGGTGGGCGCGGAGGCGGGGCTCATCACGGCGATCGTGGCCGGACTGGTTGCCGCCGTCATGGGCGGCTCCCACGTCCAGGTCTCGGGACCGACAGGGGCCATGGTGGTGGTCCTCGCGCCGGTGGTGGCGCTGCACGGGACCGGCAGCGTAGCCCTGGTGTCACTGATGGCCGGATTGATGGTCTGCGCCCTCGGCATCAGCGGCCTGGGGAAGGCGCGTGGCCTTCATCCCGTGGCCGGTGGTGGAAGGCTTCACGCTTGGGGATCGCCGCCATCATCTTCCTCCAGCAGGTTCCGCTGGCCACCGGTACGGCCGGAACACCGGGACACAACACGCTGCTCGGCAGCCATCGAGGCGGCATCCAGGGCAGCGGCACCCACAGTCCTGCTGACGCTCGCACTCGTGGCGGGTGTCGTCGTCGTAATGATCCTGCTCCAAAAGTATTTCCGGGCACTGCCGGCCAGCCTGCTCGCGTGTGTTCCTGGCGACGGCGGCTGCCGAACTTCTGCGGCTGGACGTGCCCAGGATCGGTGCGCTGCCGCACTCCCTGCCCTCGCCCTCCGTTCCGGCCATGGATCTGGCTTCCGCTGAGCGCCCTGGCGATGCCCGCCGTCGCCATCGCAGCCCTCGCCGCCATCGAATCGCTGCTCTCGGCACGCGTGGCAGGCGGCATGGCCGGGCCGGACGGAACCTCCAGCGGCGCCTACAGCCCGGACCGGGAGCTGACGGGCCAGGGCCTGGCCTCCATCGCCGCCGGTCTGTTCGGCGGGATGCCGGCCACGGGCGCCATCGCCAGGACGGCCGTGAATGTGCGCTCTGGCGCGAAGACCCGCCTGTCCGCCGTGGTGCATGCCGTGGTGTTGCTGGGCATTGTCTACCTGGCAGCCGGGCTGGTGAGCCGGATCCCGCTCGGCGGCACTGGGCGGTGTGCTGATGGTCACCGCGGCGCGGATGGTTTCCCGGCGCACAGTGAACGCGATCCTCCGCTCAACGCGTTCGGATGCGGCGGTCTTTATCCTCACGGCAATCATCACTGTGGCATTCGACCTGATCGTGGCGATCCAGATCGGGCTGGCCGCAGCGGCACTCTTCACGCTGCGGAAATTCGCGTCGCTGAGTAGTGTGCAACGTGAGGTGATTGCCGGGCCGCCTGGCGCAGGTGATGAGCATATTGCCGTCTTCCGGCTGGACGGCGCCATGTTCTTCGGCGCTGCGGAACGCATCCTCCAGGAGATCAGCCAGGTCAAGGACGTCCAGGTGGCCATCATCAGGCTCTCCCAGCTGCGGATGCTTGACGCCACCGGCGCGCACGCACTGGTGGAGGTCATCTCTGCCTTGGAACTGCGCGGCATCACGGTGCTTCTGAAGGGAGTCCGGCCGGATCATCTTGCCTTGGTGACCAACGTCGGCGTGATCCGTTCACTTCGCCACCACAAGCATCTGTTCGAGGACCTGCCGGCTGCCGTGGAGCACGCCCGCAGCCATGTGCGCCGGAACGCAGCCGCAGCTACCGCTTGAGGTTCTTCCGGATGGCCTGGCCACGGACCACGATGCCGACGATATGCAGGACCAGTCCCAGCCCGATGACCGCCAGCGAGGCCGTGGCCAGGCCCTGGTTTCCGGACGTGTTGCCGACCAGGTTCAGGATGATTCCCACACCGATCAGCCCCATGGCACTGAAGACGGTGACCTTGTAGGCGGTGGGCGCGGTGTTCCAGAATTCGTTCAGCACCGTCCAATTCTAGCGAGGGTTCAGAACAGGGATTCCTGCACGGCCGGCACGTCCGAAGCGAAGTCACCCAGGACAACGGTCCGCGCTGCGAGCTGGCCGAGGTTCACCACAAACTCCGAGTCCGTGCCGTCCAGCCGCGCCAGGGCGTTGGCCCCGCTGAGCGCCGCAATGGTGAAACCGTGTTGGCCGTCGTCGAGTGCGTGCGGATACGCGTGGCGGAGCGCCGGACTGCAGAGTGCGGCTGCCTGCGCGGGCCGTACCCAGCGCTCGTCCACCACGTCAAAATCTTCGACGGCGGCCTGTGCCAGCAGGGCGCGGGCGCCCGCGGCGTGGCGGGCATTGACGGCGTCCAGGGTGGCTTCGGGCGACGGGCTGGTGAGGGCCTCGGCCTTCGCTGCGGAACGGACCTGCTGGACGAGTCCGGCCTCCCGGGTGACCATGTCCTCAAGGATCCGCACTACCCGCCCGTCCTGCGCCCTTGCCACGTACCTGGCCACCACCGCTCCCTGTTCCGCGAGCCGGTTCCATTTCCTGAGGCCGGACGCGGTGCCCACTTTGCTGGCCCCGCCGGCGAATGTCGCCACGTAGAGCCAGTGTTCCTGCAGCAGGTAGGTCCGCAGCCCGTCGGGCACGTAGCCGCCGCGGTGGAAGTCATGGATGAGCCTGGAATCGTCCAGCACAAAACAGCGTTCGCACTGTTTGCCCCTGGCTGCCGGTGCGCTGGCGGCGCACAGAACGTGGGTGCGGCTGGTGGCGGAGTGGACCTTGTGGTGTCCCAGGCAGAACCTGCCGCGGGCGGTGACGCCGAAGCCCAGCCGCTCCCCCGCCTGGAGGCTGACGTCGCGGAAGTCACCGGATGGTGGCTGCAGGCGGAGAACCGGACTGCCGCCGTCGTGCCCTGCCGCCGTGGCCGGGGCACCGTCCCAAAAGACCCCGTGAACCAGATAGCGCGTACCGGTCACGGGGTCTCCTGAACTGCTCGTCACAAAGGGTGGCTGCGGCGTCAGAGCGCCGGCTGCACCCCGAACGCCACGGCGAGCTTCATGATCTTCTCGGCGCGGCCCAGGCGGGGCAGGTCCGAACCGTCACGGATGACACGGCCGTTGGCTTCAAAGTCAGCCATGAAGTCAGTTGCCCAGGCAACGTCCGACGGGGTGGGGCTGATGACCTCGTTGATCACGTTCGTCTGGTCGATGGCCAGGCACAGCTTGCCGGTCATGCCCATCATGACGGTGATGCCGGTCTGCTCGCGCAGGATGGGGTGGTTTGTGCCGACGGTGGGTCCGTCGATGGGGCCCGGCAGGTTGCCCACGCGGCTGGCAACGACCAGTTTGGCACGCGGGTAGGCCATGGCCTCGGGGGTGGCGGCCATGCCGGTGTCGCGGCGGAAGTCGCCGGAACCGAAGGCCAGGCGGAAGGCGCCCTGGGCCTTGGCGATGTTGTTGGCTTCCTCGATCCCGAGCGCGGATTCCACCAGCGGGATGACGGGCGTCTTGCCGTCCATCCGGTGGAAGCTCTCGGTGACCTGGTCAGCGGACTCGGTCTTGGCGAGCATTACGCCGAGCAGGCCCGGGGTGCCGCGCAGTCCGGCGAGGTCGGCTGCCCAGAAGGGGCTGGTGGCATCGTTGATCCGGACCCAGGCCTTGCCGCCGCCGGACAGCCAGTCAATGACATTTCCGCGGGCCTGGTCCTTCTGCGACGGGTCCACAGCGTCTTCGATGTCCAGGATGATCGAGTCAGCACGGGAAACGGCCGACTGGTCGAACAGTTCGGTTTTCATCGCGTTGACCAGAAGCCAGGAACGGGCAATTTCAGCTGGGATGTGGCGCTCGGGCCGAACGGTCTCGGTGGCGGTGGTTGACGTCATGCATCTACCGTATCTGGCCGGGCCCTGCCAGCGCTAAGCAGGATTGCCTGAGGGGTGACCAATACGAACATTACCGGCACCGTGTGCGCGACTTGGATGCCCATGTGGCCCGCAGTTAACGTCGTCATTCACGTGGATGACGACGTTAACTGCGAGCCAGTTGGGTGGGGCGGGCTCCGGTTAGGGGAGGTTGCCGCCGCGCGCCGCGATCCACAGCCCGTACCAGTCCGCCCGGGTCATGGCCTCCGCCACCCGGCCAGCGTCCGCGCACGCGGCGATCCGTGCCGGATTCACGGTGCCGATCACGGGCGCGATGCCCGCAGGGTGCTTCATGAGCCACCCCAGGAGGATGGCCTCCCCGGTGGTGCCGTAGGTGCCGGCCAGCTCCCTGACGAGGACGGCCGCGGCAGTCTCCGCCGCCGTCGGATCTTCCGCCGCTGCACCGGTGTACAGCCCGCGGGCCAGCGCGCCGTACGCCTGCAGGGTGACCCCGTTCCCGGTGCAGTATTCCAGCGTGCCGTGCGGAAAGCTGAAGTCCAGCGAGTCAGCGTGGTTCACCAGGACCTGGCTCTCCAGCCAGGCCCGCTTCAGCAGGCTCATCTCCAGCTGGTTGGCCACCACGGGCACCTCCAGCCGGTCCTGCAGCGCCCGGATCTGCGCGCCGGACATGTTGGACACGCCCACCTGCCGCACCTTGCCTTCGGCGATCAACTGCCCGACGGCGGCCGCCACCTCCGCCAGGTCCGTCAGCGGATCGGGGCGGTGCAGCAGGAGCACGTCCACATGGTCCGTCGCAACCGTTTCAGGCTGCCGTCCACGCGTTCCAGGATGGCTTCCCGGCTCAGGTCATAATGCGTGGCCAGCCCGCGTTCGTTGAGCCGGATTCCGCACTTTGTCTGCAGCCGGATGCGCTGGCGCAGGCCGGGCGTTGCCGCCAGCACCTCGCCGAAGACAGCCTCGGACTTGCCGCTGCGGTAGATGTCCGCATGGTCGAACAGCGTGATCCCCGCAGCCAGCGCAGCCTCGACGGCGGCAGCGGCCTCGTCCACATGGTCTGCGCCGTGCGGCTCGTCGGACCAGCTGCCGCCCAGGCCCATGCAGCCATAGATGAGCTCCTGCATCAGGCGGCCCCGCCCGGCACGGCTGCGCCCGCCGAAGATGGCATCAGCGCAGCCAGGCAGTGCTGTTTGCGGGCAGCTTGCCGTCTTCCAGCGGAGCGCTGCTGAGCAGTACGGTTCCGGCGGGAAGCTCGACGGCGGTGTCCCCGAAGTTGGTCACGGACTGCCAGCCGCCGGGGCGGCTGAAGTGCAGGACCTCCGGGTTGCCGGTCTCGATCCAGTCCAGTTCCTCCTCGGCCTGGAGCTCCCGGCGGAGCTTCAGGGCCTTGCGGTACAGCTCCAGGGTGGAGTTGTTGGTGCCGTCCTGCGCCTCGACGGCGTACTTGCTGAACCAGTCCGGCTGCGGCAGGTGCGCGCCGCCGTCGCCGAAGCCGAAGGACGTACCCTCGACCTTCCAGGGCAGCGGGACGCGGCAGCCGTCACGGCCCACCTCAACGCCCTTGTTCCGGAAGAAGGCCGGGTCCTGGCGCTCGGAGTCCGGGATGTCCGCCACTTCCTGCAGGCCGAGCTCCTCGCCCTGGTAGAGGTAGGCGGAACCCGGCACGGCCAGCATCAACAGGGTGGCGGCGCGGGCACGCCGCTCGCCCAGCTCCACATCCAGCTCCTCCTTGGGGCCGCCGGCCAGCAGCCAGGCCTTGCCGTCCTGGCCCTTGGCGAGCTTCTTGTCCTCGGGTCCCTTCGCTGCCTTGGGCAGGCCGTAGCGGGTGGCGTGCCGGACCACGTCGTGGTTGGAGAAGACCCAGGTGGAGGAGGCCCCGGTTTCCTTGGCCTCGGCCAGGTTGCGGGTGATGATTTCGCGGAATTCCTCGGCGTCGAAGTCCGCCTGGAGGAGGTCGAAGTTGAAGGCCTGGCCCAGGCCTTCGGGGCTGGCGTAGCGGGCGCGGCGGGTGGCGTGGACCCATGCTTCGGCGACGGCGGTGCGCGGCGGGTTGTACTCGTTGAAGACCTCACGCCATTCGACGTAGATGTCGTGGACTTCGTCGCGGTCCCAGAAGGGGTGCGAGCCGTCGTCGAACCCGTCGGTGCCGCTGTTCGCCTCAGTCAGTTCCAGCTTGGAGAGCAGCGGTTCGGTCAGGTCCTTGGTCAGGGCGTGGGCCACGTCGACGCGGAAGCCGTCCACGCCGCGGTCGGACCAGAAGCGCAGGGTCTTCAGGAAGTCGTCGCGGATTTCGCGGTTGGCCCAGTTCAGGTCCGGCTGCTCCTTGGCGAAGATGTGCAGGTACCACTGGCCGGGGGTGCCGTCAGGTTCGGTGATGCGCTCCCAGGCGGGGCCGCCGAAGACGGAGTCCCAGTCCGACGGCGGCAGGTCGCCGTTTTCGCCCAGCCCGTCGCGGAAGATGTAGCGCTCGCGTGCGGCGGAGCCCCGCGGCGAGGCAAGTGCTTCCTGGAACCACTCGTGCCGGTTGGACGAGTGGTTGGGGACGATGTCGGCGATCAGCTTGATGCCGGCGCCGTGCAGTGCCTTGGCCATCTCGTCGAAGTCCGCCAGCGTGCCCAGCTTGGGGTCCACGTTGCGGTAGTCGTCCACGTCGTAGCCGCCGTCGGCGAGCGCCGACGGGTAGAACGGGCTCAGCCACACGGCGTCGATCCCCAGCTCCTTGAGGTAGGGGACTTTGGCGGTGATGCCCTTGATGTCGCCGAGGCCGTCACCGTTGGAATCGGCGAAGCTGCGCGGGTAGATCTGGTAGACGGCAGCCTGCCGCCACCAGTTGGGGTCGGCCGCGAGGTCTGAATCGGACAAGGTTGCCAGCGTGGCAGTGGTGGACAAAGGATGATCCTTTTCTATTGGTGGGTTGTTGCTGGTGGATTAGTAAAGCTATTTGACGGCCCCGCGCATGACTCCGGACAGTACCCAACGCTGGGCCAGGATGTAAACCACCAGTGTGGGGGCCATGGCCATGAGGTACGACGCGAACGCGAGGCTGTAGTTGGTGTTGAACTCGCCCTGGAACAGCATCTGGACCACGGGGAGGGTCTGCAGGGCCGGGTCCGCGATCATCATCTGCGGCAGCAGGAAGTCGTTCCACGAGCCCAGGAAGGCGAAGATGCCCACGGTGGCGTTCATCGGTGCCAGCAGCGGGAAGATGATCTTGCGGAACACCTGCCAGGTGGTGGCACCGTCCATCCTTGCAGATTCTTCAAGTTCCACCGGGATGGAGCGGACGAACGCGATGTACAGCAGCGAATTGAAGGAGATGCCGCCCAGCACGTGGAGGAAAACGACGCCGGCCGGATTGTCCAGGCCCAGCAGTGCCGTCTGCTTGATCAGCGGCAGGATGATCACCGGGAACGGAATGAACATGGCCGAGAGCAGGTACACAAACGAGCCGCGGAAGAACCGGTGGTTCCAGTTCCGGGCGATGGCGTAGGCCACCAGCGAGCTGGAAGCCAGGGCACCGAGCACGCTGAAGACCGTGACAAAGGCTGTGGACATAAAGGCCCGCGGGAAGTTGGTGGCCACGTAGGCCGCGGCGAAGTTCTCCCAGTTCATCGGGCTAGGCCAGGCCAGCCCCGTTCCCGTGCCGATCTGGTCCGGGGACTTCAGTGCCATGGCCACAGTGAAGTACAAGGGCAACAGGACTGTCAGGGAAGCCACCAGCATCAGGGCGGTGAGCCACCAGTTGATCTTGAAACCCTCACGTCCGGAGGGGCGCCTGGTGATGACGTGGGTTTTGCGCTGTGGAAGTGTTGAAGCGGTCATTAGAGAGCAACCCCCCGGCGCTGGATGATGCGCAGCTGGATGACGGAGATCAACAGGGTGATCAGGAAGTAGATGACGGCGTTGGCCATCTGGTAGGAATAGTCTCCGCCGGTGAAGCCGGAGAAGATCCGCATCGCTACGGACTGCGTCGCCATGCCAGGGCCGCCGCCGGTAAGGCCAACAATAATCTCGTAGGTTCCCAGGAAGCCTTTGAATCCGAGGATCACGTTGATGACCAGATAGCCAAGGATCAGGGGCAGGGTAAGGCTGATCAGCTGCCGGAAGCTTCCGGCACCGTCGAGGTCCGCTGCCTCGTAGACCTCTGACGGGACACTCTGCAGTCCCGCGAGATAAATGATGGTGGCCCCGGGGGCCGCCTGCCACACCGTGACCAGGACGATGGCCAGCCAGGCGAGGTTTTCGTTGGCCAGGATGCTGGTGGCCAGCGGCGTGAAGCCGAGCCTTTCAGCAAGCACCGGCAGGGTGTTGGAGAACAGGTAGTTGAAGACAAAGGACACCACCAGGGCCGAGAGCACCATGGGGATGAAGAAGACGGTGCGGATGCCGGTGCGCCACTTGATTTTCGCGTTCAACCCCAGGGCGATTGCGAGGGCCACGACATTGACCACCACGGTGGTGGTCAGCGCGAAAACAAACGTGAAGATGTAGGACTGCAGGATTGCCGGGTCCTTGAAGATGTTCACGTAGTTGGCGATGCCGATGAACTTCCAGTCTCCGTAGCCGGCGTAGTTCGTGAGGCTGAAGAAGACACCCACCAGCGCAGGCAGCGTGATGAAGAAGGCGAAAAGTGCCAGTACCGGCACCACCATCCAGTAATACGTGGGGTCGATCCGCCGCTGGGACCGCTTCACGCTGGTCTCGGCCGGACGTTCCGGAGTGGAACCGGGCGTCGCCACGGTGGACGTCGTTGTCATGGGGACTCCTGGAGTCGTGGTGGGCATCAGACTGCCGTCCGTTCGGCGACGCGGCGCCATTCGTCGTCGAGGGCGGCGAGGAACTGGTCGCCGTTCTTGCTGTAGACGAAGGACTGGATGTAGTTGTGCAGCGGCACTGAGGGCGGGAAGTAGGTGCCCGCGCCCTGGTAGTACCTGGCGTTCCGGACCGATTCGTCCAGTCCGCTGATCTGCGGGTTGGTCACCGGCGGGGCGTTCTTCAGCGGGGAGAAAGCTGCGTTCTTCTCGTTGTAGGTGTTCACCACTGAGGGTTCCAGGAGGTAGGCGACGAAGCGCCGGGCTGCAGCCATGTTCGGGGTGTTCCTGGTGATGGACAGCGCCATGTCCACGTTCACGCGGGCCTTGGTTTCCGCCGGGTTGTTCGTGACGGGAAGCGGGAAGGTGCCCACCCGGATGTCCTTGTTGGCGGCAACCAGCTGCGACAGCGCCCACGGACCTTGGAGGTACATGGCGGCCTGTCCCTTGGCGAAGGCGGCGTTCCCGTCGGCATAGTTCTTGCTGGAGGCGCCGTTCTGGGAATAGGAAGCGAGCTGGAGCATCTGGGGCAGCGCGGGACGGAAGTTGGTGGTGAACGATTCGGCGGCTCCCGCGCTGATGTCGGCACCCTTGGCGTTGATCCTGCTGAAGAACTCCGCTACGTCCAGGGAACCGCCGGCCACGTAGTCGAACATGCCTTGGTTGAGGGTCCAGGGGTCCTTGAACGTTCCGTAGATCGGCGTGATTCCGGCGGCCTTGAAGGTTTCACAGGCCGCCACAAACTCGTCCCAGGTGCTGGGGACAGCCACGCTGTTCGCCTCAAACAGGTCCCGGTTGTAGATTACTCCGGCTGCTGCGAGGGAGAACGGCAGGGCGTTAATTTCGTCCCCGTTGTACTGGCCCCATGAGTTGACGAGATCCTGGATCTTCGGATCCAGGGTGGAAGCTTCGGGGAGCGCCGAGAGGTCAGCGAAGACGCCCTTACGGACAAAGTCTCCGGTGGCCTGCGCAAAACCGCGGGTGACAACGTCAGGCGGGTCGTTTCGCACCAGGCCCGGGACGAAGTTTCCCTCGTTGAAGTCCTGGATGACGTGGATGTCCGGGTTGAGTGCCTCGAAGTCCTTGATGACCTGATTGAAGTAGCCCACCACTTCGGGCTTGTTCTGCATGAACCGGAGGGTGGTGACACCGCCCTGCTGGCTGGCACCGGAGGCGCAGCCGGTGAGTGGCACCAGGGCCGCCGCCCCGGCCAGGCCGGCCATCCGCAGCAGGGACCGCCGGCTCAGTGTCCGGTGGACCGTCGTCGGCCCAGCCGTCACAGCTGCGTTCACAGCGCGTTGGCTGACGTGGACGGCCGTGCCCCGAAGGAACTCGGACGGGCGGGGTACTGCTGTGGCAACGGCTGGAAATGCGTGGGGGTGCGTTTCACGGTTGCTCCTTTGCAATGGGATGAGGGGGACTCAGAAAATGGTGGCCAACCAAGTTGTTTATTTTGGATCTAAATTTAGTTCCTCAAGTATTATGTGGTGCAGGACACAGGGAGGTCAACACCATGGCGGAAATTACCTCGGCAACACCCCAGCTTCTGCGGCGCGTCAGCGCCGGAGCAGTGCTGGACTTCCTCCGCGCCACACAGGCTGTGACGGTCACGGAAGTCATGGACGCCACAGGGCTCACCCGGGCCACCGCCATCTCGGTCTGTGAGGAACTGATGGACCGGGGCTGGATCCGCGAACTGGAAAACCAGCGCGCATTCGGCGGCTACCAGAAGGGCCGGCCGGCACGCCGGTTTGAACTCAACGAGCGGGCAGGCTACGTCCTGGGCATGGATGTGGGCATCCTCAAGGCCACCGTGGTGGTCTCCGACCTGCGCGGCAAAGCGCTGGGACGGGCCAGCCAGCCCTTCGCGGATGCCGAAATTTCAGCTGAAGAGCGCATCGCCGGCATCGACCATGCCGCGATGATGGCGCTGCACAGCGTGGGCGCGTCCCCCGACGACGTCCTTGCCGCCTGCGCCGGAATAGCGGCCCCGGTGGACCGCAACGGCGAGGTGCTGACCACCCAGCACTTCTGGGGCCTGTTCGACGTCGGACTGAAGTCCGCGTTGTACCGGCGCCGCGGCTGGACTGTGCTGCTGGAGAACGACGCCAACCTGGCCGCACTCGGGGACCGCTGGCGCGGCGCCGCGGCCGGCGTGGACGACGTTGTGGTGATCCTCGCCAGCGAACGCCTGGGTTCAGGAGTGATCGACGGCGGGCGGCTGCTGCACGGCCGCGGCGGAGGTGCCGGCGAACTGGCCTTCCTCGAGCTGATGGAGGGTGTGGGAGACACCTTCGGCATCGCTTCCCTGGCACGGTCATGGGCGGCCGAAGCGCTCGCCGGCAAAGCCAAAACGTCGCTGAGGGAATTCGCCGCCGGGGGTGTTGAGGCCGAACAGGTCTTCGCTGCTGCGGCCGCCGGCGATGCTGTGGCGAAGAAAATCCTGACACGGCTTGCCGACAGGATGGCCAGGGTCATCGGGGCCATCGCCACCATGGTCAACCCTGAGCTGGTGGTGATTGGCGGCGCAGTGGCCAACTCCGCGGACGTGCTCCTGGGCCCGATCACCGAACGCCTCCGGGACTACACCGCCACTCCCCCACGGGTTGCAGTTTCTCCGTTGGGCGACTCGGTGGTGACCGTCGGCGCAGTACGGTGCGCCCTGGACTACGTGGAGAAGAACAGCCTGGACCTGGAACTCGCCGTGAGCGCCTGAACGCCTACAGCTCCCTGTCCAGGCTGTGGCCGCTATTCCGGCATGATCATGGTCCGCAGGTCCAGCTGGCGCAGCACCCGGTCCGCAACTTCCGGGTCCATGCCAGGTTCGTTGCGGGCCAGCACCACTTCCTGCCGCGCAGCATCCAGGGCAATGGTCTGGACTGCGATGGCGAGTCCGCGGCCCCGGACGCGGAGATCGGCGACGGATTCGTTCCGGAGGCTGCCGTCCAGGAGCTCGGCATGCAAGCGGCCCATCTTTTCCTTCACGAGCGCCACCTTCTCGGGCGGCAGGTCCTTCATCAGGTCATGTTCCTTCAGCGCAGCCACGGCGGCGGCCTGGGCCCGCTTGGCCAGGACACGGGCAGCATCGCGCTCCTCCGACCCGTCGTTGGAGGCTTTGAGGACGCGCATCAGCCATGGGAGCGTCAGCCCGGGGAGGACCAGCGTGGCCAGGAGCACCGCGCAGGCGATCACCAGCATGTAGTCGCGGCCCGGGAACGGTGTGCCATCGGCCAGGGTCAGCGGCAGTGCCAGGGCGAGGGCAAGGGTGGCCAATCCGCGCATGCCGCACCAGGTCAGGATCAGGACTTCCTTCGCGGAGGTGGGCTGCAGCAGATTCCTCCGCTTCCGTGCACCCATTGCCAGGACGGCCATCCAGAGAAACCTCACTGCAAAGACCAGGACGCAGACCAGCGCCGCCACGCCGAGCATGCCCCAGATATCCGTGCCCTCGTCCCGGATGACGTGCCGTATTTCGAGTCCCACGAGGCCGAAGGCAAGGCCTGTGACCAGCAGTTCCACCACATCCCAGAAAGCAGTCCTCGTGATGCGTTCAGCCGCGTCCTCCGGCCGGGAATGGCGCTTGATCTCCAGGGCGGTGACCACCACGGCGATCACGCCGGAGGCGTGGACCTCCTCGGCCAGGATGTAGGCGGCGAACGGCACCACGAGGGTCACCGCGCTGCGGGCAACCATCGACTGCACGAGCCGCGTGATCAGGGCTGTCAGCCAGCCCATGGCAACGCCAACCAGCACGGCAACCGCAGCGCCGATGACGAACTTCAGGACGACGTCGGGCCCTATCTCGGTGCCGCCCACCGCCGCGGCCACCGCTGCCTGGAAGATGACGATGGCGGCGGCGTCATTGAAGAGGCCCTCGCTTTGCAGCACGGTGATGAGCCGCCGGGGCATGTGGACCCGGCCCGCCACGGACTCTACGGCTACCGGATCCGGCGGGGCCACCATGGCGCCCAGGGCGATGGCTGCCGGGATGCCGATTCCAGGAATCATCAGCCAGGCAGCACCGGCCACAACGGCCGTGGTCATGACCACCAGCGCAACTGCCAGCAACAGCAGCGTCCGCCAGCGGACCCGGAAAACGGCCCACGAGCTGCGCTGGGCAGTGGCAAAGAGCAGCGGCGGCAGGAAGATCGGCAGGATCAGCTCAGGCGCGATCTCAAGGTCCGGGAATCCCGGGATGAACGTCAGGGCGGCGGCCAGGAGGAGCATCAGCACCGGATACGGCAGGCGGAGCCGGTCCCCCAGCCCGACGGCCACCACAGTGGCCAGCAGAAGTCCGATTATGAGTGCCAACTGGTCCATGTGCCTGCTTCCCCAACGGGGCGGCCTGTCCCGCCGCCCGGTGGGAGGCGCCTGCCGCCAGCCTCAAGCCTATCGGGGCAGGCACCGCCGCCCCGGCCCTATGCGCGGGGTGGACCGCTACGGCCTCGGTCCCAGCGCCGCGGCAATGGGCAGGGTGCCGTCCCGGAATTCGATGGTCCGCCCTGCCGTCTCGGGCAGGTCCAACACCGCCGCTGCCACGCTGGCCGTGTTGCTGCGGGAGGTTGCCCCGTTGCCGTCCCGCGGCGGGTTGACCTCGATCAGGCCGGAGGCCGGCTGGTCCGTCAGGCTCCCGGGACCCAGGATGGTCCAGGCCAGTTGGGTGCCGCGCAAGTACTCATCCGCCGCCGCTTTGGCGTCCGCGTAGGCGAAGAAGGAGTTGTCCGCGGGGACGCCATGGTCCGGTCCGGCGCCCAGATAGGACACCATGACGTAGCGCCCTACGCCGGCCTCCGCCGCCGCGTCCATGGACCGGATGGCCGCGTCACGGTCCACCGCATAGGTGCGCGTCGGGTTCCCGCCGCCGGCACCGGCTGACCAGACCACGGCGTCGTGCCCGCTGATCGCTTCGGCGATTTCCGCCGTCGTCGAGTTTTCAACATCCAGGACCGACGGCGTTGCCCCCGTTGCCGCGACGGCTGCGGCGTGGTCCGGGTTGCGGATGATCGAGGTGACGCTGTGGCCCTCTGTGGCGAGGAGCGTGGACAGGTGCAGGGCCACTTTGCCGTGGCCGCCGATGATGGCGATGCTGGTCATGACCCCATTCTGTACCACTTCAGCGCGACCCCGCGCCGGTGCCACTGAGTTAGCCGCCGGCGTGGGGGTGTTCCTTCCCTGATTCGAGCTGTTCCTCGTCCCAGGCAGGTTCACGGGCCATGTCCACGCCGCTTCCGGTGGTAGCCCTCGGTCCAACAGCGACTGCAGACGCCGCAGTATGGGCCCGGCGTGCGATGCCGGCGCGGACGCTTTCCACGATTTCGTCGCCGAGCAGGGGTCCCGTGTAGGCGATGCTGAGCTCTCCGCCCTCCACAGTGGTGTCGTAATTTCCCAAGGCGTCCGAGACGATTCCCTCCTGATCCACTGCCGCTGACAGTCCGGCGGCATCCTTGGTGGTGGCGGTGAAGCGCAGGTCGTGGACCAGAACCGGCAGGACGTAGAAGTTCTCCAGGCCGGCTTTGGGCTTCCCGCTGCTTTCCGTTGCCTTCTGCACTATGGCGCGCCCCTGGTCCACGGTGGCCGTTGAGGGAAGGGCGAGGATCAATTCCGGCACCATTCTCAGCAGCAGTGCAGGCTCGAGCACATCGGGGGAAATGGGGGTCAGCGTGGAGCCGGCGGCCGCAGCGGCCGTTTCGAGGTCAGTCCGAACGCCGGCAAGGTCGGCGTCGTTGGCGGATTCGACGGCGATCACCACCCTGCGCCGGACCATCAGTCCGTCGAAAGTTACGTCGGGCCGGCCGTTGCCCAGGTCCTGCCCCTCCTCCGCCAGACCGACACTCGTGACGGTGGGGGGCCCGCTTTCCAAGGCAACGGGAGTGACCGGTCCGCCACTGGTGCAGCCGCCCAGGGCCAGAGCAAGAAGCACCGCCGGCGCAACCATGAGGACCCGCGTCATGTCAGGTTCCCGCCGGATAGGCCGGCATGTAGGCGGAGGAGAAGCCCTCCTCCGGAAATGATTCTGCAACGGGCAGGTCAGCGTTGATGGGATCGTTGTTGCGAAGGTCGCCGACAGAGAACTGCACCATCATGTCGTGGTCCTCATGCACAAGGTTGTGGCAGTGGACCATGTACCGGCCGCCGTCGTGTTTGCCGGTGTCGAATTGCATCAGGACTGTGACCGATTCGGTCTCACCCGCGTAAAACACGTCCTTCGGACCGCCTTCCCAGGCGAACGGCTGACCGCCGTTGGTGTTGCGCCCGATGATCTTTCCATCGATCAGGTGGATGTGTACCGGGTGGAACCAGCCTCCGGACTCGTTGACGATGGTCCACTGCTCCACTTGGTTGCGCTGGGGGTTGGCAAAGACCCGGGTGAATTTGGACTTTTCCACGTCCTCCCATGTCTCCCCGTTGATGGTCCATTCCCCGTTCTTCCGCTGCACACGCAGGATCCTCTTGGCCACGGCCATCTCCGGGGTGAGGGACATCGGGTCCAGCCCCCCGCTGGAGGTCGAGGGATGTTCACCCACATCCAGCGTCGTGGGGATGGTACTGATGGACCGCGATCCTGAGTCCGGGGACGGGGAATCGGCCACCACCTGGAACTTCATGACCTTGCCGGTGTTGGCGTAGTTCACATTGTTCTTGTTGCTCAGGTTCAGCAACTCCACGGACTGCCCCGGCTTGTACTTCCGGAAGTCGATCAGGACTTCGTAGCGTTCGGCGGTGCCTTGGCGCCAGGAGGGGACGGCCTGGACCTTCGGCGTCATGCCGCCATCCGTTCCTACCATGTAGAACGGATTCCCGTTGGACAGTGCAAAGCGGTACGAGCGGGTAATCGAGCCCACCAGGAACCTGAACCGGTAAATGCGTGGTTTGACCTTCATGGTGGGCCACGGGACGCCGTTGACCATCACGATGTCTCCCCACAGTCCGGAGTGCCCGTTGTCGTTGTAGCCCAGCGACCCGTCCGCGTTCAGCATGACGTCCGAGACCAGGATCGGGACGTCGAATTCGCCCTGTGGCAGTTGATCCTGTTCCGGCGCACTGCTCAGGGGGTAGAAGCCGGCGAGACCCGAATACACACCCTGGGCGGTGAGCATATGGTTGTGATCGTGGTACCAGAGTGTCCGGGCCGCCTGCCAGTTGGGGTACTGGTAGTTCTTCACTTTCGACGGCGCTGTGCGGTCGTTCGCGTACCCGTCGTACTGCGGCAGGGACGCCGAGCCATGCAGGTGCGTGACCGTGTTCGGGACGTCCGGGTACAGCAGGCCGGTGCTCGGCATGCGATTACTGATCCTTACCTCGGTGCGCGTGCCCTGCGGAACCCGGATCGTGGGGCCAGGAAAAATTCCGTTGTACCCCGCCAGCGTGGTGGACAAACCGGGAGCGATCTGCGCCTGCCCGAGCTTCTGGGACAGGGAATACTTCGCGAACAACTGCCCGTCAGGGTCCCTGCCCGTCTCGTAGGGGATAAGTGTGGGCGGCCGCCGGAACGCCGCGGCGTAAGGAACCGGCGTGTTCTTCGGCGCCAGCTTGCTGGGCGTGTTGGACGCGCCGGACGAGGAGCCCGACGACGAGCCGGACTCCCCCGATTTTGCAGGCACACCGGCAAGTGCGGCTCCGCCGCCCGCCCCCATGAGGGCGACCGAACCGCCCAGCATGCCCAGTTTCAGTACGTTCCGTCGAGAAGTTGCCACGGGGACCTCCAAAATTAATGCGGGGGGGCAATTGTGGTTACCGAACTAATTGCCTGCGCCAACTATCAAGGCAGCCCCTTGCAAAAAACCTGTAAAAGCCATGTGGAAGCCGCTGGCCTGCGGACCGGCCGTGACGCACGGCGGCGCTAATCCCACAACGCCCGCAGCGGTTAAGGCCCCTCAGGCCCTTGTGCGGTAGCGAAGATAGACCACGCCGTTTCCGAACCGGCGCTCTTCGAGGAGTTCAAGCCGCAGGTTCAGGCCATCAGGCAGGAACCGTAAGCCGCCTCCCACCGCCACCGGGTTGACGAACAGCCGGCACTCGTCCACGAGCCCGGCCTTCAGGGCGGCCGCTGCGAGGGTGGGGCCGCCGATGCCGATGCTTCCGTCTGTGCTGTCCTTCAGCGCGCGGACGGCGTCGGCGTCGAACGTCCGTTCGATCCTGGTCCGCGCTGTGTTGACGGCGGCAAGCGAGGAGGAGTAGACAACTTTGTCTGCCCCCTGCCAGATCCGGGCGTAATCCCGGATGTAGTCCGGCAGGTCAGGCGTATCGAACGTTTCCCACACAGCCATGACCTCATACATCCGGCGGCCGAAAAGGTAGGTGCCAACATCGCGTTCGAGATCATTGACGAAGGTGTGGACTTCCTCGTCCGGCTCGCTCCAGCTGAAGTTGCCGTCCCGGTCCGCCATGTAGCCGTCGAGGGACGCGATGCCTGAGTAAATGAGCTGGCCCATCCGCCCATTGTGCCGCCGTCGTGCGCCGTTGGATAGGCGCCGCCTAACCCCTCACTTGACGAAGAACTGTTGTGCCATGGTCCACAGGTTGGTGGTGGTCCAATAGATCAGGACGCCGATGGGGAACAGGATGCCTCCCACGCCGAAAATGATCGGCAGGGCGTACAGGATCATCCTCTGCTGTCGCACCAGGGGGTTGTCCGAGGCTTCCTCAGGCATGCTCCTGGAAATAATGCGCCGCTGCGTAATGAACTGAGCGGCCGTCATCACCAGGATCATCAGGACAGTCAGGACCGCCACCGCCGCCGGATCACCTGGACCGCCATGCAGCACCGATGCTGACAGGCCGGCACCCAAAATGCTCGACTGGTCGAACTGCACCACCTGCTCGTGACTCATTGCGCCGATGCCCTGGCCTCGCCCGGCCGCAGAAGTGATTCCGGAGAGGACCTGGAAGAGGGCGAAGAAGAACGGCACCTGGATCAGCATGGGCAGGCAGGCGGAGAGAGGATTGGTGCCGTGTTCCCTGTACAGTGCCATCTGCTCCTGCGCCATGGCCTGCCGGGAGAGCTGATCGGTCTTGCCCTTGTACTTGTCCTGCAGCTTCTTCAGGTCCGGCTGGAGGAGCCGCATCCGGCGCTGGGCGTTGACCTGCCTCAGGAACACCGGGATCAATGCGGCACGGATGATCACCACCAGCCCGATGATGGACACCGTCCACGTCCAGCCGTTCGCAGCCGGCATGCCGACACTGCTCAAGACATCGTGGAACCAAACCATGACGGCGGACACCAGCCACTTGAACGGAACCATGATTGTTTCGAAGAAGTCCACCGATATCCCCATCGCCAGGTGCTGCCAAAGCTACGGCGAAAAGCGGCGCTTGTCACTGCCCCGTGGTGTGAAATCATGCTGCCCTGTCTGGAGATAGACCCCCCGGAAGGGCGCGTGGATTCCCGGGGGCTTGGCCTGCAGCGGTGGGAGGCTCGACATCCCGCCCCCACAACCCCTACTACCCGCCCGTAGCGTAGCGCCGCGTTTTGGAGTAGGAGCATACTGGATACGCCGCTCCAGTCGATGGACTATTAATTGTCCGAGCGGCTCATTCACCGGCAGTTCCCGGGGAAATCTGCCGGCATCTTGGCGAAGGTGGGACTCCCTTCCCACGCTTCGCATCCCTTGGAAGATATTGGTCTCAGAGGGGTAGGAGATCAACGATGGATCGCACCAAGACAGGGCTACTGTCAATGGCCACGGCTGCAGTGCTTGCCATGGGACTTGCTCCCGGAACTGCGGTGGCCCATGGAGGATCCGGGCACGACGGCTCGGACCACAGCGACGACTGGCGGAACAACGACGATCAGCGCCGGCTGGTCAGGATCCTGCGCCACGTTACCGACGACTATCGCTGGCTGGAAAACGCGAAGGCGGACGGCTACAAGAAAATCACCGAATGCATCGATAAACCCGGTGTGGGGGCAATGGGCTTCCACTACGCGAAGCAGGAACTGATCGACGACAAGACCCGGGCCCGAAAGCCCGAGGTTCTCGTGTACATGCCGAATAAGTACGGGCGGTACAAGCTGGTAGCCGTTGAGTTCATATCGACGGCGGCAGAGCGGCCTGAGATTGCCGGGCTCGACTTCGAGGACGGGCCGTTCCCCGGCTCCTACGCGCTCCACGCGTGGGTGTGGAGGGACAACCCGGACGGCATGTTCGCAGCCTTTAATCCGGACCTGAGCTGCCCGAAGTAACGAGCTGTTGGATCCGGTCCTTAAAAACAAAAGCAGGTCAGGGGCTCAAAGCCTCTGACCTGCTTTCTTGGTAGCGGTGGGGAGGCTCGATCTCCCGACCTCACGATTATGAGTCGTGCGCTCTAACCAACTGAGCTACACCGCCACGAATGAGAAAAACCTGCATCAAGCCGGTCAAAACCGCCTTGACACAGGCCCTCATCCAGAGCCCCCCACCGGAATCGATCCGGTGACCTCGTTCTTACCAAGAACGCGCTCTACCACTGAGCTAGGGGGGCAACGAGTAAATACTCTACCGGAAGATTTGGCCACCAACAAATCGGCGGCCGGAAGCGGCCAGGAACGCGAAAAAGCGCCTGAATCCGGGCATTTTAGGTGTCCAAGGGCGCCGCTGAGGAGCCGTAAGGGCCCCGTCGCGCAGCCGATGTGACGAAGCGAACATGGGGCACCTGGATGGCCGGGATACTGATCGGTTTAAAGCCGAGGGGCCGGCTCGAAAGCCGGCCCCTCGGGGGAGAAACTTGTCAGGCTAGCTGACGGTTACCACTTGCCCTTGCGGTTGAAACCGCCCTGGCTGCCTTCGGTGCGGGGCTTGCGTGAGCCGTCGCCGTGGCCGCCGAAGCGGGAATCGCTGGCCTGGCCGCGGCTGGAACCGCTCTCGGCACCAACGCTGCGCTCTGAACGGTCGCTGTACGAACGGCCACCGCGGTCAGCGGAGGAACGCTCGCCGTCGTTCTTGCGGAAGTCCTTCTTGAACCCGCCGTTGCCCTTGAAGTTG
Organism: uncultured Actinomycetota bacterium; assembly: GCA_963741285.1. Taxonomy (GTDB): domain Bacteria; phylum Actinomycetota; class Actinomycetes; order Actinomycetales; family Micrococcaceae; genus Arthrobacter. The sequence goes on from CAVUHH010000003.1 coordinate 70,092, forward strand.
CCGCCACGGTCGCCGCCGCCGGAGTAACCGCCGCGGTCTCCGCCGCCACGGTTGCCCTGGTAACCGCCACGCTCGCCGCCACCGGACGGCTTGCGGCCGTTGTCCAGCTCAAGGTGGATCAGCTCGCCGCCGATCCGGGTGCGGGACAGTGCACGCAGCTGCTCGGGGCTCAGGTCTGCCGGGAGCTCCACGAGGGAGTGGTCCGAACGGATGTCGATGCCGCCGATCTGGGCGGAGGAAATGCCGCCCTCGTTGGCAATGGCACCCACGATGGAGCCCGGCATCACGCGCTGGCGGCGTCCGACGGCGATCCGGTAGGTGGCGTTGCCCTCGGTGAGCGTGCGGGTCGGCCCACGTGAGCCGAAGCCGTCCTTGGAGCGCTCGCGCTTCTGGAACTCAGGAGCTGCGGGCAGTTCCTTGACCAGCAGCGGCTGTCCGCCCTGGGCCATGACGGCCAGCGCGGCTGCGATCTCCGAGGCAGGCACGTTGTGCTCCTGCTCGTAGGAGGCAATGAGGTCGCGGAAGGCTGAAACGTCCTCGGACTCGAGGGTCTCCGTGATTTTCTCGGCGAACTTGCCCAGGCGCAGCGTGTTCACAGTCTCGGCGGTGGGCAGGTGCATCTGCTCCACCGGCTGGCGGGTGGCCTTCTCGATGGAACGCAGCAGGTACTTCTCCCGCGGCGTCATGAACAGGATGGCGTCGCCGGAACGGCCTGCACGGCCGGTGCGGCCGATGCGGTGGACGTAGGACTCCGTGTCGTGCGGGATGTCGTAGTTGACCACGTGGCTGATGCGCTCAACGTCAAGGCCGCGGGCGGCGACGTCGGTGGCCACCAGGATGTCGATGCGGCCTTCCTTCAGCGCGTCAACGGTGCGCTCGCGCTGCTGCTGCGGGATGTCGCCGTTGATGGCGGCAGCCTGGAAGCCGCGGGACTTCAGCTTGTCAGCCAGGTCCTCGGTGGCCATCTTGGTGCGCACGAAGGCGATAACGCCGTCGAACTCTTCAACCTCGAGGATGCGGGTCAGGGCGTCGAGCTTGTGCGGGCCCATGACCTGCAGGTACCGCTGGCGGGTGTTGGCGCCGGTGGTGGTCTTGGACTTCACCGAGATCTCGGCGGGGTTGTTCAGGTACTGCTTGGACATCCGGCGGATCTGGCTCGGCATGGTGGCCGAGAACAGTGCAACCTGGCGGTCCGACGGGGTCTGCTGGAAGATCTGCTCCACGTCTTCGGCGAAGCCCATGCGCAGCATTTCGTCGGCCTCGTCCAGCACCAGGTACTGGAGCTCGGACAGGTCCAGGGAACCCTTGGAGATGTGGTCGATCACACGGCCCGGGGTACCGACAACAACCTGGGCACCGCGGCGCAGGCCGGCGAGCTGGGGGCCGTAGGCGGAGCCGCCGTAGACGGGGAGGACGGTGAAGTCATCGATGTGCTTGGCGTACGAGGTGAAGGCCTCGGCAACCTGGAGCGCCAGCTCGCGGGTCGGAGCCAGGACCAGGGCCTGGGTCTTGCGGGACGGGCCGTTGAGGTCGTGGAGCTCGGCCAGGCGGGACAGTGCCGGTACTGCGAATGCTGCAGTCTTACCGGTTCCGGTCTGGGCGAGGCCCACAACGTCGCGGCCTTCAAGCAGCAGCGGGATGGTTGCTGCCTGGATGGGGGAAGGCTTTTCGTAGCCGACGTCCTGCAGGGCGGCGAGGACGCGGCCGTCGATGCCGAGATCGGCGAACTTGATGCCCTCTTCTTCTTCCTCAGCCGGGGCTGCGGGGGCTTCCTCAGCCTTGGCGGGAGCGGCGGGCGCTTCTTCGGCCTTGGCGGCAGGCGCTTCGGTTGCGGGGCTTCGGTTGCGGGGGCTTCGGTCTCAGCGGCGGGCTCTGCTGCGGGGACAACGGCCTCGGTGAACTCGACGGTGGCGGTTTCGGCGGTTACCGTTTCGGCTGTAGCGTCATTCTGATTTTCGGGCATAGGGAAATTTCCTCATCCATAGGGGGCCAGGCGGCACTACCCGAGGTGAGCGGAGCCGCAGTACGTGTGCCGTGGGTGCCGGGCAAACATTGACCGGCCGGTCACTTAGAAGTCCGGCGCTTTCGCAATCCCGTGGCAGGACTTCCCGCTGCATCTCTTGGCTGCTATCCCAGCAGTCTGTACAGCGTTTTCTTTAGCCGGCTCTCCCTATGAAAATGCCCGCATCGCATACACGGGCCCCAACACTTGCCAGTCCTGCCTCAAAAATTGGGCAGGAATAAGGGATTTCCGGAGTGGGGGATGTTTCAAGTGTAAGGTACGCATCCGCTTTGCGGGAAATTGAACGCACGACGGCGGCGGTGAGCTTGCGCACATGGCTGCGGGTGGTGCCTCTGAGGCGGGTCACTCCTGCGGGCGGCTACCGGGCCAGCTGCCGCTCCAGCCGCTCGAACTTTACCCCGAACTCGGGCTGCTGCAGGCGGATCTCGCCGTCGGCGTCGGCATCCCGCAGCGCTTCCATGGACTCCAGGTCAGGTTCGCTGAACCACTTGCCCACGGTGATTCCGTGCTTCGGCACAAAGATGCGGTGGATGTGGTCGCCGGCCTGAATGGTTCCGGTGCGGATCACCCGGAGGTACGCGCCTACGCGGCCGGCCTCGGTGAACCGCTTGACGAACCTCGGCTCGCCCATGCGCCGCTGGAACGCAGCACACGGCGTGCGCGGGGACGTGACCTCCACTTCGACGTCCAGCCCGATCTTCCAGCGTTCGCCGATGACTGCGCCGGTGGTTTCGATGCCGGCAACGCGCAGGTTTTCGCCGAAGATACCGGGCGGGAGGTCGCGCTGAAGCTCGCCCGCCCAGTAGTCGGCGTCGGCCTGGGAATAGGCGTAGATGGCCTGGTCCTCCCCGCCATGGTTGATCCGGTCTGCCTGGACGTCCCCATGCAACCCCAGGCGATGGACCCGGACCGGACCTTCCACCGGGCGCTTGTCGATGGCCGTGACGCCGACGGTCCCTTCATCGGCGAGGAGCTGGTGGACACGGCAGACGGCAAGAAGTGATGCGGTTTCCATTGCTCCAGTGTAAGTTCCGGCAGGTTCATTTAGCCGGTGCGCCTGGGTGGGGCCTTCTCCCCCGCTTTCTGCTCGCAGCCGGCCGGGGCAGCGGCTAGGCTGATTTCAGGATTCAGCTTCCGGCGCACCGTTGCGCCTACTTTCAGCACGGATTTCGGCACGGACCACCAAGGGGGGATGTCATGGACGCGGAAAACGACCCAACCAACGGTCCGGACAAGGACAAAGGCAAAGACGCGCCCAAACCCCCGCCATGGCAAGTGCCCAAGCCGGAGTTGCGCCCGGAACTCCTGAACGAACCGGTCACTCCCGTTGATCCCTTCGCCCGGGACCGCGAGCGCCAGGCCCATGAGGCGGCAACGCGCAAGAAGCGCTCCCAGCGGCGCACCGTCGTCGTGGGCCTCGGTGTCACCGCCCTCCTGGCCGGCACCATCACCGCCATCGTGGCAAGCAACGAGGACGAAGCCGACTACGCCCAGGTGTGTTTCAACGATGAAACCGGCGAGCGCGTGGACGACACCCAGTGCAACAGCTCGGCCGGACGCGGCGGCGCACTCTACGCGTGGTACTTCTACTCCCGCGGCGCCAGTGTGCCCGCGGTGGGCCAGAACCGCTCCGCGTATCCGAGCTACACGAGCACCATCCCCAGCGGCGCCAAGGCGTCCACGGGCTACAGCACCAAGGGCGGAACGGTCAGCAGGGGCGGCTTCGGCAGCAGCTCCAAGGGCGGAAGCACGGGGGGCTAGGCGTGAAGCGGTTGTTATCGGAGCCCAGGCCCGGCTGGAAGCAGAAGATCGAAGAGCAGGGCCTGGTCTTCTCCACCACCACCATGCCCGACGGCCGGAAGATCGAATACTGGAACGAGTCCGCCTACTACGAATTCACCATGGACGAGGTGGAGTCACTCGAGATCCAGGCCGAGGACATGCACAGGATGTGCCTGGAGGCGGCGAAGTTTTTGGCCACCGGTGCCATGGGGAACATCGGCATCGGCCCGCAGGCCCTGGAGCTTGCCGCGGAATCACTGCAGGCCGGGGACATGGACATCTACGGGCGCTTCGACTTTATCTATGACGGCCAGGGCGGGCCGGCCAAGATGCTGGAGTACAACGCCGATACGCCCACCGGCCTGATCGAGGCTGCCGTGGCGCAATGGTTCTGGCTGCAGGACGTGTTCCCGGAGAAGGACCAGTGGAACGGCATCCACGAGGCCCTGATCCGGCAGTGGAAGAAGATGCAGTACCGCACCGGGATGAGCACCCTGCACATCGCCCACTCCGAGGCCGAGGAGTCCGGCGAGGACTGGATGACGGCCGCCTACATGCGCGATGTTGCCAGCCAGGCGGGGTGGACCACCATCGGCATCAACATGTCCGACATCGGCTGGGATCCCAACCTGAACCGCTTTGTGGACCTGGACAACTTCATGATCAGCACCATGTTCAAGCTGTACCCGTGGGAGCTGATGATGAAGGAGCCGTTCGGTCACCGGCTGCTGCAGCGTGCCCACAATCCCCGCTGGGTGGAGCCCGCCTGGAAGATGTTGCTCTCCAACAAGGCCCTGCTCGCCGCGCTCTGGCACCTGTACCCGGACCACCCCAACCTCCTGCCGGCCTACCTCAACGAGCCGGGGCCACTGAAGGAATGGGTGGCCAAGCCGCTGCACGGGCGTGAAGGCGACAACATCAGGATCCATGCCCCGGGCATCAGCCTGGAGCAGCCGGGCGGGTACGGCCGCGAGGGCTGGTGCTACCAGCAGTTCCATGCCCTGCCGGACTTCGACGGCAACCATCCGGTCCTGGGCCTGTGGGTGGTGGACGGCGAGTCCGTGGGCTGCGGGATCCGGGAATCGGATGGCCCCATCACCGATTACTTCTGCCGTTTTGTGCCCAACACCATTGACGCCCCGGCGCCACTTTCGGCGGCGGCCCACTCCAATAAGGCAGGTATCGCCCTATGAGCCCCGTGACACTTCCGAGCCCGGTAACAGCATGAGCGCGGAGACGACGACGGCGGGCGGCGGCTCCGGCGGCGATTCAGGCGGCGGTGCCGGCGGTGCCGTCCCGGCCAAGGGACTCCGCGCGGGAATCCTGGATCTCGGCGACTCGGTCATGCTGGGCCTGGCGTCCACGGCGCCCGTGTATTCGCTGGCGGCCACGCTGGGGCTGATCGTTGCCGTCAACGGCATCTACACCCCCCTGATCCTGGTCCTCGGCTTCATTCCTGTCCTGTTCATCGCCTACGCCTTCCGTGAGCTGAACAGCGCCATGCCGGACTGCGGCACCACCTTCACGTGGTCGCGCCGGGCGTTCGGTCCCTGGGCCGGCTGGCTGGGCGGCTGGGGTGTTGCCCTGGCCGGCATCGTGGTCCTGGCCAACCTGGCGCAGGTGGCGGGGCAGTACCTGTGGCTGCTGATCGGTGACGGTTCGCTGGCCGAAAACAAGCTGGTGGTCACGGCCACCGGTGTGCTGTTCATCGTCTTTATGACCCTGGTGAACTACCGGGGCATCCGGCTGGGCGAGCACGTCCAGCGCGTCCTCACGTACGTGCAGTACGTCTCGCTGGGCATCTTCGCTTTGGCGATCATCGTCAGGATCGCGGGCGGCGCCCCCGAAGGCCAGGCGTTCGACATCGAGTGGTTCAACCCGGCCGGCGCCTTCGCCGATCCCGGCGCCGTGGTGCACGGGGCGCTCCTGGCCCTGTTCATCTACTGGGGCTGGGACACCTGCCTGGCCGTGAACGAGGAAACCGAAAACCCGTCCACCACCCCCGGGCGCGGTGCCGTCATTTCGGCCTTTGTCCTGGTGGCCATCTACGTCTCGGTGGCGCTGCTGGTGATGATGTACGCCACGGTGGGCACCGAGGGCATCGGGCTGGGCAACGAAGCGAACCAAAGCGATGTCTTCCTGGCCATGAAGGACGTGGTCCTGGGCCCGTGGGGCTGGCTGATTGTGGTGGCGGTGCTGGCCTCCGTGCTCTCCTCCACGCAGACCACCATCCTGCCGACGGCCCGCGGCACGCTGTCCATGGGTGTTCACGGCGCGCTGCCGCCGAAGTTCGGCGAGGTCCACGAACGAAACCAGACCCCCGGGTTCTCCACCCAGGTGATGGGCGTCGCGGCCGTGGTGTACTACGTGGCCATGAGTTTCCTCAGCGAGAATCTGCTCGCCGATTCCATCAGCGCCATCAGCCTCTTCATCGCGTTCTACTATGCGCTGACGGGCTTCGCGTGCTTCTGGTACTTCCGCAGCACGCTGCGCGGCTCGGCCCGCAACTTGTGGTTCCGGGGCATCCTTCCGCTGCTCGGGGCACTGGTCCTCACCGCCGCGTTCTTCATTTCCGCCGTCCAGATGTGGGATCCGGCCTACGGCGACACTCAGATATTCGGCGTCGGCGGGGCGTTCGTCAGCGGCGTTGTCCTCTTGGCACTGGGCGTTGTGCTGGCAGTGGTGTGCCGGTTCCTGCCGTCAACGCGGGAGTACTTCACCGGGAAGCCCGCCGCCTCAGCCGGCAACGAGGTTCGCTGACACCGCCAAATGACGGCGCCTGGCCGCTACTCGGGCAGTAGCACCAGGTCGAGGTAGCCCCGCAGGCATTTGGCCATATCCACGCTGTCCGGCGCCAACAGCCACTGCGTCTGGATGCCGTCCCACAGGGCGATGAGGGTTGCCGCAGCGGTCTCCGGTTCCACGCCGGGGCGCAGCCGCCCTTCCTCGGCCAACTGCGTCAGGCTGCGGGTGTAGCTCCGCCGCAGCCGCTCAAATCGTTCCGTGAAGTAGTCGCGCCCGGGATGGCCGTCAGTGACAGATTCCGCGCACAGCACGGTGTACAGCTCAATGACGCCCGGGATCTCCTCGTTGAAGCGTGCTTGGCGAATGACGGCGTCAACAAGCGCTTCCTCGGGATCGGGGGGTGTTGTGCCATCCCCGGTAATCGAGTCCCGCCAGTTGAGCACTGCAAGCAGCAGATCGCTTTTCGACGGGAAGTAATGCAAGAGGCTCGTCTGGCTCATTCCCACTCGGTCAGCAACATCCTGCAATGAACCCCCGCGGTACCCGTGCGCGGCGAAGACGCTGTGGGCCGCGGCCACAATGGCCTGCCGGCGTTCCGTCGACTTCGCGTACGGTCCCCGCCGGGACGGTTGGCTCGCCGCTTTTGTGGTCATGGCAAGCCAGTGTACAGGCCAAAATTACCGTCCAATCCAAATTCGAGTAATCACTCGAATTTTGTGTTAGCGTGTCTCCTGTCCGATTCCTGACGTGCCGGAAGTCACATTCCCGCTGCGTCGACCGACACGATGAGGTGAAGGCAAGATGGCAAGACTTACGCGAAGACAACTCTTGGGTGCCGGCCTCGGCAGTGCAGCAATGGGGCTCCTCAGCGGCTGCGCGACTCCCGGAATACGTTCCATCAACTCCACGCCGGTCATCGCACCGGCAGCGAGTGGCGAAAAGATCACCCTGACGTACTGGTCCTGGCTCAAGGATGCCCAGAAAGTGGCCGACATCTGGAACGCCTCCCATCCGCATATCCAGGTGAAGACAGTGTGGATTCCGGGCGGCAACCAGGGCGGCTACCAAAAGCTCTATTCGGCGCTGGCCGCCGGTGGCGGACCTGACCTCGGCCAAGTGGAGATGCGGTCCATTCCCGAATTCATGCTGGTGAACGGGCTCGTTGACCTGGCCAGGTACGGTGCCAATGATCATGCCCACCTGTACGACAGGACGCTCTGGGGCCAGGTCAGCTTCACCGGCGGCGTCTACGGCCTCCCCCAGGACTCCGGGCCGATGGCCATGTTCTACCAGCCGGCCGTCCTTGACCAGGTTGGCGGCACGAATCCCGGAACATGGGACGAATGGGCCCTCCTAGCCCGCGAACTGCGCCGGAAGAACGTGTACCTGGACTGCTTCGCCCTCAGCGACGCCTCTGCGTTCGCGGCGTTCGCCTCGCAGGCGGGAGCCAGCTGGCTCCGCCCCGAGGCTGACGGCTGGGTGATCAACATGACCGACGACGCCACCATGAAGGTTGCACGCTTCTTCGATCACGCCATCAACGAGGATCTGGTGGACACGTCCTTCAAGGCATACTCACCCGGCTGGTTCGCCGCCGCGGCCAAGGGAACGATTGCCTCCGTCGTCACTGCCAGCTGGGGAGACGCCCTGATCCAGGGAGTGAGCGGCGGTAAGGGCAAATGGAGGGTGGCCCCCATGCCTACCTGGGGTGATACGGGCTTCGGCTCGAGCTACCAGGGTGGCTCCACCGCAGCGGTGCTGGCCAACAGCAAGCACCCCAAGGAAGCCCTCGAATTCGCCGTGTGGATGACCACGTCGAGGGAGGGCATCGACGCCGAAATCAGCAACAGCGGCATCGGCTGGTCACCATCCCCGGACTTCATCGGCACTCCCCGGCAAGCCCCCTCGGACTTCTTCGGCGGACAGCGCTACAACGAAGAGATCTTCCTGCCCGCGGCACAGCAGCAGAACCCCGACTGGTCATGGTGGCCCGTCACCCAGCAGTCATTCGAAATCCTCAGCGACGGCTTCCGGAAGAAGGCGTCCGGGATGAGCCTGGTGGATTCCGTCGCCGCAGCGGAACAACAGATCATGGCCGTCTTCAGGAACAAGGGCCTCAGCATTCGAAAGGAAACGGCATGACGACGACGTTACGCACCGACCAGACCGGTCAGCGTCAGCCCGGGAAAGCTGCCACCGCGGCAAGGATCCGGGAGCGCCGGACTGGGGCAACAGCGCGGGCGCCCTGGCTGCTCCTGGCGCCGTTTCTTGTACTGTTCATCCTCACGTTTGTGCTCCCGATTGTCGTTGCGATCCTGTCCAGCTTCACCAAGGTGACCCGGAGCGGCCTCTTCGGGGAGACCGGAGTGAAAAGCGAATTCGCGGGGTTCAGCAACTACGCGCAGGCGCTGGCCGACGGCAGCTTCCTCGCCTCGATCGGGCGGATGCTGCTGTTCGGCATTGTGCAGGTGCCTCTCATGATCGCCCTCTGCACGGTGCTTGCCCTGATGCTCGAATCAGCGTCGGCCAAGTGGCCGGGTTTCTTCCGGGCCGCGTACTTCCTCCCCTACGGCGTGCCGGGGGTCATTGCCACGATCCTGTGGTCATTCCTCTACGTCCCCGGGCTCAGTCCCCTGTTCGACATCGCCGGCCTCGTGGGACTGTCCCCCGATTTCCTCGGCGCAAACAGCGTCCTGTGGTCCATCGCGAATATTGTCACCTGGAGCTACACGGGCTACAACATGCTCATCATCGTGGCCCAGCTGAAGGCCATACCGGCGGAGCTGTATGAAGCCGCGAAAGTCGATGGCGCCTCCACGCTCCGCGTCGCCCTCAGCATCCAGCTTCCGCTCATCAGGCCCGCCCTTGTCCTCACAACAGTGTTCTCGATCATCGGCACCCTGCAGCTGTTCGCCGAGGCCCAGGTCCTGAAAACTGTGGCGCCGGCCATCGACAGCCAGTACACACCCAACCTGAGCGCGTACACCACGGCCTTCGCGTACAACGACTACAACGTGGCGTCTGCGCAGGCAGTGCTCATTGCCCTTGCCGCGTTCATCCTCTCCTTCGCCTTCCTCAAATTCACGAACAGGAAGTCATCATGACCGCAACCGTGACGCCGGTGCCGACGTCAGCAGCACCCTCCGCCGGCATATCCTCCTCCGGGCCGACACGCTCCGCCCGCAAAGGCCGTTCATCCACCATCATCGTCACCGCACTGCTTGCGGTGGTCGGCCCTGTACTTCCTTGTCCCCGTGTACTGGGTGTTCGTCGCCTCCACGAAGTCAACAGAGGACCTGTTTTCCACCAACGGATTCTGGTTCGCGCCCACCTTCTCCCTCTGGGACAACATTGCCCGCGTACTGACCTATGACGACGGCATCTTCCTCCGCTGGTTCCTGAACTCGGTGCTGTATGCCGGCGTCGGCGCCCTCCTTGCCACGTACTTCGCCGCGGCGGGCGGCTATGCGCTGGCGAAGTACGAGTTCCGCGGCCGGAACCTGGTCTTCGGAACCATCCTGGGCGGGGTGCTGGTTCCCGGAACCGCCACGGCCCTGCCGCTCTTCCTGCTGTTCAGCCAGCTCGGCCTGGCGAACACCTACTGGAGCGTCCTCCTGCCGTCCCTGGTCTCGCCGTTCGGGTTGTTCCTGTGCAGGATCTATTCGCAGGCCACCGTAGACACCTCCTTGATCGAGGCTGCCCGGCTCGACGGCGCCAGCGAACTGCGGATCTTCCACACGATCGGGCTGCGCGTGCTGACACCGGCCCTCGTCACGGTTTTCCTCTTCCAGCTGGTGGGAATCTGGAACAACTACTTCCTGCCGCTGGTGATGCTCTCCGATTCCGAGCTGTATCCGATCACCCTGGGGCTGAACACCTGGCTGAGCCAGGTTGACCGGCTGCCCGAATTCTACGAACTGACAACCGGCGGCGTACTGCTGTCGATCATCCCCCTCAGCATCGCCATGATCGTCCTGCAGCGCTTCTGGCGCGGCGGACTTACAGAAGGAGCAGTCAAGTAATGTCCCAGTCCACATCCACCGGGCACACCGCCGATGTTTCCTACATCATCGACCGCGGACCGGGTTCGGGCAGGCGGACAGCCGCCCGCTCCTGGCTGCACAGCGATGCCCCCACCCAGTCACTCAACGGCAACTGGCGCTTCCGCCTCCTGCCTGGCGCCCCCGGAACCCCCGGTGGCCGGGGCGTCCTGCCCGCCGGCGAGGCTGTCGAGGCCATCGCCGGGGAAGCCTTCGATGACTCCTCCTGGGACGAAATCACCGTTCCCGCCCACTGGGTCCTGGAAGGCGACGGACGCTACGGGCGGCCCATCTATACCAACGTGCGGTTTCCTTTCCCCACCGATGCCCCCAACGTTCCCGACGAGAACCCGACAGGCGACTACCGGCGCACCTTTGACCTGCCGGAATCGTGGACCGAAGCCGAACAAATCCTTCTGCGGTTCGACGGCGTCGAATCGCGGTACAAGGTATGGGTCAACGGGGTGCCGATCGGCGTCGGCACAGGCAGCCGGCTGGCCCAGGAGTTCGACGTTACCGACGCGGTGCGCCCGGGATTGAACGTGCTGGCCGTGCGCGTGCACCAGTGGTCGGCGTCGAGCTACCTCGAGGACCAGGACCAGTGGTGGCTGCCGGGCATCTTCCGCGACGTGACGCTGCAGGCCCGGCCGGCAGGGGGCATCGACGACATCTGGCTGCGCACCTCGTTCGGCGGCTCCGGTGATTCCGGCGCCGGCACCATTCACCCTGAAATCACGGCGGCCAGTCATGCCTTCCCAGTGACGCTCTCCCTGCCGGAGCTGGGTGTGGACGTCACCTGGAACTCCGCGGCGGACGTTGCCCCGGTGGCGATCGACGCCGTCGAACCGTGGTCTGCCGAGATCCCCCGGCTGTATGACGCAACAGTGAGCAGTGCCGCCGAAACGGTCTCGCTCCGCCTGGGATTCCGCACGGTGGAAATCGTCGGCGACCGGTTCCTGGTCAACGGACGGCGCGTCGTTTTCCACGGCATGAACCGCCACGAAACCCATCCCGACCGGGGCCGCGTCTTCGACGAAGACTTTGCCCGGGCCGATCTGGCCCTGATGAAGCAATTCAACGTCAACGCGATCCGCACCAGCCACTATCCCCCGCACCCCCGGTTGCTGGACCTGGCCGATGAAATGGGTTTCTGGGTGGTCCTGGAGTGCGACCTTGAAACGCACGGCTTCCATGCCCAGAATTGGGCCGGCAATCCCAGCGACGATCCCTCCTGGCGCGAAGCCTTCGTGGACCGCATCGAGCGGACCATCGAGCGCGACAAGAACCACCCCTCCATCGTGATGTGGTCCCTCGGCAACGAGGCCGGCACGGGCGCCAACCTCGCAGCAATGGCAGCGTGGGCCCACGCCCGCGACACCGGGCGGCCCGTGCACTACGAGGGCGACTACAGCGGTGCCTACACGGACGTCTATTCCCGGATGTACTCCTCGGTGCCCGAGACCGAGGCAATCGGACGTGACGGCTCCGGCTCGCTCCTGCTCGGCTGTTCCGCGGCCGAGTCAGCACGCCAGCGGACCAAGCCCTTCATCCTGTGCGAGTACGTGCACGCGATGGGCAACGGCCCCGGCGCCATCGACCAATACGAGGATCTCGTTGACCGCTACCCGCGGCTGCACGGGGGTTTCGTCTGGGAATGGCGTGACCACGGCATCCGCACTCGCACGGAGGACGGGACGGAATTCTTCGCCTACGGCGGCGACTTCAACGAGGTCATCCACGACGGCAACTTCGTGATGGACGGCATGGTCCTCTCCGATTCGACGCCAAGCCCCGGACTCTTCGAATACAAGCAGATCGTGGCGCCGATCCGGCTGAGCTTCGGCACCGAGGTGCCCGAGGGAACAGCGTCCGACGGCGGCGCGCGGCGATTCATCACAGTCGCCAACCTGCGCCACTCGGCGGATGCCTCCGACGTTGTGTTCCAGTGGCGGACGGAGGTGGACGGGGTCCGGAGCGGTTCGGGTGAGTTGGCCGTGGCCGGCACGTCCGGCAAGACCCTCGCAGCGGGCGAATCAGTGACATTGCGGCTCCCGGAGTTCGCCGTTACAGGAAACGGTGAGCACTGGCTGACGGTCGAAACGGTGCTCCGCAAGGACACCGACTGGGCCCCGGCCGGGCACGTGATTTCGGCTGCCCAGCTGGATCTCACCACGCCCGCAGCACCGGTTCAGGCGCCCCGCCCCGTGGCGTCCGCGGACAGGACCGCCGCCTTGACGGCCGGAACAACAACGCTCGGACCTGCGGTCTTCGAGGAGGGCCGGCTCGTGTCGCTGGGCGGCCTGTCCGTAGCCGGTCCCCGTCTGGAGCTTTGGCGCGCCCCGACGGACAACGACAGCGGAGCCGGCCGCGGCAGCTACGATCTCGCCGACCCCTGGCTGAACAACGGAAACGGCGTTCCGGCCCCTCCGTCAGCCGTGGCTTGGCGCAAAGCTGGGCTGGACCGCCTGACGGCCCGCGTGGTCCACCTCTCTGCGGACGGCGAAAGCGTGGCGGTCCGGACACGGTACGCCCCGGCCGACAGCGCCAATTCCGTAACGGTCGACGAGCAGTGGCAGCTCGCGGACGGCGAGCTGTGGCTGCGCCTGGACATCACCCCCAGCGCCGGCTGGGACATGGTCTGGCCACGGATCGGGGTCCGGTTCGACTTGCCCGGCTCGGTGGACGGCGCCTCCTGGTTTGGTGCCGGCCCCCGGGAATCGTATCCGGACAGCCTGCACGCGGCCCTGATCGGGCGGTATTCGGCAGCCATCGAAGACCTCACGGTGCCGTACGCGAAGCCGCAGGAGAGCGGGCACCGCAGTGCCGTCCGGTCGCTTGAGCTGGACAACGAGGGCGCGCCGTGGCTGAAAATCGACGCTGTGGCGGATGCCCGCGGGCGCCGGCCAGGGTTCACCCTGGCGCGCCACACCTCACAGGAAGTCAGCGGCGCGGCCCATCCCCACGAGCTGCCTGCAAGTGAGCACAGCTACCTCTACCTCGACGCCGCCCAGCACGGCCTGGGTTCACGGGCCTGCGGTCCTGACGTCTGGCCGGACTTCGCCCTTCGCCCGGAGGCCCGCACGCTGACGCTGCGGATCGGGACAGCCGGGTAAACGAGATGGCACTTCGCGGCAATGTCCGGCGCCCAGACTGCTGCGAAGTGCCATCTCGACGGCGGGCGGTGGCCGGAGCGTGGGTGGTCAGAACTCCTAGGCTGCCGCCACCGGGACAGGCTCCTTTGACGTCTTGTCCTTGCGGATCGTCGCGCTGATCACGGCAGCGATGGTGCACATGGCCGCGGCGCCGAACCAGGCGTAGGTGTACTCGCCGGTGGCGTCCCGGATGGCACCGGCGCCGAGGGCAGCCGCCGCCGCACCGAGTTGGTGGGCCGCGAAGACCCAGCCGAACACCACGCTGCCGTCCGCCCCGAACGTCTTGCGGCAGATCGCTGCGGTGGGCGGAACCGTGGCCACCCAGTCCAGGCCGTAGATCACCACAAACACGATCATGCTCGGCTGGACGGTGGCGCTCAGGAGCAGCGGCAGGACCAGCAGCCCGATCCCCCTGAATTGGTAATAAACAGCCAGCAGAACCTTCGGGTTGTAGCGGTCGGTCAGCCAGCCGGAGGCGATGGTTCCCAGGATGTCGAAGATCCCGACGACGGCGAGCAGGCCTGCCGCGGTGGTTTGCGGCATGCCGTGGTCGTGCGCGGAGGGGATGAAGTGGGTGCCGATCAGGCCGTTGGTGGTGGCGCCGCAGATGGCGAATCCGGCTACCAGCGCCCAGAATGTCCTTTCCCGGCTGGCCCGTTTGAGGACCTGGAGTGCGCGGATGCCGGCGTTGCTGCTGCGCCCGCTGTCCGCGGCCGGGCCGGCGGGACCGCCTGCGGCAGCGGACTCAGCCGCTCCCTCGTCAGGTGCCGTTTCGCCGTAAGGCAAGGCGCCGACGTCGGCCGGTGAGTTCTTCAGGAACTTCAGCACCAGCGGAACCACCGCGAGAGCACCGGCGGCGATGAGCAGCGAGGCCTGCCGCCAGCCCGGCTCCTGGGCCAGCATGGCGATGAACGGCAGGAACACGAGCTGGCCCGCGGCGCTCCCGGCCGTCAGGATGCCGATCACCAGGCCCCTGCTCTTGGAGAACCACGTGTTGGCGATGGTGGCCGCGAAGACGAGCGCCATGGAGCCCGTGCCGAGTCCGATCAGCAGACCCCACGTGAGCAGGATCTGCCAGGACTGGTTGACGAGGACCGTCAGGGCGCTGCCGGCACCGATCATCACCAGGGCGGTGGCGGTAACGGCGCGGATCCCGAAGCGTTCCATCAGGGCGGCGGCAAAAGGAGCGGTCAGGCCAAACAGGACCAGGTTGATGCTGACGGCCGCGGAGAGGACGGTGGTGGACCAGCCGAACTCCTCCTGCAGCGGCACCATAAGGACACCCGGCGCAGCCCGGAATCCGGCGGCTCCCACGAGGGCAAGGAAGGCCACGGCGGCAACAATCCAGGCGGGGTGCAGGCGCCGGCGCTGGCGCGATCCGGTGACGCTCATGCGGCGGCCGTGGCGAGTTCGACGGGAGATTCCGAGCGGGTGAGGCTATGCCAGCTGGTGTTGGCGGCCGTGAGCCGTTCCCCGCATCCGGTGCAGGTGTCCGCGGAGCTGGTCCGCTGGCCGCAGCCGGAGTGGATGACGTACATGTGCGCCTCCTCTGAGGGTGCCGGGAGGTGCTTTTCGGACCACATGACCACGGCATTCAGTACCGGGAGGGCGTCCTCACCCATGGGCGTGAGGACATACTCCTGGCGGGGGCGGCCGCCGTCGTCGTACGCCCTTTTGGCCAGCAGCCCGGACTCCACCAGCCCGGTAAGGCGCTTGGTAAGCACGGAGTCAGCCACGGACAGCCGGGACTTCATGGCGTCGAAGCGCCCGTTGCCAAAGAAGACCTCGCGGAGCACCAGCATGCTCCACGGGTCGCCCAGAATGTCGAGGCCGCGTGCCATGCTGCAGTTGCGGGTGGACCAGTCAGATCGGAGTGCCATAAAGGCACCCTAGCTAACTTTCTTGAAGAAAGCCAGGGTGCCTTTTGGTTGGGGGAAGTGTTACTTCAGGAACGTGAACGCGTGCTCCAGGTCCGCGATCAGGTCCTCAACGTCTTCAATGCCGCAGGAAAGCCGGATCAGGTTGACCGGAACGGCCAGCTCGGTGCCCTTGACCGAGGCGTGGGTCATTTCCGACGGGTAGTTCATCAGCGATTCGATGCCGCCCAGGGATTCTGCCAGCGTGAACACGGAGGTGTTTTCCGCGACCGTGCGGGCTGCCGCCTCGCCGCCCTTGAACTGGACGGACACCATGCCGCCGAACTTCTTCATCTGCTTCTTCGCCAGATCGTGGCCGGGGTGCGAAGGCAGGCCCGGGTACAGGACGGCCTCCACCTCGGGGCGCTGCAGCAGCCATTCCGCCACGGCCTGGCCGTTGTCGCTGTGCCGGTCCATGCGCACGCCGAGCGTCTTCAGCCCGCGGGTGGTGAGGAACGCGTCCATCGGGCCGGACACCGCGCCCACGGCGAACTGGACAAAGCCGATCTTCTCCGCGAGCTCAGCATCGTTGACCACAATCGCGCCGCCCACCACATCGGAGTGGCCGCCGATGTACTTGGTGGTGGAGTGGACCACGACGTCGGCACCCAGGGCGAGCGGGGTCTGCAGGTAGGGCGACGCGAAGGTGTTGTCCACCACCAGGAGGGCCCCGGCGTCGTGCGCGATGGCGGCGAGCGCCTCGATGTCGGTGATCTTCATCAGCGGGTTGGAGGGGGTCTCCACCCAGACGAAGCGGGTCTTGTTCGCGGCCACGGCTTTGCGGACCGAGTCCAGGTCCGCCATGTCCACGGGGGTGTTGCCGATCCCCCAGTCGCCAAGCACGCGGCTGATGAGCCGGTACGTGCCGCCGTAGGCGTCGTTGCCGAGCACAATGTGGTCACCGGGACGGGTCAGTGCCCGGATCAGGGAGTCCTCCGCCGCGAGGCCGGAGCTGAAGGAGTAGGCATGGGTGCCGCCTTCGAGCGCCGCGAGCTGCTCCTGCAGGGCGTCACGGGTGGGGTTGGTGCCGCGGCCGTATTCGTAGCCGTCGCGGAGGCCGCCGATGCCGTCCTGGGCGTAGGTGGAGCTGAAGTGCACCGGCGGAACCACTGCACCGGTGCGGGGTTCGAAGGCCTGGCCGGCGTGGACGGCGCGGGTGTTGAAGCCCTGGTTTTCAGAAACAGACATGGAGTTCCTTTGGCTAGTTGCTGAGGTAGGCGAGCAGGTCGTGGCGGGTGAGGATTCCCACGGGGGCGCCGACGAACGTCACCATCACGGTGTCCACGTCGGAGAGCAGCTCGCGGGCTGCTGAGATGGTCTCCAGCGAGCCGATCACCGGCAGGCGGGGTCCCATGTGCTCGGAGATCTTGTCCGTCAGCTTGGCTTCGCCGCGGAACAGCTTGGAGGTCAGGCTCCGCTCGTCCACCGCACCGAGGACCTCGCCCATCACCACGGGCGGTTCCTGCGAGAGGACCGGGATGTGGCTGACGCCGAACTCGTTCATGATGTTGATGACATCGCGGACGGTCTCGTTGGGGTGGATGTGGACCAGGTCCGGCAGTTCGCCATTCTTGGTCTTGATGACCTCGCCCACGGACGCTTCCTCGCCGCCGGACAGGAAGCCGTAGGAGCGCATCCAGTGGTCGTTGAAGATTTTCGCCAGGTAGCCCCTGCCCGAGTCCGGGAGGATGACCACCACCACGGCGCTTTCCGGGAGGTCGCGGGCGGTCTGCAATGCGGCCACCACGGCCATGCCGGAGGAGCCGCCCACCAGCAGACCTTCCTCGCGGGCCAGGCGGCGGGTCATGGCGAAGGAATCGGCGTCGGTGACGGCAATGACGTCATCCGGCACGGCCTTGTCGTAGTTGGCCGGCCACATGTCCTCGCCAACGCCTTCAACGAAGTACGGGCGTCCGGTGCCGCCGGAGTAGACCGAACCTGCCGGATCGGCCCCGATGATCCTGACCCGGCCGCCGTCGGCCTCGGGACGGTCCGCGGAGACCTCTTTGAGGAAGCGGCCGGTGCCGGTGATGGTGCCGCCGGTGCCGGCGCCGATCACGCAGTGCGTGACCTGGCCGTCGGTGTCGCGCCAGATTTCCGGGCCGGTGGTCTCGTAGTGGCTGCCCGGGGCGGCCGGGTTGGAGAACTGGTCCGGCTTGTAGGCGCCGGGGATTTCCGAAACGAGCCGGTCCGAGACGCTGTAGTAGCTCTGCGGGCTGTCCGGGGCCACGGACGTGGGCGTGACCACTACCTCGGCGCCATAGGCCTGAAGCACGGCACGCTTGTCCTCGCCCACCTTGTCCGGCACCACGAAGATGCATTTGTAGCCCTTTTGCTGGGCCACGAGCGCCAGCCCCACGCCGGTGTTGCCGGACGTCGGCTCAACGATGGTGCCGCCGGGCAGGAGCTTGCCGGTCCGTTCGGCCTCTTCGATCATCTTCACCGCGATGCGGTCCTTGATGGAGCCGCCTGGATTGATGTATTCCAGCTTGACCAGGACAGTGGCTTTGAGGCCTTCCGTCACGTGGTTGAGTTTGATGAGCGGCGTGTTTCCGATGAGGTCCAGGACGGACTGCGCGTACTTCATAGGTACAAAGTTACCGCCTGCCGCAGCCGGCCGTTTCCGGAGGTCAGATGGCAGAGGTCAGCCGCCCGCCGAGGAATCCGTCTGCCACAGGCCCATGATGTTGCCCTCGGTGTCCTTGAAATAGGCGTACCAGCCCATCCCGGGGACGGCGTCCTTGGCCTGGGCGACGGACCCGCCGGCAGACTCGACCTGCGCCAGCGCGGCGTCGACGTCCTCCACATCGATGGTGAGGATGGGGGTTTTGAGGCTGTCCGTACGCGGGAACAGGGCACCGTTGATGGCTCCGGGCTCGCTGGGCCGGCCTGTCTGTTCGTCCGACGGCGTGGTGATGGCGCTGGTGTAGTCCATCCCCTGCATGGGGACCAGGTTCCAGTTAAACGCGGTTTGGTAGAAGGTGTTGGCGCGTTCTTTGTTTTCCGTGGGGATCTCGAAATGCACAACTCCAGCCACTGCATGCTCCTTTGAATGCGAGGGGAAGGCGCGGACGCCCCGCGCCACATTTGGAGTCTAGCCCCGGCATCTCCGGACCGTAAGGGCCTCCGGAAGCTCCGTTGTCAGCCCACCGTGGGACCATGAATACATGACCATTGCTGACGCACCCGCCCGGCTGGCCGCCGCCGCGGACGCGTCCCTCCGGTGGTATCCGGACGGCCCTTACAGCCTGAACCAGACCCTGGGAACGCTGCTGCGGGGCACCGGGGATCCATCGTTTTCGCTGCGGCCGGACGGGATGTGGACAGCCTTTACGACGCCGGATGGCCCGGTCACGCTACGCCTCACCGCTGCTGCGGACGGGGCTGTCGATGCCCAGGCCTGGGGCCCCGGCTCCGCAGCCGGTCTCGCCGGCGTGCCGCGGCTGCTGGGCGCCGGCGACGACTGGACGGCCTTTGACGAACCGGCCTTCCACGCCACCCTCCCCCGGATGGTCCGTGAGGCCCGACGCCGGAACCCGGCTGTCCGCCTGCCCTCCACCGGGCGGGTGGTTGACTGCCTGGTGCCCACCATCCTGGAGCAGAAGGTCACCGTCATCGAGGCCCGCCGCGGCTACCGGTACCTGATGTACCGCTTTGGCTCCCCTGCGCCGGCGGCCGGTGCAGCCGCGCCCGATGGGCTCCGCGTCCAGCCCACCCCGGCGCAGTGGCTCCGGATCCCCTCCTGGGAGTGGCACCAGGCCGGAGTTGGCCCGCAGCGGTCCGCCACCGTCATGCGGGCGCTGCGGTCCGCCGTCGCGCTTGAAAGGCTGGCTGCCCTGCCTGCCGCGGAGGCAGCAGAAAAGATGCAGGTCATTCCCGGCATCGGGATATGGACTGCGGCCGAGGTGGTGCAGCGGACCCACGGCTGCCCGGACTCCATCGCCGTGGGCGATTACCACCTCGCCGCGTATGTGGGCGCTGCCCTGACGGGCCGGCGGACGGATGATGCCGGGATGCTGGCGCTGCTGGCGCCGTGGAAGGGCCAGCGGCAGCGCGTGGTGCGGATGATCGGCCTCAGCGGCTTCCGCAAACCCACGTTCGGCCCGCGGATGACCATCCAGGACCACCGCCGGCACTGACCCTCCTTTTAATCCAACGCGGGGTCACTTCTTGCCCGATAATCGGGGTTTATTGGGCGAGAAGTGACCCCGCGTTCTGGCTGGGACGGGACCGGTTAATTCTGGCGATGGGCGCCTGATGGGTATAGCGTGGCGCCATGGAGCCCGCACCAGAGCCCCGGATTTCCGCATCCTCTGGAGTCACGCATGATCCACACTGACAAACTGACCAAGACCTTCACCGTCAAAAAAGAGACGGTGGAAGCCGTCAAGGGCGTCAACATCGACGTCGCCCCGGGCGAACTCGTGGCGTTCCTCGGCCCGAACGGCGCGGGCAAGTCCACCACCCTCCGGATGCTGACCACCCTGCTGAGGCCCACCTCCGGCACGGCCACCGTGGCAGGCGTTGACGTGGCCGCAGATCCGGCCGGCGTGCGCGCCCGGATCGGCTACATCGGCCAGGGCAACGGCGGCGGGCACAGCTTCCGGGTGATTGACGAGCTGATCATGCAGGGCCGCTTCTACGGCATGAACACCACCGATGCCACTGCCCGGGCGCAGGAACTGCTGAAGTCCCTGGACCTGGCCGACCTCGCCAAACGCACCGTGGTCAAGCTCTCGGGCGGGCAGCGCCGGCGGATGGACGTGGCACTGGGGCTGATGCACTCGCCGCGGCTGCTCTTCCTCGACGAGCCGTCCACCGGAATGGACCCGCAGAACCGGGCCAACCTCTGGGAGCACATCATGAAAATGCGGGCCGAACACGGCACCACCATCGTGCTGACCACGCACTATATGGACGAGGCAGACCTCATGTCCGAGCGCGTGATCGTGATCGACCACGGCCAGATCATCGCCGACGACACCGCTGCCCGGCTCAAGGCCAACCTCGCCGGCGACCTGCTCGCCGTCGAGGTCGCGGCAGACTCTGCTGAAAGTGTGCGGGGGCTGCTGGGGCGTGCCGCGGCCGGCGGGGAGATCAACGAAAACGTGTACGACGGCGTGGTCCGCTTCCGCCTCCGGCTCACCGAAGGCGCGCGGCTGGCTCCGGCGCTGCTGAAGGAAATGCACGACGCCGGCGCTCCCGCCCAGTCGCTGGAGCTGAAGCCGCCGACGCTGGACGACGTGTTCCTGGAACTCACCGGCCGCAACCTGCGGGAAGGAGCAGACCGCTGATGGCTGTGCAGCAAACCAACGGACTTGCCGAGGCCCGGGAAAAGCCGAGCCTCGGCCAGGTCCTCCGCGACACCAAATACGTGTTTTGGCGCGAGATGCTGCTCCCGCTCCGGGACCCGTTCTCGCTAGTCTTTTCGCTGCTCCAGCCGCTGGTGTTCCTGGGCCTGTTCGGGCCGCTGCTGGGTGCTGCGGTGGGTGCGCCCGCGTTCGGCGGCCAGTCCACCCTGCAATGGTTCCTGCCCGGCGTGGTGGTGATGATCGCCCTGTTCGGCACGTCCATGACGGGCTCCAACCTGCAGTACGAGCTCATGACCGGCTCCTACGAGCGGATCCTGGCCACGCCGCTGTCCCGCTCCTCGCTGATGATCGGGCGGGCCTTGAAGGAATGGGCGCCCCTGGTGGTGCAGGGACTGCTGATCGCTTTGGTCTGCATCCCGTTCGGCTTTGTGTTCTACCCGCTGCACGTGCTCTTTGGGCTGGTGATCCTGGGGATCTTCGGCATTGGACTCGGCGCGCTCTCCTACGCGCTGGCGCTGGTCTCGCAGAACAAGGAGTGGATCTTCTGGGGCGTTCAGCAGACCTTGCTCTTCCCGCTGATGATCCTGTCCGGCATCATGCTGCCCATCGAGGCCGGGCCGGACTGGATGAAGACGGCGAGCCTGTTCAACCCGCTGACGTACCTGGTGAACGCGGAGCGTGAACTGTTTGCCGGCAGCGTCGGGACGGACACCCTCCTGGGCCTTCTCGCGGCATCGGTGACGGCCGCCGTCGGACTTGTTGTGGGTGTGCGGGCCATCAACCGCAACCTGCACTGAGCAACGCGGGGTCACTCCCTGCCCAATTAGTCCCGATTATCGGGCGAAAGGTGACTCCGCGTTGCTCTAGGACCGGCGAGCCCGTTTAATCCGGGCGATGAGCTCCTGAAAATCGTCGGCGAGGTCGTCTGCGTTCGGCTTGAAATAGGACCAGCCGGCACTGGTGAAAAATTCGTCACGGCGATTGTCGCGCGACTGTTGCTCCCTCGACAGGTGATGCGCGCCGTCGTACTGCACCGCGATCCGGTGCTTTCGGTAACCAAGGTCGACCGCGGGCGACCTCGGATTGTCGGGATCAAGACGGAGCTGCAATTCGGGTTCAGGCAGGTGCGCGTCCCTGAGCGCCAGCCGAAGAAAAGTTTCGGGGAACGAGTCCGACCCAACCCGCATCTCATCCAGCGCCAGCCGCGCCTTTTCAACGCCTTGCATGTTGGGATGCTGCCGGATCAACAGGCGCAGCCCTTCTTTATGCGCATACGGCACGCTACGAAACTCCAGCGCCGGCCGTGGCATGCGGATCAGTTGGTCTCCCAAGGCCACGAGATATCGCAGCGGCAGTTGATGTGCCAGGTCCAGCCACGTCCGAGGCGGCACGCTAACCCTGATCCCATCAATCTCCACGACTTCACCCGGAATCACGTGCACGCGATGACCGATGACCCCGGTCCGCCGAACCCTGGGCAATCCGTGCGGCTTGCTGAGGTGGACACGCGGCTCCTGGCCCAGCCAGGGAGGAAGGCCCAAATCGAAGAAAATAGCCGCTGTCTCGTGGGACACCCAGGCATCTGGGGTAGCAGCACAGAGCACTCGCGCCCGCTCAGCAAGGGAAAGATCGCGGCCCGCGTGCGCCCGGATCAGCCGCCCTGCGCCAACCAGGTCCTTCGCGTGCAACCGCTTTGGTGCAACGCCCAAGGCCCGTGCCTGATACACCGTGAAGGGCAGCTTGGCGAGATCCTCTGGGAGTGGCTGGGCAGTAACCATGGCACAAGTGTGCCCTCTTGGAAAGGAAGGCGTCTGAAGTTATCCACAGCCCACCCTCATCCTGGCAACGCGGGGTCACTCCCTGCCCAATACAGTCGAATTATCGGGCGAAAAGTGACCCCGCGTTGCGGTTGCTGTGGGCCGTGGTCAGAGGCCGAGACGGGCCACGGCTTCCTCGCGCATCTCCACCTTGCGGATCTTCCCGGAGACGGTCATCGGAAAACTTTCACGGATATCCAGGTAACGCGGGATTTTGTAGTGTGCCAGCTTGCCGCGGCAGAATTCGGCGACTGCGGCCTCGTCCAGCCGTTCCGCCCCCGGTTTGAGGATGATGCAGGCCATGATTTCCTCGCCGTATTTGTCATCCGGAACGCCGATGACCTGCACGTCCTGGATAGCCGGGTGTGTGTACAGGAATTCCTCGATTTCGCGCGGGTAGATGTTTTCGCCGCCGCGGATCACCATGTCCTTGATCCGGCCCTCGATGACCACGTAGCCCTCGTCATCCATCCGGGCGAGGTCGCCGGTGTGCATCCAGCCGTCGGCGTCGATGGCTTCGGCGGTTTTGTCGGGCTGGCCCCAGTACCCCTGCATGACGGCATACCCGCGGGTGCACAGCTCGCCGATCGTCCCCCGCTCCAGGATCTCCCCGGACCCGGGGTCCACAATCTGGCTTTCGAGCCGTGGCATGGTGCGGCCCACGGTCTCGGTCCGGTGCTGCAGGGTGTCACCGTTCCGGGTCATGGTGGACACGGGCGAGGTCTCGGTCATGCCGTAGCAGATGGCCACGTCCACCATGTGCATCTCGGAAATAACCCGGTTCATCACTTCGATGGGGCACAGCGATCCGGCCATCACACCGGTCCGCAGCGTGGCCAGGTCATACGAGGCGAAGTCAGGCAGCGCGAGCTCGGCGATGAACATGGTGGGCACCCCATAGAGCGACGTGCCGCCGAAATCCTGGACAGCCTCCAGCGCCGCCCCGGGCGCGAAGCCGCGTCCCGGGATGATGGTGGCGGCGCCATGGCTGAGCGCGGCCAGGTTCCCGATCACCATTCCGAAGCAGTGGTAGAACGGCACAGGAATCACTACCCGGTCGTGTTCCGTGTACCCGAGCAGTTCGCCGATGGAGAAGCCGTTGTTCAGGATGTTGTGGTGGGTCAGCGTCGCGCCCTTGGGGAAACCCGTGGTGCCCGACGTGTACTGCAGGTTGATGGGATCGTGCGGGTCCAGCTCCGCCATCCGCGCCTTCAGTCCGGAATGGCCGACGGCGTCAGCCCGCTTCAGCAGTTCAGCGTACGTCAGCTCGGACTCGCTTTGGGGGTCGCCGGCGTCGAGCCCCTCCACGCCGGGATCCGGCAGGAACACCAGCTCCTGCAGGTCCGGGCAGCCGGCGAGGGCCTGGCGGGCCATCCCCACATAGTCGCTGTTCCGGTCCGACGGCGCCGTGACCAGCATCCGCATGCCGTTCTGCTTGACCACAAATTCCAGTTCGTGGCTGCGGTAGGCCGGGTTCACGTTCACCAGGATGGCGCCTGCCTTGGCGGTGGCGTACTGCAGGAGCGTCCACTCGGCGCAGTTCGGGCTCCAGATGCCCACGCGGTCCCCCTTGGCGACACCGGAGGCGAGGAGCGCACGGGCGAGGCGGTCGACGTCGTCGTTCATCTTGGTGTAGCTCCAGCGGCGGGCGTCACCGCCCGGCACGGCCGCGGCCTCGATCAGCGCGTCGTGGAAGGGAAACTCGGCCGCCACCCGCTCAAAGTTCTCGCCGATGGTGTCCTCAAGGAGCGGAACGTCAGTGTCCCCGGCTGTGTAGGCGCGCATGGTGGCACGCTACCAACTGGAGCCGGGCAATAAAAGCATATGAGAAGCGCACCGGCCGGTATTGTGAAATCCATGAGTGCACCCATCGACCTGCAGGCAACGTTCATCCCCAACGACGGCGAGTTCTTCCGTGTGAAGCTCGCCCTGGAAATCGCTATCGACGAGGTGGTGAACGAGCCCGGCTGCATCCGCTACGAGCTGACCGAAGCCACGGAAGAGAAGCTGGTCCTCACGGAGCAGTGGGCGTCCGAGGAGGACCTGGAGAAGCACTCCAAGGGCATCGCCCTGCAGGACCTGAACGAATCCCTGAGCGCGCTGCTGGCCGAGCCCGTGAAGGTCGAACGCCTCTAGCTCTCCGCAAACAACAACGCGTGGTCACGTAATTGCCGCAAAGAACCGAGGTTAAAGGGCGCCTACGGAGCAGCGATGGCTTTAAGGGCGCTTACGCTCCGGGGATCTGCGTGCCGTCCTGCGGCCCGGACGTCGTTCCCGCGGCCGCTGCGGCTTCCGCCTGCGAGCGCGCCACGTGGGCGTGGACCTCGTCCATGTCCAGGGCCTTGACGGCGTCAACAACCTGCTCGAGCTGCTGGGCGTTCAACGCACCGGGCTGGGAGAAGACCAGGACCTTTTCGCGGAAGGCCATCAGCGTGGGGATGGACGTGATGCCGGCCTCGGCGGCAAGCTGCTGCTCGGCCTCGGTGTCCACCTTCGTGAACAGGACATCGGAGTGCTTCTCCGACACGGCGCTGTATGTGGGCCCGAACTGCTTGCAGGGACCGCACCACTCAGCCCAGA
Source organism: uncultured Actinomycetota bacterium (assembly GCA_963741285.1). Classification (GTDB taxonomy): domain Bacteria; phylum Actinomycetota; class Actinomycetes; order Actinomycetales; family Micrococcaceae; genus Arthrobacter. The sequence continues at coordinate 95,459 of CAVUHH010000003.1, forward strand.
AGTCCACCAGGACAATGTCGTTGCCTTCGATGGTCGATGCGAACTGTTCACCTGTGATGTCTACGGTTGCCATGGTGTCAACGGTACGCGAGGCACGGGTGGATGTCCCGGCCGGGGAGGTCCTGTTCGCTCCCCGCGTCATCGGGAATATCCGCGCCGCGGCCGTCAGACCGTGGCGTCCCACAGATGCGGCGCAGGGGTCCGGCTGCCGGGCAGGGCATTGGTTTCACGCCAGTCGTGGATCCACTCCGGCAGCACCAGGTCCGCCGGCGGCTCGCCGAATTCGCGCAGGATCTCCTCCTGGCTGACGGGCTTACCCTTCGAGACCAGGCGCGTGGCGATGTAGGCACGGGCGTAAATCTCACCGTCGGCCACCATCCGCTGCTCGAAGTAAATGGCTTTCGCGTCCAGCCCGATAATCTTCGTTTCGATGGTGTACTGCTGCCACAGCTGCAGCGACTTCCGGAAGGCGATGGTCTCCCCCGCCGCCACCGGACTCCAGCCACGCTGGCGCATCCTTTTCCACACGCCGCTGCGGACCATCAGGTCGAACCGGCCCAGGTCCATCAGGGAAAAGTACATGCCGTTGTTGACGTGCATGGCAATGTCGATGTCCGTTGGCAGGACCCGCAGCGGCAGGGAAGACGTATCCCAAATGGTCAGCGCGGAACGGCGGGCGGACGTGAACAGCATCATGAGTGTGCGCAGAAGCAGGTGCATACGCCAATGTTACCCGGCGGTAACTTAGTGGCAAGTCCGTGGCTCCGGGCAGCCGCGTAGGATGTGGAAAATGACGCAACAACGCTACCGGGATCTTGCCGAGTGGCCGCTGATGGGGACGGCACTGGTGTTCCTGGCGGCCTATGCGTGGCAGGTGGTGGGCCGCGTCGAGGGCAGCGGCGCGGCATGGCTTGAAACCGTGATGTGGCTGACGTGGGGGATTTTCGCGCTGGACTACGCCGCAAACCTGTGGCTGGCCCATGACCGCCGCCGCTGGTTCCTCTGGAACCTGCACGAGCTCCTGATTGTGGCGCTCCCGTTCTTCCGTCCGCTCAGGCTGCTCCGGCTGGTGACGCTGATTTCCGTAGTGCACCGCACCGTGGGCGAGACCCTCCGGGGCCGGGTGGTCACCTATGTGGCCGGATCAGCGGCGCTCCTGGTGTTTGTGGGCGCGCTCGCGGTGCTGGACGTTGAACAGAATGCCCCCGACGCCAAGATCCTGACGTTCGGCGACGCCGTCTGGTGGGCCGTCACCACCATCACCACAGTGGGCTACGGCGATATGTACCCCGTGACGCCCATTGGCCGGATGGTTGCCGCGGCCCTCATGATGAGTGGCATTGCCGTGCTGGGTGTGGTCACCGCGTCCATCGCGTCCTGGCTGGTCCAGCGCGTTGAAGAGTCCACCGAGGCTGCCGCGGAATCCGCAGAGGAACCCGTGCGGGCGGAGTTGGCTGACCTGGTGTCGGAGATCGCGGCGCTCCGGCGCGAAGTGGCCGAGCTCAAGGAACCCCGCGAGGAACCCGTACCTCTTGACTCGCGCGTCCTGACAGGCTATTGCCGGGCGTAGGTAGTCAATCCGGGAGTGCCGAGTAGCAAACTTCCTGCGGGCCAAGTATCCCGCCGGAATATTAGGGTAGCCCCTACTCGTGCCCAGCCTGCGCGCGCTTCCTAGACTCGAAAGTCCTAGGGCCGTACAAAGTTGCCGGCGCATCCTCCAATGCTGGGGTGGATGATGCCGCTTCATTGTGGAGCATCCGTATCTTCTGGGTATGCGGGCGCCCCCATCGTGCGCTACGCGGAGCCGGTTACAGACCGGGACCGGCGCAGCGCATCACACCCCGATCCGTCCTGCAGCCGGAGTTAATGGCAAAGCCGCCAACCTGTTGCCGGGCCGACCCCTTGATGGGCCACCTATGAACCAGCCGACCGCAAACAATTCCGAGCCTCCCCGCCGAAACTTCGAAACAGACGCCCCCCGGGCCGATCTCACGCCGGGCCACAAACCGGTCAACAACAAGCTGTGGGCAGGCATGGCGGGCGCCTTCGTTGTGGCCTCCGTCAGCATTGCCTCCTTGACAGGATCCGCCGCTACAACGCCGGGGGCAGCCGCACCGGCTGGGGCCATCACGACGGCGGACTCAACCGTGGTGCGCGTCGCCCGGCCCTTGGCCCCGGCGCCCCTGGACGAACCCTCTGCCGGCGCAACAGTACCGGAAACCGTTGATCCTGCCTCGGTTCCAACGCCAGCGGCCGCGCGGGCCAAGGCACCGGCCCCGCCTGCTCCTAAGCCCGCACCGACGAGCCGTACCAACCTTTACACGGTGGTCCCCGGTGACACTGTGGGCGCGATCGCAACCAGGCATGGCGTGGACATGAATGCGATGCTGGCCGCCAACGGACTGAATGCCTACAGCATCATTGTTCCCGGCCAGACGCTGAAACTCACGGGTCCCGCCGTCGCAGTTTCAGCACCCGCCCCCGCCCAGGCTCCGGCTCCCGCTGCCTGCTGCGGCACCGGCGGCCGCACCGGCCCCTGCCCGTGCCGCGGCTCCCGTGGCGCCGGCCGCCCCTGCGGTCCGTACCATCTACGTGGCAGGTGCCGGTGGGCAGTCTATGGTTGACGCCTGCATCGGGCCGATCCATTACACGCCCAATGACGGCTACTCGCTCTTCATCACAGAGCACGATTTCTGTGGCGGCTGGGCGCGGTTCTCCGGCATTGCCGTGGGCGAGACCATCAGCATCCCCGGCTATGGAACGTATAAGGCGACGGCGAGGGGCCAGGTACCAAATCCGGGCACCACGAACGACGTCCTCCGGGTATTCGGCGGTTTCCCCCGGGCGATCCTGCAGACCTGCATCCCGGGGACCAGCCAGATGCTGCTGATCGCCCTGAACTGACCGGAGAGCTTCACTGACGGCGGAGCTTCAACAGGCCCAAAGCTTGTCCGCGGTTCCCAGCCTTAAAGGCAAAGGAACCGCGGACAAGGTCATGTTGGACTTCGCCTGGTGCGGTGTTGTGGCTAGACAGACATGTGGTGGCGCTCCGAAATGTGCTCCACCAACTCGCCCACGCGCTCCTCGCTGTAGTTGCGCGCAATGTCACCCTGGCTGATGATGCCAACCAGCTTGTGGTCGGCGATGACCGGGAGCCGCCGGACCTGATGCCGTTCCATGATTTCGATGGCATCATCAACACTTGCATCCGCGTCCACCCAGTGGGGTTTGCCCGAGGCGAGTTCGCGGGCCATCACCTCGCGGGGATTCCGGCCTGCGGCGACGCACTTGAGCACAATGTCGCGGTCGGTGATCATGCCCCTCAACTTCCCGTCATCACCGCAGATCGGCAATGATCCGCAATCGAGGTCCAGCATCATCCGTGCGGCATCTTCGAGCGTCTGGTCTTCCTTAATACACCTGGCATCCGTAGTCATGAATTCACGTACAGCACTCATTGGATCTCCTTCATCGATGGATGAATCGACGCAGGGCATCGGGGTCACTTGCGCCGATGCTGCCAGCCTACGCCCGGCCACGAATACCTGTCGACGACGGTTCCTCCCCTGATTTTTGCCGTACCGGCTGACCCTTCCGGGAGAAATTCCGGGGCACGTCCGCAGGTCCGAACCCTTCGCGGTCAGGAACGGCGGACAAGCTCCTGACAGGCGGAAATTCACGCCCGCCCTGGCCGGGGCACAAAAAAGCCTCCGGAACCTGGTGGTTCCGGAGGCTTTTCCTTGGGTGGCAGATGAGGGATTCGAACCCCCGTAGGCGTTGCCAGCTGATTTACAGTCAGCCCCCTTTGGCCGCTCGGGTAATCTGCCGAACTTCAAAAGAAGTACCCGCTGATGCAGTCTGTGGAACGTCCGTTTCCGGGCCGTTCCGCTTCCAGTAACCGCGGGCAAGACAACTTTACAGAACTTCTGCCGAAGAATCGAATCGAGCCTCTGCGCGGCGGACACGGGCCCCAAAATCCCTGCAATTCCGCGGAAAAACCGGGCTGTCAGGCGTCGCCAAGAATCCGTCCGGCCAGCTTCGCCTCGAACTTCAGCGCCTGCTCCTCGGTGATCTGGTTCAGCTGGACGGCCCGCCGCAGGTCCTCGCTGACGCCATCCATCCGCGCGGAGGCGTCGGGCACCGGGCTGAAGATGATGGAGCCGGCCAGGGCTGCTGCCGCGACAGAGGTGGCCGCGGTGGCAACTGCCCCAGCGGCGACGGCGGTGGTTCGGGTGACGTAACGGACGGCGTGATGTTGCATTGCTTCCCTTTCGTGCTTCTTCCAACTCGTTCAACTCTCTACCGCCCGGCTTCGTTCCCGCAGTGTGTCCGCTATGAGGGAACTGTGAATCCACTCGTGGCCGCTCCGCAGTAGCGTCAGAGCCGATCCGTATTAGGCTGGAATACAGAAATCCACGCCCTGCAGAGGCATTTCAGGGCACCCACCAGCACAAGGAGAGTCATGGCAGGCGAGTCAACGTTCGACGTCGTAAGCAAAGTGGACAAGCAGGAAGTAGCCAACGCGCTGCACCAGGCGCAGAAGGAACTTGTCCAGCGCTACGACTTCAAGGGTGTGGGCGCCGAGGTCGATTTCAGCGGCGAGAAGATCCTGATGAAGGCCAACTCGGAGGAGCGCGTCCTGGCAGTGCTGGACGTGCTCCAGTCCAAGCTGATCCGCCGCGGCATCTCCCTGAAGTCCCTGGACACCGGCGAGCCGTTCGCCTCCGGCAAGGAATTCCGGCTGGAAGCCTCCATCAAGGAAGGCATCGAGCAGGACCTGGCCAAGAAGATCAACAAGCTGATCCGCGACGAAGGCCCCAAGGGCGTCAAGTCCCAGATCCAGGGCGACGAACTCCGCGTTTCGTCCAAGTCCCGCGATGACCTGCAGGCCACCATGAACCTGCTGAAGGACTTCGAGGAAGCAGACCTGCAGTTCGTTAACTTCCGCAGCTAGCGGCACTGTTCCGGCACCGGGACACGCGAAGGGCCCGGGGACCACCGAATTCGGTGGTTCCCGGGCCCTTTTCGCGTCCGCCAGGCCTGTTCGGGCGCCATCAGGCGCTCCCGCCTGTTCCGCAATTCCCCATCGAAGTTCGTAATTAGCGCATAACAGTTTTGCTTAATGCCGTCCCGGGAGTATCTTCGGGGGTTAGGTGAGCCTTAGCTTGGTTCCATCATCCCGAAAGTGCCAGACTATGACCGCAAATTTCCTCATCGGCCTCCGCGAAGGCCTCGAAGCCTCGCTGATCGTTGTGCTGCTGCTCGCCTACGTGGTCAGGACGGGCCGCCGCCACCTCATCCCCCGCATCTGGGCGGGAGTGGGCCTCGCCGTGGGGCTCTCCATCGGCTTCGGTGCGCTGCTCACCTTCGGACCGCGCGGCCTGACGTTCGAGGCCCAGGAGGCCATCGGCGGCAGCCTGTCCATCGTGGCGGTCGGGCTGGTCACGTGGATGGTGTTCTGGATGGCCCGGACCGCCAGATCGCTCGGACAGGACCTGCGGAACAGCGTGGACAACGCCGCGGCCGGTGGCGGCTGGGGACTTGTCATCGTGGCCGCCCTGGCGGTGGGCCGGGAGGGCCTGGAGACGGCCCTCTTCCTGTGGGCGGCCGCCCAGGCCACCGGCGAATCCACGGTGCCCCTGCTCGGTGCCCTGCTGGGGCTGCTGGTCGCTGCAGGACTGGGCTACCTCCTCCACCGCGGCGTCCTCAAGGTCAATCTCTCGCGCTTTTTCACCTGGACAGGGGCCGCCCTGATCATCATCGCGGGCGGCGTCCTCGCCTACGGCATCCACGACCTGCAGGAGGCCGGGATCCTGCCCGGACTGCACCTGCTGGCCTTCGACGTCTCGGCTGCCGTCCCGCCGTCGTCCTGGTACGGCACCCTGCTGAAGGGGACGCTGAACTTCTCCCCCGCCACCACCTGGCTCGAAGCGTCCGCCTGGGTCCTCTACGTCATACCCACCCTGTACCTCTACCTCACCGCGCACCGCCGCAACACCCGCCGTGCGGCCGTACGCACCGGCGGCCAGCCGGTCAAAGCCACCAATCCCTAACAAGCATCCCTCCCCACGCACCCCTCAAGGACCCCTCATGACTGCTTCCCCCCGCATCCGCGGTCTCCGCTCCCGGCTGAACCTCCTGGCCGGCATCGCCCTGATCCCGCTGGCGCTGGCCGGCTGCACGGACAACGCCAAGCCGACACCGGCAGCCAGCGGCGGACCCATCACGGTTTCCAGCACCAGCGACGCCTGCAAAGTCTCCGCTGCAGAGGCTTCCAGCGGGAACCTCACCTTCTCGGTGAAGAACGACGGCGATCAGGTCACCGAGTTCTATTTGCTCGCCGAGGACGGGCTGCGGATCATCGGAGAAGTCGAAAACATCGGCCCGGGCATCAGCCGCAACCTGGTGGTCACCGCGCCTGCAGGAACCTATGTCACCGCGTGCAAACCGGGCATGGTCGGCGACGGCATCCGGTCCGGATTCACGGTCAAGGACTCCGGCACGGCCATAGCCGTCGACACCGACCTGAAGCGGCTCACCGACACTGCAACGGCCCAGTACACCGCGTATGTGAAGGACCAGACCGAGCAGCTGCTGGCAGGCACCAAGACCTTCGCCGCAGCTTTCGCCGCCGGCGACGCCGCCAAGGCCCGGGACCTGTACGCCGCCACCCGCCTGCACTGGGAACGGATTGAACCCGTGGCGGAGTCCTTCGGGGACCTGGACCCCAAACTGGACCTCCGCGAGGCAGACCTGCAGCCGGGCGAAGCCTGGACCGGCTGGCACCGTGCCGAGAAGGACCTGTTCCCGCCTGCCGGCTACACCGCCATGACCGGCGCCGAACGTGCCAAGATCGCCGCCCAGCTTGTGACGGACACCGAAGATCTGTTCACCCGCACCCGCACTGTGGAGCTGACGGCCGACAAGCTCGGCAATGGCGCCAAGGAACTGCTGGACGAAGTGGCTACCGGCAAGGTCACCGGCGAAGAGGAAGCATGGTCGCACACGGACCTGTGGGACTTCCAGGCCAACGTGGACGGCGCCCGGATCGCCTTCGAAAACCTGCGCCCGGTCCTGGACCAGAAGCAGCCTGAGCTGGCCAAGGAGCTTGAGACCAAGTTCGCGGCGCTGCAAACTGAGCTGTCGAAGTATGCCAAGGGTGAAGGCTTCGTGTACTACAACGAGCTCACGCCGGACCAGGTCAAAAAGCTGGCAACCCTGGTGGACTCCCTCGGCGAGCCGCTCTCCAACCTGACCGCCGCCGTCGTCCTCTAGGCAGGAAGCAATGACGAAAGTATCGCGCCGGGGACTCCTCGCGCTGGCCGGCGCCGGCGGGGCCGGGGCAGCCGCCGGCCTCGCCGCAGGCTTCCTGGGCCATGACGCCGTGGCGGGCGCTGTGGCAGGTGCCGACGCGCAGCCCCAGCCAGTCAGCGACACGGTCCCGTTCCACGGCGACCGCCAGGCGGGCATCACCACGCCGGCGCAGGACAGGCTCCATATGGCGGCCTTCGATGTGATCACCGAAGACCGCGGGGAACTCATCGCGCCTGCTCAAGGACTGGACCGATGCTGCCGCCGCGATGACGGCGGGCAAGGAAGCGGGCACCACCGGCGCGGTCAACGGTCCGTACGATGCCCCGCCCGAAGATACCGGAGAGGCTCTGGGGCTGACCGCGGGCAGGCTGACGCTGACCTTCGGTTTCGGCCCGACGCTGTTCGAAAAGGACGGCGCGGCCCGCTTCGGCCTGGCAGGCCGGCGGCCTGCTGCCCTGATCGACCTGCCGCATTTCCCCGGCGATGACCTTGAGGAAAGGCGCACCGGCGGGGACCTGGTGGTCCAGGCCTGTTCCGACGATCCGCAGGTGGCAGTCCATGCCATCCGGAACCTGGCGCGAATCGCGTTCGGCAAGGCGCATGTCCGTTGGTCCCAGATGGGCTTCGGTCGCACCTCCTCCACCTCCCGTTCGCAGCAGACGCCGCGGAACCTTTTCGGTTTCAAGGACGGCACCAACAACGTCAAGGCCGAAGATTCGGCACTGCTGGACGAGCACGTCTGGGTGCCCGCCGGCGCACCGGCCCCGGAGGCGTGGATGGAGGGCGGCAGCTACCTCGTGGCCCGCCGCATCCGGATGCACATCGAGATCTGGGACCGGACCTCGCTGCGCGAACAGGAGGGCCTGATCGGCAGGACCAAGTCCGAGGGCGCCCCGCTCTCGGGCGGAACGGAATTCACCGCTCCCGACTTTGCTGCCACGGGGCGGGCCGAGGAGCCGCTGATCGCCACCGACTCCCATGTCCGGATCGCCCACCCCGAGCAGAACAAGGGCGTGCGGATGCTGCGCCGGGGCTACAACTTCACCGACGGCTCGGACGGCCTGGGGCACCTGGACGCCGGCCTGTTTTTCATCGCGTTTGTGAAGGACCCGCGCACCCACTACGTGCCCATGCAGACCGCCATGGCCCGGCAGGACGCCCTGTCCGTGGAGTACCTGGTGCACACTGGCTCCGGGCTGTTCGCCGTCCCGCCCGGCATCCGCCCCGGCGGCTTTGTGGGCGATGGGCTGTTCTCGGCCTAGGGTTCCGTTCGGACCAGTTCGGTGCTGTTCGGACCATTCCGGACCATTCCGGAAGTACGACGGCGGCACCCGGCTTAGGTGCGTCAGCCTCAGTTGAGGGGCCGGCCCGCCATCCGTTCCAGCCGCGCGATCCGTTCACGCATGGGCGGGTGCGTCGCGAAGAGCTTGGTCATCGCGCCGCCGCGGAACGGGTTGGCGATCATCAGGTGCGAGGTGTTGACCAGTTTCTGGTCGTGCGGGAGCGGCGCAATCCGGACACCCTGCTCGATCTTGCTCAGGGCTGAGGCGAGCGCCAGCGGATCGCCAGTGAGCTGCGAACCGTCCTCGTCGGCGTCGTACTCCCTGGTCCGGGAAATGGCGAGCTGGATCAGGGAGGCGGCAAACGGCGCCAGGAGCGCCATGGCCAGCATGGCCAGCGGGTTGGAGTTGCGCCGGTCGCCGCCGAAGAACAGCAGCATCTGGCCCACCGACGTGATGACGCCGGCCACCGCGGCGGCCACCGAGGACGTGAGGATGTCCCGGTTGTACACGTGCATCAGCTCGTGCCCCAGGACCCCGCGGAGCTCCCGGGCGTCGAGCAGCTGCAGGATCCCTTCGGTGCAGCAGACGGCGGCGTTTTTGGGATTCCGGCCCGTGGCGAACGCGTTCGGATTCATGGTGGGCGAGAGGTAGATGCGCGGCATCGGCTGGTTGGCCCGCACGGAGAGTTCCCGGACGATCTGGTACAGCTGCGGCGCCTGCGCCTCGGTCACGGGGTAGGCCTGCATGGAGCGGATGGCGATCTTGTCACTGTTCCAATAGCCGTATGCCGTGGTGGCCACACCGATCAGGGCCATGATCCAGATGGGAGCCGAGCTGCGGGTGTTGAGCCCGATCAGGCCGCCCAGGCCCAGCAGCACAGCCCAGAGCACACCGAACAGGGCTGCAGTCTTCAGGCCGTTGTAATGCTTGTGCACGTCCACTCCTCCATATCGCCCATACCGCCGTGGCTGTGTCTTGGGGAAAGATCGCTCCAGGAACGCAGGCCCTACGGCACCGGGTTATGGGCATCGTACTTCCGGAAACCCGGCTGCAGCTGCGCGGCCAACCAGGCCACCAACACGCACAACGCCCCGCCCAGGAGCAGGACCCAGCCCTCACTCAAAATCTTAGTCCCGCCGCCCGCCAGCAGGTCCCCCACGCGGGGGCCGCCGGCCACCACCACAATGAAGACGCCCTGGAGCCGTCCCCGCAGGTGGTCCGGGGTGGCGGCCTGCAGGATGGTGTTGCGGAACACGGCACTGATGGAGTCTGCGATCCCGGCCAGGGCACAGCACACAGCCGCGGGCAGCAGCCAAAGGGTGGCGCCGCCGTCGTGCGTCCGGCCTGCCAGGAGCACCACCACCCCGAAGCCCGCAATCGAGGCACCCCAACCCATCACGGACCACACCACGGCGCTCCCCTGCCACCGGACCCGGCCCAGCGGCCCGGAGAACAGACCGGCCAGGAACGCTCCCACGGCGGTGGACGCCAGCAGGATGCCCACCGTGGATTCGCCGCCGCCGATCATCAGCGCACCAACGGCGGGCAGCAGCGCCCGCGGCTGGGCGAGGATCATGGCGATGAGGTCGATGATGAACGTCATCCGCAGGTTGGGCCGCGTGCCCAGGAAACGGAACCCTTCGATGACCGACCGGATCCCGGCGCGCCCGGCACTCCCCGAGGGAGGAATGGACGGCAACCGGAAGACGGCCCACAGGACAAACACAAAGCAGATGAAGTCAATGGTGTAGGTCCAGCCGAAGCCCACCCACGCCACCAGCACGCCGGCCAGCAGCGGCCCCACCGTCATGGCCAGTCCGAACGACATCATGCTCAGCGCGTTCGCTGCCGGGAGCAGCTCCTTGCGGATCAGGGTGGGGATGATGGCACTTCGCGCAGGCTGGTTAATGGCCTGGGCACCACTCTGCAGGGCGACCAGGAGGTAGAGAATCCAGATGTTTCCCAGCTGCAGCCATGACTGGAGCGCGATCAGGCCCGTGGTGAGCCACAGGACCGAGGTGGCCAGCAGTGCCACGGTGCGGCGGTTGTGGGAATCGGCGATTGACCCGCCCAGCAGCCCGCCGAACACCAGCGGAACCAGCGCGAAGACGCCCAGCAGGCCCACGTAGAAGCTGTCCTGGGTGAGCCGGTAGACCTCCAGGCTGACGGCCACCAGGGTGAGCTGGCTGCCGACGGCGGCCACTGCGGAGCCCAGCCAGAGCCGGCGGAAGGCAGGGCTCTCCCGCAGCGGTGTGATGTCGGCCAGTAATTTCCCCACTCCGCAACCCTAATGGTGGCATCCGTGTCCTGCTGGACCACACGCTTGGTATCCTCAGGCGGGGGAAAGGAGTTGCTCATGAGTATGTCCAGGCGGCTTCTTTACGCATCGGAGGTCTGGGAGATTGTCCGGCCGCGGACCGCGCTGACCGCCGGCCATCTGCTCATCCGGCTCACGAACCCCGCCATCGCCTTTGACCTGCGCTCCGCCGCCGACTGGCTGGTCTGCCACAACGCCGCCCGCCAGGCCCTCGCCGACGTGCTTGGCGCCACGCGCTGCACGGTGGTGTTTGCGCACCAGTGGCACCCCATCGGGGCCTCCATCGGCGAGCCGGAGGTGGAGTCTTCCACGCCCACGTTCCACCTCTTCGGGCGCTGGGACGGGGAGCCTGTCACCCCGGGTGAACAGCTGCTTCTACCCACCCAGCGCCGTGTGCCCGCCGCAGCGGACAGGCTCGCAGAGTACGACGGCGGTCTCCGCGCCGCGCTGCGCCGCCTCGGCTGTGGAACGGTCAGCCGCCGCGTCCGGGATTCCGGAGGATGCCCCTCTGCCGGGGCTGGTGGCGTCCATTCCCCTGGTAAAGGCCGGCCCGCACCACACTGTCCTGTCGCCGGCATCCGGCGAAGCCGCCCTCACGCCCGGGCACCTGCTGGCGCTGGCCGCCGCGCTGCAGGGCCTGACGGAACGCCGCGGCGTCACCGGGCTGAGCTGCGTGGTGCCGGACCCGGGCGCCGGGCCGCTGGAAGTCCACGCCCTGGGCCGCTCGGCAGGCGAGTCTGTCAACCCCCTGCAGGAATTTCTGCTCGTTACCCAAAGTTAGCCAAGCCTTATTGTGATGGACTCATAATAAGTGTTTCAATGGAGGCATGACGGAACACTTTGGCGGCCACGAAGCATGGGCTGCTGCCCTGCGGGCCCACGGCCGCCGCGTGACCAAGCAGCGGCTCGCCGTGCTGGCCGCCGTCGAACACCACCCCCATTCGCCGGCGGAGAGCATCCTGGCCGCCGCGCGCACGAACTCCCGGAGCTCACTGCACAGTCCGTCTATGTGGTCCTCGGCGACCTGACCGATCTGCACATGCTGCGCCGCTTCGAGCCGCCGCACTCCCCCGCCCTGTACGAGACCCGCGTCGGTGACAACCACCACCACGCCATCTGCATCAGCTGCGGCCGCGTGGAAGACGTGGAATGCGCCGTCGGGCACGCCCCCTGCCTCACCCCGCACTGGGATGAGAACGCCAAGCCGATGACCATCCAGATCGCCGACGTGATGTACCAGGGCATCTGCCAGGACTGCCAGCAGTCCCAAAAACTTCCTTCTGAACGTCCCTCACAAGTAATAGAGAAATAGGAGAACAATGACTGCCATTTCAACCACCCAGTCAGGTGCCCCCGTCACGTCCGACGCGCACTCCCAGTCAGTTGGTGCCGACGGCGCCATCATCCTGACCGACCACTACCTGATCGAAAAGCTCGCCCAGTTCAACCGCGAGCGCGTGCCGGAGCGCGTAGTGCACGCCAAGGGCGGCGGCGCGTTCGGTACGTTCAAGACCACCTAGGACGTCTCCAAGTACACCAAGGCCGCCTTCCTGCAGCCGGGCGTCGAGACCGACATGCTGATCCGCTTCTCCTCCGTCGCCGGCGAGAACGGCTCCCCCGACACCTGGCGCGATCCCCGCGGCTTCGCCGTCAAGTTCTACACCTCCGAGGGCAACTACGACCTCGTGGGCAACAACACCCCCGTCTTCTTCATCCGCGACGGCATCAAGTTCCCGGACTTCATCCACTCCCAGAAGCGCCTCCCGGGCACCCACCTGCGCGACGCCGACATGCAGTGGGACTTCTGGACCCTGTCCCCCGAGTCCGCACACCAGGTCACCTGGCTCATGGGCGACCGCGGCCTGCCGGCTTCCTGGCGTGAAATGCAGGGCTACGGCTCGCACACCTACCAGTGGATCAACGCCGAGGGCGAGCGCTTCTGGGTCAAGTACCACTTCAAGTCCAACCAGGGCGTCAAGTCCATCACCGGCGACCAGGCCGAGGAACTGGCCGGCTCGGACGCGGACTTCTACATCCGCGACCTGCAGGAAAACATCGCCGAGGGCAACTTCCCGTCCTGGGAACTGCACGTCCAGGTCATGCCGTACGAGGACGCCAAGACGTACCGCTTCAACCCGTTCGACCTCACCAAGGTGTGGCCGCACGCTGACTACCCGCTGATCCACGTGGGCACCATGGAGCTGAACAAGAACCCGGAGAACTACTTCGCGCAGATCGAGCAGGCCACCTTCGCGCCGTCGAACTTCGTGCCGGGCATCGCCGCTTCGCCGGACAAGATGCTGCAGGCCCGCATCTTCTCCTACGCCGACGCACACCGCTACCGCGTGGGCACCAACCACGCCCAGATCCCGGTGAACCAGCCCAAGAGCCAGGTCAACAACTACAGCCAGGACGGCGCCGGGCGTTACCACTTCAACGCCCCCTCCGTTCCGGTCTACGCACCGAACTCCGTGGGCGGCCCCGCCGCTGTTGAGCCGGCATCCCCCGCCGGTGGCTGGGAGAACGACGGCGAGCTGACGCTTTCCGCGCACTCCCTCCGCTCCGAGGACGGCGACTTCGTCCAGGCCGGCACCCTGTACCGCGAAGTGTTCGACGACGGCGCCAAGGCCCGCCTGCTCGAGACCATCACCGGTGCTGTGGGCGGCGTGAAGACCGCTGAAATCAAGGAACGCGCCATCCAGTACTGGACCAACGTTGACGCCGAGCTCGGCGCCAAGCTGCGCGCCAACCTGGGCGCCGGCGCCTCTGATTCCGACGCTGAGGCTGCCAACAAGATCGGCTAATTCGCCGCTTGCTGCTGTGCCGCAACATGAAACACCCCGCCACGATTCTCTCGTGGCGGGGTGTTTCGTTTTAGTTCGTGCCTGCCGACGCTTTCCACATAGCCACGGCGGGCTCTGGCTGGAGGTCTTTTCAGTACCTAGGATCGCTGCATGAGTACATTCCAGGGGATCCCCGCGGGGGCTTTTGAGTTCTACGCCGAACTTGAGCACAACAACAACCGGGAGTGGTGGCTGGAGCACAAGGACAGCTACGACACCCTGGTCCGGGAGCCGGTCACTGCGCTGCTGGCCGAGCTGGAGCCGCGTTTCGGGCCGGGCAAGATCTTCCGGCCCAACCGGGACATCAGGTTCTCGCCGGACAAATCACCGTACAAGACCGCCCAGGGCGCCTTTGCCTCAGCACAGGAAGGCGTGGGCTACTACCTGCAGGTCAGCGCTGACGGGCTGTTGGTCGGCGGTGGCTACCACTCCCACACCCCGGCGCAGCTGGCGCGGTTCCGGAATTCTGTGGATGCCTCGAGTACGGGTGAGTCGCTGCGGCACATCGTGGACGGCGTGGCCGCCGCGGGCTTTGCCGTGGAGGGCGAGAAGCTCAAGACCGTGCCCCGCGGATATGACCGGGACCATCCCCGGGGCGAGCTGCTCAAGCACAAGTCGCTCTCCGCCGGAATCGAGCTGGGCCAGCCGGCGTGGGTGGACACACCGGAAGCGGCCAGGAAGGTTGCCGAGCTATGGGACCAGCTGCGGCCGCTGGTGGAGTGGGTGGGCCGGCACGCCGCGCCCTGACGGCAGGTTACCGGACGCCTGGCTGGGCTCTTCGCCTGCGGCCGCAAGCCGGTATTCCAGGTTGTTGAAAAACACCGTCAGCATCAGTTCAAAGGCCCTGCTTGCAGCTTCCGGCTGGTTCATCACCACAAAGTCGAACTGCAGCCCATAGAACGTGGAGGTGAAGAGCCGGGCGTCGGTATCGGCAAACTCCTCGGCGATGCCCTGGAGCATCAGCCAGTCCCGGGTCTTGTGGTGCAGCATCCGGAAATGCGCCTGGGCTGTGCCCCGCGGCTCGGCGGCGACGATGTCCTGTGCCGTAGCCTCGAACTCCAGCCGGGCCAGGTGCCGGTTCCGCTGCGCCATGGTCCACCGCCACGACTCCAGCAGGTACGTCCGCCACGCCTCCCGGCTGATCTCCCGGACATCTGTGCTGCGCATGCTGTCCAGCCTGGACTCGATGGAGCGGATGACTTCGGTGATCAGCTGTTCGCGGTTACCGAAGTGGTAGACCAGCGCGTAGGCGCTGATGCCCAGGCCTTCGGCAAGGGTGCGAAACGTCAGCTCGGCCAGGGTTTTGTCCATCAGGTAGTCAAGGATCGCGCTCAGCAGCTCAGCTTTGCGCTCCGGTTTTGCGGGGCGGGCCATGCCAGCAACGATATAACGTGTTCCAAATACCGGAGGCACCCGGCCACCTGGTGGTGGGCGGATGCCTCTGGTGTTATCGCCCGCAGCTACGTGCCGCGGTTATGCCTTGGGGCTGCGGGTATGCCTAAATGCGGCAGTCACGCATTGCAGGCGCGCGGCTACCGGCGGGTGAGCGCCTCGTCCTCGGCCGCAGCCTCAGCGTTGGCTTCCTTGTTGTCCACGGCGGACTTCGCTGCGGCGAACTTTTCGTTCAGGCGGGAGTGCCTCTGTCCGTAGGCGAAGTAGATGATGATGCCGATAACAAGCCAGCCGGCGAAGAAGATCCACGTCTCCACGGCCAGGTTGGTCATCAGGTACAGGCACAGCACGGCGGAGACCACCGGCAGGACTTTGCCGAAGGGCACCCGGAAGGACGGCTTCAGGTCGGGGCGCTTCTTGCGCAGCACCAGGATGCCCAGGCTGACCATCACAAACGCAGACAGTGTGCCGATGTTGATCATTTCCTCAAGCAGATCCACGTTGGTGAGGCCGGCCACGAGCGCCACGGCAGCGCCGCAGATGATCTGGAGGCGGACCGGCGTCGAACGCTTGTCACTGGTCTTGGACAGGGACCGCGGCAGCAGGCCGTCGCGGCTCATGGCCAGCACCACGCGGGACAGTCCCATCAGCAGCACCATGATGACGGTGGTGAGGCCAATGAGCGAACCGAAGGCAATGACCTTGGCGGCAGTGGTGTTGCCGACGGCCTCAAAGGCGGTGGTGAGCGTGGGGTTTTCCGCCGCGGCGAGGTCCGTGTAGGACACCATGCCGGTCAGCGCCAGGGAGACCAGGATGTAGAGCAGGGTCACCACGGCGAGGCCGCCGAAGATGCCGCGCGGAAGGGTCTTCTGCGGGTTCTTCACTTCCTCGGCCGAGGTGGCCACCACGTCGAAGCCGATAAACGCGAAGAACACCAGGGCAGCGCCGGCGAAGACGCCGAGAGTGCCGTACTGCGCAGGGGCGGCACCGGTGAGGAAGCCGAAGAAGGACTGCTTGAGGACGTCGGCAGCACCCCCGGCGGTGGGCTCAGCCGCAGGGACGAACGGGCTGTAGTTTTCGAACTTCACGTAAGTGAAGCCCACCACGATCACAAACAGCACAACGCCGATTTTGATCAGGGTAAAGACGTTGCCCACGCGGGCCGAAAGTTTGGTTCCAAGCACCAGCAGGACCGTGAAGATCGCAACAATCAGGAAGGCACCCCAGTAGAGGTCCACGCCGCCGATCGAAACGGCCGGCGGGAACGTCGGCCCCCATCAGCGCAAACACGTTGCTGAGGTAGATGCCCCAGTACTTGGCAATGACAGCCGCGGCGGTGAAGAGTTCCAGGATCAGGTTCCAGCCGATGATCCACGCCAGCAGCTCGCCCATGGTGGCGTACGTAAAGACGTAAGCGGACCCGGCAACGGGGATGGCGGTGGCGAACTCGGCGTAGCACATGATGGCCAGGGCACAGGTCACGGCGGCGATGGCGAAGGAGACCGTCACGGCAGGGCCGGAGAAGTTGGCCGCAGCCTTGGCGCCTACCGAGAAGATCCCGGCGCCGACAGCGACGGCGACACCCATGATCATCAGGTCCCAGGTGCTGAGCGACCGCTTGAGCTTGCGTCCGGGTTCGTCGGCGTCGGCGATCGACTGCTCGATGGATTTGGTCCGGAGGAGGTTCATAAGTGGTTCCACAATCCTGAATAGTGTAGGAAACAGACTTATCAACTTTACCGTCCATCCACTGGACGGCCACAATTGTCCCGAATGGTGAGACGCCACACTTGCCGAAGATAATTGCGGAAAAGCCCTTGGGGCCCTCCGTTTCGAGGGCCCCAAGGGCTTTTGATCGAACCGCCTAGACGGGCCAGTCCATCAGGGTGGACCGGATCAGGAAGCGCTTGCCTTCGGGCGCTTCAACCGAGAAGCCGCTCCCCCGGCCAACCACAACATCGACCGTCAGGTGCGTGTGGCTCCAGTAGTTGAACTGCTCCTTCGACATCCAGAACTCCAGCGGCTGGGGCTCAAGTCCGGCGGAGACGTCGAACAGGCCCAGGAGGACATCCGAATCGCCGGTGATGAACTCGCCGGCCGGATAGCACATGGGCGATGAGCCGTCGCAGCAGCCGCCGGACTGATGGAACATCAGCGGGCCGTGCTGCAGCCACAGCTTCTGCAGCAGCTCCATGGCCTCCGTGGTGAGCGCCACCCGGGAGAAGTCTTCCCCGGGCAGCGTCACCGCGGCGTTGAGCCGGTTGTGGGGCATCAGAACCTCAGCACCACGCGGCCGTCGATCTTGGCGTGTTTCATCTCGTCAAGGACGGCGTTGATCTCGGAGAGCCCCCGGGTGGACACCGTGGGATGGATCTTGCCCTCAGCGTAGAACTCCAGGGCTTCCTCCAGGTCCTGCCGGGTACCCACGATCGAGCCGCGGACCGTCAGGCCCTTGAGCACAATCTCGAAGATGGGCGCCGGGAAGTCGCCCGGCGGCAGCCCGTTGAACACAATCGTCCCGCCCCGGCGTGCCATGCCGATCGCCTGGCCAAAAGCAGACGGGTGTACTGCGGTGACCAGGACTCCATGGCAACCTCCGGTTTCGCGTTGGATGACTTCGGCGGGATCTTCGTGCAGCGCGTTGACGGTCAGCTCCGCACCGTGCTTCTTGGCCAGGGCGAGTTTGTCGTCCGCGATATCCACGGCAGCCACGCGCAGGCCCATCGCCACGGCGTACTGGACGGCAATGTGCCCGAGCCCGCCGATGCCGGAGATGGTGACCCACTGGCCGGGCTTGGCTTCGGTCATTTTCAGGCCCTTGTAGACCGTGACGCCGGCGCAAAGCACCGGGGCAACTTCAACGGGGTCCGAGCCCGCCGGGATGCGTGCGGCAAAGCGCGTGTCCACGAGCATGTACTCGCCGAAGGAGCCGTCCACGCTGTAGCCGGCGTTCTTCTGCGCTTCGCAGAGCGTCTCCCAGCCGGTCCGGCAGTACTGGCAGTCGCCGCAGGCGGACCACAGCCAGGCGTTGCCGACGAGGTCGCCGACGGCCAGGTCAGTGACGCCCTCGTCCAGGGCAACCACTTCGCCTACACCTTCGTGGCCGGGGATGAACGGCGGGGCCGGCTTGACCGGCCAGTCCCCCTCTGCCGCGTGGAGGTCTGTGTGGCAGACGCCTGTGGTGATGAGCCTGACCAGCGCCTCGCCCCGGCCCGGGGTGGGAATGGGGAGGCTCTGGACCTGAAGGTCCTTGCCGAATTCGGTTACTACTGCTGCTTGCATTGTCGTCGTCATTGGCGAAATCCTTGCGTCGATGAAGGGTAATGCGGTGGAGGTGGAGCTGCCTTCCTGAGGGGTGGCCAGGTGCTGCGGGCAGGGACGGACGGTGTAATCCGTCCCCGCCCGGGCCAAAGGGCGGAGTGGGCGCGAGGGCCCCGTCGTGGCGACGGAGTCGACACCACGGGAGCGCCCCAATCCCTTAGAAGAAGCCGAGCTTGTTCTCGTTGTAGCTGACCAGGAGGTTCTTGGTCTGCTGGTAGTGATCCAGCATCATGGAGTGGTTTTCACGTCCGATGCCGGAGGACTTGTACCCGCCGAACGCGGCGCCGGCCGGGTAGGCGTGGTAGTTGTTGACCCAGACGCGGCCGGCCTGGATTTCACGGCCCGCACGGTACGCGACGTTGCCGTTCCGGGACCAGACGCCGGCGCCGAGGCCGTAGAGGGTGTCGTTGGCGATGCCCATGGCGTCGTTGTAGTCGCTGAACCGTGTCACCGACACCACCGGGCCGAAGATCTCTTCCTGGAAGATCCGCATCTTGTTGTGGCCCTCGAACACGGTGGGCTGGACGTAGTAGCCACCCGCCAGATCGCCGGGGAGTTCGGCGCGGCCGCCGCCAATGAGCACCTTGGCGCCCTCCTGCTTGCCGATGTCGATGTAGGAAAGGATCTTCTCCAGCTGGTCGTTGGAGGCCTGGGCGCCCACCTGGGTTTCGGTGTCGAGCGGATTGCCCTGGATCATCTTCCCCACCCGGGCGATGGCGTCGGCCATGAAGGAGTCGTAGATGTCTTCCTGGACCAGGGCACGCGACGGGCAGGTGCAGACCTCGCCCTGGTTGAAGGCGAAGAGCGCGAAGCCCTCCTGGGCCTTGTCGTAGAACGCGTCGCTGGTGTCGGCGGCAACATCGTTGAAGAAGATATTGGGGCTCTTGCCGCCCAGTTCCAGGGTGACCGGGATCAGGTTCTGGCTGGCGTACTGGCTGATCAGCCGGCCGGTGGTGGTTTCGCCGGTGAAGGCGATCTTGCGGATCCGCGGGCTGGACGCGAGGGGCTTGCCGGCCTCGACGCCGAAGCCGTTGACTACGTTGAGGACGCCGGCCGGGAGGAGGTCACCGATGAGCTCCATCAGGACCAGGATGGACGCAGGTGTCTGCTCTGCGGGCTTGAGGACCACGGCGTTGCCCGCGGCGAGCGCCGGGGCCAGCTTCCAGACGGCCATCAGGATGGGGAAGTTCCACGGGATGATCTGGCCTACGACGCCGAGCGGCTCGTGGTAATGGTAGGCGGTGGTGTCGTCGTCGAGCTGGGACAGCCGGCCCTCCTGGGCGCGGACGGCGGAGGCGAAGTAGCGGAAGTGGTCTGCGGCGAGCGGCATGTCCGCGTTCAGGGTTTCGCGGATGGGCTTGCCGTTGTCCCAGGATTCGGCGACGGCCAGCATTTCAAGGTTCTCGTCGATCCGGTCGGCAATCTTGTTCAGGATGGCTGCACGCTCGGCCACGGAGGTCTTGCCCCATGACGGTGCGATCTTGTGGGCGGCGTCCAGGGCCAGCTCAATGTCCTCGGCGGTTCCACGGGCTACCTCGCAGAAGACCTTGCCGGTGACGGGGGTGATGTTTTCGAAGTACTGGCCCTTGACGGGGGCAACCCACTCGCCGCCGATCCAGTTCTCATAGCGGTCCTTGAACGTGACCTTCGAACCCTCGGTACCGGGCTGTGCGTAAACAGTCATTGCTAGCTCCTTTGCTGTGCATGAGGCGGCGCCTGATGCTGGCGGCCGCCGTTGGAATCAGCGTAGGAGCGTGAGGGTTGCAGTCAGGTTGCAGCCAGTGAGCCAGCCACGGGCTGTCGACAGTCCCAGGCTCGGATTGAGCCTGCGACTCGTTGGGCAGGCTCACAGCGGGATGCTAGGCGCTGAGTTCGGCTTCCAGCCGCTCAAGGTCGGCGACGACGGCGGCCCGCTTCGGCGAGCGCGGCGGCAGCAGCTTGAGCGCGGCAATCCGGACGTCGACGTCGTCCTTTGCCTCCGGCAGTGCTGCGTACTTGAGCAGCGTCTCGGCGCTGCCGTCGGTCAGTACCGCTTCCCGCATCAGCGAGGAGACGCGCTCCCGGAGACTGACAATGCCGGGCGCCTCGGACCGCGGCAGCACGGCGCCGCGATAGATTTCCAGCGCGATCCGGTGGGCTCCCCGCTGCAGGCAGGTCAGTACCTGGCCGCTGTCCGGGACCAGGTCCATGCTGAGTTTGTATGGCCGGGATTCCGGGACGGCGGCCGGATTGAGCTGCTGGAGCACTTTCCGGAGCCGGACCATTTCCGGCGCGCAGCGTCATGGTGGAACCGCCGCCCGGGTAGAGCTGGTCACTGAGCTCCTCAGCGGTCAGGCCGTCCGGGTGGGTGCTGAGCAGGGCAAGGATTTCGCTGTGCCGGGCGGACAGGACCACAGTCTTGCCTTCAATGCTGAGCACAGCCTGGTCGCGGCCCAGGAGCTGCAGGCTGTTGCGGTACAGGCTGCCTTCCTTCGCGCCGCCGCCGGCTCCCCCGGCCCGGCTGGAGGCCGGCCGGGCGCGTGCTGGTGTTCCGGCGTCGGGCCGGCCGGCTGGCGAGCGTGGCCGCGAGCTGGAGGCGTTCCACGCGCAGCTGCGCCTGCGCGGCGGCCACGGTGGCCTCGACGAGTGACAGCGTGTGCGGCGCCACCGCGGTGGCCTTGCCCGTGATGTCCACAACGCCCAGCAGCGCGCCGGAATCAGGGTCATGGAAGGGAACAGCGGTGCAGCTCCACGAGTGGACGGACCGCTGGTAGTGCTCCGCCCCGGCAATCTGGATGCCGCGGCCCAGAGCCAGTGCTGTTCCCGGGGCGCTGGTGCCCACCGTGGCCTCTGACCAGTCAGCGCCGGGAACGAACATCATGCCTTCCGCGCGGCGCTGCAGGACCGGGTCGCCCTCCACCCAGAGCAGCCGGCCAACCTCGTCCCCCACGGCCACCAGCAGTCCGCTGTCGTGGCTGGGCTGGACCAGCAGTTTCTGGATCACGGGCATGATGCTGGCCAGCGGATGCTGCCGCCGGTATTCCTCCAGCTCGTCCTGGTCCAGGGCGAGGGGGGCTTCGGGGTTGTCCGGATTGGCCTTCAACCGCGCGGACCGCTGCCAGGATTCCCGGATCAGCCTGCGCAGCCCGGGAATTTCCTCGGCGTCCGGGAAATCAGGGCCGGCTCCTTCCCCGGGAAGCCGCCCCACGCCGTCGAGCAGTTCATGGCCTGCCAAGGCGCTCCGCTGCAGCAGCCCCTCGGAGTCGCTGCCGGGGGCCACGGGGTGGATCAGGTTCCTCATCGAACTCCCACTTGCGCTTGGCGTGCAGGCACGGCAGATGGCAGCCAGCCTGAGTGTGGCTCATTCTAACCCGGGTCCTCACCCGGGCCTAGGGCCTGAGTTCTTGTCCACCTATTCGCGGTTTCGGGGCGCGAAACCCCGAATAGGTGCACAAGAACTCTGGGGGCAGTTACTGCTAAACCCAGCTTTCCGTCCGGTCGCGGAGTTCGGCATAGCGCTCATAGACCTGCGGCTGAGGAGTGTCTTCAAAGACTGCGGACTCGGCTCCGGGCCACGCCGGCGGCTGGTCGGCGCCGCTGAGCGCCCAGGCCGCCTGGCGTGCCGCACCAAGCGCCACGTACTCCCCCGGCGCCGGGACGTCTACTGCCACGCCGAAGACCTGGGGTGCAATACGGCGCAGTGCCTCCGACTGGGATCCGCCACCGATCAGCATGATGCGGCGGGCAGGCACACCGGTCGCCGCTTCAAGGGCCTTTACGGCATCCTGCAGGGAACACAGCAGGCCTTCGATGACGGCGCGCGCCAGGTCTTCGCGGTTCGTTGTGGAGGTCAGTCCATGCATGGTGCCGGTGGCCTCCGGACGGTTAGGCGTCCGCTCCCCGTCCAGGTACGGCAGCATCACGGCCCCGCCCGCGCCGGGCCGGGCGGACAAAGCCAACCGGGCAAATTCCGCATGGTCCACTCCCAGCAGACGTGCCCCGAACTCGAGCACGCGCGCGCCGTTCAGGGTACAGGCCAGCGGCAGGTTCCGTCCGCTGGCGTCGACGAATCCGGAAACCAGGCCACTGCCGTCATGCACGCTGGAATCGACGACGGCGGAGGCCACGCCGGACGTTCCGATGGACACGCAGACATCGCCGGGGCCGAGCCCCAGGCCAAGGGCGGCCGCCATGTTGTCGCCGGTGCCGGCCGCGATGGCCTTGCCGTCGCGGGTAGTGCCGACCACTTCGTTCGGGCCCGCTACCCGGGGCAGGCCGACTGCGTGCCCCAGTGCACGGCGGGCCAGTTCCGGCACAAACTGCCGTGTCGACGTCGAATAGTAGCCTGTGCCTGATGCGTCGCCATGGTCGGTGGTCATCTGCCGGCGGCCGCCCAGCTGCCAGGTCAGGTAATCATGCGGCAGGAGCACGTGTTCGGTCCGTACGGCGTTTCCGGGCTCAACATCCCGGAGCCAACGAAGTTTGGACGCGGTCAGCGACGCGACCATGACGCTGCCCACCGCGTCGGCGCAGGCCTGCGGTCCGCCGAGCTCGTCAACCAGGTGGCGTGCCTGCGGCGCAGAAGCGGTGTCGTTCCAAAGGATGGCGGGCCGGACCACTCGGTGTTCAGCATCGAGCGCCACCATGCCGTGCTGTTGTCCGGCTATGGAGACCGCGTCCGCGCGCGGGAGCAGCTCAGCTGCGGAATCCGCCAGCGCTGCTTCCCATGCCGCCGGATCCACCTGGGTGCCATCCGGGTGGGCGGCCCGGCGGAGGGCATGGACTTCACCGGTCTCGGCGTCCACCAGTGCGGCTTTGCAGGACTGCGTTGACGAATCGATTCCAAGGACGAACTGGGGGCTCAAGGAAGCTCCTGAAGAGAGAAGGGACGCTCGGTCCAGACGGTGCCGGGCCTTTACAGTGCTGGCGCGGTATGAATTGTCAGGCCCAGCCGCTCCAGCTGGGCCCGGTGCGGGGCAGGCAAATCCGCTTCGACCACGATGTCGTCAAAAACTTCCAGATCAACCACGTGGTAGAGGCCGTTGGATTCAAACTTGCTGGTGTCCGCCAGCAAGACCTTGCGTTCGGCCACTTCGATGATGGCCTTTTTGGTCAGTGCAGCCTCGGCGTCGGGGTGGAACAGGGCACCGTTTTTCAACGCCGTGGTGGAGACGAACACCACGTCCGCGGCAATGCGCTTGACCTGGTCCACCACCACGGTTCCCAGGAAACTGTCCGTTTCGGAGTAATACTGGCCGCCCAGGCCCACCAGTGCGATCGAGGGATGCTGGGCGACCAGACCCATGAGGCCCAGCGAGTGCGTGATCACCGTGGACGGCTGGCGGTCCGCGATGTACTGGCCCATGGCCCCGACAGTGGTGGAATCATCGAGGCACACGATGGCGCCACTGGGGATCAGCCCGGCGGCGGTGCGGGCCAACAGGTCCTTCTGGCCCGAGTTCATATGACGCCGGAGCCGGACATCGCGTTCAGCGAATCGGCGCGGGACGGCCCGGGCGCCGCCACGGATGCGTTCCAGCCGTCCGTCCCGCGTCAGCTGATCCAAGTCGCGGTGGATGGTCATGATGCTGACGCCGAAGGCCTCTGCCATGACCTCCAGCCTGGCGCTGGCGTGCTCCTCCACAAAGCGGGCCAAGGCGTGCCGGCGCGCGTCGGGCTGCAGACCCTGCAGTGCTGTTCCGGCGCTGGAATCCACACCGTGCTGTTCGGTAGTCACATTCACGATGGTAGATCCAATCCAAAAGTGAATCAAACACGGTGATTACTTCTCATTTCTAACACCTTCTATGTTATCTTTGTGAAATTATTGTTAGATTGACCACACGGATTCGCAAACGACGCAAGGAAGCGACATGAGCCCTGACGCACTGGCCCGGGAGGCCGCAGACGCAAGACCCGCCACTTTCTTTGACCGGCTGGGGCTTCCCCGGCCGTTGATCTGGGGGTTCGTCGGCCTGACCCTGTTTATGATCGGCGATGGCGTCGAGACCAACATCCTGGCGCCATACCTGACCGACGCCCACGGGTTCTCGATCCCCTTGGCCGGCTCGCTGGTCACTGTCTATGGGATCGCTGTCGCCATCGCAGCCTTCTTCTCAGCGGCCCTGTCCGATCTGTGGGGTCCGAGGAAGGTCATGATCATTGGTGCTGCAATCTGGATCGTGTTCGAGGTTCTGTTCCTCGCCGTGGCCCTGGCCGCCAGCTCCAACACGGTCCTGATCTTCGTCAGTTACGGGCTCCGTGGCTTCGGCTACCCGTTCTTTGCCTACGGCTTCCTTGTCTGGATCAGCGCCACGGCCAATGCCAAGCGCCTGGCCATGTCCATCGGCTGGTTCTATGTCGCGTTCAGTGCCGGCCTGCCCACGCTCGGCGCCGCCACGGCCAGCGTATCCCTGGACATCTTTGGCCTTTCCTACTACCAGACCCTGTGGATCTCCCTCGTCCTGGTGGTGGCCGGCGCTGCCGTGGCGCTTGTCGGCGTCAAGGAAAAGACCGGCCGCGCCCCGCTGGTGAAGAATTCCGACCAGGTCTGGGCCACCCTCACGTTTGGCCTGAAACTCCTGGCGACTGATCGACGGGCCCTGATGGTCATGCTCACGCGCATGATCAACTCGATCCCCACCTACGGGATGGCGATCTTCTTTCCGGCGCTTTTCGTTGACCGCTTCCACTGGTCTGTAGGGCAGTTCCTGATCCTGACCACAGTGATCTACGCGGTGAATATCCCCTGCAACCTGTTCTTCGGATGGCTCGGCGACCGCCTCGGCTGGAGCCGTACCGTGACCTGGTGCGGTGCTTTCGTGTGCGCCGTGTCCATGCTGGGACTCTATGTTGTGCCGGACTACGCGGTCAGCCAGGGCTGGGCCGCCGCCTACCCGCTCACGCTGCTGATCGGCGCCCTCTTCGGCATCGGCCTGGCCGGCTTCGTTCCGCTCTCCGCCATCGCCGTATCCCTGGCTCCAAAACACCCGGGCGCCGCCATGAGCTCCTACAACCTGGGCATCGGCGCCGCGGTGTTCGCCGGGCCGCTGCTCGTGGCACTCCTCTACGGCACGCTGGGCGCAGCCGGAATGGTGTACCTCTTCGCCGCCCTCTACATCGTCGCAGGGCTCCTCGCCGTCGCCCTCCGCGGAACGCAGCCCGGCTTCGACGGCGTCCCGGCCGCGGACGCCACACCGCACCCCGTGGCCGCCACCACCACCTGACCCCACCCCAATCACCTCCCAGGAGAGCACCATGGAACTCAGCAACAGCACCCTGCCACTTCTCCCCGAGACGGTCGCGCCGCCGTCGTACGATCGCTCCACTGTGACCGCGGGCATCATCCATTTCGGCGTGGGCGGCTTCCACCGCGCCCACCAGGCCATGTATATGGACCGGCTCATGAACCAGGGCCAGGCCCTGGACTGGGGAATCTGCGGCATGGGAGTGATGCCCTCGGACACCAGGATGCGCGATGCCCTCAAGGCCAGCGACGGGCTCTACACCCTTGTGGTCAAGAACCCCGACGGCAGCCGCGACGTCCGGGTCATCGGCTCGATCATCGACTACGTGTTCGCCCCGGATGACCCGCAGGCCGCCGTCGAACGGCTCGCCGATCCCGCCATCCGGATCGTCTCCCTCACCGTCACCGAGGGCGGCTACAACGTCCATCCCGTAACGGGCGAATTCGATCTGGCCAACCCTCAGGTAAAGGCGGACCTGGCCAACCCGGGGCAGCCGGGAACCACCTTTGGGCTGGTCTGCGCCGGGCTTAGGCTGCGCCGCGAACGCGGGGTCGCCCCGTTCACAGTGATGAGCTGCGACAACATCCAGGGCAACGGCGAAGTGGCGCAGCGGATGTTCACCGCGTTCGCCACGGCCCTGGACCCGGAATTCGGGGCCTGGCTTGAGGCCAACGTGCCGTTCCCGAACTCGATGGTGGACCGGATCACGCCGGTGACCACCGAGGCCGACCGGGCCGATGTGGCCACGGAATATGGGATCAACGACGCCTGGCCGGTGGTCAGCGAGGACTTTGTCCAATGGGTGCTGGAGGACAAGTTCGCCGCCGGCCGCCCGGCGTTCGAGGACGCGGGTGTGCAACTCGTAGAAGACGTGGTTCCGTACGAGCTGATGAAGCTGCGGCTGCTCAACGCCAGCCACCAGGGCCTGTGCTATTTCGGCCACCTGGCCGGCTACCGCGCGGTGCACGATGTTGTCAGGAACCCGCTGTTCGCCCGGTTCCTGCTGCGCTACATGGACGACGAAGCCACCCCCACGCTGTCCCCGCTCCCCGGCGTGGACCTGCAGGCGTACAAGCACAAGCTGATCGAACGCTTCAGCAACGAATACGTGGCTGACACCGTTGCCCGCCTGTGCGCCGAAAGTTCGGACCGCATCCCCAAGTGGCTGATGCCGGTGGTCCGCGAAAACCTGGCCGCCGGACGCCCCGTGGAACTGTCCGCGGCGATCATTGCCAGCTGGGCGCGTTATGCCGAAGCTGTGGACGAAAGCGGCGAGCCGATTACCGTCGTCGACCGTTTGGCCGAACAGCTGACGGCCACGGCACAACGCAACCGGGAGGACCTGGACGCCTTCATCGACAACCGCGAACTTTTCGGCGACGTCGCAGACGATGAACGCTTCCGCAGCGCCTACCGGGACGCGCTGTCCGCTCTGCACACCAAGGGCGCCATCGCTACCTTGGAGTCACTGCTGGGAGCGCCGGCGCGCGTCCGTTAGCGCCGCCTCCCGCGGAGTTTTTGTCCAGATAATGTTTGCCGCCCAAGAAGGCGCATTATCTGGACAAAAACCCGTATCAGGCGCGGGAAATGTTGATCATGTCCTCGCGCGGTACTACTTTGATGCGTTCACGGACGACGTCGGCGCTCCCGTCGTCTCCTACCCATTCCGCGCCGAGGGCTGCTTCGTGCGCATCGAGCTTAATCCAGCCCTCCCACGTGGTGTATTCAATGCCGCGCTCATGGAGGAGATCGATAATAGCCTGCGGATCCGGGTTTTGGGCAGGGGGCAGAGTGAGCCGGTCTTCGAGCAGGAAGCCGATGGTCTCCAGGGCGTCGCCCTTGGTGTGGCCGATCAGGCCGACCGGCCCGCGTTTGATCCAGCCGGTGGCGTAGATTCCGGGGACCGTGTTGCCCCCGGCGTCCAGCACGCGGCCACCCTCGTTGGGGACGACGCCGCGTTTGGCATCGTATTCCAGCTCATCCAGCGCCGAGCCGTGGTAGCCGATGGCGCGGTACACGGCCTGGACGGGGTAGTCCACAAACTCGCCGGTGCCCTTGACGTTGCCGGTTCCGTCCAGCTCCATCCGCTCGAACTTGATGCCCGCCACCCGGCCGGACCCGCCGTCGTCGTATACCTCGACCGGGCTGTGCAGGAAGTGCAGGTGCAGGCGCCGGGAGGACGGTTCTTCCGCTTCGGCGTGCTCCTCCACGAGCCAGTTGGTGAGGGTGTTCACCATGGTCTTGATCTGGTTGTTGCTGCGGATGGCGTCATCAGAGGCTTCGTCGAATTCGAAGTCCTCGGGGTACAGCACAATGTCCACATCCTTCATGTGGCTCAGTTCGCGCAGCTCCAGCGGCGTGAACTTCACCTGGGCGGGCCCGCGGCGGCCAAAGACGTGGACGTCGGTGACCGGGGAGTTTTTCAGGCCCTGGTACACGTTGTCCGGGATCTCGGTGGTGAGCAGTTCCTCGGCGTGCTTGGCCAGCATGCGGGCCACGTCCAGGGCCACGTTGCCGTTGCCGATCACCGCGATTTCCTTGGCATCCAGCGGCCACTCCCGCGGCACATCGGGGTGGCCGTCGTACCAGGAAACGAAGTCAGCCCCGCCGAAGGAGCCTTCGAGGTCGATGCCCGGGATGGGCAGGTCCGCATCCTTGATGGCGCCGGTGGAGAAGATCACAGCATCATAGAAGGCCCGGAAGTCATGCAGGGTGAGGTCCCGGCCGTACGTCACGTTGCCCAGGAAGCGGATGTCGCCGCGGTCCAGGACCTTGTGCAGCGCGTTCACGATGCCCTTGATGCGCGGGTGGTCAGGCGCCACGCCGTAGCGGATCAGCCCATAAGGCGCCGGGTAGGCCTCAAACAGGTCAATGCTGACCTCGAAATCCCCGTCCTTGACGCCGTTGGACTTGGTCAGGATGTCCGCCGCATAAACACCTGCCGGTCCCGCGCCGACAATGGCGACGCGGAGTGGACGCTTGGAGGTGGTTTCGCCTGTGTTGGACACCGGGAGCCCTTCTGGAAGGAGGATTTCGCGCCGTAGGCGCTTCGTGCAGCGCACAGTGCACTTGCGGACAGTGCCCCTATTCTAAATGTGCCGGGGTTCGAAACGTGCGTGCCCGGTGGCTGCGTCCGCGAGAAGCCCTAGCCGCTTCGCTGCAGCGGCACCACGTCCCCTTCGCGGTACAGCAGCGCACGGAGCTCGGACTCGGCGGACTGTGCCCGGTGCGGATCAATGGTCTCACCGGCGGCGAAGTGGTCCAGCAACCGGGGATCAACGTAGCTTTTGCGGGCGATCGACGGCGTGTTCCCCAGGACCGCAGCTGCCTCTTCCATGGCGATGCTGATGGCACGCTTCCGCGCCGCCACCTTCTCCTGCGGACCGCTGCGCGCCAGGCTGAGGGCGGCCGCCACGGTCCCGCGGAGGGTCCGGAAGTCCTTGGCGGTAAAGTCCGAGCCCGTGCGTTCCTTGACGTACGCGTTGATGTCCGCGGCGGTCACCGGATGCCAGCTCACGCCCGTTCCGGAAAGCCAGCAGCCGGGCATTGCCGCCGCGCCGCTTCAGCGTCCGCACCAGGGCGGCGAGGTCGGCGTCGTGGATTTCCGATTCCCAGTCCTTCCCGCTCTTGGCCGGGAACTTCAGCTCCAGGCACTCCTTGCGGACGCGGACATGCGCGCACAGGAGCGTGGCAAGGCCGCGGCTGCCGTTCTCGTTCGTGTACCGCTCCGATCCCACCCGCAGCGATCCGCTGTCCAGCATCTTGAAAGCCGCCGCCAGCACGCGTTCGCGGCTGGCACCGTCGCTGCGCAGGTCCAGGGTGACCAGCCGTCGGGCCGTGGGCAGCGATTCCGCCAACTGCAGGGCGCGATCGAACTTCAGCCGGTCCTTCCGCTCACGCCATTCCGGATGGTAGATGTACTGCCGCCGCCCCACAGCGTCCAGTCCTGTCGCCTGGATGTGCCCGTTGTCGAACGGCGCAATCCACACATCAGTCCAGGCCGGCGGGATCCCAATGCCTTCAAGCCTGTCCCGGATGGGGCCGGGTGGCAGGGTGGAGCCGTCCAGGTCGCGGTAGCTGAAGCCCGTCCCCGCGGCCACGCGCCGGTAGCCGCGGCCGTTCGCGTTGCTGCGGCGGAGCCTCACGGCGCGGCATCCTGCAGGTTCGTCCGTTCCATAAAGGCAAGCCTACTGACTATTTGGCGGAATACCTGCCCGGAGCATGATGTTATGGAAGGCGTGCCTACTCCCCATGGTCCCGCCTCCGCAACTGAAGCCACCGCAGTGACTGCCGGTGGGCCCGGGGATCCCGGAGGCCTCAAGGCCGTGGACAAAGAGACGACGGCGGGAATCGTCTTCGGCATCGGCGCTTACGGGCTGTGGGGGCTGCTGCCCGCTGTACTTCTTCGTGCTGCTGCCCGCCGGAGCGGTGGAGATTGTGGCCAACCGGGTGGTCTGGTCGCTGCTTTTCTGTGTCCTGCTGATCACCGTCACGCGGTCATGGCGTGCGCTGGCCGCTGCCTTCCGGAACCGCGCGGTGTTCGGCGCCCTGGCCATCGCCAGCGCCCTCATTGCCGTCAACTGGCTGACCTACACGTATGGCGTGACCACCGGCCAGGCGGTTGAAGCCTCCCTGGGATACTTCATCAATCCCCTTGTCTCGGTTCTCCTCGGCGTGATTGTCCTCAAGGAGAAGCTGCGCGCCCTCCAGTGGGCCGCCGTCGGGATCGGTTTTGTTGCGGTGGGCGTGCTCACGGTGAGCTACGGCAAACTGCCGTGGATCGCCCTGACCCTGGCCGTCAGCTTCGGGCTGTACGGGTTCGTGAAAAATCGCGTGGGCCCCAAGGTGGATGCCGTCACCAGCCTCAGCGTCGAGACCATGGTGCTGGCCCCGGTCGCCGCGGCCACCATGGTATTCCTGGGTCTTAGCGGCTCGGCCACCCTGGCCAGCCAGGGCCCGGGGCACTTCTGGCTCCTGGTGGCGTCCGGCGTAATCACCGCGGTGCCGCTGCTGTTCTTCGGAGCGTCTGCACGGCGGCTGCCCTTGACCACCATCGGGCTGCTGCAGTACCTGGCGCCCGTGCTGCAGTTCATTGTGGCGCTGGTGGTATTCAACGAGGCCATGACGCCGGACCGCTGGATCGGCTTCGGCGTGGTGTGGCTGGCCTTGCTCCTACTGACGGTGGATATGCTCGCGTGCCGCCCGCCGGAACTCCGTGGCTAAGCGGCTGGCGCCGGCCCCTAGCGGCAACCTCCGCTATCCCCCGACGGCGTCCAGCTGGGCGCCCCAGTACGACGGAAGGCTGTCGTACGGATTGGGCTCCTTGTCATCGGTGACATACAGATGGTCTGCGCCGTACTGCCGGGCACGGTCCACCACGTCACCGAGCTTGTCCAGCGGAGCAGTACTGACGATATGCCACACCTCGGTGCGCGTCTCCGAGCGAAGCCACGCAGGGGGCTCCTTCATGCTGAAGTATGAGCTCACGGGACTCTCAAACGTCACGATTGCGTCGGCGAACTCGAAGTAGGCGCGGTCAGGCATCAACCCCGGGTTGAGTACCGCGGCGCCCCCGGCATCGTGGACGGTGGCGGCGTAGGCAGCGTAGGTAGGAGCACCCTTGGCAACTGCCGTCACTTCGTCAAAGAAGATGTCGTTAACGCCGTACCACTCCCGCCAGCGGTTGATCTCCCCGTTGACCAGCGCTTTGTCACGGGCGCCATATTCGGTGGGGATGTAGCCCAGAACCCGGATGCCGGCCTCGCGCAAGGTCTTGACCAGCTGGACATATTCTTCGGATGCAGCCGCCCCCGGCCCGCTGTCAGGGTTGACGATGACGTCGCGAACCTTTGGTACGGCATCGATCAACGCTTGCCAGTAGGCCGTGTCGGGCGGGTTGACGTAGGCGGGGACGGCGATCCGCATCCCGGCCTCTGCTGCCGGGGGTGGACCGGAGTCGCCCACCTCGCATCCGGTGAGCGAAAAAAGCACGGCGGCAGCCACCAGTGCAGTTGCCTGGAACCGCAGCCTGCGCAGAATCAGTCTCACCGACCGGTCCTGAGCGCTGCCGGCGGACTGATCAGGACATTGTCCAGGCAGCAGTACTGCGGGTCGCTCAGCTGGAGCGCATCGATGGGATAGCCGTTCAGTGCGGCCAGCACCTGTCCCGTCAGGGCGTCGGCGTGCTGGAGGTCCCAGCTCGTGGACGTCTCGTAGAGGGTGATCCCCAGCTTCGCCTTGTACTTCGCCATCTTCGCCAGCTTCGGCCGGTAGGTGGCCGGTGACAGGAACCGGCCGTCGGACAGC
>CAVUHH010000004.1:0-98401 GCA_963741285.1 uncultured Actinomycetota bacterium
TAGTTGCGGGGGCGGAACATCATGTCGAGGCCGTGTCTTCCTCATGGCTGTGCAGCCAAATGCCAGTGATATCCGGCGGGGGACCGCTCACGGCTGACCCCGCCCGGCCGTCGTCGTCATCCTCCCATCATCCACCCGTTGAGGTGGCGCTGGCAGTGTTGAATGCCGTGCGCATGCCATCCAGGATCAACATGGCCCGGTGGTTGTCTTGGCGCAGCTGCTCGACCTCCCGGCGCAGCTGGAGCAACTCGGCGTCGTCTCCGGCCTGCGCTTGGGACCTCTCCGGGGCGGCCATTTCCGCGGTGCCCACCTTGGGTTTGGTTGGGCCTGCATCAGCGGCCCCCGACCCCGGCTGCCCACCGGTCAGCGCGAAGGCGGGTGGGGACAGGAAGGAAGCCCGGGCCCCTTCCAGGCAGGCGTCCATCCGCCGTGACTGGCCGTTGGTGAACATGAACATGGCAACGTCGTCGGTGTAGTCCATGTAGTTCATGAACATGTCGCCGTTGGGCCCGTTGTTGCAGCTGACATGCGGGAAGGGCGGGCTGCCGAAGTTGCGTCGCGCCTGGTTGGGCGTGTCGTCCACTAGGTCGCTGCCGCCGCAGCCGTCGTCGTCGCCCCAGATGTGGCGGAGATCGAGCCAGTGGCCGATCTCGTGCGTGGCGGTGCGGCCGAGGTTGAAGGGCGCCTGCGCCGTACCCCGTGTGCCGAAGCGATGTGGAGGATGACGACGCCATCGGTGGCCGGCGGGCCGCCGGGGAACTGCGCGTAGCCGAGGATCACCCCCGGGCGGGTCCGAGGGCGGGCAGACCCAGATGTTGAGGTAGTCCTCGCCGGCCACGGGTCGGCGCCGCCGGTCGCGCCGGACTTCACGTTGCGGGGGGGTGAACGAGGTCGCCGTCGTCTTGGTGCGGGTGACTCCGGTCAGGTGGGATTCCCGCCGGGTCCACAGTCGCCAGGCAGAATTCGATAGCTGGCAGTCGGCGACGAGCGGATGTCCAGACGCGGGCACGCCGCGCCACGTCGGGATTGGCTGGCGGAAGTCCTCGGTTGAGAACGTCAATCTGGAGCTGGATCTGGGCGTCGGCTGATGTTCTGGGCGGGGTCGAGCGGGTTGTGCACGACGTGGACGACGACCGGGAGACGGTGATGCGGCGCGGTCCGGGCGCCGCGGGTCGGCCCTCGTAGGCCAGGGCGCGGTTGTCGATCAGGGCCCGGCGCCCTGGTACGTGACCTCAGTTCAGCAGCCGGCGGTGTACTTCCATCGTCCCGCAGATTTCGCGGCTGCGCTGCTCCGGGAGGTTGAGTTGATTAGTCTCGGGCATCGCTGGTTCTCCTTCATCTGATGGGTCAGGCAATAGTGGTGTCTCGATCAAGCGCCTGCGCCACGAACATGGTGTTCATCCTCAGAATCTCCAGGGCGAGGCTGATGTCGAGTGTCTCGAGCGTGTCCCGGTCCGTGTGGACCCGGTCATTGGCAGAGTCGGTTCCCTCGATGGTCAGGACCGCGGGAATGCCCAGATCGATGAAGGGCACATGGTCGCTGTTGAACGGGTTGAGGCTGGTCTGGACGGCCAACGAAGTATGCGTTTGGGCAAGTTCTGCCAGCGAGTCGATCATGCTCTGCGACACGGGGGCGCCCTCAAGCAGCACGGTTGCCGTGGCGGTATTGGTGCAGGCAATCATGTCCATGTTGATGACCGCGCTGATCCGCGCGCGCTCATCCGCGCCGAGTCCGCCAACGTAATGGAGGCTGCCGAACAAGCCCTGCTCCTCGCCCCCGAACAGGATCAGCCTCAGGTCATGCCTTGCCGGCCGGCCGGCCAGCGCCCGGCCGATCGCCAGCACTCCGGCGCTGCCGGACGCATTGTCGTCGGCACCCGGCGCGGCTGCCGACGGCCCCTGGATATTGACCGAATCCAAATGCGCGGTGACCAGGACCACCTCCCGGTCCTCCCCGTCCCCGGGCCGGTCGGCAACCAGGTTGCGGCTCGTCCCGCCGGGCACCGGCACAGTCTGGATCTGTGTGGCATAGCCAAGATCCGCCAGCAGGCCTTCAGCCCACTCGAGTGCACCGAGGAACTCGGCGCTTCGGGAGTGCCGCGTCCGCAGGCGGGCCAGCGTGCCGACGTCGTCATCAAACGCTGCGCGCGAAACCTCGACGGCGGCGACGCCAGGGGCCTCAGCCGGCGTCGTCGGCCCTGGCCCGGCAGCCCGTTGGTCAAACACCACCGCGTCGGCCGGCAGGGGGCTGACCCGGTAACAGGATGCATGCGGGCCGTCGACCGGAGAAGGCACGCCAGGATCGAGATCGACCACCAGGTAGCGGCCCTTGTCCACCACAACACGGACGTCGGGATGGTCCTCCTGGAAAAGGCGGGCTGTTTGGGTGACCACGTTAAGGCGCTGCTCCGGAACGAACAGGCGGCGCGCGGAGCCTGGCAACCCGCCGCGGGCGGGGCTCTGCCCGGGCCGTGTGGCGGGGGAGCGTACAACCAGCACGTCGCCCAGCCTGGTCCACCTCGCGTCGGTGGCACCTATCCGCGTCATGACTGCGTCCGGCGCCTCCGATGAAACATCCAAAACAATGGTCTCCACGGGTTCGCCGCCGTTGAGGAACGATTGCACCAGCGGTACCACCTCGGCCAGCGTGTTCACCTCCCCGTGTGCCTGCCCCGGACCGCGGACATGGACAGCCGCCAGCCCAAGGCGGCGGGCTGCGAGCACATGGCTGCGGTTTTCGGTGACAAACAGAACATCGCCGAAGGCAACGCCGGGACCGGCCTTCGAAGCCGCAGCCCGGAAGACGGCCTCGTCGGGTTTGAACACGCCCACCTCCGTGGACAATGTGACGCGCTCCGCGACGGGCTCGAAGAATGGCCGGATGCCGAGGTCGTCAAGCAGGCTGTAGTAGCGCTGCTGGATGATGGCCACTTCCGACGGCTGGGACGGCATCTCAAAATCGGACAGGAGGCCCAGGAGTGCTGCCGGGTCCCCGCCGGTGCGGAACGACGAAATAGTCTCCAGCGTCTCCAGCGCGCCGGGCACCAGGACGCCATCGCTTTCCAGCGTGTCGCCGAGATCGAACAGGACGAGTTTCACCACCGGCTCCCCAATTCTGGGCCCACTGCAGGAAGAGTCCCCGTCGGCCTCTCCGCCCTTAGTCTCTGCTGCCACGCGTTACCGGGGCGTTACTGCCTGCAGGAAGCCGGGAGTAACGGACCAGTAACGCCACGGTCCTAGACTCGACGCGCAAGGATTACCGGGCCGCGGATCGAGTGGGAGGAAGCAGGAGATGTCTGAGTCATTGCAGGGGCTGCACTATCATGCCGGCGAGGACAACACGGCGGCGCGTTCCCCTGAATCCTTTGACCGTTCACCGGGCGGGGCAGATGATGCGCCGGCCGTGACCTTCAACAGCAACGAAGGGGCGGCGAGGTACTACCTCGACCAGCTCCTCCAGCGGGACGAGCGTGCCGGCATGCGGTCGTTGACCGAACCCGAGCGGCCGGAGCGCGTACCCAGCCTGGTGGTCGAGAGCGAGCGGGATCTTCCTGCCCTGGGAACGCACTCATTGCGGTTTTCGCAGACCTACCGGGACATCCCGATTTTCGGGGCCATGGCGATGGTCGAACTTACCGCGTCCCGGGACCTCGTGAGCGTGAACGGGCAACTCGGCGAAACCCCTGGAGTCAATCCGGTCGAATCCCTCAGCCGTGCCGAGGCGCTCGAGAAGGTGGCGGACTTCACCGGAGCGGACATTCCGGCCGAGTCGGGTATTGGCGCGCGGCTCAACTTCTACAAGAAGGACGACGACGGCTCCTGGCACCTGGCGTGGTTCTTCCAGGAGCTTCCCGCGGAGCCGCCCGCCAACGACGACGCAGACCGTGACGACGAGGCGCTGCTTGGCCATGGTTTCGGACGGCGGCCTGTACCGCCCAGCGTCAACTACCTCGTGGACGCACACGACGGCGAGATCCTGTTTTGCTACAGCGCCGCGCCGACTGCGCTCGCCATCCCGGCCCGGTGCACCGGGATTGATGAGAACGATCACCAGCAGGCCTTCTTCGGGGAGCTGGTCGCACAGACGGCAACAACCTGCCGGCTGAACGACCCCCGGCGCAGGGTCCGCACGTACGACCTGCAGTTCGCGGACATCAACAACGATCCGCCGGACCCCGACTTCCCGGTGGAGGCACCGGACAGTGACTATGGCGCCACGAACCGGGCAGCCGTTTCCGCCCACGCCAACGCCTCGCGGGTGCTGGACTTCTACAACGTGGTCCTGCAACGCCAGGGCATCGACGACAACGGGATGGACCTCGTCTCGCTGGTCAACGTCACGGCAGCAAGCATGCAGCCGCCGCCCAGCCTGCTCAACGCGTTCTGGTTCAGGCATCGCATGTGGTACGGGCAAATCACGAAGAATGGCCGCCTCGTCAGCCTCTCGCGCTTCCTGGACGTCATCGGCCATGAGCTCACCCACGGCGTGATTGAGACGACGTCGAGCCTGGTCTACGCCACCCAGTCCGGCGCACTCAACGAGTCCTTTGCAGACATTGCCGGGGTCATCATCAAGAACTGGTACGAGGCCCCGGACCGGGCCGATGTGGCGACCTGGGACTGGGAGATTGGCCCTGGACTCAGGGCGGACGGGCGCCCGCTCCGGGACTTCGCAGATCCCTCCCGCACAGGGCACCCCAAGCACATGGACGACTTCCGCCCGCTGGCCCCCGGCGAGCTGCCGGGCCGGTCCAACGATCAGGGCTGGGTCCACTTCAACAGCAACATCCACAACAAGGCAGTTCACAACCTGCTGACCATGAGCACAAACGGGGCCCGGGTGTTCAGCGTCGAAGACGTGGCGGTACTGACGTACCTGGGCATGGCACGGTTGACGCCGCGGGCGACCTTCCCCGAGGCGCTCCAGTCCGTGGTCGACGTCGGGCAAACGTACTTCGGCGGCGACGTCCACAGGACGGAGAAGATCGCCGCCATCCGGAAGGCCTACCAGCTCGTCGGCATCACCTGAATTTGCGATGGCCATGACGATTGACCTTCACGAGGTCGGTGCCACCGCCGTCAAGGATGCCGCAGGGAAGTGGCAGGTGCACATCGGCGTTTACCTGCCCGGCATCACGTTCCCGGACGGGTACCGCGTCCAGGTCCGTCTCATCCATGAGCGTGACCAGTTTGTGCGGGGCATTGAACCGAAAGTCTTTGATCTGTCCTGGCACGGCGGATCCGCACTGGACCTGTGGGACGTGGCCGTCGATCTGACCGCGGACACCAACGGGAACTTCGGCCAGGACGGCGCCTACCTTTACCGCTTTCAGCTGCTCCGCGGAGCGAAAGCGGTCACGTTCTGGTTCGCTGATCCGTTCGCCCGCGCGACCGGCCGAGGCGCGTTGTCTGCGTTCACCATCGACAGCCTGGGCGCGCCATTCAGCTGGCACGACGGCGGGTTTGTTGTTCCGGAGGTGGATGACCTGGTGGTCTACGAGCTCCACGTCGGTGAATTCAACGGCACTTTTGACGGCGTGGCCAGCCAGTTGGACTATCTCAAGGGGCTGGGCATCAACGCGGTGGAACTCATGCCGGTGACCAACGTCAAGGATGAAGTCGAATGGGGCTATACCCCGCTTTCCTACTTCGCGCCCGATGACCGGTACGGCGGTCCGGACGGCATGAAACGGCTTGTGGACGCCTGTCACAGCAACGGCATCGCCGTGATCCTGGACGCCGTGTACTCCCACGCACACCCTGAATTCGCCTACAACCTCGTGTACGCGACGTCCGGCCGGCCGAACCCGATGATGGGGCCGTTCGGGGAGGAGTTCGCCGAAGCCCCGGGCTGCGACTTCAGCCGCGGGTTCACGCGTGATTTCTTCCTGACAGCCAGCCGGTACTGGCTGGACGAGTACCACGTGGACGGTTTCCGCTACGACTACGTGCCGGGCATCTTCGATGGGGCCACCGGCCGCGGCTACGCCGACCTCGCCTACCGGACCTATCAGCACACCAGGCAGGCGGCCCGCTACCCGCGCTTTGACGCCGGCAACGGGCGAAGCCTGGTGATCCAATGCGCGGAGCATCTGCAGGATCCCCAGGGAATCCTGCGCACTACTTACTCGAACACCTGCTGGCAGAACGGCCTGCTGGACGAAGCCGCGTCGCAGGCAGGCCAACCCGTCAGGGCCTCCTTTGCCCGCCAGCTGGACCCGGAACTGATCGGCTACCCGGACCGCTACAGGAACCCGACCAACGGCGAAGAATTCCCGGTGGCGCCATTCCAATACCTCGAATCGCACGATCACAGCAGATTCATCACCCGGTTTGGACTCGAGGATCTCTCCGATCCCGTCGGCCAGCCGTACGGAAACCGCAGCCTCTTCTACAAAACCCAGCCATACGTCGTCGCCCTCTACACCGCCAAAGGCGTGCCCATGCTCTGGCATGGCCAGGAATTTGCCGAGAACTGGAGCGTGACGCCGCACCGGCCTGGAGGCTACGAGCGGATCCTGTTCAGCCGGCCGCTCCATTGGGAGTACTTCTACGATGCGGCCGGAAAGGCACTGATCCGGCTATACCGGATCATGGCTGCGCTGCGGTCTCAATACAGGGCCCTGGGCAGCCGGGGCTTCTTTTACTACGACGATGACCCGAACCACCGGAGGGATGGAATCATCGTCTTCCGCCGCGAAGCCTCGGCAGACGGCGCCCTGCCCGCCGAAGCGTTCGTGGTGGTGCTCAACTTCTCGGACAATGACGTCGATGCCTGGATTCGCTGGCCGAAGGCCGGCCACTGGGAAGAACAGATTGACAAGGCTGACAATCCCAGGCCGCCGCTCCAGGTTCCGGCCGACGGGCACGTGGGTCCTGTCCGGGTGCCATCCAATTACGGGGCGGTGTACCGGCTCGTGCCGCAGAGCTGACTGCAGGACTAATCCTGGAGCCAGCGCGGCAGGCCGCATCACCCTGCTATGGTCACCACTGGATGTCAGCGACGCTGTCCAGCGGCTCCCGGTCCCCACTGATTGAGGGTGCCGTAAAGGCATCTGCCGTGCGCAGCTCAGCCGCGAATTGCAGCTGGGTCCGCTGCTCCAGTTCCGTGGTGCTGATCTGAAAGGCCCGGAACTCGTCGAAATCGATTGCTTCAAACGGATTCAGGTTCTGGGTCAGCAGGAATGCATGGCTCTTGAACTGTCCCTGCTCGACGTAAGCGAGGACCTTCCAATATTCCCGCGGCAGCCGCGTCTCCCGGTACACGCGGTCA
Source organism: uncultured Actinomycetota bacterium (assembly GCA_963741285.1). Classification (GTDB taxonomy): domain Bacteria; phylum Actinomycetota; class Actinomycetes; order Actinomycetales; family Micrococcaceae; genus Arthrobacter. The sequence continues at coordinate 7,274 of CAVUHH010000004.1, forward strand.
TCGTCATGGAAAACCGGTCCGCCGAAGGCGCTCACCTTGAGATCCTGGACATCAACGTCGGCAAAGACCGCATCTTCCAGCCGTCCCCACACACCATCTTTGCTGCTCTGGTTGAAGTCATCCATCTGCGGCGTGATGTTGGTGAAGAAGAACGAGTCGATGTTGGCGCTTTTGGCTTCGGACAAGGTCCCCCACACCAGGTCGGCTCGGCGCGCAAGGTGACCGCGGTCAAGGCGGTTGCCGCTGTAGAGCTCGTCGCCGCTCTGAAAATCGGCGGGGATCCTGGGGTCCTTGATGAAGGGGATGCCATTACGGCTGATCTTCTTGAGAGTACCGCCGTCGATGTTCCAGGCGACCCAGCGGGCGAAGCGTCTGGACTTGCTGAGCGCGAGCGAGAAGTGCGTGTAGGGGATGACCTCCGAGCCATCGAGCCGGACGGTGTCATCCTGCAGCGCAGCGCCGATTATCGGCGGATCTATCTGTGTCCCCAGGAAATCCGGGGAGTATCCGCGGATATCTGCACGGGCACCGGATAAGTCAGTAGTCACTGGATTTCCTCCCTAACGCTTTGTGGAACATGGCACGACGTCGGCTGGCCGGTCCGCATTTGACCACCCTGACCCGGACGATAGAGGCACGCCGTTACTGGAGTGTTACCAACCGGACTCTGCCAGAAGACGCAGCCCATTGACAGCCCGCTCCGGACTGCGGAAAGTGGTTGTTACATCTGTTCCAGCACTTCAGCCCCCGCTGGATTTAGGGGTACCCATGGGCAATGGCGGCTATGGTTTTCAGTTGCGGCTGCTTCAATCGTGGCAACTTCGTCGGGACACCGACGTGGTGCATGTCGCTGTCCGGCAACAGCGGCTCATTACAGCGCTGGCCGTCAACGGCCCCCGCCCCAGAAGTTATCTCGTCGGCCTGCTGTGGCCGGACACCCCGGAGCCCAATGGGCTTGAAAGCCTTCGCGTTGCCGTGCACCTGATCTCGCGGCAAATCCCCGGCCTGCTTATTAATGGCGGAACCATGCTGTCCCTGAGTGAGATCGTGGACGTTGACCTGCACCGGCTCCGTGCCCAGATCCAGGAGCTGGGGAGGGCCGGAGTCAATGGCAACGTCGCTATGTGTCTCCAGCAGTTGAGGGACTCCGACCTGCTCCCGGGCTGGTACGACGATTGGGTGCTCTTTGAACAGAGCAGGCTGCAGCAGGATCGGCTCCACGCTTATCACATCATTGCCCGCGAGTCGCTGGCCCGTGGTGATTTTGAGTCTGCCCTGGAGGCAGCGGAGGCGGCCTTGGACCTTGAACCGCTCTATGAGAGCGCTGTTGGACTTCTGATCGAGGCTGAACGGCGGCGGGGCAACAATGCTCTGGCGCTTCGCGCCTTTGGGCGATATGAGTCGAAACTGAAGGAGGACATGGGACTGGTGCCGTCGGAAGGTATTCGACGCCTCATTGCGGACATTTCCTGAAAGTCAGGCCATCAGGCGGTGAGTCCTAAACCGCGGGTGGAGGCCCCTGCCGGGCATTGAGCCATTGGCGCACGACACTCAGGACCTCCTCCGGATCAGCAGTGCACGTACTGCTGGGGTCATCGTCCGGGGCTTGGCTGTAGGTCAGTCTGGCGCGAAAACTGGGCGTCTGGTCCGGCTCGTCCCATGTGCGGATGACCAGGGTGCCCATGGCGGGGGCCGCCTGGTCTGGCTGGACTTCGCCGGAGGTTCCCGACGGCGGGTCATCCTTTGTCATGGCAGTTCACCTTACTTTCATTCCGCGAACACCCATGTGAAGGAAGCTCGCGGATGCTGACTTGATACTGCAACAAAAGAATCAGCAATCAGCCTAGCTTTGCGAAAGGTTTGCTCAAGATCGCCGGACATGATGGTGAGCCAGTGTACGGGCCTGTGTTCGCCAATGACCCGGACGGGCGGAGTGGCCCAGCGCTCAATGAGCTTTGAGGCCAAATCCGTTGGGCTTCAGTCCCAGCGCAGCAACGCTGCCGGCGACGCCTTCAACACCCCCGAGACGGCCGCTTGAACGCCTGATCGTCCGGGCATAGCATTGCCCGCACGGGCGCACATGGGTGGTGTCGGGGACCGGCTGTCTCTGCTCATGGAGCTTGCCGGCACGCGCGACGATCCGTTCGAGGAGACCCACCATGGATGACACAGCTGCAGAAGCATCATCGGCGAACCTGATGATCGACCTGATCATCTCCCTGGACGGGTATGCCTCTGCTGAGGGCTGGCCGGGCTGGTGGGGTCTGGAAGGGCCGGAATACCTGGCGTGGCTCGGGCAGGAGGGGGAGAAGGGCTACACCTTCCTCCTGGGGGCGAACACGTACCGGCTGATGTCCAGCATGTCGGCAGAGGCTTCGGCAGAGGCTTCGGGATTCTCCGAGAACGAGGGTGCCAGCCTGACGGGACTTGCGGCCGTCCCGAAGATCGTCTTCTCCTCGACTCTGAAGGCGCCCCTGACGTGGCCCAACTCGGAGTTGGTCACCGGGGACGCAGTGGAGGCCGTAAGGGAGATCAAGCGGACCAGGACCGGGCCCCTGAGCACCCTCGGCAGCCTCAGCCTCTGCCGGTCACTGCTGTCCGCCGGCCTCGTGGACAGATTCCGGGTAGTCATCTTCCCCGTGATTACCGGCCGCACCGGCAGCGAGCGGATCTACGACGGCTATCCGGACATCTCGCTCGAGATGGTGGACAGCAGGACTTTCGACGGCCGGATCCAGCTGCTCGAGTACGTCCCCACGGTGCTCAGCGGCCCGCCAGGCAGCAACCCGCAGTGAGCAACCCACAGCGAGCGCTACCTTTCAGCGGCGGGAGATCAGGACCGGGCCCGTGGCGTGGTGAAGGACCGCATGGGCGCTCGATCCGATGGTTCCCCTCAGGAGCCCGTGGCCTTTGCTGCCCACAACCGTGACAGCGGCGCCGCGGGAAGCATTCAGGAGTGCCCGCGGGACGGACGTATCCTGGGCAAGGTTCTGGCTGACGGCCACGTCAGGGGCGAGTGCCTTGGCATCATGAACCGCCGTCATCAGCAGGCGGCGGGCCGTGTCGGTGCCGCCTCCGGAATCGCTGGCCAGGCCGGCATGGGGATGGATGACGTGGAGGATCCGCAGTTCGGTTCCGGTAGCGCTGGCCAGGTCACAGGCAAGACTGAGGGCGCCGGTGGATCCGGACGAGTCAATTCCTACGACGACGGGGCCCTGTGGGTGTTTATCGAACCGGATGACCGCTACGGGGCAGGGCGCCGTAGCGGCCAGTTCCAGGCTTACTGATCCCACCAGAAGTCCCAAAAAGCCGCCGATTCCACGGCTCCCAAGAACCAGCAAGCCCGCATTTTCCGCCATTCGCCGCAGATGGCCTGCAGGCAGCCCGTACAGGAGGCTGCCTTGAACCGGAGTACCGGGCGACGTGGACAGTGCCTCAGCCTTGCCCTCATCAAGGATGGCCTGCGCCTGATGTTGCAGGCCGCTGCCCGCAACGCCCTTGACCGGTCCAAGGTCATGGGTCAGCAACGGCCACAAAGAGCAGTGAACCACCTGCAGCTCGGTGTCCATGAGGGCTGCATGCCTGGCAGCCCAACGCACGGCAAGGGCTGCCTCCGGCGAACCGTCGTAGCCAACAACTATGCGATCAGGCGCCGGCATGGCTGGACCCGGGCATCAGGCTGACTGGAGCAGCACAGCAGCTCCAGTGAATCGGTCCCTGGAAAGATCCAGCAGCGCCTGGTCTGCCTGTGTCCACGGGTAGGCGACAGTGGTGGGGCGAAGCGGGATTTTCTCGGCCAGCGCCAGGAACTCCACGCCGTCCGACCTGGTGTTGGCCGTCACGCTGCGGAGGTGGCGTTCCTGGAAGAGGTCCCTTTGGTAGTCGAGGACCGGGATGTCGCTCAGATAGATTCCGGCGATTGCCAGGGTGCCGCCGCGGTCCAGTGCCCTCAGCGCAACAGGTACCAGCTCGCCGACAGGTGCGAAGAGGATGGCCGCGTCCAGCAGTTCAGGCGGGGCGGCTTCAGCGGGCCCGGCGAAACGGGCCCCCAGATCAAGGGCCAGCCGCTGCGCCGTGGCCGAGCGTGTCATGACGTAGACGCTTGCGCCCTCGTAGATGGCCATCTGCGCTGTCAGGTGGGCTGAACCGCCAAAGCCGTAGATTCCCAGCCTGCCGCCTGGCGGGAGACCGGAGGACCGGAGCGCCCGGTAGCCAATGATCCCCGCACACAGCAAGGGTGCGGCTTTCTCATCGGTGAACGCTTCAGGCAGGGGGTAGGCATAGTCCTGGTGGGCGGTCATCAGCTCCGCGTAGCCGCCGTCGGTATCCCAGCCGTTGAACGCCGGGCTGATGCAGAGATTCTCTGACCCGCGCAGACAGAACCGGCACAGGCCGCATGTCCGGGCCAGCCATGCCACTCCCACCCGGTCGCCGAGACGGAATCGTGTGCTGCCCGCCCCAAGTCCCACCACCTCGGCTACCACTTCATGGCCCGGAACCCTGCGGGCGGAACGCGGGCGAAGGTCTCCCTCGGCAAGGTGAAGATCCGTGCGGCAAACGCCACAGGCACGCACGGAGAGCAGGACCTCACCTGGCCCGGGCGAGGGATCAGGCCGTTCGCCCATCCTCAGGGGACCGGATGCGATGGGACCGGGCGCTTCGACCCACCATGCCTTCATGAAGGGTCATTCCAGTCCGGTGCGGGCGGCCTCATCCACCGAACCGCCCCGCAGCAACTTCCAGCACTCCCCGGCGGGCACGTTGGCGGTCTCCGGTGTCGATGCATCTATGGTCATGCCCCGAGCATACGGGCGGATAAAGCCGCCAACACAGGGCACAAAGACCCCTCAACCCAGCCTTCGAGCATGGAGGAAACGCGCAGCGAGGCGTAGTCTGTGTGCAACTGCTGCAGCCGGTCTGCCATGCGTGTGCGGTCAAGAGACCGCGGAAGGCGGTTCCCGTGAGTGAACCCATCCGGCACACAGCGGAGGGGCAGCAACCCGGTGCCAGCGCGCGAATGGACGAACTTCTGACGGACTTTGTTGACCGTGCCGGGGAGTTGGTAAGCGCCCAACAGCGCATGCAGGGACTGTTGAATGCCGTCGTTGCGCTGGCCGAAGACCTGAGCCTGGAAGCTGTCCTGCATCGGGTGGTCAATTCTGCCTGCCACCTTCTGGAAGCCGAATACGGAGCGTTGGGAGTCATCGGGAGTGACCGTGGCGCTGAGCCACTTCATCACGGTGGGGATCGAGGAAGACCTTGCCCACCAGATTGGCCCACTCCCCACAGGCCATGGCGTACTCGGCTTGCTGATCCGGGATCCGAAGCCGCTGCGGCTGCACGACCTGAGCCAACATCCGGACGCCTACGGGTTTCCCCGGCACCATCCGCCGATGAAGTCGTTTCTCGGCGTACCCATCCGCGTGCGGGATACTGTGTTCGGCAACCTCTACCTGACCCAAAAAAGGGGTGGCGGCGACTTCACGGACGAGGATGAGGAGCTTGCGGAGGCACTTGCTGCCGCCGCCGGCGTCGCCATTGAGAATGCCCGGCTCTACGATGACGCCCGGCGCAGGACAGCGTGGCTGCAGGCGTGTATGGACGTCACAGGCAGGATGATGGGCGACGAGGAGGCGCCGGAGGGCCAGAACGGGGGACTGGACATGATCGCGGCCAGGGCGCTCCAGGAGTCCAGTTCGGCCCTTGCGCTCATCCTCGTCCCGGAAGGTGAATCCAGCCTGTTCCGCGTCGCGGGGGCCGCGGGAATAACCGCCCCGGAATGGGTCGGACGGCTTTCGCCGTTTGATTCAGCGGAGATTGACGCCGTCCTTGCCACAGGCCGGGCCGCTGTCATCAAAGACGCTTCGTCAGCCCTCGGTGACGGCATGGTGCCCGACGACGGCCGGTTGTTGGTGATAGACCTCAGCGCACGCGGCAGCCATTACGGGCTTTTGGTACTCGTACGTGAACATGCTGCCGGGACGTTCAGTAAGACGGACGTGGAAATGGGCTCGGTGTTCGGATCGCACGTTGCCCTTGCCCTTGAACTTGCGAGGGCTCACCGGATGCGGGAGCAGCTTGCGGTGTTCACCGACCGGGACCGGATCGCCCGCGACCTGCATGACCTGGTCATTCAGCGCCTGTTCGCCGCGGGGCTCAGCATCCAAAGCCTCCGGCGACTGATTACCAGCGACGCCGCCGCCAGCACCCTGCAGAATGTGACCGCCGAACTTGACGAGACCATCCGGGAGCTTCGCAACACCATTTACTCCCTGAATGACTCCGCTACGGAGAAGGAACTGCTCAGCAGCCGTGTGCTGCAGGCAGTCCGCACCGCCGCGCAGTCGCTTCGGTTTGTCCCCCGGCTCACCCTGACCGGCCCCATCGACGCGATCAGGGACGACGAAACCGCATCAAACATCCTCGCCGTCGTCACTGAAGGGCTAAGCAATGCCGTCCGCCATTCGGGTGCGGATTCCATCCGGGTCTCCGTCGCCGTGGACGAAGGATTTGTGTGCGTCACGGTCCAGGACAATGGCACAGGATTCAGCGTGCCGGCGCCCGGCAACGGACTGACGAACATGCAGCACAGGGCCAACAAGCTGGGCGGCAGTTTCGAAGTCTCCAGCTCCCCGGAAACGGGAACAGCCCTAACATGGACCGCCCCTGTGTTCTAGCTCCCGCCGGTTCCAGCTCTTACTGGTCGCGGATCCGGGCTTCACGGTGCTGGGCCATATGGACCGCCGCCTGCGTCCGCCGCTCAAAACCCAGCTTCGCCAGCAGGGACGAGACGTAGTTTTTGACGGTCTTTTCCGCCAGCAGCATGTGCTCGCCGATCTGACGGTTTGTCAGGCCCTCACCAATAAACTCCAGAACCCTGCGCTCCTGCCGCGTCAGCACCGCGATCCGTGGGTCCACACGCTCTGGCTCGGCAAGCCCCTGGACAATCCGGGCCTTCAGGTCGGCATCAAACAGGGACTCTCCCTTGGCGGCGCGGCGCAGGGCTCCGATCAGGTCGGAACCGCCGATCTCCTTGAGAACGTACCCCGAGGCCCCGGCCAGGACCGCTCCGCGGAGTGCCTGCTCGTCGTCGTAGCTCGTCAGGATCAGGCAATTGATCGTCGCGTCGACCGAATGCACATCGCGGCAGACCTCAATCCCGGTGCCGTCAGGCAACCGTGCGTCAAGGATCGCCACGTCAGGACGCAGTGCTGGAATCCTGCGGGCCGCTTCCGCGGCAGAACCGGACATGCCGACGACGACGAAACCTTCGCTTTCCAGAAGGTCCTGGAGGCCACGCCGCACCAACTCGTGGTCGTCAAGGATGAACACGCGGATCCCCTCAGTCGGACCCTTCGACGCGATGTTCCGGAGCTGTTGAGGCGTTCATCCTGATCCCTTCCGCGCACCCGCTACATACCCGGGCCGGGGTGCCGTGCCTGCGCCTGACTCATTCTTTAGGAGCCACGGGACCGCCACAAGGGTCCAATGGCCCGAATGGGTTCGGCGGAGAACGTGGCAGCGTCAAGCCGTGACCTTTGGCCCTAGTAACCGGGGGCCCTGCGGACTAACTCTGGAAGATACTCAGTGCCCGGCTGGGGGTGCGGAGCCATGAACGTTGTTGCTACGACGGGAGGACTCCCATGAAAGCTCGCTCAATCGCCATGCTTGTTGTCGGCATCCTGTTCTCGATGCTGGGGGTGGGACTGCTGTTCGGCGGCATCGCCGCATCGTGGGTCAATGCACTCCAGAACGACGGCGGCTACCTCACCTCGCCGAGGGAGCGGTTCGCCGTCGATTCCTCGGCCATCGTCTCCGCCCGGGCGGACGGAATACGTGGCGACACGTACCCGGGCCCCCTGCCCTTTGACGTGGGCAGCATCCGGATAGCGGCGGAATCCGCCAACCCGGGCAAGGACGTTTTTGTCGGCATAGCGCCCAGGCAGGACGTTGACCGATACCTTTCCGGCGCCAATTACTCCGAATTGCGGGAAGTCGAATTCCGGCCGTTCCGTACTGAGTACCGGGAGGTGCAGGGGACAGCCCAACTGTCAGCTCCCGCAGACCAGGCGTTCTGGGTGGCTTCCGCGGCGGGCAGCGGCGAACAGAACCTGGACTGGAAAATCGCAGCGGGGGACTGGTCCGTGGTGGTCATGAATGCCGATGCCAGTCCGGGAATTTCGGCGGACCTGCAGGCAGGGTTCCGGTCCGAGCTGTTCGGTCCCATCGCTGCGGGCCTGCTGGCAGCGGGAGCCATCCTGCTGATTCTCGGCGTGCCGCTCCTGATCTTCGGCGCTCAAGGGCTGGGGCGCCACGCAGCGCACCCGGCACCTCCAGTACCGGGCGGCGGCCGGCTCCGCACCCACCGCAGCCTTCCAGGGCACGGCCACCCAGCCACCAGCTCTTACGGCTCGCCGCCGAACGGGCGCCCTATCCGGCGAGGCTTCGCGGCGACCTCGATCCGGTGCTGTCCAGATGGATGTGGCTGGTGAAGTGGTTCCTGGCCATCCCGCACTTTATTGTGCTGTTCTTTCTCTGGTTCGCGTTCGTTGTGGTCACCATCATTGCCTGGTTCGCCATCCTGTTCACCGCCCGCTATCCGCGCTCGCTCTTCGACTTCAACGTGGGGGTCCTGCGCTGGAGCTGGCGGGTGTCCTTCTACGCCTATGCCGCGCTGGGAACGGACAATATCCGCCATTCACGCTGGCCCGGACGGACTATCCCGCTGATTTCGAGGTTGATTATCCGGAGCGGCTGTCCCGTGGACTCGTGCTGGTCAAGGGCTGGCTCCTCGCGCTGCCCCACCTGATCATTATTGGCGCGCTGACGGGCTCGAGCACCGTCCGCTGGACCGACCCCGACGACCCCGGGAGTCAGGTACGAGAGCGGGACAGGATTCTCCTTGTTCGGCTTCCTCGTACTGGTGGCGGCCGTCATCCTGCTGTTCAGCGGCCGGTACCAGCGCCCGCTGTTCGACCTGATCCTGGGCTTCAACCGCTGGATCTACCGTGTCATCACCTACGTGGCCCTCATGCGCGATGAATACCCGCCGTTCCGCCTCGACCAGGGTGCCCGGGACACAGCGGAACTCCGGCCCGAAGCCAACACCGGCCGCTTCGGGCGCCGGTCCTGCCGGCCGTCCCGCCGGCTGTCGACCGCTCCCGCCGGCTGGTCCCACCCCGCCGGCCGGACCCGGAGTGCATGATTAGGGGACCACGGCATTGTGGCCTGCCGTCCAGCCGAAGCGTCGCTTGCTTGCCCGTCTGCTCCTCCGCCTGGCTATCTGCGGTGGATTGGGGTTATCACCGTGGGGCACGGAAGGTGCGTCAGAACCGCGTGGGCCGTGGAACCGAGCAGCAGCCGTTTGAAACCGCCCCTTCCTCGGCTCCCCACCACCAGCAGCTGGGCTTCAGCGGCGGCCCGCACCAGCGCCCCGGCCGGTTCCATCTTCGTGTCCAGGACCCTGTGCACTACAAGGTCCGGGTAATCCTCGCCGAGGCCGGAGACTGTTTCGGACAGCACTATCTGTTCCTCGTCTTCGATCCGCTGGGACAGCGTCCCGGTGAGGGCTCCACTGTCCACCCATTTGTCAGGTTCCCAGATGGCGTAAACCACCGTCAGCTCCTGGCCCTCCCGGTCGGCCTCCGCGGCAGCAAACGCAACGGCCTGCGTGGCTTCTTCGGAGCCGTCAACGCCAACCACCACGCCGTGCCGGCCTTCCGTGTCATGCACGCCGATGACCGCGACCGGGCACTTCGCTGCGGCGGCGACCTGCAGGGCCCGGTCCGTCAGCGAACCGCCCAGATGCGGTGCACCGGACCCCACAGCCAGCATCGATACCTGGGTGGAGTACTTTCGCAGCGAGTCAGCGATGCCTCCCTCCAGGACCTTGGTGGTGACCTCCACCGGACTTGTGTCCCGCACCCGCCCGGCAGCCTTCTCCACCAGCTGTTCACCCTTCTCCAGCAGCTCTCCGGTCCACGGGATAGGTTCGGCCACCCAGCGGTCATCAACAACGTACAGAATGGTCAGCGGAACGCCGGCCTTGGCAGCCCGGCCGGCGGCCCACTGCACGGCTGCCTGGCTTTGCGGTGAGTCGTTGGTGGCGACGGCGATCGGTTTAGACGTTCTCACGGCTGGTCTTCCTTTTGCTCTTGTCGGGGCTGTGGACAACTAGGACGGGGCAGTGCGCATGGGCAACGCAGGCTGAGCTGACGGACCCCAGGAGGAGGCCACCGAATCCACCATGGCCACGCCTGCCAACAACGATCATGTCCGCGTGGCGGCTGGCGTCGATAAGGGATTCCCGGGGGTGGCCCCGTACCACGCGCGGGATGACGTTGGGCGGCACTTCGTCGCCGAAGGCCTGTTTCAGGGCCTCGTTGAGGACCATCATGACGCGTTCCTCGAAGCGGTCGATGCCCATTGACACATACGCGGCGTAGACCTGCGGTTCATCCCAGTAGGCGGTGGCCAGAACCTTGGCGCCGGCGGGGGCTGCCAGCCGCTGGGCCTGGCGGAGAGCTTCCACTGACGCCTCCGAGCCGTCCACCCCCACCACGAACCTGGCGCCCTCCAATTCCTCCATGGCCTTTCCCTTCGGTACGCGGTTGCTGCCTCCAGCGTGCGGCCTCAGGCACCGGACCTGTAGGGCCGAAAGTCACCTAGAAACTCGAGGAACTGCCCGAGCCTGAGAAGCTTCCGCCGCTGCTGCCGTAGCCAGTGGTTGCGCCGCCGCCCCTGGCAGAGCTGACGCTTCCGACGCCGGTGTTCAGGCCGGAGTTAAAGGCAGGAACCGAAAAGAAGTAGTAGGACGGGTAGACCGTTCCGAGGATGCTGGGTTCATAAGTCCGGCGGTGGTGGCGGTCTGTGCCTTCCTGCGCGTTCTCCATCTCCCGGCGCATGAGCTGTGCCTCGCGATCGGTCTTGGCAAAGCCATCGATCACTGTTTCTGCGTGGTTCTTCAAAAGAACTGACAGGTGGCTCCGGGCGTCGCGCAACCGGTCCAGGGCATCCTCCGGTGTGGTTGTCCCGTCTGAGAGTTCGGTGGTCCAGCGCTCGATTTCGTGCAGGCTTTCATCACGGAAGGACCTGAGCGCCGCGGCGGTTGCGGATTCACTTTGCCCGTGACGCTTGCTGAGAAGCTGCTCCACGGCCGCCAGGTCGCTGCGGAAGGGCGCCAGCTGCCGGTCCCAGGCGGTGGGCCAGGTGGTGAACTTGTTGAGCAACGCGTTGCTGTCGGCAATGACGTCGTCCAGGGCATCCAGTTCCGCCGCCGCATCTGCGTACTCCCGCACCAGCCTGAGGTTTGACCTGCGGCCCAACGCCTTCGGAGTCAGGGCATGGACCCGGTTCGAGAGATCGGTGGCGGCGTTGTACCGGTTGAGGAAATTGCGGTGTTTTTCCAGGACGCTGCTGCCGTAGGAAGAGGACTCGGGGATAGTGCCGGCATTGAGTTCAGTGACGTCCAGGTCTGTGCTCACACTGGCATAGCTCCGGTCTCCCCGTGCCAATTCCTTCCGGCTGGCCGCCCTCGTCACGGCACCCACCGTCAGCCATGCTCCAATGCCCAGGACGGCCAAGGCGCCGGTCACCCATGCCGTGACCACGAAGGCAGCCGACTGGTACCAGGGCTGGTTGATCAGTTCGGCACCCCGGCGGACTCCGGTGATTGTCCCGTCCGTCCATTGGGCGTCCCGCAGCAGGTCCTTTGCGGCATCCTGGATATCTTCCCGTTGTTCCAGCGAAACCTTGCGGTCCTCGCCCATGTACGTGCCAACATGGCGGCCCACAGGATCGAGCGCGAAAATGAAGAGTCCATCGGCCCACTTCTGCCCGTCGGGACTGATCCAGTCCGGGTGTTCCGCGCGGGCGAACCTGAGCACCTCTTCGTTCAGGTTGTCGGCGGCGCTCCCGTTGTACGTGTACACCGCCACCTTGGTGGGCTCGTGGAATTCGATGCCGGCGATGGCAGGGACGAGGGTGCTGCGGTCGAGAACTCCCGCCCGGTCCTCAATAACGACGTCCGTGGGAGTCACGGCGAGCGCCGGAAGGGCGCCTCCAAGGAGCACGGCAAACACGATCAGCAGCAGCCTGAACGCCTTAATCATGGTGATTCACCTTTCCGGAGCGGCGGGCTTTTCGCGACTACCTGGTCGTTTCCACGGGAATGACCTCGATCCGTGCAGCCTGACCGTCAGCCGGACCAATCACCACCAGAACGCGCTCGGCCGCAACACCGGCGAGCGCAGCGACCACCCGTTGCACCAGTTCAGGATCCGACGGGACGACGCCGGCCGGTAGAGGCGTGCCGCCGGAGTCGGCTCTCTTCCATACAGCGACCTTGGCGCCGGTCGCGGTGGTGATGGCCTTGGACAGCGCCGATGGATCGGAGGCCGTCACCAGGGTGACATGATCAATGGTTCGCGCCGTGGCCGGGGATGCCGCTGCCAGGAGCGCGTGCTCCCGCCGCCACAGGCCAAAGTGGTAGGCGGCAACGAGCCCGGCCGCCACCAGGAGACCGAGTTGCGCCCGGATCCGCTCCAGGAGGCTGCCCCCGCTTACCTCGCCGAGGAGGAACTCGAAGAACCGGTAGCCAATGATGAGGAGGGCGATCAGCGCCACCACGGCGCTGATGCCGAAGAAGGCTACGAGGTAAACACGCCTGCCCGGCGGAATGGCGTCCGCGGTGTGCGGTTGCCTCGTAGGCCTCCACGCCCGCCACCAGACCGGACCGCCTACCGCGAGGGAACTGATTCCTCCCAGCAGGAGGGTTCGTGTGCCGCTGCCCGCGAGGGGTGAAACCGCCATGGCCAGCGAAGCATTGATGACTACCCCGACGCCGGACGCGGCCGCCGCCAAGGCAATCCCCGATGTCACCAGCCGGCTCGCGCGCCGGGTGGCAACAGGGCGATGGGCCGCGCTGACGCGGTGATAGCGCCACACCAAAGCACCGACGCCAGCCGCGGCGATGGCTGGGCCCAGCGGGGCCAGCAGTTCGTTCATCGGCTCACCCTGGTCGAATGCCGTTCGGAGGAGCACAAAAAGCACAACGCCGGCCCCGCCCAGTGCGGTGATGCCCGCTGCGAAGATCCCCACGCCGATCAGCGCCACATCCACCAGCGCGGTGTCCAGTTTCCGCCCGCCGCCCCTGTGCCAGTGCCACCACCACACGAGACTTCCGCCAACGGCCCAAACCAGCGCCCGGAGCACGGACTGCCACCAGGCGTCCCCGCCCGGCGTCAGGCTGATGTACCCCCGGACCGCGACGTCCAGCAACCCGCCCAGTGCCGTGATGGCGGCAACCGCGCCCACCACCAGCCCGAAGACCGAACCGATGACCGCCGGGAGATCGTCAAGAGTGAGTGGGTGTTTGACGGGGTGCCGCCACATCCAGCGGTGCCAGACGAAGATGCCGCCCCAGACAAGCCCGTTCGACAAGGGCGAAAACCACTGAGGTTCCGTCTGGCCAATGAAGGACGCCGCCATCCCCAGGAGCGCGGTCGCAGACGTGATCAGGGAGACCGCATAGACAGCCGAGAGGTACAGGCCCCACCCCACGGAGCTGCGCTCCGCGCCGTCGTCGAGCCTTTTCCAGACAACCCACCACAGGAGCGCGGCGAGCGGCCCGCCGATCAGCGTGAAGGCAAGGGAGCGGGCAACACCGGCCACATCGGTGGATGCCAGCACAGCGCCAGTACTGAACAGGCGCTCCAGGAGGCCACTGAGCCCCGCTGCTGCGATCACCACCAGTGTGAACAGCAGGACGTACAGGATCAGGCGCCGGAGGGTAAGTTGGGCGGAACCTGCTGTGGGAATTGTTGTCCGGATGTCAGAACTCATGGCTTCCGTGCCGATCCGGTGCACGACTGGAGCTGGTACGGCGCCTGGTCGATGAGCCATTTGCCGGTTGTCTTCACCAGGGAGAAACGATCCTCCATTTCGTACTCGGACGGTCCGAACGGGCCGCCCGAACCTGAATTGACCACCGATACTTTCACGAGGGCTGTGTTGTCATGCTCTGTGGTGGAGACTAAAACCACCCGGGTGGGCAATGGACCGCTGTCACGGAAGCCGCTGCACAAGGACCTGGCCGCCTCCGTGAGGTAGGAATTGGCTGTGGCCGTATCACCGGCGATCACCGCGGTGCTGTAGCGCTGCACCACTCCCTGGGGTGTCCCTGCGTCCAGCGGCTGCGGGTCCCCGCGCGTAAAAACGACGGCCAGTGCGACGACTACCAACACCGCAATGGCGGCCAGGATGGCGATGAGAATACGGTCGGGCTTTCCCTTCGCAGCGTTCATGCCGTCAGTATGGCGTACCGGCAGCTCTTTTGTATGTGTCCTCCGGCCCGCAACGGGCAAGCACACAGAATGCAGATCAGGCCGGGGCCCGTTACGAAGGGCCCCGGCCTGATCTGCATTGTTGCCGCCCGGTGGGAGGGATCAGAGCGGGTCTAGAAGTTGAAGCTGTCGACGTTCTCTGCCGTGAACACTGTCGGGTCACCGAGCAGCACGGTCTTGTCGGCACCGATGGTGTACTCGCCCAGTGTTCCGGCCTTGAACTTCTCGCCTTCAGCTCCGGTGATCTGCCCGGAGGCAAGGGCGGCGCCGGCATAGGCTGCCAGGTAGCCAAGCTTCTCGACGTCCCACAGGGCGAAGGCCTTCATGGTGCCGTTCTTGACGAACTCCTTGAGCTGGCTGGGGAAGCCAAGGCCGGTCAGCGCGACTTTGCCCTTGTATTCAGACCCTGCCAGGTACTGGGCTGCCGCTGCCACGCCAACAGTGGTGGGGGAGATGATGCCCTTCAGGTTCGGGTGCTGCTGCAGGAGGGCCTGCACTTCCTGCTGCGACTTCTGGGCGTTGTCATCTCCGTAAACCGTGGCGACGAGCTTGAGCTTGGCGTATTCAGGCTTCGCAAGCTCCTTCTTCATCAGTTCGATCCAGGCGTTCTGGTTGGTCGCATTCGCCGTGGCAGAGAGAACTGCGATGTCGCCGCCGTCCGGCCCCACAGCCTCCGAGATGAGCTTGACCTGCGTCGAGGCGATGCCTTCCGCCGTGGCCTGGTTGACGTAAAGGTCCCTGCACTCGGGATCGGTGTCGGAGTCGAAAGTCACCACCTTGGCGCCGGCCGTCCTTGCCTCATCGAGTGCCGAACAGATGGCTTTCGGGTCATTGGCTGACGTGACGATGACATCACTGCCCTGCTGGGTCAGGGTGTTGATGTAGCTCACCTGGCTTGAGGCGCTGGCTTCGGAGGGGCCAACTTCGGAGAACGTGCCCTTGAATTCCCCTACGGCGGTCTTGCCTCCGCGGTCGGTCACGGTGAAGTAGGAGTTGTTCAGCTGCTTGGGCAGGAAGGCGACCTTGAGGCCTTCCTTGAGCGGCGCATTCGCATCAGCTGAAGCAGTAGCAGCACTGCTTCCGCCGTCGCCGGAACCGGAGTTGACTGTGGTGCCGCCACAGGCCGTCAAGGCCAGGGCGAGGCCGGTTGCGATGGCCAGGTAGGCCGGGGCGCCCCGGCGGGTTCCTTTGCTGCTGAATTTCATGGCTGGTGCCTTTCCTTGTGAACGTCGTTGTTGCAGGGTGTGCTGGGATACGGCTAGGTGGTGTGTGGTTTCCTGCGGAGAGTGCGGCCCCACACAATGGCGTTGGGTGCCACGACGGCAGCAATCAGGAGCCCGCCGGTCAACATGGAGAGCGTGTCCTCCGGGACGCTGGCGAGCTGCAGGGCATTGCGGAGGATGGCAAGCAGCGCGACGCCTGCGATGACGCCTGGCAGGTTGCCTTTGCCGCCGAAGATCGACACGCCGCCCAGCAGCACGGCGGCGATAACGGACAGCTCCAGTCCGGTCGCGTTATCTCCCCGGGCGCTGCCGTACCGCAGCGTCCACCAGATTCCGACGAGGGCGGCGATGGCCCCGGAGACGACGAAATAGCCAGAACTTGGTGCGTGCCACCGTGATGCCGGCGAAGCGTGCGGCGTCCTCGCTGTAGCCAATGGCGAACAGGGAGCGGCCGAAGCCCGTGAAGTGCAGGACTACGCCGAAGATCATCGCGAGGAGGAGGACCGGGATGATCCAGACCGGAATCCCGGTGGCCCCGATCTTTGCCTGGAGTGCCGTGGTGATGGCCCGCGGGAAGCTGGTTACGGCCTGGTCTCCCAGGACCACAAAGGCCAGGCCCCGGTACAGGGCCAGGGTTCCGATGGTTACGGCCAGCGAGGGCAATCCCACCACGGAGACCAGAAAACCGTTGACGGCGCCGGAGACCGCTCCGAGGACGAGGCAGAGCGGGATGATGGTCTCCAGCGGAAGGCCGCCGCTCCACAGCGCACCGAACAGGCAACTGATGAAGCCTGCGATGCTGGCCACCGAGAGGTCGATTTCGCCGGTGAGAATGATCAGCGTCATCGGCAGCGCCAGCAACAGGATGGGGATCATGTCAATCAGCAGGAACCCGGTGTTGCGTGGGGAAGCGAAACCTTCCACCGTCAACGAAGCCACCAGGATGCTGACCAGAACCGCGGCGATGATTGCCGTGTCCCAGCCCCGCAGGAACCCAAAACGCGGAGGGGCGGGCGGTGCGGCCGTCGGCCGTGCTGTTTCAGCCAGCATGGGTATCGTGTCCTCTCAGCCGGCGCTCGGTGCGGACGGCAAGATAGCGGTCAAGGGCAATGGAGGCCAGGATCAGCGCACCGATCATGGCGCGCTGCCAGAACGGGGATACGCCCAGAACCGGCAGCGCGGAGGTAATGGTGGTCAGCAGGACTGCGCCGATGGCCGCCCCGTAGACAGTTCCGACACCGCCGGCAATTGCGACGCCCCCCACGACGGCGGCGGCGACGACGTTCAGTTCCAGCCCTTGGCCCGCGGTGGCGTCCAGGTTGCCATATTTGGCGGCGTAAATGACGCCCGCGAGGCCTGCCAGCGCTCCCGAGATGGCGAAGGCAATGAACACCTTCCGTCCGACGCCAATTCCGTAGAGCCGCGCGGCCAGTACATCCGAACCGATCGCATAGAACTCACGTCCTGAGCGCATGTTCCGGAGATAGAGCCCGAAGAGAATAACGACAACAAGCGCGATGAGGGCAAGGTACGGGAGCCCGATGAGTGCACCGCTGCCCAGGTCAAGAAATCCTTGGGGCAGGTTGGATGGGCTGATCTGCTGGCCCTGCGCCCAGGCAAAGTCAACACCCCGGAAGATATAGAGGGTGCCGAGGGTGACCACCAGGGACGGAACCTTCGCCACGGCGATCAGTGCCCCGTTGACGGCGCCCAGGAGCGTGCCGATGCCCACACCGATCACCAGCATTGCGATGACGGGAAGATCGGGCAGTGCGATGAAGATTTTTCCTGTCGCAAACGCCGTGAGGCCAAGGACGGATCCGACGGAGAGGTCCACGTTCTTGGTAATGATGACCACCGCCTGGCCCACGGCGAGGATCACGAGGATGGACGAGTTGAGCAGCAGGTCCTTGGTGCTCTGCGCACCGAGGAAGCGGGGGTTCACCGCAACCGTCACGGCAATGAGCGCCGCCAGGGCGAGGAACACACTAAATTCCCGGGAACGCGTTCAAGGTTCCCAGCCAGGCCAGGGACGGCTGGGGGCGGAGGGCTACTGTGGTCACGCGTGGGTCTCCTTGTCGGCGGAATCGACTCCGGTGGCGGCTGTCATCACCGTTTCCTCGGTGGCTTCACTGCGGCTGAGTTCGGCGGTGATGCGGCCTTCATGCATGACCAGTACACGGTCCGACATTCCGAGGATTTCCGGGAGTTCGGACGAGATCATGAGGACCGCCAGTCCGGTCCCCGCCAGTTCCGAAATGAGCCTGTGGACCTCGGACTTGGTGCCAACATCGATGCCTCGCGTCGGTTCATCGATGATGAGGATCTTTGGGCCGGTGGCGAGCCACTTGCCAAGGACCACTTTTTGCTGGTTGCCGCCGGAAAGCGTTGAGATGGGTGAATCGGGGGAGCCGGCCTTGATCTGCAGTTTTTTCGCCCACTCGTTGGTGGTGCTGGCCTCGGACCTGCTGCTCAGCAGCCCGAAGCGGCTCAGGCGCTTGCGTAGCGTGAGCGTCAGGTTGCGGCTGACGTTCAGTTCCATCACAAGGCCTTGCTTGCGTCGGTCCTCGGGAACGAACCCGATGCCAGCGGCCATGGCGGCCTTGGGGGAGAGTGCCTTGAGGGGGTGGTTGTGCACGATGACTGCACCGGTGTCATATTTATCGATGCCGAAGATGGCACGGGCCACTTCTGAACGGCCGGCGCCCACCAGGCCGCTGAGGCCGACGATCTCTCCGGACCTGACGGTGAAAGAGACGTCGTGGAAGATGCCCCTGCGGCTCAGGTTCCGGACTTCAAGGGTCACGTCGCCGATTTCTGCGTCCTGCTTCGGAAAGAGGGAGGCAACGTCCCTTCCCACCATTTGGCGGATCACCTGGTCCACGGTGAGTTCAGAGGCAGGAGCCGTGGCCACGTGGGCACCGTCCCGCATGACCGTGATCCAGTCAGCCAGTGCGAAGACCTCTTCAAAGCGATGGGAGATGAAGAGGACAGCGGCTCCCCGCGCCTGCAGCGTCCGGGTGACAGCGAAGAGCCGCTGCACCTCGACACCGCTGAGGGCTGCGGTGGGCTCATCCATAATCAGGATCCGGGCATTCAGGGAAATCGCTTTGGCGATCTCAACGACCTGTTGGTCGGCGATGGAAAGGCCCTGGGCGATCCGGTCGGGATCGATCTTCACCCCCAGCTGGCTGAAAAGGTCCAGGGCTTGTTGGCGCATGGCCTTGCGGTCGATCCTCCTGAACGAGCCAAGGGGCTGGCGCCCCATAAAGATGTTCTCCGCGACAGTCAGGTCCGGAAACATCGTCGGCTCCTGGTAAATGACGGCGATACCCGCCTCCCGGGCATGGAGGGGGTCGCGGAACGATACCTCTTCACCGTCCAAAACGACGTGGCCGCGGTCCTGCTGGTGCAGGCCGGCCAGGGTCTTCACCATGGTCGACTTTCCGGCGCCGTTTTCTCCGACGAGGGCTGTGACCTCGCCGCGATAGAGACTCAGGTTTGCTCCTTGGAGAGCCTTGACCGCTCCGAAGGATTTGTGGATGCCCCGCAGTTCCAGGACTGGAACGGGAGGTACGATTTCAGCCGCGTCGCTGCGGAGGTCGACGTCATGCATGCCGGTCCCGTCCATGCGGTTACTCCTTTGTAATGAAACGATTCATTTTCAACCTATCCAAAAGGTAGGGCACGTTTCGTGAAGTGTCAACTGTCACATCCCCGGAGGCACTCTGCCGTCCGCGGACGCCTGCGGCGCGGACTGCTGTTCAGCTCCGGACGGCGCTATTCTGCAGTGGGCCGCTTGCGTTGCTGCTTGGTTGCCGATCGCTGTTGTTTTGCCGCGAGGTGCCGGCGTTTGGACCCGCGGGTGGGCCTGGTGGCCCGCCGGCCAGGAGCCTCGGGCACAAGGGCTGCTGCCACGAGGCCGGCCAGTTTGGCCAGGGCGATCTCCCGATTGCGCAGCTGAGAGCGCTGTTCGGAGGCAGTCACGGTGATCACTCCGGCGATGAGACGTGCGTCGAGGCGCGTCAGCAGCCTCAGCCGCTGGACATCCGAAAGCGCCGCAGAGCCGGCCACGTTCCAGGAGAGCTCGGCGCGGCTGTCCGTCGTGTTGACGTGTTGGCCGCCTGGCCCCGAGGAGCGCGAAAAGCGCCAGCCGAGTTCGGATGACGGAATCGTCAGCGCGGGCGACACCTCCAGGTCCATGGAACCAGCCTTGCACACTATGGGCTCGGCCCCAGCCTCCCTTACAGTGCTCCAGCATCGGACTAGCATCGTCTCGGGTGGACCCGGGGGAGCCGGGACGACGTGGAGGGAACGAATCATGCCGATGTGGTTGCAGGCTCTGATGTGGGGGACAGTTGCCGGCGGGGCCCTGGTTCTGGGGTCCGGCATCGCCTGGCTGTGGAAAATCCCGCCAAAGTTGGTGTCCACGGTGATGGCATTCGGGGCCGGCGTGCTGATCTCGGCCCTGGCCTTCGAGCTGGTCGATGAAGCTGTCGAGGGCGGCGGACTGCTGCCCACGGTGGTCGGATTTCTCGCCGGGGCGCTCATCTTTGTCGGCTCCAATGTCCTGCTTGCCCGCGCCGGGGCGAAGCACCGGAAGAGGTCCGGCGAGAAGCAACCCTCAGAGGAGGATTCGCCCGGCAGCGGCACGGCCATAGCGGTCGGTGCGCTGATCGACGGGATCCCCGAATCGGTGGTCCTCGGCCTGGGTCTGGTGGCGGCCGGGACGGTCAGCCCGGCCATGCTCGCCGCCGTCTTCATTTCGAACGTGCCCGAGGGTCTGTCCAGCACCGCCGGGATGAAGAAAGCCGGCCGGAGTCCCGCCTACGTTTTCGGCACGTGGACAGCCATCGCGCTGTTCTGCGGCCTGGCGTCACTGCTCGGTTTCGCAGCTCTGGAGAATGCGCCGGTGGAACTGGTCGCATTCATCACCGCCGTGGCCGCAGGAGGAATCCTGGCCATGCTCGCGGACACCATGATCCCCGAGGCCTTCGAAGAACATCACAACCTGACTGGACTGACCGCCGCAGTCGGATTCCTGACTGCCTTCACCATCCATCACGTGGGCGGCTGACATCACCAGAGCGCACACTGGTGTTATGGATGATGCTGAGGACGTAACGACTCAACGCTCAACGGTGGAGGACTGGACGCGGGCACTGGCGGAGTCCACCGGCTCGCCGGGCGGTGGGGCCGGGACCGGGGTGATGCTGGCCATTGCCGCCTCCCTGACATCGATGGTTGCCGGCTACACCGAACCTGACGACCGCCGGCGTCCCGAGCTTGCAAACATCCATGCGCGGGCGCGTTCACTTCGGGAGGCCGCGCTCCGGCTGGCCGACGAGGACGCGGCGGCATCCCGGGCCTTCGGTGCCGCGTTCAGGCTGGAGCCGGGACCCGAACGCGACGATGCCATTCACCAGGCATCCGTCGACGCAGCCAAGTCATCCGCAGTACTCGGCGACCGGGCCATCGGTGCCATGGCAGACCTGGAATGGCTGGCCCGCAACGGCAATCCGGCGCTGGTTGCTGACGTTGTTGTGGCGTTCGGCGCCCTGAGGGCAGCGGTATCTGGGGCGCGAACCAACGTGAGTTTCGATCTCGCCGCGCTCACCAGGGCAGGCGGCGGGCTCGAGCGGGTCCGTGAGCGGCATCCGGTGCTGTGGGCCACAGTGGAGCGGCTCAGCTCCGCGCTTGAGCAGATCGATGGACTGACTGCCGAGATAGACCACCGGGCCGCACCAACCGACAACGTCTAGCAGACCTCGTCTAGCCGGACACGCTATCGGGCGCTGACGCAGGCACGCTGAGCAGCTGCAGGAAATGCCTCAATGATGCCGCCATGTCCACGGACTCGTCGTAGAGCCAGGCAAGCTGCACGCCCTCGATGAGTGACGCCGTCTGGCGGGCAAGAACCGCCGGGTCCAGGTGCGTCGCCACCCGGCCGGCCCCGATCTCCCGCTCAAACTCGGACCGCAGCGAAGCGATGATCTCCTGGTCACGCCGAAGGATGAAGGCATGGGCAGGATGATCGGGGCGCACGGCTTCGGCCCGCAGGGTGGCGTCCAGTTGGATCACTCCCCGGATGCCGGCGTTGTGGCGCATGACCTCGGGCACCGTTTCCAGGAGGCCCTTCTCCTGGAGCAGCGTGCGGCGCCATGGTCCTTCACGTTCTTCGCGGTGGACCAGCACGGCCTCCAGCAGGGCATCCTTGCCGCCGAAGTGATGCAGCAGGGCGGTGTGGCTTGTCCCGATTTCCTCCGCAATCTGGCGGATCGAGAGGTGCTGGAACCCCTTTTCGGCGAAAACCGCAAAAGCGGCGTCCACCAGCTCTGCGCGTTTGCGCTCCCCGTTGGCGTAGGGCGCCCGCATGCCGCTGCGTGCCGGTTGACGCGTCACTTCTGTCATGGCCGTGGCCTCCTGGGGACTGGTGCTGTGATGGCCAGCCTACCAAGTTTCCTTTCCATGTTGGTAAAGATTTTTGCATCAACCTATTCCAACTTGGTAAACCTTTGCTTAGGGTGGGTACCAGCCGCAGGGCAGCCGCCTCCCACGAACGGGATAGACGGCTCCGGGCCCACAGCGGACCCAGAAAGGACTTCCATGACCGACCTCCAGCACTTCCCCACACAACTTCCTCTGGGGCGTCGCCACTGCCGCCCACCAGGTGGAAGGCAACAACACCAACAGCGACACATGGTTCCTCGAACACCTGCCGGGCACGATCTTCGCCGAACCGTCGGGAGACGCGATCGACCACTACCACCGCTACCGCGAGGACATCGCCCTGATCGCCTCGCTCGGGTTCAGCACCTACCGCTTCTCGCTGGAATGGGCGCGCATCGAGCCGGAGGAGGGCGACTTCTCCGCCGCTGCGCTCGACCACTACCGCCGGATGCTCGAAGCCTGTCACGAGCACGGCCTGACCCCCGTGGTGACCTACCACCACTTCACCTCGCCGCCGCTGGCTTCTCGCGGCGGGCGGCTGGGAGGACCCGGCCACGCCCGCGGCTGTTCGCCCGCTACTGCGACCGCGTCACGGAGCACCTCGGCGACCTGATCGGCGTCGCCTGTACGCTCAACGAGCCGAATCTGCCGTGGCTTCTCAAAGCCCTCGGCATCGGTGGTGAGCCTGCGGAACACCGGGCGAGGTCCCCTTTGGTCCGCTGCCGGCGAGCGCCTGGGCATTGACGGCGAGCAGGGTGGCGCCCTTCCAGTTCACCGTCTCCGACGCCGGCTTCGACATCAAGCTGGCGGCGCACCGTGCCGGCCGGGATGCCATCAAGGCGCGGCGTCCGGAGCTGATGGTCGGCTGGACCCTCGCGAATTCGGATATCCAGGCGCCGCAGGGCGGCGAGGCCGTGGCGGACCAGGTGCGGAGCGATGTCAACGAACGGTTCCTCGAAGCGTCCCGCGGCGACGACTTCGTGGGGATCCAGACCTACGGGCGGACGGTGTTCGGGCCCGACGGCGTGGCGCCCGCTCCGGAGGGCGCCCCACCAACCAGATGGGTGAGGAAATCTACCCCGAGGCGCTCGAGGTCACCATCCGCGAGGCCCGCAGGATCGCCGGCATCCCCGTGATGGTGACCGAGAATGGCCTGTCGACCGAGCGACGACACCCAGCGGCTGGCCTACCTTCAGGACCGCCTGGCCGGCGTGGCCTCCTGCCTGGCGGACGGCATCGATGTCCGCGGCTACATCGCCTGGACCGCCTTCGACAACTTCGAGTGGATCTTCGGTTACCGGCCCAATTCGGCATCATCGCCGTCGACCGCGCCACGCAGGTCCGCACCCCGAAGCCGAGCGCCTACTGGCTTGGCGGGGTGGCCAAACAGGCAGGGGAACGCCTCAGCGTGACCAGCTGACGGCACCCGCAAGGGAATCACGACGGCGGTCCGCACCTCCCACGGTGCGGGCCGCCGTCGTGCGTTAAGGCGTAGGTGACCCGCACCACAATACTGTTTCAACCAATGAAATTCTCGTGTCTGCCCGGACAGGCTGCCGCCGATGCTTGAGGGAGCCGGCCACGCGCCCGGCCCCCAAGTTTTCCCATCACCGTTGTCACATCAGAATGCAAAGGCGCACCACATGAAACTTCTGAACTCCACCGCCCGGGCAAGCTCCGCCGTTCTGGCCGGGGCGCTCCTGCTGGGATCGATGACCGCCTGCGGCGGCGGCTCCAGCCAGGCGGCCGCCAAAGCGGACACCAGCTCCCTGACCCTCGCGATCGACAGCGACTCGGCATCATTTGGCTTTGACCCGCTGCGCGTTTCTGCTGCACAGCGGCAGTTCTTCGAGGGCCTCTATGAGAGCCTGATGACGCTTCAGCCGGACGGCTCAACAGGTCCGGGCCTGGCCAAGGAGTTCAGCTACAACGCCGACAACACCGTCCTGACCCTGACCCTCAAGGACGGCGTGACGTTCACGGACGGGTCCACGCTCGACGCCGACCTGGTCAAGGCAAACCTCGACCGCCGGTCCGATCCCGCGCTGAGCGCCTACTCCGCCGTTGCCAAGGGGGGCGCCCAGGAAATCGCCTCCGTTGACGTGGTGAGTCCCACCCAGGTGGCCCTGACCTTCGCCGCCCCGCAGCCCGGCTTCGAGAAGAACCTGGCGTCCACCACCGGCATGATCGTTGGCAAGAAGGCTGTTACGGACACCGCCAGCCTCGCCGCCACCCCGGACGGATCCGGCCCCTACACGCTGGATCCCAGCACGGTGAAAGGCAACAAGTACGTCCTGGTGAAGAACACCAAGAGCGCGGATGCCTCAAAGTACGCCTTCGACAAGGTGATCTTCAGCGTGGTCCAGGACCCGCAGGCCCGGGCGAACGCCCTGGTTTCCGGCCAGGCGGACGTAGCCATGCTGACCTCGAACACCGTTGACTTCGCCAAGTCCAAGGGCGTGGGGGTGACCCAGATCGGCGGCACCGTCAACACCATGATCTCCTTTGACAAGATCGGCAAGACCGCCCCCGCGTTCGCCGAAGAGAAGGTCCGGCAGGCCATCCAGTACGCGATCAACCGCCAGGCCCTGGTGGACGCACTGCACAAGGGCGACATCCCTGCCTGGAACGCCCTGCCCAAGGACTCCGCAGGCTTCAGCAAGGACATTGAGACCACGTTCGCCTACAACCCGGACAAGGCCAAGAGCCTGCTGGCCGAAGCCGGCTACGCGGACGGCTTTGAGTTCACCATCATCGCCAGCGCGCAGACGCAGACGGACCTGCAGGCAGTCCAGAAGGACCTCGCCGCCGTCGGAATCACCATGAACGTGAAGATGGCGTCCTCAACAGATGAAGCCTTCGCCGCCGTGGCCACCACGCCCCTGGGCTACGCGCCGCTGAACTGGGACAACCCGGTGGGTGTGATGTACGGGGCCATCCTGAACGGCTTCACCAACGTGCAGAAAGCCACCGATGGGCAGCTGAGCGCTGCCACCGGCGAGCTGGCAGCCGCCAAGGATGACGCCGCCGTCAAGGCTGCGGCCACCAAACTGAACACCCGGCTGGTGGAATCCGGCTGGATGATCCCGCTGTACGAGGCACTGACCAACCAGGGCTACAACACCAAGAAGGTGGCCCCGGTGGAGTTCGCCGGAACCAACGCCTACCCGCTCCTCTCGTCCTACAAGCCGGCCAGCTAATACCCCCGGGCTTTCCGGGCGGCCGCCTCCCTTGCGGGACGGCCGCCCGGAAAGCCCTGACCGATGGAGGTCACCATGGCACTATTTATCACCAAGCGCCTGCTGATGGCACTGGCCACCGTCCTGGTGGTTGCGGTGCTGGCATTCCTGCTGGTGCACGCAATGCCCGGCAGCCCGGGAGCCGTCTCGCTCGGCGCCGGCGCCTCCCAGGACGCGATCGATGAGGTCAACCGGCGGCTCGGCTGGTCCGATCCTCTCGTGGCCCAGTTCTTCAACTGGCTCGGCGCCGCAGTCCGCGGCGACCTCGGTACCTCACTCATTGACGGGCGTTCCGTCAGCGCGGACCTGGCCAGCAGGCTCCCCGTCACCGCGTCGCTGGCGGCCGGAGCCACCCTCCTCAGCGGTGTCCTCGGCATCGCGCTGGGGGTCACCGCGGCTGTGCGGGGCGGCATGGTTGACCGCATCATCGGCGGTGTCTGCGGCATGGCCGTCGCCCTCCCAGCCTTCTGGATCGGCATCATTTTCGTCTACCTGCTGGCGGTCCAGTCCTCCGTTTTTCCGGCCACCGGTTACGTCCCGTTCGAGGACTCGCCGCAGGACTGGGCGCTCTCCCTGGCCCTGCCGGTGATCACCCTGGCCGTGGGCGGCGGGGCATTCATTGCCCGCCAGACCAGGGCATCCATGCTCGAGGCGCTGCAGCAGGAACACATCCGCACCCTCCGGGCCACCGCCACCCCCACCTGGAAAATCCTCTACGTCCACGCCCTGCGCTACGCCAGCCTCCCGATTGTGGCCGCCATTGCGCTGCAGTTCATCCAGCTTTTCGGCGGCTCCGTCATTGCCGAGCAGCTGTTCGCCATGCCAGGCCTGGGCCAGGCCGTCCAGAACTCCGTCAGCACCCATGACGCCCCGTCCGTGCAGGGCGTGGTGGTGATCGCCACGGTTGTGGTGGTTGCCGTGAACCTGGTGCTGGAACTCGCCACCAAGTTCCTCGACCCGAAGTTGCGTGCCTCATGATTCCCAACGTTGCCCCCGCACCCGCAGATTCAGCGGACCCGACGGCGGCTGCCGTCCTTTCCAAGGCCCCGCGCCAAAGCGCGGCGAAAAAATACTCCGGCAGCAAGCTGTTCAGCTCACCGGCAAGCATCGCCGGGGTCATCTGGCTGGCCGCACTGGTGGCCGCCTCCCTGAGCGCGCCGCTCTGGCTGCCCTTCAAAACCGAGGACCAGGACTTCACCGCCGTTCTGTCCGGACCGACTGCCGCCCACTGGCTCGGCACGGACGAGCTGGGCCGGGACCTCCTGAGCCGCATCTTCGCCTCCGCAGCCGGGACACTGGGGACATCCATGATTACGGTGATTGTCGCCGTCGGCCTTGGAACCCTCCTGGCGATGCTGGCAGCAGCCGCCGGTGAACGCGTGGAAAACGTCATCAGCCGCGTCACCGAAATCATGATGTCGCTGCCCGGCACGGTGATCATCCTGGCCGTTATCGGTGCCGTGGGAACCAACATTCCGCTGATCATGGGAATCCTGGGCGTGCTCATCTCGGCGGGCATCTACCGCGTGATGCTGGGCCAGGCTAAGTCCCTGCAGTCCCAGCTTTACGTGGACGCCGCCAAGGTGGACGGGATGGGCATGGCGGGCATCAGCCTCCGCCACGTGCTGCCCGGCCTGACCAACACCATCGTGGTCCAGGCCGTCCTGATCTTTGCCGTCGGCATGCTGATCCAGGCCGGCCTGGCGTTCATCGGCTTCGGCCCGCCCATCCCGGAACCGAGCTGGGGCGGCATGATCCAGGGCGCCTCGCAGCACGTCTACGACGCCCCCTGGCTGATGGTCCCCACCGGCGCCGTGCTGGCGCTGACCGTCCTGGCCGCCAACGCGATCGGCAACGCCCTCGGCAAGGCACCCAACGCCGCCGCCTCGCACCTGCCCTCCGCGGCCGCCCGGCGCCAGCGCGCCAAAGCCGTCGCCGCGATCGCCGCAGCTGCCCCGGCACCGAAGGATTCGGCGAAGGACACGCTCAGCGTCCGCAGCCTCTCCGTAGGTGTGGACAACGGGGTCCGGCTGGTCACGGACGTCTCCTTCGACGTCGAACCCGGCACGGTCCTGGGCCTGGTGGGCGAGTCCGGCTGCGGCAAGACCATGACGGCGCTCTCGCTGCTGGGGCTGCTGCCCTCCGGAGTGTCCGTGGCTGAAGGACAAATCCTCTGGAACGGCACCAACCTGGCCGCGGCCACCGAGAAGGACATGGAAGGCATCCGCGGACGCGATATCGCCCTCATCTCGCAGGAGCCCATGCGCGCCCTGGACCCCATGTTCACGGTGGGCTACCAGCTCACCGCCGCCATCCGCCGGCTCCGCAGGACGGGCAAGGCCGAAGCGAAGGCCGAAGCCCTGGGCCTGCTGGAAAAGGTGGGCATCGTGGACGCCGCACGCATCCTCAAGACCTACCCGCACCAGATCAGCGGGGGCATGGCCCAGCGCGTGGCCATCGCCCTGGCGCTCTCCGGCCGTCCCCGCCTGCTGGTGGCCGACGAACCCACCACGGCGCTGGACGTCACCGTCCAGGCCGAGATCCTCTCGCTGCTCCGCAGCCTGGTGAAGGACACCGGGATGTCCGTGGTGATGGTCACGCACGATCTTGGTGTGGTGGCCGACCTCTGCGACCAGGTGGCCGTGATGTACGCGGGCCAGGTGGTGGAGAACGGCAGGACGGAGACCATCCTGGACAACCCCCGCCACCCCTACACGCTGGCCCTGCTCGCCGCAGACCCGCACGCCAACCATGCCGCGGACATGCCGGAACGGCTGGCCACCATCAACGGCCAGGTTCCGCAGCCCAAGGATTGGCCCAGCACGTTGCCGGTTCGCCGCCCGCTGCCAGTTCGCCGGCTCCGCCTGCATGGCACCCATTCCGCTGCTGCCCTCCGGGGCGGGCGATGGCGTGGTGCGCTGCGTCAAAGCGGACGAACTCGCTGTTGAAGGCCTGGACTGGGTGGCGACGGACGTCCCCGCCCGCCACCTGTTGAGCCTGTCTGAGACCAGGACTGTTGAAAAGGATCACGCATGAGCACCGCAACCTCGGTCCGCCCCGAAGCATCGCGGCCCGCTGCCGCCCAGCCCCTCCTGGAGGTCAAGGACCTGGTGGTCCGCTACGGCCGGGGCCGAAAGGCAGCCAACGCTCCCGCCGCCGTCGACGGCGTGAGCTTCAGCATCGCGCCCGGGGAAACCGTAGGCCTGGTGGGGGAGTCCGGCTCCGGCAAGTCGACCATCGGCAAGGCGATCCTCGGCCTGCAGAAAGTCTCCGGCGGGTCCATCACCTACCAGGGCAAGGACATCACCTCTGCCGGCGCATCCCAGCGCAGGGCCCTGGGCGGTGAGCTGCGGGCCGTCTTCCAGGACCCCAACTCCTCGCTGAACCCGCGGAACACGGTGGGATCCTCGCTCGCTGAACCGCTCCGGCTCCGCGGCGTGAATGCGGCCGAGGCCCGGCAGCGCGCGGAGGACATGCTGGAACGGGTGGGCCTGCCCCGCGAGGCCGTTGACCGGTACCCGAGCCAGTTCTCGGGCGGCCAGCGCCAGCGCATCTCCGTGGCCCGCGCCCTCATCTGCGACCCCAGCCTGGTGGTCTGCGACGAAGCCGTGAGCGCACTGGACCTCTCCACCCAGGCCCAGGTGCTGAACCTCCTCGCCGACCTGCGGGACGAGCGCGGGCTGGGCTACCTGTTCATCGCCCACGACATCGCGGTGGTCCAGTTCCTGGCCCAGCGCGTGGTGGTCCTCTACCGCGGGCAGGTGATGGAAAGCGGACCTGCCGCCGCCGTCACAGAGAACCCCAGGCATCCGTTCACGCAGGCCCTCGTGGCAGCGTCCCCGGTGCCGCGTCCAGCCGAGCAGGCCGCACGCCGGGAGGCCCGCGAGTCACTCGGTGTCCGGACTGCTGCCGCAGCGACGGCGGCACCCGGCGGCTGCCCCTTCAGCCAGCGCTGCCCGCTCGCCACGGACCTGTGCCGGACGGAACGCCCCGCGCTCCGCCTGGTGGGCGCGGCCGAGGTTGCCTGCCACTACGCCTCCTGACCACCTACTCATTTTTGAACCACTGACCCTCCGCCGCGTCCTGACGGCTAAGCAGAACGGAACACCACCACATGCCCCTGGCACCCTGGCAAGCAGCCATGATCACCCCCGATGAAGAGTTCGACGGCGCCCCGCTCCTGCGCAAGGAATTCCGGCTGGCAGAAGGACATGGAGCCGTGGCCAAGGCGACGCTCCGTGCCACCGCGTTCGGCATCTACGAGGCCTTCATCAACGGGGTTCCCGTGGGTGAGGACGTCCTGAGCCCCGGCTGGAGCTCCTACGAATGGCGGCTCCGCTACCGCAGCTACGACGTAACGGAGCTGGTCCAGCCGTCCACCGTCATTGGAGTGTCCCTGGGCAACGGCTGGTACCGCGGGCGACTGGCCTGGCACGGCATGTCCAACCTCTACGGGGACAAGCTGGGCTTCTTCGGGCAGCTGGACGTCGTGTTCGAGGACGGTTATGTCCAGTCCATCGGGTCGGACACCACCTGGCGGTCCGGCCCGTCGGCCACCACCGCGAACGATCTTTACGACGGGCAGACCATCGACGCCCGCCGGAACCAGCCGGGCTGGTCGGAGCCAGAGTTCCACGCCGGCCCGTCTGTTGGCAGCGCCTGGGCCGGCGTGCATGAACTGGAGTTCGACGCCGGACGGCTGACCGAGCCGGTGGGCCCGCCGGTGGTGCGACCGCCGTCGTCAAACCCACGGAGATTTTCACATCGCCCACAGGCAAGACGCTGGTGGATTTCGGCCAGAACCTGGTGGGCTGGCTTCGGTTCACCGTTCAGGGCGAGGCGGGGGAGACCGTTACGGTCCGCCACGCCGAAGTGCTGGAGGACGGCGAGCTGGGCGTCCGCCCGCTGCGCTCCGCCAAGGTCACGGACACGTTCATCCTGTCCGGCGGCGAGGACTTCTTCGAGCCCACCAAGACGTTCCACGGGTTCCGCTACGCCGAGATCTCCGGCTGGCCCGGCACACTCACACAGGAGTCACTGGAGGCGGTGGTGGTCCACTCCGAGCTGGAGCGCACCGGCACCTTCGAGTGCTCCAACGAACTCGTCAACCAGCTGCACCGCAACATCGTGTGGGGGCTCCGGGGCAACTTCCTGGACCTGCCCACCGACTGCCCGCAACGCGACGAACGGCTCGGCTGGACCGGCGACATCGCCGTCTTCGCGCCCACCGCGGCGTTCCTCTACGACGTCAAAGGCTTCCTGCAGGACTGGCTCCTTGACCTGGCAGCAGAGCAGAAGGCGGCCGACGGCCTGGTGCCCATCACCGTCCCGGACGCCCTCAAGTACTGCCCGCAGCCGCCGGAGTTCCCGGCGCCGGAATCCTCAGCGCTGTGGAGTGAGGCCTCGGTCTGGGTGCCGTGGGCGCTGTGGGAGGCCTACGGCGATGACACCGTCCTGAAGAACCAGTACGAATCATGACCTCGCACACCCGCCGCGTGGAGGGGCTGCTGTCCTCCACCGGGCTTTGGGACACGGGCTTCCAGTTCGGCGACTGGCTGGACCCGGACGCCGATCCGGACAAGCCGTGGGACGCGAAGGCGGACACCGGCGTGGTGGCCACCACGTGCATGTTCCGCACCGCGTCCATCACCGCCGAAGACGGCACGGCTGCTGGGACACCGAGGAGGACGCCGAGTACTTCGAGCAGCTGGCAGCACGGGTCCAGGCCTCGTTCCTGGAGCACTACGTGGCCGCCGACGGCACCATCCACAGCGACTGCACCACGGTCTATGCGCTGGCGATTGCCTTCGGCATCCTGCCCAGCGCCGAGCATGTGGCACTTCGCCGGGGAGCGCCTTGCCGAGCTGGTCGCGGAAGAACAATTACCGCGTGTCCACCGGCTTCGCGGGCACCCCCTTCATCACCGGCGCCCTCACGGACACCGGCCACAGCGAGGACGCCTACCGGCTGCTCCTGGAACAGGGCTGCCCGTCCTGGCTGTACCCGGTCACCATGGGCGCCACCACCGTCTGGGAACGCTGGGACTCGATGCTGCCGGACGGCACCATCAACCCCGGCGAGATGACCAGCTTCAACCACTACGCCCTGGGCGCCGTGGCGGACTGGCTGCACAAGGGCATCGGCGGCATCAGCCCGCTGGCGCCGGGCTACAGCAAAGTCCGGATTGCGCCTGTCCCGGGCGAGGGCATCGACTGGGCCAGGACGTCGCTCAAGACCCCGCACGGAACCATCCGCGTGGAATGGAAGCTCGACGACGGCGCCCTCCACCTCGAGGCGACGGTACCTGAGGGAGTGGAGGCCGACGTCGTACTTCCGGGCGGTGAGCCCCGCAGCGTCGGCGGCGGCACCCACCGCTTCGAGGGCTACATTGCGGCCTCCGAACTGGACCACCAGGGAAGCCGCTGATGGGCCGAAGCAGCCTGCCCGCGGCCGTTCAACAACTTCGCCTCGGAGAGATCCGGATGCGCGACCCGTTCATCCTTGAACCGGCTCCTGGTGAGTTCGTCTTGTTCGGGACCAGCGACCAGAACGTCTGGGGCGGACCCGCAACTGGGTTCGACTGCTACACCAGCCACGATCTTGAACAGTGGGATGGCCCGTTCGCCGCGTTCCGCCCACCAGTGGGCTTCTGGGCAGATACGCAGTATCTGGGCGCCGGAGGTTCATGTGATTGACGGTCGGTTCTTTATGTTGGCCACCTTCGCTGCCTCCACCGGCGCGCGCCGCCGTGGCGTCGCAGTCCTTGTCTCGGACCGTGCCACTGGCCCGTACGAACCATGGAGTGACGGGCCGGTGACACCCGCGAACGAACCGTGCCTGGATGGAACCCTCCATACTGACGATGACTCCACCCGCTGGCTTGTGTACAGCCGCGGGCCGGAGGGGACATCCGGCCGCGCGGGGATCGCGGACGGTGAAATGTACGCCCTCCGCCTGTCAGGGGACCTGCGCGGCGGCGTCGGTGAGCCGGTCCTGTTGTTTGCCGCCTCCTCGGCGGGCTGGACCCGGCCGCTGCGGTTTCCTGAGGGGATCGAACCTCCCAAGGACCTGCACCTGGCCACGGATCCCCGGTTCACCGACGGGCCCTTCCTGCTCCGCTCCGACGAGGGGACACTGCTGATGCTCTGGTCAAGCCACGGTGAGGCGGGGTATGCGATAGGCATCGCCGAGTCGGAGACCGGAACCATCACGGGGCCCTGGATTCACCACGATGACCCCCTGTGGTCCAGCAACGGAGGCCACGGCATGGTCCTCCGGGCGTCCAGCGGGCGGGACTACCTGGCCTTCCACTGGCCGAACAACACCCCCGACGAACGCGTCCAGCTCACCGAAGTGGAAATCAAAGGGGCCAGCGTCAGGATCCTGTGATCACCGAGATGATCGAGCATGATCGACGCGCACAAGATCGGCCGATGGGATTGGCAATGCCTTTGTCCGGCGATGTCGGGGGCGGAGCCGTGCACGGGTTCGAAGAGGCTCGGGAACGTGCGTTCGGGGTTGATGTTGGCGCTCGGGAGCGATGCCGATGGTGCCGGTGCAGGCGGGGCAGAGATCGGAGAGGATGTCGCCGAACAGGTTGCTGGCGACGACGACGTCGAAACGGTTGGGGTGCATGACGAAGTTCGCCGTGAGGATGTCGATGTGGTATTTGTCAACTGCGATGTCGGCGAAGTTGGCGGCCATTGCCTCAGACGCGCTGGTCCCAGTAGGGCATGGAAATGGAGATGCGTTGCTCTTGGTGGCCGAGGTCAGGTGCTTCTTGGGACGGCTCTGGGCCAGGTCGAAGGCGTACTTCAGGATCCGGTCCACACCGGTGCGGGTCATCACTGTTTCCTGGATGCACGGTTTCGCGGTCGGTGCCTTCGAAGATCTTTCCGCCGATGCTGGAGTATTCGCCTTCAGTATTTTCGCGGACGACGTAGAAGTCGACGTCGCCGGGAACGCGGCCAACCAACGGGCAGGTGCACACCGGGGAGCGAGCTGGACGGGGCGCAGGCTGACGTACTGGTCAAAGCCCCGGCGGAACTGCAGCAGGCTGCCCCAGAGCGAAACGTGGTCGGGAACAACCTCGGGCCAACCGACGGCACCGAAAAAGATCGCGTCGAATAGCGCTGAGTTCGTCGAACCAGTTGTCGGGAAGCATCTTCCCGTGCTGGGTGTCCCGCCTGCCTGGCGCATGTCAGGTGCGGCCTGTGGTCCCGATCTGCGACGATGTGCGAAAGGAACTTCCCAGGGAGGGCGCATGCCGTACACCGTAGATTTCAAGAACGTATCCACTGTTGGCCTGGAATCGTCACCCGTCGTGGAGGCGCTGGCAGGGCTGCGCGCCAATGAGGCGCGCTACTTCAAGAACAAGTACGATCACGATTTCACCGTCACACCCGCCGACGAGTCGCCGGAGACGCTCGACTGGATCCACGGGATACTCTCCGCCGAGCGCAATATCGCCATCTCGTCCCGCCCGCTGGAGGTGACTTCCTTCGAGGTGGAGGGTACGCGGATGGCCTACGTGTTCTACGAGTCCGGCCTGTCCATCAACGTGATGTACGGCCTCCAAGAGGGAAGCAAGCGGGCCGTCGGCTTCAAGCTGTCCGACGGAATGGCAATTCCGGAGGAGCTGGCGTCAACGTTCAAGTTCGCACGGCAAAAGTCAAAGCTCGCCGGCACCATCCGCGGCTCCTACTTTGTGATCAAGGGCCAGCACTGAGGTCCCGAATAGACAGAGGCATCCGCCTCCACGGTTTCTCCTACGCCTACCCCTGCTCAGCTGACCAGTACTCGAAGAGTGCTTCGGGGTCCGCAGCGATGAGTTCAAGCTGGCCGCACTGCCGGCAGGTCCACGCTGAGAGTGGCACACTCCGCACCTTCCCGAATACTCGGGCCGACCCCATGGTCGCGACCAGTACCTCGCCCTTTCCCATTCCCGTTTCCGGGTACAGATGCAGCGGGCCAAACATGGAATCCGTGTTGCAGGTCCGGCAAAGCAGGGGACGCACTGGTTTCGCTTCGCTCATGCGCCAACCCTAGCGCAGGCGTCTTTTTAGCGCTGTGAAAACGCCGCCACTTACAGCTGCTGTAGCCGCCACGCGATGATCTCGCGGAGGAGCTCGGCCGGGAGCGGGGCATCATGGCGCAACTGGATAAGGTGCTCGGTGGTTCCATATGCGGCCAGCTCTGTCGAGAAATGCGCGATCGCGTCTGACGTCGGATAGAACCCGATGTGGCGCTTGGCGCCGGTGAAGAAGAACAACGGCTCGGTGCCGAGTTTGAACGTGGGCATACGCCAGCTGATCGATTCGACCGCTTCAGGGGGTACGGCCGACCGGATCAGTTCGTACACGGTCAGCAGCCGATGCCGTACATCACCGTCGTACTGGTCGATGTACTCGATGATCGAAGTCGCTGTCATGGTGGTTTCCCTTTCGTCGATGTCATAGCCCGAGGCTCCAGATCACCCCGCCGAGTGCGTCCGCACATCGGGGCTGACCTCGGCAAGGTGGCCCAGGTTCCTTGAGACGGCGCGAGCCGTGGCGCGGACCGCAGGCGCCAGCACGTTGGGCGGGGTGGACCCGTCCGGCACCACAATGGACAGCGCCGCCACCACGGAACCCTGGGCGTCAAAGATCGGCGACGCCACAGAAACCGTCCGCGAAGGGGCTGAACGGCGGATCATCGCGATTCCGGTGCGCCGGACATCAGACAGCGTGCGGCGCAGCTGGCCTTCCGGCATGATGTCCACGCCGGGCTCGTTCTCCGGGGGCTTCCGCAGCGTGGCCTCCTGGAACTGCTGGTCCGCGCCGGCCAGCAGCACCAGCCCGACGGCGGTTGACCTCAGGGGCGCCCGCCCGCCCACCCGGTAGGCCACTTCGGTGGCGTCCTTCGACGAAAGCCGCTCGATCAGCACGGCCTCTTCGTTGTCGCGGACGGCAAGCAGCACGTGGTGGCGGGTCACCTCGAAGAGGTCCTCGAGGTAGGGCAGCGCGATCTCGCGCACCCCGTGGCCGCGCGGCGACAGGGACGCGACCTCCCACAGGCGGACCCCCACGACGTACCGGCCGTCGTCGAGCCGTTCCAGGGCGCCCCACGCAACCAGCCGGGCGATCAGGCGCAGCGCTGTGGGCGCAGGCATCCCGGCATGGCGCGCCAGTTCCGAGAGGGTCAGCGCCCGACGCCGGTCGGAAAAGACCGCGAGCAGGCTCAGCGCCCGGTCAATCACCGGTTCGCCCTGCTTGGGCCGCTTCCCGCGGGTGGCGGTGGAGTCATTGTCCGGTTGGACGGTCATAGCCTGGTGGTCCTTGCGCCGTGATGAGTTCGGACCGCAGTCCGTGAGCTAGAGCACAATACCATTCCAACCAATGAAAGAAGGGTGTGGGCGCCGCGCTGCCGGATACGAAGCTGGAACTCCAGCCATCCCACGTTCAGGAGCTTCCTGCATGACCTCCACCAGTCTCGACGCCGGCGTTGAGGAAACCCTCCTGGCCCCGGCCACGCCCACCCGGCTCCGCGTGGAGCATCTGCGCGAGGCGATGGGCATCACCAGCACCCGGCCGCGGCTCAGCTGGGCGTTGCCTGACGGAACCGCGCCGGCCGCAACAAGAGGGCAGGCCGCCTACCAGATCACAGCCAGCAACGGCTGGGACACCGGCCGGGTGGAGTCCGCCCAGCACCTCCTGGTCCCGTACTCCGGCCCCGCGCTGCAGTCCCGCAGCCGGTTCGACTGGCGCGTGCGGACCTGGACCACAACCGCCGACGGCACGGAAACAGAAAGCGCCTGGTCTGAGGCGATGCCCGTGGAGCTGGGACTCCTGCACCCCTCGGACTGGACGGCGCAATGGATCGGCCCGGCGGAACCGGAAGTTCCTGCCCCCGGAGAACGCCCCGGCCACGCCCTGCACAAGACCTTCACCCTGGACGCCGCCCCGGATTTTGCCCGCGCCTACGCCACGGCCCACGGCATCTACGAGCTGTTCCTCAACGGCGAGCGGGTGGGCGACCAGCAAGCTCACCCCTGGCTCCACCAGCTACAACACCACCCTCCAGGTGCAGGCCTACGACATCACCGCGCTGCTGCGCCCCGGCTCCAACACCGTCAGGGCCGTCCTCACGGACGGCTGGTACCGCGGTACCTTCGGATACACGCGCGACGCCGACATGTTCGGCACACAGACGGCATTCCTCGCGCAGCTGGAAATGCAGTCCGGAGACAGCAGGAGGTCATCGGCACCGATGAGTCCTGGCTGGTGTCGCGAACGGAGATCCGCAGCGCCGACCTGATGGCCGGGCAGCAGGTGGACTTCAGGCGGCTCAACGGGAACGCACTCACGGGAAAGCAGGCACCCACGGCGAGCCCCGCCGTCGTCCGTGACGGCAGCTACGAGGTGCTTACCGGTCCGGTGGCGCCGCCCACCCGCATCGTGGAAGAACTCACGCCGGTATCCGTCACGCGAACGGCGAAAGGCCACCAGGTGGTGGACTTCGGCCAGAACATCCACGGCTGGGTGCGCCTCACCAGGCTCGGCGCGGCGGACGAAACGGTCACCCTCGTCTACGGCGAGGCGCTGGACGCCGCCGGCGACGTGACCCAGGACCACCTGCGCCCGCACGACTTCCGCCGCCCGGGCCAGTTCCTGGCCGCCGGGCAGATTGATCAGGTGACGGCGTCGGGCGCTTGGGGGGAAGTGTTTGAGCCTCGGCACACTACGCACGGCTTCCAGTACGTTTCCGTGCAGGGCCTCGCCGCGGACCTGGCGCCGGAGGACATTACGGCATGCCTGGTCCAGACCGACCTTGAACCGCTGGGCAGCTTCACCTGCAGCGACAGCCGCCTGAACAGGCTCCATGAAATCGTGCAGTGGAGTTTCCGGGACAACGCCTGCGAGGTCCCCACCGACTGCCCGCAGCGGGAGAAGGCCGGCTGGACGGGGGACTGGCAGCTGTTCGTGCCCACGGCTGCGTATCTCTACGACGTCACCGGCTTTTCGCGGAAGTGGCTCAACGACGTCCGCGCCGACCAGTGGGAGAACGGCGTCATCGCCAACATCTCGCCGTCGCCCGGGCCGGAAACCACATCGGCGGACTTTATGGCGTTTGTCAACGGTTCGGCGGGCTGGGGCGACGCCATCGTGATGGTGCCGTGGGAGATCTACCTGGCCACGGGACTCAGCCATCCTCGCGGAGAACTGGCATTCCATGAAGCGGTGGCTGGACTTTGTCCGGACCACCGCCGAACGCCAACCGGCATCCGGACCGCGCGGCCGCTGCGCCCACACCGGCCCTGCACGAAAAGTACCTCTGGGACACCGGCTTTCACTGGGGCGAATGGATGGAACCGGACGGCCCGGAACCGGACCTGTTCGCGGCCCGCGCCGCCGATCATGGCATCGTGGCCACCGCCTATTACCGGAACACCACCGCTCTGATGGCGAGGATTGCGGGCGTCCTCGGCCACGCCAAGGAAGCCGTTGCCCTCACGGATCTCTCCGGGAACGTCCGGGAGGCCTGGGAACTCGAATACCTGGACAACGCGGGGCAGCTCACCCAGCCCAGCCAGGCCAACTGCGTCCGCGCACTGGCATTTGACCTTGTCAGCCCGGAGCTGCGCGCCGCTGTCACCGCCCAGCTCGTCTCGCTGATCCGGGCCGCCGGCACGCACGTGGGGACCGGCTTCCTGGCCACGCCGTACCTGCTGCCTGTCCTCGCGGACAACGGGGAACTGGATTTGGCGTACGAACTCCTTATGCAGGACTCGGAACCGTCCTGGCTGGCGATGGTGGACCGCGGCGCCACCACCATGTGGGAGCTCTGGAACGGACTCGACGCGGAGGGCACGCCGCACCAATCCCTGAACCACTACAGCAAGGGTGCCGTGGTGTCTTTCCTCCACCGCTATGCGGCGGGCCTGCGTCAGGCTCCGGGCAGCGCGGGGTACGAGCGGATCATTATCGAGCCGCGCCCCGGGGCTGCGCTGACTTCTGCGGCCACGTCCCATCGAGGGCCGCACGGCCTGATTCAGGTGCAGTGGACCGCTGACGACGGCGGGCTGCAGCTCCGCGTTGCCGTCCCGCCCGGAACCACCGCCGAAGTCCGCCTCCCGGGCAGGGCGCCCGCCGCCGTCGGGCCCGGAATCCATCACTTCACTGCCCCCGCCAGCGGCGGAGCCACCGAAAACCCCAAGCTTTTGAGGAGCACACCATGAGTGTCAACGAAGCCACAGAGGTCCGCGAAACCGAACGCACGGACCCTGCCCGCCCTGGCGGCGTGAACGTTCCGCCGTTCCCGGTGTTCGACTCCCCGGGCGCTCCCGAGCACGTCTCGGACATCTCCGCAGTGCACCGGGAAGTCACCTACGCCCGCGCCATCGGCTTCCGGCCGCTCAAGATGGACATCTGGCTTCCCCGCCAAGCTGCCGGATCTGTGCCGCTGGTGGTGTGGGTCCATGGCGGCGCCTTCCAGCTGGGTGACCGGCGCGAGCTGCCGCCCACCTTCGCGCCGGATTCGGTGTTCCGCCTGCTCAACGAAGCAGGCATTGCCTGCGCCACCGTTGATTACCGTCACTCCCTCGAGGCACCTTTCCCGGCGCAGCTGCACGACCTGAAGGCGGCTGTCCGCTACCTGCGCGAATTCTCGGGGGACCTCGGCGTCGATCCGGACCGGTTCGGGGCGTGGGGCGAGTCCGCGGGGGGCCATCTCGTGGCGATGCTGGGGCTGACCGGAAGCCGGGAGGACCTGCACGGCGGCCTCGGCGCGCAGGGGCACCCAAGCAGCATCAGCGCTGTGGTCGATTTCTATGGAGTCTCCTCGCTCGCCGAGATTCCGCCCATGACGACGCCGGCCGGACTGTTCCCGCCGGCTTTGACTGCCGCCGTTCCTGCCGGGATGCCCGCTGCAGCCCGAATACATGCTGGTGGGCGGCTCCGACGATCCCGCGCTCCTCGCCGCGGCGAGCCCGGTCAGTTACGTGAGCTCCGGCGCGCCGCCGTTCCTGCTCATTCACGGCGACAGCGACGGCCTGGTGCCGCATGAGCAGACCGACCTCCTTGCCGCCGCGCTGGCGGACGTCGGGGTGGAACATGAAGTGGTCACCATCAAGGGCGGGGACCACTGCTTCTTCGGCGCGGAGGACCAGATGGATGAAATCCTTGCCGCCGCCGTCGGCTTCTTCTCGGAAAAGCTGGGCAGGCCATGACAGCCCCGCAGCGGGAATTTTCCTCTCCTGCCGACGGCGGGGCTTTGGCACCCGACGCGGGTTTCGCCGAGTACCTCGCTGCCCCTGAGGGCCCGGAAACCCTTGCGGGCACAGGTCGGCCCCGATGTTCCCATCCGTACCGTCACCGCTGATGGCCGGCACGGGCCGGTAGCTGTCCGGATCTATGGCGAGGCGGCCAGTGCGGCAGGGCCCGCGCTGGTGTGGCTGCACGGCGGAGGATTCGTCAGCGGCGGGCTGGACATGCCTGAATCGGACTATCTGGCACGGGTCCTGGCCTCCTCCGGCACCCCCGTCCTGTCCGTGGACTACCGTCTCGCCCGCGACGGCGTGCACTTTCCCGTGCCCCACGAGGACGCGTTGGCCGGCTGGTTCTGGGCCCGCAGCAACGCCGCGTGGGCTCGGGTTGGACCCGGACCTCCTGTGCCTGGGAGGGGCGGGGGCCGGTGGAAACCTGGCTGTGGGTGCCGCGCTGTACCTGACAGACGCAGGAAAGCCGCCGCCCGCGAAGCTCCTGCTGGCCTATCCCTTCCTCCACGCCGAACTGCCACCGCCGGCGGGCGGGCTGGACGAGCAGGTGATGGCCACACTTCCCCGGCACCTTCGCTTCACCCTCGAGGACTGCCTGCGGAGCGCGGAAAACTACGTGGGCGGCCCCGTCAGCATGGCGTCCTCGTATGCCATGCCGGGCTACGCCGATCCTTCCGGGCTTCCGCCGACAGCCATCGTTGCCTGCGAGTACGACGACGTCCGCGGCTCTTCGGAGCTCTTCGCCGCCAACCTCAAGCGTGCCGGTGTTCCCGTGTCCTATTTCCTGGCCCGCGGAGCGGTCCACGGCCACCTCAACCATGCGGCCGGCAGCCCGGAAGCGCAGCCCGTCCTGGATTTCCTGGCAAAGGAGCTGGCCTCGGCGAAGGCGCATTAGCGGTCCCGCTGCCCTCCCTCCGGCCCTCCTGTTACCGGAAGCGGTCACGAATTAGCGCTGACCCGCCACGGAGTGTCAGCATTATTGGATGCTTGAGGCAACAAAACACGAGAACGTCCAGGGCGAAACGCCCATCAACCCGGCATTGGCAGCGGAAAGCAGGATCGCCCGCGTCGCGGTGACGGTGTTTCCGCTCCTG
The DNA here is from genome assembly GCA_963741285.1 of uncultured Actinomycetota bacterium. GTDB lineage: Bacteria > Actinomycetota > Actinomycetes > Actinomycetales > Micrococcaceae > Arthrobacter. The sequence continues at coordinate 47,876 of CAVUHH010000004.1, forward strand.
GTGGTGGCTGCAGGAATCGTGGGCTTTCTTGCGCCCAGGTGTTTTCAAGCCCATGGCGCCCAGCGTGCCGTACCTTCTGGGAATCATCATGTTCTGCATGGGCCTCACGCTGACCCCGCCCGACTTTGCCGCGGTGGCAAAGCGCCCGTGGGCTGTCGCCCTGGGTATCGTGGCGCACTACGTGATCATGCCCGGTGCGGGCTGGCTGATCGCCAACGCCTTGAACCTGGAACCGGAACTGGCCGTGGGCCTGATCCTGGTGGGTTGTGCGCCGTCCGGGACTGCGTCCAACGTGATGGCCTTCCTGGCAAAGGGTGACGTGGCCCTTTCAGTGGCAGTCGCCTCAGTTTCGACTCTCATCGCCCCGGTGGTCACCCCCTTGCTGGTCCTGTTCCTCGCCGGTTCCTACCTCCAGATCGACGCCGCCGGAATGGTCCTGGACATCGCCAAGACAGTCCTCCTGCCGGTGGTGGCCGGCCTGCTGGCCCGGCTGTTCCTCAAGAAGCTCGTAGCTAAAGTACTTCCGGCACTTCCCTGGGCCTCCGCCGTCGTGATCTCCCTGATTGTGGCCATCGTGGTGGCCGGCAGCGCCAGCAAGATCGTGGCAGCCGGCGGCATCGTATTCCTGGCCGTGGTGCTGCACAACGGCTTCGGGCTCGGGCTGGGCTACCTCGCCGGAAAGATCGGCCGCCTGGACAGCAAGGCACGCCGCGCCCTGGCCTTCGAAGTAGGAATGCAGAATTCCGGCCTGGCGGCGACCCTGGCCACCACGCACTTCAGCCCACTGGCTGCCCTGCCGTCGGCCGTGTTCTCGCTGTGGCACAACATTTCCGGCGCCATCGTGGCCGCATGGCTGGCGCGCCGGCCGCTGGGTGACGCCAAGGGCTGACCAGCCCGCACGAGGATACCAAAGCTGTTTCATTGAATGAAACGGGCCACGCGGGGCGGACTCCCCGTACGCCAGAGTTGAGTAGTGACGCGGTCCACATCGGTGGCCCGGCGCATGAAAGAAATGGCGCGGTAAGACATGGAGTCAAAGATGACGGCAGGGCGGGTTCTGAAGGGCATCGAGTTCGCCCACCACGCAGGCTCAGGCCCGCTGCTGCTTGATCTCTATCTTCCCGCGGATACCGGCGACGCCGGCGGCCTGCCTGCGGTTGTCCACTACCACGGCGGCGGCTGGCGGACAGGCGGCCGTTCCTCCCTCGGCCCCAGCGTGGACGCCCTGGGCCTCAGTCCGATTGAGCAACTGGTGGACGCAGGCTTTGTGGTGGCCTCCGCGGATTACCGGCTCAGTTCAGTGGCGCATTTTCCTGCCCAACTGCTGGACGCGAAAGCGGCCGTCCGCTGGCTCCGGACGCATGCCGCTGACTACAACGTGGACGCGGACAGGATCTACGCCTGGGGCGATTCAGCAGGCGGCCACCTTGCCAGCCTGGTGGGACTGACGACTGGGTCCCCAAAGCATCGCGGTGACGCCGAAGAAGTCGATGGACCCACTGGCGTAAGTGACACTGTTGCCGCAGTGGCCGCCTGGTACCCGCCCACCGACCTGCTCCGCATGGGGCAACAAGCGCTGCCCGACGCCGTCTCGCGGGCCAGCGATCCCGGCTCGCGCGAAGAACTCATGGTCGGGGCGGTCCTGGCCGCCGAACCGGAGAAGGCGGCCGCTGCCAGCCCCATCAGCTACGTCAGCCCCGGAGCCCCGCCCTTCCTTCTGGTCCACGGGACGGCGGACCGCTTCGTTCCGGCAGTCCAGTCCCAGTCTTTGGCGGCCGAACTCGAAACGGCCGGCGCCGACGTCGAACTCCTCCTCATCGACGACGCCGACCACATGTGGACACTTCCCGACGCCAGCCCTGCGGCTGCCGAGAAGGCGCTGGCCGCCACGGTCTCGTTCTTCCGTCAGCAGTCCGGCCTTCCCTAAGCTTTCCGCACCATCCCGCTTCGGCACCGCCCCCACCGGGGGTCTCCTTGCCGTACCCTCTGACCGACAACCGCCCTCCGGGCGAACCTGAAAGGCCCACCATGCAGTACATAGGCATCAACCACGACGGCGGCACCTGGGTAGCAGCCCTGAGCGGCACCAACGTCTTCCCGCTCGCACCGGTCGCCGACTTCTGGACCGATCCTGCGGGCTGGCAGGACAAGGCAATCACGCTAACGGCCGACGCCGGCAGCTCGCGTGAGCGCGGAACCGTCACCGAAGTGCCGCTGGTCCCCGCCTCCGCACGCGTGATCTGCGTGGGGCTGAACTACAAGGCGCACGCTGCTGAAGGCAGCTACAAGGACGAGGACCTGCCGCCGTACCCCACCCTGTTCGGCCGCTGGACGGCCTCGTTGTCCGTCGGCAACGTCCCGGTTCCCGTGCCGGGCGGCGAAGCTGGCCTGGACTGGGAAGGCGAAGTTGCCGCGTACATCGGCAAGCGCGTCGAGTCCGCTGATGAGGCCGCCGCGGAGGACGCCGTCTTTGGCTATTCAACCTTCAATGACCTCACTGCGCGGCGCGCCCAGAAGCTGACCTCGCAATGGACGCTGGGAAAGAACGGTGACTTCACCGGCCCGCTGGGCCCCCTGGTCAGCCGCGACGAGGTGGGCGATCTCCGTGATGGCCTTCAAGTGCGGACACGGGTGAACGGTACCGAAGTCCAGAACGGCAATACCCGCGACATGATCTTCTCCGTGCCGGCCATCATCTCCCTGATCAGCGAGACCTTCACCCTCCACCCCGGCGACGTGATCGCCACCGGCACGCCCGAGGGCGTCGGCTACGCCCGCACCCCGCAGTGGCTCCTGCAGGCCGGCGACACCGTCGAGGTGGAAATCGACAGGCTTGGCACCCTGAGTACTCCGGTCGGCGAACCGTCTCTCCGGGCGAGGGCCTGATGGTCACCCATCGTTTCGCCACCCCGGACATGCTGCCGGCGGAGACGCAGATCCTGATTTCCGGCGGCGGCCCCAGCGGCCTTTTCCTGGCGCTCGACCTGGCCGCCCGCGGCATCCCGAGCCTGGTGGTGGAACCGCGTGATTCCGTGGACCACGCCCGGCCGCGGGCCAAGACCACCAATGCCCGCACCATGACGCACCTGCGCAGGCTTGGCCTGGCCGATGCACTGCGCGCTGCGTCGCCGCTGCCGGTGGACTACTCGCAGGACGTCAGCTTCTGCACCGGCCTCACCGGCGCGGGCGTCCATGAACTGCGCCGCTTCCGGCAGGCATTCCAGCTGGTGCCCGGCCGCTACGGCCCCCAGCCGGAGTGCGGCCAGCAGGTTCCGCAGCCCGTGCTCGAGGAGGTCCTGCGCGCTGCGGTTGCGGACAACCCGCTGGTCACGTTCGTGACCGGCTGGACCGTCGCGGACGTTCAAGGCACTGAATCCGGCGTTGCGGAAGGCAGCGCACCTACGCCGGCATACGCCGTCGACGTCGCTGCTGCCTCGGGTGCCTCCCGCACCATCCGTGCCGAGTACGTGATCGGTGCCGACGGCGGGTCCTCCGCCGTGCGCCGCAGCCTGGGCGTCCGCCTGGAAGGCGGGTCTGCTGCCCTGTCCAACATCAGCATCCTGTTCCGCTCCGAGGGGCTCGCCTCCGCGGTGGCCCTGGACCCGGCAGTGCAGTACTGGGTGGTCGGCGCTGACACCTCCGGAATGGTGGGGCCGATGGACCTCGACGGTACGTGGTGGGCCATCGTCCAGGGCGTTGATCCGCTGGAAAAGGTGGACAGCGGCAGTGCTGCCGGGATGGTCCGCTCGCTGGTGGGCGCCGACGTCGACGTTGACGTCCTGGCCACCGATCCGTGGACGGCGCGCATGCTGCTGGCCCCGGAGTACCGCCGCGGGGGCGTGTTCCTGGTGGGCGACGCCGCGCACCTCAACCCGCCGTGGGGCGGGCACGGCTTCAACACCTGCGTGGGGGACGCCGCGAACCTGGCCTGGAAGCTCGCCGCGGTTCTTGCCGGGTGGGCCGGCCGGGACCTGCTGGACAGCTACGAGGCAGAGCGCCGCCCGGTGGCCGAACGCACCATCCGGGACGCCGCCGCCAACGGCAAGGCGCTGGCCTACCACTTCGCCGACCCCGCTCTTCTTGCCGGCGGCGCAGCCGGTGCAGCGGCCCGGGAAGCGGCGTGCGAAGCCCTCGCCGTGAAGCAGAGCGAGTTCGACTCCCTGGGCCTGGTTCTCGGATACGCCTACGGGAACTCGCCCGTGGTGGTCCCTGACGGGTTGCCGGTTCCGGCGGAGGATCCCATCGTGTACGTCCCGTCAGCCAGCCCTGGAGCCGTGCTTCCGCACGCATGGCTGGAAGAAACCGCCTCCGTTTACGACCTTTTGGGCGACGGCTTCACCCTGCTTGTCGACGCTGCGTCGCTGGCCGGCAAGCCGGCCGACGAGGCCTTTGCTCACGTGGCGCAGACCGCGGACCGGAAGGGAATCCCGGTGGCGATTGCCGCCGTCGGACATTTCGACGACGGGACGTCACCTTCCCAACACTGGGGCGCCGAAGCCGTCCTGGTCCGCCCCGACCAGCATGTTGCCTGGCGGGGGAGTTCGGCAGCGGCGGCAGCCGCGGCCCTCGCCGTGGCCACCGGCTGGCACGGGCCGGAGGACCAGGAACAGCAGCCGGAACAGCAGAACCAGCACACCGAGCAGGAAGGGAAGGCCCGTGTCCGCGTCGTCGTTCCGTGATTACCTCTTTGCCCCTGACCACCCGCGCGTGGCGGAGATCCGCGGCCTGAACGCGCGCGAGTACGCCGAGGCCGCCACCAGGGATTCCTTTGCCGGGCCCATGATCGAGGGCTGGCAGAAGCTGTATCCGCAGCCGTTCACAGGCATCACGAACGACGGCGTCCTCCGCCCCGGGCTGTATCCGCTCGCTCCCGCGCGGGCGGGGGAGGAGGCGCCCGCCGCGGAGATGACGGCGGCGGCCCGGAAGCTTCTCGAAGCCGTCACCCTTGAGCAGGCCTCCCGGCTGAGTTACACGGTCGATGCTCCGGAATGGCAGAGCTGGGCGAACCCTGAGTTTATGCAGCACGACACCGGGCTCCGCCTCGACGAACTGGACGCGCCGGTGCGCGATGCCGTGTTCGCCGTGGTGGAAGCATCACTGAGTCCGGCCGGCTTCGAGCTGGTGCGGAACCTCATGCGGATCAACGGCTTCCTCGGCGAACTGGTGGAGCTGCCGCTGCTGATGAACGAGTTCAGCTACAACTTTGCGCTGTTCGGGGAACCGTCCGAGACGAAGCCGTGGGGGTGGCAGCTGTTCGGCCACCACGCCGCGCTCAACTGCTTGGTAGTGGGAACCCAGCTGGTGATTTCACCGGTGTTCATGGGCGCCGAGCCTGATGTCATCGACGCCGGGCCGTACCAGGGGGTGGCGGTGTTCAAGGAGCGCATCGCCCTGGCGCGGAAGCTGATGGCTGCGTTGCCTTCGGAGTTGCGCACGGACGCCACCCTGTATGCGTCGATGGTGGATCCGGCGATGCCCGAAGGCCGGCTGCACGCGGGCGACGAGCGGCACCTGGGCGGATGTTTCCAGGACAACCGGGTCATCCCCTACGAGGGCATCCCGGTGGCGGATATGCCGCCCGAAGCCCGGGCCATCCTGGACGCCGTGGTGGAGGACTTCATCGCGTACCTGCCCGACGGTCCGAGGGCTGCCCGGCACCGCGAAATCAGCGAGCGCTACGACGAGAGCTTCTTCAGCTGGATCGGCGGCTGGGAAGGGGAGGAGGCCTTCTACTTCAGGCTGCAGAGCCCGGTGGTGATCCTGGAACTGGACCACCACACCGGCGTGTTCCTCAGCAACGGCGAGCCCGCCCCGTTCCACATGCACACCGTGGTGCGGACACCCAACGGCAACGACTACGGCCGGTCCCTGGTCAAGCAGCACCCAGCATCGCGGTAGACAGCAACGCGGGGTCACTTTTCGCCCAATAAATGCACTTTATTGGGCGAAAAGTGACCCCGCGTTGGCTGAAAGAGATGGCCCGGACTTCCTTGCGGAGGTCCGGGCCATTTGGTTGAAGCGCACCACCATCGGTTGCTCCGTAACTGCCGTTTTCGGCGCTCAAAACGGCATCTACTCAGCAGTCGATGAGCTTTAAGAGCCAGATGGCCCGGCCTTCCTTCGAAGGTTCGGGCCATCTGGCTTGTCTGGGGAACGCTAGGAGATCTCGAGGGCAGTCCGCCGCTGCGGGGGAGGACCAACCACGGTAAGGTCCATTTCCGCCTGGGCCCGGCCGAAGCCCTCCATGTCCATGTACGGTGTCCCGCCTTCGGTGTACATGTAGTCCTCAGTGGGCTTGTTGAAGTATTCGAAGAACCCGTTGAAGACCGACGGCGTCAGGAACCCAACCATCTGCGTGTTGTGCGAGTCAAAAGCGAACGAGTGGATGGTGCCGGCCGGGGCGTGCACGAAATCGCCCTTGGTCAGCAGCATCTCGCGGCCGTTCGCATAGAGCCACATCCGCCCTTCCGTGCAGAGGAAGTTCTCGGTGTGCTCGGAGTGGAAGTGCAGCGGGATGTACGGGGACTTGGCGCCCTTGGTGTGCACAGCGAAGTAGTTGGATCCCGTGTTCGCCGGCCGGGAGAGGTAGGTGAACATGGTCTGGTAGCTTGCCAGGCGTTCGCCTTCGTGGGCGCTGAGGAAGTACGGGCTCTGCGTGGGCGGCAGGCCGGCGTCGTGCTTGAACGTGGGCGTCACGCGCTCCACGTCCGGGAACGTGATGCCGAACTCGGCGCCAACTTCTGCCTGTTCCTGGAGGCTGGCCTTGTGGCCGGCACGCACCGGCGGAACGTGGGAATCGATGGGGGTGCCCACGCGCTCGTAGTAGGCCTCGGCGCCGCCGGGAGTCATCCAGTTCAGGAAACGGGTGTAGTGGCTGGCCATCCGGTAGGCGTGCGGCGTGTTGGGCGGGATGACCACAGAGTCGCCGGGGGTGAGGATACGGCTCTCGCCGGGCAGCCATACGTGCAGGATGCCGTCAAAGACGTAGAGGGTCTTGTGCTCCACCGTGTGGCTGACGAAGGGCGACTCCGCACCCATGCCGCCGGAGATGTACGCGGCGCTGAAGATCCCGCCGGTGTCGGCGGCTCGGGCGATCACGGTCACCAGTTGCCCGTTGATCTCGTAGCGGGCACCTTCTCCCGAGGCCATGTAGTACGGCACTGCCTCGCCCGGCAAGGCATTGGACACCGGCAACTGCTGGTTCATTTCCTCAACGCTGAGGGACATCGATTCCTTCTTTCCTGTTTCCCGATTGGGGTCTTGAAAAGCATCCCCGATATCGCGGGCGAAAGGAGACAGAATTTCATTGGTTGAAAGCCATCACGCAGGGCCTGGCGGTTTGAGGGCACTGCTTGAAAAGTCCTCAAGGAATTTCTGTGCATCTGCATCCATATCCGATGCTGCGCCGGTAGTAGGGGTGTAAGCAAAGATGCCCGCCAGGCGGGCCGATGAAGGAGAAGAACATGCGCAAGAGCATTTTCATGGCAGGAGCAGGCGCAGCGGCAATTGCGGCAGCAATCGCCCTCGCCGGCCCCGTCCACGCTGCCGAGGGGGACGCCCAGCTTTCCGTGCTGCACGGCGTGCCCGGGTTAACGGTGGATGTCTGGGTCAACGGCGACCGCACCCTGGATGATTTCACTCCGGGTTCGCTTGCCGGTCCACTCGCGCTGCCCCCGGGTGCCTATGAACTCGCCATCACCGCATCGGACGCTGCCGATGCCTCGGCGCCCGCCATCGGGCCCGTGTCGGTGACCCTGGCTGCGAACGGCAACTACACCGCCGTCGCCAACCTCGATGCGGCAGGCAAACCCACTGCCAACCTGTTCACCAATGACGTGTCGAAGATCGAGGCGGGCAAAGGCAAACTGACTGTCCGGCACACTGCCGCGGCACCCGCCGTGGATGTGCTCGCCGGAGGCGCCGCCGTGGTGTCCAACCTGGCCAACCCCAGCGAGCAGACCCTGGCCCTGGACCCCGGGACCATCTCGGCTGCAGTGGCTGCCACCGGCACCACGGCCCCCGTCATCGGCCCGGCCGACGTAACCGTCGCGGAAGGTACGCACACCATTGTCTACGCCTGGGGCAGCCTTGCGGACAAGAACCTGCAGTTGGCCGTGCAGACCATCGAGGGCCTGCACTCGGCTCCGGGCTCGGTGCCGGGAGCCCGTGACGGCTCATCGGATGACGGCTCGTCCGCCAGTGGCCTCCCGGGCAGCGTTTCGGCCGGACAGGTTGTGGTCACGGTCGGATTCGCCGTTACTGCCCTGATCCTGCTCCTGGGCGGCATCGGTATGGCCCGCACCATCGCCGAACTGCGGCAAGGTTAACGCCAGCGCCCCAAGCAGCAAGCCAGGAGCAGCAGGAAGAAGCCCTGCCGCCGGCGCAAGCCGGAGGCAGGGCTGCCCTCATCAGCCGAGGCGGCACATGCATTTGCGGGAAAGGCCGGTCATGAAGCAAAGCACGACGACGGCGGGCGAGTACCGCCGTCGTCCTTCCGTTCCGTGGCGGGTTGCGCTTGCAGCGGCGGCACTGCTGCTTCCCGCCTGCGCGCCCACACCTCCGTCCGTGCCTGTGGCAGGTTCTCCGGCGGCCGCTGCTTCTGCCGCGGCCACGGCAGGAAGCGCGGCGAGCGGGAGTCCTTCCCCCGGAACCCCTGCGCCGGCAGAAAGCGCGACCCCGGTCCCGACTGCTGCCGACATCCCGGTGCGGCCAGCTACGCCCCCGGCCCCGCAGGCAGCGGCGCCGGTTCCGATCTCGCTCACCGTGGCCGGAACGTCAATCAATATGACCGTTGTGCCCGTGGGTGTGGCAGCCGCTGCCGCCATGGAAATACCGGAGGCCTTCGACCAGGCCGGGTGGTACCGGTTCGGCCCGGCGCCGGGAGCAGCCGCCGGCACAGCAGTCATTGCCGGGCACATCGACACGACCTCCGACCAGGCGCCCTTTTCCCAGCTGAAGACGCTGGCTGCGGGGACGGCCATCCGGGTGGGCCGGCAGGGGGCGTCAACGCTGACCTACCGTGTGGTCTCCGTGGAACTTATGGCCAAGGACAGATTTGCCGGTGATTCGCTGTTCCGCCGCACCGGCCGGCACGAACTCAAGGTGGTCACCTGCGGGGGCCGGTGGCTGGACGAACGAATGGACTACAGCGACAATGTGATTGTCACCGCGGTCCTTGAGTGAGCGGTGATCCAGCCGTGGTTCTCGTCACCGATGCCGGGAAGGAATCCAGTTTGGCACTCCCAGACCAGGCGTCCTCCGGGTGGGACGATGGGCTAACGTCCTCTTTCGTGGCGGGCGATGAGCGTGCCCTGGCAGCGGCCTACCGCGAGTTCGCTCCGCTGGTGCACACGCTGGCCTTGCGCTCCCTGCGGGACCGATCCGCTGCTGACGACGTCACGCAGGAAGTTTTCATCCGGGTCTGGCGTTCCCGGGGCACCTTCAATCCCCAGGTGGCACGGCTCCCCGCCTGGATCGTGGGTATTACCCGGAACGTCATCGCCGACGCCCAGTCCGCGTCAACCAGGGAAATCCGGAAAGTCCTGGCGGTCGCCGGAATCCGGGGACCGGGCGAGGCAGACACCGGACTGGAAACCGCAGAGGTTCTGGCGGACAGGCTGCTCCTGGACGGAGAACTGGACCGGCTCGGCGAACCCCAGGGGTCCATCATGAAGCTTGCCTTCTTCGAGGACCTGACGCATGAGCAGATCTCCCGGAAACTTGAACTTCCCCTTGGTACCGTCAAGAGCCATATCCGCCGCAGCCTGTCCCACCTGAGAAACAGATTGGAGGTAGACCATGCCGCATCTTGATCCGGAACGGTTGAGCCTCCTCGCGCTGTACGACGACTGGCTGGACGAGGACGGCCGGGAGCACCTGCGCGGCTGCAGTACCTGCTCGGCGGACTACGCTGCCCTGCGCCGCGCAGTGGACGCCGTGAAGACTACGCCGGACGCCAGCAGCCTTGAGGTCCCCGGGCCGCAGGTGTGGGCCGGCATTCATCGGGAACTGGGTCTGTCCCAGGCCGTGCAGGAGGATCCGCTGGCCACGATCCGGGAAGCTGCCCGGCTGCCCGAAGCGGCACCAGCGCCCGAACCGGCGCAGCCGACCGTTCCGACGCACCTGCCGGTACCGGCGCAGCGGCGGGACGGGACGGGCGAACGTTTCCCACGCAGGTCCGCCACCTGGTGGCAGCGCCCCGGAACCTGGCTGGCGCGCCGCGGCCGCAACGCTGCTCGTGGCAGGTGCTGCCGTGTGGAGCCTGAACCAGGCACCTCAACCCCTGGCCCAAGCGGAACTGACACCGCTGGCCCAGCACTCCGCCACAGGTTCAGCGACGGTGACCAGGGCGCCGGACGGCTCCCGCACGCTGGAAGTGAAGCTGAGCAAGGACGAGGCCAAGGGTTACCAGGAAGTCTGGCTGATCGCCCCCGACCTCTCACGGCTGGTCAGCCTGGGCGTCATGAATTCGGACTCGGGAACGTTCGAGGTGCCCACGGACCTCGACCTTGCCGATTTCCCCATCGTGGATGTCTCCGACGAGCCTATGGATGGAAATCCCGGGCACTCAAGCGTCAGCATCGTCCGGGGCACGCTCAATTCCTAAGACGCACCGCCGCATCGTTACTCCATGCTTCGGACCGTGAAGCCCCATTGCTTTGCGCGTCGGCGCATTTCAGCGCCGGTTGTAAGGGGTCAAGGCGGGTGGTTGGTTTGAATTAACCGCTTTGAAAGGAAAGAACATGACGGAACAATTTGATCTCACCCCCCAGCGTCTGCGTCACGTCCTGGGTCACTTTGCCTCCGGGCTGACAGTGATCACAGCGGCAACACACAACGGCCCGGCGGGCTTCACGTGCCAGTCCTTCTCCTCCCTCTCCCTGGACCCGGCCCTGGTCACCTTCAGCCCGGCCCGCAGCTCCAGCACGTGGCCACAGTTGCGCCAGGCCGGACGCTTCACGGTGAACATCCTGCCTGCCGAGCACCAGCACCTGGCCGCCCAGTTTGCCCGTTCCGGAACCGACAAGTTCGCCGGCGTGGACTACTACGCGTCGCCGCTGGGGAATCCAGTGCTGGACCAGGCCCTCGCCTGGGTGGACTGCGAGCTTCATGAGGAGTACGACGGCGGCGACCACACCATTGTGGTGGGAGCGGTGCGCGCCCTTGGCGCCCGGGAGGGCGCAGAGCCGCTGCTGTTCTTCAAGGGCGGCTACTTCGAAGGCGTTCCGTCCCCTGCCAAATTGCTGGAGAGCGTCGCATGACAACGGTCGAGTCAGGCTCCCGCAAGCGCCGCCGGCGCCCCGTCCGGAGAGAGCCTGACACCGTGCCGGGTGTGGAGGGTAACGGTGACGGTCCCGACTATCCCGCCCAGGACTGGTCCGCGATTGCCGTGGAGTCGACGGTAATCATCATTCCTCCGGACGGGCCGCCCTACCTTGGCCGGGTTGATGCCAAGACACCCGACTCCGCGATTGTCTGGGTGGTCAGCCTGGCAGGTACAGGCCGCCAGATGCACGGCAACCGCGACGGCGTCAGCTTGCGTACGGCGGAAGAGCCGCCGTCGTGACGGCGGTCCTGGTTCTTGGCGCCTTCGGCGTGCTGCTGACCGGCGGCGCCCTCTGGGCGGCCGCGCCGCTCCTGCACCCGGCAGGTTACCGCACCTCCGACGATACCTGGCACGCCGCCGTCGAGGCCGGCCTCTGCCGCGGCTCGACTATCTATTCCTGAAGGAAGTACGCGCATGATCGGGACACTCACCCACAGGATCCAAATGATCTGCGGCGACGATCTCTCCTTGCTCCGCCGGCAGATGTACGCGCTCGCCCGGCAAGACTTCGACGAAGGTGCCGTTGACGGCGCCGCAACGGCCATGGCCCGCAAGCCATCCTGCGTGAACCACGGCGTCAGCGTGGATGTTGTCTGCTTCGCCCTGCGCTCAACCACGGAACAGGCCTCCTTCATGATCTCCGTGGGGATGCATGTGCACCCCGATCGCCGGCCCGGGGATGTTTACTGGGAGGAAGCCGATGCATGGGCGCAGGCAGTCGCCGGGCACGGGCGCTTCGGTGTGGAGCCGCGTGGCGGGCTGGAACGGCCCGGCAGCAGGGTCTTCCACTACGCGCTCACCGGGGAAGAGACTTCATCCGGATCAGAGGCCGTTTCTCAGGATCCAACGCTGGCTGCGGCAACCTGACCGGCATCCACTGACGATGTCCAGGGCCGGCGGCCGGCCCGAAGCTCCCCGGTTTCCACGGCCGCAACCTGCCGTCCACCAGTACAGCCAGCAACTGGCTGGTCTGGCCGCCCGCCGTCGTCGGAAGATCTGCCAACGATGTTCCCGCGCCAACGGGCGTGAACGGAATCCCATAATGCGCGGCAGGCGGTGATTCGGCGGCGCACCAGCACCACCCATTCAACAAAAACCGGACCATAACAGCACCGGAAACAGGGTGCGCCGACGGCGGCGGCGTATTTGCGGCGCCGTCGAGCCTACGGTCAGTTCTGCGGGTTACCTACAGGTGGCGGGGTGGCCGCCTCCGGTCCAATTGCTGCGTGTTGCTGGGCACTCCAGCTGGCGAGGAAGTCGAGCTTTTCCTGGGATTCGCTGCCTGGTTCGGCGGTGTAGGCGATGACGGCCAGGCCGTCTCCCGCGAGTTCGAGCGAGTCGCCGGTGAGTTCGATGTCGCCGACGAGCGGGTTGTGGAGTGTTTTGCGGGCTGAGCGGTGGAAGCGGACATTGTGCCGTGCCCAGCGGGCGGAGAATGCAGTGCTTCCAGCGGCGAGGTCCCCGATCAGGCTGTTCAGGGCCCGGTCGCGGGGATTCCGGCCCGATTCTGTGCGCAAGGCCGCGGCAAGGTCATCGGCGATGGTTTCCCATTCGAGGAAGAAGTCCCGGGACCGCGGGTCAAGGAACATGAACCGGGCGAGGTTCAGAGGCAGCGTGTCGGGGCTGAGGATTCCCGTGTAGAGCGCAAAGCAGAGGTTGTTGGCGGCCACGATGTCCATGCGTGAATTGCGGACGTACGCCGGGGTGCCGGTCATGCCGGCGAGGATCCTGTGAACGCTGGGGCGTACTTCCGCCCGGGCCTTGCGGGTTCCTGCTGCCTGGGTGGGGACGGCGGCCTTGGCCAGGTCGAGCAGGTGGGCCCGTTCGGCCTCGTCGAGGTGCAGGGCGGCGGCGAGGGATTCGAGGACGCTGTCGGAGGCGCCCTGGAGATTTCCGCGCTCAAGCCGTGCGTAGTATTCGGTGCTCACGCCGGCAAGCATGGCCACTTCCTCGCGTTTGAGGCCGGCCACCCTCCTCGTGCCGCCGTACGAAGGCAGCCCGGCCTCGGCCGGCGTGATGCGCGACCTCCGGCTCATCAGGAACTCCCGGACGTCCTTCTTATTCTCCATGGCTCCTACGCTACGGCGGTTCCAGGCCGTCGTAACAGGAACTGGCAGTACACCGCACAACAGGTACTCCCGCGCACGGGATGGGACTGGTTTTCTTGAAAGAGATCACCTTCCCCCTTCCTTCTGAAAGCACACATGTCCTTCACTGTTCTCAACCCTCCGGCTGCTGCGGCCCGGCCCCGCAGGTCACTGGCCGTGGCCATGCTGGGGTTCTTCGTCGTGGCGGCCGCACTGAGCCACTGACGCGACCCACATGAATCGTTCACACCCAAACAAAGGAAACCCCATGAAGAACGTGACCCTCAACAACGGCGTCCAGATGCCCATCCTGGGCTTCGGCGTCTTCCAGATCCCCGAAGAGGAAACCCAGACCGCTGTCGAAGCCGCACTCGCAGCCGGCTACCGGCACCTGGACACTGCCGCCTCCTACGGCAACGAGGAAGCAGTCGGCGCGGCGATCAAGGCAAGCGGAATCGCCCGCGAGGAACTCTTTGTCACCACCAAACTCTGGATCCAGCACAACCCCACCGGCAGCGTGGAAGACGACACCAAAGCCGCGTTCGAGAACTCGCTGCGCCGGCTCGGACTGGACTACGTGGACCTGTACCTGATCCACCAGCCGCTGGGGGACTACTACAGCGAGTGGCGGGCCATGCAGCAGATCAACAAAGAAGGCCGGGCCCGTGCAATCGGGGTATCGAACTTCCACCTCGACCGGTTGGTGGACCTCATCGACCACAACGAGATCGTCCCCGCCGTCAACCAGATCGAAACCCACCCCTTCCACCAGCGCGCCGCAGAACAGGAACTGATGCGCGGACGCGGCATCCAGACGGAGTCCTGGGGTCCGTTCGCCGAGGGCCGCAACAACCTGTTCACGGACCCGCTGCTCAGCGAAATCGCCGAAGCACACGGCAAATCCGTGGCACAGGTGGTGCTGCGCTGGCTCATCCAGCGCGACGTCGTCGTGATCCCCAAATCCGTCCGTCCCGAGCGGATGGCCCAGAACCTCGACGTCTTCGGCTTCACGCTGACAGAAGAGCAGATGAACCGGATCGCCACCCTCGATACCGACGAAAGCCTCTTCTTCGACCACCGCGACCACGAAATGGTGAGCTGGCTCGGCGGACGCCGGTACAGCTAACCCGGCCCTCATGACCACTCAACGGATTTTCGACCGGCGCTCCATGCTGATGTCTGCCGCGGCCGGCGTTGGCGCTGCCATCGCCGCCACGACAACAGCCTGCGCCCCGGACGAAGGGAACAATCCCATGCCCACCCAGAACCCGGGCACGCCTGCCTCCCCTCAAGGCGCCAGGCTGGATTCCGAGAGCCGGGGCCGGGTTCTGTTGGCCTACTTCTCCCGTGCCGGGGAGAACTACCACTACGGTGGCCGCACCAACTTGGACATCGGAAACACCGAGGTCCTGGCCGGCATGATCAGCAGGCTCATTACCTGCGATGTCCACCGCATCGAGGCCGCTGACCCCTACCCCGAGGGCTACGACGCCACCGTTGCCCGCAACGTCCGCGAACAAAATGCTGACGCCCGCCCCGGCATCGCCAACCCCCTTGGTGCCATTGGCGAGTACGGCACCGTCCTGCTGGCCAGCGGCATCTGGAACGTCCGCGCGCCCATGATCATGACCACTTTCGCAGAAAGCCATGACTTCACCGGCAAAACGATTTATCCCGTCACAACCCACGCCATGAGCGGGCTCGGCACCACCGCGCGCGACTACGCCAGATCCTGTCCTGGCGCCACCATCGGCCAGGGACTGGCCGTGCAGGGCGAGAAAGTCCAGGACGCCGGGCCGGACATCAGAACCTGGCTGGACCGCACCGGACTCGCCCGTAACTGATGGGGACATCCCTGCCAATACTCGTCCTCAACCGAAAGGCCTGAACCATTGAACGAATCGAATCAGACCCGCGCCCAGCAGCTCATTGGCGGCTTCGCCCCCAAGCTCGTCGACCTCACCGACAATGTGCTCTTCGGAGACATCTGGGAACGCGCCGAACTCTCCCCGCGTGACCGCAGCCTGGTTACCGTCGCCAGCCTGGTCACCAGCGGCAGCACCGACCAACTCCGCGGGCACCTCGCCCGGGCCAAAGCCAACGGCCTCACCGAAACCGAAATCAAAGAGGCCATCATCCATCTCGCCTTCTACGCCGGATGGCCCAAAGCAATGTCCGCCATCACCCTGGCCAAAGAAATCTTCACCTCCTTGAAGCCGGACACGGCGGGGCAGCCGATCAAATAGTTCGACGCCGGTAACAGGGGTCCAGGCTGCAGCGCCATGCCCGGCAGCCGCCGTCGTAATGCCCCCTTAGAGGAATCACGACGGCGGCCGCCGGGTCTGTCCTGGCTGTAACCCTTTGTGCCGCTGAGGAGCTGGTGGTTGGCATGGCTAAACGGCCGCCGGTTCCACCGCGGGGACGGTGGTTGCCACGCCTGCGTCGTGCAGCGCCTGGAAGCCGCCGTCCACGTGAACCGCCTGGGAGTAGCCCAGCACCTTGAGCTTCTCCACCACCGGTCCTGATCCCTTGACGGAGCCGCAGAAGACCACAACCTTCTGGTCGGTTCCGGTCACCTGGGGAAGCCGTGCGGCTGATTCCGGCCCAAAGTCCTGCGCCACGTTCTCCTTGTCCACCACCACAGCCCCGGGAACGCTTCCTGTACTGGCCCGGCCGCCTTCACTGCGGACATCGACCAGCAGGACGCCGTCCCGGATGAGCCGGGCCGCTTCGTCGGCGCTGATCAGCTGGGGATCGTGGGGTGTGTTCTGCTCGGTCATGCTTGCTCCTTTGATGGTGTTTGGATGGTTGAAATCTCAGCCGAGCCCCCACGCATCCGCCAGCAGTCCTGGGACCGGATCCGGTGGGCCTGGCTGTGGGCGATGGTGGTGACCAGGAGTTCGTCGGCGCCGGTGACGCGCTGCAGGGTCCGCAGGCCCGCAGCCAAGAGCGTCCTGGTTGCGGCGGCCACCACTGCCGACAAAACATGCGACGCGGCACCGGCAACACCGGGGCCCAGATGGTGCTCGGCCAGCCAGAAACGCTTGTAGCCCAGCGCCTCGGCGGAAACGGCCAGTCCCCTGCCGGAATGGGGCTGAGGTCCAGGACCGAGAGGGGAACAGCTGAAGGCTTGGGCATGGTCTGAGACTACGGAGCTGCTGCCTGCCGAAAAAACTTCGCTGTCACCGGGCTCAACGCCGCGAAACGGCAGGTCATCCGGCCCAAAACTTGTTCATAAATGACGGAATGCGGCGCCCGCTGACCTCGCATTTTACGAGTGCCGGCCTGCAGGAGCTGGACGGCCCGAGCTACCGGTTCATCTCGGACGGCCTGGCCATGGTGGAGCAGATCTCGGACCGCGTCGCTGTGATGCGGGCCGGCAACCCTGGGCCGGGTATTGACTCGTTCCGGGGCCGTGGGAGCATAAAAAGTGTCGGGACAGTGCCGCTCCAAGGCAAGCTGGGAACCGGCAGGCAGAAGGTTGTCCGATGTCTGGGCACAGCGCAGTCGGATCGTCGGTCAGGGCCGCGGCCATTGCCGCCGCGGCTGCGGCCGGCATGGTGCTGGGCGGATGTACCTACGAAACAGAGTTCGACGGCCGGGAGCCCGCAGCGCCGGCGCCGGCCTCGGCGCCCCCGGCGGCAGCCGGACCATCTGACCGTCGCCAATTCCTGCCGTTCCCCGGCCTCGAGCCAAAGGCACAGCTTGAGCGCGACAGCCAGGCCCTGGTCCAGGCCGGTGCTTCTGCGGTCCTGCTCGAACTGCGCGTGGGTGCCGAGGCGTGGACCTTTGCCGCGGGCCCCCGCAAAACCGGCGGAGACCCAGCCCGGGTGACGGACCCCATCCATGCCGGTGACATCACGCAGTCCCTCGTGGCCGTCTCGGTTCTCAAGCTCGCAGCCGAAGACCGGCTGTCCCTCGACGAACCTGCCACCACATACCTGCCCGAACTGCTTAGCCTGTTCCCGGATCAGGGGTCCTACACAGTGCGGGATCTGCTCCGCCATACTTCAGGGATGCCGGACTACTATCCGGCGCTGCTGACGTCGACCAACGTGCAGCAGGCCCTCGCCACCCGGCGGAGCCCTGAAGACAAACTCGCCTTGGCAGCCACTCTGCCCTGGGAGCATTACCCCGCCCAATGGGCGAGCTACTCGAACTCCAACTACATCGCCCTCGGCCTGATCGTCGAGCGTCTCCGCGGGAAGGCCCTCTCCGAGGTCCTGAGGGCCGACGTCGGGCAACCCTTGAACCTCACAGGCACCACGCTGACGGGCGGGGGACCCGTGCCTGAGGACATGGTTCACGGGTATGCGCTCATCGACGCTAAACCCGCCGACGCCGCGTATGCCGCCATGCATGCCGGTGCCGCGGACACCGGCCTCGTCTCGACGGTGGGTGACCTCAACACGTTCTTCGGTGCCCTGCTGGACGGGCGGCTGGTGAACCGCGGTCTGGTAGCAGGCATGCTGGGGCCCGTCCACGCCAAGTTCGGGCTCGGCCTCTACAAGTGGCAGGACTCCTGCACGAACGGCTTCTACGTTGGCTATGCCGGCGACATCCCGGGATATGGAACAGTCGCCATGGCCAGCGCCGACGGGAGCCGGCGGATCGCCCTGGCGGTGGCCTACGCGGCGTCGCCGTTGGTTTATGGCAGGAATGCGCTGGACAGTTACCTGACCCGAATCGCGCAGGAGGCCCTCAATGCCAGCTGCCGCTTCGGCAGCGGTGTCTCCTTCGGGGAAAGGCAATAACTGCGGGACCGGCACACGGATCAGGCTTCAGGAGACCTGGGTGCGGTCTTCGTCCACCAGGCGCGCCACATGCAGCGTGAGGTACGTGACCTCGTCCTCCGTGAGCGGTTCGCCGAGCCTGAGTTCAAGGACCGCCTGGAGCTTGAGGGCCGTGGCGTAGGCGTCCGGATAGGAGTCCCGGATCGCGATGCGCAGCTTGCTGGCTCCTTCGTCGAGCTGCTTTCCGGAGCCGGCCCGCACGAAGAAGTAGCGCAGGTGGGTGATGAAGCGTGCCGCGTTGACTGTGTCCCGGTTGAAGGGGCGGCCGGAGGCCTGCTCGAGAACTTCGAAGAGCTGGGTGAAGACGCCGGTCATTTGATAGGTGAAGGAGAGGTCGCCCGTCGCGAAGCCGGCGTTGACCAGGTGCAGCGCGATGGCCACCGCCTCATCGTCAGCCAGCGGAGCCTCGAGTGATGCGTTGACGTGGTCAAGGATCAGCCGTGCCGCCCGCAGCTCTGCCGGATAAAGATGGGAGACTTCCGCGCGGAGCGGGTAATCGAAGGCAATGCCCTGGCGAAGCCGCTTAATGGCAAAGCTGAGGTGGTCCGCCAGGGCGACGGACAGGACGGAGCTGTTGGGAATGGGCAGTTCGGCGCGCCCGGCCTCGAGCGCCTGCTCGGCCAACAGGAGATGTTCAGGCGGGATGGCGGCCACCATGGCGCCGAGGTTGTCGGGGTCGCGGCCGTCTTCGGGAACGAACGTGCGCACCACTTTCGCCGGGTCCACCTTCTGGCCAGGTTTGGCCTGGAACCCCAGGCCCCGGCCGGTGAGGATCACCTCACGGCCCGCGTCCCCGCGCGCCAGGACCACGTTGTTGTTAAAGACGCGCAGGACTTCCACGTCGTTGTTTCTCCTGCCTTGGGTGGGGCGGCGGGGACCGCAGTGGCCCCCGCCGTGTTGTTGTCAGCGGAGCGTTGCGCCGTTGCTTGAGATGACTTCCTGGTACCAGCCGAAGGACTTCTTCCGGTACCGGTTGAGCGTACCGGAACCGTCGTCGTCGCGGTCCACATAGATGAAGCCGTACCGTTTGCTCAGCTGTGCCGTAGAGGCGCTGACCACGTCGATGCAGCCCCAGGCGGTGTATCCGAGGACCTCGGCGCCGTCCGCGATCGCCTCGCGCACCTGCACGAGGTGGTCATTGAGGTAGTCGATGCGGTAGCCGTCCTCCACGGTCGGGCCGTCCTCAGCCTGGACAAGGACGTCCTTGGCGCCGATGCCGTTCTCCACCACGAACAACGGCTTCTGCCAGCGCTCCCAGTAGTCGTTCATCACCACACGGAGGCCCTGCGGGTCGATCTGCCAGCCCCACTCGGAGGCCTCGAGGGTGGGGTTGGGAACACCACCCATGATGTTGCCGGGCCCCTTTCCACATCCGGATCGGCAGATTCGCAGATGCTCATGTAGTAGCTGAAGGAGACGAAGTCCACGGTGTTCGTCAGGTCTTCGCGGTCCTGGTCCGTGATCTCCAGGTCGATGCCGTTGTCGCGGAAGTAGCGCAGCATGTATCCCGGGTAGGCGCCGCGGCAGTGGATGTCGCCGAAGGCGTAGCTGGCGTGGGCCGTGTCCATGGTCCTCACCACGTCGTCCGGGGACGGGGTGAGCGGGTAGACCGGGAGGGCCAGGATCATGCAGCCCACCTTTGCGGCCGGCATGATCTCCCGGGCCAGTCGCGTTGCCCGTGCGGAGGCCACCAGTTCATGGTGGATGGCCTGGTACAGGTCGGTGTCGGTCAGTTCAGCGCGCGGCGTGGGGATGCCGCCGGACATAAACGGCTCGTGCAGGACCGAGTTGATCTCGTTGAACGTCAGCCAGTATTTAACCCGGCTGCCGAAGCGTTCAAATAACACGCGGCAGTAGCGCTCATAGAATCCAATCAGCTGCCGGTTTGTCCAGCCGCCGTAGCCGCGTGCCAGGTTCAGCGGTGTTTCGTAGTGGCTGATGGTCACCATCGGCTCAATGCCGTGCTTCTCCAGCTCGTCCAGGACCCTGCCATAGAAGGCCAGGCCTTCTTCGTTGGGCTGCGCGTCGTCGCCGTTGGGGAAGATCCGGCTCCACGCGATGGAGAACCGGTAGACCTTAAAGCCCATCTCGGCGAAAAGTGCGATGTCCTCGGCGTAGCGGTTGTAGAAGTCGATGGCCGTCTGCTTGAGGTTGTCCGGCGTGGGGCCTTCGGTGGGCTGCTCGGTGATGCCCCGGGGCATCACGTCCTGGATGGACAAGCCCTTACCGCCCTCGGCGTAGGCGCCTTCGACCTGGTTGGCCGCGGTGGCGCCGCCCCAGAGGAAGCCTTGGGGAAACGGCCCGGTGGCGGGTTTGGTAGCTGCGTGCGTCATGCTGCGCTGTCCTTTCGTTGCGGGAGTTTTAGAGTTCGACGTCGAGGGCCGGGGCGCCGCGTGTCAGTCGCGTTCCGTCCAACGGCACGACGGCGGTCAGGTTGCGGGTGTTGGTGACCACCATGAGCGTTGTGGCGTCGTAACCGGCCGCCGCGATTTTGGCACGGTCAATAGTGGCCAGCAGGTCGCCGGCTTCAATGCGCTGTCCGCGGGTGACCGCGGCCTCGAAACCGTCGCCCTTCATCTGGACGGTATCGATGCCGATGTGCACCAGGACTTCCACGCCGTCGTCGGTCTTGATGCCGTAGGCATGCCCCGTCTTCATGGCTGCCTGGACGGTGCCCGAGACGGGGGAGTAGACGGCGTCTTCCTCGGGAACGATGCCGATGCCCGCACCCATTGCGCCGGAGGCGAAGACCTTGTCCGGCACGTCGGCCAGGGCGATAACCGGGCCGGAAACCGGGGCGAGCACCTTCACGCTGGTGGCGTCGTGCCCGGCTGTTGAGCCCGGCGTCGCGTCTGTTGACGCCGGAACTGCTGAGGTTCCGGCGTCGGCCGCGGGGCTGGCAACGGCGGCGTCCTTGACAGCGTCAACCGTTTCGCGGGGCCCGAAGATGAAGGTGAGGACGAAAGCGATGAGGATGGCAATGGCGGTGCCGATCAGGAGCAGCACGAAGTTGCCCACGGAAGCGAAGGCCGGAAGGGCGAGCACGGACGGGAAGACGAAGGCGCTGGCGGCGCTGCCTCCCATGGCGGCAATGGCGCCGCCCACGGCGCCACCGGCGATGCCGAAATAGAACGGCTTCTTCAGCGGCAGGTTCACACCATAGATGCCGGGCTCGGTGACGCCGGCCAGGAAGCCGGAGATCGCTGCGGGCGCGGCCACGCCGCGCCTGGCGGCGCTGCGGGTGCGCAGCGCGACAGCTGCCATGGCGGCGGCCTGGGCGAGCACAGCGGGAAGAAGCGGCGCCATCAGGAGCGAGTAACCGATGGTTGCGAGGTCGTTGGTCATGATCGGCACAAAGCCCCAGTGCAGGCCGAAGAGAACAAAGACCTGCCAGAAGCCACCCATGAGGGCGCCGGCCAGCCATGGCGCGAATCCAAAGATCGCGGTGATTCCTGCGGAGACGCCCTGCGAAAGGAGCGTGGTGGCGGGGCCGACCGTGAGGAGGGTCAGCGGCACCATGATGGCGATGGTGAGCAGCGGGGTGAGGAAGTTCCGGACGGCGGACGGCAGGAACTTCAGGAGGAAGCGCTCCAGGTATCCCTGCAGCCAGACGGCCACGATGATGGGGATCACTGAACTGGTGTAGTTCATCATCACCAGCGGGATGCCGGCGAAGTCGACGGGTTGCCCGGCGGCGCCCAGGGCCACGATGCTGGGGTAGACCAGTGCACCGGCAATGGCCATGGACGTGAACTGGTTGACCTTGAAGCGCCGCGCTGCCGTGACGGCCAGGAAGAGGGGCAGGAAGTAGAAGAGGGCGTCTGCGGCCGCGGACAGGATCACGTACGTGTTGTTGGTGGGCGCCACCCAGCCGAAGGTGCCGGCCATGCTGAGGAATGCCTTGAGCAGGCCGGAGCCGGCCAGCGGCCACAGGATGGGGGAGAAGATGGCGGAGACCATCTCGATGAAGCGGTTGAACAGGTTCCCCTGGGCTGGTGCTTCCTCTGCGCTGTCCTCGTTGCCGAAGCGGCTGATCTTGCCGAGCCCGGCGAACACGAGGGGGACGTCGTTGCCGATGACCACCTGGTACTGACCACCTGCCTGCATCACGGCGATGACGCCAGGCAGCTTCTCGACGGCGGCGGTGTCCGCCTTTGACTCGTCCCGCAGTCGAAGCCGCAGCCGCGTTGCGCAGTGGGTTGCCCCCACAAGGTTCTTCTCGCCGCCAACACCCTCCAGGATGTCTGCGGCCAAGGTTTTATAGTCCACGGAAGCCATGGCAGGCCTTTCTGTCCATTCCGTCTTTCGGGCATAAAAAAAGACCCAAGCCGCACGTTTCCGTACGTCTCAGGTCTTGCCTCGTGTCCGAGTAACAATCCTTCAGGCTGCATCGCCTGCTCGGAGTAACTTACCCCATGATGTGAGTCACAGGCAAATCACTCAAGAATTGCGCGGGGAGGTGTGCCTCAGATGAGGCCTAATTCAGTGAACGCGTCTACGAGTCCTTCCCGGTGCGGCGGGGCGGCCGTCCGGTCGGCCAGGGCAAGGAGCTCCGGCGCGGAGCCCTCGATGGCAATGCCCACACCCGCGAACTCGATCATTTCAAGGTCGTTCTGGCCGTCGCCGATCGCAATAGTGTCTTCGCGTTCGATGCCAAAGTGGGCCATGACGGCCGCGACGCCGTCGGCCTTGCTGATGCCGCGCTGGTACAGCTCGCCCGCGTGCCGGCCCTCATTGGCGATTGAATTGGCGACGACGGCGATGTCCGGGCCGATTTCTTCCGCGATGCGCTGCATGGGTACGGGAGCCTCAAAGACCGAGACCTTGGCGAACGCGGCAGCTGCACGGTTTGGCGTGACGCGCACGGATCCGAGGATCGCCGAGGAGCCTTTACGCTGGCCCTCCGGCGCTCGCCGGAAGTGCTCTTCGATGATGGCGCGGAGCCGTTCCTCGGCCTCGGGCGCCACATGAAGCGAATCCTGGGCTTCAAGAATGTAGACGGCATCGTGGGCGTCGAGTGCGGCTACGGTTCTGGCGGCGAGGTCAGCGGGGAACCGGCGGTCCACAAGGACTTCACCATCCACCTCCACATATGCGCCGGCACTGGCCACCAGGCCGTCGAAGCCGGCCCCGAGGATGGTATCCGGAAGCATGGACACTGGACGGCCGGTGCACAGGAGAACCCTGTGTCCGGCCGCCCGCGCAGCGCGGACAGCCTGCACGTGGCCCTCCGGCACAACCCCGTAGTCGGCGTAGGTGCCATCCACATCAAGAAAGACGGCGCGGACGGTTGCTGTGGGGGTGCTTGGCGTGGAGCTCATGTTCCCGAATTCTACAGGGGGCGACGAGGATGCCCTGCAGATCGGGTTTGCATTAGGCCGCCGGCAGGCCCCGGATTTGGCGCTATCTGAGCGGCGTTCCCGCTGGAAGCCGGACCTGCCAGCTACGATGATGTGGCTGCCGGTCCCAACCCGGCCGCAAGGCTCAAGAGCAAGGAACGCTGATATGGCACAGGCATACTTTGACGTGGTTGTCCGCTACCAGGTGAAGCCTGAAGAAACGGAAACCGTTCTCCGTCTGCTGGGCGAGATGGCCGCCGCCACCCGCACGGAGGAGGCAAATCTGTCCTATGAGTACTTTCAGGGCGTAGAGGACCCCACACACATCGTGATTCTGGAGCGGTACACGGATGCCGCTGGCTTTGCGGCCCATCGTGAATATGAGCATGTCCGCAGCATTGGCGCAGAGCAGATCATCCCGCGGCTGGCACGCCGCACCATCCAGACCTTCGAAGGTACAGCGGAGGCATAGTTCCTTGGGGCTAATGCCTGGGGCCAACCCATGCGCAGCAATGGGTTGGCCGGTCCTCGTGTTTGGGCTGGTTATCATCGACTCAGTCCGTAGTTGAGCAGCGCAATGCCGGACGGGTAGGAACGGCACTCCCGGAGTTCCAGCTTCTGCCAGTGGCTGATCCTGCCGAAGAACGGCACACCGCCGCCGAGGATGACCGGCACCACCGCCAGGCCTAATTCATCCAATAAACCCAGCTCAATGAACTGGGTCAGGAGCTGGCCGCCGCCGAAGACGCAGATGTCCTTGCCGTCAGGGATGGAGGACTGAATCCGGGCCAGAAGCTCTGTCAGGTCGCCGGAAAACAGCTCGGTATTGTGCCCCGTGGCCATGGTTTCGTCATGCGTGACGACGTACGTCGGAACGGCAGAGCCACTGCCGCCGCCCATCCGGGCAACCTCACGGTAAGTGTTGGCGCCCATGACATAGGCGCCGGTCCTGCGCTCCGTCGCCTCAAAACCGTAGTCCTCGTCCTTGGCCATGGCGTCGTTCAGCCATGACAAGTCCCCGCTCTCAGAACGGATGTAGCCGTCCAGGCTCATAGCCATCCCGCCGAAGACGGTGCCCATGCGGCAGACGCTAGCGACCCCCGCCCCGGCGGTCAAGGGACCGGCACTTGTCAGGGCGTGTGGGTCGTCGCAATGTCGTGGGTGGCGGCCCATTCGCTCACGTCCCGGCGTTCGATCGCCGCAGCCATCAGTTCAGGAAACAGGTCCGGCGTGCAGGCGAAGGCCGGGACGCCGATGCCCGCGAGGGCAGCGGCGTGGTTGGAATCGAAGCTGGGGTGGCCGCTGTCGCTGAGGGCCAGGAGGGCAATCAGGGTGGCTCCTGATCCGACGATGGCTGCGGCGCGCCGCAGCATCTCTTCGGCGATTCCGCCCTCGTAGAGATCACTGATCAGGACAAGAATCGTCTCGGTCGGCTGGGTGATCTGGCCCTGGCAGTAGGCGAGCGCCCGGTTGATGTCCGTGCCGCCGCCGAGCTGCACACCGAAGAGCACATCCACGGGATCCTCCAGGTCGTCAGTGAGGTCAACCACCTCCGTGTCGAAGACCACCAGCCGGGTGCGGACGGACCGCAGGGAGCTGAGGACCGCCCCGAACACACTGGAATACACCACGGATTCGGCCATTGAACCGGACTGGTCGATGCACAGGATGATTTCGCGCTGCACCTCGTTGCTGCTCCGGGCGTAGCCGACCAGCCGCTCGGGCACCACAGTGCGGTATTCCGGCTGATAGTTCTTGAGGTTGGCGGCGATGGTGCGGTTCCAGTCGATGTCCCGGTGCCGGGGCCGCCGGGTCCGCGCGGCCCGGTTCAGCGCACCCGAAACGGCCTGGACGGTCCTGGCGCGCAACTTCTCTTCCAGCTCCCTGGTTACCTGCCGGACCACCGTTCTTGCCGTCTCGCGGGAATGCTCGGGAATCACCCGGCCCAGTCCGATGAGCGTGCTGACGAGGCTGATGTCGGGCTGGACGGTGCGGAGCATCTCAGGTTCAAGCAGCAGTTGCCGAAGGCCAAGCCGGTCCATGGCATCCGCCTGCATCACCTGCACCACGGAGGACGGGAAGTAGCCACGGATGTCGCCGAGCCACCGGGCAACACGCGGGCTGGACCCTCCGAGGCCTCCGGGTCCTTTGTTTGGCGCATCGTAGAGGGCTTCAAGCACGCCGTCGCGGCGGGCGTCATCGGCCGAGAGGACAACGCTTTCGCCGCTGTCCCTCTGGATGCCGTCGGCCTCATGCCCGCCGAGCACCAGGCGCCACCGGCTGAGCCTGTCACGGTCCTCCGGAGTTGAGTCAGTCATGCTGTTGCCTCCCATCCCAGGATTCGTGCCATCGTGTGAATTGCCGGGCCGGCGCCGCTGATGTCCTGTTCAGGAGCGTCCGGCCGCTGCGCAGGCCCTTGTGCGCGGCTGAGCTGTTCGCCGATCTCGCGCCGCTCAGGCCGGCTGAAGGCGGAGAACGTCCTGCGCAGCAGCGGCAGGACGTCGTCGAACATCCCGTCCTGGACGCCCGCAACCCAGTCATCGACGATCTGCAGGAGGCGCCGGTCATGGATCAGCAGCACCGCGTCGCCGGACAGGAAGCCGTCCAGCCAGGCTGCGGCCTCGGGCGCCGGCGTGGCGATGGACAGCCGCCGGCTGAGGCGGGCGGCCACCTCATCGCGTTCCACCAGCCCGGCATCCAGCAGAAGGCGGGTGGCGCGGCCGGCGACAGACCCGTGGATCCGGTCCGAACCGGCGACGGCGGCCAGGGCCCGGTGCCAGTCGTCCAGTGGCAGGTCCGGCAACAGCGACAAGCCGTGTTGTGCCGAATCCATGGCGTGCCGCATGGCGTCGGCAGCGGCGTCGTCCAGCCCGGCACAGGCGACAGGCAGGCCGACGCAGGCCCGCACCACTGTGGCATCGAGGATGGTGTGCACGCCGGTCACATCCACGCCGCGCACATTCCCGTACCGGCAGGTCCGGGCAAGCGGGGCGATGGATTCCAGCAGCGGGGCAACATCCTGCTGCACGGCCGTCCGCTCGGCGAGAACCGACACTACGGACGCGATACCGTCCGGAAGGTCGGCCAGGAGGCAGCTTTCGAGGAGTTCGCTCAGGTCCGCGAGGCTGCCGGAGCCCTGGGCGCGTTCGGCCACACATGCTGCCGCTGCCGCGGCCACTGTGGTCCCGTACCGGCCGGCTTCCACCACCGCCACGGCGAGTTCCGGCTGCCAGCTGAGTGTCCAGGCCTCCTTGAACGTGCCGGTGGTGCGTCCGGTGTCAGCCGGCGCTCCCCAGTCCACCCCCAGCAGGGCCAGCCGGTGCAGCAGGACGGAACGGGCCAGCTGGGCAGGCTTGCGGAGGTCGATCGACACGACCTCTTCCATCGCCTTGGGCTGCAGGCGCAGCCGGCGCTGGGTGGCCGCCAAATCGGCGGCGAGCGGCACGGTGGGCGCCGACTCCGGGACGCTTCCCAACGACAGTCCGATGGTGAGCTCGCGGCGCACGAGGGCCAGGGGAAGTGGGGAGCCGTCGCAGAGCACGGCCTGGGCGGCGTCGTCCAGTTCAACCAGGCCAGGGCTCGGGCGGCCGCGGACTGCGGCCAGGGTGGCCGCCAGGCGGCTCGCCTCCACCACGGACGCCGTTGAGGCGTCAAGATTTTCCTGGCGGAGCGTGCGGGCGACGCGGACCAGCCACGTGGTGGCCACGTCAGCGACGGGCTCCTGGGCAGTCCAGTGGGCGAACAGATGCTGGTACCAGCCGGGGGCCGTGACACCGGCCCCGTACCCGGTTTCCAGGCGGAGCCGGTCCGATGTCCACGGCACCCACGTGACCTGCACCTTGGTCTTGGGCAAACCGGACAGAAGCTTGTTGTCCGCCGACGCCGCGGGGAAGTTTGCCGGGACCAGGGCGGGGGCGTGATAGGCCCCGCACACCACCGCGATCCGTGCGTGCCCCTCGCGCATGGCGGCCCGCAGGAGCCGCCGCATGGCGGCTTCGCGGCGGCTGTTCTCGACGACGTCGGGGTGTCCGGCGGGCCGGCCGTCCACGGCGCGGATTTCCGCGATGGCGTCGGTAATGGCCGCGAACCTTTCGATGGGATCGGACGTGCGGTGCTCGACGGCGTCCTCCCACCAGCGCTCGGCGTCGCTGTACCCGGCGGCCTGGGCCAGCATCGAGATCGCATCCGGCCGGTAGGGCTGTTGCGGAGGCGATGGCTGAACGGGCGTGGCCTCACCGCCGGGCTCATCCCCGGCTTCGTCGCCGGCTTCGTTGTCGGCTCGTCGCCGGCCTCATCGCGGGCCGTGTGCAGTGCGAAGCTGTGCGCCGCCGGCAGGTCGATGGTCCGTACCGGTATCCCCGCTGAGTGGGCCCACCTGATCGCCACCCACTCCGGGGAAAAGTCCGCCAGCGGGTAGAACGTGGCCAGGCGCGGCTGGTCAGCGGCGTAGATCAGCGCCGCCACCGGCGGAACCATCCCGGAATCGGCAACCAGCGGGATGACGGGATCGAGCTCCGGCGGCCCTTCCACCAGCACCAGGTCAGGCCGGATGGTGGCCAAGGCGTCGGCCACCGAACGCGCCGAACCCGGCCCGTGGTGCCGGATCCCCAGGACATGGACGTCCGTCATGGATCAGTTCGAGCTTTCGAGGTCGCGGCAGGCCCGGTAGAGGTCCTTCCACTCCGGCCGGTTCCGGACGACGGTCTCCAGGTACTCCTGCCAAATCACGCGGTCCTGGACCGGGTCCTTCACCACAGCCCCGACCAGGCTGGCCGCCACGTCCTGGGCGCGGACGCTGCCGTCGCCGAAGTGGGCCGCCAGGGACAGGCCATTGGTCATCACCGAGATCGCCTCGGCCGTGGACAGCGTGGCGGACGGGGACTTGAGGGTGGTGCGCTGGTCCTGGGTGAGGCCGGCGCGCAGTTCCCGCATCACCGTGACCACCCGCCGGATCTCGGAAAGAGCCGCAAGATCCGCCGGAAGTTCGAGGGCCGCGCCGAGGCTGCGCACACGGGTGGTGACGATCTCCACTTCCTGGTCGAGGCTGTCGGGCAGCGGCAGGACCACGGTGTTGAACCGCCGTCGTAAGCGCCGAGGACAGGTCGTTGACGCCTTTGTCGCGGTTGTTCGCGGTGGCGATGACGTTGAATCCCTTGCGCGCCTGCACTTCAGCGTTGAGTTCGGGGATCGGCAGCGTCTTTTCGCTCATGATGGTGATCAGGGAATCCTGCACATCCGACGGGATCCGGGTGAGCTCCTCGACCCGAACCAGGCTGCCGGTCTCCATGGCCCGCATCACCGGTCCGGCCACCAGGGCAGCGCGGGACGGGCCATCGGCGAGCAGCCGGGCGTAGTTCCAGCCATACCTGAGCGCCTCTTCCGGTGTGCCGGCGGTGCCCTGCACCACCAGGGTGGACGTGCCTGAAATGGCCGCGGCCAGGTGCTCGCCGAGCCAGGTCTTTGCGGTGCCCGGCACACCAAGCAGCAGCAGGCCGCGGTCGGTGGCAAGTGACGCCACGGCGATTTCAACCAGCCGCGCCGATCCCAAATATTTCGGGCTGACCACGGTGCCGTCGGCGAGGGTGCCGCCGAGGATGTACGTGGCTACTGCCCACGGGGAAAGCTGCCAGCTGGGCGGGCGGGGCCGATCGTCGGCGGCGGCCAGTGCCAGCAGTTCATCGGCGTAGGCGGTTTCCGCATGGGCACGCAGAATGTCCGGGGCGGTGGTCTGGGCATCGGTCATCGGAAGGCCTCCGTCAGGGATTGTCGGAACGATTGGTACTGCACAACATCCCGGAACACGCGGCGCCGGCTGGCGTCGTCGTCGGAACGTTGAAGCAGGCGGTGACATTGATCGGCCGCATCGGGCGGCAGCGCCAGGGGCAGGAAGGGGGCTACCAGCTCCGCCAAATAGCCCCCGTCCTTGGCGGCGAGCAGCTCGACGACGGCGTTGCCCAACGGCAGTCCCCATGGCCTCGGCACCTCGCGCAGCAGCGCGGCCAGGGCCATGGGCTGCAGGGTGCCGCTGGTGATGTGGCGTAGCAGTGCGGGTTCCTGTTCGGCCGCCGGCAAACAGGACAGCAGCCGTGCGTCGGCGCGCAGCTCGAGCAGGGCGCGCGCCCATTCCGCGTCGGAGCGGAGGGCCGCGGCGGTGAAGATGCTCTCCACCACGCGGGGTTCTCGGTCGAGCATAGCCAATGTCGCCGCCGGGTTCCGGCCGGCGGCGGCGGTCCACACGTCCAGCGGGGCGCCGCGGATGATGGTGTCCAGCCGTCCCAGCCGGTCTGGTTCGCCGGTGCGGGGCAGCGGGGCGATTCCGTCGCGAACGGCTGCGGGGTCCGGGTCCGGCGGCAGGTCGATGTCGAATTGCTTGCGCAGCAGCCCTTTGACGCGGAGCAGGGGCGCAAGCCGGGCGGCCATCCGCTGTGCCCGGGCGCTGGCAGGGAGCCGGTCAAGCAGCGCGGCGGCGGCGTCCCGGACAATCTTGGCTTTTTCGTCCAGTGCCGCCTCGAGCAGGTCTTCGTCATCCGGGCCGAGGTTGGTGGCAAGGACGCCCAGCTGCGCGGCGCGTTCCCGGGCGCTGAACCCATCCCAGTCCTCACGCAGCCGGTCCCGGGCAGCGGCCGGGTCGCTGCGCCGGAGCCGCTCAAGGTCCTTTGCAGCGTCGGCCGCTTTGGGCGCAGCCCGGGTGGCCGCCGTCCCGGGAAGTGTGCCGGAAGCCGTGGACCCGGCATCCAGTAGCCAGCGGCCCCGGACGCCGATGGCCGGAAACAGCTGCGCCGCCACCGCCGGCCGTGCCTCGGCCAGGGCCAGCACGGCGGGGAGAGAACGGTGCGGAACGCAACGCCCGGCCCGGGCAGCGAACTGCAGCCAGTCAACGACAAGCCGCGTCCGCAGCTCCTGGCCAACCGGTGGCTGGCTCAGCAGCAGGTCCAGGAGGCGGGCTGCTTCACCCGTGGCCTGCGGTGCATCGTCCGCCGGCGCCGGATCAGGGGTGCTGGCGGCGTCCGCCGTGCCCGGGCGGCGGGCCGCGCGGGTGATGACGTCCGCCAGGGCTGCCTGGTCGAGCAACAGTTCCTCGGGTGACACTTCACCGGGAGGGCGGAATCCCAGGCCAGGCAGCGGCGCCGGCACGGCATGCCGTCCCGTGCCGATGAGCGCTGCACTGCGCAGATCGGCCACCCAGGTCATGGCGTCACCACCGTTCCGTTGACGACGACGGACAGGGGCCGGACTCGCCCGTCCTCGAGTTCTCCGAATACGTGGACCGGATGGCCGCCGGTCAGTGCCAGCAGGGAGTCTGTTGGCGCGTCAAGCATGGGGAGGGCATCGCCGGCACTGTCCCGCAGCCAGCCTGGATTGCCGGGGCAGACCCGGACTCCGGCGAGCAACGCGGGGTGGCGCTCACGCCACGGGGAAAGCGCAACGGCGGCCGATTCCGTTTCCAGCACGTCGGCGATGCTGCAGCCCTCACCTAGGCTGCCGGCCAGTCCGCCCGGGGTGATCGGACCGGTGAACATCGCCCGCCGTGGGGCGGTGCCGGGATACCGGGCCACTGTCACGTCCAGCACGGCGCCGGCCAGCTGAGGCGTGGCGAGCGCTTCACCCTGCGCCGCGAAGTCGAGCACCACCACCACGGTGCCATCGGGGCCGCGAAGCCACGTGCGCTGCTGCTGGAGCCGCCCGTCGTCACCACGGTGCGCACCGAGCACCAGCCACGGACCGGGCAGTTCCTCCGTGGCCTGGACCTCGGAAGACGGCGTCGCCCAGCCAAGTGCCACGCGCAGGTCCGCAAACTCGTGGGCAGTCAGCTCGTCCCGTTTGCCCCAGGCTTTGGTCAAGGCCCACCAGCGGCCGGTACGAAAGAGCAGGTGATCGGCCCAGTCGGCGCGGGCATGGACGTCCGATCCCATGGCCCGCACCTGTTCAGCCAGGCCCGGCAGCTGGGCGTCAACCAGGCGTCCCGCTGCACCGTCCCACCAGGAATACGGCTGGTTGCGGGCGGCGGCCAGGCCCGTCCGCACCAGATCCGTGAGCCAGCGGGCGAAATCGGCGATCCCGGCATCCATCAGTGACAGCCTGTCGGCCAGCCGCTTGGCCTGGGCGGCCGGATCGGTCAGCTGCTCCGCCTGGCGCCGCTCTTTGGTGGCGGCCCGATCTGCCCGCTGGCTTGCCCATTCCTCGGCAAAAGCGGCAGTCTCCGCGCCGCCGTCGGCCATTTCATTGCGCGCCCAGAGCAGGAGCAGCGCCAGCGCATGCTTGCAGGGGAACTTGCGGCTCGGGCATGAGCACCGGTAGGCCGGGGCGGCAACGTCCACGCTCACCTGATAGGGAGTCTTGCCGCTGCCCTGGCACTTGCCCCAGACCAGGGCGTCGTTGCTGCCGGTCCCGGACCAGGGGCCCGGCCGGGCCAGCTTTCGGGCAGCCGCCAGGGAAGAGGGGTCGGGCGCGGCACTGATCACTTGCTCTTCACTCCATCGCCCCATGAAGCACATTCTGCCCGACGTCACCACCTCCGCAAACAAGCGCGGCGGTGTGGCGCAGTGGATAACCCATACCGGACCGCCGGTGCGGCCACAGGGCCGCACGGGCTAGGGTCACGTTATGAAACCGCTGATCCTTCTCGACATCGACGGAGTCCTCAACCCCACGGCGCGGGCTGCCACTGTCGGCGGCGAACCGCGGCTGGTCCTCTCCGCTGAGCGGGTTGCGCTGGTCAGGAGACTGGCAAGGTGCGGACGGATCGCCTGGGTGTCGACGTGGCCCGCGGAACAGACGGCCGGCTTGGAGGCACAGCTGCAGCTGGACGAGGAGCCGCTGAGGGTGCCGCTGCCGGCCAAGGCGCTGAACGAGTCCGGTGCGGCCACTCCGAAGCTTCGGCCGGTCAGCAGGTGGCTGGCCAGGATGGAGCTCCTCGGTGACGCAGACTGGGATTCAGTGGTGTGGATCGATGACGTGCTGGGGCCCGACGCGCGGGAGTGGGCCAGCCAGTACGGTTCGCCGGTCCTGTTGGAGAAGCCGGCACCGGCCCGCGGACTGCTGGCCGTTCACGTTGTGGCAGTTGAGGTGTTCGTGGAAGACACCTGAGCCCGACGCCGGCGGCCCGGCAACCATTGCTGACGCGGCGCCGGGACATCCAAGCAGCGTGTCCCGTGGGCCTCTGTCTCCGTGGCACGCATCCGTGTCAGGATCAGGTATGCCCCAACGCCTGATGCTGCTCGACACCGCGTCCTTGTACTTCCGCGCCTTCTACGGCCTGCCGGACACCCTCCGCCGCGCCGACGGCACGCCGGTGAATGCTGTCCGCGGGCTGCTGGACATGATCGCGCGGCTCACCACCGATTTTGGGGCCACGCACCTGGTTGCGTGCTGGGATGACGACTGGCGTCCGCAGTGGCGCGTGGACCTGATTCCGACCTACAAGTCCCACCGGGTGGCGGAGGTGGTGGCCAACGCCCCGGACGTGGAAGTGGTGCCGGACGCGCTCGAAGCGCAGCTGCCCATGATCCGCCGGGTCCTGGAGCTCGCCGGGATTGCGGTCGTGGGGGCCGCTGACCATGAGGCCGACGACGTTGTGGGCACCTACGCCAGCAAGGCGGACCTTCCTGTCGACGTGGTGACCGGGGACCGCGATCTCTTCCAGCTCGTCGACGACGACCGCCAGGCGCGCGTGATCTACACCGCGCGCGGGATGCGGAACCTCGAAGTCCTGACCGACGCCGTCGTCGTCGGAAAATACAGGGTGCTGCCCCAGCAGTACGCGGACTATGCGACCCTCCGTGGCGATGCCTCGGACGGGCTGCCGGGGGTCGCAGGCATCGGTGAGAAAACGGCAGCGACGCTGCTTGGCGAGTACGGCACCCTCGACGGGCTCCTCGAGGCGGCAGCGGATCCTGACAGTGGCCTCTCCGCGTCCGTGCGGGCCAAGCTCGCCGCGGCCAGCGACTACCTCAAAGTTGCGCCCGTGGTGGTGAACGTGGTGCGCGACCTTGCGCTGCCCACTCTGGAGGAAGCCGGCGCACAGCTGCACCCGGTGGTGGGTGAGTCACGGGCCGAACTGGAACGGCTCGCCGGCGAGTGGAACCTGGGTGGCTCGGTGGCCCGGCTCCTCGCCGCGCTCGACCTTCGCCCGTAGCGGACGGCACCCGTCCGGAACGGCAAGCAGCCAGAAACGCAAGAGGACGACGGCGGGAAATTCCCGCCGTCGCCCTCTTGCCTTGCGTGCTGGTCTTTACGTGTGGGCGTAGGTGAGGCAGTCCGCGTTGTCGCGGCCGGGGCCTACATGGACCTCCGGTGCGTTGCACATCAGGTGGTCGTTGTGGACGCATTCCGAGCGCTGGCACGCTCCGACGTCTGCCAGGACCTTGGGCAGGCCGCCATGTATGCCTGTGTCGATGAAGGTGGCGCAGGAAGCATGGTCCTCGGCACCGCCCACCGTGATGGCGGCGGCGTTGCAGTGGGAGTGGTCGTTGAAGGAACAGTTGGAAACACTGCAGTCTGCGACGTGTGTTGTCATGGGAATCCTCCGTGTTCAGGCTGCCCGGACGGGCGGCTCCCTCTGCCCACGGTAACCCTGTGCCTGCCGGATCAAAAAGACCCAATCGTGTGACCTAATTGCCGACCAGCCAATGCGGGTGACGTCAGTCGTCCGTGGGCAGGAACCGCGCGTTCCGGATCCGCGACGGGCCGCACTCCACAGCCAGCGGCGGAATACCCCACGGCCCGCGCGCATGGGACGGCGGCCGGCCCACCGCAACATGGGGCACCCAGTGCGGGTACCGGAAGCCAAGGGCCGGTGAGCTGAGAATGAAGTCGTCCACGTTGTCCACGGCCAGCCCGTCCAACAGGTCATGCAGGCCCTGCACCAGGGAAACCTGGTAGTCGTGCACGTGCTGGGGCACGGCCACTTCCAGTCCGGCGATGCTGCCGCCGCCCAGCACAATCAGCCGGTCCGAGGTCCCGGCGAAGCCGGCCAGTTCCGGCAGCGTCTGCAGCCAGTGCACGGTGGCCCGGACGGCATTGCCGGCAGGGGTAAAGCCTTTGGTCCAGTCCTCAATGTCCCGGGCGAAGTCTGCCAGGATGCCCACATGCAGCAGGGTCAGGTGCAGCCCCTGCGGCCGGCGTAACGGCTGCACGAGGCTGCCCAGCGCGTCGTAGTCGGCCGGGCCGTGCCCGACGCTGAGGACGGGAACCTCCACCGTGATGCGGGGTGGCGCTAGCATGCGGACCTCCTCAGGCAGGTGTCTCCGCTGCCATTATCCTCCGGTGCGGATCCTCCCACCCAGGGAACACTCTTGCTGTTCAGTCCGCCAGGGTGTCGAATCAAAGGACACGATTCGGCCCGGTGCACGGCACGACGCCAGGAGGTTCCCATGTCAGTGAAAGGTACAAAGGACACAGCACGGATACCGGGGCGGGGCGGACCGGAGTCGCGGCGGGGAGACGCTGCGGCCGGCGTAGCGGCAGACGGCCCGGCCCAGGTGCGGAACGTGGCGCTGATAGGGCATTCGGGTGCGGGGAAGACCCTGCTGATCGAGGCGCTGCTCGCCGCCCACGGCATGATTTCCCGCAAGGGTTCCATCGCCGATGGAACCACCGTCAGCGACTCAGACTCGGCCGCCGTCCGGCAACAGCGCTCGGTGGGGCTGGCCGTGGTGCCGCTGCTCATCAACGGCATCAAGGTGAACCTGCTGGACACACCGGGCTATCCGGACTTCATCGGCGAATTGCGGGCAGGGCTGCGGGCGGCGGACGCGGCCCTCTTTGTTGTCTCGGCAGTGGACGGCATTGACGCCACCACCACCGCGCTGTGGGGAGAATGCGAGCACGTGGGGATGCCGCGTGCCGTGGCCATCACCCGGGTTGACCACCCCAGGGCGGATTACGACGGCGTCCTGGCCGCCTGCCAGCAGGCTTTCGGCGAGTCGGTGGTGCCGCTCTACGTCCCGGTCCGGACGGCCGGCGAGATAACCGGTCTGCTGGGGTTGCTGCAGGGGACGGTCTCTGACTATTCCGACGGGGAGACCGGCACGCCGCGGGAGGCAAACCCCGGCGAGCTTGGCGGATCCGAAGCGGCACGGGGCCAGCTCATCGAAGGGATCATCGCCGAAAGCGAGGACGAGACCCTGATGGACCGCTACCTCGGCGGCGAGGACATCGATACTGATGTCCTGGTCACGGACCTGGAGACCGCCGTCGCCCGCGGTTCGTTTTTCCCGGTCCTGCCCACCTCGGCAGTCACCGGACTGGGCGCCGCCGAACTGATGGAAGTCCTGACCAGGGCGTTTCCCTCCCCGCTGGAGCGCGGCCTGCCGGACGTGACCGACCTGGCCGGCGCTCCTGCAGGCGAACTTGCGTGTGATCCCGTCGGGTCCGCTGGCGGCGGAGGTGGTCCGCACCACGCGTTGATCCGTTCCTGGGCCGGGTCTGCCTGGTCCGGGTGTTCTCGGGCACGTTGCATGAGGACACGCCCGTGCATGTTGCCGGCCACGGACTGGCGGACCGCGGCCACCAGGACCATGACACGGACGAGCGGGTCACGCATCTGTATTCCCCGCTGGGCGCCAACCTCCGGCCGGTGGCGCACTGCGTTGCCGGCGACATCTGTGCGCTGGCCAAACTGGGAAGTGCCGAGACCGGCGACACCATCTCTGCAAGGGAACAGCCGCTGCTGCTGTCCACATGGGAGATGCCCGAGCCGCTGATGCCCGTAGCCGTCGAGGCGGACTCGCGCAGCGATGAAGATGCCCTGTCCCGGAGCCTGGCGAAAGTGGCCGCGGGGGATCCCACCCTCAGGGTGGAGCGGAACGCCGAAACGCACCAGCTGATCCTGTGGTGCATGGGTGAAGCCCACGCCGACGTGGTGCTGGACAGGCTGCGGGAACAGGGCGTGAAGCTGCACACCCAGGAGGTGGTGACGCCGCTGCGGGAAACTTTTGCCGGGCCCGCCGCGGGCCACGGCCGGCACGTCAAGCAGTCCGGCGGCCACGGACAGTATGCGGTGTGCGATATCAACGTGGAACCGCTGGCGCGCGGTGGCGGCTTCGAATTTGTGGACAAGACGGTGGGCGGGGTGATACCCGGGACGTTCATCTCCTCGGTGGAGAAGGGCGTCCGGGCCCAGATGCAGAAGGGCCTGGCCGCGGGCTTCCCGGTGGTTGACCTGCGCGTGACGCTGGTGGGCGGAAAGGCCCACAGCGTTGACTCGTCCGATGCCGCATTCCAGGCGGCGGGGGCCCTGGCGCTCCGGGAGGCCGCCGCGGCGGGACGCATCCAGCTGCTCGAGCCCGTGTCTTCGGTGAGCATCACCGTTTCTGACGAGCACGTGGGCGCTGTGATGAGCGACCTGTCCGGCCGCCGCGGCCGGCTTACCGGAACAGCCTCCGCCGACGGCGAGCTGACCGAGATCAGCGCCGACGTTCCGGACCAGGAACTGCTGCGCTACGCCGTGGAGCTGCGGGCGCTCACCGCCGGTACCGGCCGGTTCCGCCGCCGCTACCTGCGGCACGAGCCGGTGCCCAGCACCTGATAAGCGCTGCGCCATGAATGCCGCCGCGCGCAAGATCCAGCGCATCTACCTCACCCTGACGCTGGGCAATACCCTTGCGGCCTCATTCATCTGGGGAATCAACACGCTCTTCCTGCTGGATGCCGGGCTCAGCAACCTGGAAGCCTTCGCGGCCAACGCGTTTTTTACCGCGGGCATGGTGCTGTTCGAAGTACCCACCGGGGTCATCGCCGACGGGTGGGGGCGGCGGACGTCCTTCCTCCTTGGGACGGTGACCCTTGCCGCGTCCACCTACCTTTACTACCTCCTCTGGCAGCTGTCCGCGCCCTTCTGGGCGTGGGCGGTGGTGTCTGTGCTGCTGGGGCTGGGCTTTACGTTCTTCTCCGGGGCCGTCGAGGCCTGGCTCGTCGACGCTTTGCACTTCTCGGCCTACGAGGGGGACCTGGAGACGGTCCTGGGGCGGGGGCAGATGGTGGCCGGTATCGCGATGCTGGTGGGCTCGGCGGCCGGCGGCGTGATCGCCCAGGTCACGGACCTTGGCGTGCCGTTCCTGTTGCGCGTCGGGGTGCTCCTGGCGATGTTTGGCGTGGCCTTCCTGCTGATGCATGATGTCGGGTTTACGCCCGGAGCGCTCCTCCCATCCACTGGAGGCAACCAGGGCGGTACTGACCGCGTCCATCGACAGCGGCCTGAAGAACCCGCCCGTGCGGTACATCATGCTGGCGGCGCCCTTCAGCGCCGGGGTCGGCATCTACGTGTTCTACGCGTTGCAGCCCTTCCTGCTTGAACTCTTCGGCGATCCCCGGGCCTACTCCGTTGCCGGCCTCGCGGCGGCCATTGTGGCCGGCGCCCAGGTGGTGGGCGGCTGGCTGGCGCCCACGCTCCGCCGCCTGGTGCGCAAAAGGACTACGGTCCTGGTGGCGGCCAGCGCCCTGGGCGGGCTGATCCTGGTGGGGCTGGGCTTCACGCGTCTGTTCTGGGTGGCCTTGCTGCTGCTCACCCTCTGGGCACTGGTCATGGCGGCGGCCACCCCGGTGCGGCAGGCATACCTCAATGACATGATTTCCTCGAAGCAGCGGGCCACGGTGCTCAGTTTTGATTCACTGATGGGATCCAGCGGCGGCATCGTGGTGCAGCCGCTGATGGGCCGTGCAGCGGACGTCTACGGCTACCCCCTTTCACTGGCCTTCAGCGGTGTGATCGAGCTGTTCGCGGTGCCCTTCCTGCTGGCAAGCCGCCGCCGGCGCTCGCCGGCAGACACCGCGACTGCGGCCACCGAAACCCCGCTCTGACGCGGCGGCAGGCAGCAAATAATCAAGCCTTGAGAGTCACAAACGGCCGGAGTAACGTGACGCAAACCACACTTCGCAGGACTCTGACGAGGGAGCATCATGCCTACTTTGCGACGTCAGGTGGCTGCCGTGACGGCAGTTCTGGCACTCAGCGTGACGGCAGGAGCCGTCAGCACGCCCGCCTTCGCAGATTCGCGGAAGGATGACAAAACCCCGACGGCCATCGGGTACGGCGGAGCTGTGAGTACCGTCGACCTGGACGCTTCGGCAGCCGCTATCCGAGGTCCTGCGCGAGGGCGGCAACGCAGCGGACGCCGCCGTGGCCGCAGCCGCAACCCTGGGCGTCACCGAGCCGTACAGCGCCGGGATCGGCGGTGGCGGCTATTTCGTCTTCTACGATGCAAAAACCGGCGAGGTACAGACCATCGATGGCCGCGAAACGGCCCCGGCGACCATGCCAACGGACGCGTTCGTGAATCCGGCAACCGGAGCGGCCTACTCCTTTGCCGAGCTCGTCTCCAGCGGTGTCTCCGTCGGAGTTCCCGGCACGCCCGCCACCTGGGAACGGGCGCTGCAGCGGTGGGGCACACCTGGACCTGGACGAGGCCCTCGAACCGGCCATCGAAGTGGCCCGGGAGGGCTTCGTGGTGGACCAGACGTTCCGCCAGCAGACCCTGGACAACAAGGTCCGTTTCTCGGCATTTACTCCCACGAGCAGCCTCTTCCTGCCGGGTGGCGACGCCCCCGCCGTCGGAAGCGTCTTCCGCAACCCGGACCTCGCCGACACGTACCTCCTCCTCGGGAAGCAGGGCCTTGACGCCTTCTACGGGGGCCAGCTTGCCGAGGAGATGGAAGCCACCGTGCAGGCGCCGCCGAAGGACCCCGCCTGGGTGCCGCCTGTCACTGATCCGCCAACGAGCATCCCGGCCCTTCCCGGGCTACCTGACCACGGCGGACCTCGCCGCGTACGAGACGCTGGACCAGGAGCCCACGCACGTTCAGTACCGCGGATATGACGTCTATGGCATGGCGCCGTCCAGCAGCGGCGGCACCACTGTGGGTGAGGCGCTGAACATCCTGGACACGTTCAACCTCGCAGAGATGGCAAAGCCCGACGGCACGAATCCTGCCGCCCTGCACCATTACCTCGAGGCGAGTGCCCTCGCCTTCGCGGACCGCGGAAAGTACGTCGGGGACCCCGCCTTTATTGACGTCCCCACGGACGCGCTCACCGACCCGCTGTTCGGCAAGGAACGGTCCTGCGGGATTGATCCGGCGAAGGCAGCCGCGAAACCTGTCGCGGCAGGAGACGTGGCATCGTACGACGGCGTCTGCCCGGTTGCGCCGGCCGCCGCGGCCGACGAGACGGACACCGAAAACATCTCCACCACCAACCTGACCGTGGCCGACAGGTGGGGCAACGTGGTGGAGTACACCCTCACCATCGAACAGACCGGCGGGTCCGGGATTGTGGTTCCCGGCCGCGGGTTCCTCCTCAACAACGAGCTGACCGACTTCTCCACCGTCTACAACCGAGACCGACCCGAACCGGATCGAGGCCGGCAAACGCCCGCGCTCCTCGATGTCGCCCACCATCATCCTCAAGGACGAAAAGCCGTTCCTGGCGCTGGGTTCACCGGGCGGATCCACCATCATCACCACCGTCCTGCAGACAATCCTCAACCGTGTGGACCTGGGCATGAGCGTTTCCGAGGCAATCGCGGCGCCGCGTGCGGCGCAACGGAACACGGCAAACGTCACGGCTGAGCCGGAGTTCATCACGGCTTACGGCAGCCAGTTGGCACCATACGGACACAAGCTGGTGCCGGCCGGTGACGCCTTCACCTCAGCCGCGGAGATCGGCGCTGCCACTGCCATCGAGTTCGGCCGGAACGGTCGCATGATTGCCGCAGCCGAACCCACCCGGCGGGGTGGAGGTTCGGCCATGGTGGTCAGCCGGTCACCCGTGACGTGGGTTACTGCCCCATCCCGGGGCGGACAGCAACGAATTCAATTCCGGGCTGAACCTTTTTCTTCGGGCCACGGGAGAAGCCTTTGGCGTCGAGCTGGTTCTGCGCCCGGTACACCGCCAGGGCTTCGTCGTAGATCGAGTTGAGCCTGCCGCCGGTGAAGACCTCCTGGGAGCCGTCGCTGAAGACGATGGTCACGGGCGTGCTGGCTGGAAAGTGCCTCTTCATGCGGATGAAGCCTTCGGAGTCCTGGTGGAGCTGTATCAAGGGGTCCCGCTTTCATGATGGATGACCTCCAGTCTGACGTATCAAACCGCGCCCGCGCTGACGGGGCCAGCTGACGGCCCTAACCGGATTGCGGCGACAATGGACGGGTGACTTCATCGAGCAGCCCCCACGCCGGAGCGGCGGACACCGCACATCCCGGGCGCCTTTGACCTGGCGGACCATCAGCACCGGCCTGGCGTTCGCGTCATCGCTCGCGGAACTGGCTGCGGTGCTGCGTGCCGGCGGCGCGGCGGGCACGGCAGTGGTGCAGGCGCCACCCGGGACGGGCAAAACCACCCTCGTCCCGCCGCTGCTGGCCAACCTCTCATCCGCTCAAGGGGCCTCGCGCGTCGTGGTCACGCAGCCCAGGCGGGTGGCGGCACGGGCAGCAGCCCGGCGTCTGGCCGCCCTCGATGGCAGCCAGGTGGGTGACCGCGTCGGCTACACGGTCCGCGGGGAACGCCAGGCCGGGCCCGGCACCCTGGTGGAATTTGTCACGCCGGGAATCCTGTTGCGCAGGCTCCTCGACGA
The DNA here is from genome assembly GCA_963741285.1 of uncultured Actinomycetota bacterium. Taxonomy (GTDB): domain Bacteria; phylum Actinomycetota; class Actinomycetes; order Actinomycetales; family Micrococcaceae; genus Arthrobacter. The sequence continues at coordinate 88,988 of CAVUHH010000004.1, forward strand.
CCCCGGACTGGAGACCACCGGGGCCGTCATCCTCGACGAGGTGCACGAGCGCGGCCTCGAAACCGACCTCCTGCTGGGCATGCTCAGTGAGGTCCGGCAGCTCCGCGGAGACCTGACGCTGGTGGCCATGTCCGCCACGCTGGACGCGCCCCGCTTCGCCGCACTGATCGGGGGAACAGCAGTGGGGGGAACGGCGGACGACGGCGGCGGGGCGGCTCCCGTCGTCGACTGCCCTTCGGCGCTGTACCCACTGGAGGTCCAGTGGACTCCGGCGGCGATGCCCAGGCTGGACGGCCGTGGCGTGGCGCGCGGGTTCCTGGACCACGTGGCGGATACCGCTGCCGACGCCCACTCAGGTGCATTGGCCCGGGACGCCGGCACTGATGCCCTGGTGTTTGTCCCCGGCGCGTGGGAGGTGCAGTACGTCGCAAGCCGGCTCCGCGGCCGGGTGGCCTCCGGAACCGAGGTGCTGGAGCTCCACGGCCAGGTTGGCCCGGCCGAACAGGACCGCGCCGTGTCCGGGCGCCGTCCACGTGATCCGGCACGGATCATCGTCTCCACCGACCTCGCCGAATCCTCCCTGACCGTGCCCGGCGTACGGCTGGTCATCGATTCCGGGCTGACCCGTGAACCGCGCCGCGACGCCAACCGCGGCATGTCCGGGCTGGTGACCGTCTCCTGCTCCCGGGCCTCGGCGGAACAGCGCGCCGGCCGTGCCGCCCGGCAGGGGCCGGGACACGTGGTGCGCTGCTACGACCAGAAGAGCTATGGTGCCGCTCCGGCCCACGTCACCCCGGAGATCGGCGTGGCGGATCTGACCGGCGCCGCACTGACCCTGGCCTGCTGGGGATCGCCCGGCGGCCGGGGACTGGCGCTGCCGGATGCGCCGCCGGCTGCCGCCATGGCGGAAGCCATCGAAGTGCTGAGGGAGCTCGGTGCCGTCGGGGGCGACGGGCACGCCACCGCTCTGGGCAGGACTTTGGCCCGGGTCCCGGCCGATCCCCGGCTGGCCCGCGCGCTCCTGGACGGTGCCGCGGCGGTGGGCCATCACAAGGCGGCGGAGGCGGTGGCCCTCGTGGCAGGGGACCAGCGGGCGCCGGGTGCCGATCTTACGGCCCTTCTTGCGACCCTGCGCACCGGTAAGGAGCCCGCCTCCCGGCGCTGGGCTGAGGACGTCCGGCGGCTGGAAACCATCGCGCGCAATGAAGGCGGCGCCGTCGGGCCTTCCGCCATCACCGCTGCGGTGACCGCAGCGGAGGCGCTGGGCGTCGTCGTCGCGCTGGCGTTCCCGGACCGGGTCGCCTGGCGCGTCCCAGGGGAGGGCCCGGCGCGGTACCTCTTGTCCTCGGGCACCCGCGCAGGGCTGCCGGCGGGCAGCCCGCTGTCCGGGTACGACTGGCTGGCCGTCGCGGAAGTGTCGCGGGCGGCGGGCAGGGACGCAGCCGGGACCGGTGCGGTCATCCGCTCAGCCGCTCCGCTGACCGCGGATCTCGCGCAGGCGGCCGCCGGGCAGCTAGTCACTGAAACCGTCGAAGCGACGTTCAGCCAGGGCCGGGTGATGGCGCGCCGGGAACGGCGGCTGGGCGCCATCAGCCTGTCCTCCACCCCCGTCCGGGCCTCACCTGCCGATGGCCGCGGGGCGGTGGCCCGTGCCCTGTCCGAGGAAGGGCTGGGAATCATTGGATGGTCGACGGCGGCAGATGCCTTGCGCCGCCGGCTCGCCCTGCTGCACCGCGAACTGGGCGCGCCCTGGCCCGACGTTTCCGAGCGCGCGCTGCTCGCTGGCCTCGACACCTGGCTGGGCCCGGAGCTCGAGAAGATGGCCGGCGGCGCGGCCACCAGCACCATTGACCTCACCGACCCCTTGCGCCGGTTGCTGCCCTGGCCGGAGGCGGTCCGCCTGGCCGAGCTTGCACCGGAGGCGCTGAAGGTGCCGAGCGGATCGATGGTCCGGATCGACTATCCCGACGTCCCGGAGAGCGCAGGGTCGGAGGGTTTGGGGCAGGGAGGGGCCAGGCGGTGCGGCGGCCGGCCGGGCGAACGCGGACCGCGGCGGCCGGCCGGTTGTGGCGGTCAAGCTGCAGGAATGCTTCGGCTGGGCCGAAACCCCGCGGCTGGTGGACGGCCGGGTGCCGGTCCTGTTCCATCTGCTGTCGCCGGCCAGGCGGCCGCTGGCAGTGACCGATGACCTGGCGTCGTTCTGGTCCGGACCCTACGCCCAGGTGCGGGCCGAGATGCGGGGCCGCTATCCCAGGCACCCCTGGCCGGAGGATCCCTGGACGGCGCAGGCAACGGCTCGCACCAAAGCCAGGATGTGACTGCCTGGGTCCGCAGCGCCAGCAGCACGACGCGCAGCACCTCGCCGCCGCGGGCCGGGAGGATCGCGTTGCCCATGTAGCCGACCGGGATCAGCGCGAAGGCATCGGCGGCCTCGTGCTCGACGTGCGAGCGCCGCAACAGGATGTGCCAGCGCCAGCCGCGGATCACGGTCGCCACCGCGTAGACCGCGACCGCGGCGGCCAACTCCGCGAGCGCCGCCGCGGACGTCGGGATCGTCGGCGGGTCCTGGCGCAGCGCCCACCACACGAACGCGGCGATCGTGACGATCGAGATCGCCGCGCCGAGCCAGCCCCAGCGGCCGCCGTGCTCAGCTGCCGCGGGAGCCTCGACCTCGAGGCCGACGCCGCTCAGGCCGTCCTCGGTCTGCTGCTCATGCACCGCAGACACGGGCCTCCCCCGCGATCTTCAGTTGTGCCCGCCACGGCGTGGGCGAGGCGTCCACGCGCGGCACGACGGTGCTCGTCGTCCCAGCCGGGACGCTCGTCAGCAGGCCCTCGGGATACAGCTCGGAGAAGCGCCGCACGGCGACCTCGACATCGCCGGTCTCGGCCTGGATCGAAAGGCCTCCGGCCGGCACGCTGACGAGCAGGATGCCCTCGCCGTCGGTGGCCTTCAGGCAGCCACCCTCGGGCGCGGTCTGCAGGTTGTCGACGGTCTCGATCGCCGGCACGCCCTTGACGCCGCCGCCGGGGCGCACGCCGATCGCCCCGAGCCGCAGCAGCCCGTCGTCGGCGGCCTTCTGTGCGATCGGCGATTCCTTCGTGAGGTCGGCGGGCGGCGGAGCAAGCTCGTCCTGCAGTTCGCGGTACTGGCCCAGCGTCAGCTGCGGCGAGTCCTGCGAGGGCACGTAGTTCGGATCGGGATGCTGCGCGCCGGCCAGCGCGACGGCCGCCAGGCCGCCCTTCAGGCCGTCGGCGCGCTCGCGCAGCCAGGCGCCGCCGTTGCGCAGCAGGCCGACGTCGGAGAGGACGATGCCGCCGACCAGCATCGCCACGAGGATCAGCGCGCGGCGCGAGGGCAGGCGGAGCCCGCGGCCGGCCTCGGCGAGCGCGAGCAGCAGGAACAGCATCCCGGGGTAGATGTAACGCGAGGCCCCAGGCTCGCCGAGGTTGGCTCGCGCGACCGCGGTCAGCCCCCAGAACAGCAGCGGCAGCGCGATCAGCACCACGAGCCGCCACGGCCGCGTGGCCGACACGAGCAGCCGCCAGGCCAGGAACGCGGCCACGACCAGCGCGAGCGGCCGGCCCCACTCCTGGCTGAGCCCGAAGACGCCGCCGACGGCGTACGCAGCCGCTTCGGCGACGTAGCCGGGGGCGGCCAGCAGGTTGCTGTTGTTGAAGTCCTGCGAGACGCCGTAGAACACGTACCAGAGCCCGTACAGCAGGCCGGGGACGACGATGATCGGCCAGCGCCGTCGCCAACCGGGCGTGCAGGCCACGTCGAGCGCGCACACGACCAGCAACGGGATCCCGAGCGAGGACGACGACAGCGCGACCGCCAGCAGCACACCGGCCCAGACGTCACCCCGGCGCGTGCGCCGGTCCAGGAGCAGCAGGGCGCCGAGCCCGGACGCCAGCGAGCCCAGGTAGCCGATCTGGAACGGCCACAACACGTCCTGCCAGCCCGCGCCCGCGAGCAGGAGCACGCAGGCCAGCGCGAGCGCCAGCGCCGGGCCGACACGCGGCCGCGCGTAGGCGAAGAGCAGCCCCGTGCACGTCAGGTGCAGCGCGATCGCGACCAGGCGGTAGGGCAGGTTGCTGTCCAGCCCGACGGTCTCGAAGCCGAGCTTGTAGACGAGCACCGGCAGCAGCGACAGGTGCTCGTTGTGGGGGTCCAGCAGCGCCGCGGCGTCCCACGTGCGGCGCAGGATGATGAAGTTCCACTCGTCGAACCAGAACGACGTGTCGCGCCCCACGCGCAGCAGCAGCGCGGTGGCGAGCGCCATCGCGACGGCGAGCGCGACCCACCACAGCCGGCCGTCGCGCCGCTCGTCCTCAACGCGCTCTTCGCGACCGGAGGACTCGTCGGAGGCCGTGCGCTCGAGCACCGGGTTCACGCCCGGCGGCCTCCGAGCACGTGCACGCCGGCCGGGGGCGCCGTGGGCTCGACGGGCTCGAGCGCGTCGGCGTGACGCTGATAGTCGCCGCGGCTGAGGTGGTGCTCGAGGAACACGTAGAGCACGATGAAGAGGTAGCGGGTGCCCATCTCCTGCATCGCCAGCTTGGACTCGCCCGCCGGCGGTTGCGCCAGGACGTCGGCACGACCGCGTAGCAGTGGCCGCGCGACGATCGCCTTCAGCGGCAGCTCGACGGTCAGGTTGAAGTGGTGCGAGAGCAGCGGCTGGACGTCCTCGATGACCTCGCGCCGATAGGCCTTGAACGCGTTGGTCGTGTCGTTGTAGCCGTGCCGGAAGAGCACCCGGATGCCGAGTTGACGAGCCGGTTGATGAGCAGCTTGAACCGCGGGTAGTCGTGCAGACCGGCGCCCGGCATGAAGCGCGAGCCGAACGCGCAGTCGTAGCCCGCCTCGAGCACGCGGTAGTAGAGGACGAGGTCGCCGGGTCGTCGGAGCCGTCGGCCATCACGATCGCGACCGCGTCGCCCTCGAAGCGCTCCAGGCCCGCGCGCACCGCGAACCCGAAACCGTCGCGGTACGTGCGATGCGCAGGCAGCGCACGCGCGCGTCGCCGGCCAGCGCCGCGACGACGTCGCGCGGTGCCGTCGCGTCGAGTCGTCGTCGACCACGACGATCTCGTAGTCGATCGCCGCCGCCTGCAGCGCTCGCGATCAGCGCCGCGACGCGTCGGCTCGATCGACTCGGCCTCGTTGTGGGCCGGGATGACGACGGAGAGCTTCATCAGGCGGCGCGCTGCCCAGCGCTCGACGTTGGCGTCGTGGATCTCGCGCAGCGTGCGCTCGAGGTCGTAGCATGCTCCCAGCTCGGGGTAGTCGCGCCTGGAAGGCTCGAGGTCGCTGATCCACCAGCGGTGGTCGCCCATGCGCGCCTGGTCGGACAGCGCCCAGTCCAGCTCGCGGCCGGCGATCGCCTCGCAGAGGGCGATCGCCTCGCGCATCGAGCAGTTGACGCGCGCCCGCCGCCCAGGTTGTAGACCGCCCCGGCGCGCGGCGCGCGGTGGAAATCCTCGAACGCGGTCACGAGGTCGGTGGCGTGGATGTTGTCGCGCACCTGCTTGCCGCCGTAGCCGAAGACCGTGTACGGCGTCGCCGGTGACGGCGCACGCATCAGGTACGCCAGGAAGCCGTGCAGCTGCGCGCCCGGCGTGTCGGGGCCGGTCAGGCAGCCGCCGCGGAAGCAGACCGTCGGCATGCCGAAGTAGCGCCCGTACTCCTGCACCATCAGGTCGGCGGCCGCCTTGGAGACGCCGAAGAGCGAGTGCAGCGAGCGTCGATCGACATCGACGTGTCGATGCCGCCGAAGAACGCGTGGTCCGTCGGGCAGCTCGAGCGCGTCGCCGTGCTCGACGAGCGGCAGGCGGTTCGGCGTGTCGCCGTAGACCTTGTTGGTCGAGGTGAAGACGAACGTCGCCTCGGGCGTGAGCTCGCGCGTCGCCTCCAGCAGGTTCAGCGTGCCGTTGGCGTTGACCGTGAAGTCGGTGTGCGGGTCCGACGCCGCCCAGTCGTGCGACGGCTGCGCGGCGGTGTGCACGACCAGCTCGATCGGCGCCGATGCTCCGCGAACAGCGCGGTCGACGCCGTCGGCGTCGCGGATGTCGAGGTCGACGGTGCGGAACGGTCCGGGAATCGCTCGCGCAGGCGGTCGTGGTGCGGGCGGTCGAGGCCTCAGGGCCGAAGAAGCGCGCGCGCATGTCGTTGTCGATGCCGACCACGTCGTGGCCGGCTGCGGCGAAGTGCGCGACGGTCTCGGAGCCGATCAGCCCCCCCGAGCCGGTGACGATGCACGGTGGCATCCAGCAGTCAGAGCGAGCGCGGACGCGAGTCCTCGTTCGCCGGATCCAGGCGTAGGTGTCCGCCAGGACGTCGCGGCGGCGCGCGCTGGGGGCGCCAGCCGGTGCTGCGCGTACAGGCGGCGCAGTCGGAGACATAGATGCGACGTCGCCGGGGCGCGGCTCCGCGGCCGGCCGCGATCGGCGACGTCGTTGCCGGTGAGCTCGCGGCACATCGCGGTCGCCTCGAGCAGCGACAGGCGAGCCTCGCGCCGCCGCCGACGTTGACGGTGGCGCCGCGCCCAGCCGCCGGGTCCAGCTGGTCGTCGATCAGGTCGACCAGGTCGTCGATGTGCAGGAGGTCGCGCACCTGCTTGCCGCGCCGCCGTAGCCGATGTAGCTCAGCGGCCGGCCCGAGTGGTGCGCGAGCACCCAGTGGGTGAAGACGCCCTGGTCGACCTTGCCCATCTGCCACGGGCCGGCGATCACGCCGCAGCGGTCGACCACGGTCCGGAGGCCGAACGTCGGCGTATTCGGACGAGGAGCTCGGCGGCGAGCTTCGTGGCGCCGTACAGCGTGCGCGCGCCCTCGAGCGGGAAGGCCTCGCTGATGCCCCGCCGAGGCGCCCGGCGACCGGCTGCTCGGCGAGCGTCGAAGCGGGTCTCGGCCTCGCGCACGCGAGCGCGTTGAGCGGCCGAAGGGATAGACGCGGCTGGTCGAGAGGAAGACGATCTGCGCGCCGTCGCGGCGCGCGAGCTCGAGGCAGTTGTAGGCGCCGAACAGGTTGGTCTGCACGACGTAGTCGGCGCGTCGTCGATGCCGGCGAGCGCGGACGGCTCGGCGGAGCACTCGACGATCGCGTCGATCGGGCTCAGGCGCGAGCAGGTCTCCGAGCGAGCGCACGTCGCCGTGCACGAACGCACGCCCGCCTCGCGCAGGCGCGGCAGGTTGAGCTCGGAGCCGCGGCGCTTGAGGTTGTCGAACGCGACGATCTCCCAGCGGGGTGGCGCTCGGCGAGCGCGACGCAGAGGTTCGCGCCGACGAAGCCGGCGCCGCCGGTGACGAGGACGCGCTGAGGGAGGGCGGACAGACCGTCCAGAGTAGAAAACCGCCCTGCTCCTACGATGCAGCGCCATATGAGCGATCGAGGACTTCCCGCAGTTCCTGCACGGGCTGAGGACCGAGGAGCTCAAGCGGCTGCCTCCGGGCGCCCGCGTGGTGCTGAGCGGTGGCGCGAACTCGCGCTGGTACTTCGACTGGTTCGCCGACAACTACGACAGCTCCCCGGAACGCCACATCGGTGTCGAGGCGCTCGCGCCGAAGCCGGACGACCTGCCCGACAACGCCGAATGGGTGGCCTCGACGCTCGGCGACCTGAGCGCCGTCGAGTCGGGCACCGTGGACCTCGTCTTCGCCGGCGAGGTGATCGAGCACCTCTGGGCCGACGACATCGCGGGCTTCCTGCTGGAGTCGCACCGCGTGCTCGCGCCCGGCGGCCGGATCGCCCTCGACTCGCCGAATCGCCGTGTCACCCAGGCGATCGCATGGCTGCACCCAGAGCACACGCTCGAGTTCTCCGTCGACGAGATCGCCGAGCTGCTCGAGCTCGCCGGCTTCGACGACGTCGAGTTGCGCGGCGTGTTGCGCTGCTACGACCGGCGGCGCCATCGCTCCTCCCGATCGAGCCGATCGAAGGCGCCGGGCTTTCACGCGCGGAGCGCATCGAGACTGCGGCCGACGACCCCGAGGACGCGTTCGTCTGGTGGGCGCACGGACGCCGCGGCGACCGCGCGCCGGACGCCGCGGCCATGCGCGGCCGCGTCCGTGATCTGTTCGCGCGCTACCGGCCGTGGCGGGTCCAGCAGTTCAACGTCGCCGCGGGCGTGATCGAGGAAGTGCCCTACATGGGCCGCGTCGTGCGCTCCGCCGCCGGCACGCAGGGCGTCGTGACCCACGGGCCGTACGTCTGCATGCCGCCGGGCAAGTGGAGCGTCGGGATCGACGTGGCGCTGGCCGCCGACGCCGGAACGATCCCGGGCGATCAGGTGGTGGCGGCCGTCGACGTGGTCGCCGGCGGCGCGACGATCCCGCTCGGCGAGACGCTCGTCCGCGCGTCCGAACTCGCGCGTGAGCCGGGCTGGAGCACGCACCGCGCGCGCTTCTCATTGCCGCAGACGACGATGGGGGTCGAGTTCCGGCTGCGCGCCGAGGGCGGCCCGCCTCTGATCACCCGCCTGGCCGTCGATCTCCGGCCCGCCGAGCGCGCCCCCGCCCGCTGTCGCGACCCCGCCGGACACACTCCAGCTCGCGCTGCGCAAGGTCCGCCGAGCGCGCCGGCAAGGCCCGCGCGCTGGCCCGGGAGCGGATCACGAAACGCACCTAACCCGCTGCTACCGTCTCGCCCGTGTCCGCGGCCTCGCAGCAGGAGCCGGCCGCCTCGACGCCGGCCGGCCCAGTGCGCCCCGCGGCGATCGCGGTCTCGCGCTCTCGAAGAGCTTCCGGTTCAGCATCAGCAGGCGACGACGCTCAAGGAGCGCGCGCTGCACCCGTTCCGCCGCGCGCGCATCGACACGCTCGCAGGCGCTGCGCGACGTCTCCTTCGGGGTCGAGCGAGGGGGAGTTCTTCGGCATCGTCGGGCGCAATGGCTCCGGCAAGAGCACGCTGCTGAAGTGCCTCGCCGGGCATCTACCGCGCCGACGACGGGCGAGATCGACGTCGCGGGCGGCTGTCGACCTTCATCGAGCTCGGCGTCGGCTTCAACCCGGAGCTCGCGGCGCGCGACAACGTGATGATCAACGCGGTCATGCTCGGGCTCTCGCCGCGCGGAGGCGCAGGCGCGCTTCGACCGGCGATGATCGAGTTCGCCGAGCTCGAGGAGTTCGTGGACCTGAAGCTCAAGAACTACTCGTCGGGCATGCACGTGCGGCTCGCGTTCTCGGTGATGATCCAGGTCGACGCCGACGTGCTGCTGGTCGACGAGGTGCTGGCGGTCGGCGACGCCGCGTTCCAGCAGAAGTGCTTCGACCAGTTCGAGCGCCTGCGCGACGAGGGGCGCACGATCATCCTCGTCACCCACGACATGGGCGCGGTCAAGCGCTTCTGCGACCGGGCGATGCTGCTCGAGCGCGGCGACGTCGTCCTGATCGACGACCCGGTCTCTGTCGGTCGC
>CAVUHH010000005.1:0-15408 GCA_963741285.1 uncultured Actinomycetota bacterium
GGGGTGGTGGACATTCCGTGCGGCCAGCTGTGCGGAGGTCAGCCGTTCGACGATCTCGCCGGATTTCATCACGAGGATGGTGTCGCAGAGCGCCTCCACCACACCCAGGTCATGCGAGATGAACAGCATGGCCGTTCCCTGTTCCCGGTGGATGCGCCGGAACTGGCGCAGGACTTCCGCCTGCACGGTGACGTCCAGGGCCGTCGTCGGCTCATCTGCCACGATCAGCTTGGGTCGAGGTGACGATGGACGCCGCAATCATGGCCCGTTGGCGCATGCCGCCGGAGAGCTCGTGCGGGTGCTGGCGGAGCCGCTTGGCCGGCTCGGTGATGTTGACGGCGGCGAGCGCCTCGGTGATGACCTTCCGGGCCTCGGCGCCGCCCATGCCCAGATGGGTGCGCAGGACCTCGGTCAGCTGGGACCCATGCGCAGGGACGGGTTGAACGTGGTGCCGGGGTCCTGGTAGACGATGCTGATTTCCTTGGCCAGCCGTGACTGGTCGGGTTCGGCCAGCATGTTCATGTCCGCCACCCGCAGCAGGTCGGCGCTCGACGGCGAGGTCCTCGGAAGGCAGGCCGGCAATGGCCATGGCCGTGAGTGACTTTCCGGAGCCGGACTCCCCCACGAGCGCCACCACTTCGCCGGGGTTGATGGTGAAGGACACGCCTTTGACCAGTTCCTGGCGGCCCGGGATGCTGATCCGCAGGTTCTCCACCCGCACCAGCGCTTCGTCCGCGGCCGGGACGGCTACCGTGCTGTTGCGCTGCAGGGTCCGGCGGAAGAACCTCCGTTTGGCCCTGGGGTCCGCGTGGGCGGCGAGCGCGTCGCCGATCAGCATGACCGACAGGCCAGTCAGCGCGATCATGATTGACGGACCCACGGCCTCAATCGGCTGGGTGTAGAGCGCGCCGAGGCTGTCGTTGAGGAGCCGGCCGAAATCATACTCCGGGGACTGCACGCCGAGCCCGATGAAGGACAGGGCGGAGATTTCGACCAGGGACAGGGCGAACACGGTGGCGGAGAGGATCAGCAGCGGCTCGGCCATGTTCGGCAGCATGTGCCGCACGGCGATGCGGACCGGGCTGACGCCCAGGAGCCGGGCCGTGACCACGTACTCGCTGCTGGAGACGGAGGAGGCCAGGTTGGCCGTGATCCGGGCGAACGCCGGGATCCCGGCGATCCCGATCGCGATGACCGCCGAGGAAACCCCGGGTTCGAGCACCGCGGCGATCACCAGGGCGAAGATCAGGCTGGGGTAGGCCACTGCGGTTTCCAGGACACGCAGGGACGCCTCCCGGACGCGCCGGCCGGACAGCCAGATGGCAAGGCCAATGACGACGCCGGCGAGCACCGTGATCGCGGCCGCCCCTGCGGTCATGAGCAGGGTCAGCCGGGTGGCCACAAGTGCGCGGGCCAGCAGGTCGCGGCCGAAGTCGTCGGTGCCCAGCCAGTGCGCGGCGCTGGGTCCCTGGGCTGCGTTGGGGGTCAGCTGCTCGGCTGCCTGCTTCAGGGTCAGCGGGGCAATGACGGCGATGAGGATCAGGGCGATCATCAGCACGGCGCCGGTCACCATGGCGGGAGTCCAGAACTCCCGGCTCCTAAACCTAGACGTCATGGGTGGTTCCTCCGAGGTTGCGGGGGTCGATGATGGCCAGGATGAGGTCCACCAGGATGATGATGAGGGTGGCCAGCAGCCCGAGGACCAGGATGATGCCCCGGATCACCGGGTAGTCGCGCTGCAGGATCGCGTTGACGATTCCCTGCCCCAGCCCGGGCCAGGCGAACACGGTTTCAATCACCACGGCGCCGCCCAGCTGCGCGGCCAGGATCAGGCCGGAGAGGGTCAGCGTGGTGGTCACCAGGTTCGGCAGGACGTAGCGGGCGTTGGTCCGCAGCACGCTGAGCCGCCAGCCGCGGGCCGTGCGGATGTAGTCCTTCTCCAGCACCGCCGCTGTTTCGCGGCGCACGATCCGCGAGATCACGCATGCGGGCCCCAGCATCAGGGCCGCCGTGGGCAGCACCAGCGAGTTCAGTGTTGCCGCGCCGGCTGCCGGGAACCAGCGAAGGGTCACGGCAAACACCACCACCAGCAGGGTGGCCACCACGTACTGGGGAACGGAGTAGATCAGGCTGGTGACGAAGTTGAACCCGGCGTCCAGCCATCTGTTCCGGCCGCCGCGGGTCAGGATGGCCACCGTCATTCCCAGCGGCACGGCAATGGCCAGCACCAGGACGATGGCCAGGAGTGCGATCTCCGCGGTGAACGGGAACCGCGTGAAGATCAGGGCGGACACGCTTTCACCGCTGATGAACGAGGCGCCCATGTCCAGGCGCAGGACGCCTGAAACATAGTTGAGGAACTGGGTGAGGAGGGGCAGATCGAGGCCCAGCTCCGCCCGGACGGTGGCGATCTGCGCGGGGCTGGCGCCCTCACCGGCGGCGATGACGGCCGGGTCCCCGGGGATCAGCGGGACAATCAGGAACGTCACCATCACCAGGACGGCGAAGGAGAGCAGCAGCCCGCCGAGCCGGCGCAGCGAGAATCCCACCCACGGGTGGCGGAGGTAGCGGCTTCCCGCACTCCCGGCGCCAACGCCGGGAGTGCGGGAAGCTTCAGCAATGCTTGGAGCAGTCATGGCTGGTAACCGGGCTACTTCGTGATCCGCATGGTGCTCTCGTCCGGCTGGCCATTCATGGTGTGCATGGCGAAGCCGGAGCGGATGGTCACCTGGGAGGGCAGGCTGGCGAGCGGGATCACGTGGGCCTCGCTGATCATGAGCTTCTGCGCTTCCTGGTAGGTCCCGCAGCGCTCGGTGTCATCGGTCTGGGTCATGGCCTTGGCCACCAGGTCAAGGACGGGCTGGTTCTCCAGGCCGCCCCAGTTGAGGCCGCCCTTTTCCACCGGGGTTCCGATGACCGTGGAGAGCGCCCCGTACATGGTGCCGCCGGCATTGATGCCGCCCATGACGGTGATGTCCCACGTGTCCAGCTTCTGGGTGAGGTCGGTGCTCCAGGTGGCCAGGTCCACGTTGCGCAGTTCAATGTCGGCGCCGGCGGAGCGGAGCGCCTCGGCAACGTAGGTGTTGGCGGCGCCGTTGGGGCCGAAGACCTGTGCACCCACCATGCGGATCTTGACGCCGGCCAGGGCGGCCTTCGCTGCTGCGGGGTCGGGCTTGATGAGCAGTCCGGCGTCCTGGTTGGAGCACGGCACGCCCGGGTGGGCGAAGGAGGAGTAGAGCTCGCCGAGGCCGCCGGAGGCCGCCTGGTTGAAGGCCGTGGCATCCAGGGCCTGGGCAACGGCCTGGCGCAGGGCCGGGTCGTTGAAGGGGTGGCCGGGGCGTTCGTTGAACATCATGTACAGGCTGCCCTGCGGAATCACCTGGGTGCTGAAGTCCTTGTTGCCGTCGAAGCGGGTGGCGTCCTTGCCGCGGATGGTGGCGATGTCCTTGGTGCCGGTCAGGAGTTCGTTGGACACAGCGCTGGCGTTGGCGTTGACGCTGGCCTCGATGGTCTTGGCGGGCGTGCCCGGTATCTCGGTCTCGTATTCAGGCCAGGCCTTGAAGTCGTCCCGGAGCGTGAACGTGTAGGCCACGCCGTGCTGCTTTTTGGTCAGGGTGTACGGCCCGGAGAACGCGCCAGGGATGTCCCCTGCGGTCAGCGCCTTGGGGTCTTTGAGGCCGGCCGGGCAGACGATGCCGGTGGCGTGCAGGCTCAGGCCCTGGAGGAGGTCGGTCCACGGCTGGGCCAGCTTCACGGTGACGGTGCCGGCGGCGTCATCGGCCGTGACGGTGGCGGGCCCCTCGCCCAGGACGAGCGGACGGAAGCTGGATTTGCTGTCCGGGGACGCGAACACCTTGAGCGATTCCGCCACAACGCCCGCGGTGATGGGGGTGCCGTCCGCGCAGGTGGCACCGCTGCGGATGGTGAACGTGCCCTGCGTGGGGGTGATGTCCCATTTGGTGGCGAGGTCCGGCACGATCTTGTTGTTCTCGTCGCGGCGCACCAGCGTGGAGAACAGGAGGCGGTTGACGCCGTAGTCGTCGGCATTGCGGACCTCTACCGGAGCAAAGCTGGTGGGGTCGGCGTTGACCACGGTCCGGATGGTGTCGGTGGAAACCTGCCCGGCGGCTGTGGAACCGGTGGTGGCGGTGCCGGTGGTGCAGCCGGTGGCAGCGACGGCGATGGCCACGGCAGCGGCGGCCAAGGGCGCGAGCCGGCGGCCGCGCCGGGCCGCAGTGCCTGCGGTGGGCGGGAAAATCTGAGTCACGAGGGGTCCTTTGATTGGTCCGATGCGAGCGCAGGAGCCGCCGCTTGACGCGGCGGCGGTACCTGCAGATCGAGTATGTGACCCGGATCTCAGAACGTCTAAGACTGATTATTTAGAGATGCCATGCCCCTTCGGCATGGAGTGCGGAGTTCCGCGGCGCCAGCGGGAGGAGGGCCGCCAGCCAGGCAGGCCAGCGCCAGAGGCACCGGCATATGACCCGTTTGTTGCGGACCCGATGGCGGGAAACCGCTGAGCGGCAGCCTTACCCTGTTCCGGTGACCCCCACCCTCTTTGCCAATGCGCACTTCCATACCCTCAACCCGGAGCAGCCCCGGGCCGAAGCCCTCCTCGTTGCTGACGGCGTCATCCTGGCAGCCGGTCCGGCAGACGAACTCCGTGCCCACGCACCCGCCGGAACCAACACCGTGGACCTGGGCAACGCCGTCGTGATTCCGGGGATGACCGACGCCCACATCCACACCGCCAGCCTGGCCCGGTCCATGCACGAGGTGGACCTTCGGGGCGCGCGCAGCCTGGGCGAAGCGTTGGCCAGCGTCCGGGCTATCCTGCCGCGGTACCGGGCCGGCGAGTGGATCCTGGGCGGCTGGTGGGATTTCAACAAATGGCAGGTTCCGGCGCAGCCGGACAGGGCCAGCCTGGACGCGGCCTGCCCGCGCAATCCTGTGGCCCTCACCAGCGCGGACGGCCACACGGTCTGGGCCAACTCGCAGGCATTGCAGCTGCTGGGCATCACCAGGGACACACCCTCCCCGGCGGGCGGGGAAATAGTCCGTGACGCCGCCGGCGAGGCCACCGGGATCCTGCGCGAAAGCGCCGTCTACCCGGTGCGGAAACTGGCGGCTTCCGGGGTCTCCGGAAACCTTCCGGAGCAGCTGCGGGAGGCTCAGCGGTACCTGCTGTCCCTGGGCATCACCGGCGTGCACGATATCGACGGAGCTGATGCCCTGGCCGCCTACCGGACCATCCGCGAGGAGGGAGGGCTGGCCCTGCGCGTCCACAAACTGCTGGCCCAGGACGATCTTGAGGCCTCCATCGCGGCCGGCGTCCGGACCGGCCAAGGTGACAGCTGGATCCGGCACGGCGCCGTGAAGATTTTCGCCGACGGCGCGGCGGGCTCGCACACCTGCCACATGAGCCAGCCCTTTCCGGGCGGCACCGGCCACGGCGTGGAGGTGACGGCCTATCCAGAGTTGCTGGCGCTGGCCGGCCGCGCGGCGGAGGCGGGCATCGCCGTCGCGGTCCATGCCATCGGCGACCGCGCCAACACCCTGGTGCTGGACGCCCTGGCCGCGATCCGGGACACCACCGTGCGGAACAGGCTGCGTCACCGGATCGAGCACGTGCAGTTCCTGCAGCCCGCGGATGTGCCGCGGCTGGCCGGACTGGGCGTGGTGGCGTCCATGCAGCCGCAGCACTGCC
Source organism: uncultured Actinomycetota bacterium (assembly GCA_963741285.1). Classification (GTDB taxonomy): domain Bacteria; phylum Actinomycetota; class Actinomycetes; order Actinomycetales; family Micrococcaceae; genus Arthrobacter. The sequence goes on from CAVUHH010000005.1 coordinate 5,708, forward strand.
CCAGCGACCTGCCCATTCTGGGCATGGTGGAGGGCCGGGGACTGGCGTCCTATGCGTGGCGGAGCCTGCTGGACGCAGGCGCCACGGTGGCGTTCGGTTCCGACTCCCCCGTGGAGATCCCCAACCCGTTCCACGGGCTGCACGCCGCCATCACGCGCACCACCGCCGCCGGGGAGCCCGACGGCGGGTGGGAACCGCAGGAGCGGATCTCGCTGGCCGAGGCACTGCACGCCTACTGCGTGGCCCCGGCCTTCGCCTCCGGCGAGGAAGCCGTCAAGGGCACGCTGGCCCCCGGAATGCTCGCCGACTTCGCGGTGCTGGACACCGACATCTTCACGGCAGACCCCGCCGGGATCAGGGACACGAAGGTCCTCATGACCGTCACCGGCGGGGCTGTGCGATACCGGCAGGACGCCTGAGCCGGCGCCTGAGCTGGGCGCACGGGCTGGGCGCCTGCGGACTGGGCCGTCTGGGCTAGGCGGCCCGCACCTTTGAGGTGGCGATGGCGCCGCCCAGTGAGATCAGGCCGATAACCACCAGGAGCGTGCCGGTCCCCACGACGCGTTGCCGGAGACGGTGAGGAAGACCGTGGCGAGCGCCGGCATGAACCCGGCCACAACGGCTGACAGGTTGGCGGACAGCCCCATGCCGGTGTACTTGACCTCCGCCGGGAAGAGCCGGTCGATCAGTGCGCCGATGATGGCGTAGGTGATGGCGCAGGGGCCGAAGGCCAGCACCATGGCCAGGATGATCAGTCCCGGATCCTTGCTGTCCACGAGCCAGAAGATGGGGAAGGCCAGGGCAATGAAGATCGAGTAGCCGATGATGCCCACCCGCGCCGCGCCGAAGCGGTCGGCAAGGCGGCCGGCGAGCACAGTCATGACCATCTGGGCCACGGCGCCGATGGTCATGGCCGTAAGGATCACGGTGGACGGCAGTCCCAGGACCCGGGTGACGTAGCTGATCATGAACGTGGTGAGGATGAAGAAGCCGGCGTTGCCCACCAGGTAGGTGCACACGCCGATGGCGAGCTTCGCTTTGTACTGGCGGAACAGTTCGATGACCGGGGCCTTCTTGGTTCCGTCACTGGCCTTGAGCTCCTGGAACTCCGGCGTCTCCTCCACGTTCCAGCGGAGCCAGAGCGCCACGGCCACCAGGACAATCGAGGCGATGAACGGCAGCCGCCAGCCCCAGGCCATGAAGTCGTCCCTGGGCAACAGGGCCACCAGCGTGATGGCACCGGTGGAGAGCAGCGTGCCCACCGGCGACGCCCAGCTGGACCAGCGCCGCGTACAGCCCGCGGCGTTTCGCCGGGGCGTACTCGATGGCCATCAGGGTGGCACCGCCCCACTCGCCGCCGGTGGCAATGCCCTGGACCGCACGCAGGAGGGTCAGCAGCACGGGGGCGACGACGCCGGCCGTTTCGTAGGTGGGCAGCAGGCCCATGAGCGTCGAGGCGGCACCCATGATCATCACGGTGGCTACCAGGGCTCCGCGCCGGCCGTACTTGTCACCGACGTGGCCGAAGATGAGCGCGCCGACGGGGCGGGCGATGAACGCTGCGCTGAAGCTGAGGAATGCCGAGACGGTGGAGGCCACGGGATCACTGCCGGGGAAGAACAGCGGCGCGAAGACGATCGCGGCGGTGGTTCCGAAGAGGAAGAAGTCGTACCACTCCAGGCGCCGTGCCGATGAAGGCGGCGGCCACCACCTTGCCGGGCTCGAGGGCCGCTGCGGGGCGATGTCGGTCAGCGGGCGTGCGAGCCGGAGTCGGCCGCCGTGCTGCAGTCGGTGAGCTCGCTGCTCGTGATTCTTGATGTGTCATGGGGTCCTCAAATGGCGGTGCAATGTTGATGGGCTGTGAGCGCGGACGGCTCTGCCCATGAAACGTACTGTGAGGCACTGCATACCCGCCAATACTTCTTCTTGCGTTTAGGTATACCCAAAGAGCATGCTGTTGCGATGAACCTTCGCCGCCTGCAGTACTTCCTGGCCGTTGTGGACGCCGGCACCGTGACTGCCGCCGCCGAACGGATCCACATTGCCCAGCCCGCACTCAGCCGGCAAATAAAGACCCTGGAAAACGAGCTCAAACTACGCCTGTTCGAGGCGCAGGGCAACAAGCTGGCGCTCACCCCCGCCGGGCGCGCGTTCATCCCCGCCGCCCGCCGCCTCATGCTGGAGACCCAGGGCCTGGAAGCTGCCGCGGACGCCCTGCGCACGGGACGGGTGGCCACCCTGGTTGCGGCGGCCACGGCCGCTTCCGTCCGCGGTTTCCTGGCGCCATACATCGCCACGACCGGGCCCGGGAGATCCGCTCATCATCACGAAGGAAACCAGCCACTTCGCCCTTGCCGAGGCGCTGCTCCACGGCTGCGATTTTGCCGTCTCGCCCGCGCCGCCGGAGCCGGGCCTGGCCACCATTGCGTTGGGCAGCATCCCCTTGACCGCATACGTGGCAGCAGACCATCAATGGGCCCTCGACGGCGTCACCGAACTCCCGCTGTCCGTCCTGTCCGGCCAGCACGCCATCCTCCCCTCCCACCAGAGCGTCAGCCGCTACATCCTGGACGACGCCCTGAACCAGGCCCACCTCAGCTTCCGCGAGGTGTCTGAATGCGATGACGGGCAAACCATCATGGCGCTGGCAGCCGCCGGGCACGGCATCGGGGTGACCACGGACCTCCCCGCCTACGGCACCCATCCCATCCGTATTCTGGCAGGAACGGACGCGCGGCCCGGGCCGGCCCTGCGTCTACCCCTGCACACCGCCTGGATCCCCGGCCATTTCGCCGAGGACACCATCCGCGCGGTGGCACGGCGGATCCGCGACTTCCTCAACCAGCAGGGCGCCGTCATTAAGGACGAGACGAAGGCGTAAGAGCATGCCTGATAGGCATGGCTCCTCAACTAAATAGACATTAGACAGCATGAATCCCGCTTCCGATACTTGATGGAACGCAAGCATCCACACAGATCGGGAGAACTGCATGCTCTTGGACGCGCTCTACACCAACGGATCGTTCTACACCCAGGACGTCCGGCGTCCGCGGGCGCACAGCGTTGGCATTCACCGCGGGCGCATCATCAGCCTCGACGACGAACTGCCCGCCTCACTCTTCCGCGACGTGTTCGACCTGGCGTGGCGCCGCCGTCGTCCCCGGTTTCAATGATGCCCACTGCCACCTGAGTTATGTGGGCCAGGCGCTTGTCCAGGCCGATCTCCGCCCGGCCGCGTGCGGCACGATGGACGAACTGCTCGCCGCCGTGGACCGCGCCTGCCGGGCCGCGCCGGAAGGCGCATGGGTCCAGGGTGCCGGCTACGACCAAAACCATCTTGGCAACCAGCACCCCACGGCGGAGCAGCTCGATGCCGTCAGCCATGGCCATCCGGTGTGGCTGATGCACAACTCCCGGCACATGGGGGTGGCCAACACGGCCGCCTTCGAACTGGCCGGCTATCCCGGCCGCCGCAATGTCACCGCGCCCGACGGCGGGGCCGCACCTGCCGATGCGGACGGGAGGGCCATCGGGCTGCTTCAGGAGACGGCCCGGGCACTGGTCATGGACGCCATTCCCGGCCCCGGAGTGGAGGATGTTGCCGAGATGGTGGGCGCGGGCAGCGCCGCCCTGCTGGAACTCGGCGTCACCAGCATCACCGAGCCAGGCCTGGGCGCTCCGCAGCACATTGGGCACAGCCTGTCCGACATTGCCGGCTACCAGGCCGCGCGGGATGCCGGGAAACTCGGCGTGCGGGCCACGGTGATGCCCTACCTGACCACGCTGCACGGGCTGGGCGACGCCGAGCAAGACGGAGCATCCGGCACACTGCCCGTTGCCCGGATGGGCCTGGACCTGGGCATGCGCTCCGGCTTCGGCGACGAATGGCTCCGGCTGGGACCGGCCAAAATCCTGTCTGACGGCTCGTTGATCGGCCGCAGCGCCTTTATGTGCTGCGACTACCAGCAGGCGGCCGGCGAGCCGGAAGGCAACCGCGGGCTCCTGCAGTTTCCGGCCCAGGAACTCCGCCGCCGCGTCATCGGCGCCCACCGCGCGGGCTGGCAGGTGGCAACGCACGCCATCGGCGACGCCGCACTGGATGTGGTGCTGGACATCTTCGAAGAGGCCCAGAAGCTCTATCCCCGCCCTGATGCGCGCCACCGGGTGGAGCATGTGAACGTGGCGGGCGATGACCAGATTAAGCGGCTGGCCTCCCTGGGCCTGATCCCCGTCCCGCAGGGCCGCTTCATCAGCGAGCTCGGCGACGGCGCGGCACGGGCCCTGGGACCGGAACGGGTCCGCCTTGCCTACCGCGTGAAGTCCCTTCTCGACGCCGGCATTGAGATCCCTGCCAGCTCGGACGCGCCGGTGGTGTCCGGGGACCCGCTCCTGAACATCCACGATCTGGTGAACCGGCGCACGTCTTCAGGCGCGGACTTCGGTCCGGAGGAACGCATCAGCGTTGCCCAGGCCGTGCGCGCCTACACCGTGGGCAGCGCGCACGCGGTGCACGAAGACCACTACAAGGGCTCGCTGGCACCGGGCATGCTGGCCGACTTCGTGGCACTGACCGAGGACATCTACAAGGTTCCCGCCGACGCCATTCGCGAGGTCCGCGTCGCGGCCACCGTGGTGGGCGGCGAGCTGGTGCACGGCAGCCTTCAGGCCTAAGCGGCCTTCCGGGTGCCGCCCGGGCGGCCACTCGCTGCCGCACGCAGCGGCGATCACCGCCGGCGTCGTTCATGCTTTTTAGTTATTTATTTTCAGCTTTATATGTATTAGACAGCATGAACTTGGCTGCGAATACTTGAGGAAACCCCTTGGCGCCGGCATCGAAGCCGGCCGCCCACCGACTGCCAGATTCCTGGCCACCCCTGATGAGGAGCACCACTTTGGAAACACAACCCACGCCGGCCAGGCGATCGTTGATTCGCTGGCCCTGCACGGCGTCAACCGCGTCTTCGCGGTCCCCGGCGAAAGCTACCTGGCCGTGCTCGACGGGCTCCACGGAGCCGACATCGAGACGATTGTGTGCCGCCAGGAAGGCGGCGCCGCCTACATGGCCGAGGCCCACGGGAAGTTCACCGGCGAGCCCGGCGTGGCCATGGTGACCCGCGGACCGGGAGCCGCCAATGCCTTTGTCGCCATCCACGCCGCCTGGCAGGACGCCACCCCCATGGTCCTGTTTGTGGGCCTGATCCCCGTGGCGGACCGCGAGCGCGAGTCCTTCCAGGAGTTCGACCCGAAGGCCTGGTTCGGCACGCAGGCCAAGCGCGTCCTGGTCCTCGACGAAGCCTCGCGGGCCTCGGAAGTGGTGGCCGAAGCGTTCTTCGCCGCCAAGTCGGGCCGGCCCGGTCCCGTGATTGTGGGCCTGCCGGAGGACGTCATCACCCATGAGTTCACCGGCGACCTGCACCCGCCCATCGCCGTAGCCGAAGGGGCAGTGTCCGCCGCGGAGCTGGACGTGGTCCGCACCGCCCTGGCCGGCGCAGAGAAGCCCGCCATTTTTGTCGGCGGCCAGCGCTGGACCCCCGCCGCGCGCAGCAGCGGTCACGGAATTTGCCGAGGCCAACGGCATCCCGGTGGTCCAGGACTGGCGCGCCTCGGACCGCATCCCCTTCGATTCCGAGGTGTTCGTCGGCGCTCTCGGCTACGGCCGCACCGCCGAGACCGCCCGGATCTTCGCCGAGGCCGATGTGCTGCTGGCCATCGGCGCGGTGCCCACCGACGTTCCACCGACGGCTACACGCTGCGGCAGTCGCCGGACGCCACGAACATTCTGGTCAACATCGACAGCTCCCTGCGCGGACGCTCCGGCGCCGTCACGGCCCACATCCTGGCCAGCCCGGTGGCCTTCGCCGATGCCGTCAAGGACCTGCGCCTGGGCAAGGCTGCCCAGTGGGACTCCTGGCGCGCTGCCGGCCGGGCCGCGCAGGCTGCGTTCAGCGCACTCCCGGACCTCGCGTCCCTGGCCGCCACCCGTGAAGGCACCGGACACATGAGTGCCGTGGTGTCCGAGCTGGTCCGGCGCCTGCCGGAGGACGCCGTGTACAGCTTCGGCGCCGGCAACCACTGCGCCTGGGCCCAGCGGTACCTGCCCACGAATGTGTTTCCGTCGCAGCTGAGCATGCGCAACGGTTCCATGGGCTACAGCGTGCCGGCGGCAGTGGCCGCCTCACTGCAGAGCCCGGAACGGCTGGCCGTGGCCGTGGCCGGCGACGGGGAATTCCTGATGAACGGCCAGGAGTTCGCCACGGCAGTGCAGTACGGTGCCGCGATGCTCATCATCGTGATGGACAACGGCCAGTACGGCACCATCCGCGACCATCAGGAGCACCATTTCCCGGGCCGCGTCAGCGGCACCCAGCTGGCCAACCCGGACTTCGCCGCCTTCGCCCGCGCCTTCGGCGGCCACGGCGAAACAGTGACCAGCGACGAGCAGGCCGCGATCGCCGTCGAGCGTTCCCTGAAAGCCGTCCAGGACCAGCGCATCCCGGCCATCATCCACGTCATCACCGACCCCGCAATCGCCCTCCCCTAACCGATCCAACCCGACTGAAGGAGCACAGCATGAGCCTCTATGCCGTCACCAACCCGGCCACCGGGGAGACCGTCAAGGCCTACCCCACCGCCACCGATGAACAGATCAACGCCGCAGTCACCACAGCCGACGCCGCCTTCAAGGCCTGGAACCGGACAGCGCTGGCGGACCGGGTGAAGCTGCTGGGCCGTGTGGCCGAGCTGTACACCGAGCGCCGCGACGAGCTCGCGGCGATCGTCACCCGGGAGATGGGCAAGCCCGTCTTCCAGGCGCAGATCGAGGTGGACATCGTGGCGTCCATCTACCGGTACTACGCCGAGAACGGCCCGGCTTTCCTCGAGGACGAGGAGCTGGAGGTCGCCGCCGGCGGCACGGCGGTTGTCCGCAAGGACGGCCTGGGCGTGCTGCTGGGGATCATGCCGTGGAATTTCCCGTACTACCAGGTGGCCCGGTTCGCCGCGCCCAACCTGATGAACGGCAACACCATCCTGCTCAAGCACGCCCCGCAGTGCCCGGAATCCGCGCTGGCCATGGAGCAGATCTTCCGCGACGCCGGCGCGCCCGAGGGCGCGTACGTGAACATCTTCGCCACGAACGGGCAGGTGGCGGACGATCATCGCCGACCCCCGCGTGCAGGGTGTCTCCCTGACGGGTTCGGAGCGCGCAGGTTCCGCCGTTGCGGAGATCGCCGGCCGCAACCTCAAGAAGGTGGTGCTGGAACTCGGCGGCTCGGACCCGTTCCTGGTGCTGGACTCCGCGGACCTGGACCAGGCGGCCACGCATGCCCTGTTCGGCCGCTTCGGCAACACCGGCCAGGCCTGCAACGCGGCCAAGCGGATCATCGTGGCGGACGCGATTTACGACCAGTTCGTGGAGAAGTTTGTGGGCGCCGTGACCTCCGTGAAGGTGGGTGACCCCACCGAGGCGGACACGTTCATGGGGCCGCTGGCGTCCGCCGCCGCTTTGGAGGGGCTGGCGGAGCAGGTGGACGACGCCGTCGCCAAGGGCGCCACCGTGCTCACCGGCGGTGGGCGGCTGGATCAGCCGGGGTCCTGGTTCCAGCCGACGGTCCTCACGGGCGTCACCGAGGAGATGCGCGCCTTCTCGGAGGAGCTGTTCGGCCCGGTGGCGGTGCTGTACCGGGTGTCGTCCGATGACGATGCCGTGGAGCTGGCCAACAACTCCGTCTACGGGCTGGGCGCCGTGATCCAGTCCACCGATCCGGCCAAGGCCGCGGAAATTGCCGACCGGCTGGATGCCGGCATGGTGTTCATCAACGAAGCCCCCGGCACCGCGGCCGAGCTGCCTTTCGGTGGCATCAAGCGCTCCGGCGTTGGCCGCGAACTGGGCAAGTACGGCATGGACGAGTTCGTGAACCGGAAGCTGATCCGTACCGCGAAGTAGGCGGCACGATGTGGAAACCACCATGAAAAAACGCCAGAACTACCACCCACGTCCTCAGACACCCATTCCCACCCAGAAGGGACCCCACATGACTGCTCTCCCCTCCGACAAGTTTCGGTCCTACGACTTCAGCCACCTCTGCCTTGGTGATCTCATCGAGGCACGGCAGAACCACAAAGTTCACCACCGGGGCCACATCGAAGAAGCCCACCCGGAGTTGGGAGTGTTCTGGATCCAGGACACCATCACGGGCACTCGAAGGCTGATCGATTTCGATTCGTTCGAGATCTTTTTTGGACGTCATACGGAAGCAGTGCCGGCCACTGTGTAATCCGGTCTGAAATACCCATATATACGTGAGGCGCCCGCAGAAAGGATCTGCGGGCGCCTCACGTTGTTGTTGACGCGGAGCTAGTTGGAGTTTGCTGCTCCGGCAGCGGCGGCGCTGAATACCTCGCCGAGGATGGCGGCGCCCTTGCGGATATCGTCCAGGGACGGCAGGCAGAAGGACATCCGCAGTTCGCTGTGGCCGCTGCCGTTCGTGTAGAAAGCAGTTCCGGGGACGTACACCACGCCGCGCTCGATGCAGTCGTAAACGAGGGCTTCGGTGTCGATCCCGGCAGGAACTTTCACCCAAAGGTAGAAGCCTCCGGTGGGCCGGTTCCAGGTGGTGCCGGCGGGCATGACCTCGGCGAGCGTGTCCACGAGGGCGGTGAACTTCTCCCGGTAGATGGCCCGGTATTCAGCCAGCTTGTCAGCCCAGGCGGGGTCATCGAGGTAGGCGCTGATCAGCTGCTGGGAGTACACCGAGGGGTTGAGCTGCGAGGTTTCGCTGGCATTGAGCAGGTGGCTGTAGAGCGACGCCGGCGGCAGGACCCAGCCCACGCGGAGTCCGGGCGCGATCATCTTGGAGAACGAGCCGAAGTACAGGGTGATGTCCTCGAAGCCTGGCTGGATGGCGGGCATGGTTTCGCCGTCGAAGCCCAGAAGGCCGTAGGGGTTGTCCTCGAAGATCAGCAGGTCGTTGCTGCGGCACAGTTCGCCGACCTGCAGGCGGCGTTCGGCGGAGAGGTTCACGCCGCCGGGGTTCTGGAAGTTGGGAATGGTGTAGAGGCCCCGGGCGGTCTTGCCCGCGGCACGGACTTCACCGATGAGCCGTTCGAGTTCCTCCGGAATGAGGCCATCGGCGTCCATGGGGACGTGGACGATTTCGGCCTCATAGCTGGTGAACACGGCCATGCCGCCGGCGTAGGACGGGGCTTCGGCGAAGATGACGTCGCCCGGGTTGACCAGGACGCGGGCGGCGACGTCCAAAGCCTGCTGGCTTCCCGAGGTCACGATGACCCGGTCCGGGCCGGCGGTGATGCCTTCGAGTTTCATGAGTTCGGAAATGTGGGTGCGGAGCTCCGGGATACCGTCGCTGGAGCCGTACTGGAAGGAGCGCTCGCCGCTGTCGAGCAGGATCCTTTGGGCGTCCGCCGCGATCCGGTCGAACGGTAGGGCGCCGAGGTAGGGGGCGCCGTTGGCGAAGGAGATCATGCCCGGCCGCTGGGCGGCCCTGAACACTTTGCGGACTTCCGAAGGGCGCGCGGCGAGGGTGCGCTGCGCGAGGTGGTGCTGCCGGCCGGGGACGCCGGTGTCGCCGGGAGTGCTGGCAGGGCCAGCGGAAGTTTCCACTGATACGGACATGGGATACCTTTCGGTCGCGAGTATCCTCCCAGTGTCGCGCCGGCCCGCAGATGCTGTCTAAGACCAA
>CAVUHH010000006.1:0-263445 GCA_963741285.1 uncultured Actinomycetota bacterium
AAAAAGCCTTCAGCAAGCCCTACAAAACGATCTCCGTGGCTGAGGCCAAGGACCTGTTGTCCTCAGGTGCCGCGCTGATCGATGTCCGGTCCGCCCAGGAATGGCGCTCCGGGCGGGCACCCCAGGCCAAGCACGTCCCGCTGGACCGGCTGCAGGACAGCACCGCCGGGATCAACAAGACCCGGCCCGGTGATCGCCGATGTGCGCCTCCGGAGTCCGCTCCGCCTCAGCGGCCCGGCTCCTCGCCTCCCAGGGCTACGAGGCCACTCCCTGCGCGGCGGCATGGGCGCCTGGCGCCAGGCCGGCGAACCCGTCCGCTAACACAGTCACACACTCATTTCGAAGGAGAATCACCATGGCTGAAATCACCATCACCGAAGCCGAACAGCGCCGCTCCACCGCCCGGATCCTCGATGTCCGCGAGGACTTCGAAGTCGCCGAAGGCATGATCCCCGGCGCCCTGCACATCCCCATGGGCCAGCTGCAGGCCACGCTCTGTCCGAACTGGACCCGGCCGTGCCCGTCATCGCGGTCTGCCGCAGCGGCAACCGCAGCGCCGCCGTGGCCGACGCCCTCAACGGCGCCGGCTACACCGCGGACACCATGGCCGGCGGCATGATCGCCTGGACCCGCGCCGGCCTCCCCACCACCTGACCCCGCCAGTCCCGGCAACCACCCACACACCGCCCGAAAGGACACAAAAGACGATGGCAACCATCGACATCACCGAACAGAGCTTCGCCGAGACCCTGGAGAACAACGAGATCGTCTTCGTTGACTTCTGGGCAGCCTGGTGCGGCCCGTGCCGCATGTTCGCCCCCACCTACGGCGCCGCCGCCGAACGGCACCCGGACATCACCTTCGCCAAGGTCGACACCGAAGCCGAACAGGCCCTCGCCGCAGCGGCGAACATCACCTCCATCCCCACCCTGATGGCCTTCAAGGACAAAACGCTGGTCTTCTCCCAGCCCGGCGCCCTCAACGCCACCGGCCTCGAAGAAGTCATCCAGGCCGTCAAGAACGCTGGACATGGACAAACTCCGGGCCGAAGCCGCACCCCAGCAGACCTGACGCAACGCCGAGGCGACCATGCCCTACCGCACTATCTCGGCTGATGAATTCGCCACGATCTGTGCCAGCACCGCTCTGATGGATGTGCGCAGCCGGTAAGAATACGCGACCGCACATATACCCGGCAGCCGGAACATCGCCGTGAATGACCTGACCTCGCGGCTGGCCTAATCCACAGTACAACGGCCTGGCCCGCAACCGCTCGTTGCGGGATACCCCCCGGGGTATTAGCACTATTAGCAGAACAGCGGAGACACTTCCCCTCCACCCCTTACTCCCGAAGGAGAGCACCAGATGCTTATCGAGCGCATTTACGATGAAGACCTCGCCCAGGCCAGCTACCTGATCGGCTGCCAGGCCAACGGCACCGCCGTCGTCGTGGACGGCCGCCGCGACATCGCCGTCTACCAGGAACTGGCTGAGAAGAACGGCATGAAGATCGTCGCCGTCACCGAAACCCACATCCACGCCGACTACCTCTCCGGCACCCGCGAACTGGCCGCCGCCACCGGCGCGAAGATCTACGTCTCCGGCGAGGGCGGACCGGACTGGCAGTACGAATTCGACGGCGAACGCCTCTACGACGGCGACAAGATCACCATCGGCAACATCAGCATCCAGGCCCTCCACACCCCGGGCCACACCCCCGAGCACCTGTCCTTCCTGGTCACCGACGGCGCGTTCAGCGACCAGCCCGGCTACCTGCTCTCCGGTGACTTCGTCTTCTCCGGCGACCTGGGCCGGCCGGACCTGCTGGACGAGGCAGCCGGCGGCATCGACACCCGCTTCGAAGGTGCCAAGCAGCTCTTCGCCAGCCTGCGGGACAAGTTCCTGACCCTGCCGGACTACGTCCAGGTCCACCCCGCCCACGGCGCCGGCAGCGCCTGCGGCAAGGCCCTCGGCGCCATCCCCTCCTCCACCGTGGGCTACGAGCGGCTCTACTCCTGGTGGGGCCCCTACCTCGCCGCCAACGACGAGCAGGGCTTCATCGACGAACTCCTCGACGGCCAGCCCGACGCGCACGCCTACTTCGGCCGGATGAAGCGCGAAAACCGTGAAGGCCCCGCCGTCATGGGCGAACGCACCCCGCTGCCCGAACTGGCACACCGGCATCGTCGCTGCGGGCCTGGCAGCGGACACCCTGACCTTCATCGACACCCGCCCCAACAGCGAGGTCCACGAAGGCACGGTAGCCCGTTCCCTGAACGTGCCGGCAGGCAAGTCCGTGGCCAGCTACGGCGCCTGGGTCGTGAACCCGGAAACGGACAAGAACCCGCTGGTGCTCCTGGCCCAGGACCAGGAACAGGCTAAGGACATGTGGGACCACCTGGTCCGGGTGGGCATCGACAACGTCGCCGGCTACGTCACCAGCATCGAAGGGCTCCCCACCACCACCCCGAAGCTGATCCAGCCCGAAGACCTGGAGGGCTTCGACGCCGCCATGGTCGTGGACGTCCGCAACCGCACCGAACACACCGCCGGGAACATCCCCGGCTCGTACCAGCTCAGCGGCGGCCGGATCATGTGGCACCTCGACAAGCTCCCCACCGACGGCACCATCGTGACCTACTGCCAGTCCGGCGTCCGGAACTCCGTGGCAGCCAGCGCCCTGCGCCGGGCCGGGTACGACGTCGTCGAACTCGACGGCAGCTACGCCGCCTGGGACGCCTTCCAGCAGACACGGCACAACGCCGACGCCTCAGCCTAAACCCGCACCAACCCCAAGACCGCCCGGGCAGGACCCCCCTCCTGCCCGGGCAAGCCCGGGCGCGCCCCCACGCGCCCGGGCACCTCTTAGCCCCCACAACGAACGGAGCGCCACGAATGCCGGCAGCACAGCCCCGCGCCACAACCCTGGGATCAGCCGGTGCCGTGCTGGGCCTTCGGCAAAACCTGGCGCAGTTCATGCTGCTGGTGGCCGTCAACGCCCTGGTGGGCGGGACCCTCGGCCAGGAACGCACCGTCCTGCCCCTGCTCGCTTCCCAAGACATTCCACCTGGACCTGTACACAAGCGCGCTGACCTACATCCTCGCCTTCGGCCTGTCCAAGGCCGCGATGAACTACTTCGCGGGAACACTCTCTGACCGGTACGGCCGCAAACCCGTCCTCGTCGCGGGCTGGCTGGTCGCGATCCCCGTCCCGCTCATGCTCATCTTCGGCCCGTCGTGGGGATGGATCGTTGCGGCGAACGTGTTCCTCGGTATCAGCCAAGGCCTGACCTGGTCCACCGCCGTGATCATGAAAATGGACCTGACCGGCCCGAAACAGCGCGGCCTCGCCATGGGCCTGAACGAAGCGGCAGGCTACCTCGGAGTCGCCGTCACTGCCCTGGCGACCGGATACATCGCCTCCACGTACGGGCTCCGGCCCGGCCCGTTCCTCCTCGGAGCCGCCTACATCGCCCTCGGGCTGGGCCTGTCCGTCCTGACCGTGCGCGAGACCCACCACCACGCCAGGACCGAGGCCTCCCAGCACGTCAGTACACACAGCAGTGCCCACGCCGGCCTCACCACGGGCCAGGTTTTCACCCTCACCAGCTTCAAAGACCGCTCACTCTCCGCAGCCAGCCAGGCCGGACTGGTGAACAACCTCAACGACGGCCTCGCCTGGGGCCTCTTCCCGGTCCTCTTCGTCAGCTCCGGGCTAAGCCTGAACCAGGTAGGGATCCTGGCCGCCGTCTACCCCGCGGTCTGGGGCGCCGGGCAGCTCTTCACCGGGCCGCCTCAGACCGGTGGGGCCGCAAATGGCTCATCGTGGCCGGCATGATCGTCCAAGCCGCCGGACTCGCGATAGTCGCCGCCTCCCACAGCTTCGGGCCCTGGCTCATCGCCGCAGTCCTCCTGGGGCTCGGAACGGCCATGGTCTACCCCGCCCTCCTGGCCGCCATCGGAGACGTCGCCCACCCCACCTGGCGGGCCCGCTCCGTCGGGGTCTACCGGCTCTGGCGTGACGGCGGCTTCGCCATTGGGGCGCTCCTGTCCGGTCTTCTCGCAGACCTGTACGGGATTCCCGCAGCCATCGCCACCGTCGCTGCACTCACAGCCGCCTCCGGCCTGGTGGTCGCCGTCCGAATGCGCAGCAACGACCACCCAGCGTTGTAGTAGCTGGCCCCCAAAATGACTCGTCAGCAGAACAGTTATACGGCAAGCACGGGACGACAAAACGCCACCACGCACCCGCCCAGCACGCATACACACAGGAGCACCTGCCCGGTTCTTCACCGGCTTGAGCGTCCAGCTAAAGCACACCCCAACCTGACATAAGGAGGCCAGGCGGAAGGTGTCAGAGTAGAGCGCGATCTCTACTTTGCTGACAATGGTGGAAGAGGCTCATAGACCCAGACTGGACACCGTGTGGTGTTAATTGGGCGACTTCGTCAGCTTCTCGTAACGGTCCTGCGGCCATAGTCTCCGGCACCGGGAGCTGGATCCGATGGGGCTGTCCGGGCATCGTTAGCGGTGGAGCCAATTTCGGTTATGTTGCAATAAGCGCTCGATCCGAGGGCCGCGCAATTTTCATACATAAGCCCTTCTCCCCTCCCACGCGAGAAACCATTCGAACCAACAGGCAGCGAAGGACCTCCCGCACGACCCAAGATGAAGAAGCGCACCACCATGCTCCGCCTACTTGGCGCGGCCAGCCTGCCCCGCCAACCGCCTCACACCTCTGGCATCCAAGGCAATCAGCGTGAGGACTGCCCACGTTCGGTCATGTCGAAACAAGACCTCGCACAGATGAATACACGTGACCATCAAGAAATGCGAAGAGTGCACTGAAGGCTTCAAGCCCGCCCGCAGGACACAGCGCTTCTGCTCAACGCGCTGTGGCAACAGGCAGCGGGACCGTCGACGCCGGACTCGCAACCGCCCCGCCCCGGCCCCAAACAAAGACTCTTTAGTCACTGACCTCCAGGCCCATCTGAAAGCAACCAAGCGACAGTTGGAGTCGAAAACGAGGTCCTGCCAGCGACACCGGGAGATACTCCAGTCGAAGCTTCGGTCCCAAGCCTGCGAGATCGATCGACTCGAAGCGGAGAACTCAGAACAACGAGTGGGCAACAACCTGCTCCAGTCAGAGGTGGCCCGCCTTAAGCGGGCACAACGAACCAATGTCCAAGACCTGGCGCACATCTCTGCCTGGCTAGTCGCCCTTGCCCAGGCAAAGGGCGTCGCACTCGATCAAGCAACCCTGGAAATTTTCCGCCGTCGTGGATGGCAACTATCGAAGCGCCAAGCAGGAGCCCCGCGGCCATGACGATGTCCATCGCCAGGCTCTCAGTACGGTCAGGGCTCAAGTACCTGTTCAAGTCAACGATGTTGGACGACCTCCCCACTACTCCCCCAGACACCATCAGCTATTACATGAAGACGGGAACACCCCAAGGTCGTTGGTTGGGCAACGGACTCCAAGGGATCACCAGGGAGGCCGGAGACAAGGTCACGGAATCCGACGCGCGTTCCATCTTCCAAGACGCGACCCACCCCGACAGCAAGGAGCCGCTAGGGAGGCCCCACGGGCAAGCACCGCCGTCGGCACAAGACGGCCAGCCCATGCGTGAAGCACGCCGTCGCCGGCTTCGACCTCACGTTCAGTGTCCCGAAGTCCGTCTCCACGCTGTGGGCCCTCAGCCCCCGCGCTGCCAGGAGCAAATACTAGACCCACCACGAGGCCATCGAAGCAACACTGGCCTGGATGGAAGAGCAGGTCATCCACACCCGGTCCGGTCGGAACGGAGTTGCACACGTCGGCACTAGAGGGCGCCATCGCCGCAGCATTCGACCACTGGGAATCCCGCGCCGGCGACCCTCAGCTCCACACCCACCTGGTGATCGCGAACCGAGTCCAGCGCGTCACGGACGGCGCATGGGTCACCTTGGACTCCCGCTCCCTATACAAAGCCGTCGTCGCCGCCAGCGAACACTACAACGGGCTCCTCTTTGATGCCTTGCACACCGAACCTCGGCACGGAAACCGACATCCGAGCCCCAGCGCAAAACACTCATAACCCAAGCCAGCAACTCACTGGCATCGCTGAAGCCCTTGTCCGCGAATTCTCCAACCGTTCAGGCTCATCGACGTGGAAACCGATCGCCTTGGTCGAAAGTGGGTCACCGACCACGGAGCTCCGCCCGACAGCGACAACCATCGTCGAGATTGCGCCAGCAAGCCACCCTCTCGACTCGAACTCCCAAGAAGTTGGCTTCCCACACCTTTGCGGTGCTTTCCGCCCAATGGCGCGACAGAGCGACGGCCAAGGGTTTTCGAACCAGAATCCGTCGTCGCTTCCACCATTCGGCGCTCCCGGACTCACGCCTTTCCGCGTTGGCGGACTTCGCCCCGGACTGGATTGCCGCCGTCGGGCTTGTCACCCGTGCAACGTGTGGCGGCCAAACGCTCAACCTGGAATCGCTGGAACCTGATCGCCGAAGGTGAGCGGGTGTGCGCACAGATCCGTTGCCCCTCCCGCCGACCGCAACGCGCTCATCGATGCCGTGGCCACCGCGGCAGAACGTCAATCCGTGCCACTCAACCAGTATCGGTACAGCGTCCCCGCGGATGCGCGCTGATGATCTGCGATTCGCCGGGCGCAGCGTCTTCGATTTCCACGGGTCGCGCCTCTACACGGATGAGTCGACACTCGCCTTTGAGGACAAGTCATGGCGGCGAAGAAACGACGACGGCGGCCCGGCCGTGCGGCGGACCTCACCTTGGACTCACTCGACAGGGTCCGAAGGGGAACCCGGGCTGCACGACGATCAGCGCGCCGCGTCGGAGCGTCCTGCTCAGCTCCAGCAGGCTCGACGCCATCGTCGGGCCGGCCGGGACTGGAAAGACAACCACCCTTGGCGCGGTCAAAGCGGCATGGGAAGCGGCGTATGGATGGGCAGCGTGATCGGGCTTGCCCCGGCAGCGGCGAGCGCCGAGGTGTTGGGCGCGGACTCTCATGGCTACTGAGAACGTCGCTAAGTGGCTGCATGAATCGGTGGGCCACAGCGCAAATTCGAGGGCTGTCCGCTTCTTCGACCTCCAGACCCGCCTGACGAAAGTTCATCTCGACGACCGCCGAAGCATCACAGTGGCGCAAGAAGCTGCCCGGCTCGCCGCCGTTCAGCAGCGATGGTGCTTCCACCCTGATCAGCTCGTCATCATCGACGAAGCTTCCATGGTGTCAACCTTCCAACTCGCCGCCCTTGTCCAGCAGGCCCGCGAGGCCAATGCGAAGATCCTCCTGGTGGGTGATCCAGGCCAGCTGGATTCGATCGACGCCGGCGGTGTCCTCGGCTGGTTGGACCGGCAAGAAAAGACCACCCGGCTCAGCAGCATCTGGAGATTCCATGAGAAGTGGGAGGGTGCATCATCCCTCAAACTGCGGAGGGGAGACTACTCAGCGATCCTGGAATACGAGAAGCATCGGCGGATCAGTCACGGCACCTACTTGGACATGGTCGACCAGGCCTACTTGGCGTGGCAGGCCGATACGCTCGCGGGTAAGTCATCCATCCTCATCGCAGCCGACAACGACACCGTTGGCATGCTCAACGAACGCGCCCAAGCCGACCGTGTGGCAAAGGGCGAGGTGGATCCCGAAATCAGCGTTCTGCTCAACGATGGCCTCTACGCCAGCTCCGGCGACACCATCATCGCGCGCCGCAACGACCGCGGGCTCGTCGACAGCGGGGGCGACTTCGTCCGGAATGGAACGCTGTTCGACGTCGAAGGCGTCAGTAGGCGGGACGGATCGCTTCTTGCGGTGCGCCGGGAAACGGGAGCGAGGGTCGTGCTCCCCCGGACGTACCTCGAGTCGAGTGTTGAGTTGGGCTATGCAACCACCGCTCACCGTTCCCAAGGTATTACGGTCGATACCGGTCACACCGTAGTTACTCAGGGCCGGCTCACCCGCGAGCTCCTCTACGTCAGCATGACCCGAGGCCGTTACGGCAACTTTGCCTACGTCAGCGAAGGTGATGACGCTGAGCATCCTGCGATGGACCCCACCCTGCGGCTCTCGTGGCGGAGCATTCTTGGTGAGGTGCTCGCTGCTGAAGGTGCTGAGCGAACGGCTCATGAGGTTCGCGAGGCGGAACGCAAAAAGGCGGACAGCCTCGAGCGGCTCTACGCGGAGTATGACTACCTGGCGCAGATAGCAGCTGCCCAAAGTCTCAAGCAATGCTTGAACAAGCACGACGGCGGCTCGTCACTTGAGCTCGACCAGTCGCCTTCGTGGGGCGCGGCCGTAGCGGCGTGGCGGAAAGCCACGACCGTCAGCCCTCAAGACGCTGAACGCGTGTTGGAGGAGACTCTCCGAAACATCACAGGTGCGCATGATCCCTCGGCTCTGCTCAGCATGCGGTTGCGCCGGTTCTTGAAAGGAATGCGGACGCCTTCGATCGACCCTCTGGTCGAGGAGCTTCCTCTTGCTCGTCCTGACCTAGCGGAGCTGGTTGATCAGGTTCGCGAACGGATCCGGCTGAGAACCGACACCGTGACCATGACTGCCCTGACAGAGGATCTCGAGTGGAAACGCGTCCTGGCTGCCTCCCTTGGCAGCGGCGCGCCAGGCCAACTGATTCGCGACGTCGCCCTATTCAGGGACGAGTGGGGGATCTCGGACTCTCCCCTCCCACTTGGAGCGAGTCCCGCCGACTACGAGTGGGAACAGCGGAGACAACGGGACAAACTTCAAGAAGCCATTGATGGGGTTCGCGACCGCCAGCGGCCTCCGCAGCTAGCGACCAGTGCCGAGAATTTTCCCTTTCCCAGCACGTCGTCCTTACTAGTGCTGGCTGGCAGCTTAAGCTCGTAAAAGAGGCGCGATTATGGACAAGAACCCGACGGTGAAACCCAAGGTTGCGACAGCTGGACTGGTATCGACCAGCACGGCTGTTCTAATTGCCCTCGTTCTCTTTCTGGCGTCTGTCCTTGCGGCCGAACTTCCTTCGTTATTCAAGGTAGGTGTTGGCGGCCTCTTGTTGGCAGCTGCGCTGCTTTCAGGCGCGCTGTGGTGGAAGCGGATCAACCGACGCCGTACCTGGGAACTCGATGCAACGGAAAAGTGGCGGACCTTTGACAATGCCAAGCTGGCAAGCGGGACCACGACCGAGGTAACGCTCCTTAGCGTTGACGCAGTGCAACCCACCGGCTCATGGGTCACCATCAGATGGAACCGCTTCAATCATGTTCAGCCGACTTGGATAGAGGCGCTGCCGGAGCCCCTCTGGCCCGGAGCTATCCTGCTCATCTCTCCCGACCCAGCCCAAGTCATGCCTAACGCCCCTTGGCCGGAAGCATACTTCATTCGTGCAGTCGATTGCTTAGCGTGGGCACCGGCCGACGGAAGGCCGGACTGGGCCTCACCTGTCGGCAGAAGTGTTGCTTAGTCTGTCAAGAGATCTAAATGAAGGACCCTTGACTCGGCTCGGAGAGGTGCTCTTTGAAAGCACGGCCAAAGAAGCCCGTCTGTGGCTCAACTCCATTGGGACGACTCACGTTACCGAGACTGATATCACTGCGCTCAAGAAGTACGATGCCATTGCCTGGATAGCCAACGAATCGGGCACTGGTGATCCGGTGACGTTTACAGGCTCTTCGTGGTTGGTGGGGAATTGATTCCGTGTCGTAGATAAAGAAGGGGCCCGTGGCCCTGCTGGGATGAGTGTGTCTAAGCATTCAACCAGGAACAGGACCACGAGCCTTGACTGAGCCTATCGTTGTGGCGTCCGACGCTGCCACCAGCATCTTCAATCTGCCTGACTACCGTGTCATCTCCGCGACGGTTCTGGACGACGGCAGGCGCCGGGTCATTGTCGAAACGGATCAGCCACCGGGCTGCCCGAGCTGCGGTGTCGTGGCGACGCGACGGAAGGAACGGCGCTTCCAGCGGATCCGGGACATTCCCGTCGCCGGCGCCGTCGAAGTGCTCTGGTCGAAGTACCGCTGGTATTGCGAGGAACCCAAGTGTTCCAGGCTTTCGTTCTTCGAATCCACCGCCCAGGTCCCGCGCCGTGCCCGTTCCACCGGCCGGCTTCGGGACCACGTCGTTGATGCGGTCATCAGCTCCGGCCGTGCCGTGTCCGAGACCGCCGCTGCGTTCGCGGTGTCCTGGTGGATGGTCCGCGCCGCGCTGACCGAAGCCTGTCTTCTCACCCTGCCGGACGTGGATGAGCTCAGGCCGCGGATGCTGGGCATCGATGAACATCGGTTCCGGTCGGTGCGGTTCTTTCGCGACCCTGAGTCGAGCACGTGGATCCGGCATGAGCCGTGGATGACGACCATCGTTGATCTGGACACCGGCCAGGTCCTGGGCGTGGTCGACGGCCGGGACCACAAGGGCGTCGGCGACTGGCTTTTCGCCCGCCCGCTGGCCTGGCGGCTGGGAGTGCAGGTCGTCGCGATCGACCCGTCGGCTGCGTTCCGAAAAGCGTTGAGGATGTGGCTCCCACGTACCGCTGTCGCAGTCGATCATTTCCACCTGATCTCCCTCGGCAACCAGGCCATGACCGAGGCCCGACAGAACCTGTCCCAGCAGGTCAAGGGACGCCGCGGCCGCGGCGTCGACAAGGCCTGGGCCCACCGGATGCTGCTCCTGCGCGCCGGCGACACGCTCACCGACAAGGCAGCCCACCGGCTGGAGGAGGTCTTCGCCGCAGACGACCCGACCGGCAAGCTGCAAGCCGTGTGGAAAGTCAAAGAACAGCTCAGGGCGCTACTGCGAACCAACTCCCTGGCCGACGCGGCAGCCGCTAAAGAGGAGCTCAAGGTGCTGGTGGACGCCGCAGGACGGCCGGAAACCAACAAGCTCTACCGCACGATCTGCCGATGGTGGAACGAGATCGAAGTCCTCATCGTCACCGGCGCCACCACAAGCAAGGTCGAGGCCAACAACACTGGCATCAAGCACATCAAACGCACTGCACGCGGCTACCGCAACGCCGGGAACTACAAATCGATTATCCTCATGAGAAGTGCCGTCCGGACGGCGGCATGACACTCATCCGGGAATCCCGTTCCCCACAAACCTTGAAGAAGCCGGTTTACAGCCTTGGCTCCGTTTCCGTCGACGGGCACAGCGATAGGGCCGTTCATCTATCCGGCATCAAACACGGTACGCCGATCGCCATGGTGCACGAGGACATTGGCACTCGACGTCGGGCTCGCGTTGACGAGACCAAGCGGCACCCCCATATGGGTCGGCGCAAGGTAGACCACGGCGAATAAAAGAAGCCCTGCCTCAAGTTCGAGACAGGGCTCCTTCGCGCTGAAAACTAGTGAGCGTCTTCGTATGCCTTCAAGACCTCACCGCTGATACGACCGCGAGGGTTCACTTTGAGCCCCCCCTTTGCGGCCCATTCACGGACGCGTGCCAGCTCTTCTTTATTGCTCTTAGGAGCGGATGGTCCACTTGAGCGCGGGAGGCGAGCTGTCACCTTAGCCGCAGCGTCGATGTACTTACCGAGGAAGCCTTTCAGCTCCTTAGCGTTCTCATCGCTCAAATCGATCTCGTACTGGTTGTCTCCCCAGCCAAACTTGTACGACTTTGCGTTTTCGGTTCCGTCGAGGTCATCACGAATGATGATCTTTGTTTCTTTAGCCATTTTTCAAGACTACACGCAAAAAGCTCTCCAGCAGCGTGGAGAGCTTTGACGCACTCTCTTTGTGAAAACTCTTGCAAGACAGTGGATAAGTCCTGGTCAAAACACGCTCTATGCTTCACAATCATCCCCATGAATCTCCTAACACTCACAAACAAACGGAACATAGTCCCAGAGAACAACGTGCCCTACTTCGAGCCAACTTTTGCCGAGCGACAAAAGCTCTAGAAAAAACACAAGTCATTCTTCATATTCGGGTAAGAGGTAAACAAGAACTGGCCAGAATTTCAGCTCTGCTCAGAAAATAGCCTCACTCACTGTGATGGTTCCGGACAGGCTCCCTGCGTTATTTGTTCAGTCCCTGTGAAGCTTGAATACAGTATGGCTCTCGTGGAATCGACCAGGTACCGGGGAGGAACACCCTGCACTTCATAAACAGTCATGCGGTTACCCCGGTCTTCAAAGCATAGAGGCGGCATCCAAGGGCGCACGTCGATGATCAGGAGAGCAGCGGCTAGCGGGGCGATAAGCCAATACAGAGGAAGCCGGGCGAGATACATGCCGAAGTCGCGGACTCGAATCATCGCGTGGCGCCTCCAAGAGCATGTGCTTCCTCAACTGCGTTCGCCCCGTCTTCAACCTCACAACCTCCTGCCGCAACATGAAATTCAACCACTCTGTACGGCTGTAGAGATCTCCAAACTCTTTGTCGTCATAAATGGCGTCGCGTTCTCTATAGACAGTTGCTTCCAATTGCTCGGAGTCTCTGGCCAAGCGTGCCCCCATGTCGTGGAGCGACGGTTTGGATTCACCAGGCCATTTGTAGTAGCAACCTAGAGCTATAAGATCAGAACTATTGACAACGCGCAGTCCCAATTTTCGCCAACGCTTTAGACGACGCGGCTTATCAGAAAATAAGTTGTCGGCCCACAGTATTACTCCAGTGACCCCAATTATAAAAGCCCTGTCGAACCAATCGGCAATCGTAATCGCCGCTATGAGCGGGAACACCCACATGAACAATGAGAACATCACACGAAGACTGGCACCATCAGTACTGAAGTGAAAGTCAGATGCAGTTCTACGATAGATCCAGTAAAAAGTTGCTGCTAGAAAAATTAAGCTCACAAGGGGCATAGTAAGTGCAGTGCCTAATGCGAGATTCAACCAACCGTCGAAGCCGAAGGACGCAAACAACTCTTGAGCTGTCGTTAGGCCTTGGGCAACGGGGGCACCATTGGCAAATGCAACTGCGAGGACTTTGCTCGCCACGAGAAGCGCCGCCACTAGGGCCGACTTTAGAATTAAGTCTAATACCTTGTTTTGGCGCTCAATTTTCATGCTCGGACGTACGTTGATTGCATAGGCCGCATCCGTTGCAGCGTACCAAAAGGTTTTCCTTAGATAGGTGCCTTTTTTATGTTCACGAGATGCACCGTCTCTTGTAACCTGAACAGCCCACTCCAGCTGATCGTCCCATGTCAGTGTCGCGGCCTGCTCATCCCAACCCTCAAGAAGAAGAGGGACTGCCCCGGCTTTTGTTGACTCGGGGTCTTAGGCCGCTGTGAGCGCGGTCCGGTTGATTGTTTCATATTCGATGGGCGTGAGTTTGCCCAGCCGTCTTTGCCGTCGCCGGCGGTGGTAGGTCCTTTCGATCCAGGTCGTGATGGCCAGCCGGAGTTCCTGCCGGGTGGGCCACCGTTGACGGTCCAGGACGTTCTTCTGCAGCAGCGAGAAGAACGATTCCATCGCGGCGTTGTCCGCGCACGCACCGACCCGTCCCATCGAGCCGGTGAGCCCGTGGTGCCGGAGGACTCGACGAACCTGCGTGACCGGAACTGGGACCCGCGGTCCGAGTGCACGATGTCCCGGCCGGGCGGCGTGACCGCACCGCGTTCTCCAGCGCGGCGACGGCCAGCGAAGACTTCATCCGCGAGTCCATCGAGTAGCCGACGATCCTGCCGGAATAGACGTCCTTGACCGCGCAGAGGTAGAGCTTGCCCTCGGCCGTGGGGTGCTCGGTGATGTCCGTCAGCCACAGCTCGTTCGGCGCCGCGGCGGTGAAATCCCGCTCGACCAGGTCGTCGTGGACCGGCGGCCCGGGTCTGCGGTTCAGGCCACGCTTCTTCGCGAACACCGACCAGATGCCGTGGTCCCTGCATAAGCGCTGGACCCTGTTCTCACCGGCCATGATGCCCTTCTCCGGGAGTTCGTCGGCGATGAACCGGTACCCGAAGCGGGATCGTCGGCATGGATGTCCAGGGCGGCGTTGACCAGGTGCGCATCGACCCAGTCGCGTTCCGTCACCGGGCTGGCTCGCCACTGGTAATAGCCTTGCTTGCTGAACTTCAACACCCTGCAGGTCACCGCCACGGGAACACCGTCGGCGGCAAGATCCGTGACCAGCGGGTAGATCATTTTGGGTTGATGTCCCTGGCCAGATAGGCAGCAGCCCGGCGCAGAATCTCGTTCTCCTGCTCCAACAGGCGGTTGCGCTTCTTCAGCTCCCGCATCTCGGCCGACTCCGTCGCCGCCGGGCCGGCACCGGATTCCTTACGTTCGGCGATGGCAATCCAGCGCTTCAACGTCGTGACCGAAAGCCCGAAATCCTTCGCGATCTGCGCCAGCGGCGCCTCGCCCTTGCGGGCCACATCAATAACATCCTGGCGGAACTCCGCCCCATAAGCCGTGGGCATGGTCAACATCCTTCCACGAGCACAAGCTCGCTAGGTCAAGGAGTCAACAGAACCGGGGGCAGTCCCCGATCCCCCATAACCTGGTGAGCCCTGACTAAGCGAGTTCTTAGTCCCGTATTCCACTACAAGAACATTCATCAAGTGCTCAAGCTCCGCCTGGAACTTATCTCGGTCAGTCAGTCCTACCGTGTTCATAGCTCATACTAAAGCCGAGCGCTCGTGTGTCAGCCTAAAGGAGTTGGAAAGGATGCTGTGTCCGCCAGCCTAGATCAGGCCAGCTTATCCGGCGCCCTGATAGAAGTTACTTCTTCTTCCCGGAAGAAATCGCGCCCTGAGACGTAGCGCCAGATAACGTGATCAAGCTTTCTCACCTGTGCTGGATAGAGATCGGCTGCTTCCCGGATCAGACTTATCGCTTCACTGGTGCTTATCCGCTGTCCCTCCAAACCAGCATGTTCCTCGATAAAGCGCATCACCATCCGATCAGGCTTGACTGACTGAAAGCCGGCCAAGATGAGGAGGTAGTTGAACGTAACTCCTGAAGACTGGCTCGGAAGCCGAAGCCACACCTTCTTGATTCGCTTAAGCTCTTCGTCGTTGGCGAACTCCGCATGCATGTCGGCTGTCGTGAAGATCCCCCCGCCTTCCAGCCCCTTCAGAGCCAGCGCTGCCCGATGGATAACTTCAGCCTTCAGGAGTGCACCAGGCTTCGTATGAGCAGGCTTGTGGTTGTCTACGGCCTTGGCCCACCCCGCGCTTCCACCAACCTCTTCGAAGGATGTCAGGAGTTCTTCGACGCCGTCACGATTAGGGTCTGCACCTTGAGCTTTTCTGATCTCGCAGTAAGCATTCACCACGTTGACCACACTCGTGTAGTGAGAGCCTGTGGAGAAAATGGAGTCGATGATGCAGAGAGCGAGACTTCCCGGATACCCGTTGGCCGTTATCCATGTTGATTCATCACCGAAAATCGCTCGGCATGATTCGGCTAGTTTGGTTGCATCCAGGGTGTGCTCAGTCGTCATTTCTGGACTGTAGCCAGGTTTCGTCATCACCCTCGCCACGATTCAGGTATGTGTACCAGCGGAGGGTGTCCATGCTCCGTCTGTTCATTTCAAAGCCACGTTCCGGATCGAACAAACAAGTCGCTTCGTCATCCCAGGACTGGATGGATGACGCGCCGCCATCCTCCGGCTCCTGGGTCGCGCAATCATAGTTCGTCACGAGAGTCCTGCATGCTGATAGGACCAGTTCCCAAGAATCTCCTGGTACTCGGTCTTCAGTTCCTGCCCTTTGTCTTTCTGCATGGTCGCGCTGACCTTGATGGGCTTGGTTTCGCCCAGTACGTCCAGTTCGACGTTCAGTAGGAGCGTTTTCGACATCCGTAAACGTCTCCGCCCGGACGGTGGGAAACCCTTGAGTGACAAGGCCAACCTTGCTGCACCCGACGTAGTGACTGTGATGCCGTCTCTAGTGGTAACCGGAGCTGCTGTTGGACTTGGTTGTTTTTCAGGCGAGGACGCATCTGGTTGGACACCGACATTGAAGACGTCACCATTAATCGTCAGCGTGCCGCGCATTCCATGAGCAGGCAGGGTCGCTGTCGCTCGGCCATCATGCGCAAAGTAGATCCGGACCGATCCGCGGCACCACAGGCCTTCTTCCTGGCTGTACGATCGTTCCCCTCCAGCCGCCGGCTTACCGACTTTCGGCGCGTACTCGGCGTAGAGACTGCCCTCTAGCGTCATAACTTCGGGCAACCTAGTGGTTGGGATCAATATCCGCAGCAGTTCATCTCTACGGGCGCTTCTCGTTCCTGTGCCCTCGCGCATTGGCACCTCAAGGCTGGGGTTGGCGTTGCCCGTCTTCACGACGTACGGCGCCCGATCTGACGCAAACGCCACGGCAACAACGTGTTCGCCGTTACTGCCGACAGGAACCGATATGTGTCGAACCATTTCAGGGGGAATCTGGTCGAATCGTGGCGTCATCTGCCCCCACCAATCGAGAACATCCGTATCGGAAACATCGTGGACTTCACCAGTCTTCTCATCAATTCCGATGATGTAGACGACCGGATCACCACCGGCCCGGTTCAGGCTCCCTGCCAACTGGCGTGCTTTGTTCTCCTGCGGCCAGCTCCGCTTGCACTCGATGAGGTCGTGCTCAACCAACTGGCCAGCACGAATCCGGTCGACAGCGGTTATTACTCGGGACTCTAGGTCGATGGCGCGCATGCACCAACGCTATCCAACTGCACTGACAATTCCTGACGCATCGTTGACTTCACGGCGTGGTATGCCCTAAATTTGACGCCTCATCAAGGACGAGCACACCCCCCTGAGCGTGGGAGGCGGCGCCGGGCACGGGAGTCCTGAGCCGAGTAGTCGATCGTGGTGGCGTTTGCCGAGTCGTCCGGGCTTTAGAAGGACCACCCCTTCAGCAGGTGGACTTGGACTGGAGACAGCAGGCGCAGAACCAACCGACGGCTGTCACCTCCGTAGCCTTGGTCGCGGAGGTCCCGCGATGGCGGACGGATGACGCGCCGGCATCCGATTTGCCGGCACCCACGGAACCTCAGAAAGAGACGGCGAACGCCAGCCGGCTCTACCTTGAGTTCCGCGCTGCACCATACCGACTGACAAAACAGGATGTCAGAACAAGAGCAGCCCTTCCGGCGGTCACCGGATGCAATGCACGTACAGTTCGGTGCGAAATTCAAGTCCCAGCTCCTCAGGATCCGCACAGACATTTGGGGCGACAGGGCGAGCAGGCAGTTCACCCTGACCCGAACTCCGACCAGTCCATATTCGAACATATGTTCTATACTTGTCCTCGTGATCAAGTCCGGCTCCCCTGAAGATGTTGAGCGCATGATGGCCCGCATGGACGCTGAGGCAAGCCGACCAATAGATGACCCTGCACCTATCCGGGAATTCCCAAAATTTGGCCGGCCACTCGTCTACGTCGGCGGCATCTACGGCAAAGCCGTGGGGTGGACGCACAAATACGGGCTCATTGAGTGGCTGGATTCTTCGGGCAAGTACCACATGGGGTGGGCGCACTCCTCGAGCATCAAACGCGTGCAGGCGGATGAATGGAAGGGCAGTAGCAGGCTTTAGTCGGACCTGGATGGTTCGGGAGGAGAATGAGGCTGCGGCAATCTACATCAGCGTAGGCGATTGCACTGACAGCGCGATCCAGACGCACAGCCCCTGGGAGCATGACGTAATGGCCTGGTCCCGCAAAGAGGACCAGGCCATGTCGCCTTCTTCAGGTTTCAAAACGCTGTACCGGGCAACACCTTGAATCGGTATCCGGCGCTTAATAGCCTCGGGTCAGAGGCTAATCTCATTCCGCGCCGGGGCGCCTAAAGGGGGCACTGCAACCGGCCCCTTCGTAACGATGCTGTAGGCGGGTTGGGCTGCTTCAGGAGCTGCCTGCAGACCAGCACCCACTCCAGCTTCGGGACCGGCCGCCGCTCGTGGCGAACGATGGTAGGTAGCCGTGCCCCATCGGAGGTCAGGACCGATGGTTTCGGCCACAATCCGGCGCGCTTCGCGCTTCTCCCCGCCCTTTTCGAAGGCACGGAACTCGAGTTCACCCGACACCGTAACGGGGTCGCCCTTCTTCAAGGAGTTCGAAGCGTTCTCTGCGAGCGCCCGGAACGCGGAGACATTATGGAAGACAGGTTCTCCGTCCTGCCAGGATCCGTCTGCTCCTTGAATCCGCTGGTTCACAGCCACTCGCAGTTTGGCGTGGGCGACACCGGACTCCCCATACGTGAGCTCGGGATCGGCGACGAGATTACCGGCGATACTGATTGGAATCTTGGTGCTCATATCTTCTGTCCTTTCCTCCGCAGACGGGGCGGTCCCGTCCAACGCTTAGTGGGCCGGCTACGGGCCCGAGATCTCCAAGCCACGCGATGGCTCACCCGGCTGCTCCAGGCCTGCGTAGGATTCCGGGTTACTGACCTTCGCAGAGACTTCGACAGCAGGTACCTTCCCACCGAGTCCCGGAGGATCACTGACTTCAAGGATCTGCTTGGCAGCCGCCGTAACGCGGCCCAGGACGGACTTCGCTATGTCCACGCGGGAAGCAGGCTGCCTCCGGGAAGAGTCGCTACCCGCGGCTGAATGCTCCGCATCAATCACAGCGTCAGCCCACCCAGACAAGTAGCTGGCGGATTGGGGACCCCTATCAATCCCATGCGCCTTCAATACGGTGTAGGCAACTGACTCGGCCTCGACTTCAGCCAGTCCGCGATGGTCCACGCTGCTCCCATAGAGCTTGCCCACGGTGTCGTCCGGACCATGCAGGAGAACATGCCCAAGCTCATGCGCCAACACTGCGATGCGTTCCTCAGTGTTCAGCCAGCCACCCACCTGTACTTGGCGTTGGGCGAAGTCGGTGAAGCCGCTTGTCAATCCGTACTGCGCATCCGTGACGTGTATTGAAAACCCATGTGAGCGAGCAACCCCTGCCAACGACTCCCACAGTTGAGGCGCCTCCACCGCAGAGTTGGCAGGTCTCGGAACCAGCAGCGGAGCGCCCTGCGTTTGGGAAACGTCAAAGACTGCCTGGCCGCGCCAACCGGTTATAAGCGTCTTCTTCCCCTCATCGACGGCACCGTCGGGCAACTTGTCCCCCACAGGAGTACGCTTACGGGTCCCGTCGGGCAGCAGCATCTGTTGAACACGGGCGGTCCTGGGTGCAATGACCCACAGGGCATGCTCACCGCGAAGGACAGTCCGGCCATGCCGTTCCCATTCCTTGTACCCGGCGACGAGCGTCGGCTCGTCCGTACCCCGCTGCGCCATCTGCATCATCAGCAAGGCAACGTTCCCGCCCGAGTAGCGCCACAGGTTGGCGGAAGCATCGAGCAAGACCTGCCAATGAGAGGGAGACTCAACCGCGTTCTCCAGGATTGAGTGCAAACCATCCATCAGGGCGGCAACACGCTCCTCCGGGGCCATACGGCGAGCGCCCGGTCCGGCCAGCTCGGAACTCTGGTCGGACGGGATAGTGGACGGAACTTCGGATGTAGCGGCCACGACAGCCACCCTTCATGCTTCTTGGACCGCAGCCTTTGCTGCGCAGACACCCCTCCATGGCTGCAACTGACACGAGCGACATGACTCAGAATTCAGAAACCAGCTGGTGAGCAGCTTTGCGCCACTCGGTGAGGGCGGGGTCGTCATTGGCCAGGACTCGGGGTGAAGGCTCCTTGTGCGCCTGCAGTCCAACGCATCCTGCGGTCCTAGTGTGTGTCCTTAGGCGTTCGACGGCGTGCGGGAGCCTTTCGTGGAAGGCGAGCGGGCCGAATCCAGGGTCGTCCTCCGTGTATGAGGCAAGCTCCGCGCGCTGCAATGCATAAAGCTCAGCCACGATCCCTGAGTGACGCCACCAGCAATCCGGAACGACCGACGTCGTCAGTTGATAGGTGGCGACAAGCCATGTCACCCATGTGAAGAGAGACCCCCAGACCTCCTGCGACTGCTCTGGCGTCATCTCCCTCCAGCGTCGGGTCACGTTCTTGGTGCCAGCAGGGATGGGAAACGCAGACCTGAACAATTGTGCGGTCAGCTCGTCGTCCCCAAAGGAAGCCGAGGACGGTACATCAAACTGCTCGGTGTCGTCATGGCTGCGCATCCGGCGCATCTTCCTTCTTCTGCTGGCGTTGCCTGTGCCCGTCAGCCAGTTCGCGTTCCATCTCGGCTTTAAGGCGGCGCAGCTCCCCTGCGTCCTTGCGCTTGTGCCACTCGAGTAGGTCCAACAAAATAGGCCGGGTTCGCCGGCCGAGCATAAGTGCTGTCCCAACTGGCAGGCGTCGAATCTCGTCCAGGGCGATGACCGGGCTCTCGCGTATCTGCTCACCGTCCTGCCGGCCCTGTGAGGACCAAGACCGCGTTGTCAGAGTGAGGCTCCGCTCCCCCAGCAAGCCGGCAAGCGAGCGGAGATCCCGTTCGTCGGATCCACCTCCAAAGATCACCTTGATGATGGCCGAGTCCCAGATCGTCGCCGCCTCATCGATTGACCAGCCGGAACGGGCTTGGGATAGGGACTGCAAAACCACGAGTGTCGAGATGCCAATGCCGCCGCCGTCAGAGAGTGCCACGGGCAGTCCTGGCCATGGTGCCAGGTTGGCGATTTCGTCGAGGATCAACGAAAGGGGCGGGTCCAACCGGCCTCCCGGCGATACGAACGCCATCTCCCTCGCTGCATTGTCGATGTCATCGATCAGTGCCGACAGGTACGGTCCTGCGGCAGCTGCCCCAGCTCGTGTGCCAATGAGATATAGAGTTCCCCTGTCCCGTATGAAGGCCTTCGGATCGAACTCTTCGGA
This sequence comes from uncultured Actinomycetota bacterium, assembly GCA_963741285.1. Lineage (GTDB taxonomy): Bacteria > Actinomycetota > Actinomycetes > Actinomycetales > Micrococcaceae > Arthrobacter. The sequence goes on from CAVUHH010000006.1 coordinate 20,707, forward strand.
CTCGTCCTCCGGATTCAGGGCGGCCAGCACTTTCGGTGATGACAGAGGTGCCACCGCCGCCGATACCCCAATCCAAGAGTTGGATGTGTTCCGCGGGTCGTCTTCCAATATCCCCATCAAGTCCGCTCGCCATCCGAGCGCCGCCCCGGGGCGGCCCAGCACCTCAAGAGCTTCCCTTGCGAGTACAGGGCTGGAAGACCAGCGTCGAAATGCCGTCACTCCCTCGCCACATAGCGCGGCAGCATGGAGCAAGCACTGAAGGACTATCAGCGAGCGCTTCTGCCACGCTGCGTTCTCGCCCTTCATCTCCGTGTCCGCCGTGATGACCAGCGCACGACGGGTAGCCATGTCAGGGTCCTCGCACCCGCGCACTGGCGACCAGCGAAGCGACGATGGAAGTCCCGACATGCCCTGAGGATCAAAGACCGTCACAGGTCGTCCGCCGGACCCCCGGGCCTTCAACGTCACCACCAAGTTATCGGCCCGCGTGGACGTCGTGACCACTGCCCCGGGCGCATCAAGAATGGCGTTGATGACAACGTACAGACCCTTACCGGATCTCGGTGCGCCTTGAATCACCAATGACTCCTCCGTGGAGACGTGGACCGTGACCCCGCGGGAGCGGCCCAGCGTCCACGAGAGGTCCTGCACGGAAGGGTTGACGACTCCTGGGCGAGTGAACTTCCCTCTCCTGCATACAGCCCTCGCCCCGAAGTCGTGGAGAACCTCGGCCCGGCGGGCAACACCGTCGCGGTTGAGGATCTCCTGGCGCAGCCACGCGCCAGATTGCTTCCATCGCCGCCAGGCAACCAATGCCCCGATGGCGAGCGCGCCCACCGCGAGCAGCACGGGAGCCAGAACCCACCAGACACTGTCTGTGCCAAATTCACAGTCGGCCGGGCGGACCAGGATCCACTCCATCCTGTTGGTGAGAAGTCCGACGGCGGCCGCTGGTTTAAAGGGCGACGGCGGCATAGTGCCGCAGCGGATACTGCCGGCTAAGTGCGCGGCAGCTTGAACGAGTGCACAGACACAAACGTAGGCTGCCGCCGCAACAAGGCAAGCCGTAACCAGCGGATTGTCACTCGCAGCCCGCGAGCTACCTGGGACTCTCACAGCATCCTGTCGTCAGTTGAGAAAACGGCCAGCTCGTCAGTTGTCACCCGGTTGGCGACGATGAAGGAGCGGTTCCCCACCTTCCAGAGCCCGACCCCCTTGGGAAGGTTCTCGACGTGCTCGCATTCGGCTTCGGTCAGGCCGAGCGCCTCCTTGGTCAGGCGCATCGCATCATGCTTCTGCCTGTAAATGATCCTGGTGTCAGCCTCAGTCAACAGGCCAAGGGCCTTCTGCCGGTGCCCACTTGTGCTGTCCCCGATCTCGTTGAGGTCCGCGACCTTGTGCATAATCAGCAGGTTCGCGATTCCATAGGTTCTGGCCAGCCGCCACTGCTCGCTCATCTTCGCCAACATGTACGGATCGGCGAGCATCCGCCACCCTTCGTCGTACACCACAAGCCGCTTGCCGCCGTCGGGATTCGTAATGGCTGCTTCCAACCATGTAGCGCCACATGCCGCCGCCAGCGAAAGGGCCTGCTCCGACGCCCCGATCAGGGCCGACGTGTCCATCACCATCATCGGCGCGTCCGCGTCGAAGGCTACAGTGGACGGCGCATCGAACATACCTTCGAGATCGCCGGACACCGTGCGGCGCAGGGAATGGCTAACAGCGGTTCCACCTTCGACACCAACCAAGGCCGTCATCTCCTTCGAGGGTTTCAGCAAGTGATCCAGCACCATCGGCAATGTGGGGTTTGAGTTCTCGGCCATGGTTTCCATGAGGGCGATGTCCAAGGCCGTGTGCTCTACGGGGCGGAGAGGTGTGCCCTGCCGCATGAGGGAGACCAACGCCACCAGCAGATAGCGGCGCCGTTGCCTCACCACCGCCTGCCACTGCGCCTCGGTGAGGGCGCTCGGGCGAGGCCCGGCGTCGAGAGGATTCACTCTTGCAGGGCGTCCTGGACCGACGGAGATTACCTTGCCGCCCACGGCATTGGCGACGCCGACCCACTCGCCTTTGGGATCAGATGCGACGGCGGCCTTCCGACCCAATGTGATTGATCGCGTTACCAGCGACTTGCCGCACATCGACTTGCCTGTGCCCACCGTTCCAATCACGACAATGGACGGGCCGCTGATGATCCCTTTGTCGTAAAGGATCCACGGATCGTAGGAGAAAGCCCCGGAACCGAATACGTCTGTACCAATGTAGGTTCCCTCGTGCCCCAGGCCCGACTCCGTAAGGAACGGATAGGCGGCGGCAAACGTCATGGTCGAAGCACGGTGCGGCGCAGGACGCAGCCGATGCGGACCACGCAGCGAGTTCTGCTCCTTGCTCCCCCAGTCACCAGACGGAAAGCATTGAATTCCTGCTGCCTATCCGCTGCCGCTGCGCTCGCCGATGCTGCCCAGGGAGGTGAGACCCGCCGTCGTGCCTTCCGCTCGCTACGGTTCTTCCCCGACGGGACGTACTCAAGGCTCTTCGCTGCCTGCTTCAACGCAGTCCCCTTCCAAGCGGCAGCCCACCGGCGACAAACGCGGCCCACTGCTGTCCGTATAGAAGCCGCAGTTCAACGAACGCTCCAGCAGCGGCGGATTCAAGTTCCTGGCGGTACCGGGCCAAGTCATCGAGGGAGGTCGCGGTAACGGTCATGTAGGCGGCCGGGCGCACGTCGCCATGGCCGGCAACGATCTCTTCCTCCCTTTGGATCACCTCTTCTTCCTCGGCTTTCTGCTCGCGAGTGAGTGGCCTGTCGAAGCGGGCGTTGATGCGACGGCGGGTCTCATGCGCCTCCTGCGCGGAGCGGATGTCACGCAGGGCTTCAGCCGTGGGCACCGCCCGGATGACTTCGGTGAAGGTATGGCGGAACTCGCCGACATAGATCAGTGGGTGCAGAAAACCCGGGAAGACCTTCTGCCGGGGCCATTCAGCGATCCAGAAAGTCTGGTGGAAACCCGTGTCGGTTCTCAGGTAGGTCCAGTGCTCTTCAACGGCCATGGCGCCATGGCGATCGTAGGTTTCCTTCTCCCCACTGGCTGGCTCGTCCGACGGCGGGGCTGCCGCCACCGGCGCTTTGGCGGAGACCGAAGCAGCGGGATCGAATGCGCCGCGAATGATGCCAAGCAGCCCGGGTTCCCCGACCCATTCCTCCACCTTCACACCATGGGTAACAAGCGACGTTTGCATGGCCTCGACTTCCAGCCGCAGGACGCGTTCGAGGCCCAGGAGTCCCCCGCCTGACTCCCGGATCCGCCGGCGAGACTTGCTGGTGTCAAGGACAACCGCAACCAGGAGTTCATGGCTCATGGTTGACCCGGCAGCGCCCAGCAGGTCCTCATAGGCGCGTTGTCCCCACGTAGTCTCCTCACCGGCCTGGGCCTGTATGGCGTTGCCTCTGTAGAACTCCCAGAGGGCCGATGACGGGTAGGGCACGGTGTAGTCCTGAACCGCGATCCTGGCCACGCCTGGCCGTTGGGCCATGCCCGCCTGGACACGTGACCAGGCTTGGACAGCCCACGCCTTGTCGTCCGCATCCAAGAGTGCAAACGATCGTGTGCTGCAGCGCATCACCCCGATTGCTTCCCTACCGCGGCGGTCGACGATGAAGCATTCACTGCCGGCAGTTGTTCGGATCTCCAGATTTCCTAGACCGCCCGGAAGAGCGAGCCGCCCCGCCAGTTGCGGCGCGGCGGGCTTTGCAAGAAAGCGTGTTTGTCCTGCGGCCGCTCGGTAGAAGAACAAAGCGACCTGCTTCGCCCACACAGGATAGGGGATGCGGGAGTACTGGAGGAGCCCGAGCAGCATAAGCCCAAGCCATACAGGTCCGGAGGCGAACAGGCCAGCGGGGCCGCTACTCGCCGAGGCCACGACAGCAACTGCTCCTCCACCGGCCACGATCAGCAGCTGGTACCACTTCAGGCCGAGGAAGAATCCGCGGCGCTCATACCTGGGGAATTTGACGGCCTCAAGAGCCCGCGCATCTTCAGACATGTGGGTTGCCTCTCTTCGGAGGATCAATTCTGGGTGGCTGGGGTTTCGGGGAACGAGGCACTCGTGAAGGGCTTGGTGCGCTCACGTGGGGATGCGCTCGCGGTTCGGCCTCTTCCGGTGGGGCCTGTCGTGCAGATGTTGTGGCGGGGCCGTTTTGCTCACGGGGATCCATATGCGAGAACTTGCGGGACTCCGGTGGTTGCTGGGCGTTGTGGGCTCCAGCAAAGGAGCCAGAGTTTAGGGCCAGTTGGCCTCCGTCACCACCGTACGCAGATGCTGCCGACCGCACAGCAGGTGCCAAGACTTGTGTCGGGAATTGGTCTCCGGCCTGAGCTGATTGGCCGAGTCATTGCGGAGCGATTGACCAGGTTCGCCAGTGTAAGGCGGCCTCCCGCCTGCCTGCTGATCTGGCGGGCCGCTACGCTGCTGCTCCTGGACAGGATATGGCCGCCGCCGGCGGTTTGGGCGGCTGCCGCCAGTTCCCCGCCTGCAAAGCTGACCAGGCGAAGGGCCATCAGTGGAGCACCACAAGCGAGGACCATGCCGACCGTACCGGCTGCGAGTCCCGCGAAGGACTTGGCCTCGGCAAAGAGTTTTACCGCTACCGCCAAGACGGTTGCGGCCAACGGCTTAGCTATAACCAAAGCAACTACGACCTCACACCACCGTCGTGCCCAGGATTTCGTCTTGTCCCAGGGAAGCAGCATGAGTGCAACGGGCGCGACGGCGGCCAGCACGACGAGCGCGAAGGAGCGGAAGATCATGGAGCACATCAGGATGAAGGCAAGGATCCAGACGACAATGACTGCCATCAGAGTCACGACGACGGCACCAGGAGCGCCCCCGGTTGTCCCAGGCGCTAGCGAGACTAAGTTCCATTCCCGCCCTGTTCCTTCTGGCGCCCGTTCAAAGCCGAACAGCCTCATGAACACCAGATAGGGATCGGAGCCAATCGATTCGAGCAGCGCGGCCGAGGCCAAGTCGCTCGCGCGTGTCAGTTGCTGGACGAGATAGACGGCAGCCCCGACCAGTGGAATCGCGGCTGCTCCACCGAGCATCGCGCGTCCGATGCGCCTGGGCTGCTGGCTTACAAGGCCAGACAGAACCTGAATAATCATCACGACGACGAGCGGCGTCATCATGACGACCACCCACCAGTTCGTCAGACCTTTTATGGAGAGCCATTGCGAGTCGTCAACGTCCGACACTGTGAACGCGCCGGTGATGAAGGCCCACAGCCAGGACGCCATATTCTGAAGGACGTTTGCGAAAAGGGACGTGACTGCACCCAAGGCGTTGTCATTGGCCTGCGAGACCAGACCACAGCCGGGTGGCCACCATCCATTGAGGTCGCACTCAACGGGCATGAGCTAAAACCCAAGCGGGAAGGCGGTCTGCGACCAAAGGATGTAGCCATTGATACCCCCGAGGATGGCTGCCACGGGTCCGGTCCAAAGCAGGATCACGCCGCCGCCGGAGGCAAGACGTGACGACTGGCTGAGCTTGCCGGCCAGAAGCATCGCGGCACCGATGATGGCCACGATGGCAATGATGATGAAGGCGCCGACGAGGATGCCGCCGCCAATCTGTTTCAGCGATTCCAGGAAAGGAAAGCTAGCGTTCGGGGTGATCCCCGGGTCCACCGCTGCGAAAAACATTGGTGCTCCGTCCGTCGTAATTCCATGGAGTGAGCAGATAAGCTCACGGGTTCATGGGAGCTAGGGAGCGCAGCGGCATGACTTCATTGCATAACTATCGGCAGAGTCTTGGTCACAACATAGAGACGGATCATTAGCACACCGTCCACAACTTATCCTTATTGAGACGTAGATATCTTCTGTAATCTGCAGTAGCAACTACCGGACACGCCACGGCCCCCTGGCGGCTGGACAGAACCGGTATTCCTTATGGACTCAGAACAGTAAACCGCCAGTCTCGACGTGACTGTGGGCCATACCGCTTCTCGGACGTCAATCGCTCAAAGCCTAGGTCCCGGGCCGCGCGAGGGGTTTTCTCTGCATTTGTCAGGAGGTAGCTGCCGTCCTAGGCGTGGAAAGACTGCGTCTTCTTTCCGGCAATCGACTCCGGATCATCACGCTCTAGGGCTCTCAGGGCCCCATACTCTTTTCGTTGCCAAGGCTGCCCTGCACCGTCGGTGAATTGAAGCTCACCTTCACGGACCATGCCGTCCCCGAAAATGGCAGTTATCTCTTCGCGCTCCCCGCGAGCTGCGATGCTCGCCCAGATCCCGAATATAAATGGAGCTGGCGTGTCTTTGCCTTCTAAAGCGATTGACCGCCCCACCAACGCGATCCTCGAAATGGGCTCGTCGCCGCCGTTGTGAACAGTCCAGCGGCACTTACGGTCGCCGAGGTCATCGATGAACCTTTCACTACTCACCGAAACCCGTGCCGCAAGCCTGCGCTTTTGCGTTTCGGCATCGGCCTTCTGCTGCTCACGGAAGCGCGCACGATCCTCGGCCGCCTCAAGACGCTCCACCTTGAGCCGCTTCCCATCCCGCAACCCAAAACCCAAAGCCACGCCTACGGCCGCAATCGTACCTAGGGCCGCGAACCAGTCGGCCCACGATCCCCAGTCCTGCTGGCCTGCCCAGGCTTGTATCTCCATCCCACGAGAATAGCCTTTTGCCTTGACTGCCCCCGCCGGCGTCGATTTGCAGTAGCGATAGAGAGGTATCTAATCTTGATGCGTCAACGGCGGTTCCCCCAGCCGCCTAGACCTCATCCCCGCGTCGGCAAACGAGACCCCGGCGCCAGGAAGCCCCTCCGGTGAGCCGTCCCCCCATAGGCTCGGCGGAGGGGCTTTTTGCTTGGGAGCCGCCGTGATAGCTATCGCTGAATCGGAACAAATCCCAGGGCGGCAGGATCCTCGGGAGCCAATGTACGGAGCGCACCACACTCCATGCGTTGCCAGCGTTGGCCAGCACCATCGTTGAATTGGACCTCCCCTTGGGCCATATAACTTTCGTCATGAACTTTAGTGATGTCGGCGCGGCTACCGCCCGCTTCTATGCTCGTCCAGGTCTTACAGATCTCGGTCCTAGCCTCTCCGGAGGTATCGTCAGCGGGGACGGCACGCCGAATCACAGAAACCATAGAGATCGGTTCGTCGCCCCCATTGTGAACCTTCCACCGAAGCTTCCGCCCGCCTCGCCGCGGAACGCCTCCACAACCAGCGACACCTTCGATGCCAACCGTCGCTTTTGCGCCTCAGCCGCCTGGTGCTGCCGAAACAGTTCCCGGTCGTGGGCCGCCTCCTCGCGATCCCTCTTGGCACCCCGGCGTTCCTCGTCCAAGCGTTTTCCATCACGTCGCCCAAGATGCAACGCCCAAGCCACAGCACTGATAGTTCCGATGGCTGCAACCAATCCGGAAGGGTTTCCCAATCCGGTGATGTAAAAAGCCCCCCAACACTCACCCAGCTACCCTAGCGGCGAAATGGAGCCGCGAACTAGCTGGACCTAACGACCTAACTTCGCTCTCACGCGAGATTTTTCGCTAAGGCCCTGAGCTTGGGAACCGCCGGAACGTCTATCCACATTCGTATTGAATTATCGGCTGGCGCCGCGCCGGTGACACGGTAAGCGTCGAAACTGAGTTGGTCGAGGATGGGAGCTAGGGCAGCCGCCTTGGCCTCCGAAAGGTGCCCCACCTTGCGACCCTTCCCGTACACCGCCACGGCGTTGGTATCCCATTTGTTCTTCGGCTCACGAACCAATAGGTATTCGCTCCCGCCATGCTTGTAACGACCGGAATCAGTAACCCAAAATCCTGATCCGACAATTCGTAGTCGGCTAGACGGAAGTTCGCGGAGGTCCAGGATCGACAGGGCCGCCTCATCGAGAACAACCTTCTTCACGCCCGCCGGTTTGGGCCCAACGTCCCGCTGCGGTTCAGTAGTAATAACCGGCCCTGCTGGTTCGGACTCAGGAGTCGGAACGTTTACGGATACTTTGGCCGTGCCCGGAACCGCGGCACTGCGCTCCGCCACATGCGGTCGCGGCAGTCGGGCTTCTTTTTCTTCGCCCCAAAGTAAGGCCCAAAGCTTCTGAAATATCCCCATCGCCGAAGCCTAGCAGCGCGAAGCTAGCCATGGTCTGAGTCGAGCTTTTCCAGCTCCGCGATGAAGGCAGCATCTGCGTCTTCTTCCGGCGTTTCTTCCTCAGTGTTCACGCCTGGCAAGAAACGTCCATGCTTTTCCTTTAGGTGCTGCATGACTTCTTCGTTTGTCGGCCCGTACCCAAGGGCTTCTTGGACGAACTTAAGTCGATGCCTCGCGTCGCGAATGATCTGCGCCCAAGACACTGCCCGGATTGTGACCGGGTACTCTGTCGATGCCTCTTGGATTACGCCGGCACGTGCCGTCTTCATACGTGCGGCTGGGGCAATCTTGTCCCCAACAATCCAAAACTCCCAGGAAGTAGAGGCAAGGTCAAAGCGACCGTCTTCGACCACGGCGGCGGCATATCTTTCGACCTGGCTAATTTGCGAGTGCCCGATATGGACAGTGGGCCGCTTGATTTCGATGACGATGTGATGCCGCCTGTTTTCCCGCTGCTCCACTACGCGGCTGAGCATCATGTCGACAACCGGGGCGCCTCCGGTGTAATCCAGGACTTCCCTTTCGACGTCTGGGTCAGAGCTCTCGTCGTCGTGGCTCAAAAGGGCACCGTACTTGTCCAGCGCCGTTTTCAGAGTGGTATCATCTGCGGTCAGCTGATACTCCTCGCGAAAAATCCAAGTTTCGGCCGCGAGTATGCGGTGTAGCTGTTTGCGCTCCAAAATCGTCTTCCGAAAGTCTTCGCCGTAGATGATCTCTTCCAGCCCGCCAACAAATTTGAGGCGGTCAGTGATTTCCCGCGTGGATCGAATCATGTTGCTGAGCGTCGTCTCCTTCAACAAGGAACCAAGGTCCGCCAAGGCGCTTTCCTCCAGGCCAATCACTTCGCCAAGAACGTCCTGCAATCCGCTCGGGTTGTTCTCCAGAGCTTCCTTAATGAGATGCAACGACAACTTCTTCGACTTTTTGTCGGTGTCCTTAAATGCGTCGGCTGCCGTTACTGCCACGATCTCAAATAACTCCCGCTCCGCGCGTTCCACTTCTGACTTGGGTTTCTCCTTGTACGGGTAGATATTGTCACTTTTCCAAGCCCTGACTAGCTCCGTCCCGCGTGCCTTGACGCGGTCAGCAAAATACGACTTCATACTCAGTCTCGCTGCGTCTAGAACCGCCTTCACCTCATCCGGCGCGAGGTCGCCTAGAGACAAGTTCGAGCTATGGTCAGTGAAGCCGTCCCACTTTACGTAAGCCGTGAAGCTGAAGCCCGGCGCTTGGATACCGGGGTTTGTCTCGTGAAGTGGCAAGCCACTCGAATCGCAGAGGAGCAACTGGCGTCCGCCCTGGATCGTCCATTCGATAATTTCAATCTCGATTGGGGTGTGTGCGTCCCCCAGGGCATGAACCGTTAGAGGAGCCGACCAACGTGCGCTTTGTATGTCTGCCGGGTTGATTTTCTTGTTTTCCCAGCGCAACTCAACGCCATATTTCTCGATCGTGAGCGCGAATGTCGAAGTAAGCCGTTCAACCGGCTTGGGCGATTCCAGCCAAGCAAGAGCAGCTTTGTTCAGCTCCCCGATTTCGACGGTGGTGCCGACGTTTTCAAGCGGCGGCTGGACAACGTCAATTTCGATCTCTTGCAAGTTGCCTCGGCGGCCGGTGATCTGGATCGTCACGAGTCCTCCTGCAACTGCCTGACTGGTCGACGTCCAGCGGACCCAATCTCCTATGCCAAAGGCACCCAGTCGACCCTGCCCAGCCTTACCATGAAGACCCCGGCCGCCCTCGGTTTTTGTCGCTGTAGCCTTCCAGGAACCGCCCAATCGTTCGAAAGAGATATTTGCGCGTTCTTCTGTGATGCCCAAACCGTTGTCGGAAACAACCAGAGTCTCTATGCCTCCAGCGGAAGACCGAACCAAGGAGCACTCCACCAGTCCTGCATCCGCATCGATAGCATTCCAAATCAGCTCTTCAATGCCGTGGGCGGGAGTCTTTATCAGACGCTCTAGGTGGTCACGCTGGACTTCCAGCCTTCTTATGGACATGAGGTATGGTCCCATATTTTTGCCACGCCCATAGGTACGACGCAGGCCGCAGTCTCTGTGTGTACCAATGGCGGCGTGGAGCGTGACCGTTGCGCACGCTCCACCGCAACGATTATCCACGAGCCGGACCCGGAGTGCGAGGCCTGTCCGGCCGACAACTCCTGAAGCGCGTGGACCAGAACTGCCCCTCTAGTTTCCGGAAGGGCCTTCAGGCACTCCTTGTGAGCTCGCCCTTGGTGGGCCGACATACCAAGTCCGAAGCGCCCGTAGCGCTCTCCCCCGCCCTCTCTGCCATCATCCTCGACTCCGTGCGTATATCTGAACGCCAAGCCAGTAGTCGCGGGACATAAAACGGCCTGTCCCACTGCCAAGACTGCCGCTGCAGCCAGCAAGGGGTTTAACCTCCCGGAGGCCGGGCCTCTCCTAGAACAACAAAGGCAACCGAGACAGCGAGCCCGGAGGCTGCCCATGAAAGTTGTTCTGCCCTGAAATCGAGCTGAGACTTATTGATGACCACCTGAGCCGAACACTGCCCAACAGGCGACTGAAGTACCATCAGTAGGTCGCTCACCTGCGGCGTCCCGCCAATCTCAGATTGTTCCTCAGCGCCCCAGAAGGTCGAAATAGGCCGCGCCAGGGTTCCAGCTCACGGGATGCAGCAGTGTCCCCACCGCCGGGTTGAGAGCACTCCACATCATGCCGTCGCCCGCGTAGATGCCGACATGGCCCCAATTGTCGGGTCCCTGCGGATTCTGAACCACCAGGTCTCCTGGTTGCGGATCCTCTGTCCGGACACCCACCCGCCATTGTTCCACTCTCGGCAGCTCGATTGCCGGCCTGCCTATAGATCCACTGCACAAAGCCGGAGCAATCCCAGGCTTTGAAGGCAGTGCCGCCCCACACATACCGCCCGCCCAGGCCCTCCTGCGTAAACCTCAGAATGTCCTGCCGTAGCTGACTCAAGTTCCTTGAAGTTCCCCCAGTCGCCGGCGCTGGCGGGGAATCCGCACAGGAGGCAGGAGCAGTGCCATCCTCAAGCGCAGCAACGATTGCTGCGGCCGCCGGCTCCCAACGCGCATAAAGTTCCGGGAATGCAGACACCTGAACGGCTTGGGCCGCCAGGCCCTTGTCCATAGCCTGCCAACCGGGAATGTCCAGCAGTCCTCGAGGACTGCCGCGATTCGGTCCCGACGGACCGCCGTAAAAGGCACGCGCGTTATAGGCGGCGTCCATCAACTGCTCAACTGTCCCCCAGCCCGCCGCCGGGCGTTGTTGGGCCGAACCGATCGAGTCGTGGTCCCGTCCAACACCGTCATTCGGAAAGTTCAGAGAAGCCGGCACACTGGTGTTCGCCAGCATCCGCAGACTCGACTCCTGCAGCGCCATCATGATGGCAATGATCTGCCCGGAGCGCGGTATTCCAAGCTGCTTGCCGACCGCGATGTAAGTCCGTGCAACGCTCTCCTGCCGAGGCGTCAGCTCGTAGAGCAAGCGACCAGCATTCCGAACTTCCAAGCCCGCACCAGTCACGTTAGGCGCAGTGGTCACCTCGGCGCCCGCTGGAGCACAAGCAACTGCGGATTGGCGCGTCATTCCAGTGATCGCAGCCACGCCTCCGGCAAATGCCATAGCGCCAACAAGCAGAGCGAGGGAAGCGGCCGCCGACACGACCTTCAGCAATGCCCGACGCCGCATGAGGCCTGCGACGGCCACCAGTCCAGCCACTAGTAGACGATTCTCTCTGCGGTCGCGTAAAAGGCAACCATGGCGCAGCGTCCAGATGGAGCGGTGGTGGCAGGAGGACAGTTGACCATCACCGTGACAGGTGCCGCATAGGCACTTCTGCCGTTACTAGACTCGTCCACAACTTGCACCGTCACCGTGCATACGTGAAGGCCCTCCCACGGGGCCGGATACTCCTGAACTTTGGCCAACTCGAGATCGCAGCGCAGGGACTCAGCGGTGCCGCTTCGGCGAGCGGACTGGTCTGCCAGGGTGGTGAACGTCCCCGCTGTCACGCCTGTCCCTTCAAACTCTCGAACCAGCACAGATAAGGGATTCGATCCATCAGGCAGCAACTCCCACCAGGACCGCACCTTGGCATATACATCCGAGTACGACGACGAACGGCTGTCCCAGCTGTAGATTCCCTTTGCTGCCGCTACAGCGAGCGCCCGGTAATCGCGCGTACGTGGCAAACCATCCGGCGTTACCTCCGCCGTAACGTCCGCCTCGTCAGGAACAGCGGACGTACTGCCTGGTGCAGTGGAAGTGCCCGATGGCTGCGCCGTTGCACGTGCGGTTGCGTACGTGGTCGGCGGGACCGGTCCGCTGGGGCTCTCTGCAGGCCAAAGTAGGAAGACTGCACTAATCATGAGCAGGGCAACCAGCCCTGCCGCCGAACCACTCGCCGGCGGCCACCTTTACGGAACCAATTCATGGCCAACTCCGGCGAACGGACAACCATGGCTCAAACAGCCGGTCTGTTCACTTCGTGCTGAAGCACGCGCCAAGCTGCCTGGTACAACTGCCGGGCAAATCCGATATTCACCGCGATGTACCTCTCGGTGACGCCGAGCTCACAGGCCAGAGCAGCCATCTGAACGGACCTATCCAGTCCTCGCAGGCCCGGACGGACTATGGTTTCCGCGACGCTCCGGAGGACATTTGTGGGAAGGCAGTTGGCAGCGCACCGGCAGAGATCGTCGACGCCTAATCCGGGTTCGGGGTGGCAGTTCAATGCCGTGTTGATTGTTTTGGCCGTCTGCCGAACGACGGTTACGGCGTGCCATCGACGCCGGTCTTTGGGAGATGGAGGTCCGTAATGCCTCGGCCCTGTGAGGCTGGATACGGCAAGCCTCCAGGTTTCCTCGCTGACGCTGCGCTGGACCAGGCCCAGCATGGCGTGTGCCCAGGCCTGATCAACATAGTTCTCGACGTCGTTTCCTGCCGCCCCAGCATGGACGACAGCAAGAAGCTCCGGTGAGCTTTCCGTCGTCGTGAAGTCAACAAGCAAGGGCAACGTTTGATGGCTAAGCTCGCGCCGGATATGGGCAGCGCAGATCTTGTTGCAGACACCTTGGACCCACGCTTCAAACGGGATGCCGGGCAGCTCCCGGTAGCGTCCCCGCGCAACCCCGTCCCAAACGGCGACCCGGATGTCCTGCATGACGTCGTCCACATCGCAGGATCGCCCGATCCGCGCGAGGCGGGAAACGACGTAACGGTGCACCCCATCAACCGCGACCATGATCCGGTCGATCTGGATGACGGGTTCTCCCGGCGGAGGTGCGCTTCGCAATGAGACGTCAACGTCAGCGACCGTCTCTGATCCCTTTGTAGATTGATACGCCTTGGCTTCAATTTCCATGGCTTCACCGCTTTGACTGTTCAGATCGAGTAGTTCGCAGAGTCGCGCAAACGGCCACCCCAGATAGTGGATGCGGAGATCCAACAACGATCAGAAGAAGCTATAGGAATTATTGTCGAAGATAATTAAAGTATCGTCAAGAGTGCTGTTCTTACTTTTTGCGATGCCTTCGGGAAGAATGACCCTATGCCGAGAATTACGCAGCCTCACGACGCCGCCTGGTCGGCCGACGTCGAGGCTGCCGTGGCAACTTTCGGCAACCGGGCGCGAAACGAGATTCTTCGGTTCCTCACGTTCTAGCGGGCCTGCGACGCGCGGGGATATCGTCGCCGCTGTCAGCGCGGGCGATCCCAGCGTGGCAAAGCACCTGGCCGCGCTCGAAGAGGCAGGCGTGGTGATGGTCGACGTCGAGCCTGGACGTAGACACGGACGGTCACCGCGCTATTCGGCAAACCCTGTCCGGATCAAGGAACTGCTCGACGCTCACCTTAGGTACTTGCTGGAAAAGTAGCCGCAGCGAGTTGGAAAAATGAGCCCGACGTTTAGTCTGCGCGCTCCGGCGCCTCATCCGCGTCCAACTGCGGACTGGCCTCGGCCCTCTCCCCTTCTGGCCGACGGCTAATGTCCTTATTCAAGTACTCTGTGATCGCCCGAAGTGTCTCTGGCGACACGTCACCAAGGGTCCGAGCCGCGAACGTCTTCACCCTCGCTGCGCGGAGAGACTTCACAAACTCAAGCTGGGAATCGATGCGTTCGGGCAGGTCTGCGGTCGTCGCTGCCCAGCAGATAAGCCGGATCCACATTGAAGATCTCGCACAAGGCGCCTAGTAGCGCCGGGTCGCTCACCAGCCTGCCTGTGCCGTCCTTCATGTAGAACCAGCGGGCTCTGGAAAGCTTGATTCCCTTCTCCGCCAGCTTTTGCCTGGACTTCGCGGAACGTGACGGGTTGTCCTCGCTCTGCAACGACGACGTCGAGCAGCAGGTTCAGGCGGCGTGCAAGTTCGGCTTGGGGAGACAGTTCCGCGCCTTCGCGACCTTCTTCATCTCCGGACACGCTCACCTCCCAGACCTGACCTGGCTATCGTCAGCGAGTCACTGATTGTTGCCCAGTATTGCCTTGGCCAACGTCCACACTGCAATAAGCGGACGTTCGTCCTTCCATCGCGTATGTAGATGAGCGTATCGTTTTGCTGTAGACCCGTCTACAGCGGGCCACAAGAGATTCCCTCGTCACCTGATTGTGGTCTCCATGGCGAACATCTTGATGAACCGGACGCGAAGCCGCCTCATTCGCTATTCTGATCACCCATGGCCCGGCGACCTGCCGATGAGGTCGCTGCAGCCCTCACCTGTCTGCTTCCTCTGTCCGCAAACACCTCACTCTTCTATGCGAGGCAGGCGTGGTCATCCTCGGCGTCGGGAACGTATGAGGCGCAGCCGGATCAGGTCGAAAAGGAACTTGCGGACCTTGCGGCCACGTTTCAGTCAGCGGGCAGCGACTTCAGGAACCGCGTAACGGACGACTCCCACTTCTCGGTATCGGCGTTCCACTCAAGTGAATGCCCAGGAACATCGAAGCGAACCAACTGAACGAGGTCGGGTCGTAGCTCGGCGAATCGTTCAGAGACTGCGACCGGCGTCGATTTGTCGTCGATCCCATGCAATATGAGGGTCGGCGTCTTGAGGTCACCAGCGCGGGTAACCCAGTCCAACGCGGAGAGGTCAATGGATTGCTTGAGACCCGTGACCCAGCGGCCTGCATTCGAACCCAACAAGCTCAGCCCAGCCCTGGCGATAGCTTTCGGCAATCCACTGGCGCTCCCGTTGGACGTCAGAGTCTCGGCCCAATCCAGGACGGGAGCCACGAGCACCAGGCCGATGATCCGATCAGAATGGGCTGAGAGATTTGCTGCACGGAGGGCCATGGAACCGCCCAAGCGACCATCCGAACAATACGAGCCGCTCGGCGCCGTGGTCCACGGCGTAACTGGATGGCCGCTTCGACATCCAACCACTCATTCTGGCCCAATGAGTACCGGGAATCGTTCGACGGCGGCGCTTCGCCGTCGTTGCGGAATGACACGACCAGTGATGTGATGCCGAGCCGGCTCGCAACAGGAACACCTCGAAGGGCGCCGGCGCGTTTTCCGCCCATTCCGTGTGCGTGGATGGCCCATGTCGAAGACCGCCGGACCATCCGCCGTCGGCGGGAATTTCCATGCAGGTGCCATGCCGCCGTCGACCTTGAATCTCCACGTTCCTCAAAAGGCAGGCCGCAGTTGCTCAGGTTTGGAGTACGCGTACCCGCTCCAGATGCCGGCCGTAGCAGCGTGTAGGTCGACCGGATCGACTCGCTCGACGAGCCGAGTCACCGTTCCTGCGCTCGGTGTCCTCGTCTACGACGTCGCCAATGCAGGCGTGGCCCTTGCCGTTGCCGAACCACAAGCTGTATCGGCCTGGCGCTCTCGTTAATGGCGTCGCTGGCAGTTCGATCCTCAGGGACCCGTCTTCTCCTGCGAAGACTTGCCTGATGAGAGATCCTCCCGACGTGTAGTGCTTGGCACCACCACCCGACGCGCAAAGTAGGCAGCACCGAGGAACGTTATTGAAGATGCACATACGGCTGCGATGGTTAGAGGGCCCAGCACTTTAGGGGCCTTCATCTTCGCTCCTGACATGCTTGTCAATGACCTCCCTGAGCCGTGCCAGCGTTTCGGGAGACAACTCCTGCAATTGCCTTGCTGCGAAATTTCTTCACGCGAGCCTCCCGCATCGACTTCAGGAGGTTGAGCTGGGCTTCTACTAGTTCGGGTACTCTCTGTTGAGTCATCCAGAAGGTACCGACGATCCACGCCGAAGAATGCCGCAAGGTTCTGCAGCAGATCCTGGTCCATGGCCAGGGAGCTATCACCGCTTCGCATGTAGGCCCATCTTGACCGCGACAACGGCGTGCCATGTTGAGACATTGCTTCGCTGACTTCCCTGTAGGACAACGGCCCTGTTCCTCGGGACTCATACAAATCGAGCAAGAGATTGATCTTGCGAGCGAGCCTCGACCTGCGGCGACTCCGAGGGTTCTACGCCATCATCTGCCACTTGGGTTCTTCCCCCTCCCCCATCGCGCCATGCCCAATCGAGCACCCTGCGTGTCCCTATGGGAAGCGAGGTAAGTTTCTGTTCGAGTCAATGTTAGAAAATCAGCTTCATCCAACAACTTAGCAGCGGCGGGATCCATCAGGAGAGCATCCTCGATCTCGACGAGCATCCGATGCAGCCTCCGCGTCTCGGGGTCGCCCCGCTCGATGACTCCAGTGGGCGTCGCCAGGCGTCCATCCTTGCGGGTAGCTGTCGCTTTTTCCCAAGTGGATGTGAGGTCCAGTAGCAAGCCAGATTGAGTCCTCTGTTGCGTTCGCTGAACGATCCGGCGCGCTACTGGTGGCAGGGCAAGTCCAGCACACAGGAACAACATCGCCCCGACAAAACTGGTGTCGTAGATAGGCGCCAACTGCTGCATGGTCGACTGGTCTCCGCAGAAGATTGGCTACGTCCATTCCCAGGACCGCCAAAACAACGACGAGAGCCAGGGAGCACCCAATGCCGATGAGAGTGAAGGCGACACGAAAGTAGGAAGCGGCCATCCGCCGTCGGAATCTAAAGCACACGTATCCGGTGACGCCGACAACCACCCCGATGTAAACGAATTGGATGGCGGAGTAGAGGGCAGCAGCAGGCTGCTCCCCGTAATCCAACATAAATTTCGTTGAGGACGCGGGTGCTTCGATGCGGAGGAATGCCAGGACCAGCCCCAAGGAGACTAGACCCAAAATGAGGAGGCCGCGACGGTCTCTGCGCACAGGTGCATCGTTGAGCTCTGCGGCCCGGAGGATCGCCTGGGAAAGGAAGTAGATTCCCACGACCATCAAAATGTTGGCGAGAAGATCCAGGAGGTTGTGGCCGCCGAGGGCTTGATCACCGGCGAGATAAATTGGATCGACATTCAAGGACAGCGCGGTTGCAATCGCAACGGCGGCCACGAGGATGCTGTGGTCTTTCCTCGTGCGCGCGCCGGGCAGCAAGCACAGAACGAGGCCCCAGATGACCGCAGCCGTGACTGCCTGGATCACCCGAAGACCTGTTCAAATGATCTCGGCTCCATGGTGCTGTCACGGATAGCGCCGGCAAGAAGATCTGCGAGAGTCTCAGCTGCGGCCTCCAGGTCGTCGACGAAACTGCTCCGGGCCAGAGCTCGTGACACCATCTCTCCGTCAAGATTTGGAAAGAGGCTGCCGGCATAGTCCGAGGAAACGCCCAATTCATCGTGGCGCAGGATCATGTGCCCAAGCTCATGCAGGATGAATTGCTGCCTATGTAGCGCTGAGTCCGTGACGGCGTGCAGAATGATTTCCCGGGTATCCGTCGACAGCCAGAGACCGCAGACGGACGTGCCGTTGAGGATCGTCGTGGCCTCAATCTCGATTCCACGGCGGCGTCGGGCGGCCACGATTGCGATGAGACTCTCCAGCGTCAGGTGGCTCGGTAGCCGCAGTGATACGAATGCCTCGGCCGCGACCTGAGCCGGCCCCTGTTCTTGCGATTTCTGCTGGTCCATACCGCCCCCTCCTTGCAGCGGACAGCAAGCGTGACCGCCTTTACGGCAACCACCTTGGCGCGTCAGGCGCCCCCAGCTTCAATTGAACGCCTCAGCTCTGGACATGTCCAGAGCGACATTATCGGCCTCCGTGCCAACAGCCAACTAGTGTCACGCCTGCCCGCCGCGAACTGCTGGTTGCGCCAGCGCGCCAGCACATTGCGCTTTCATCAACTGCCGGGCGGCTCGTCCGTTATCCCGCAAACCTAGATGGAGAATGTGGGGACTCGCAGGTCCAATACACCAGCACTTGGCTAACGCAACTGTTTGTTCAGGGTCCGCTTCTAGATCTCTACCGTGTTCCCCGAAAAAGGCTGTCATGGCGGAGCTCAGAGACCAATTTCTTCGAGCATGGCCATCTGCCATCTCCCGCCACCGACCGCGCTTGAATAGGCTGCGAGCCGAGAACTCGTGGGAAGTGCGTGCAGTTGCTGTTCCAGCAAGGCCGCAAGATTGGGATCCACCGACTTAACATAAGCGATCATTCCGAGAATTCTTGGCAAGGGCCACGCACCCGCGTGTGAAAAGTGACCCATACCAAATTTGCTCAGGTAATAAACCTGCTTGCGAAGTTCCTTTTTCATACCTCGGGGAACATGCGGACGCGGGAGGTTTTGAGCAACGTTTAGGCCAAGAACCACGCGCCTCGTCGACATGAATCTCGTTTTCTTTTCGTTTGGCTCCCAATCATGTGAGTGCAACACCGCCAAGAGATCATGAAGAAACGAATCATCGACCGCTGACCCGGAAAATACGAGGTCATCAACCCAACGCGTGTACTTCACTGAACGATCTGCACACAGTCGTTCAATGTCTCGATCTGTTTCCAGAAACACAAGGTTGGATATCAGTGGGCTCGTACGGAACCCGAGCGGCAATGTGGACGAGCGCAGGCAGCATCCTACGAAGACATCGAGGGCCTCCTCGTCAAGCAGGGGATGCAGCGCATTTCTGACGCGCTGCTCATTGATCTGTCCAAAAAAGTCTTTCAAGTCAACGACTAAGGCCGAAGAGGCGCCCACGTGAACTTGGGCGGCGGAGTAAGTGGACTTACCCGGGACGAAGCCGTACACAGAATCCGGCGCCGCATAAAGCGATTGAAGGGTTGCGGCCATTCGCTTCAGCAGTGAGTCTAGGGGGCCTACGGAACGCCACCCGTCGCGCCCCCGGAAGCGTACGGGGCGCGCATGTTCAAGCGCCCACTCACGCCACTCCGAGGATGCGGAAGACGTTGGGAGGAGGCCATTTATGCTCCCAACAACTTGAAGCTGCCACTTTAGGTGACTCCATACAACCTTCTGTTGAACCACGTCTTGCCAATCCAAGCTGTAATCTGAAGCACCCCCCGGTCAGTAGCGACAACACAAAAAGTGAACAATGTACCGAATCGGCAACTTATCTACATCGCGAGGGGCGCGACTCCCATAATAGCCGAGCGATCAGCACCCCGAGCACTCAGGAGAGGACGCCTGTGTGCAACCGAACCTGGTTTATCGAGGAAAGGCTGGTCCGAATGTTCTCAAAGTTACGAAAATTGGCGTTCTCCGGACTCACGTGGCCTAGAACAGGCCCTCCAGATGCGAACAGAGTGGTTCGGCATTGTCCGCCGCATTCGTCAACGCCTGCACAGTCGCGTTCGTTTTGTCCTATGAGCCGTGAGATTCCGAGGATCATATAGTCCGCAACCGACGAGAGGTCCGATTCACCCTTGCTCAAAGTCCTGACAGTGGGTAGCCGACTCTCCCCGCTATCATCCTGGTTCACGCAAAATTCAACTAAGCGCGCGAACTTCGAGTTCAGATCTGTATACTCCTCGAAGCCAAATTCGATGGCACAATCTCGAGAATATCGGCGCACAAGATCCTTCACCAACGTTGCATGCAAGACGGCATAAACACGGCTAAGCTTTGCGCCATCAATCTTTTCCAGCATCTCGATATATCGGTAATGATACTTAATACCAACAGACTGACCCATAAATCGCCATAGAGGAATGGCGGTTGAAAGTTGATCCTCCGTCAAATGCCATCCCGACTTTTCCAGTCTTAGTCTTTCATCGTGGTTTGCAATCGAGCGGTCATTGGCGACCTCTTCTCGGAGCAAGTTTAACTTCGAGAGCACTTCGACGTGAGACTCCTCGCCTTCAACCACAACCGCTCCGACTGCATAGATATAGGCTGTACGCCGAGGACCGTCCTCCTTTTTCCATGGGATTTCATACTCCGACTCATCCGCATACACGAATACTTTCGGCAGATGCTGTGGCCCGTCCACGTTGACCCTTTCCTTGGATTGACTTCGCCAATCTCGTTCCCATCAATGGCTCAGTCTGACTTGCTCCCAAGCCCACTAGAATCTACTACTCCTTCCGCCAGGGCTGCGAGTTCAGACTTCAGGACCGGCTGGCTCGGAGTGGACAACATCGCTCTGTGGATTGATGTCAGATGAATGAAGAGGAAGAGGTCTGCCGCAGCAGCATTAACGCTTTATTTCAGCTCTTGGTGGCTTTGCTTGGCGCGATCAACGCATCGACAGCCAGCGAGAATCCCGGTGATCGTGTTGTGCTCGGCTTGGGTGACCCAGAGGTTGTACTTGGCTTTCACGGCGGCCTGACGGGCGACGTACTCGCATCGGAACGCTTTATTCGGCGGCAGCCAGGTGGCTGCGTCCTTGTCACCTTTGGCGCTGTTAGTCGGTCCGTCGGCCGCCATGAGGTTCAGCGGGTCATTTGCGAGTTCCTTACGCTTATCTGCGCTGAGGTTCTGTGCGCCCTTTTGCCAGGCGTCGCTGAGCGCGACGACGTGGTCGATCTGGACATTCGAGCT
The DNA here is from genome assembly GCA_963741285.1 of uncultured Actinomycetota bacterium. GTDB lineage: Bacteria > Actinomycetota > Actinomycetes > Actinomycetales > Micrococcaceae > Arthrobacter. The sequence continues at coordinate 41,719 of CAVUHH010000006.1, forward strand.
CGTGTTCTGGCCGCGGGTGAAGTTAATGGTAGTTCCGGTGTACTTGTCGGCCAGCGTCCCGGTGGCGACCACACAATTGTTAGTTCCGGGCTTGAACGTTTCGTTGGAAAGGTCGCGGGCGAGAATGTCATTGCGGGTGCCGCAGCCGTTACGGTCAACATCATCCCAGGCGGGTCCAAACTCATCACGGGTATAGCCAGTCTTCGGAGCCCGACCCTTCACCGGGACGCTCTCCAGTTGTTCGAGAGCGGTGATTGCGCCTACCGGGGAATGCGACCCAGCAGCGATGCCGGCGGGAGATTCGATGACCTCAAGGGCGTTTGCGGCAGCGTCGCAACCCGCGAGCGAGGCGCCCAGAAAGACGGCGGTTACAGCGGCCAGGGCCTTGGCGGCGGAGCGGATAATCTTGATAGTCCTTCGGTTTGCAGTGGGTTGTTCCACGCAAGCTTCAACCACCGCCTGCCGCTGGTAGGCATGTCCGTGGGGCCCATCACAGGCCGACACCCTTGATCCTCGCCCGTGTTCGGCTTCCGGTGACACCTGCGGGTTCAATGGTTCGATCCGCGGCACGAAGTGTGGCGATCACCCTCAATGCACCGTGGTCAGTCTGGCTTTTGAGCGGGTGCCGATGAGCCGCTCCTTTCCCGCCGGTCGACTGACCGAGAGCGGGGAACCAGTGCCACCGGGAAGGATCTCACTCAACTTCGCGATTTCCAGGATGTGCTCGGATGTGAAGATGATCTTGCCCTTCCCCCAGCATGCGTGGGGGAATCGTCCACTGGTCGCGCCGTCGCGCAGCCATGACTCTGTGCAGCGCATCAGCGCGGCAGCTTCGGCGGGTTCAAAAAATTCGATGTCCACGGGATCTCCAAATGGAAGGCGTTGCTTTCCACTTTCATGGCCGAGTGGAGACTCATCGACATGACCGGAAGCGCGAGACAGGCGAAACGTTCCCTGAGGCAGACATCCATCCTGCCCCGCGCTGGCCAGCACCTTCGCTAGCGCAGGAAAGCCGTTATCGAGCGTTCGGTAGCGTCAGCGCCGGCCTGCAGCGCCTCCGGCATCAAGTGCCCGTAGACCTGCTCAGTCGTCCTAGTGGAGGCGTGCCCGAGCCGGCGCGAGATAGTGAACAGGGGCACGCCGTCCTGGATCAGCCAGGACGCATGGGTGTGGCGGAGGTCGTGGATGCGTGGGTTCTTCGTCAGGCCGGTTGCCTGGGCCGTGCGAACGGCGGGGACCCAATAGTGGTGCCAGTAACAGCTTGTGGATGATCCGTCCGCCCTTGGGCGTCGTGAACACCAGTTCCTTGCCGGGCCTGCTTGCTACCAGCGGGATCAGCAGCTCCACCAGGGCAGGGTTCAGCCCTATGGTGCGCTTACCGGCGCCTGTCTTCGTCGCGCCAATGTAGAACTGGTTCTGCCCATCCCGCTTCCATGCCTTGTTGATCCGGGCGGTGGGCGGCTTGGATAGCAGGTCAACGTCGGCCACGGTCAGGGCGGTCGCCTCCCCAAAGCGGGTACCCGTCATGACCAGGAAGTTGGTGAAGGCCTTGTAGCGCTCCCCCATCCCGTCCATGATGAGGCTGAACTCCGCATGGGTGAGGAACATGGCCTCATCTTCAGCCTTTTCAATCCCCGGAAGCTGTACGCCGCGGCACGGGTTCCGCGTGATGTACCCGAGCATCTCCGCGGTGTTCATCGCGGCCGAAATCAGGCCGTGAACGTTGTGGATCGTCTTCGGCGCCTTGCCCTTTGCCATCATCGACTTCACCCAATGCGCGATTAGCCGGTAATCGAGTTTGTCCACGGGCACGTGGCCGATGACGTTCCGGATATGCAGGTCCAGCATGGTCTGGTACGTCTTGATGGTTCCGCTCGATGGCCGGATCAACAGGTCGATGTGCTCCTGGATGACTTCAGCGACGGTGGGTGTGCGCTTCTCGTTCGAGAGGATGGCGTGCTGCGCAATCTCAAAGGACTGGCCGTTGGCGTCCAGAAGCCTCTTCAGAGTTTCAGCTTCGACGAGCGTGGCGACAGTCAGGCCCTGCTGCTCGCGGCTCTTCGGGTCCCGCCACAACACCATGTAGGACGATGATCCGTCCTTTTTGGTGCGTTTTCGAATGCTGGCCACACAAAAACGGTACGCCGCTGTCAACACTTTGGCCGGTTTTGTCAACACCCAACGAGGAAACAGGCCGCTGACCTGCGGAAACACTGTGCCCGAGGTGGGACTCGAACCCACACACCTTTCGATACCGCATTTTGAGTGCGGCGCGTCTGCCAATTCCGCCACTCGGGCGCGGAATACGCGATGCAAACCGGTACGCCCACAGCTGATTGTGAGCAACGCGATCGCTTCACGTACGCGGAATTACTCTACATGCAGATAGGCTAAATTCCAGAATCGCGCCGCTGACGCCGCAATAGACCATGCAGTTCAAAGTACGGCCGCGGGCGCACCTAAAATGGTGATGTTCCCGCCGTACCTTTCCAAGGAGATCCCGTGACTGAACAGACGGAGTCAAAACCCACGTCCCAGCCGGCGCGCCGCGTCATTGTGGCCGAGGATGAAACCCTCATCCGCCTCGACATCATCGAAATTCTGCGCGGTGAAGGGTACGACGTTGTAGGCGAAGCAGACAACGGCGAGAAGGCCGTGCAGCTCGCCGAAGAACTCAAGCCCGACCTCGTCCTCATGGACGTGAAGATGCCCGTCATGGACGGCATCACCGCAGCCGAGAAGATCGTCAAGGCCCGCATCGCCCCCGTGGTCCTGCTGACGGCGTTCAGCCAGAAGGAACTCGTGGAGCGTGCCCGCGACGCCGGCGCCATGGCCTACGTGGTCAAGCCCTTCACCCCGGCCGACCTCATCCCGGCCCTGGAGATTGCGCTCTCCCGCCACGAGGAAATCAAGGCCCTCGAAAGCGAAGTGTCGGACCTCCAGGAGCAGTTCGCCACCCGCAAGCTCGTAGAGCGCGCCAAGAGCCTGCTGACCACCAAGATGGGCCTGACGGAGCCGGAAGCATTCCGCTGGATCCAGAAGACCTCCATGGACCGCCGCCTCAGCATGCGCGAAGTCGCCGAGACCATCATCAACCAGGTCAACTAAGACTCCAAGAGCAAACGAAAAGGACCCCTGCCAACTGGCAGGGGTCCTTCCGTTTGTCCAACACCTAGGGTTGAGCCTGTCTGGTTTCGACAGGCTCAACCACCGGAGAAATTGGCTAGGACGTCGGCCAGGGGCCGAGCTTCTCCCTGGGAGCACCTTCGGCGCTGTCGCCGAGGCTGCCGGCGTCGGCAAAGTCGCCCACCCTGTGCGCCTTCAGGGAGTTCGTGGAACCGGCCTTTCCGGGAGGGGAACCGGCGGCAATGATCACCAGGTCACCGTCCTCGACGAGCTTCATCTCGAGCAGGCTGCGGTCAACCTGTGCGGTCATCTCGTCGGTGTGGCCCACCATGGGGACCAGCACCGGCTGGATGCCCCAGGTCAGCGCCAGCTGGTTCCACACGTGCTCCACCGGAGTAAATGCGAACACCGGCTTGATGGGACGCAGACGCGACAGACGGCGTGCCGAGTCGCCGGACTGGGTGAAGGTACAGATGTACTTTGCTTCCAGCTGGTCGGCGATTTCGACGGCGGCGCGGGTGATGGCGCCACCACGGGTCTTGGGCTTGGTCCCCAGCGGAGGAACGCGCTCCAGGCCGTGCACTTCGGTGGATTCGATGATCCGGGCCATGACCTTGACGGTCTCGATCGGGTACTTGCCCACGCTGGTCTCGCCGGACAGCATCACTGCATCCGCACCGTCGAGGACGGCGTTGGCGCAGTCAGAGGCTTCCGCACGGGTGGGGCGCGGGTTATCGATCATGGACTCAAGGACCTGGGTGGCCACGATGACCGGCTTGGCCCAGCGGCGTGCCAGTTCAATGGCGCGCTTCTGCACAATCGGCACTTCCTCAAGGGGAAGTTCCACACCGAGGTCGCCACGGGCCACCATGATGGCGTCGAAGGCGTCGATGATCTCGTGGAGCTGCTCCACGGCCTGAGGCTTTTCGATCTTGGCGATCACCGACACACGGCGGCCTTCTTCGTCCATGATCTCGTGCACACGCACGATGTCTGATGCATCGCGAACGAACGACAGGGCAATCAGGTCAACACCGCGGCGCATGGCCCAGCGGAGATCGTCCTCATCCTTTTCGCTCAGTGCGGGAACGTTCACCGCCACACCGGGCAGGTTGATGCCCTTGTTGTTGGACACCATCCCGCCGACGGTCACCACGGTAACAACCTTGACGTCGTCCACCTCGATGGCCCGCAGGGCCACCTTGCCGTCGTCGATCAGCAGGGCATCGCCCACGTTGACGTCCTCGGTAAGGCTCTTGAGCGTGGTGGAGCAAATGTCCTTGGTGCCCGGCACATCCTCGGTGGTGATGGTGAAGATGTCACCCTCGGCGAGCTCGTGCGGGCCGTCAACAAACCGGCCCAGGCGGATCTTCGGACCCTGCAGGTCAGCCATGATGGCCACCGGCTTGCTCAGCTGGGCTGCCGCCTTGCGGACGTTCTCGTAGGTGTTGTCGTGCACGGAGTAGTCGCCGTGGCTCATGTTCATCCGGGCCACATCCACGCCGGCTTCCAACACCGCCAAGGTGTTCTCAAAGCTGGCAATTGCCGGGCCAAAGGTGGCCACAATCTTAGCGCGTCTCATATACCTACCCTAATAGTGTGCTGCATTGGTTAAGTCGTTGTGGAGGTGAATCCCCGGCGAACTGACCGTGCGTCAGAGAACAGCGATGGCGCGGTCCGTCGGAGCTACCGGTGCCGGCAGGATGGTGCTGCCCATGAGGAACTTGTCCACCGCGGCAGCGCAGGCGCGGCCCTCGGCGATAGCCCACACAATGAGCGACTGTCCGCGGCCCGCGTCACCGGCCACGAAGATTCCCTCGGTGTTGGTCATGTAGTACCCGTCGCGGGACACGTTGCCGCGGCCGTCGAATTCGGCGCTGACCTGCTCGGTGATGCCGGCAGGCTCGGCTCCGGTGAAGCCCAGGGACAGGAAGACGAGATCGGCCGGGATGACCCGCTCGGTGCCGGCCTTGGGGAGCCGCTTGCCGTCCACGAATTCCGTCTCGGCAACCTTCACGCCGGTGAGCTTGCCGTTCTCGCCCACGAACTCCACGGTGGAGGCGAGGTACGTGCGTTCGCCGCCCTCTTCGTGCGCGCTGGCCATTTCGAACAGCGTGGGGAACGTCGGCCACGGCTGGTGTCCGGCGCGTTCTGCCGGCGGCTGCTTGCCGATGGCCAGCGTGGTCACCGAAGCGGCGCCGTGGCGGTGCGCGGTGCCGAGGCAGTCGGCTCCAGTGTCGCCGCCGCCCAGGATCACCACGTGCTTGCCCTTGGCGTGGATCTGGTTCTCCACGGCCTCCCCCGCGACAACGCGGTTGGCCGGCACGAGGTAATCCATGGCGTAGTGCACGCCGTCAAGGTCGCGGCCGGGGATGGGCAGGTCGCGCGGCACGGTGGCGCCGGTGGCAACCACGACGGCGTCATACCGGCGCCGCAGCTGCTCCCACGTCACATCGGTACCCACGGCGACGCCGGTGCGGAAGCGGGTGCCTTCGGTCTTCATCTGCTCGATGCGGCGGTCAACCTGCTCCTTCTCCATTTTGAAGTCGGGGATGCCGTAGCGGAGGAGCCCGCCGATCTTGTCGTCACGCTCGTAGACGGCCACGGTGTGGCCCACGCGGGTCAGCTGCTGCGCCACGGCCAGGCCGGCAGGGCCGGAGCCGACCACGGCAACCGTCTTTCCGGTCAGGCGCGTCGGCGGCAGCGGGGTGACCCAGCCGCTGTCCCACGCTTCGTCGATGATGGAGACTTCAACCTGCTTGATGGTCACCGCAGGCTGGTTGATGCCCAGCACACAGGACGCCTCGCACGGCGCAGGGCACAGCCGGCCGGTCCACTCGGGGAAGTTGTTGGTGGCGTGCAGCCGCTCAATCGCTTCCTCGCCCTTGTCGCGCCAGGTGAGGTCGTTCCACTCAGGAATCAGGTTGCCCAGCGGGCAGCCCTGGTGGCAGAACGGGACGCCGCAGTCCATGCAGCGGCCGGCCTGGGCCTTCAGGACACCCTTTTCCTGGGCCTCGTAAACTTCCTTCCAGTCCATGATGCGGACCGGAACGGGACGCCGCGGCTGGGTTTCACGCTGTCGTACTTTAAGAAATCCGCGTGGATCAGCCACCGGTCACCTCCAGGATTCGAGCCCATACTTCTTCGCCATCGGGGTCAAGGCCCTCTTCGATCGCGTCCAGTCGGGTTTGCAGGACTGCCGCGTAATCGCGCGGCAGCACTTTGGTAATACGGGCACAAGTGTCGTCGAAGTTCTCCAGCAGCCGGGCAGCGTGCAGCGACTCCGTCTCCTCAACGTGCTTCACCAGCAGGCCGTGGACAATGTCGCGGTCTTCGGCGTCGAGTTCCACGAGCTGGAGTTCGCCGGACTGCAGCGCGTCCTTGTTGACCCGTGTGGTCCGCAGGTCCAGCACGTAGGCGGTTCCGCCGGACATGCCGGCACCGAAGTTGCGTCCCGTACGGCCGATGATCAGCGTCTGGCCGCCGGTCATGTACTCGCAGCCGTGGTCGCCGATGCCTTCAACAACGGCTGTGGCGCCGGAGTTGCGGACAAGGAAGCGTTCGCCCACCTGGCCGCGCAGGAACATTTCGCCGCTGGTGGCCCCGTAGCCGATCACGTTGCCGGCAATGACGTTGCCTTCGGCCTTGAACACGTTGGTGCGGTCCGGCCGGACAATGATGCGTCCGCCGGAAAGGCCCTTGCCCACGTAGTCGTTCGAGTCGCCGAACAGGCGCAGCGTGATGCCGGCGGGCAGGAAGGCGCCCAACGACTGTCCCGCGGTGCCGGTCAGGGTGATGTCGATGGTGTCCGGCGCCAGCACGTCGGTGCTGAACGTCTTGGTCACCGTGTGGCCCAGCATGGTGCCCACGGAACGGTCCGTGTTGATGACGTCCACCGCGATCTTCACCGGGCTGCGGTCGGTCAGGGCCTCCGTAGCCATGGTGATCAGCCGCTGGTCGAAGTGCTTGTCCAGCTCGTGGTTCTGCGAGGTCATGTTGCGCAGCGGAGCGTCGTCGTCGAACTCGAGCCCGTGCAGGATCGGGTCCAGGTCCAGGCCGTCGGCCTTCCAGTGGTTGACCGCCTCGCGGGCGTCCAGCACCTCGGCGTGGCCGATGGCCTCTTCGATGCTCCGGAACCCGAGTTCCGCGAGGATCTCGCGGACTTCCTCGGCCAGGAACTCGAAGAAGTTGACCACAAATTCGGGCTTGCCGGTGAAGCGGGCCCGCAGCTCGGGGTTCTGCGTCGCAACGCCCACCGGGCAGGTGTCCAGGTGGCAGACGCGCATCATGATGCAGCCTTCCACCACGAGCGGAGCGGTGGCGAAACCGAACTCCTCACCGCCGAGCAGGGCAGCGATCACAACGTCACGGCCGGTCTTGAGCTGGCCGTCCACCTGCACCACCACGCGGTCGCGCAGGCCGTTGAGCATCAGCGTCTGCTGGGTCTCCGCGAGGCCCAGCTCCCACGGCACACCCGCATGCTTGAGCGAGTTGAGCGGGGACGCGCCGGTTCCGCCGTCGTGTCCGGAGACAAGTACGACGTCGGCCTTCGCTTTGGTGACACCCGATGCCACAGTGCCGATCCCCACTTCGGAGACGAGCTTGACGTGGACACGGGCCGAGGGATTGGCGCGCTTCGCATCGTAGATGAGCTGCGCGAGGTCCTCGATGGAGTAGATGTCGTGGTGCGGGGGCGGCGAAATGAGGCCGACGCCGGGCGTCGAGTGGCGCGTCCGGGCAACCCAGGGGTACACCTTCTGCGCCATCAGCTGGCCGCCTTCGCCGGGCTTGGCACCCTGCGCCATCTTGATCTGGATGTCATCGGCGTTGGTCAGGTACAGGCTGGTGACACCGAACCGTCCCGAGGCGATCTGCTTGACGGCAGAACGGCGCTTCGGGTCCAGCAGGCGGTCCACGTCCTCGCCGCCTTCACCGGTGTTGGACTTGCCGCCCAACTGGTTCATGGCGATCGCGAGGGTCTCGTGGGCTTCCTTCGAGATGGACCCGTAGCTCATGGCGCCGGTGGAGAAGCGCTTCACGATGCTGGAGACGGGCTCCACTTCCTCCAGCGGAACCGCGGGACGCTCGTTCTTGAACTTGAGCAGCCCGCGCAGGGTCATCAGGTTCTCGGACTGGTCATCCACGCCCTTGGTGTAGGACTTGAAAATGTCGTAGCGGCGCTCACGCGTGGCGTGCTGCAGCCGGAAGACGGTCTCCGGGTTGAACAGGTGCGGCTCGCCGTCGCGGCGCCACTGGTATTCGCCGCCGCCCAGCAGCGGGCGGTGCGGCTGCTCGATGCCGCCTTCCGGGTAGGCCATCTGGTGCCGCGCCGAAACCTCGGCGGCGATGACATCCAGGCCCACGCCGCCCAGCTGGGAGTGCGTGCCGGCAAAGAACTCGTCCACCAGCTCCTGTCCAAGGCCCAGGGCCTCGAACGTCTGCGCGCCGGTGTAGGAGGCCACCGTGGAGATGCCCATCTTGGACATGATCTTCAGGACGCCCTTGCCGAGGCCCTTGATCAGGTTGTAGACACCGTCCTGCGGGGTAACCCCGACCACGTCGCCGGTGGAAATCAGCTGCTCCACGGATTCCATGGCAAGGTACGGGTTGACTGCGGACGCGCCGTAGCCGATCAGGACAGCCACATGGTGCGTCTCGCGGACGTCGCCGGCCTCGACCACCAGGGCGGTCTTGGTGCGGTTGGCGCTGCGCAGCAGGTGGTGGTGCACGGCGCTGACCAGGAGCAGCGACGGAATCGGTGCCCACTGCGCGTTTGAGTCGCGGTCGGAGAGGACAACGTACTGCACGCCACGGTTGATGGCACCCGAAACCTGCTCGCAGATTTCGGTGAGCCGGGCACGCAGCGCAGATTCGCCGCCTTCGGGGCGGTAAAGGCCACGGACCTTCATGGCGATGCGGTCGCCGTCGGGCGTCTCAATATTGGCGATCTTCGCGAGCTGGTCGTTATTGATCACCGGGAACGGCAGCGAAACCTGCGGCTGGCGGACCTGATTGGTGTCCAGCAGGTTGCCGTTGGGACCAATGGCGCACATCAGGGACGTGACGAGTTCCTCGCGGATGGCGTCCAGCGGCGGGTTGGTGACCTGCGCGAAGGACTGCACGAAGTAGTCGAAAAGCAGGCGGGGGCGCTTGGACAGCACTGCGACAGGGGTGTCGGAGCCCATGGCGCCCAGCGGTTCGGCCCCGGTGCGGGCCATCGGGCCAAGCAGGATCTTGAGCTCTTCGGTGGTGTAGCCGAACGTCCGCTGGCGGATGTTCACGGACGCGGCCGTGTGTACTACGTGCTCGCGCTCGGGGAGATCCTTGAGGTCGATCAGGTTGTCCTTGAGCCACTCGGCCCAGGGGTTCGCGGCGGCCACCTCGGCCTTGACCTCTTCATCATCGATGATGCGGCCGGAGTCGGTGTCCACCAGGAACATCTTGCCCGGGGAGACCCGGCCCTTCTTGACCACCTTGGCGGGTTCGACGTCGATCACGCCCACCTCGGAGGCAAAGACGATCAGGCCGTCCTCGGTGATCCAGTAACGTCCCGGGCGCAGGCCATTGCGGTCCAGCGTGGCACCCACCAGGTTGCCGTCGGTGAAGGACACGGCTGCGGGGCCGTCCCACGGCTCCATCAGCAGCGAGTGGTATTCGTAGAACGCCCGCCGTGCCGGATCCATGGTGGCGTGGTTTTCCCAGGCCTCGGGGATCATCATCATGATCGAGTGCGTGATCGGCCGGCCGGAGAGCCAGAGCAGCTCGGCTACCTCATCGAAGGACGCGGAGTCGGAGGCACCGGGCGTGCAGATGGGGTAGAGCTCTTCGGGAGAGTCCCCCAGCAGCGGGTTGGCGAGCTGGGACTGGCGGGCGCGCATCCAGTTCCGGTTGCCCTTGACGGTGTTGATTTCACCGTTGTGGGCGATGGTGCGGAACGGCTGGGCCAGCGGCCAGGAAGGGAACGTGTTGGTGGAGAAGCGCGAGTGGACAATGGCCAGCTTGGTCTTGAAGCGCTTATCGGAGAGGTCCGGGTAGAACGGCTCCAGCTGGGCAGTGGTGAGCATGCCCTTGTAGACGATGGTGCGCGAGGACAGGGACGGGAAGTAGACACCGAACTTGTTCTGGGCGCGCTTGCGGATCCGCCAGGCCCGGGAGTCGAGCTCATTGCGGTCCAGCTTCTCGCCGGTTGCCGAGGCGAGGAACGGCTGGGAGAAATACGGCATGCAGGCGCGGGCCATGGCACCTACGAGGTCTGCCACGATGGGCACTTCGCGCCAGCCCAGGACGGTGAGTCCCTCATCGGCGGCCAGGCCTTCGATGCCGGCCTTGGCGGCGTCGGCCTCGCGCTGCTCTGCAGGCAGGAAGGCTGTGCCGGCCACGAACTGGCCGGGCGCGGGGAGTTCGAACTCTGTGACGGCGCGGAAGAATTCATCCGGGATCTGCATCAGGAGGCCGGCACCGTCACCGGTGCCTTCATCGGCGCCCACAGCACCGCGGTGCTCGAGGTTGCGCAGGGCGGTCAGCGCGGCGTCGACAATGTCATAGCCGGGCTCACCACGGAGCGTGGCGATGATCGCAAGGCCACACGCGTCTTTCTCGTTTTCTGGGTTGTATAGACCCCGGGCCTCCGGCAGCGCAGCGAAACGCTTAAAGGGAGAGACGGGGCCGTCAGATCCTATTTTTTCGGACCAGCGTGGGCTATGAAGATGGGTCATTGAAGACGTCCTTCCTCGAGATCGTACGTATGGAAGGGACACCGTTGGCCCCACTCTCCGCGCCTGTGTGATGGGCACAACAAAGTGTTATTTACTGGAAATTGTAGGCCAGACAGGCCTGCAGAACGAAGAGTTACGCAGGCCCCTGACCCGGGCTTGACCGGGCAGCAAGCTCTCTGCTGTCCGGGCGGGCCCTGTTGCCACGACGCTGTGGTGTGTGGGCGCTCCGAGCGGTTACTCTGCTGCCCTGCCGTGCTGGCGTCCTACTTGCTTGTGCCAGCCTCCGGCGCGGATTCCGTTGCCTGGTGGCGGGAACTTCCGGTCTCCGACGCGTCAGTAACGGGCTTGTTGCCGCTCCTGGACGCCGGTTCCTCTTCCGTTGGGGTGGAAGGATGTCCGGAACCATTTTGGATATCAGGCAGATTATCACGCGATTCACTATCTGAGACACGGGAATCCGTATGGCGGACACTGGGGACCGGTGCCGCCGCATCAGCCCCGGCGTCCACGTCGTCGTCCCGGGCTTCGTCCGCCTCGTCCGTCACCTTGTCCTCGGCATTGTCCTCGGCTTTATCGTCAACGGGGCCGCGGCCCTCCAGGTATGGAGTGTCCGGCTCCGGCCGCCCCTTCAGTCCGAGCAGCACAAAGGCGATAAGCGCTGCGACAAACACAAAGATGCTGGTCCAGACGTTGAGCCTGGTGGTGATGCCGAACAGGTTGATCTGTTCGGCCTCGTCGATGCGCATCGCTTCGATCCAGACCCGGCCCAGCGTGTAGTACATGGCGTAGAGCCAGAACAGCCGGGCACGCCGGAAGTTGAACCGCCGGTCCAGGGCGAGCAGGATCAGCACACCCGCGATGTTCCAGAGCGACTCATACAGGAACGTCGGGTGGAAGAGCGTATCCGCCGGCGTTCCGGCGGGGAAGTTAGGGTTATCCGCGTCGATCTGCAGGCCCCAGGGCAGCGTGGTGGGGCCGCCGAAGAGTTCCTGGTTGAAGTAGTTGCCCCACCGGCCCACCGCCTGGGCCAGCAGGAGGCCCGGCGCCGCGGCGTCCAGGAAGGCTGTGAGCTTTACGCCCGCCCGCCGGCAGCCGATCCAGGCGCCGAGGACACCCAGCACAACAGCGCCCCAGATACCCAGGCCGCCGCGCTGGATCTGCGGGATCAGCCAGAGGTCACCTGTCCCGTCGAAACCCGGCCCGAAGTACTGGTCCGGTGAGGACACCACGTGGTAGAGCCGTCCGCCGATGATGCCGAACGGGATCGCCCAGATGACGATGTCCCACACGCTGCCTTCGGGCGCGCCGCGCCGGGCCCACCTGACGGAGGTAAGCCACAGGCCCACCATGATGCCCGCCAGGATGCACAGCGCATAGGCGTGGATCCGCAGGGACCCCCAAGGCAGCGGGATGTCGAAGCCGGACCAGTCCGGGCTGGGGATGCTGGCCGGCACCAGGGCGGCGGCCTGAAGGAGGGTCTGCATGGCGGCTTAGGCTACTTCCCTGGCAAGGCCGGCGCTGAGGTCCCGGGTGAGGTCTGCGACGGCGGGAACGCCGCCGTCGCGGATTGCGGCAACCAGCGCCGTGCCCACGATGACGCCGTCGGCGTAGGCCGCGATCTCGCGGACATGCCCGGCGTTGGAGACTCCGAGCCCGACGCAGACGCGTTCGGCACCGGCAGCGTGCGTGTCGGCAACCAGCTGTTCAGCGCTGCTGCTGACATCCTGGCGGGTGCCCGTGACGCCCATGATGGAGACGGCGTACACAAAGCCCCGGCTTGCCTTCACCGTCATGGCCAGGCGCTCGGGGGTGGAGGAAGGCGCCACGAGGAACACCCGGTCCAGTCCGTACTTGTCCGACGCTGCGAACCATTCTGACGCCTCGTCCGGGATGAGGTCCGGCGTGATGAGCCCTGCTCCCCCGGCCTCGGCCAGCCTGCGGGAAAACTCGTCCACGCCCATCCGGAGGACAGGGTTCCAGTAGGTCATGACCAGCACGGCCACGTCGGTGGCTGCCGTGATGCCGGCTACGACGTCGAAGACGCTCTCGACGCGGAATCCGTTGGCGATGGCCTCCGTGGTGGCCGCCTGGATGACGGGACCGTCCATGACCGGGTCCGAATACGGAATGCCGATTTCAATCAGGTCGGCGCCGTTCTTCGCCATGGCAATGCCGGCGTCGATGGTGGCCTGGACGTCCGGGTACCCTGCCGGCAGGTAGCAGACCAGGGCTGAGCGCCCGGCGTCGCGGGCGCGGTCGATGGCGGCGGCGGACTTGCTGGCCGTCTGTTCAGTCATCAGTGGTCCTCAGTGTTCTCTGCGGCAGTGTTGTCTGGCGGGGGCGCCGGTGGCGGGAACGGCTTCAGTCTCTGCCCGGTCGGCAGGGCCCTTGGGCTTGCGGGTGGAAAGGTTGGTGCCCTTGACCTTCCCTTCCTCGTCGAGCATGTCGAACCATTCCGCGGCGGTCTCCACGTCCTTGTCTCCACGGCCGGAGAGGTTCACGATGATCACCGTTTCGGACGGGTTGGCGCTGCCTTCGGTCAGGCGCTTGCCCACCTTGATGGCTCCTGCGAGGGCGTGTGAGGACTCGATCGCGGGGATGATGCCTTCCGTCCGGCACAGCAGCTTGAACGCGTCCATGGCTTCGCTGTCCGTGATGGGCTCGTAGGTGACTCGCCCGATATCGGCCAGGTACGCGTGCTCGGGGCCAACGCCCGGGTAGTCCAGGCCTGCGGAGATGGAGTGGGACTCGATGGTCTGCCCGTCGTCGTCCTGCATGAGGTAGGAGCGCGCACCGTGGAGGACGCCGGGCTTGCCGAGCGTGATGGTGGCTGCGTGGCGCCCGGTCTCGACGCCGTCGCCGCCGGCTTCGAAGCCGTAGATCTTGACGCAGGGGTCATCCAGGAAGCCGTGGAAGATGCCGATCGCGTTGGAACCGCCGCCAATGCAGGCAACGACGGCGTCGGGCAGCTTGCCGGTCTGCTCCAGGATCTGGGCACGGGCTTCCTCGCCGATGACCTCGTGGAAGAAACGGACCATGGCCGGGAACGGGTGCGCGCCGGCGGCGGTGCCCAGCAGGTAGTGGGTGGTGTCAACGTTGCTGACCCAGTCCCGGAGGGCGTCATTGATGGCGTCCTTGAGGGTCTGGGAGCCGTTGGTCACGGGCACCACCGTGGCGCCAAGCAGCTGCATCCGGGCGACATTCAATGCCTGGCGGCGGCAGTCTTCGGCGCCCATGTAGACAACGCATTCGAGGCCGAGGAGGGCGGCGGCGGTGGCGCTGGCCACGCCGTGCTGCCCAGCACCGGTCTCTGCGATGACGCGGGTCTTGCCCATGCGCTTGGCCAGCAGGGCCTGCCCCAGCACGTTGTTGATCTTGTGGGATCCCGTGTGGTTGAGGTCCTCCCGCTTGAGGAAGATCCGGGCGCCGCCGGCGTGCTCAGAGAACCGCTTGGCCTCGGTCAGCAGGGAGGGCCGGCCGGAGTAGTTCTTGTTCAGCTCTGCGATCTGGGCGAGGAAGTCAGGATCGGCCTTGGCCTTTTCAAACGTGTCCTCGAGCTCGTCCAGGGCGGCGATCAGCGATTCGGGCATCCAGCGTCCGCCGTAGCCGCCGAAGTAGGGTCCCGGGGCGTGCTTCAGCGAGCCGCCCTGCAGGAATGCCTCCGCGGCGTTGTTCTCAGCGTTCTCTGAGGATTCAGCCATCAGTCCCGTCCTGTTCCAGTTGTTCGTTCAGAAGTGTTGTGCCGCCGGCACCAGGGCCGGCGGTTGCCGGGGGCTAGGCCCGTGCGGCGATGGCGGCAGCGCCGGCAGCCGTGAATTCGGCGATCCGCTCCCGGGGAGTGGAGTCGCTCACCAGGGCCTCGCCCACCAGGATGGCGTTGGCGCCGTTCTCGGCGTAGTGCCTCACGTCGTCCACACCACGCACGCCGGATTCGGCGATGACCAGCGCTTCGGCCGGAATCAGGCCGGCGAGGGACGCGAAAACGGAACGGTCGACGTCGAGCGTCTTCAGGTTGCGGACGTTCACACCGATGATGCGCGCCTCCGCCGCCACGGCACGTTCGATTTCCTCTTCGGTGTGCGTCTCAACCAGGACATTCATGCCCAGTTCGCGGCTGAGCGCGCTGAACTCCCGGAGCTCGCCGTCGGAGAGCGACGCCACGATGAGCAGGATCAGGTCCGCGCCGTGGGCGCGGGCTTCCCAGATCTGGTACTCGTCGAGCGTGAAGTCCTTGCGCAGCAGGGGAATGTCCACGCGGGCACGGACAGCGTCCAGGTCAGCGAGGGAGCCCTTGAAGCGCCGTTGTTCGGTAAGGACGCTGATGACGGCGGCACCGCCGTCGGCGTACTGCGCAGCGAGGGAAGCCGGATCCACGATGGTGGCCAGGTCCCCCTTGGAAGGGCTGCGCCGCTTGATCTCTGCAATGACCTTGAGCTCATTGCGGGGTGCGGCCGGACCGCCGAGGGCGGCCCAGGCATCACGTGCCGGTGCCGCAGCGGCAGCCAGATCCTTTAGTTCCGCGAGGGAAACGAGCCGCTGCCTGGACTCCATATCCTCCCTGACACCGGCATTGATGTCATCGAGAACAGTCACCATCAGTGGCCGGTGCTCTTGAGCTTGCTGCCTTCGACGCCGTAGCCTGCCTTGCGCATGACATAACCCAGGATCAGGCCGACAACCATCACGGCAGCGCCCGCGATGAAGATGGGGGTGTTGGCGATGACGAACGCGATGGAGCAGACCAGGGCACCAACCAGCATCACGATCACGCAGGTCCATGCTGCGGGGCTGTTGCCATGGCCCAGTTCCTGGCTGTGGTCAACTCCGTGGTGCACGGCGGATTCCGTGGCGGATTTGGACGCGGATGCGGGTGCTTTGCTCATGTGAATCTCCTCAGGATCAATACTGCTTACATTCTGCCATTTTTTGGCCGCGACCTGCCCATCGGCGGACCGGACCCGGTTTAGTGGCGCGGGTTGAGCGGGTTGCGCTGTGCTGCTGCAGGCTCAGCCCAGCTCAGCTCGGCTCAGGTGGGATCGTCGCCGCGCGAGAGCCTGTCCCAGCTGTCGATCTCATCCACGGGCCCTGTAGCCGCGGCGGACGTGCCGGCGGACGCCCCGTAGGCGGCCGTGTCATATTTGGTCCGTGCCTTCCAGTACCGGCCCGCCGGAACGATCAGCAGGGCGCCCAGTGCCAACAGGACACCGGCGACGACGGCGAGCAGCGGGAAGGCGGTCGCCTCGGCTCCGGCGCTGCTTCCGGTAACTCCCGTAGCGGCAGCAATGGACCCTTGCGCGGCCGCCAGCGGGTCAGCCAGCACTGTCGCGGCCGCGGCGACGATGCCGGTGGCTGCGAGGACGACGATGGCGGTGATGACCCACCGCGCGATTTTTCCGGCAATGGATGCGGCCAGTCCCCCGGCCAGTGCCACGAGGGCCAGGGCGGTCACCGCGGTGGCAGCCTTGCTGCCCTGGACCGGGAGGGTGTTCTGCCCTCCGGCCGTCTGGCCAACCTGGTCCGGATCCAGCGTGATGTTGATCCAGGTCTGGGTGGTGGTGCCAAAGACGGCCAGCGCCAGCGCGGCGATCAGCAGGACCAGCGTGGACTTGCGGGCCCAGACCGGGGTCATTCGGCGGCCTTCCCGTCGTCGGGCAGCGATTCTGCAGCGATGTTGCGCAGCGATCCGGCGGTGTGCACTGCCCGGAGCGGGGCGGCAGCCTTGTTCACGGTCTCGAGTCGCTTCAGTGGGGTTCACCGAATCCGCCACGATGCCGCCGCCGGCCTGGACGTAGGCGCGTCCTTCGCGAAGCAGTGCAGAGCGGATGGCGATGGCCATATCCATGTCGCCGGCGAAGTCGAGGTAGCCCACCACGCCGCCATAGATTCCGCGCCGGTGGGGTTCCAGCTGGTCCAGCAGTCGGAGCGCCCGGGGCTTCGGGGCGCCGGACAGGGTACCGGCGGGGAAGGTTGCCTTGAGGACGTCGTAGGCCTTGGCCTGCGGGGACAGCTTCCCCACCACGGTGGACACAAGGTGCATGATGTGGCTGAAGCGCTCCACCTCCATAAACTGCGTGACATCCACGGTGCCTGCAACGCACACCTTGGACAGGTCGTTGCGGGAGAGATCCACCAGCATCAGGTGCTCGGCGCGTTCCTTTTGGTCCGCCAGGAGCTCCTCGGCGTAGGCTTTGTCTCCCTCCACCGTCTTGCCGCGCGGCCGTGAACCGGCAATCGGGTGGGTGATGACCTCTTCACCGGTGACCGTCACCAGGGCCTCCGGCGAGGACCCGACGATCGAGTACTCCCGGCCGTCTGCGTCCTCGAGGCTGAAGATGTACATGTAAGGGCTGGGGTTGGTATTGCGCAGGACCCGGTAGACGTCCAACGGCGAGGCCCCGCACTCCATTTCAAAGCGGCGGGAGATCACCACCTGGAACACTTCCCCGTCCACAATGGCTTCCTTGCCCCGGTCCAGGGCCTCCAGGTAGGCGGGCTCGGCCCAGCGTTCCTCGACGCTGGAGGCAAAGTCCAGGGCCGCCGGTTCCAGGACCGAGACCGGCTGCGCCACCGGGGTGCTGACCTGCGTGAGGAGGTTCTTGACCCGCGCCACGGCATCATGCCATGCCTCATCAACGCGCTCTGAGCTGTTGTCGAAGTTGATGGCGTTGGCGATGAGCAGCACTGTGCCGTCGTGGTTGTCATGCACGGCCATGTCGGTGACCAGGTTCAGCGCCAGCTCCGGCAGGTGGAGGTCATCCTCAGGCGGGCTGGTGAGGCGTTCCCAGTGGCGGACCGTCTCCCAGCCCAGGAAGCCGACCAGGCCGGACGTGAACGGCGGAAGGCCCTCAAACCTGCTGGTCCGGAGCGCTTCGACGGTATCGCGGATGGCGTCCACCGGGTTGCCGTCCAGGGGCACACCTGCCGGGGGCTGGCCCAGCCAGTGCGCCTGGCCGTCCTTGGTAGTCAGCGTGGCACGGGACTTGGCCCCGATGAAGGAGTACCGCGACCACGTGCCGCCGACGGCCGCGGACTCCATCAGGAACGTTCCGGGTTGGCCCTGGGCCAGCTTCCGGTAGAGGCCGATGGGTGTCTCCGCATCCGCCAGCACCTTAAGCGTGACGGGGATGACCCGGCTGTTGCCGGCGAGTTCGCGGAACTCCTCGAGGCCCGGGCTGATGATTCCAAGGTCCTGCATGGCTATGCTTCTCCGCCTGTTCTTGTGTGCCGCCGCGGTGGAACCGCGTCAGTCTGGTGCTGCCAAAAGTGTGGTGGCCTGCGGGCGGGTTCCGCCCCAGACGGGTGGATCAGAGGGCCGCGCCGGCCTGGACCTCCAGGTCCCTGCCGTCGAAGCAGGTCCTGGTGCCCGTGTGGCACGCCGCGCCAACCTGGTCCACGCGGACCAGGAGGGCATCGCCGTCGCAGTCCATGGCCACAGATTTGACCCACTGGACGTGGCCGGAGGTGTCCCCCTTGCGCCAGTATTCCTGGCGTGAGCGGGAATAGAACGTGACCCGGCCACTGGTCATGGTGCGGTGCAGTGCCTCGTCATCCATCCACCCCAGCATCAGCACTTCGTGGGTATCGAACTGCTGGACCACGGCAGCAATAAGCCCGGCGCTGTCCCGCTTCAGTGCGGCGGCAAGCGCCGGCGACAGCGGGCTGGCGGCGGGGGCCGGGACAGGTACGGGGGCGGGGGCAGGCTGCTCAGACATCAGGTCAAGTCTAGTGCCTGATGTAGGGCCGTTGAATATGCGCCCTCAGGCATACAAACGGTGTGTTACCAACGGCACCTGTCCGATGGCGGTTCTGCTGCCCAACTTCCGCGCTCTCGTGCTAGTTTCACAAGTGATGCATTACGTTGACCCGTCCCGCGAAGTCCTGGCCGAAACTCTCCTGGCGGCCGGCCCTGATGCCCCCACCCTCTGCCGGGGCTGGCGCACCAGGGACCTTGCCGCGCACCTTTACCTGCGCGAACGCAAGGCCGCCGTGGGCCTGGGCCTGATCATCAAGAGCCTGTCCAAGGCCTCCGACAAAGCCACTGCGAAGCTCGCCGCCAAGTTGAAGACCGCGGACGACTACACGGGCCTGGTCAATACCTTCCGCGCCGGCCCGCCCGCCCTGTCGCCGATGAACATCAAGGCACTGGACGAGAGCTCCAACCTGATCGAATACTTCGTCCACACCGAGGACATCCGCCGGGCCGTTGACCGCTGGGCGCCGCGGGCACTGGACGAGGCCTACTCGGACGCCCTGTGGGACGAGCTCATCAAACGTGCCGCCATCCTTTACCGCGGCGTAGACCTCGGCATTGTGCTGGTGCGCCCGTCGGGTCCCCGGCACGTGGCAAAGCGCGCGCCCGTTTCGGTGGCGATCGTCGGTGAGCCGGGCGAACTGCTGATGCACGCCCACGGCCGGACCCGCCACGCCCTGGTCACCTTCGAAGGCCAGCCCGACGCCGTCGCCCTCCTCCAGTCAGCCGAAGTCGGGCTTTAGCCAAGACACCCCCAGCAAAAGCAACGCGGGGTCACTTTACGCCCGATAAACCAAGGTTTTCGGGCGTAAAGTGACCCCGCGTTGCTGTAAGCGGGTGGGGATCAGCGGACTTCGAAGCCTGCTTCGCGGATGGCCTGCTTGACCTGGGACATCATGTTGTCCGGACCCCAGTGGAAGATCGAGGCGGCCAGGACGGCGTCGGCCCCTGCGGCCACGGCGGGCGGGAAGTGGGCCGGTTCCCCGGCTCCGCCCGAAGCGATGATCGGCACCTTCACAGCGGCCCGGACCAGCCGGATGAGCTCCAGGTCGAAGCCGTCCTTGGTGCCGTCTGCGTCGATGGAGTTCAGCAGGATCTCGCCGATGCCGCGGTCGGCGGCTTCCTTGGCCCATTCGATGGCGTCGATGCCCGTGCCGGTGCGTCCGCCGTGGGTGGTTACTTCAAAGCCCGACGCCGTGGGCTCGGAGCCGGGGCGGGTGCGGCGGGCGTCCACGGACAGGACCAGCACCTGCGAACCGAAGTGCCTGCTGATTTCGTTGATGACGTCCGGCCGGGCCACGGCTGCCGTGTTAATGGAGGCCTTGTCCGCGCCGAAACGCAGGAGCTTGTCCACCTCAGCCACGCCGCGGACTCCCCCGCCCACGGTCAGCGGGATAAAGACTTCCTCGGCGGTCCGCCGGACCACGTCGAAGGTGGTTTCCCGGTTGCCGGAGGACGCTGTGACATCGAGGAACGTCAGCTCATCGGCACCGGCGTTGTCGTACCGGTGGGCGAGCTCCACCGGGTCTCCGGCGTCGCGGAGGCCCTCGAAGTTGATGCCCTTCACAACGCGCCCGGCGTCGACGTCGAGGCACGGGATGACTCGTACAGCTACAGCCATGGGTACTCCTGGAATTCTCTGGTGGATTCTGCCGCCGGGTTGTGGGGCGGCCGCGAACTGGGCGTAAAGCCTAGATGCGGCAGGCGTGGATGCTGCTGACCAGGATGGCGCGGGCGCCGAGGTCGTAGAGCTCATCCATGATCCGGTTCGTTTCCTTCTTCGGAACCATGGACCGGACAGCCACCCAGTCGGAGTCACGCAGCGGTGAGACGGTGGGTGATTCCAGGCCGGGCGTCAATGCGGCGGCCTGCTCCACGAGTTCCTTGCGGATGTCGTAATCCATCAGGACGTACTGGCGTGCCACCAGGACGCCCTGGAGGCGGCGGATGAGTACTTCGATTTCCTTGGCGGTGCCGTTCGCGGCGCCGCCTTCGCCGGTGCGGCGGATCAGGACGGCCTCGGACTTGAGGATCGGATCGCCGAAGATCTCCATGCCGGCGGCCTTGAGCGTGTTGCCGGTTTCGACGACGTCGGCAATGGCGTCCGCGACGCCCAGGCGCACGGAGGACTCCACGGCGCCGTCGAGCCGCACCACGGTGGCGTTGACGCCGCGCTCGGCGAGGTAGCCGCGCAGCAGTCCGTCGTAGCTGGTGGCGAGGCGCTTGCCTTCAAGCTCCTCGACTTTGGTGAAGTCGCCAACCGGTCCCGCGAAGCGGAACGTGGAGGCGGCGAAGCCCAAGGGCAGCAGTTCTTCGGCTTCCACCTCGGCGTCCAGCAGCAGGTCGCGGCCGGTGATGCCGACGTCGAGCGTTCCCCGGCCCACGTAGACGGCGATATCGCGCGGGCGGAGGAAGAAGAACTCAATGCCGTTGTCCGGGTCCATCATGACCAGTTCACGGGTGTCGCGGCGCTGGCGGTAACCGGCTTCGGACAGCATGGCGGAGGCGGCTTCGGACAGGGAGCCCTTGTTGGGGACGGCTACTCGCAGCATGGGGGTCTTTCTTGTTGGGAGGTCTAATAATCAGGCAAACAAGCCACACAGGGCACGGTCGGGCCAGGAAGGCCGCACGGTGCGCAGTGGCTACAGATGCTTGTAGACGTCTTCCAGGGTCAGGCCTTTGGCGAGCATCAGAACCTGCAGGTGGTACAGCAGCTGGGAGATTTCCTCGGCCGCGGCCTCATCGGATTCGTACTCAGCGGCCATCCAGACTTCGGCTGCTTCCTCCACGACTTTCTTGCCGATGCCGTGGACTCCGGACTCCAATTCAGCGACGGTGCGGGAGCCTGCCGGGCGGGTGGCTGCCTTCTCACTCAGTTCAGCGAACAGCGTCTCGAAATTCTTCACGCCCTACAGCCTACTTGCTGCGCGCCTGACGGCGCTTGTCGGGCCGTTGCATGACGGGCGCGATGTGAGTGAACACACATCGCGCCCGCCTGTTTTTGCCGGCTAGCGGCTGTACTCCTTCAGGAGGACGGCCGTGGCCAGGGCCGCCGTCACTGCTTCGTGGCCCTTGTCCTCGTTGGAGCCGGGCAGTCCGGCGCGGTCCAGGCCCTGCTGCTCCGTATCGCAGGTCAGCACGCCGAAGCCCACCGGCACTCCGGTGTTGACGCTCACGTCCGTGAGTCCCGACGTCGCCGCCTGGCAGACGTACTCGAAGTGCGGCGTGCCGCCGCGGATGACGACGCCGAGCGCCACCACTGCGTCAAAGTGCGGCGCCAGCCGCGCGGCAGCGACCGGAAGCTCGAAGGCTCCCGGAACGCGCAGGACGGTGGGTTCGCTGATGCCGGCATCCTTGGCGGCGCGCAGTGCACCGTCCAGGAGTCCGTCCATGATCTGGGTGTGCCAGCTGGCAGCCACAATGGCCAGCCGCAGCTGCGACGTTTCCGCCGGGTTCAGGGTGGTGAGGTCGATATCTGGTGCGCCGTGTCCGCTCATGCGTGTATCTAGTCCGTTCAGTCTTGTTCGTGGGCGAAAAGTGTTCAGTCTTGTTCGTGGGCGAAACTGTCAGCAGCGGCGCCGGGCACCGCCACAACGTGGGTGTCCAGCGTCAGCCGGTGCTCCATGCGGTCCTTTTTGGTCTGCAGGTAGCGGATGTTCTGGTCGCGCGACGGAACCTCGGTGGGAACCATCTCCACCACCTTCACGCCGGCCTTGGCAAGCCGGTTCTGCTTGTCCGGGTTGTTGCTCAGAAGCCGGACCTCGTGCAGGCCCATCTCCGCCAGGATCTGGGCGGCAGCCTTGTAGCAGCGGGCGTCCACGGGCAGCCCCAGCTGCTCGTTGGCCTCCACCGTGTCAAAGCCGGCCTCCTGGAGGGCGTAAGCCTTGATCTTGTTGGCCAGGCCGATCCCCCGGCCTTCCTGTCCGCGCAGGTACAGCAGCGTGCCGCCGAACTCGTTGATGAGCTCCAGCGCATAGGCCAGCTGTTCGCCGCAGTCACAGCGGTAAGAACCAAAGACATCGCCGGTCAGGCACTCCGAATGGAGCCGGACCAAGGGAGCCAGTCCGTCTTTTGGCGGATTGGGCGAGCTCACTGCAAGGTGCTCGGCGCCCGTGGCCAGGTCCGTCCAGGCCTGCGTAACGAAGTCGCCAAAGGCGGTGGGCAACTGCACGATGGGACCGGCGCTCACCGGGTGGTGGGCCCGGCCGTTGCTGGCTGCCTTGGGGTGGTGGCCGTTCTCGTGGCTGTTGTCCGAAATTCCGGAAACCGTCATCGCGTTACTCCTCTACTTCGCCCGGGCGTCCGGCCCGGTGTCACTGTCAGCGGGAACCGCGGCCCCTGCTTCAAGGTAAGCCACCAGATCCTCAATCGAGATCAGGGGGCACCCGTGTTCGGCAGCGAACGCCCGCAGCCCGTCGAGCCGCATCATTTCGCCGTCGTCGTACACAACCTCGGCGATGACGCCCACAGGCTCCAGTCCGGCAAGCCGGCAGAGGTCCACGGCCGCTTCGGTGTGGCCGGGGCGTTCACGCACTCCCCCGTTAACGGCGCGGAGCGGGAAAATATGCCCCGGCCGGGTCACGTGCGGCAGGTCCGGCGCCGGGGTCTGCCAGCACGCGTGCGGTCAGCGCACGGTCCGTGGCGGAAATTCCGGTGCTGACGCCCACCGCCGCGTCGCAGGAAACGGTGTAGGCCGTGCCTTTCGAATCCTGGTTTACTGCCACCATGGGCGGCAGCGCCAGGGCATCGGCGCGGTCCCCGCTCAGCGGGACGCAGATGACCCCGGAGCTGTACCGGATGGTCCAGCCCATCAGTGCAGGCGTTGCGTGCTGGGCCGCGAAGATAATGTCGCCTTCGTTTTCGCGGTCCTCGTTGTCCACCACCAGCACAGGCAGGCCGGCGGCCATGGCGCGGATGGCATCTTCCACAGGGTCGAGTCCCGTAGTGGCATCGCGGCGCGTGGTCGCGTCCGTGGCTGGCTCCAGCCGGATCGTGGCGTTCATCGGGTCCCTCCGTCTGCTGCGCCGGTGCTGAATGCCAGCAGGCGTTCGGTGTATTTGGCCAGCACATCAACTTCGAGGTTGACTTTGCTGCCGGTGGTCTTTGCTCCCAGGCCGGTCTCAGCCAGCGTGGTGGGAATCAGGCCCACTTCGAACCAGGGCTCGGACTCCGCCGCCGGGCTGACGGCCGTCACGGTGAGTGAGACGCCGTCGATCGCGATGGAGCCCTTTTCCGCGATGTAGCGGGCGAGGTTGGCTGGAACACCGAACCGGAGGCGTTCCCAGTTGCCGAGCGCCTCGCGCTCCAGCAGCTGCCCGACGCCGTCGACGTGGCCCTGGACTACGTGGCCGTCCAGCCGGCCGCCTGCCGGGACACAACGCTCAAGGTTGACCGAATCTCCGGCCGCGAGCTCGCCGATGGTGCTGCGGACCAGGGTCTCACCCATCACGTCAACGCTGAATTCCTTGCCGTCGATCTCGGTGGCAGTCAGGCAGACGCCGTTGACGGCAATGGACCCTCCGAGGGCAAGCCCCTCGGTGGTGCCTGGAGCGCTCAGGCGGAGGGTCGCACTGGCATCGCCGTCACGCTCCACGGACAGCACGTGTCCCTGTTCGGCAATAATTCCGGTAAACATCAGTAGCCTCCCATGGCTGGTTCCGCGACAGTGCGGGATGGTTGTGGTTCCAAAGCTTCGACTGGTTCTGGACGGAGGTGCAGCCTCAGGTCGCGTCCCAGCGTCAGGACCGCGCCGCCGTCGGACGTGTCCCATTCCCAGTGCCGGGCGTCTGCGAGCGTGGTGATTCCGAGGCCGTTCAGGGCAGGGGTTCCGGAGCCCAGCAGGGTGGGCGCCAGGTAGACGATGAGTTCGTCCACGAGGCCTGGAGGCCAGGAATGAGCTGAGGATGCGCGAGCCGCCTTCCACCATGACGTGGCGGATTCCTTCGGCGTACAGCAGTGACAACGCCTCCTGCGGATCCCGCGTGGGCAGGTGGAGTACGTGGCCGTCGTCGCCGCGAATGGCAGCGTCCGCCGGGATCTCCCGCAGACCCATCACCGCGCGCAGCGGTTGCTTGCCGGATGTGGCTCCCAAAGCGTCACGCGCGGTGAGCCGGGGATTGTCCACCAGTACAGTCTGGGTGCCCACCAGGATGGCGTCGATCCGGCGCCGTAAGCCCGTGGTTGTCAGCCAGCGACTCAGGGGACGAAATCCATTGGCTCGTCCCGTCCTCCGCCGCGATTCGGCTGTCCAGGGTCTGGGCGATGTGCAGTGTCACGAACGGCCGGTGGGCAGCCACGGCCAGGAACCACTGGCGGTTCAGCTCCAGGGCCTCGACGGCGGCGAGTCCGCTGCGGACCCGGACGCCGGCTTTCCGCAGGGTTGATGCGCCGCCTGCCGCGGGGTCATGCGGATCGTCGACGGCGTACACCACGTCCTCGATCCCGGCGCCGATGATGGCCTGGGTGCACGGTCCGGTGCGGCCGCTGTGGTCGCAGGGCTCCAAGGTGATCACCATGGTGCAACCCCTCAGGTCCAGCCCTGCCGCGGCAGCCTGCAAGATCGCGTCCGCTTCGGCATGGGGGGTCCCGGCGCCGCGGTGGTACCCGGTCACAACTGGTGGCCGTCAGCATCAATGACGACGGCGCCCACGAGTGGATTCGCTCCGCGCGGTCCCTTCAGGGCCGCGTTGAGGGCAGCCTGCATGGCAGCGGTTTCGGCGTTGCTGAACGCCGTCACCTTTTCGACCGGGCTCACGTTATCGACCGGGGTCATGGGGCAGCCACCTGGTTGGTGGCTTCGGCGTCCAGTCCATAGGACAGCCTGGCTTCAAAGAGCCATCGCAAGGGGTTCATGTGTGTGTCGTTCCTTCCCTCTAGAACCGCGATGGCTCCGGGGGTATACGACAGCAGAAGGCCGCGGCATCGCTATGACGCCGCAGATACAGCTGTACGTGCTTCTCTCATCCAGACTTTAACTGTCGGTACCGGAATTTCACCGATTCAACCGTCCGCCGGTTCCCTCCCTGACTAGGGAAAGTACCGGCTCGCGGGTCGCGGACTATCACCGCCGGTTCGGACTTACACCGACCCCGGAGCACGTATTGTGTGTTGCTATTGTGCCATAACCCCTAGGGAGTCAAGACTATTCCCGCGACCCGAGTACGTAACGTTCAGGCTTCCGGCCTCGCGAAGGCGTGTGATGGCCGCTCCCGGGTCCTCCGCACCATAGACAGCCGAGCCCGCCACGAAGACGTTCGCCCCGGCTTCTGCTGCCCGGAGGATGGTCTCCTCGGTGATGCCGCCGTCCACCTGCAGGGCAACCTCCAGTCCGGAGCCGTCGATGGCGGCACGGGCGCGGCGGATCTTGGGCAGGGTCAGATCCAGGAACGCCTGGCCGCCGAAGCCCGGCTCTACCGTCATGATCAGGAGCATGTCCAGTTCCTCGAGCATGTCCAGGTACGGTTCCACGGCGGTGGCAGGGCGCAGCGCCATGCCGGCCTTGGAGCCCCTGGCCCGCAGTTCCCGGGCCAGCTTTACGGGTGCAATGGACGCTTCAGCGTGGAATGTCACCGAGGCCAGCCCGGCGTCGGCAAACCCCGGCGCCCAGCGGTCGGCGTCGGAGATCATCAGGTGGGCATCCAGCGGGACGGGGCTGACGGCCTGGATCCGCTGGACCACGGGCAGCCCGAGCGTGAGGTTGGGTACAAAGTGGTTGTCCATGACGTCCACGTGGACGGCGTCGGCGTTGCTGATCCGCTGAAGCTCAGCTTCGAGGTTGACGAAGTCTGCGGACAGGATGCTCGGGTTGATGCAGCATTGCGGCATGGGTGAACCTTTCACGGGTCAGGCCTTCTTGCGGATGAGGGCCAGGAACATGGCATCGGTGCTGGTGGATGTGCGGCCATAGCTGGGCAGTCGATTCGTGGCCGGCAGCCAGGTTCCCGGTCAGGCTCACGCCGTCCAGCACGCTGCCGGCGTCCAGCAGCTCAAGGTCATCGCGTTTCCGGAGGGCGTCGGTGACCACTGCGGTGGTTTCGGCGGGGTGCGGCGAACACGTCACATAGGCAACCACACCGCCGGGGCGGACAGCATCCAGAGCCGATTTCAGGAGCGCACGCTGCAGCGGTCCCAGATCTGCCAGGTCCTTGGGCGTGCGGCGCCAGCGGGACTCCGGCCGGCGTCGAAGCGCGCCGAGGCCGCTGCAGGGGACGTCCACGAGGACCCGGTCGAAGGACTCGGGCTGTTCGGTGCCCACCTCGCGGCCGTCACCCGTGCGAACGTGCCAGGTCTCATGCGGAACCGCGGACAGGGCCTGGCGGACCAGCTTGGCACGGTGCGGTGCGGGCTCGTTGGCCAGCAGGGTGGCGCCCTGCTGCCGGGCGAGGGCGCCGAGCAGCGCGGCTTTGCCGCCGGGTCCGGCGCAGAGATCGAGCCAGCGTTCGCCCGCTCCATCAGTGCCGGCGACGGCATCCAGGTCCACTGCCGCCATGGCCCGGGCGACAAGCTGTGAGCCGACGTCCTGGACGCGGGTGCTGCCTTCGCGGACGGAGGCGAGCCGGCCAAGGTCTCCGCCGCTGGAGAGCGCTGATCCTTCGACGAGTTCACCCGGCGTGGCCCCGCTTTCGAGGGCCTCGTCCAGGCTGCCCAGGCCCGGCAAGGCGACGAGGTTGACCACGGGGGCGGCGTTGTCGGCTTCCAGCAGGTCGTTGATCTCCGTCGCGGAACGCCCGTGCGCCACCAGGGACTGGCGCATGGCCCGGACAATCCACTCCGGGTGGGCGTAACGGATGGACGCGATCTTGGTTTCATCGGTTTCGCCGGCCACGAGCAGCTCAAGCCACTCCTCGAGGGTGTGCGCCGTGACTTTGCGCAGCACGGCGTTGATCAGGGCCGAGGGGCCGGCGCCGATCACAGCGCGGGCCAGGCCAACGGTCTGGTCCAGGGCAGCGTGCGCCGGAACGCGCATGGCCAGCAGCTGGTGCGCGCCGATGCGCAGGGCGTCGAGGATGGCGGGGTCAAGCTGGTCCAGCGGCCGGTCCACGCAACGGGCCAGGACGGCATCGTAGGTGCCCTGGCCGCGCAGAGCTCCGTAGCTCAGTTCGGTGGCGAAGCCGGCGTCGCGCTTGTCCAGGCCGTGATGGCGGATGCGGGACGGGAGCACCAGGTTGGCGTAGGCGTCCTCGGCGGCCACCGCACGCAGGACTTCGAAAGCAACCAGCCGCGCCGGATCCGCGCGGCGCGTGCGCTGTGCGGGAGCGTTCTCGGTGAAGCTCTTCTGGGAGCTGCGGTTCCGCTCGCGGCCCTGGGCGTTGCGCGTGCTGGAATCGCGCGGCCCGCCCTTGCCCCGGCCGCTTCCGCTGCCACCCCTGCCACGGCCGCCTGCATTACCGCCGGACTCGCTCATTCGAACACCACGCTTTCAAGTGAAGCCATGCCGCGCGCCCAATCGGCCGCGGCCATCATTTTCTTGCCCGAGGGCTGGATCCTCGTCAGCTCCACCGCATGGGACCCGGTCCCCACCAGGACGCTTTTCCCGTCGAGGATGACTGCGCCGGGCTCCAGGTCGGAGCTGTCGGGCCGGAGCCGGACCGGTTCAATTTTGACCCGTTGACCGTCCAACGTGGTCCAGGCGCCGGGCTCGGGGGTTACGCCCCGCGCCCGCCTCCCGATCGCCAGTGCCGGCTGCTTCCAGTCAAGCCTGCCGTCCTCGATGGTCAGCTTGGGTGCCAGCGAAACGTCGCCGGCCTGTGGCTGCGGAGCCGCCTTCCCTGCTTCCACGGCGGACAGCGTCTGTGAGAGCAGAACGGCTCCGCTGTGCGACAGCCGCTCCAGCAGGGCCCCCGCGGTGTCGTCCGGTCCAACGCCTTCGGTCAGTGTCCCGAAGACGGGGCCGGTGTCCAGGCCTTCTTCCAGCAGGAAGGTGACGGCGCCGGTGACGTCGTCTCCGGCAATAACGGCCCGCTGTACCGGGGCAGCCCCGCGCCAGGCGGGAAGGAGCGAGAAATGCAGGTTGATCCAGCCATGCGGCGGAACATCAAGGGCGGCGCGCGGAATCAGTCCCCCATAGGCCACGATGGCGGCCACGTCGGGTTTGGCTGCGGCGATTTGGGCCGTTACGGCGTCATCAACGCGGGTGGCGTGGATGACATCGATGCCCAGCTCGGCGGCGCGGGCGGCAACGGGCGACGGCGTCAGCACACGTTTGCGTCCAACCGGCGCGTCCGGGCGGGTCAGGACCGCAACGATGTCAAAGCCGGCCTTGACCAAGGCGTCCAGCGACGGGACCGCGACGGCCGGAGTGCCGGCAAAAAGTACCCTCATGCGGTGGAGCCGCCGCCGAAGCTGGACCCACCAGAGCCCGTGCCCCCAAAGCTGGCGCCGCCGAAACTGGACCCGACCGTTTTGGCGCGCTTCGCCGTCGTGCGTTCCGTTATGGCGTCATAGTTCGCATTGCGGATGGAGCGCAGCGCAGTCTTCCGGTCTTCGCCTTCCAGGCGGTCCGTGTAGAGGATGCCGTCCAGGTGGTCTGTCTCGTGCTGGAAGCAGCGGGCCAGCATGCCCTCGCCTTCGACGGTGACAGGGGTTCCCGTGAAGATCGACGCCGGTGACCTTGGTAGCCCGGAACCGGCGGACAGGAAATCCAAGCCCGGGGATGGAAAGGCAGCCTTCCACGTGGTCGGGCTGGTAGTCGTCACTGTTTTCCAGGACCGGGTTGATGATGTGGCCGTCCACGCCACCCACGCGGTAGGTAAAGACGCGCTGGCTGACACCGATCTGCGGAGCGGCGAGGCCGGCGCCGTCCACGTCCTCCATGGTTTCGGTCATGTCCGCGACGAGCTTGGCGAGCTCAGGCCCGAATTCCGTCACAGGATCGGCCACTGTGCGGAGCACAGGATCTCCAATGATGCGGATATTCAGAATGGCCATGTGTTGTCTTTCCTCACGGTGGGCGTTACAGGCGAACCTATCCAGTTTAGGCGCAGGGGCATCGCCGCCGGGACTGGAGCGGGGTTAGGCCAGTACTGCTAGGCGGTGCGGGCCCGGACAGACGGAGGCGGAGCCACCGGAAGGAGCGCCGTGCCGGCCGACAGCGTGTCTGCGGACAGCTCCCACACGCGCCGCAGGGCACAGAACTTCCACCAATGGTGCTTGAGAACCTCTGGGTTGGCGCGGACGGGCCGGACCTCCGTCTCACCAATGGCCACGGCAAGCAGCAGCGGGTTTTCGCCGTATTTCCAGGGCTCCCATTCCCCGGCAACCGGGTCCACCAGGCTTTCCTCGGCCTTCATACCGGCCACGAGCTGCATAACCACCTTGTCATCCAGCGGTTTGACGGTGCCGTCCCGCGTGGTTCCTTTGGTCTTGTAGTCGATGAGGCAGATCCGGCCGTTGATGCGGGCCACGAGGTCCAGCGTCCCGGCGTAGCCCACCGACTTGTTCCAGACGGTGATTTCCGGCGCGATGGGTTCAACGTCGTAAAGTTCCCACCACTCGTCGAACCGGAGGGCAAAGGCTTCCTCGCCGTTGGCCGCCAGGGCCTCGCGGGTTTCCTTCATGGCGTGCGGGCGGCCGAGGGCCCGGAGTGCAACCTGCTCGCAGTAGTTATGGACGCGGTCACCGCGTTTGGCGGCGTCGTCCCGGTATGTCTCGGCCGCCTTTGAGGCCCGGTTGACGGCCTGCCGGATTTTTGCCGGACTGCCCAGGCAGTCGGCGAGCAACGGATCCTTCGCCAGGCTGCTGGCGCCCATGTATCCGAACCAGCCGTCCAGCCCGTGCGGCTGCTGGCCGATCACAGTGGTGATGGACGGAACGGAGAACTGTTCGGAAGTGGACCGCGCGTACATGCGGCCGTATTCCGTGGCGTGGGCAAGGAGTGGATCAGTCATACAAAGACTCTTTCACAAGGGGCTGACAAAAAGAGGGGCACAAAAAAGGTCCGTTCCCGCTCGGCTTGAGCGGAAACGGACCTGATTCCTCGGTGGGCGATACTGGGTTCGAACCAGTGACCTCTTCGGTGTGAACGAAGCGCGCTACCACTGCGCCAATCGCCCCGATGCCTTTGAATGCTAGCGGACCCGACGGGGTTTATGGAAATCGAGATTGCGCCTTCTTCGAATTACAGCCCTGTAATTCGCAAAAACCCCTAGATTGCAGGGATCCAGGGCCATCGCCGCCGGTCCGGGATGCCCGATTTGGAGATTCCCTGAACCTCCTATAGAGTTCTTACTCGTTGGAACGCGAGGAAATGCCCGAAACGGCAAGGAATCAACGGTCAACATGCGGACGTAGCTCAGCTGGTAGAGCACCACCTTGCCAAGGTGGATGTCGCGAGTTCGAATCTCGTCGTCCGCTCGCAGGACACTGTCACGGCAAAGGATCTTCGGATCCGGCGCTTACACGGTGGGTTGGCCGAGAGGCGAGGCAGCGGCCTGCAAAGCCGTATACACGGGTTCGAATCCCGTACCCACCTCGGTGAAAACCATGGTTTCCGGTTCATCCCGGATGGCAATGGGCGATTGGCGCAGCGGTAGCGCGCTTCCCTGACACGGAAGAGGTCACTGGTTCGATCCCAGTATCGCCCACCAAGCAAGGCAACTTGCTTCATGCAGTACTTTTGGCTTCTGCCGGAACGTACTTCATACGCGGACGTAGCTCAGCTGGTAGAGCACCACCTTGCCAAGGTGGATGTCGCGAGTTCGAATCTCGTCGTCCGCTCTCTACCCCAGTATTAGATCCGAAATGACCGGCCTTCCGGTTCCGGGCGATTGGCGCAGCGGTAGCGCGCTTCCCTGACACGGAAGAGGTCACTGGTTCGATCCCAGTATCGCCCACAGCAGCAGCTCCCCGTGAGCTGCTTTTTTGTTGCCCTTTCATCTCCGGCATTGGCTCGATTCTTCACGTCTCTTGAGCGTCGGCCTGATCCGCTGCCAGCGAACGTCCCGGACGCCCGATTTCCTTGGCACACCCATTAGACAGGGCTAGGATCGATTGCGGAGGAGCGACCTGGCTCCGCGATTGAAGGGAGGTGCCCGTGGGACTGATTGACGATCTTAAGGGCAAGGCTCAGGGTCTGATCCAAGGCAACGAGCAGGCCATCAAGGACGGCATCACCAAGGCCGGCGATTTCGTCGACTCCAAGACCGGCGGCAAGTACGCCGGGCATGTCGACAAGATCCAGGATGGCGCTTCCAAACTCGTTGATAAGAATGACGGAACACCAGGCGAGACCCCTGCCAACGAGCAGGTACCGCCAGTCAACCCGGTTCCTCCGGTTCCGCCGGTTGATAGGGCTCCGTAACAAGGATTCGGCCAGGGCATTGCCCTAGCACGTCAAGGGGGTGCGGGTCCCGCCGGGAGGCGGCACCCGCACCTTTGGCGTTTAAGCGAAGGATCCTGTTGTGCCATGTCGTCAGGGGTGTGTCTTCCAAGGAGCACTGGTGAAAGATTCGGATTCAGCCCGATTCCCCTTTGAACGGATCTCCACGGGCACCCCGCCACCTGCCCTGACGAAAACGGTCAGGACCATGATGTTGAAAGCCGGTGTCCCCGGCGTATCTGTCGCCGTCGTGAACCGGGACCGCATGGTCTTCGCCGGAGGCTACGGACAGGCGGACCTGGCAGCACGACGCCCGGCGACCGCATCGACGCTGTATCTGTGGTTCTCCATGACCAAGCTGGTGACGGCCACGGCAGCAATACGCCTTGCCGACGAGGGCCGCCTCGACCTGGACGCGCCGGTGGGCGGATACGTCCACTACCTGAGCGCGCCAGGAAAGGTGCAGCCGACCGTCCGTCAGCTGCTGACCCACACTTCCGGGCTCGGCAATCCCTTGCCCATCAGGTGGGCGCACGCGGCCGAAGCGGCTCCGCCGGACCCCGAAGCGCTGCTCCGCAGACTCATGGCACGGCGTCGGGCATACCGTTACCCGGTGGGTCAGCTGGCCCGATACTCCAACGTCGGTTACCTCGCCGCCGGGCAAGTCATCTCGGCTGCCGCTGGCATGCCGTACGAGGACTACGTCCGGAAATCCGTCCTGCAACCCCTCGGTATGAACAGCACCGGGTTCCGCCAGCCAGCGGGAAAAGGCACGGCAGCGGGGTATCTGAAGGCACCGGGAATCGCCCACCCGCTACTGCGTCGGCTCCTGCCGCCGGGAATCGCCGGGGACCGCTACCGAGCCTATCTATCGCTGAACGCCTTCCACGTCGACGGACCTGCCTACGGCGGACTCGTAGGCGACGTGCTGGATGCGGCGAGGTTCCTGCGTATGCACCTTCGCGATGGCGAACTGGATGGCACCCGTGTCCTCACCCCGGAATCCGCGCGCTCGATGCGGGTTATTGAGCATGCAGGAAAACCGTTCACGCACGGACTCGGCTGGTTCCGCCGGTCCCCCGACTCCACCAGGCCCTGGGTGGAGCATTTCGGGACCGGAGTGGGCTTCTGGAACGTCATGCGCCTCTACCCCGCCCACGGCATGGGCGTCGTCATCATGAGCAACAGCACGGCCGCGTACGACTTTGAGCCACTGATGGAACTGTTGGTGGGTGCGTCCTGGCAGCAACAATGACCGGCAGCAAGGAGCCTAGGACGGCTCGTGGTTCTGGCCCTCGCGCGCCAGTGCTGTCAGGCGCGACACCGCGCGGTAGTACTTCTTGGTGTAGCCGCCGTGCATCATCTCGTCGGTAAACAGCTTGTCGAAGGGAACGCCGCTGGCCAGGATGGGCACATCCTTGTCATAAAGGCGGTCCGCCAACACCACAAAGCGCAGGGCAACGGCCTGCTCCGTGATGGTCTCCACGTTGCGCCACACCACACCGTCGATGCCGTCGATGAGCTGGCGGTAGCGGCTCGGGTGCACACCGGCGAGGTGTCCGATCAGCGAGCTGAATTCATCCTGGGCAACAGTCTTGCCGTCGAACTCCGCCTTCATCTGGGCCGAGAGCTGGCTGTTCTTCAGCGGGGCCGGGGCAGCCGGCAGGCCGCGGTGGCGGAAGTCCTCGCCGTCGATGCGGATGACGTCGAACTGGTCCGCGAGGACCTGGATCTCACGGGCGAAGTCGACGGCGGCAAAGCGGCCGTCACCCAGCGAACCCGGCAGGGTGTTGGACGTCGCGGCGAGCTTCACGCCGGCGTCGGCCAGTTCCCGCATCAGCCGGGACATCAGCACAGTGTCGCCCGGATCATCGAGCTCGAATTCGTCGATGCAGACCAGCTTGTAGTGGCTCAGCGCCTCAACCGTCTTCCGGAAGGACAGGGCCCCCACCAGGTTGGTGTATTCCACGAACGTGCCGAAGGCCTTGGGGCCCGGGGCGGCGTGCCACAGCGAAGCGAGAAGGTGGGTCTTGCCCACGCCGAAGCCGCCGTCCAGGTAGATGCCGGCCCTTGTTTCGACCTTCTTGGCGAAAAGCTTCTTGAACAGACCCCCGCCGTCACCTGCACCGACACCGCCGGCGAATCCTTCCAGCGCATTGACCGCCGCAGCCTGCGAGGGCTGGTTGGGGTCAGGCCGGTAACTGGCAAACGAAACCTGGCCAAACCTCGGTGAAGGATAGAAACCCTTGAGGAGCTCATCCACCGATACCGCCGGAGTGCGGGCGGCAAGCTGTTCGATCTGTACCAAGGTGGTCCGTTCTGCTGGTGGGTTGTCCCCAGAAAGAATACCGGCAATGGCCCGGGCCTCCCCCGCCAGGCAGCCGTCTATGACTCCGGCGTGACGAAGGCCATATTTCCCCCGTTAACGGCAGGGCGGACACGGTGCCCGGCCATGGCTAGGGTGGAAGCAGGATTCCACCTCCCGCAACAGGTCCGCCGTACGTCTGAAGTGAAAGGTCATCACCATGCCCTACCCCGTTGAACAGAACGAGAAGTTCGCCGCCTACGCCAATCCCGAGCGCCTCGTGTCCACCGAATGGCTCGCCACCGCCCTGGAGTCAGGCGCGGTTGCTGACGGCAAGCTTGTAGTGGTCGAATCCGATGAAGATGTCCTCCTCTACGAGACAGGCCACATCCCGGGAGCGGTCAAGATTGACTGGCACACCGACCTCAACGACGAAGTGACCCGTGACTACGTCAACGGCGAAGCCTTCGCGGCCCTTGCCGCTTCGAAGGGCATCTCCCGCGACAGCACCGTGGTGATCTACGGTGACAAG
Organism: uncultured Actinomycetota bacterium; assembly: GCA_963741285.1. GTDB lineage: Bacteria > Actinomycetota > Actinomycetes > Actinomycetales > Micrococcaceae > Arthrobacter. The sequence continues at coordinate 76,462 of CAVUHH010000006.1, forward strand.
TCCAACTGGTGGGCCGCCTACGCCCTCTGGGTCTTCACCCTCTTCGGCCACGAGGACGTCCGGCTGCTCGACGGCGGCCGGGACAAGTGGATCGCCGAAGGCCACAAGCTGACCACAGATGTGCCGCAGCCCGCGGCCGGCGACTACCCCGTCATCGAGCGCAACGATGCCCCCATCCGTGCGTTCAAGGAAGACGTGCTGGCGCACTTCGGCAAGCCGCTGATCGATGTCCGGTCTCCTGAAGAGTACACCGGCCAGCGCACGCACATGCCTGCCTACCCTGAGGAAGGCGCGCTGCGCGGCGGCCACATCCCGACGGCCGCGTCGATCCCCTGGGCACGTGCTGCCGCCGGCGATGGCACGTACCGCAACCGGGGCGAACTCGAGGCACTGTACCTGGGCGAGGCCGGCCTCAAGGAAGGCGACGACGTCGTGGCGTACTGCCGCATCGGCGAGCGTTCCAGCCACACCTGGTTCGCCCTGAAGTACCTCCTGGGCTTCGAGACCGTCCGCAACTACGACGGCTCCTGGACCGAGTGGGGCAACGCCGTCCGCGTGCCGATCGCCAAGGGAACCGAGCGCGGCACGGTCCCGGCGTAAACTGGACCTGATGAATACCCAAGCCCTTCCCGCCGCGCTGGCGGAAATCGTTGATGACTTCCAGGCCCTGACCGAACCCGAGCGGCTGCAACTGCTGCTGGAGTTCTCCCAGGGGCTCCCTGAGCTTCCGGACCGGTTGAAGGACCACCCGGAACTCCTGGAGCAGGTTGTCGAGTGCCAGTCACCGCTGTTCCTGACCATTGAGACGGAAAAGCACGACGCCGGCAATCCGGACAGCGTGCGGCTCTACTTCAAGGCGCCGCCTGAGGCCCCCACCACGCGGGGTTTCGCCGGGGTGCTGCACGAGGGCCTCGATGGGCTCAGCGCGGCGGAAATCCTTTCCGTTCCGGATGACATGCCGGAACTGCTGGGCCTGACCCGGGCCATCACGCCGCTGCGGATGCGGGGCATGACGGCCATGCTGGGCCGGATCAAGCGCAAGGTCGCCGCCAACGTCCGGCTCCAGGCCTCAGCGCCTTAACGGAACTAACCCTTATGGGACGCAAAAGCTCGTCGCAGGGAACGCCGGCAACAGCAGCATTGGCTGCGGCCGGCGTTCCCTTTGTGTTGCATCCGTACGTCCACGATCCGTCCGCGGCCAGCTACGGCACGGAAGCTGCCGAGGCGCTGGGGATCGCGCCGGAAAGGGTTTTCAAGACCCTGATGGTGGAGGTGGAAGGCCGGCTGGCAGTGGGAGTGGTGCCGGTCAGCGGCAACCTGGACCTCAAGGCCTTCGCCGCCGCACTGGGAGCCAAGAAGGCTGCCATGGCGGACGCTGCAGCGGCCGAACGCCGCACGGGTTATGTCCTCGGCGGCATTTCGCCGCTGGGCCAGCGCCAGGTTTCACCCACCGTGGTTGACGGCAGTGCCCTCAGCCTCGGGACCATGCTGGTTTCCGGGGGCAAGCGGGGCCTGGACATCGAATTGGCTCCCGCCGATCTCATCCGGCTGACGTCCGCGGTCACGGCCAACATCGGCACTCACACGACCCTAGCCTTCCTCCGGACGGCGCTGGCCCGGGTTGGTACGCGGGGCCAGCTGTGGCCGGAGCCAGGCTGTGATCAGGTTTTCCCAGCGCTCCGGATCGACGTTCCATTCCTTGGTGTGCCTCGCACGGTTGAAGGTTTCGAAGGTGACCATGTCCGGATTCCGTTCGGCCAGGATCGCCGAGGGCTCGTAGGGAACGTACTCGTCGTCCACGCTGTGGATGATCAGTGTCGGAGTGCGGACTTCCACGGCGCGCGCCACCCAGTCCATGGCCTTGAGGTCCACAGGTGCCGACAGTCCCGTGAGCCTGCGGCCCAAGGGGTGGCCCAGCATCAGCTGCCCGTAGCGGCCCACCAGGGACGGAATCCTGTTCAGCTGCGCATGGTGGGCCAGCACATTGACCCAGTTGATCACCGGCGCGTCCAGGACCATGGCCCGGATCAGGTGGCGGTGGCGCGACAGATCGGCCGTCTGCAGGCAAATGGCGCCGCCCATGGACCAGCCAAAGAGCACGATCTCCTCGGCACCATTGGCCAGCGCATAGTCGATGGCGGCTTCCACGTCGTGCCACTCCGTGGATCCCAGGCCGTACCGGCCGTCGTAGGCCGACGGGGCCAGGCCGTCGTTACGGTAAGAAATCAGGAGGCTGGTCAGCCCCAGTTCCCGGGCGGGGGCAACGGCGCGCAATGCTTCCTGGCGGGTCGCCCCGCGTCCGTGCACCATGATGGCCCAGGTCCTCGCGGCACCTTCCGCCCGCACCAGCCACGCCGGGGCCTGGCCGCCGTCCACCTCTATCAGGACGTCCTCCGCCGCGATCCCGGCGGCAGCCGGATCCGGATAAAGAGCCCCGCTCCACCACCCGCGCCGGGCGGTGTCGAAATCACCGGCATAGACAGCCTCCACCTCACGCAGGACGGTGCCGTCTGCCGGCGCGTAGGACATGATCCGGCCGATCCTGGCGTGCCCCTTGCCGCCGTCAAAGAAGAAGCCATAGACGCCCTCAACCGTGGTCTCGGGCGTGGCGGCCAGAATGACCCGCATGCCGTCGCCGTCACGGAGGACGGCCAGGACTTCCTGGTCCGCCGTCCGCTGCCGGACCGGAGTGATGACCCGCCGGGCAAAGTACAGGGCGAGGGCGGAAGAACCCGTCGCAAGCAGGCCCGCGAGGGCCCCGCCGCCGATGACGCCGCCGAGGGTCCACTTGGCGCGGAGCGACATCCCGCCGTCAGCCTGGACCGGAGGGATCGCCGTCAACGTTGCAGTGCGCGTGGAAGGTGCCATGGAACCATTCTTACCGCCGCGGGTGGGTTGGCCCTATTCCAGCAGCCCGTGGCGGCCCACCCCGTGAGCGCCACGGGTGGAGCCAAGGGGGCCGCAGCGGGGCCGCCACGGGGATACGGGCAGGACTCTTCTCCGGCTGCCCACCCCAAATAAGTGCAGGCACCCGTGCGCACGACTAGGCTGATGCCATGAGCGATCCAATCGTCATTCTGACTGAAGAACCCCTGGGTGCGGATGACCGCGTCAACATTCAACGGCTGGTGGACGGGTCAGACGCACCCCTTGTCCTGCTGGTTCCCGGGAACACCGAGCGGCATCTGCTGGTGGATTTCCTCGAGAATCTCTCCTTGCTGGATGTTGCCAAGGCATTCCGCGAGCTGACCGCGCATGCCCCGGACCCGAGTGTCGAACGGGCCGAGGCCGCCGAGACGCTCGCCGTCTCGCTGGCAGCCTTGGAAGGGCTGGGCAGCGGAGTCACGGGCGAAGTGGTGGATGGCGGCGCCGTCAATGGACTGGTGGCAAAGGTCAAGGAGCTCGGGGCAGCCCAGGCCGTCGTGATCACGCGCCCCCACGCGGTGGCGGACACGTTCCACACAGACTGGGCCAACAAGGCCCAGGACCAGCTGGGCCTTCCCGTGCTGCACTTGTATGCGGGCTCGGGATTTATCGGCGACTCCTGAGCGTTGAGGACACTATGAGCATCTTTGGAAAGAGCGTTTTCGGGAACAAGGCCACCGATTCCATCCCAGCGTCGTCCCTGGACGCCGGCACCGACGTGCCGGAACCCGCTGTCCGGAAATCGGATGACGAGTGGCGCCGGGAACTGACGCCGGAGGAATACCACGTACTGCGCCAAGCGGGTACCGAGCGTCCCTTCACCGGCGAATACGTGGACACGCATACGGAGGGCGTTTACCAATGCCGCGCCTGCGGCTCGGAGCTGTTCAGGAGCAACGAAAAGTTCGACTCCCACTGCGGCTGGCCGTCTTTTTGGGCGCCGCTGGCGGACGGGACCGTGCGCTACATCCATGACCGAACCCTTGGTATGGAGCGGGTGGAGGTACGGTGCGCGAACTGTGACTCCCACCTGGGCCACGTGTTTAAGGGAGAGGGCTACGGGACGCCCACGGACCAGCGCTACTGCATCAACTCGGTGTCCCTGAAGCTGGTCCCCCGCAGCGGTGACGGGGACGTTGCCACTGAATCCTGATTCCGCCAGCCGGGCCCTTGCCTTTCTCTGGCGGCGCTGACAAGAACCTTGAGCATACGAATCTCTTACGCTCGGGCATAATTTGAGTTAGGGACTCTGGTTGCTTGCTACGCTCGCCGTAGATGCCCAAGCAACGAGAAAGGCAGTCGCACATGACCGTCACCATGACCGGCGCCCCCATAACCGTCACCGCCGAAGTTCCTGCCTGGCTCCGGCTCAAGTCCGCTGCGGAATCGCTGCAGGCGCTGCAGATCCAGGACGGTTCGGTGCCTGAGACGGGCAACCACGCTGCCGCTGCGCTCGAGGTCGCCGCCATCACCGAGTCCATCGGCGAACTGGCGCCGCTCTTCCCGCACGACGCCGCCTACCTTGACGCCGTCGTCGCCGACTTTGAGGCCTGGGCAAAGGCTGGCTTCGGCGTGCCGGACTTCCTTGCTTCGCTGCTGGCCTTCCAGCCGCAGCTGCAGCGGCAGGACGGGCTGGCCCACGTTGTCATCTTCCCCATGTACACGCAGAACGGAAGCAGCAGCCGGCTGGTGGAAGCCGTCCTGGTTGAGGTCATCTGGCCGGACTTCGTGGCCGAACTGGAGGCCGGCGATTACTCCAACAAGCTCTTTGTCCCCATCCGGTTCCTGGACTTCACCCGCGGCTACAACACGAACTCGGCAGTGCTGTTCCCGGAAACCGTGGCTGTACGGGAAACGCCTTCCTTTACCTGGGGCGCAATTTTTGCTGACCGCGAAGCTGCCCGGTTCCGCCGGGTCCTGCGGGCGGCCGCGGACATCACCGCACTGGACCTTCCCGACGGCGCCGCGGAACTCCTGGCTGACCAGGAACTGGCCGAGGCCACGTTTGTTATGTGGGACCTGATCCATGACCGGACGCACATGCGCGGGGACCTGCCCTTTGACCCGTTCATGATCAAGCAGCGGATGCCCTACTTCCTGTATTCACTGGAGGAACTCCGCTGCGACCTCACCGCCTTCCGCGAATCCGTACGGATTGAAAAGGACGATGACGCCAGGCCGGAAGCCCGCCGGCACGCGAAGCTGGTGCAGTACGCCATCATCTTCGACCGGATCTTCCGCTTTGCGATCACGGGCAACCGCGTGCGCAACTACGATGGCCTCGGCGGCCAACTGCTCTTCGCCTGGCTGCACCAGCACCACGTCCTGCACTGGACCGACACCCGGCTCCGCATCGACTGGGACCAGGTGCCGGACGCCGTCATCGCCCTCGGGTCCGCCATCGACGAACTGTACTGGCGCTCCATCGACCGGCCCAAAACGGCGCACTGGCTTGCCGCCTACGACCTGATTTCAGCCACGGTCACACCCAGTCCTGCCTCGGTCTGGGCAAAGGGCCCGGACGCCCTCCCCGTGTCCGGACCGCCGCGCGGCCTGACGGACCAGGTGCTGGAGGACGAATTCCCGCTGTCCATGTTCTACGAGGCGTTGGAGAAGAAAATGCGCCCGGTCATCGAATCCACCGCCGGCATCACCGGAACCTCCACCGTATGAGCGGCAACAATCCCCTGAACGTGCTGGTCACCGGCGGCAGCGGACCCTCCGGGATCGCGGCGGCACGGGCATTGCAGACTGCGGGGTTCCGGGTGTTCACCGTGGGCTCGGACCAGGCACGGATCAATGCCGCGGCAACAAAAGCGGGCGACGGCGTCACTCCCCTGGTGTGCGACCTCGCGGACCTGTCCGGCGTCCGCGCCCTCCGGGACACGCTGGCGGACACCGCCGGGCAGATGGATGCAGTCATCCACCTCGTGGGCGGCTGGCGTGGTGCGCAGGGCATCGTTGACCAGAGCGACGCCGACTGGGAATTCCTCCAGCGCGGCGCCGTCACCACGGTGCGAAATGTGTCCCGGGTCTTCTTTGATGACGTGTCTGCCTCCAGCGCCGGCAGGTTTGCCATCGTTTCTTCCACTGCCGTGGAGAGTCCGACGGCGGCCACGGCCAGTTACGTCGCGGCCAAGGCCGCCGCGGAGACGTGGACCATGGCGATGGCGGAGGGCCTGGCCCGCTCCGCCGCCGGCGAGGGCAGGGAACTTCGCAGCGCCGCCGTCGTCCTGGTGGTCAAGGCGCTGGTGGATGCAGAACTGCGGCAGGCGCACCCGGAACGGACCTTCCCCGGCGCCACGGACGTCGAGGACCTGGCGGACGCCGTCGTCGGCCTCTTCCACCGCCCCGCAGCGGAGCTGAACGGCCGGCGCCTGCGGCTGGCGCCCGATCCGGCCTTCCCGGACCCCGCCGCCCTGGATCTGACCTCCCTAGACTGAGAACGTGAGCAAAGCAATGACAACCACGGCACACGCCGCCCCCCGGCCCGACAGCCGCACCGCCCGGCTGCACGACGCATCCGAAATCCGCGGCTTCGCTTCGGACAATTACTCGGGCGTCCACCCCGAAGTCCTGGCCGCCCTGGCGGCAGCCAACGAAGGCCACCAGGTCTCCTACGGCGAGGACGACTACACGGCCCGCCTGCAGGAGCTAATGGAGGAGCACTTCGGCGCCGGCATCGAGTGCTTCCCGGTCTTCAACGGCACGGGCGCCAACGTCCTGTCGCTCCAATCGCTGCTCCCCCGCTGGGGCGCCGTGGTGTGCGCATCGACGGCCCACATCAACATGGACGAGAACGGCGCCCCGGAACGCATCGGCGGGATCAAGCTCCTGCACGTCCCCACCCCCGACGGCAAGCTGACCCCGGAGCTGATCGACCGCGAAGCCTGGGGCTTCGGCGATGAGCACCGTGCCCAGCCGCTGGCTGTCTCCATCACCCAGACCACCGAGCTGGGCACGTGCTACACCCCGGACGAAGTCCGCGCCATCGCCGAGCACGCCCACTCCAAGGGCATGAAACTCCACATGGACGGGGCCCGGCTGGCCAACGCGGCTGCCCATCTGGGCGTGCCGCTGCGGGCCTTCACGCGCGACGCCGGCGTGGACATCCTCTCCTTCGGCGGCACCAAGAACGGGCTGCTTTACGGCGAAGTGGTGGTGGCCCTGAACCCTGAAGCTGCCCAGGGCCTGGTGTTCCTGCGCAAGATGAACATGCAGCTCGCCTCGAAAATGCGCTTCCTCTCGGCCCAGTTCATTGCGCTGCTTGAAGGCGACCTGTGGCTGCGTTCGGCGGCGCACGCCAATGCCATGGCTGCCCGCCTCCGGGCCGCGGTGGAGACCATCGACGGCGTGGAACCCACCCAGAAGACGGAATCCAACGGTGTGTTCGCCGTCCTTCCGGCCGGGGTGGCAGACCGCCTGCGGGAGTCCTTCCGGTTTTATGACTGGGACGAAGCCGCGCGCGAGGTCCGCTGGATGTGCTCCTTTGACACCAGCGAAGAGGACATCGACGCGTTTGTGGCCGCCATCCGCCGGGAACTTGCGGCCCACCATGAAGGCAAGGCGGCCAGGTAGCGATGACCGGCCGACGGCGAGCCTGCACAGCCTGCCCGCTGCTGTTGCGTAATCTGCGAGGGTGAACGCACTCGCCCAGGTTCCCCCGGATTTTCTCCACGCTTTGGGAACCCTCAGGAAGGCCCAATGCCGCAGTGAACTGCGCCTGGCGGAGATTCCGGCGCCCGCACGGCTGGCACCGTTTGCCGTGGCGCTCGGAGCCGAGGTCATGGCGCCCGGTCCCGGCACCGGCACCACCCCCGTCCACGGCCCCGCGGCGATGGCATTGGCGGCCGCATCCGGCACCGAGGACGACGACGACACCGAGTTGGCCACGGGCCGCTTCATCCTGCTGCACGATCCCGAGGGCTCGGCGGTGTGGGACGGCGAGTTCCGCATCGTCACGTACATCCGGGCCCAGCTTGAGCCCGAGATGGGCAATGACGAGATGCTGGGCACCGTGGCCTGGACCTGGCTGGTTGAAGCCCTCGAAAACCACAGGGCCCCTTACCGGGCGGCCGGCGGGACTGCCACGCGTGTCCTGTCGGAGAGTTTTGGGACTCTTTCTGAACGGCCCGGATCGATCGACATCGAACTGCGCGCCTCGTGGACGCCGGCCTCATCGGACGTCACGGCCCACCTGGAGGCGTGGTCCGATATGGTGTGCACGTTCGCCGGCCTGCCGCCTTTGCCCGACGGCGTCTCCGCGCTTCCGCGCCGCCGCCGGAACTAGGACTGCACCTTGTCGGTAAACTGAAGGCATCATGACCCCTCACATTCCGGATAACACCACGGCCGGCGCTCCGGCTGCTGAAACCACTTCCCATATCTCGGTGGAAGGATTCGACAGCCAGGTCCCCGTAGTCATTGACCTTGATGCACCGCGCGACGGCGTGCCGCTGGTCATCGAAACGCAAGCCGGGCTCGAGCGGTGCGCGGCGGCCATCGCCGCCGGAACCGGACCGGCGGGGGTTGATGCCGAGCGCGCCTCCGGGTTCCGGTACGGCCAGCGTGCGTTCCTGGTCCAGATCCGCCGCGAAGGCTCCGGCACCTGGCTGATCGACCCTGAACCGTTCGATAACCTGGCCATCATCAATGATGCGCTCAAGGGTGTGGAGTGGATCCTGCATGCGGCCAGCCAGGACCTTCCGTGCCTGCTTGAGCTTGGCATGTGGCCGGACAGGCTTTTCGACACGGAGCTTGCCGCGCGCCTGGCTGGCCTGCCGCGCGTCGGGCTGGCCGCAGTCATCGAACAGCTGCTGGGTTTTGGCCTGGCCAAGGAACATTCGGCCGCCGACTGGTCCACCCGGCCACTCCCTGAGCCATGGCTGCGCTATGCCGCCCTGGACGTGGAAGTCCTCACTGAGCTGCGCGAAGAACTCATCGAACTGCTTCAGGCGGACGGCAAGCTGGAGTACGCGGAGCAGGAGTTTGCCGCGATCCTTGCCGCTGGGGTTGCACCGCCAAGGATTGATCCGTGGCGCAAGACCTCCGGCCTGCACCAGATCCGTGACCGGCGCCAACTGGCGGCAGTCCGGGAAATGTGGCTGGAGCGCGATTCGCTGGCGCAGAAGCGTGACGTTGCGCCGGGCCGGCTGATTCCTGATTCCGCCCTGGTGTCGGCCGCCAAGGCCATGCCCTCCACCGTGCCCCAGCTTCTGGGCACCAAGGGTTTCCACGGCCGGGCGGCGCAGCGCGAGGCGCCCCGGTGGCTCCGGTGCATCGCGGCTGCGAGGGAACTCGAGGAACTTCCGCCCCTGCACCTGCCCACCAATGCACCTCCCCCGCCGCGTGTTTGGGCCGACCGGGATCCCGAGGCGGCCGAGCGTCTTTCCACGGCGCGGCCGCTGCTGCAGGAGAAGGCCGAGGAGCTGAACCTGCCGATGGAGAACCTGTTGACGCCGGACTACCTGCGGCGGGTGGCGTGGCGTCCGCCCGCCGAGCTCACCGAAGAAGCCGTGGCCACGGAACTGCGCGCCCTCGGCGCCCGGGAGTGGCAGATCGGCCTGGTTGCGCCCCTCATTACGCACGCGTTCCTCAATCCACAGCCGCTCCCGCCGAAGGAAACCAAGGCCGCCGCGTCCACCGAGTAATGCCCCCTCCTCGGACCCTTGCACACTATGTTACTGACGAGTAACATAGTGTGCACTGCCGTCCGGACGAGTGCTGCCGGAGTTTGTCCAGATAATCGCCCTTAGGGGCCTGGTTTGACGCATTATCTTGGACAGGAACTCTTCGCGCCCTCCGGCCGGCGCCAACGTCTCGATGAGGAGTAAACGTGAGCCAAGCCCGCCACAGCGGAGAACACAGCAGCGCAACACCGCGCACTGTCCGCGACGTCGTTTTTGTCGACGGCGTCCGCACACCCTTTGGCCGTGCCGGCGAGAAAGGCATCTACGCCGGAACACGCGCCGATGACCTGATGGTGAAATGCATCCGCGAGCTGCTGCGCCGGAACCCCACCCTGCCGGCGGCCCGGATCGACGAAGTGGCGGTGGCCGCCACCACCCAGACCGGCGACCAGGGCCTCACCCTCGGCCGCACGGCAGCCCTCCTGGCCGGGCTCCCCCGCACCGTTCCCGGCTTCGCCATCGACCGGATGTGTGCCGGCGCCATGACCGCAGTCACCACCACGGCGAGCGGCATCGGCTTCGGCGCGTACGACGTCGTGATTGCCGGCGGCGTGGAGCACATGGGCAACCACCCGATGGGCTCCGGCGCCGATCCGAACCCGCGCTTTATGTCCGAGCGCCTGGTCGACCCGGCCGCGCTGAACATGGGCAACACGGCCGAAAACCTGCATGACCGCTTCCCCGCCATCACCAAGGAACGCACCGACGCCTACGCTGTTGCCTCCCAGGACAAGCTGGCTGCCGCCTACGCCCGCGGCCAGATCCAGCCTGACCTCGTCCCCGTGGCCACCCTGAAGCCGGGGCAGGGCTGGACGCTGAACAGCGTTGACGAGCCGCCCCGCCCTGGCACCACCGCTGGAGGATCTCGCCGCCCTCCGCACGCCCTTCCGCGCCCACGGCCGCGTGACGGCAGGCAATGCCGCCGGCCTGAACGACGGCGCCACCGCCGCGGTCCTGGCATCCTCCGAGGCCGCAGCGGAACTGGGCCTGCCCGTCAAGATGCGCCTGGTCAGCTACGCGTATGCGGGCGTCGAGCCTGAGGTCATGGGCATCGGCCCCGTTCCCGCCACCGAAAAAGCCCTCAAGAACGCCGGACTCACCATTGGGGACATCGGGCTTTTCGAAATCAACGAAGCCTTTGCCGTTCAGGTATTGAGCTTCCTGGACCACTTTGGAATTTCCGACGACGACCCCCGGGTGAACCGGTACGGCGGCGCCATCGCGGTGGGCCACCCCCTCGCGTCCTCCGGCGTCCGGCTGATGAACCAGCTCGCCCGGCAGTTCGAGGAAGACCCGTCCGTCCGGTACGGCATCACCACCATGTGCATAGGCCTGGGCATGGGTGCCACCGTGATCTGGGAAAACCCGCATCACTCGGAATACACAGGGTACAGCGCCGCCGCTGACGACGCCGCACGAAGCAGACACCGAAGCAACCACCGAAGGAGCCGCTGCATGAGCGCCGCAGATTTCACCAAGCTCGCCGAACTCTTTCCCGATGAAACCGTGACGCATTCCTACGTCCAGGACATTGAACTGCCGGCGGCTCCGGGCCAGCCAAGCCCCGGGGTCTTTGCGCTGATCACCCTGGACAACGGCCTGGACCACTCCAAGCCCACCACGCTGGGGCCCAACACGCTGGTTGAGCTGGGCACCGTCCTGGAGGGGCTGAAGGAGCGCGCTGCCCGCGGCGAGATCGTCGGCGTCGGCGTGACCGGCAAGCCATACTTCCTCGTGGCCGGCGCGGACCTGTCCGCGGTCAAGTCGCTGGAGAAACGCGAACACGGCCTGTGGATGGCCCAGCTCGGCCACGACGTTTACGCCACCCTGGCCAACCTTGGCGTCCCCAGTTTCGCCTTCATCAACGGCGTTGCCCTGGGCGGCGGCCTGGAGATCGCCCTGCAGTCCACCTACCGCACCGTGTCCACGGGAGCCGGCGCGCTGGCGCTGCCTGAAGCCTTCCTCGGCCTGGTCCCCGGCTGGGGCGGCGTCTACATCCTGCCGCGGCTCATCGGTCCGGAGCACGCGGTCAAGGTCATGATCGAGAACCCGCTCAGCAACAACCGTACGCTCACCGGGCCGCAGGCCTACGGCCTCGGCATCGCCGATGCGTTGTTCGAACCAGCCGACTTCCTGGAGCAGTCCCTCCTCTGGGCAGCAAAGGTCATCACCGGCGAGGTGGCTCCCGGGCGGGCCAACGCCGTGGACCCCTCCGACCCCGCCGTCGCCGCGCGCTGGTCAGCGGCCGTCAAGGCAGGGCGTGCGGTGGTGGAGGCCAAGACGTCCAACGCGTCCCCGGCGCCGGCCAAGGTCCTGGATATCCTCGAGGCCAACCGCACCATGAGCCAGGCGGATTCCGCCGCGCTTGAGTGCGAGACCCTGGCCGGGCTGATGCAGAGCGATGAATTCCGTTCCACGGTCTACGCTTTCCTGGACCTGGTCCAGAAACGGTCCAAGCGGCCGGCCGGCGCACCCGACCGGAAGCTCGCCCGTCCGGTCACCAAAGTAGGCGTGGTGGGGGCCGGGCTGATGGCCAGCCAGCTCGCCCTGCTGTTCGCCCGCCAGCTCAAGGTCCCCGTGGTCATGACGGACATCGACCAGGACCGCGTGGACAAGGGCGTGGGCTACGTCCATGCCGAGGTGGACAAGCTCCTGGGCAAGAAGCGGATCAGCCCGGATGCAGCCAACCGCACCAAGGCCCTGGTCACTGGATCGGTCTCCAAGGAGGCCTTCGCGGACGCCGACTTCGTCATTGAAGCCGTCTTCGAAGAGCTGAACGTCAAAAAACAGGTCTTCGCCGAGGTGGAAGCCATCGTCACGCCGGACTGCATCCTCGCCACCAACACGTCGTCCCTTTCCGTCACGGCCATGGCCGAGGACCTCCTGCACCCGGAACGCCTGGTGGGCTTCCACTTCTTCAACCCGGTGGCCGTCATGCCGCTGCTTGAAATCGTGCGTGCTCCCAAGACCGAAGATGCCGTGCTGGCCACCGCGTTTGAGCTGGCCAAGGGGCTGAAAAAGACGGCCGTCCTGGTCAAGGATGCGCCCGCGTTTGTGGTCAACAGGATCCTGCTGCGGCTCATGGGCGAAGTGACGGCGGCGTTTGATGAAGGCACTCCCGCCGACATTGCCGATGGCGCCCTCCGTCCCATGGGCCTGCCCATGACCCCATTTACCCTCGGCGCCATGGTGGGCCTGCCGGTGGCGCAGCACGTCCAGGAATCCCTGCACGCCGCATTCGGAGACCGCTTCGAGGTGTCTGCCAACCTGAAGAAGCTGATCGACAACGGCGTGAAGTCGCTCTGGGCTCCCGCCGCGGACGGCTCACAGGAGATCCCCGCCTCCACGCTCGCATTGATGTCCTTCGGCACGTCCCCGTCCACCGGCGACGACGTGCTGCACCGCGTGCAGGATGCCCTGGCCGAGGAAATCGGCCTGATGCTGGCCGAGGGCGTGGTGGCCGGCCCCGAAGACATCGACCTGTGCATGATCCTCGGCGCGGGCTGGCCCATGTTCCTGGGTGGCATTACGCCGTACCTGGACCGCGTTGGGGCCTCGGAGCGGGTGAACGGCCGGCGGTTCCACGCACCGGGCGTCGCCTCCAGCAACGACCCGTCGGCGTCCCCCGTCCGCGCCTAACGCCCCGCCTGCAGAAAGTTTTTGGTCAGATAACGCCGCTTGAACGGCCTTAACCCGCGTTATCTGACCAAAAACTCGAAGGTGACGGTCCGCTTACATCCCCCGCAGGCGGCCGGCATCCAGGCGCACTATCCGGTCCGCGATGGACCGGGCATAGTCCAGGTCGTGGGTGACCAGCACGACGGCGGCGCCCTCCGCCGCGGCGTGCCGGACCGCAGTGTCCAGCCTGGCCAGTCCATTGCGGTCGAGGGCGACCGTCGGCTCGTCCAGGGCCATAACGCGCGGCTGCCTGGCCAGGACGGTTGCCAGGGCGAGGAGCCGCTGCTGGGAGGCCGGCAGTTCAGCCGGGTGCTTCCCTGCTTCTTCCGCGAGACCCACGGCGGCCAAAGCACGCCGAACCGAGGCTGCGGCCGCCGGTCCGCCCGCCAGCCCAAACCCGACTTCCCGTTCCGCAGTCCGCTCAAACAGCTGGTCACGCGGGTCCTGGAAGAGTAGGCCGACGTCCGCGGCCACCGTGCCCGGGAGCAGCCCTGCAATGTCTTGCCCGTTGATCCGGACGCTGCCGGCCAGCGGCCGGAGCAGGCCGTTCAGGTGGCGCAGCAGTGTGGACTTTCCGGCGCCGTTCGGCCCAATAACGGCAACGATCTCACCAGGATGAACTGACATGCTGACGCCGTCCAGGACGGCGGGCCTCCCGGTGCCTGCAGCGGCCCGGCGGAACCGGCTCCGCGCACGGGGCCTGTCATAGGCGAAGCTAACATCGCGGAACTCCAGCGAGGGAACCCCCGCCGGCACGGACCCGACGCCAGCGGGATGGGCCCGGGCTGGCCGTTGCGACGGCGGGTGGTCCCGTTGGGTTTCCGCCCCGATGACGCCGGCGGCAGCGAGCGCTGGCGAGGCGGCCAGTTTCGCCGGGGTCCCCTCAGCAACAGGCGCGCCGTTGTTCAGCAGGATCCAGTGGTCGGCGCCGGACAGCAGGGCGTCCACCGCCTGGCTCAACACCACCACGGCAGTGCCACCTGCCACGAGGCCCCGCAGCAGGGCGGTCAGGGCCGCTGCGCCGTCGGTGTCCAGGGAGGCGGACGGTTCGTCGAGAACCAGCACGGCAGGGCCGGTGATGATGGCACAGCCGATAGCCAGGCGGCGGAGCTCACCCCCTGAGATCCTGGCCGGATCACGGTCCAGGAGACGGTCCAGCCCGGTGAGGGAGGCCACGCGGCGGACGGCTTCGAGCATCTCCGGCCGGCCCGTCCCCCGGTTTTCGAGTCCAAACGCCAGCTCCTCGGCCACGGTAGCGCGGACGGTAGACAGCGCGGCAGCGGCGTCCTGCGGGACAAAGCCCACCTGGCGGCACCACGCGGCCGGGTCAATCTGCGGGTCCCCGGGCGTTTCCCGGAACTCCAGCCGTTCGCCGGCCAAGTCCAGAAATCCCTCGAGAGTTCCGCCGCTGCCGGGGCGCAGCCAGCCGGCCAGGAGCCGTCCCAGGGTTGATTTGCCGCTGCCCGAGCCGCCCAGGACTGCTGTCAGTGTTCCGGGTGCCAGGGATAGGTTGATGCCGCCCAGCGCCGGGGCCGCGTCACCGGGATACGTGAAGCGTCCTATGCGGGCGGCGAGCGCCGGAGTCAACGTGCCGCGCATGCTACCCACCCGCCGTCGTGAAACCCAGCCTGGCAGCGACTGCCGCGACGGCGGCCAGCAGCAAGACTATCCGGACGCACCGCTGGACTGGCGGATCCGGAACCTCGCGGTAGCTGGTGCGGGGACCACTGTCACTGAACCCGCGGGCCTCCAGCGCCTGGGCGCGTGTCCCGGCCTCCTCCACCAGGGACAGGACCAGTGGGACGGCCTGCAGGCGGAAGGCGATCACCCGGTGAGCCCAGCCCCGCCGGATCAGCAGGCCGCGGGATTCCTGCGCCCGGCGGATCCGCTGCACCCGCGCGCCGATGGCGGGCAGCAGGGTGAGTGTCGAGGCGAGGACGTAGCGCGAACCGCCCCTTCACTCCCCGCGACGACAGGGCCGCCACCAGGTCAGGCACGCTGACAGTGAACGAGAACAGCAGCAGGGCCAGCACGGCGGCGGATAGCTGTGCGGCACGTTCTGCGGCGAACTGCAGCCCTTCGGACGTCACCCGCACCGGTCCCCACCCGGCCAGGACGGTGATGCCCTCAGGAAAGAACAGGCCATGCAGCACCAGCAGGGACAACGCCAATGGAACCAGGACGGCGGCGGCCGCCGGCAGCATCCGGTTGGCCTTTCCTGCCACAAACGACAGTCCGACGGCAGCGGCACCAACGGCGACGGACAGCGGCCAGCTGGCGGCCGCCGTCGTGATCACCGCGGTGCTGCCGGCGGCAGCCAGCGACGTCAGGGGGTGGAGGCGCATCCGGCGTGGGTCAGGAATCCTGGCCGGGGGCCTTGCCGGACTGCATGTCCGGTTCCGGCCGCTCGTCCTGTCCCCGCAGCACATCTTGTCCGGCCAGCACGCGGTGCCGCCGGACGAACGGGAACTGCAGCCTGGTGCGGCGCGGCAGCGCATAAACCAGCAGGGCGACGAGGGTGAAGACAATGGCTTTGTCCATCGGATCCGAGATCAGGGCCTGCTTGGTGATGGCGGCCAGCAGGCTGTCCCCCATGGAGCGGAAGGCACTGACGATGGCACCGGTGGCCAGGCCCGACGTGCCGCCGAAGACGAAGGCCGCCACGGGAGCGGAGACCACGCCGCCGATGATGCCGGTCAGGAAGCCGGCTACGGGTACCAGGTAGAAGCGACGGAAGAGGCCGTAACGCGCGGCGAGGCCTGCCAGGCAGCCGATCAGGGCGGCGCCCGCGGCGAAGGGCAGGACGGTGGGGTTGAAGAAGGACCAGACGATGCTGCTGAGGGCACCGGTGGCCGCCCCGGCCGCCGGTCCGGCGAGGACCGCGATCAGGACTGTTCCGATGGCGTCGAGGTAGAAGGGCACCAAGGTACTGCCCACGAACTGGCCCAGGACGATGTTCAGCACCAGGGCAACCGGAATCAGCACCAGCGTGGAAACGGGCAAAGTGGGGAGCACAGCCACGATCAGCAGGACAGCGCCCACCAGGAAACCGGAGAGGGCGATCAAAGCTGCGGCGCTGCCCGGCCCGCCGGTGATGTCGGCTGGCTGGTTCAGGACCAAGTAGATGTACGTCCCGGCGATGGCCAGGGCTCCCGCGATTTCCAGCAGGCGGCGGTTCCGGGCGGTGGCCGGCGTTTGCGGCGGCAGCGTAAGGGAGGGCGATGACATGGCGTTCCTTTGGGGATACAGGCTCTGCCGCCCGGAAGGCCCGGGCGGGGCGGAACGCCGCCTATGTCACCTCGGCGGCAGCCGGGGGCGTCTGCGCCGGCCCGGTCCGCGGATCAGTCTACCGGTTCCCAGGACCAGCAGGCCGGGCGCTGGGCGATGGCTGGCTGCCTCCTAGCGGCTGCGTTCGCGGGTGAGTCCGAAGGGGACTTCCTCGCTCAGGGAAATGCTGAAGTGGCCGGGATTGAGCCGGGTTACCAGGATGCCGTTCCGTGCACGGGCGGCAAGCGGCTGCAGGTCCTGAACGGCTGCGTTGAGGCGTTCCTCGATCTGGCGGGCACTTTCGACGCGCACTTCGACGTATTCAGTGGTGGTGCTGTTCATATCGCGTCTCGACTTTCCGGTGGGGGTGGCATGGAGGGCAACGCGGGGTCACTAACGGCCGGTGTTGGGGTCCACAGGGGCCTAAAAGTGACCCCGCGTTGCTGGCAAACAGGGTTAGCTGGTTTCGATGGGGGCATGGACGACGCACACGGTTCCGGCCGGGATGACGGCGGTGCCGCTGATGTGCCCGCCGGCGAGGAGGTCCCGGCCGGTGGCGGGGTACTCGGCGTCAGCGTCCGTGTGGTTGATCAGGAACGTGTAGCGATCCGTCGCGGTGCTGCGGGCCACCACTTCCAGCCCTGCCGGCGGCTGGGTCCCAAGGTCGATTCCCGCCGTCCGGACGGCGTCGAGCAGGACACCGGCGAGGTCGTCGCCGTCGAGCTTGGTGGAGACATACCAGGCGGTGCCTTTTCCGAACGCGTTGCGGGTGATGGCCGGCCCGGAGGCGGCAGGGCCATCGAGGTAACGGCTGAGCACTGTGGCGGTGCCGGCGTGGATATCTTCGGCCCAGACGGTGCCGGCGGCTCCGCTGCTGAGTGTGATGGTTTCCTCCTGGCGGAGCGGGAGGAACTCGTGGATCTCCAGGCCGAGGACGTCCCGGAGTCCGCCGGGCGAGGCTCCTTCATGGACGGTGTCGTTGGAGTCCACGATGCCGGAGAAGTAGGAAACCACCAGGTTCCCGCCGTCATTGACGTAGCTGCGCAGGTTCGCCGCGGCTTGGTCGCCGATAAGGTACAGGGCAGGGGCGAGGACGAGATCGTAACCGGTGAGGTCAGCTTCAGGGTGGGCGAAGTCGACGCTGATCCCTGCGTTCCAGAGCACGGTGTAGAAGGCTTCGATGCGCTCGCGGTGGTCCAGGTCGTCGCTGGGCCGCCATTCCAGGTCCTGGGCCCAGAACGATTCGACATCCCAGAGGATCGCGATCCGGGAGCTCACCGTGGAGCCCTTGACTGCGGAGAGCTTCTTCAGTTCATCGCCGAGGTCCAGCACTTCGCGCCAAATCCGGGTGCCGGTACCGGCGTGCGGAAGCATGGCGGAGTGGAACTTTTCGGCACCGAACCGTGAGGCGCGGAACTGGAAGAACATCACGGCGTCGGCTCCGCGGGCCAGGTGGGAGATGCTGTTGCGGGCCAGCTCGCCGGGCCGTTTTGCGATGTTGCGGCCCTGCCAGTTCACGGCACCCGTGGAGTGTTCCATCAGCATCCAGGGCCGGTTACCCGCAAGTGAGCGGGTGAGGTCCGCGTCCATGGCGAGCAGGACGTGGTTATCGGTGCGCTGTGCCACGAGGTAGTGGTCGTTGGCGACGATGTCCACCTCCTTGCTCCAGGCCCAGTAGTCCGCGGCGAGGCAGTTGGTGGCCATGAAGTTGGTGGTGACCGGCAGATGCGGGGTGTACTGGCGGATCACGTCCCGTTCGGCGATGAAGCACTGCAGCAGGGCGTCGGAGGTGAAGCGTCGGAAGTCCAGGCGCTGGGCCTGGTTGCTGACGCTGGCGGAGACGCGGGGAGCATCGATCTCATCCCATTCACCGTACTTCTGGCCCCAGAACAGGGTGCCCCAGGCCTGGTTCAGGGCGTCGAGGGTGCCGTACCGGGCGCGCAGCCATTCGCGGAAGGCAAGCACGGAGTGCTCATCGTAGGACTCACTGACCGGGGCGCCGTACTCATTGTGGACGTGCCACAGCACCAGGGCAGGATGCGAGGCATACCGGCGGGCAAGCTGTTCCGTGATGTTCGTTGCCGCACGGCGGTATTCGGGCGAGCTGGGGCTGGCCATGCCGCGGGATCCGCTGCCCAGGGTGACTCCCTCACGGGTGACGGGAAGGGCCTGCGGATACTTTTTCCAGAACCAGGCGGGCGGAGCGGCGGTGGGGGTGCCCAGATCGACACTGATCCCGGCATCCGCGAGCAGGTCCATGAGGTGGTCCAGCCATTCGAAGTCGTATTCGCCTTCGCGGGGCTCCAGCAGCACCCAGGAGAAGATGCCGATGCTGACCAGGTTGATCCCGGCCTCCTGCATCAGCGCGATGTCCTCCACCCATACCTCACGGGGCCATTGCTCGGGGTTGTAGTCCCCGCCATAGCAAAGGCCGGCCGGCCGCTGGACCCAGGGCGCCGGTGCGCGTTGGGGAGCGGGGGCCTGTAGGACGTCTGTCATCGCGTGATCTCCTTAGAACTGTGTGCGCTCCCAGTAGTATCACAGGGATCCACAGGCTGACTAGGAGAAATTCTCTATTGACATAGGTCACAGCGCTGTGACTTACTGGAACCGCTCACAGTCATGCGGCCTTGGTTCGGATGAGCGGTGATAGTTCAGTTAGACCCATTCAGCTTTTCGACAAGGAGGACGAAATGCGTAAGTCATTTCGTGCAGGCGCCGTAGCCATGCTCGCAGCGGCCGCAATGCTCACCGCAGGATGCGGCGGCGGATCAGGTACCAGTACCGCCAGTGAATCAGCAGCAAGCGACCCCAACCAGAAGGTGGAACTGACCTACTGGGCCTGGGCCCCGAATTTGGACAAGGTCGTGGAACTCTGGAACGCCAAGAACCCCAACGTTCATGTCACGGTTAACAAGCAGGACGGCGGGGACCCCGCGGTGACCAAGCTGCTGACCGCCGTGAAGGCAGGATCCGGCGCGCCGGACCTGATCCAGGCCGAATACCAGAAGATCCCCACCCTGGTGGCGGCAGATGCCCTGGCGGACCTGTCCGGCACCGCAGCAAATGAGACCAAAAGCCACTTCCCCGACGGCGTCTGGAACGACGTGACCCTCGGCGGCGACGCTCTCTACTCGGTCCCGCAGGACACCGGGCCCATGGTCTTCTACTACCGTGCGGACATCTTCGAGAAGCTGGGCTTGTCCGTCCCCACCACGTGGGACGAATACGCACAGGCTGCCAAGGCCGTCCACGCCGCCGATCCCGAGGCCTACCTGGGGACGTTCTCCTCCAACGACGCCGGCTGGTTCACGGGCATGACGCAGCAGGCCGGATCGTCCTGGTGGGGCGTTGACGGGGACGCCTGGAACGTCAAGATCGACCAGGAGCCCACCCAGAAGGTCGCCGGATACTGGGGCGGCCTGGTCGAAGAGGGCACCATCGACAACAAGCCCATGTACACCCCGGAATGGAACACTGCGCTCAACACCGGCAAGCAGGTTGGCTGGCTCAGCGCGGCCTGGGGCCCCGGAGTGCTCGCCGGCAACGCCGGCGCCACGGCAGGGAAGTGGAAGGTCGCTCCCATGCCTCAGTGGGATGCATCCAGGCCCTCAACCGGCAACTGGGGCGGTTCCTCCACCGCCGTGACCTCGCAGTCGAAGAACGTTGACGCTGCTGCGAAGTTCGCCACGTGGCTGAACACCGATCCGGAAGCCGTCAAGGCCCTGGTGGAGGTAGCCGGAATTTACCCGGCAGATAACGCAGGAGCCAAGTCGGCCCTGACCAAGGCTCCCGCATTCTTCTCCAACCAGCCAGACTTCTACGACGTGGTGGGCAATGCCGCGCAGAACGTCGGCTCCTTCACCTACGGCCCCAACGTCAACGTGGCATACAACGCCTACAACGACCAGTTCGCCAAGGCTTCGCAGGCCAAGCAGAAGAGCGCTTTCGTGGACGCCGTGAAATCCATGCAGCAGGTCACCGTGGATGACCTGAAGAAGACCGGCTTCACGGTCAAGTAATCCCGCGGCAGCAACCCGCTCCGGGAGGGCACCATGGCCGCCCTCCCGGCGCGATGCTCCTCGAAGCACCGCTTCTCCAAAGCACTGCTCTCAAAAACAGTTTTCCCCTCCAAACCATCAAGGAGTGCACCCGTGGCAATGACCGTGACCAAGCCCGGTCCGGCGGCAGAAATAGCAGCCGGAACCCCCCGCCGGGCGAAGAACTTCAAAACCCGGGTCCTCGTCCCTTATGCGATGCTCGCCCCGGGCATCATCCTGTTCCTTGTCTTTATGGCCGCGCCGATCGTCTACACGCTGGTGCTGAGCTTCCAGAAGAAGAAGGTCAGCGGCCTGGGGCTCGGCAAAGGATCCCAGAGTCAGGTCTTTGCCGGCTTCGAGAACTACATCAGCGCCCTGACCGACCCGGAATTCCTGGGCAGCGTCCTGCGCGTCCTGCTCTATGGGCTCATCCTCATCCCCCTCATGCTGGGCTTCGCGCTGCTGTTCGCCCTGCTGCTGGATTCCCGGCGGACCAGGGCCGGCAGCTTCTCCCGCACAGCCATCTTCCTGCCCTATGCAGTGCCCGCCGTGATCAGCTCGCTCCTCTGGGGCTTCCTGTACCTTCCCGGTGTGAGCCCCTTCCATTTCCTGGCCCGGCAGTTCGGCGTCGCACTCCCCTCCCTGCTGGACCCCAACCTGGTGACTTTCGCGATCTGCAACATTGCGCTGTGGGGCGGCGTCGGATTCAACATGATCGTGATGTACACGTCCCTGAAGGCTGTTCCGAGCGAAATCTATGAGGCCGCCAAACTGGATGGCTGCTCCGAAATCCAGACGGCACTGCGAATCAAGATCCCCATCATCGCCCCGTCCCTGGTCATGACGGCCCTGTTCTCGATGATCGCAACGCTCCAGGTCTTCGCCGAACCCACCACCCTGCGTCCCTTGGCCAACAGCCTGTCCACCAGCTGGTCACCGCTCATGCTGGTCTACCGCGACGCCTTCACCCGCAACGACGTGTTCTCCGCCGCCGCGACGAGCATCGTGATCGCTGCCGCCACCTTCATCATTTCTTTCCTGTTCCTGCGCATCGTGCAGAAGCGGGCCTTCGGACAGGAGAACTGACCGTGACCACACTCACGCCCAGCCGGACTTCCCACACGAAGTCACCCACACCTTCCACCCGTGCCGAGTACGTCCGGGAAAAGCCCAGCTACCTCTCCACCGGGATCCTGATCCTGGGCGCGCTGTACTGCCTGTTCCCGGTCATCTGGGTGGTGGCCGCCGCGAGCAAGGACGGCACCGAGCTGTTCTCCACCTTCACCCTGGCACCCAGCACACACCTCTGGGACAACATCGTGGCGCTCACCGAGTACCGCGACGGCCTGTTCTGGCGCTGGATGCTCAACACCGCCCTCTATGCCGGCGTCGGCGCCATCGTCTCCACCTGGGTCTCGGCCCTCTCCGGCTACGTCCTGGCCAAATTCGACTTCCCCGGCAAGACCGGCATCTTCAAGGTCCTGCTTATGGGCGTCCTGGTCCCCGGCGTCATCCTGGCCATCCCGCAGTACCTGATGCTCGCCCAGGCCGGCCTGACCAACACCTATTGGTCAGTGCTGCTCCCCCAGATCATCAGCCCGTACGGTATCTACCTGGCCCGGATCTACGCCGCGGCGTCCGTTCCGGGGGATGTTATCGAGGCGGCCCGCACCGAGGGTGCCAAGGAGATGTACATCTTCAACCGCATTGCCGCCCCCATGATGCTTCCGGGACTGGTGACCATCTTCCTGTTCCAGTTCGTGGCCATTTGGAACAACTTCATGCTTCCCTACATCATGCTCGGCGACGACCAACTGTTCCCCATCACCGTGGGACTGAACGGCCTGCTTAACCAGGGAGCCTCAGCCCCGGCCCTGTACACCCTGGTCCTGGCCGGCGCCCTGCTGTCCATCATTCCGCTGGTGATCATGTTCCTCCTCCTGCAACGCTACTGGCGGGTCGACCTCGCCGCTGGCGCCGTGAAGGCCTAGTCCTCGATAGGCTGTGAACCATGACTCACCCCACCTCCCGGCCGCGCCCAAAAATCGATGACGTGGCCATCGAAGCAGGCGTCTCGCGCGGAACGGTCTCCCGGGTCCTCAACGGTGGGCACTGGGTCAGCCCCTCCGCCCTGGCAGCGGTCAACGCTGCCATCAAAAAGACGGGCTACCGCGTCAACCCGCACGCCCGGAACCTGGCCACCAACCGGGCCAACTCCGTGGCCTTCCTGCTCACCGAAACGCACGACCGTCTCTTTGAAGACCCCAACTTCGCGGTGCTGATGCGCGGTGCCGCGGACGCCCTTGCCGTGCACGACATCCCGTTGGTCCTCATCATGGCCGGCACGGACGATGAGCAACGCCGCGCCACCGACTTCCTCACCGCCGGCCACGTCGACGGCGTCCTGCTGGTTTCATCCCACGGAAGCAGGAAAGGCATCATCGCGGACATCATCGCCGCCGGCATTCCGGCCATCGCCTGCGGCGTGCCCATCGGCTTCGAAAAAAAGATGGGGTACGTCGCAGCTGACGATTACGAAGGCGCCCGCGACGTCCTGCGCTACCTGCGCGACGGCGGCCGCAAACGGATTGCCACCATCACCGGTCCGCAGGACACCTCGGGCGGCATCCGGCGCCTGGAAGCGTACCGCGCCGACCAGGGCGCGGACCTCGACGAGGCGCTCATCGCCCACGGGGACTACAGCCGCGAAAGCGGCGCGAAAGCCATGCGGGAACTCCTCAACCGCGCCCCGGACCTCGACGCCGTTTTCGCCGGCAACGACCTCATGGCACTGGGCGCCCTGGAAGTCCTCCGGGATGCCGGCCGGCAGACACCCGGTGACGTCGCCGTCGTCGGCTTCGATGACATCAACGCTTCCCTCGACGCCAAGCTGACCACCGTCAGGCAGCCCTTCGACCGCATCAGCGAGGAGATGGTCAGGCTCCTGCTGGACGTCATCAGCGGTAAAAAGCCCGCCGCCATCACCATCCCCACTGAACTCGTCATTCGCGAGTCGGCCTAGCCCTTGCCGTCCTGACCTTCCGAAAGGAACCCATGCCCCACTACGATCTCGCCATCATCGGTTCCGGATCGGGAAACTCGCTGATCACTCCCTTCTGGGACGGCAAGCGGGTGGCCCTCATCGACGGCGGCGTCTTCGGCGGCACGTGTGTGAATGTCGGCTGTATCCCGACCAAGATGTTCGCCTACCCGGCGGCCCTGGCCGCAGTCCCCGCCGAAGCCTCCCGCCTCGGCGTGGAACTGACGCTCAATAAAGTGCGGTGGAACGCCATCCGCGACCGGATCTTCGGCCGCATCGATGCCATTTCCGAAGACGGCCGGCGCTACCGGGCCGAGGAGTTGGACAATGTGGATCTCTACCAGGAATTTGTCCGCTTCACCGGGCCCCGGTCGATGACAACGGAATCCGGAACCGGGATCACCGCCGACCACGTGGTGGTGGCCGCCGGTTCCCGCGCGGTGAAGCCGGAGGTCCCGGGCATGGACCTGCCCCAGGTGCATACCTCGGACACCGTGATGCGCATCGACGGACCGCCCCGGCAGGTTGTGGTGGTTGGCGGCGGCTACATCGCTGCAGAGTTCGCCGCCATCTTCCACGGCTTCGGGTGCGAAGTGGTCCAGGTCAACCGCTCCGGGCGCCTGCTCCGCGGCAATGACGAGGAAATTTCGAGGCGTTTCGCCGAGGCGGCCGCCCGCCGCTGGAAGGTGGAGCTCGGGTTCTCGCTTCAGGCCGTCGAGGACAGCGGGGACGGCCGGGTCACCGCAGTGTTCGACGACGGCGACGGCAAGCAGTTGCGCCTCGAGACGGACATCGTGCTCATGGCTACGGGACGCGTGCCCAACACGGACCGGCTCGATGTCGACGCAGCAGGGTTCGACGTGAACGCTGACAACACGCTGTCCGTCGACGCCCAACTGCGGATTCAGTCCAACGGTGAACCGCTGGAGGGCGTCTATGCCCTGGGCGACATCGCCAACCGCTATCAGCTCAAGCACGTGGCCAACCGTGAAGCGCGGGTGGTTGCCCACAACCTCGAACACCCGGCCGGCCGCGGAGCATCGATTACACGGGAGTTCCGTTTGCGGTGTTCAGCAATCCGCAGGTGGCCGCCGTCGGGCTGACCGAGGAAGAAGCCCGGCAGGAAGCCGACAATGCAGCGGACATTGTGGTGGCTGTCCAGGAGTACGGAAGCACAGCCTATGGCTGGGCCATGGAGGACTCCGAGGGCATCGTCAAACTGATCGCAGAACGGTCCACCGGCCGGCTGCTGGGGGCCCACATCCTCGGCCACGAGGCGTCCATCCTCATCCAGCCGCTGGTGCAGGCGATCGCACTGTCCACCCCTGTGGCCACGCTTGCCCGGGGACCGTACTGGATCCACCCGGCGCTGACCGAGGTGGTGGAAAACGCCCTGCTGGCGCTGGACGTGGACGTGCCTGAAAACGCGCCGCTGTAGGCGGCCTGCCGGGAGGGCGGCAGATCAGCGCAGCCGTGCCGCGAGGCCGCCGATGGCCCGTATCAGTTCCTGGAAGGCCTGTTCGGGTTTGTTGTCCGCCACGATCCTCGCAGTGGGAGGGTGCTTCCACAGGTTTCGGTAGTCGGCCACGGTGGTGCCCATAAGGAGCACCGAGTCCACTTCGACATCCACGGTGGCGAGGCGGGTTGCGTAGTCGAGTGTCCCGGCTGCCACACCGGCGGCAAAGTAGTCGTGGACGTGGGCCAGGTAGCCCTGGCCGTGGAGCCGGTGGAACTCGAAGTAGAAGCGCAGGGCATCGGAGAGGTGCCGCGACCAGCGGGCTGTCCGCGGTGCTCCTGAGCCCTTCCGGCTGCTTGGGCAGGACCAGCTCCCGTTCGGCGCAGCCGGCCGCCTCCGCCAGCCGGAGCACGTGCTCGGGCCGCAGCTCGATCCGTTCCGTGGTGTCCAGGGAACAGACAATGGGCAGCCGGTCCACCGGCAGGCCGCGGTAGGCCGCGTAGACTTCCTTGGCCGCATGCGGGTCAACGTGCGTGTTCCACTCGGCGGTGGGGGTGGTGTTCCCCTGGTGGTAGAAGCTGCCGCCCATGATGACTACCTTGCCGAGCAGTTCGGGCAGCCGCGGTTCCCGCCGGATGGCCAGCGCGAAGTTCGTCAGCGGCGCCGTGATCAGGGCCGTCAGCTCCCCCGGGCTGGCCCGGGCTGCCTCGACCCACAGGTCGGCGGCGTGCCGCGGCGACACCGTCCCGGCCGGCGGGGGCAGTTCGGCGTAGCCGATGCCCTGGGGTCCGTGGGTTTCCGGGGTGGTGACCAGCGGGATGGCCAGCGGAGCTTCCGCGCCGACGGCGACCTCCACCCCGGTGCGGCCGCACAGTTCCAGCATGGCGAGGGTGTTTCGCGCCACCTGGTGTGCGTCCACGTTCCCCGGCGACGCCGTGACGGCCACGAACTCGCACGTCGGGCAGCGACGCCAGGTAGGCCAGCGCCAGGGCGTCGTCGATCCCGGTGTCAACGTCCAGCAGGAGCCTGGTCATCGGCGGTGTCCTTAGAAGAGTGCGACTTTGGGAACCCTGCGGGAAGATCCCGTCGAGTTCGTCCAGCTCGGCCGGCGACGGCACCCAGGCGACGGCCTCGGCGTTCTGGCGGATCTGTTCGGGCCTGGTGGCCCCGGCGATGACGCTGCTGACGGCAGGCTGGGCCGCGAGCCAGGAGAATGCCACCTGGATCTCGGACAGCTGGCGTTCCGCCGCGAACGCGCTGAACTGCTGGAGCTGGTCCCAGTCGGCGTCGTGCACCATGTGGGTCCGGGTGTGGCTGAGCCGGGAGCCTTCGGGGGCCGTGTCCGGCGCGTATTTGCCGGTGAGGAGCCCGTTGGCCAGCGGGAAGTACGGCAGGACGCCCAGGCCGTAGGCTTCCGCGGCCGGGGTGACCTCCAGTTCGGCCCGCCGGTCCAGGAGGTTGTAGTGGTTCTGGGTGGAGATGAAACGCGTGCCGCCGGCGGCGCGGGCCACAAACTCGGCTTCGGCAATCTGCCAGCCGGCGCGGTTGGAGTGCCCGATGTAGCGGACCTTGCCGCTGGTGACGAGGTCATCGAGGGCGGCGAGGGTTTCCTCGATGGGCGTCAGCGGGTCCGGGGTGTGGAACTGGTACAGGTCGATCCAGTCCGTGCCGAGCCGCCGCAGGGAGGCCTCCGCAGCGCGGACGATGTAGCGGCGGGAGCCCCGGGCGCCAAAGTCGGGCCCGTTGGTGCCGCGCATGTCCATTCCGAACTTCGTGGCCACCACGGCGTCGTCGCGCCGGCCGGCCAGGGCCTTGCCCAGCATCGTTTCGCTGAGTCCGGGCTCCCGTCCGTAGCTGTCGGCGACGTCGAAGAGTGTCACGCCGGCGTCGAGGGCGGCATGGACGACGGCGTCCGTCCCCTCCTGCGACTCGGTCACCGTGTTGGTGCGGCCCAGGTTGTTGCAGCCGAGCCCCACCACGGAGACGGTCAGCCCGGACTTTCCCAGGCGGCGGTATTCAGTCACAAGTTCCCCTAAACGCTGAAGCTGTTGGCTGGCTTCGCCGAGTGCTTGAGCTTGAAGTTGTCCGGTTCGTTGAACGGTGCGGCGCCGATGCTGAGCTTCGTGAAGTCCAGGTCCTCGCCGCGGCTGCAGACCTTGATGGCGCTGACGGCTTTGTTTACGTCGGGGCAGAGGCAGAAGATGTTCAGCTTGTAGTCGCTGAACTCCGAGCGTTCCACCGTGCCCAGTCCACGCCAGGCCAGGTGGCTGATGAGCGCGTCCTTGGCCTTCTCCTCAAGGTAGCGGTCCCGGTCGGTGCCTTCTTTGGTCTTGAGGGCGAACTGGGCGACCACCCAGAACTGCTCTTCCTCGGGGATTTCGGCGTAGCCGTCCTCGGCGCACTGGACGGCGAAGGCGTCCATGAGGCCCTCCACCGCAGCGGCGTCGGCCACATCGGTCTCTTCGGTTTTGCTCTGGTGGCCCACCACGCCGTAGTTCATCACAAACTGGCTGTAGTCCTCGTCGAACCAGCCCTCGCGGAAGTGCAGCACTCCTTCGTCGTCCCGTTTGTAGACCCTGATAATTCCGCTCATGACCGTCCCTTCGTGAACCATTCGACATCTGTGCCGTCGAACGGTGCGTGCTGTGCCTTGACGGCCTGATAAAGCTCATCCGCGGCGGCCTGGATGTCATCCACCAGCCGGCCCGGGTAATTCATGGCGATCCGGTGCTCCGCGAACTCGTCCTGGTCGTCGATGAAGACGCCGCGTTCAGCCATGCGGATGACGTCCAGGTCCATGTCGATCACATGGAACTCGGTGACCGCGGGCCGGATCTCCGTCCACTCGTGGCCGACCGCGAGGTCAACGTAGACCCGCACACCGCTGGGATGGGCGGAGTCATAGAACGTGGCAACCCAGTCACCTGAGCGCGGCACCAGCAGCACGGCGTCGGACGCGGTGTAGAACGCAGCGCCCGGGCGCGAGCAGAATTCATTGGTCCCCTGGAAGATCCACCAGCCGTGCCGGTCTTCACCGATGTAGCGCCCCGGGACCACCCAATGGGCTTTTCCGTTCCATTTCCGGTTCCGTGCCACCACCAGCTGGCCGGGCTGCAGTCCTGCGGGCACGCGCGTGGTGCTGGTGTGCCGGACTGGACCCGAATCCCCGACGGCGCCGGGAAACTTCAGTGCGTCTTCTTCCCTCACAGAATCGGAAGGCTGCCGGTGGTGGGGTGCTCCTGGCCGGGCAGGGGACGCGCGAACGGGACCTTCGTGCCCAAAACCTGGGCGACGACGTCGTGCGTGATCTGCTGGGCGGTCAGCCCCACGCGTTCCATGACCTGGCTCCGCGATACCGTGGTCCAGGAACTCTGCAGGCAGCCCCACTTCGTTCAGTGCGGTGTCCACGCCGGCTGCGCGCATCTCCTGGCGGATGCGTGATCCGACTCCGCCCGCCCTGACGCCGTCCTCGATGCAGATGACCAGCCGGTGATGGGAGGCCAGCGCAATGATGGAACGGCCGCACGGGCAGCACCCAGCGCGGATCAACCACGGTGGTGCTGATGCCCTGGGCGCCGAGCCGGTTGGAGACGTCCAGGGCGAGTTCGGACATCGCGCCCACGCTGACGATCAGGACATCGTTTTCGGTGGACCCGGCGGGGCGGCGGGCAAGCACGTCCACGCCGTCGCCGAGCCGTTCGATGGCTTCCACTTCGGCGCCCACGGTGCCCTTGGAGAAGCGGACCACGGTGGGGGCGTCGCTGATGGCCACGGCTTCGCGGAGCTCTTCGCGCAGCCGGGAGGCGTCGCGGGGCGCGGCAAGGTGCAGGCCCGGGCACGATCTGGACCATGGCCATGTCCCACATGCCGTGGTGGCTGGCGCCGTCCGGCCCGGTCACGCCGGCGCGGTCCAGGACGATGGTCACGCCGGCCTTATGCAGGGCCACGTCCATCAGGAGCTGGTCGAAGGCGCGGTTGAGGAAGGTGGCATAGACGGCCACCACGGGGTGGAGTCCGCCGAAGGCCATGCCGGCGGCGGAGGTCAGCGCGTGCTGCTCGGCGATGCCGACGTCGATCACGCGCTCGGGGTGCTTGGCGGCAAACTTGTGCAGGCCAACCGGGATCAGCATGGCTCCGGTGATGCCAACGATGTCGTCGCGTTCATCGGCGATGTCGCGCGATCTCGTCGGCAAAAACGGAGGTCCAGGACTGTGCTCCGGACGCTCCGGTGGGTTCGCCGGTTTCGGGGTCGATGATGCCGACGGCATGGAACTGGTCCGCCTCGTGTGCCCGGGCCGGAGCGTAGCCGTGGCCCTTTTCGGTCATCGCGTGGACGATGACCGGCCCGGCATAGTTCCGGGCGGTGGACAGGGCATGCTCCATGGCCTGGAGGTTGTGGCCGTCAACCGGGCCGATGTACTTCATGCCGAGGTCCTCGAACATGCCCTGCGGCGCCCACCAGTCCTTGATGCCCTTTTTCATGGCGTGCAGGCTCTTGTAGGTGAACTGGCCCACCGGGCCGCCGTTCTGGAGTTTCTTCTTCCACCAGTCCAGCGTGCCCTCGTAGGCGGGGGCTGGCGCGGAAGGAGTCGATCGTGGGGCGCAGCGAGGCAAGGTAGTCCGCGAAGCCGCCCACCGTGGGCGCATAGGAGCGGCCGTTGTCGTTGACGACGATCACCACGCGGCGCCGTCTTGTCCGCGGCAATGTTGTTGATGGCTTCCCAGGCCATGCCGCCGGTCAGGGCGCCGTCGCCCACAACGGCGACGACGTAGCGGTCGCCTTCGCCGGTGAGCTGCCGGGCGCGGGAAATCCCGTCCGCCCAGGACAGCGAGGAGGAGGCGTGGGAGCTTTCGACAATGTCGTGCTCTGACTCGGCGCGGGACGGGTAGCCGGACATGCCGCCCTGCTGGCGCAGCGTGCTGAAATCCTGCCGGCCGGTCAGAAGCTTGTGCACGTAGGACTGGTGGCCCGTGTCGAACACGATGCTGTCCCGCGGCGAATCGAAGATGCGGTGCACGGCATAGCGTCAGTTCCACAACGCCGAGGTTGGGGCCGAGGTGGCCACCCGTCTGGGAGACGTTGGTGATCAGGAAGCTCCTGACCTCATCAGCCAGCTCTTCGAGCTGCGCCTGGGACAGCTCGTTCAGGTCCTGCGGATTCCGGATGGTGTCCAAGATTCCCAATGACCCCTCCTTCGGGTGGTAGACGTGCCTGTTTAACTCTAACGCCTCGGTTGAAATGCAAAGCCGAAGCCCCGGCTGGTCGGTGACCGGCCGGGGCTTCGAAGCGGTACTGCGTGTGTTCAGATACCCGCTAGTTGGCGGAGATCTGGCGCAGGACGTACTGCAGGATGCCGCCGTTGCGGTAGTAGTCGGCTTCGCCCGGGGTATCGATGCGGAGTACTGCATCGAAGGACTTGGCGGAGCCGTCTTCTGCGGTGGCGGTGACCTTGAGGGTCTTGGGCGTGGTGCCTTCGTTCAGGGCGGTGACGCCCTCAACCGCGAAGGTTTCCGTGCCGGTCAGGCCCAGGGTGGCTGCGGATTCGCCGGCCGGGAACTGCAGGGGCAGGACGCCCATGCCGATCAGGTTGGAGCGGTGGATGCGCTCGTAGCTTTCGGCGACGACGGCCTTGACGCCCAGGAGCGCGGTGCCCTTCGCAGCCCAGTCACGGGAGGATCCGGAGCCGTATTCCTTGCCTGCCAGGACCACCAGCGGGGTGCCGGCTGCCTGGTAGTTCTGCGCGGCGTCGTAGACGTAGGCCTGCGGGCCGTCAGCCTGGGTGAAGTCGCGGGTGAAGCCACCCTCGACGCCGTCCAGGATCTGGTTCTTGATGCGGATGTTCGCGAACGTGCCGCGGATCATGACTTCGTGGTTGCCACGGCGTGAGCCGTAGGAGTTGAAGTCCTTGCGCTCCACACCGTTGGCCAGCAGGTACTGGCCGGCCGGGGTGTCCGACTTGAAGGAACCGGCCGGGGAGATGTGGTCCGTGGTGACCGAATCGCCGAGCTTCAGCAGCACGCGTGCGCCGTTGATGTCCTGGACGGGCTCCGGCTGCGCCTTCATGCCCTCGAAGTACGGGGGCTTCCGGACGTACGTGGAGTTCGGATCCCAGGCGAAGGTGTCGCCGGCCGGGGTGTCGAGCGCCTTCCAGCGTGCGTCGCCGTCGAAGACGCCCTCGTAGCCGCGGGCGAACATGTCCTTGTCGATCGAGGAATCGATGACCTGCTGGACCTCGACCGGGTTGGGCCAGATGTCCTTCAGGAAGACGTCGTTGCCGGCCTCGTCCTTGCCCAGGGAATCGGTGTCGAAGTCGAAGTCCATGGAACCGGCCAGGGCGTAGGCGATGACCAGCGGCGGGGAGGCCAGGTAGTTCATCTTCACGTCCGGGTTGATCCGGCCTTCGAAGTTGCGGTTACCGGAGAGCACGGCAGTGACGGAGAGGTCGTTGGCCTGGATGGCCTCGGAGATTTCCGCGTCCAGCGGGCCGGAGTTGCCGATGCAGGTGGCGCAGCCGTAGCCCACGATGTAGAAGCCGAGCTTCTCCAGGTACGGGGTCAGGCCGGACTTCTCGTAGTAGTCGGTGACTACCTTGGAACCGGGAGCCACGGAGGTCTTGACCCACGGCTTGGAGGTCAGGCCCTTGTCGACGGCGTTGCGGGCCAGCAGCGCGGCGGCCAGCATCACCGACGGGTTGGACGTGTTGGTGCAGGACGTGATCGAGGCGATGGACACCGCTCCGTGGTCCAGTTCGAACTCGCGGCCGTCTTCGGTCTTGATGTGCACCGGGTTGGACGGACGCCCGTGGGCGCCGTTCGCTGCGGACACAACACGGCTGGTCTCGGTGGTGTGCGAGTCGGCGTGCGTGAAGGACGGGGCGTCCGAGGCCGGGAAGGATTCGTCCAGGGACTCGTCCACGCTGCCGTCTTCGATGGCGACGTAGTTGTGGATGTCCTTGCGGAACTGCTCCTTGGCATCGGTCAGCTCAATGCGGTCCTGGGGACGCTTCGGGCCGGAGATGGAGGGAACAACCGTGGACAGGTCCAGTTCGAGGTACTCGGAGAACTTGATCTCGCGCGACGGATCGTGCCAGAGGCCCTGTTCCTTGGCGTAGGACTCCACGAGTGCCACGTTTTCGTCGGACCGGCCGGTGAGGCGCAGGTAGTCCAATGTGACGTCGTCGATCGGGAACATTGCGGCCGTGGAACCGAATTCCGGGCTCATGTTGCCGATGGTGGCGCGGTTGGCCAGCGGCACCGCGGCAACACCTTCGCCGTAGAATTCCACGAACTTGCCCACTACACCGTGCTTGCGGAGCTGCTCGGTGATGGTCAGCACGACGTCGGTGGCGGTGGCGCCGGCCGGGATGGACCCGGTCAGCTTGAAGCCCACAACGCGCGGGATCAGCATGGAGACGGGCTGTCCCAGCATGGCCGCTTCGGCTTCGATGCCGCCAACGCCCCAGCCCAGGACACCCAGGCCGTTGACCATGGTGGTGTGCGAGTCGGTGCCAACGCAGGTGTCCGGGTAGGCCCGGACAACGCCGTCGATTTCGCGGGTCATGACCGTGCGGGCCAGGTATTCGATGTTGACCTGGTGCACAATGCCGGTTCCCGGGGGAACGACCTTGAAGTCGTCGAATGCGGTCTGGCCCCAACGCAGGAACTGGTAACGCTCGCCGTTGCGCTGGTATTCGATCTCCATGTTGCGCTCCAGTGCGCCGGAGTTACCGAAAGCGTCGATCTGCACGGAGTGGTCGATGACCATTTCCGCCGGTGCCAGCGGGTTGACCCGCTTGGGGTCACCGCCGAGTTCCTTGACGGCTTCACGCATGGTCGCAAGGTCCACCACGCAGGGGACGCCGGTGAAGTCCTGCATGATCACGCGGGCAGGCGTGAACTGGATTTCTGTATCGGGCTGGGCATTGGGGTCCCAGCCGGCCAAGGCACGCACGTGATCGGCCGTGATGTTCGCGCCGTCCTCGGTCCTCAACAGGTTTTCAAGCAATACCTTGAGGCTGAACGGAAGGTTTTCTGCACCTTCAACGGAGTTCAACCGGAAAATTTCGTATTCGGTTCCGGCTACATTAAGTTTGCCTTTTGAACCGAAGCTGTCCACAGTGCTCATCGCAGGACTCCTCTCGCAACAGTTTCATCTTTGTCGCGCGGTAGACCGCTTGCTAGTTAGGCAGGCCTAATTAGTACTGGCCCCAAAAGTGCAGGTGGTCAGCCGTGAATACTCAACCGTGAATACGGGCGCGACGTGGGATTACTACCGCCATCCTAGTAGCATCACGGGGCCGGCGTCAGCAGTGCGACGGTCTCCAGGTGGTGGGTGTGCGGATACAGGTCAAAGGCGCGCAAGCCCGCCAGGGACCAGCCCCGCCTGCTGGAAGTACCCCACATCCCGGGCAAATGACGCCGGATCACAGGAAACGTAGGCCACGGCCCGGGGACCGGCGGCAACCAGCTGGCTGACCACGGCCTTGCCGGCACCCGCCCGGGGCGGATCCAGCACCATGGCGTCGAAATTCCGCGGTTTCTGGCGGAGAATGCGCTCCACCCGCCCCTGGACAATCTCCACCTGGGGCGCCTCGTGCAGGTTCTTGCGGGCGTCCCGGCTGGTTCCCGGGGCGCCTTCCACGGAGAGGACGGAGCCGGTCTCGCCCACGGCGTCCGCCAGCGGCGCGGTGAACAGCCCGGCTCCGGCGTAGAGGTCGGCCACCACAGAACCCGGCCGCCAGGAACCCGCCGTCGTGGAGGAATTTTGTGACGGCCCCCACAAGCGCTCCCGGGCGCGTCGCGGTGGATCTGCCAGAAGCCTGCGCCGGTGACCCGGTAGTCGTGGCCGGCTGCCGACTCCTGGACCCAGGTGCGGCCGCGCAGCTGCAGCGACGTCGCCGCTGAGCGGGTCGAACGTGGCCACGGAAACGTCGTCCGGAAGCTGGGCCGCGATGGCACTGAGCCGCTTGGGCTTGGTGCCGGGAGCCGGTGCCAGCAGCACCAGGGGGCGTGAACCGTTCGCCGGCGCCGCCACCTCCACGCGCTCGATGCCTTGCAGGTCGATGTCCCACAGCCGCAGCCCGTTGATGCCCTCCGATGCGAGCGGCATTTCCCGGACCGGGATGATGTGGTCGGAACGGTGGGCGTGCATGCCGAGTTTTCCGCCGGGGGTGACCGAGAAACTCGCGCGGGTCCGCCACCCGAGGCCGGTGCCGGCGTCGTACGTTGCGTCCGTCCCGGACCCGGACTCCGCGCCCGGACCGCTCGCCGCCACGGCCTCCACCAGGTTTACGGTGCCCTGGCCTGGCCAAGGCCGCCGGGCAAACGGTCGACGCCGGCGAGCCGCTGAAGCTGTTCGGCCAGTACCGCCGACTTGAGTCCGCGCTGGCGGTCCAGGGCGATGTGGCCGAATTCGGCCCCGCCCACCGGCGGGTGCCCGTGCTGCCAGGAACGGCAGGGAGTCGGCCGCGCGCCAGAAGTGCTCCACCCGGTCCGGGGATGCGTCCAGGACCTCCACGACGTCGGCGCGCCAGAATTTGGCTGACTCCCCCGCATCGGTCAGGCGGACGCGGACTTTTTCGCCGGGGATGCCGTGGCGGACAAAGATCACCCTGCCCTCGTGGCGGGCCACGCAGTGGCCGCCGTGGGCCACCGGGCCGACGTCGAGCACCAGCTCGACGGCAGCCTCCTTGGCGGTGGCGGTCTGGGAATGGGACTGGGACTGGGGGTTCATTGGATATCCTGCAGGTTCTTTGCTTCTTCGGATGATTTCAGCTGCCACGGGACACTGGCCACCATCACGCCAGGTTCGAAGTGCAGCCGGGTCTTGATGCGCAGCGCTGTCTGGTTGTGGACCAGCTGCTCCCACCATTTGCCCACCACGTACTCGGGGATGTAGACGACGATCAGGTCGCGGGGCGAATCGCGCCGCATGTTCTTGACGTATTCCATGATGGGCGTGATGGTTTCCCGGTACGGGCTGGCCAGCACGGTGAGCGGCACGGGGATTTCCAGCTTCTCCCAGTCGGCGACGGTCTGCGCGGTTTCCTCGGCGTTGATGTCCACCGTGATGGCGTCCAGCCGCGACGGCCGCGACGCCCGGGCATAGGCCAGGGCGCGCAGCACAGGCTTGCGCACATGGGAGACCAGCAGTACGGCGTGGACCCGGGAGGGCAGGGCCCGCGGCGAGGAGTCCTCATCCACGGCCAGCTCCTTGGCCACGTTGTCGTAGTGCGCCCGGATGCTCCACATGATCAGGAACAGCACCAACATGGCCAGCAGCGCGATCCAGGCGCCCTGGCTGAACTTGGTGATCAGGACGATGACCAGCACCAGGGCGGTCATGCCGAAGCCGATGGTGTTGATGGTGCGGGACTTGACCATCCGGCGTCGGGCGGTTTTGTCCTTGGCGAGCTTGAGGTGCCTCCCCCAGTGCCGGATCATGCCCAGCTGGCTGAGCGTGAAGGAGATAAAGACGCCCACGATGTAGAGCTGGATCAGCTTGGTGACGTCGGCGTTGAAGGCGAGGATCAGCACCAGGGCTCCGGCGGCCAGGGCCAGGACGCCGTTGCTGAACGCCAGGCGGTCACCCCGGGTCCGCAGCTGGCGGGGAAGGTAGCCGTCCTGGGCCAGGATGGAGCCCAGCACCGGGAAGCCGTTGAACGCGGTGTTCGAGGCGAACACCAGGATCACGCCGGTGGCGGCCACCACGATGTAGAACAGGATGGACCCGGGTCCGAAGATGGTCTGCGCGATCTGGCTGATGGCCGGGGTCTGGATGTAGCCTTCGGGCAGCGGCAGGCCGTTCAGGAGGAATTCCGTGGCCGGGTCCAGCACAATGTGGACCTTGGTGGCGTTGGCCAGGAACATGATGCCGGCCAGCATGGCGGCGCCGATCACGCCGAGCAGCAGCAGGGTGGTGGCCGCGTTTTTGCTCTTCGGCACCTTGAAGTTGGGCACACCGTTGCTGATGGCCTCAACACCGGTCAGCGCGGCGGCGCCGGAGGAGAAGGCCCGCAGCAGCAGGAAGGCGCCCGCCAGGCCCACCAGCCCTTCGTCGAAACCGGGAGCCGGCACAATCTCGAACGCCGCCGACGGCGCCTCACCCAGCTGGCCGGTGGCGGCCTGGAAGATGCCCACCGCCGTCATGCCGAGGATCGAGGCCATGAAGATGTAGGTGGGGACGGCGAAGACGCTGCCGGCCTCCTTGATGCCGCGCAGGTTCACCAGGGCAAGGATGACGACGCCGATGGTGGCGATGAAGCGCCTGCTGCCCATGCAGGGAGGGCACGGCCGTGGTGAGGTAGGTGGCCGCCGAGGACATCGAGACGGCCACCGTCAGGACGTAGTCCACCAGCAGCGCCGAGGCCACGGTCAGCCCGGAAAACTTGCCGAGGTTCTCGTTGGCGATCTCGTAGTCGCCGCCGCCGGAGGGGTACGCGTGCACGTTCTGCCGGTAGGACGCCACCACCGTCAGGAGGACCACCATGACGGCCAGGCCCACCCAGGGCGAGAAGGCGACGGCGCTGACGCCGGCGAGGGCCAGCGTCAGCAGGATTTCGTCCGGCGCGTAGGCCACCGAGGACAGCGCGTCTGAGGCGAAAACCGGCAGTGCTATCCGTTTGGGCAGCAAGGTGTGGGCGAGCCTGTCATTCCTGAAGGGCCTGCCCACCAGCACCCGTTTAACGGCATTCAGTATTGTCAGCACTCCACAAAGCTAGTCTGATTCGCCGCCCATGTCATGACGGCGTCCGGGCAGCTGCGGCATGCGGCCTGCCGGTAGAGTTCTAGCAGCAGCAACAGGCGAGGGAAGGTAAGGAAACACGGTGGCGCATTTCGT
This sequence comes from uncultured Actinomycetota bacterium, assembly GCA_963741285.1. GTDB lineage: Bacteria > Actinomycetota > Actinomycetes > Actinomycetales > Micrococcaceae > Arthrobacter. The sequence continues at coordinate 113,396 of CAVUHH010000006.1, forward strand.
GATCATGGGATGTGGCCGGGTGGGGGCAACTCTGGCGCACACGCTGGAGGACGCGGGCCATTCCGTCGCGATCATCGACCAGGATGACCGGGCGTTCCGCCGGCTCCGGCAGGGCTTCACCGGACGAAAAGTCACCGGTGTGGGCTTCGACCGGGACACCCTCCAGCAGGCCGGCGTGGCCGAGGCCTACGCCTTCGCCGCCGTCTCCAGCGGGGACAACTCCAACATCCTGGCCACCCGCGTGGCGCGCGAGACCTTCCACGTTCCCCACGTCGTAGCCAGGATCTACGATCCGGGCCGGGCAGAGATCTACCAGCGGCTCGGCATCCCCACGGTCGCGGCCGTGCGCTGGAGCGCGGACCAGGTGCTGCGCCGAATCCTTCCCGAACAGCACCTCGCCGGTGATTTCCGTGAGCCGTCCGGCAGGCTGGTGCTCACCGAAGTGGACCTCGACGCCGGCTGGATCGGCCACCGGGTCAGCGAGATCGAAAAAGCCGCCGAAATCCGGGTGGCCTACCTGACCCGGTTCGGCGAGGGGATGCTGCCCGAATCCGGCACCTCGTACCAGGACGGCGACACCGTGCACGCCATGATCCCGGTGGACCGCAGTTCCCAGGTGGCCCAGATCCTGGCCAAAGCACCCGCCAAGGAGTCGTAGTGAAAGTTGTTATCGTCGGCGCGGGCAGCGTCGGGTCATCCATCGCCCGGGAACTGCTGGCCCACAAACACGACATCCTGCTGATCGACCTCAAGCCTGAGGTCATCGGACGCAGCGGGCTGCGCGGCGCGCACTGGCTGGTGGGCGACGCCTGCGAGCTCAGCACCCTGCAGGGGGCAAAAGTGGAGGAAGCCGACGTCGTGGTTTCAGCCACGGGGGATGACAAGGTGAACCTGGTGGTCTCGCTCCTGGCCAAGACCGAATTCGGCGTGGGCCGCACGGTGGGCCGGGTCAACAACCCCAAAAACGACTGGATGTTCAACGATTCCTGGGGTGTGGACGTGGCCGTCAACACCCCCCAGCTGATGACTGCGCTGGTGGAAGAGGCCGTGGAAATCGGTGACCTGGTCAGGCTGCTGACGCTTCAGACCGGCGTCTCCTCGCTGGTGGAGTTCACGGTGCCGCACGATTCCCATGTCATTGGCCTGACCGTGGGAGATATCCGGTGGCCCGAGGACTCCACGCTGGTGGCGATCCTCCGGGACCACGCGCCCATCACCCCCAGCCGGGACGACGTGATCGACGGCGGCGACGAACTGTTCTTCGTCACCACCATCGCCGCCGAGGATGAGCTGCGGGCGCTGCTGTCGCCGGAATCAGCCGGTACTGAAGACGATGCCGCGCGAGCCCGTTGGTGTTCAGCCCGCCGAGGCTCAGGCCCCGGAAGACGACGGCTTCGACGGCTGAGCGCCGGCGTCCGCCGCCACCGGCCGGGTGACCAGCCAGGCAATCCAGACGCCCAGGATGTACAGCGGCGCCGCCATGATCAGGCGGGTGGTGGCGAGGGCGGCCAGTCCGTCCTCCCCCATCAGGTACAGGGGAACCTGGACCACCAGCCGCAGGACCAGGACCGCCACGATGATCCAGGTGCCCAGGCGGTAGGCCTTGAGCCGGGCAGGGTCCTTGCGCCAGTCCAGGCCTTCATTGCGGATGAAGCCGAACAGCAGGCCCGCCACGGGCCATTTGATCGCGATGGAGATGACCATGGCGAGGATGTAGGCGGCGTTGGTGAAGAAGCCCGGCAGGTAGAAGTCCTCCGCTTTTCCGGTGGTGTTGGCGAGCCAGGCCGAAATGCCCACGCCCACAACTCCGGCCAGGGCCTGGGTCAGCGGGCGCCGCTGGATGAGGCGGGCCACCGTAAAGGCTGCGGCCGAGGCCAGCGCGGCGATCAACGCCAGAGTGAGGTCCCGGGTAATCGTGAACGCCACCAGGAACAGCAGGCCCGGCACGATGCTCTCCGCGATGCCCTGGACCCCGCCGGCGGTCTTGAGGACATCAATCCGGCCATCGTGGGTGCGGTGCAGGCCGGCTTTGGCCGCGTAGTCCGCGGCGAGCCCCGCCATCGGGGACGGTTCCGTGGAGGCCGGTTCGGGGCGGGATGGCTGGGTACCGGCTGGTTCCGGCGGATGTTGGCCTGACCCGGAGGGCGGCTCGGGCAGCTGGGGCGGGGTCATTCGTGCTCCTGGCGGGAAAGTATTTCGTAGCGCGGATTGAAAATGGTGGGCAGTCCATGGCTTTGGGTCAGCATGCCCTCGACGCTGACTTCCGTCCCGGCGTCGATACCCGGCACTTTGCGCCGTCCCAGCCAGACCACGCGCAGGCGCCCGCCCTTGCCATGTACCGGTTTGGCGCCCGGGTGTGGAGCCTCAGCGTCCGAGAGGATGGCGGTGAATGCCGGGTTCTGGTCCGCGGGCACGTAGGTTACCGATTCAATGTACCCATGGCATAACACCCGGCCCCTTTCCGGGAGCCGGCTGACCGGCACCCCGGCACCCGACGGTGACGGGCCCGGGGAGCCTTGGCGGGAATCAGCCAATCTGGGTGATTTCCGGGCCGCGCTCAGGCTCCTTGAATTCGGGTTCCTTGAATTCGGGCTCCTTGAATTCAGTGGCACCGGGAGGCGGGGTGACGCTGGCGTCCTTGGGCAGGCGCAACTGCAGCAGGTCGCGCGGCGGCATGGGGCTGTCCCCGCGGATCACCACAATCCGGCGGAACAGGGACTCCAGCGGAGCGGCTGCTTCCCGCTCCATCGCGGCTTCCCCGCCCAGGACGCCGCGCAGGAACCACCGCGGTCCATCAACGCCGATGAAGCGGGCTACCCGGTAGCCCTGGCTTCCGTCCGGGGCGCCCGCGGGCAGCTTGGCTACCAGTTCGGTTCCGAAGGCACCCTGGACCTCTTCGACCTGGCCGCCCTGGCTTCCCACGGACTGGCCGATCTGCTCGCGGATCTCGTCCCAGAGCCCCTCGGTCTTGGGGGCGGCGAAGGCCTGCAGCTGAAGGCTGGAGCCGTTCAGGTCCATGGTCACTGCAACCACACGCTGCGTGGCTTCCTCCACCTCAAGCCGGAGCTGGAGCCCCTCGCTCGGAGCGATCAGCAGCGCACCGAGATCCACATAGCCATCGCGGCTGGAGATCTCGGAAACATCAAAGGGGCCGTTGGCCCGCCGATCGGCGTCCTCCGAACCGCTTCCCGGCAGAATCCTCTGATTCCGCTGAGGCGGAGGATTCGTCCGGTTCGGCGGCCTGTTCCTTTTTGGATTTCCTGCCGAGCCCAAAAACCATGGGGTTGTCTCCTTAGTTGTGAAAGTGCCCGGCTGGCCCGTGGGGTCCCGCCGAAAATCTTCGCTGCCGCTGCCAGCCAGCTCCGGGCTGCGGCAGTGTGCCGGGTGTCAGGCGTTTTGCGGGGTGAAGCCGCCGGTGGATCCGAATCCGCCGGCTCCCCGCACCGACTCACTCAATTCGTTGACAGCGACAAACTGCGCGTACTCCACGCGCTGGATCACCATCTGTGCAATTCTATCGCCGCGCCGCAGCTCGATGGCGTCCCGGGAATCAGTATTCAACAGGGTGACGGAAATTTCTCCGCGGTAGCCGGCATCCACGGTGCCGGGGGCGTTGACGATGGTCAGCCCGTGCTTGGTGGCGAGCCCTGAGCGCGGGTGGATCAGCGCAACGAAACCGTCCGGAAGGGCGATGGCGACGCCCGTGGGCACCAGCTTCCGCTCGCCCGGCTGCAACACCACGTCCTCCCTGGCCCGGAGGTCGGCTCCGGCGTCACCGGGGTGGGCGTAGGACGGCGCCTCCAGCCCGGCGTCGAGCATTTTCAGCTGGACCTGCAGCGTGGGGGCAGCGTAGGCCGCGGCAGCTTCCGGCGCAGCGCCGGACAGCGCATTGTCAGGAACGGTCTTTAGGGTGGCAGATTCGTCAGTCACAGTCACTCACTCTAACGCCCAGCCGCAGTTACCGTCCTAGACAGCACGGACGGCACCCGGGCCCAGGCCAAGATGAATTAGCAGGCCAAAGATGGAAAGCTGATGGCATGCCCGAATCCAGTTCCGCTGCCCCCGTTCCCAACACCCCTTCTGCCGGCACCCCGGCGGTCTTTCAGGAGAGGCTGTGGCCGAACGTCTGGATCTGGATCATCGCAGCGGGAATCTCCGCCGCCGGCATCCTGGTCTTTGCCCCCATCAGCATGGGTGCGGGCTACACAGCCGCCGGTGTGCTGTTCGCCATCATGGCCGTCCTGCTGGTGCTCTCCACCCCCAGCATCGTGGTCACCGGGGACACCCTGACTGTTGGGCGCGCCACCATCGAGCGCCGTTTCATCGGCCACGTGGAGACCTACCGTGGCAAGGACGCCACCGCCCAGCGCGGCACCAAGCTCAACGGCCTCGCCTACCTGTGCATCCGGGGTTGGATCGACCCCGTGGTGCGGATCGAAATCACCGACGCCGTCAGACCGGACTCCCTATTGGCTCACCTCTTCCCGGCGGCCCGAGGAACTCACCGCTGCCCTGCACGGGGAAATAACTGGACTGTCCGCGCGGCAGAATTGTCCGCATACAGCGGGGTCAGCTTTCGCATTCCCTGCAGTAGAAGTGGCCGTCCTTTTCCCTGGCGATCTGTGAACGGTGCCGGACCAGGAAGCACGAGGAGCACGTGAACTCGTCGGGCTGCGGCGGGATCACCAGGACCAGCAGTTCCTCGCCGGAGAGGTCCGCCCCGGGAAGCTCGTAGCCTGCGGCGAGGTCGGTTTCGTCCTCCTCCACAACCGCCGTCGGTTTGTCCGTCCGCCGGGACTTCAGCTCCTCCAGCGAATCCTCGTTGAGGTCTTCTTCAGACTTCCGCGGCGCATCGTAGTCGGTGGCCATCTCCGCTCAACCCCGTTCCTTTCGCGTCAGCGGGTACACCTTGATAACGCCGCGCTCCTCCGGTTTGTGCCCCGGCCCACGAAAGTCCCGGAATATCGCGGCGCGCCCTTGCTCCTCACCCAAAACAGTGCCGGTCAGTGGCAGAGTTTCGATTGATAGTAATGCCAGGGTGGAGGATTTGTATGCAGGATCTACGGCTTGTAGGCGTACACGACGACGGAGTGCATCTCCTGTTGAGCGGTGCCGGCGGCGAGATGTTCCAGCTGCCGATCGATGAAGCACTGCGGGCGGCCAGCCGGTCTTCGGCGAAGGCCGCAGCCGCGGCTGCGCCCATTGCCATGTCCCCGCGGGACATCCAGGCGCGGATCCGCAGCGGTGCCACCGCAGCGGACGTGGCGGAGCTCTCAGGGCTGCCCCTTGCGAAAGTGGAGCGGTACGAGGGCCCGGTCCTCGCTGAGCGGGAATACGTGGCCCAACAGGCACGGAAGATCGAGGTGGCTTCGCCCTCGCCCGGTCATGACACCTACCGTTCCGTTTTTGGTGAGAACCCTGCCACCCTCAACGACATGGTCAACCACCGGCTCTCAGCCCACGGGATTGAACCTTCCACGGTGGAATGGGATTCGTGGCGCCGCCAGGACGGCAGCTGGACGGTGGCGGCCCGGTTTGAAGCGAAAAAAACGGGCACGGCCGGCATCGGCGAGGAGCCTCCGGCCCTGTGGACGTTCAGCCCGGCCCGCAAGGCACTGCAGAACGCCAACCGCTGGGCCCAGCAGCTCAGCGAGCTCGAACCGCTGGACGGCCCTGTTCCGGCCCGCCGGCTGACGGCGGTCTCGGACCGGCCTTTCGACTTTGAAACCGATGCCGAAGCGGCAGCGCGCAATGCGACGGGACCGCAGCCCATTTTGCAGGCCAAGGAATCCGATGGGCTGTTGGACATGCTTCGTTCCCGCCGCGGCCAGCGCATGGGTGTGGATGAGGACGCTGACGATGCCCTGGCACTCCTGCTGACCAACGGCGTCCCGGCAGCGCATCCCCGCCCCTCGGAGGTTGTGCCCGAGCCTGAGCAGGCCGGCGACGACGCGGAACAGGACAGCCCGGAAGCAGCTGCAGCTGAAGGAACCGGTCCGGACAACGATCCGCAGGCTGCCCACCAGGATCCCCTGACACGCCGGCGTGACGGCAGGCCGTCCATGCTGTCCCGCCTCAGCCTCATTCCGCCGCACCGCGACATGGATGATGAACACGACATCCTGAAACTGCACGACGGCGTCAGCACTGACACGCGGGAAATCACCATTGTGGCGTCCCCCCTCCGTCCGGCCGGGCCAGGTGCCCCGGCGGAAGCGTCCCCGGCATCCGGAAACCCGGCCCCGAGCGTGGGCCTGGACGAACTGCTGGGAGGAAGTCCGCGCCGGGCAGCCTACGCCGCCGGCCCTGACGAAGGCTCCGGCCAGCACCACGATGCCGACCTGCCTGAGCGCCAGCCCGCCAAACCGAAGCGGTCAACCGTTCCGAGCTGGGATGAGATCGTCTTCGGGACCAAGCGGGAGTAAGAACCCTAGCGTCCCCGGGCCTTGCCTTCGGCCGCAAAGCACAGGAGCGGAACTTCGCGTTCAGCCTTGGTCAGCGAGCCGTGCTGGCCCACCACCTCCATGGCCGCCGGCCGCACTCGGCGCGTGTCGTAAAGGGCCAGGGCGTCCCGCGCGGCAATCATCACGTCGCCGATCCTGGGCCCGACGGCGGGGCGCAGCGGCCCGAAGAGCCCGGCAGCAATGGCTTCGTCCCGGGTGAAGGCCCAGATCCTGTCGCCGAAACGGGCGCGCCAGGCCTGCAGCAGACGTTCCCGCCCGGGGGCATCCGCCGGATCCTCGAGGTAAAGGTGCACCATCCGCGGCTCCCCCGCAGTATGCCGCACGCCCTCTATGAGCAGCGGGTCCGCCGCATAGTCGATCCGTTGCTGTTCCGGCACGTCCAGCATGCCGTGGTCCGCGGTGAGAAGGACGGTGGTCCCGGCAGGCAGCGACGCATTGAGCCTTTTGACCGTGGCGTCGAGCTCTTCAAGCTGGTGTTCCCACTGTTCGGACTGGCACCCGTGGCGGTGGCCCGCCTTATCCAACTCGTTGACGTAGAAGTACATCAGCGCCTTGCCGGGAGCGGCCATGGCCTCGGCCGCGGCAGCGGTGCGGGCATGTGATGTGATGGCTGAGACGAAATTCCCGCCCCGGAGCGCGGCCTGGGTCATGGGCGAGTCGCCGAACTGCGGCAGGCTGACGGTGGTCACATTCACGGACTCGGCCGCCCGCTCGAACACGGTGGGGAAGGGCTGCCAGGCCAGGGGGTCAACTCTGGCATCCCAGTTACCGAGCATGTTGACCACTTTGTCCTGCTGCGGGTCCAGGACGTCGTAGCCCACCATGCCGTGCTGACCGGGCGGGAGCCCGGTGCCGAAGCTGGCCAGGGCCGCGGCGGTGGTGGACGGGAAGGTGGAGTCCAGCCAGACCGGGACCTCGCCCTGTCCGGCCTGCATGACCGACCGCAGGAAAGGTGTGTGGGCGGACTTCTGCTTCAGCAGGTTCCGGCCGAGACCGTCCGCCAGGACCACACAGACGCGCGACGCCGGCGGCAGGCCGAGGGTGTTGGAGAACCCTTCCACGCCCAGGCTGGCCGCGGCACTGGTGAGGACCTCAGCGACGGAACGCTGGCCAAACGCGGGAGCGGGAGGCACGTTGTGCAGCCGGGTTATCCCTTCGGAATGGGTTGCAGAGACGGTTGTTTTCCCTTGATCCGGCATCTCAGCGCTGGTGCCCGCGGCTGAGCCTGTTGCCGAACACGCCTGTCCGGGGCCGGGGCTGCAGCGCCTGCCCCTGGTGGGACACCGGCGATGTGGATCCCGTGTTCACGGCGCGCAGGGCACGGGCGAAGAGTTTGGCGTCCTGTACGGCCTGGGGTCCGTCCGCTTCGGCGCTGATGCGCAGGACGATGTCTTCCTGGGCGATGGTGCCGCTGTAGCCGTGGTCCGCCTCGCACTGCGGGTCGCCGCAGCTCGCGGGTCCCATGTCCAGCCGCTGGCCGCCTGACCAGGCGATGGCGAGGGTGACCTCCCGGACCGGGTCCGAGGGCTTGTAGTTCTGGGGCTGGGAGTACATGTAGCTGAGGACCACGGAGCGGATCTGCGCCACCGGCACGGACTCGGTGGAGATCTGGGCGACGATCTGCTCGCCGGCCTCATCGAGCTGCTGGTCGTCCACGTGCGTGATCACCAGCATGTCGGCGGTGAGCACCAGCACGGTGATGTGGCGGCGGACCTCGGCCCGGTCAAAGTGGGTTTCCAGGTGCACCAGGTGGGCCACGCATTCGCGGCCGTCCAGGGCGTCGTCCACGACGTCGGCCACCAGGCGCGGGTAGAAGCCGGCCTTCTGGAGGGCGCCGTCCAGGCTCTGGGCCTGCGGGGTGTGGCTGTGTGAGCTGTGGGGTCGGTGTGCCTGGTTGTCATTGCCGGGCGTGGATGGCGTCGACTGGGAAGGCTGTGAGCTCATTCCCCCATTTTCACAGATCGGCCGGGGACATGCTAACCGCGGTCAGCCCAGCATGGCCCGGCGGGCGCTGTCCGTGCGGCGGGCAGCGTTGCCGATCCGGATGTCCGCCGCCAGGATGGCCGCACCCTGGGCCCCGCAGAGGACGGGGTTGAATTCAACCAACGCAATTTCCGGATGGTTGTCCTTCAGCCAGGCCAGCCTGCCGGCGAGATCCTCCAGGGCGTCGACATCAACGGCCGGCAGGCCCTGGTAGCCCAGGAGTTTACGGGCCGCCCGTGGTGCACGGATGAAGTCCTTGACGTCGGCGGCGGACAGCGGCGGGACGCGGTGCGCCCAGTCATCCAGCAGGTTGACGGCGTCGCCGGCCAGCCCAAAGGAGATGACCGGCCCCAGCAAGGGGTCCTCAATGGCACGGAACGTACAGGCCTGGCCGACGGGGGCCATGGACTGCACCTCCAGGGACGACGAACCGTAGGGGGCCAGCGAGCGCCGCATCTGCACGATGTTCCGGCGCAGTGAGTCTGCATCCTCGATGTCCAGGCGCACTCCGCCGAGGTCCAGGCGGTGGCGAAGGGCCGGATCCGTGGTTTTCAGGGCAACGGGCCAGCCCAGCCTGCCCGCGGCCTCAACCGCGTCATCCCCTGACTCAAACCCGGCGGATGGCAGCACGGGAATCCCATAGTGCGCCAGGAGAGATGCCGTGGATGCGGGATCCAAGGCCTTCAGCTCAGCTCCATGGACGTCGCGAAGCAGGCCGTCCAGGAGGACCTGGGCGCTGTCCGGATCGCAGCCGGCGGGCTCCACAAAGTGGCCTGGGTCCCGGGCCAGCCATTCCGAATAGCGCACGACGGCGGACAGTGCCGCCACTGCCGCGCCCGCGTTCGAGAAGCACGGGACGGCCGGCCCCTCGGCCCCCACCATTCCCTCGACGTAGACGGAGGGGTCCAGGATTCCGGTGAACGCGGCCACCACCGGTTTGCCGGCAGCGGCAGAGCATTCGGCCAGGACCTCGGCGATGCGGTCTACCGTCAGGCCGCGGACAGGCAGCAGCGCGGCCACCACGGCGTGGACGGCGTCGGAGGCGAGAGTGTCCTGGAGGCTGCGGCGCAGGGCCGGCAGCGCGAGGGACATGCCGGCCTCGAGATCCACGTCAGTGACGATGCCGTCCACCGTCAGGCCGTGCGCTTCGGCGCTGTCGGCCACCACTTTGCCCAGCGCCATGGAGTTGCTGAAAATTGCCAGGCGGGGCCCTGCCGGCAACGGCTGGCCCGCCACGATCTGGGTGACGTCCATCAGCTCTTCGATGGTCTGGACCCGGATCACGCCGGACTGACGCATCATCGCGTCCAGTGCCCCGGCGGGCGCCTGCGTGGTCCGGACGGCGTGGCCGGGCGGCAGCCGAAGGCCCATGGTCTCGGACTTGGCCACCACCACCGGCTTGGTGCGGGCGAGCCGCCGGGCGATCCTGGAAAATTTGCGGGGGTTTCCTATGGACTCCAGGTAGAGGCCCACCGCGGTGGTGCCGGCGTCGTCCTCCCAGAACTGCATCATGTCGTTGCCGGAAACGTCAGCCCTGTTGCCCGCAGACAGGAAGGTGGAGAGCCCCAGCCGCCGCCTGCTGGACGCCGCGTAGAGGGAGACTCCGATAGCGGCCGACTGGCTGAACAGCCCCAGTCCACCGCGGCGCGGCATGGCGGGGGCCATCGACGCGTTGAGCATCACGTCCGGGTGGGTGTTCACAATCCCCAGCGACGCCGGCCCGATCACCCGCATGCCGTTTGCCCGCGCCTTCCGGACCAGGTCCCGCTGACGGGCCAGGCCGCGTTCGCCGTCGTCCGCGAAACCGGACGAAGCGATCACCAGCCCTTTGACTCCTGCCGCGGCGCAGTCGTCCACCACACCCGGTACCTCCTCGTACGGCACAGCGATGACGGCAAGCTGCACCGGGTCAGGAACTTCGGAAAGGCGGCCGAACGACATCATGCCGGCGAGTTCCAGCGCCTCGGGATTGATGGCGTACACCGGTCCGGCAAAACCGCCTTCAATGACGTGTTCGAGCAGCTGGTGCCCCACGGTCCCCCATTTGCGGCTGGCACCGATGACGGCAATGGACGACGGCGTCAGCAGGTCCCGGACACTCCTCGCCTCGGCGCGGTGCTCGCGTGACTCCATCACGGCACGCGATTTTTCGGTGGGGCCGATGTTGAACTCCAGGCTGACCACGCCGTCGTCGAAATGGCGTTTGACGTCGTAGCCGGCGTCAGCGAAAACCATCAGCATTTTGCGGTTTTCCGGCAGCACTTCAGCCGTGAACCGGCGGATGCCGTTTTCGTGCGCGGCCGCGGCGAGGTGCTCCAGGAGGATGGAGCCGATGCCCCTGCCCTGGTGGGCGTCGGCGATGTTGAACGCCACCTCGGCCTCGGTGCGGTCATCGAGCCTGTCGTAGCGGCCAATCCCCAGGATTTCGCCGCCGAACGTGATGACCAGCGCAACCCGGTCCGTGTAGTCCACTTCCGTGAAGCGTTTGAGCTCTTTGCTCGACAACCGGGCCTTGAAGGTGAAGAAGCGCATGTAGATTGAGTTCTGCGACTGTCCGGTGTGGAAAGCCTGGACGGCGTCCGCATCGCTGGGGTGAATGGGCCTCAGGTGCGCGGTGCCGCCGTCCCGAAGCACGACATCGGCTTCCCAATGTTCCGGATATTCGCCGTCCCCGGGCTGATCCACCATAGGCTTAGCCTAACCACAAACCGACGCCGCAGGCCCTGCGGCAGCTACTGGCGCAGGAAACTGCCAAAAACCCTGCGCCAACCAGAGCACCGCCAGTAACCCAGAAGGATCCACCAGCCCCATGGCCCGCCGCCAAAGCCCAGCCCCTGCCGGGGAAGCCACCCAGGATTTCGTCGAGAACATCGTGGACATCGATGTCACCTCCGAGATGGAAGGTTCGTTCCTGGAGTACGCCTATTCGGTGATCTACTCCCGGGCCCTGCCCGACGCCAGGGACGGACTCAAGCCGGTGCAGCGCCGGATTCTGTACATGATGAGCGAGATGGGCCTCCGGCCGGACCGCGGCCACGTCAAGAGTGCCCGCGTGGTGGGCGAAGTCATGGGCAAGCTCCACCCCCACGGCGACACCGCCATCTACGACGCCATGGTGCGCATGGCCCAGGACTTCTCGCTGCGCCTGCCGCTGATTGACGGCCACGGCAACTTCGGCTCGCTCGACGACGGCCCTGCGGCTCCCCGATACACCGAAGCCCGTCTTGCGGCGGCGGCCCTGACGCTGACGGACCACCTCGACGAAGACGTGGTGGACTTTGTTCCCAACTACGACAACCAGCTGACCCAGCCGGACGTGCTGCCGGCTGCGTTTCCCAACCTGCTGGTCAACGGGGCCACGGGCATCGCCGTCGGCATGGCCACCAACATGGCCCCGCACAACCTGGTGGAGGTCATCTCCGCGGCACGGCACCTGATTGCGCATCCGGACGCCACCCTTGATGACCTCATGCGGTTTGTCCCCGGGCCGGATCTTCCCACGGGCGGCCGCATCGTGGGCCTGGACGGCATCCGTGACGCCTACGCCACTGGCCGCGGTTCCTTCAAGACCCGGGCCAAGGTGGAGATTGAACAGCTGTCCGCCCGGCGCACCGGCCTGGTGGTCACCGAACTGCCGTACATGGTGGGCCCGGAAAAGGTGATCGAGAAAATCAAGGATGCGGTCAACAGCAAGAAGCTGACCGGCATCAGCGACATCGTTGACCTCACGGACCGCAAGCACGGCCTGCGCCTGGTCATCGAGCTGAAGAACGGCTTCAACCCGAACGCCGTGCTCCAGCAGCTCTACCGCTACTCCCCCATGGAAGACTCCTTCGGCATCAACAACGTGACGCTGGTGGACGGCCAGCCGCAGACCCTGGGTCTTGTGGATCTGCTGTCCGTCTACGTTGGCCACCGCATCGATGTGGTGCGCCGCCGTACGGCATACCGGCTGGGCAAGAAAAAGGACCGCCTCCATTTGGTGGAGGGTCTCCTCATCGCCATCGTGGACATCGACGAGGTCATCCAGATCATCCGCTCCTCGGATGAGGTCGCCGCCGCACGCGAACGGCTGATGTCCATCTACGACCTCACCGAAATCCAGGCCAACTACATCCTGGAACTGCGGCTGCGACAGCTGACCAAGTACTCCCGGATCGAGCTGGAGAAGGAACAGGACGAGCTGCGCCGCGAGATTGCGGAACTCGAAGCCATCCTCGGCTCGGAGCAGCGGCTGCGCGAACTCGTGTCCACCGAGCTCGGCGAGATCGCCGAAAAGTACGGCACACCGCGCCGGACCGTCCTGCTCGAATCAGAGGCCGTCTCCCCCACCGTGGCCGCAGCCCTGGCCGCGGCTCCCGGCGCGAAGGGCAAGGCCGCGCCCCTGGCGCTGGAGATCGCCGATGATCCCTGCTGGGCCATCCTGACGGCCTCGGGCCAGATCGCGCGGACGTCCAACCAGGAACCGCTCGCCGAGTCGGGTCCCCGCGTCCGGCACGATGTATTCCGCTCCGTGGTCAAGACCTCCGCCCGCGGTGAAATCGCCGCCGTCACCTCCCAGGGACGGATGCTGCGGCTCCAGGTCATGGACATGCCGGTGCTGCCGCCGATGTCCGGCCTGCCCAACCTTGCCGGCGGTGTTCCGGCCAAGGACTTCATCACCCTGCTGAAGGGTGAATCGCTGGTGGCCTTTGCCCCGCTGGATGACGTCCTGGCCATCGGTACCGCCCAGGGTGTGGTCAAGCGGGTCCAGCCGGACTACCCCCTGAACCGTGAGGACTGGGAAGTGATTGCGCTCAAGGACAAGGACGTGGTGGTGGGCGTGGCCCCGGCCGGGTCCGACGATACCGACCTCGTGTTTGTGACGCGGGAGGCGCAGCTGCTCCGGTTCAGCTCCGCCAACGTCCGCCCGCAGGGCAGGACAGCCGGCGGCATGGCCGGCATCAAACTCGGCGCCGGCGACCAGGTGCTGTTCTTCGGCGCCGTGGCCCCCGACGATGAGGCCGCCGTCGTGGTGACCATCGCGGGCACCGACGGCGCCCTGCCGGGGACCGCACCAGGTGCAGCCAAGGTGACGGCCTTCGCCGAATACCCTGCCAAGGGCCGCGCCACGGCCGGTGTCCGTGCCCACAGGTTCCTCAAGGGTGAAGACACGCTGCTGCTGGGCTGGGCAGGGCACGGGCCGGCCAAGGCCTCCTCACTGGCCGGTGTTGCCAGGTCGCTGCCGCAGGAACACGGCCGGCGGGACGGTTCGGGGATTCCCCTGTCCCAGGCCGTGGATGTGGTGGGTCCTGCCATGGCCTGGGCGGATCCGTCCTAGACTGCTGCCATGCCTATCATTCCTGACCAGAAGGACTGGACCTGGGTGCTTTCCCGGCCGTGCCCGGACTGCTCCTTCGACGCCTCCACTGTCACCCCCGCCACCGTGCCGGGCACCGTGGAAAGCATGCTGCCACGCTGGCGGGCCGTCCTCCGCCGGCCCGAGGTTACAGAACGCCCGGACCAGGACACGTGGTCGGCGTTGGAGTACGCCTGCCATGTCCGCGACGTTTTTGCCCTCTTCGACCAGCGGCTGAACCTGATGCTCGAATCCGACGACGCGCGGTTTGCGGACTGGGACCAGGACCGCACCGCCGTAGAGCAGGACTACGCCAATGCCGATCCTGCGGTGGTCAGCGCCGAACTGACGGCCGAGGGCGGGCAGATCGCCGAGTCTTTCGCGGGCGTCCGCGAGTCAGAGTGGGGCAGGACGGGCCTGCGCAGCAACGGCTCGGAGTTCACCGTCCTGACGCTGGCACAGTACTTCCTGCACGACGTGGTCCATCACCTCCACGACGTGGACGGCTGAATCGTGGACGGCGAGACTGGACGCGACTACAGAACCTTGTCCCACGCCATGCTGCGGCTGACCGCGCGGTACCCCATCTTGGTGTACAGGGCCAGCGCGCCGGTGGGATTTTCCGAGTCGACATCCAGTGACGCCACATCCATTCCCGCGCCGGTAAAACGGCGCATGGCATCGGCGAGGAGCGCCTGGGCAATCCCCCGCCCGCGGTATTCGCGCCGCACGCCGAGCAGTTCGGTGTAGCCCTCAAGGTATCCGCGCTGGACGGCAATGTCCGGATCGTGGCTGGCCAGCTGGTAGCCCGCCACTTCCCCGGTAGCGCTGTCCAGGACCACGGCGCTGAGGTCCGGACGCGCCTGCGGATTGTTGACGGTGAAGGACCAGGATTCCTCATCCCGCGGCTCGCTGCCCCAATGGTCGAGGAAGGACGCATTGTGCGCCAGGCGGACCTGTTCGTGCAGCTCCGGCGCCATGGCGGCAAGCTCCAGCCCGCGGTCCAGGACGGTGGCGGGCAGCGGTTGGTCCAGTGGCCGGTGCATCTCGTTGAAATAGCGGACCACCGTGTAGCCGGCTGATTCCAGCAGCCTGGCCTGGTGCCCGTGCTGCTGTTCCGTCCCAATCCGCAGCCGGGGCGGCAGCTGGGCGCTGCTGCCGGCGGCGTCCTCGGCGAACCGCTCCCGGGTCCGTTGCTCCAGCCAGCCAAGCAGTGCCGTTCCCACCCCGCGCCGCTGCCACGCCGGGTCAACGCAGCCAAAGCCGTGCGCCTTGTCCCCGCCCGGGTTTTTCGAGATCCTGGCGTACGCCCGGAGGATGCCCGCGGTGTCCATGCCAAGCACCGTGTGGCTGGCCACCGGGTTCTTCCGGGAGGCAACGTGCTGCTGCAGGTCTGCTTCCCGCTCGTACCAGACGGGGGTTTCGACGGCGGCGGTCCGGGCGATCAGCGCCGCCCACGCCGGGACGTCGGACGCTGCCGCCGGCCGCCACTGCAGCTGCGGAAAGTCCACCCTTGGCTCCTGGTTCATGGCATCAGACTATGACATAGGCTGAGTCATCAGGCCGGGACATCAGGCCGTGACATCAGGCCTAGTGACGGCTCCCCTCCGGGTGCAGAAGCCGGTCCCCGCCCGCGGCGCCGGTCAGTGACGCGGCGGACAGGTCCAGGAGCGTGTCGGCGGGGTCGATGTCGGCGGGATTGTGGGTGACCATCACCACCGTGCGGTCCTTGAGGCCGGCGCGCAGGTCGGCCAGCATTTCCCGTCCCGCTTCCGCGTCCAGGTGGGCCGTGGGCTCATCCAGCAGGATCACCTCGGCGCCCGTCAGGATGGTCCGGGCCACGGCAAGCCGCTGCCGCTCGCCGCCGCTGAGGAACGAGCCGCCCGGACCGATCCGGGTGTCCAGCCCGTCCGGCAGCCGCGACACCAGGGCATCGAGGCCGACGGCGGTCAACGCCGCCGCAAGCCCGGCGTCACCCGGGGCTGAATCGCCAGCGGCGTCACCGGGCCGCACCCGCTGTGCCGGAGCACCGGCGGTACGCTGTTCCTGTCGGCAGGAAGGCCCAGCATCAGGTTTCCGCGCAGCGTCGAATCGAACAGGTGCGCCTCCTGCGGGCACCAGGCTGCCGTCCCGGTCACGGCGGCCCGGCCGGCAGAGGCCGGGAGGAAGCCGAGCAGGACGGCCAGCAGGGTGGACTTGCCGGAGCCGGAAGGCCCGGTGACCGCCAGCCAGTTGCCTGGCATGGCAGTGGCCGACACTCCGGCGAACACGGTGCCGCCGCCGGGCCATGCGGCGGCGAGGTTCATCAACTCCACGCCGGGGGCGGTGCCGGGGCGGGGCGGGACAGCGTGGACTCCGTCGGCCTTCCGCGGCCTCCGCGGTGCGTGGCGTCCAGCACGCCGGACTCGGCCACCCGCCGCATGACTGCACGCAGCGCGGGGTATTGGCGGACCGCCGTCGTCATGGCTGCATAGGGTTCCACGAGTGCCAGCTGGAGGAGCACGATGACCGCAGCCGTGGCGGGCTCCATGGCGCCCGCGATGACCTGGGGTGCGGTCAGCACGGCCGCGGCCAGGGCCGCCGTTCCGCAGGCGGCAACCGTGATGGCCTGGCCGAGGCCTTCGGCCCAGGCAGAACGCTGTGACGCCTTGGTTGCCGTGCGGTCCTCGGAGCGCAGCGCGTCAAGGACCGTTGCGGCGATGCCGTTCGCATGCAGTTCCGCCCTGGCGTCCAGGGCCGCGGAGGTGCGCCGCAGGACTCCTGCCCGCAGGCGCTGCTCCGCGGTGGCCGACCTGCGGTCGCCCCACAGGGCAGCCAGGGGTGCCACCACCAGGCCCAGCGCCGCCGCGGTGGCAACGGCCGGCAGCGCGGCCGGCGCCACCAGGGTTGTGGCCAGCAGGGCAGAGCCGCCCACGGCGAGCGCCGTGACGGGCGGCAGGACCACGCGCGGGAGCAGGTCGCGGATGGTGTCGACGTCGTCAATCACCGTGCCGAGGACGTTGCCGCCCTGCAGGAGCCGCCGGAGCGACAAGGCCTTGCGGCTCAGGGATTCCCACAGCCGGCCACGGAGCCGGGTGAGGGCGCCGAAGACGGCGTCGTGCAGCAGGAGGCGTTCCCAGTAGCGGAGGACGGCGCGTCCGATGCCGAAGAACCGCACCCCCACGATGGCGGTGAGCAGGTACAGGATGGGGGGCTGCTCGCTGGCCCGGATGATGAGCCAGCCGGAGAGCCCGGACAGGGCCACGGCGAAGATGGCGGCAAAGGTCCCCACCACCGCGGCGGCGGAGAACCGGCCCGCAACGGGTGCCAGCAGGCCGGCCAGGAGCCGGCTGGTGGGAACAGGCTGCCCGTCCCCGGCCACGGGCTGGCGCGTTGCCCGGCCGGCAGTTGTGGGGCCCGCAGTGGTGGGGCCCGGCCGTTCCTCGCGGCCGTCCTCCCCTGCACTGACATGGCCTAAGGCGTGCCCGGCCGCGTCCGGCATCCCGGTGGGCGCTGAGGGTGCCGTGATGCCGCGGGCAGAGACGGGCACCAGGTGGTCGGCCAGTTCGCGGGTCTGCTGGTCATGGGCCACCAGGATGACCGTGGCCTGGCCCCGGAGCGCACGGATTGACTCCTGCACCAGTGTTGCCGAGACCGCGTCCAGGTGGGCGGTTGGTTCGTCCAGCAGCAGGAGGGTGGCCCCCGCACGCAGCCGCGCCAGGCCGCGGGCCAACGCCACACGCCGCAGCTCCCCCGGGCTCAGTTCCGCCGGATGGTGGCCGGCAAGGTGGCCGGCAGCAGCAGCGGCCAGGCACTCACGGGCGGTCGCTTCCACCCGCCGCGCTTCCGGGCCGGTCGCAGCAATTTCCGTACCGGCGGTTCCACCGCTGACGTAGAGCATGACCTCGTCGAGCACGGAGTCCGCCACCATGACCGGGTGCTGCGGAACCCACGCGACCGCGCCGCGGTCCACTCCGGAAAGGTGGCCGGACACTGCGGTTCCGCCGCCATCGCCCACGGTCCCGGCCAGAACGCCAAGGACTGTGCTCTTACCGGCGCCGCTGGGACCATCCAGGGCGGTGATGCGGCCGTGCGGGGCGGTAAACGTCAGAGGCCCGACGGCGGCCGCGGACCTTCCGGCGTAGGTGACCGTGAGGGCGGTGACCGTCACCCCCGGGGAGACGGGCGCGGCGAGCCCGCCGCCGTCGTCGTGCGCGGGAAGGGCATCCGCGGGAAGGGCGGCTGCGGCAGCGGCTGCTGCGGGATCGGCTGCCACGTGATCCGCGGCGGATTCAAGGCCATCGGCAGTCAGCGGCCGCGGCTCGGGTGCATCGGTAACCGCCCGCGTGGCGGCGAGCGCCGCCCGGCCATCATCGCTTGCGTGGTGCGCGGTGCCGAGTTCGCGGAGGGGAAGGTAGCAGTCAGGCGCAAGGATGAGGGCCAGCAGGCCTGCCTCCAGGGCCATGTCGCCGTGCACCAGTCGGACGCCGATGAAGACGGCCACCACGGCCACCGAGATCGTGGCGATGAGTTCCAGGGCGAGGGCGGACAGGAACGCGGTGCGCAGCGTCCCCATGGTCCGGGCGCGGTATTCCTCCGAGATCTCCTCGAGGGCTTTGCGCTGCGCGGTGGCACGGCCGAGTCCCACCAGGACGGGCAGCCCCTTGGCCAGTTCCAGCATGTGTGCGGACAACCGGGTGAGGGTCTCCTGGGCTTCGCGGACGTGGTCCTCGGTGTACCGGCCGATCAGAACCATAAACAGCGGGACAAGCGGAACCGTCAGGACAATCACAACGGCGCTGACCCAGTCCGCGAAAAGGATGCGGGCACCGAGCAGCAGCGGGATGGTGGCGCAGTTCACGAGGGCGGGCAGGAACTGGGTGTAGTAGCTGTCCAGCGCGTCCAGGCCCCGGGTCGCCAGGATGGCCAGGCCACCGTCGGCCGGCCCGGTGGTGCGCGCACCGTTCCGCAGGGCGCGTGCCAGCAGCCCGGACCGGAGTTCCTCCTTGATGCCTAAGGCGGCACGGCGTGCGGCGATGCCCTGCGCCCACACAGTGGCGGACCTCAGGACAACGCCGGCCAGACCCCAGGGCAACTGGTCCTGCCAGGATTCGTTCCCGGTGGCCAGGCCTGCGAGCATGGCGGCCACCGCCTGCCCCATCAGGACCAGGGAGAGCGCCTTCAGTGCTGCCAGCAGGCCAAGCCAGTAGACGGCGGAACGGGTGGCCGGTCCGGCCGGGAAGTCTGGGCGCACGCCGGTCAGCCCTTGGTGGTGAAGGCCCGGACGGCAATGGCCGGCAGGAAACTGTGGGCAGCCGGGATGTGCGCGGCGCTGACACGGCGGCGGAACACCCAGTAGGTCCACGCCTGGTAGACGATCACCAGGGGCAGGCCCACGGCGGCCACCACGCTCATGAGGCCGAGGGTGTAATCGGAGGATGAAGCGTTGGAAATCGTCAGGTCAAACGCCGGGTCCAGCGTCGACGGAAGGACCACCGGGAACACCGCGCCGAAGATCGACGCGCTGCCCAGGAGGAGGAAAGCCCCCATCGCGATGAACGCCCTGCCCTCGGCTCCGCGCCGTGCCAGGAACCAGGCGGCCACGGCAGCCACGACGGCGACAATCACCGCTGCCCACGTCCATGGCTTGCCTTCCAGGAACTGGATGGTGAGTGCCCAGGCCGCGATGGGAAGCAGCAGGACCGGCAGCAGCCGGACGAACCAGGCGCGCGCACGGTGCCGCACGTCGCCGTCGGTCTTCAGCGCCAGGAATGCCAGGGCGTGCAGCAGGGAGAACCCGACGACGGCGAGGCCGCCCAGGACGGCGTAGCCGCTGAACCAGGCCATGGCACCGCCTTCACGGTCGCCATTGGCGTTCAGCGGCAGGCCGGTGGTGGTCAGTGCCAGGGCGGCACCGACGCCGAACGCAGCGAAGAAGGAGCCCAGGGCAATGGCCCAGTCCCAGCGCGCACGCCAGGAGTCGCTGTCCATCTTTCCGCGGTATTCAAAGGCCACCGCACGGAAAATGAGGGCCACCAGTACCACCAGGAGCGGGAGGTAGAGGGCGGAGAACAGCGATGCGTACCAGAGCGGGAACGCCGCGAAGGTTGCCGCGCCGGCCGTGATCAGCCAGACCTCGTTGCCGTCCCAGACCGGGCCGACCGTGTTCAGCAGTACCCGGCGCTCTGTATTGTTCCGCGCGAACAGCTTCATCAGCATTCCCACGCCGAGGTCAAAGCCTTCAAGGAAGAGGTAGCCGGTCCATAGCACCGCAATGACGATGAACCAGATAGTGGGCAGCAGTTCCATCTCGAATATCCTCTGCTCTTCTTAGTAGGCGAATGCCAGGACGTCGTCGGCGGGCTTCTTGGGGCCGTCGGGGCCCGGGTGGTCTCGTTGTCATCGGCCGGGGGGTGCGCCAGTTCCGGCATCGCGGAGACCACACCGCCGCGGATGTAGGTGACCAGGAGCTTGACCTCCACCACGAGCAGCGCGGCGTAGACGGCGGTGAGGACGATCAGTGAGGTCAGCAGTTCACCGGCCGAGACGCCCGGTGAAACGGCGGCCGCGGTGAACATAAACACCTGGTCGATGCCGTTCATGTCAGGGTTCGGGGCCACCACAAAAGGCTGCCTGCCCATCTCAGTGAAGATCCAGCCCGCGGCGTTGGCGCCGAACGGGGCCAGGATGCCGAAGACTGCCAGGCGCATCAGCCACGGTGATGCCGGGACGGTGCCCTTCCTGGTCAGCCACAGGGCCGCCAGCGCTGCCATGGCGGCCAGGCCACCGAAGCCGATCATCATCCGGAAGCCCCAGTACGTGACTTCCATGACCGGGACGTAGTCGATTTCCTGGCCGGCCCGCTCGCCGTAGATGGGGCTGTCCGGCAGGTGGGTTCCGTAATCGGCCTTGTACTGGTCCAGGAGACCGTTGACGCCCCTGACCTCGGTGGTGAAGTCGCCGTTGG
Source organism: uncultured Actinomycetota bacterium (assembly GCA_963741285.1). Classification (GTDB taxonomy): domain Bacteria; phylum Actinomycetota; class Actinomycetes; order Actinomycetales; family Micrococcaceae; genus Arthrobacter. The sequence goes on from CAVUHH010000006.1 coordinate 134,127, forward strand.
CGAGGAAGGACAGGATGCCGGGGATCTCGATCAGGGCCACGATGTCATCGCAGTTCTTGGACCCGAGGTTTCCGACGCTGAGCACGGAGAAACCGGTGCCGTCGTGGCACGCGGCCTCTGCCGCTGCCATCTTCATGGGCTGCTGTTCAAACATCAGTTTGCCCTGCAGGTCGCCGGTGAGGGCGGTGCCGGCGAAGGAGATCATGGCGACGACGGCGCCGATCCGCAGGGAGCGGATCCACACTTTGTAATCGGTCAGGTCGCGGCCGGGGATGGCAGCTTCGCCGGGAACCACCTTGCCGTCGGGGCCGACGGTGTCGATGCCGTCCTTGCGCCTGCGCCAGAGGTGGTACCAGGCGATGCCCAGGAGGAAGCCGCCGGCCACGGCCAGGGCTCCCATCAGGGTGTGCGGGAACGCCACCAGCGCTGTGTTGTTCGTAAAGACGGCCCAGGCGTCCGTCATGACCGGCCGGCCGTTAATGATTTCCGCGCCCACCGGGTGCTGCATCCAACTGTTGGCCACAATGATGAAGTAGGCGGAAAAGACCGATCCCACTACGGCAATCCACAGGCAGGCGAGGTGGATCGCCGGCTTCAGCTGCTTCCAGCCGAAGATCCACAGGCCCAGGAACGTGGATTCGACGAAGAAGGCCAGCAGCGATTCGAGCGCGAGCGGAGCCCCGAAGACGTCCCCGACGAACCGGCTGTATTCACTCCAGGCCATGCCGAACTGGAACTCCTGCACAATGCCGGTGGCCACGCCCATGATGAAGTTGATCAGGAAGAGCTTGCCCCAGAACTTCGTCATCCGGAGGTACTCCACCTTGCCGGTGCGGTGCCAGAGTGTTTGCATCACGGCCACCACCAGGCCGAGCCCGATAGTGAGTGGCACCATCATGAAGTGGTAGACGGTGGTGATGCCGAATTGCCAGCGTGCGATTTCCAGAGCTTCCACAGCAGTCCCTCGGGTTGGCGGTTCAACTCTTCTACGGTACGTAGAACAATGACTTCTACACAGTGTAGAACACTGCGGCGGGCAGTGTTGCAACCAAGAGTTACACCTCACACCGGCCCCCACAAGGCCGCGCCACGCCCTGTGTTCTACCGTACGTAGAAACTCAGCCAAAAAACAGGTAAATTTGGTTGTGTATCAGTAGCGAAAAATTTGCAGCCACCGCGGCGGTATGCCGGCAGGTGCAGGGAATCAAAGGATGTAGCAATGGCAAGTCTTGGGGAACTGGAACGGGCAGTGATGGATCTGCTCTGGGCGGGCCACGAAGCAGCCACCGCAAATACTCTTCGCGACAAACTGGCAACAACCACCGAGGCCAAAGGGGACGCCGCAGGCCATGAGGGCAAGGAGCTTGCCGTCACCACCGTGCTGACCGTCCTCTCACGGCTGGAGAAGAAGGGTCTGGTTGAGCGGGAGCGCGGGACCAGGCCGCACCGGTACCAGGCCGTTTCCAGCCGGGAGGAACACACAGCCGAGCTGATGCACGAAGTGCTGGGCTCCGCTCCGGACCGCGAAGCGGTGCTGGCACGGTTCATCGGATCCGTCACGGAAAGTGAAGCCGAAACACTGCGCAAACTGCTCGGCCACATTTAGCGGGCCATGTTCTGGACCTCATACCTGCTGGCGGTCCTTGCGATAGTCCTGGCATGGCCAGTGCCTATCTTTCTTTCCCGCGCCCAGTGGCCGGCCCGGTCGCCGTTTACCGCGATGCTCCTCTGGCAGGCCATCGCCCTTGCCGGCGGGCTCTCGATGATCGGCGCGATGCTGGTCTACGGCCTCGAACCGGTGGGCGAGAACCTGATTGCCGGACTCCGGGCCCTCGCAGGCATGGTGCTCTTTAATGCGCCTACTACGGCCCTCGGTTTCTGGCATCTTTTCGCCCTCTCCGCCGCAGCCCTGCTGACCGCACACCTGGTCTTCACGCTCCTGCTGACGTACTACAAAATCGAGCGGCAGCGGCGGCGCCACCGTGAACTGCTCGCCCTGCTGGCCTCCCCTTCCACGGAAGGAACGGGCACCCTGGTTATCAGCCACGACTCACCAGTGGCCTATTGCCTGCCCGGCGGGGCACGCTCGGTGACTGTCCTCTCCGACGGGCTGATGGCGGCCCTCGAACCGGCGGAGCTGCGGGCAGTGCTCAGCCATGAGAATGCCCATCTCAACCAGCGCCACCACCTCCTCCTGTGGGCCTTCGCGGCGTGGCGCCAGGCACTCCCCTGGCTTCCCACCACCAGGCTGGCCCAGGAGTCCGTGAACTCGCTGATCGAGATGCTGGCCGATGACGTGGCGCTGAAGACCGAGAGCAAAGTAACCCTCATCAAGGCCATCGCGATTGTAGCCAGCGGTTCAGCGGGGGCCGGCGGGTTTCCCCCGGGCGGCCAGGCTGGCCTTGCGCTCGAAGGACTGGAAACGGCGGCCGGTGTCACCGGCTCGGACTCCGCCCGCACCACCGCGTCCCGGGTCAGCCGGCTGCTCTCACCGCAGCCTCAACTGTCTGCGGCCGCCCGCGGCACTGTGCTTGCGGGCTGTGTCCTGCTTCTGGCCGTGCCCACGGCCCTGCTGATCGTGCCGGGCCTGCTCGGCTGAAGTGCCGCCGGGCTGACAAACCGGAGCCGTTGGCGAACCAATCCCCCCTCCGTCAGTGCCGGGAGCTCTTCGGTTACTCCGCAAACTAATGCAGGGCTGACCCTTTCGCCCGTCAGGCGTCGATCCGCTCCCGGTCCAAGCTGGATGCGCCGGCGATGATGAAGTCCTTGCGCGGGGCGACGTCCGAGCCCATCAGCAGGTCAAAGGTGTCCTCGGCCTGCTTGGCGTTTTCGATGCCCACCTTGCGAAGGGTCCGGTGGCGCGGATCCATGGTGGTCTCTGCGAGCTGTTCGGCGTCCATTTCGCCCAGGCCCTTGTAGCGCTGGATCGGCTCCTTGTAGCGCTTGCCCTCCTTGGCGAGCCGGGCCAGGAGCACGTGAAGCTCCGCCTCGGAATACGTGTAGATCATCTCGTTGGCCTTCTGGCCTGCGTTGATCACTTCAACACGGTGCAGCGGCGGGACCGCGGCAAAAACGCGGCCCTCGTCGATCATGGGGCGCATGTACCGGAAGAACAGCGTCAGCAGCAGCGTCCGGATGTGGGCGCCGTCGACGTCGGCATCGGTCATAAGAATGACCTTGCCGTACCGGGCGGCGCTGATGTCGAAGCTGCGGCCCGAACCGGCACCCACCACCTGGATCAGGGCGGCACATTCTGCGTTGGAGAGCATGTCCCCCACGGAGGCCTTCTGGACATTCAGGATCTTGCCGCGGATGGGCAGCAACGCCTGGAAATCGGAGGACCGTGCCAGCTTGGCCGTACCCAGAGCGGAGTCACCTTCGACGATGAACAGTTCGGAGCGTTCGACGTCGTCCGTCCTGCAGTCGGCGAGCTTGGTGGGCATGGAGGACGTTTCCAGGGCGTTCTTGCGCCGTTGTGTTTCCTTGTGGACCCGCGCGGAAATGCGGGACTTCATCTCGCTGACGATTTTTTCCAGCAACAGCGCCGAGTGGGCTTTGTCATTGCGGTTCGCGGAGTTGAGCTTCGCGGTGATCTCCTTCTCCACCACCTTCGAGACGATGGCGCGGACAGCGGAAGTACCGAGGATCTCCTTGGTCTGGCCTTCGAACTGCGGCTCAGCCAGCCGCACCGTCAGGACAGCCGTGAGGCCGGCGAAGATGTCGTCCTTCTCGATCTTGTCGTTGCCGGCCTTGAGCTTGCGGGCGTTGGCCTCCACCGCTTTCCGGAATGTCTTGACCAGGGCCTGCTCGAAGCCTGACTGGTGGGTTCCGCCCTTGGGGGTGGAAATGATGTTAACGAAGCTGCGGACCGTACTGTCATAGCCGATGCCCCAGCGCAGCGCGACGTCCACTTCGCAGTCGCGTTCCACCTCGGCGAGCTGGCTGTGGCCGCGCTCATCGAGCACCGGCACGGTTTCCTTGAACTTGCCCGAGCCGTGGAGCCGCCAGACGTCGGTGACCGCAGGATCGGCGGCGAGGAAGTCAACGAACTCGGCAAGGCCGCCGTCGTGATGGAACACTTCCTCGTGGGTTCCGGCTTCACCGGGCGTGCCGGCCAGCTTGCGCTCATCGCGGACGGTGAGCTTGAGCCCCGGCACCAGGAAGGACGTCTGCCGTGCCCGTGCGGCCAGTTCGTCGTACGAGAACTTGGCGTCAGGAGTGAAGATCTGGCGGTCGGCCCAGTAGCGGATCCGCGTACCCGTCACGCCCCGCTTGGCCTTGCCCACCACGTCCAGCACTGACCCGTCTACAAACGGTGCGAACGTCGCGGCGGGGTCAATTTTGCTGCCCTGGTCCTGGAAGCGTCCGGGTTCTCCGCGCCGGAACGACATCTTGTACGTTTTGCTGCCGCGGTCAACCTCCACGTCCAGGCGTGCGGACAGCGCGTTCACCACGGACGCACCCACGCCGTGCAGGCCGCCGGAAGCGGTGTAGGAGCCGCCACCGAACTTGCCGCCCGCGTGCAGCTTAGTGAAGACAACTTCGACGCCGGTCAGTCCTGTCTTGGGCTCCACGTCCACAGGGATGCCGCGGCCGTCGTCGTGGATTTCCACGGAGTTGTCCGCGTGCAGGATGATCTTGATGTCGTGGCCGAAGCCCGCCAGTGCTTCATCCACCGAGTTGTCGATGATCTCCCACAGGCAGTGCATCAAACCGCGGGAGTCGGTGGAACCGATGTACATGCCGGGGCGCTTGCGGACGGCTTCGAGGCCCTCCAGCACAGAAAGGTGCCGGGCGGTGTAATCAGAACTTGGTGCCACGGGTTGTGAACTCCTTCAGTGACGGAACATCTGGCGCTGCGGACGCACGTTCAAGCCTAGTCGGCGCGGCCCCGGAAGGCCTGCTGCCACACCTCGCCTGTGCTGTGGGCGGGGCCACTCGTTATGGTTCCGTGACGCAAAACTGCGTCTTGAGTCTTTCTTGTGGCTACGCGGACAGCGAACTTGACCCGTCCTTGCAATGGGTTTGATACGAATGCTGGTTATATAGACATACAGATCTACTAAGGAGGCCGACATGACTACAGCAGTGGCAGACCGCACACTCAACGCACTGGACCGGTGCGATCGTTGCGGGGCTCAGGCATACGTCCGCGTTGTACTCGAGACCTCCGGCGGTGAGCTGCTCTTCTGCGGCCACCATGCCCGTGCAGTCGAGGCGACACTCAGGCCATTGAGCTCCGATTGGCACGATGAGACGGGCAGGCTTCACGAGAAGGCTCCCGTATCCGTCGACTGACCTACCAAACACACCAACAGGTCCCCCTCCCTTAGGAGGGGGACCTGTTTTGTCTTAAGTGCCGTCACCGGAAGTCACGGTTGCTGCAAAAACGCGGGGCCGGTTCCCGCCGCATGCATCCAGGGATGTACGGGCGGGAACCGGCCCCGCGCTGCGTGGGTCCTGATCTAGTCCAGGTAGTCCCTGAGCACCTGCGACCGCGAAGGGTGGCGGAGCTTGGACATGGTCTTGGACTCGATCTGGCGGATACGCTCACGCGTGACGCCGTAGACCTTGCCGATTTCGTCTAAAGTCTTCGGCTGTCCGTCGGTGAGGCCGAACCGCATGGCCACCACACCGGCCTCGCGTTCGGACAGGGTATCCAGCACCGAGTGCAGCTGTTCCTGCAGCAACGTGAAGCTCACGGCGTCGGCAGGAACCACGGCTTCGGAATCCTCAATAAGGTCACCGAACTCGGAGTCGCCGTCCTCGCCAAGCGGCGTGTGGAGGGAGATGGGCTCGCGGCCGTACTTCTGGACTTCGACGACCTTTTCCGGGGTCATGTCCAGTTCGAGGGCAAGCTCTTCCGGCGTGGGTTCGCGGCCGAGGTCCTGAAGCATCTGGCGCTGGACGCGGGCCAGCTTGTTGATGACTTCGACCATGTGCACCGGGATGCGGATGGTGCGGGCCTGGTCCGCCATGGCGCGGGTAATGGCCTGGCGGATCCACCATGTGGCGTACGTGGAGAACTTGAAGCCCTTGGTGTAGTCGAACTTCTCCACTGCACGGATCAGGCCAAGGTTGCCTTCCTGGATGAGGTCCAGGAACAGCATGCCGCGGCCGGTGTAGCGCTTTGCCAGCGAGACCACGAGGCGGAGGTTGGCTTCGAGCAGGTGGTTCTTGGCACGCTTGCCGTCGTGGATAACGAACTCAAGTTCACGCTTGAACTTGGGGTCCATCGAACCGTCGTCGGCGTTGATCTTCTCTTCAGCAAAAAGTCCGGCTTCGATGCGGAGCGCGAGGTCGACTTCCTGCTCGGCGTTGAGCAGCGCAACCTTACCGATCTGCTTGAGGTAGTCCTTGACGGGGTCGGCGGTAGCACCGGCGGACATTACCTGCTGGACGGGGGCATCATCGTCGTCGGCATCAGAGTAGACGAAACCCTTGCCCGTGGCTGCTGATGCGGCCTTGGCGGCGTCGATTTCACCGTCATCGCCGGCCTCAACGCCCTCAATAGCGATGTCGTCGGGATCTTCGACTTCATCCTCATCCGAATCCGCTCCGAGCGCGGCTTTTCCGGCGGCTTCGGCTGCAGCTTTGGCGCCAGGCTTTGGCCCGCGCTTCTTGGGCTCAGGCTTGCCGTCCACGGCGCTGTCACCGGCGGCGTCCTTGACGGCTTTGTTGGCTGCCCGCGTTGCTGCTCGCTTGGCGTTCGTTGCAGCCTGCTTCTCCTCAGGGGACAAGTCCTGGGCGGCGGGTTCCTTCTTCGCGGAAGACGGGGTCACAGAAAACCTTTCTAGCGGCGGTCTGTGGAATCACCATACGGGCAACACCACTATGACCCTGTCAAGTCCGTGATCAACATCAGGTGCAACCACGGCCGGCAGAGTCTACAAGTAGAACTGCCGGGGCGGCTGTAATGTTCCCGTCAGGGCACCATTACATGCACTTGATACACGGACCCAACCGGGTCTCGGCAACCATTGTCTCACGGTTTTGCGTCACCGGGCTCAAGAAGCCGCCGGACCTAGGCTGCGTCCGGTTCGAATCGCCGCCAGGCTGCCTCTTTCCGTGCAGCCCAGCCGCAGAGGGTGCCCCGCCGCACCAGTTCCAGCATGAGCTCGGCCAAACGGTAGCCCGGTTCCTCCTCAAGGGCCTGTCCGAGATAAGCCGCAGCGTAGGATCCACGGCCCCGGCACCATGCGATCCAGCCCCGCCCGGTCAGCGCTGCAGCGCCTGGCGGCCCGCCGCAGGCCGAGAGTTGTTCCAGCACCGCGTCCAGGCTGTTCAGTCGGTGCCAGTCGGGAAGTTCAGGCTCCAGCCCCAGCAGCACTTCGCCGTAGCCTGGAACGTCCTGCCCGTCATCGGCTTCGGCTCCGGCTGCGTCGTGGTTTCCCGGCGTGCCAGCGCCGGCGGCCTCAGCAGCGGCCCTCTGGCCAAAGGGGACAGGGCCCACCGGCGCCATGCTGCAGCCGTCATCGAAGATGCCGAACGCTTCGGCACCTGCGAGGGCCGCCGGCATACCGGCCGCGGCCATGACCAGGACGGCATCACGCCAGGCCGGAAAACCGAGCGATGCCCGGAGGAACGCGGTGTCGTTCGCTGGCAGCGGCTGCCCGGCCCCGCGGGCCAGGACGGAGCGCCATAATGCGAGGAGGCTGGTGAACTGTTCCCTGCTCCCCCGCCGCCGGTCCAGTTGCGCCGTCCATGCCGCCTCCGACCTCAGGACGGCCGCACGCTCGTCTCCGGAAATTGCGGCCACCGGAAGAGCAGCGTTTTCCGGTGCCGGCCCAACGCTGCTGCCGCGATAGACCATTTCAGCATTGAGCATGCTGTCCCGGATTGTCTGGACTGACCTGCCCGGCGCAGGGCAGCACGACTCATCGGTGCATTTTGCGTCCCGCCAGTACGAGTCGCCCACGTACCAGGCGTCGCGCACTGTCATCCCGGCAGCGTCAAGGCGGAACTCAAGGGCGTCCAGGAGCCCCCGGTAGGTTCCGGGCGGTTCCATCCAGCCGTCGTTGGTGAAGATGGCCAGCAGGGCGCCGTCGGCATTCTGGTCTGCGGCGAGGTAGTCGCGAACTGTCCGGGCGTAGTCCCGGGGATCCGCGAGGGTTGCCGGGCCGGGGAGGTCAAGCCGCAGGGTGGCTCCCAGCCGGTTTCCGTGCAGGGTCATGGCCACGAGGCTGTCTGCCGGCCAGTAGCCCAGGGAATGAGGAATGAAACCGAGGATGTCTTCAGGGCCTCGGACGGTCAGGTGTTCTGGAGGTTTCATGACTCCAGCTTTCGCGCATCGCAGTCGGGGCTGAAGGGCCAACCTCCGCTATGTCAACAACCGGCCCGGAAAGGCCAGTTGTTGAGGACAAGTGTCAGTCTCTGTCCGCGCGGTCCCGTTGCCGCCGCTGGGCCAGGTTCGCCCGCCGCTGCCGCGCCATGGCCTGAAGCAGCGGGGGAACCACCACGCCCTCCGCGGCCATCTGGCGCCGCACCTTGCGCCGGCACAGCAGCATCATGGTGGCGCCGAACCCCAGCAGCAGGAAGTGGACGCTCAAGGCGATCCGGAACGGCTCCAGCCCGTACAGGACGCCCTGGGAATAGCCGCTGGCCAGGAGGAGGTCCAGCACCAGGCCGATCATAAAAATAGCCATCAGGGCCGCAATGAACCCCCCGACGTTCACGATCCCCGTAGCGGTCCCGATCCGGTGCGCGGGGTTGAACGTCCGGGCGAAATCAAAGCCGATCATGGACCCCGGTCCGCCGATCGCCAGCACCACGACCAGAACGGCCAGCAGCCACAGCGGGGACCGGCCCGGCGTCAGCAGGACCGCCGCCCAGGCCGCCGCCGTCGCGGCGGAAATCAGCAGCACCATGGTGGACCGGCGAAGCGGGTGCCGGGAGACAAAGCTGCCAATGAAGGGGCCGGCGGCGAGTCCGGCGGCAACATAAAGCGTCATCAGCCCGGCCACGGTGCCGGCATCCAGCCCCTGCCCGGAAATGAGGAACGGATAACCCCAGGTCATGGCGAACACCGTCCCGCTGAACTGGATGGTGAAGTGGCTCCACATGCCCAGCCGGGTCCCTGGCTGGCGCCAGGCGCTGGCGAGGGAAACGCCGGTGGCCCGCAAGCCGCGCTGGACCTCCGGGGTGGCGGTTCCGGGCGGCTGGTCCTTCAGGAGCACCACCACCAGGACAACTGCCAGCCCGGACATCCCGGCAAGCATCAGGAACCCGGGCGTCCAGCCGAAGGAATGCAGGACGAAGGCGAAGGGCAAAACACTGAACAGCTGGCCAAGCTGGCCGGACATGCCGGTCAGCTGGGTGACCAGGGGAACCCGAGCCGGCGCGAACCACAGGGGAATAAGGCGGATCACGGAGATGAACGTCATGGCGTCGCCGGCTCCCACGAGCACCCGCCCCGCCACGCCGCCGGGAATGCTGTCCGCGAAAGCCAGCTGGAGCTGCCCGAGACCCATCAGGATGGCTCCGCCGGCGATCATGGCCCGCGAGCCGAACCGGTCCACCAGGACGCCCACCGGGATCTGCAGGCCTGCGTAGACCAGCAGTTGCAGCACAGTGAAGAAGGAAATGGCGGAAGCGCCTGCGTGGAACCGTTCCGTCGCTTCAAGGCCCACCACGCCGAACGACGTGCGCTGGGAGACGGCCACCAGATACGCGAAGATGCCAATGGTCCAGATCAGCCAGGCTCGGGGTGAAGTCACCCCCTCATTATGCCCGGGGTGCTGCACGGACCGGGGCACCCGTCTGGCAGACGGACGCGCCCGGCCGGCCGGCGCGGGACACGCCGGTGCCCGGGCGGCTAGATGCCCGGGTTCTCGCGGGCGAGGTAGGCCTCCACTGCGGCGCCCAGTTCATCGCCGTTAGGAAGTTCGTCGTTTTCGTCGGCAAGGAGTGAGCGCCGGACGGTGCCGTCGGCCTTTTCGTCGTACCGTTCCTCCAGGCGTGAGACCACCTGCCGGACGTCATCCGAGGCCTCCACCTGTTCGGCGATCTGGCGGCCCACCTCCCGGCCGGCTTCCCGCAGCCTGTCGGTGGGGAGCATCAGCGACGTGGCCGCGCCCAGGAATTCCAGCCCGGCGACGGCGGCAGTGGGGTATTCCGCCTCGGCAAGGTAGTGCGGAACGTGGATCACGTAGCCGGCAACGTTGCGTCCGGCGTCCATGAGGCGCAGTTCAAGGATGTGCCCTACGGCGGCGGGGACATCAACGGTGGGCTTCCAGACGGAAATGCCTTCGATGAGCTCAGGCCTGTTGCCGTGGACAGTAACGCCCACCGGGCGCGTGTGCGGCACCGGCATGGGAATGGAATGGATCCACGTCACCAGGTTGACATCCAGCTTTTCCACGATGCCGACGACGGCGCGCGCGAACCGCTCCCACTGAAGGTCAGGTTCGAAGCCCGCCAGCAGGAGGAAGGCGTTGCCGAGCCCGTCCTTCATTTTGTAGAGGGCCAGCTTCGGCGCCTGGTAGTCCTGGAGATGATCCTCCACAAAGGAGATGTGCGGCCGCCGCGACCGGTAATCGATGAGCTGGTCGGCATCGAACACTGCGACGGTTTCGGTGTCGAGGGTGTCCAGCAGCTCCGCATTGATCTGCTTCACCACATGGCCGGCATCGGCGAACCCGGTGAAACCCATCACCAGGTTCAGCCCGCGGAGCGCCGGGCTGTGGAACAGCTCGATGTTGCTCGCATAGAGCGCATCGGGGTCCAGCAGTGAGCCGGAAATCCGTTCAAGCACGGCGTCTTCCTTTCGAGAGTTCAGATGGATATGTTGTACAACGCTGCCGGGCAGTCCGGCATTCCGCCGGCTGGTGTGGCGCAGGTCTCAGGAGATTCCGTTCCTGCGGCCCCCAGCGGCTACGATCGACAAATGGCCTGCCGGACGGACTCCGCCGGCGCCCCGGCTACGTCCCGATCGGACCGCTGCCGGATTTCCATGGCCAGCGCCAGACATCCATTCCTGCGCGAACAGCCTTTCGAGAATTGAGGACTTACCCCGTGGTCAAGAATACTGAAATCAACCTTAGTACCCTCGCCAAGGACCTGAAGAAGGCCCCTGGTGACGCCGTTGTCATCGGCGTGGGACAGGGACCGGACGGCCCTGTGCTGCTCGAGAACCCGCTGACCGCGAAATCGGCCGAAGCGCTGGCCGATTCCCTTAAGGTCCTGGGAATCACCGGCGCCGCAGACCAGGTGGTCCGGCTTCCCGGACTGCCGGAAACGGGCGCCGGGGTGCTTGTCCTTGCCGGCGTTGGCAAAATCGCCACCGGCAAGCCGCTCTCCGAAGAAGCACTCAGGCGCGCCGCAGGATCCGCCGTGCGCCAGCTTTCCGGCCTGCCTACCGTGGTGCTGGCGTTCCCGACGGCGGGACCCGCCGACGTCGCAGCAGTCGCCGAAGGTGCCGCGCTGGGTGCGTACGCCTTCACCGAGCACCGGTCCACCAGCGACGGACTGAAGGACCCTGTGCGCAATGCGGTGATCTACACGGAGGTGGCCGCCAACGACGAACTCCGCTCAGCCCTGACACGGGCAGGCCTGGTGGGCCAGGCAGTCAATGCCACCCGGTCCCTGGTCAACCAGCCCCCCAGCCACCTTTACCCCGAATCGTTCGCCGAGGCGGCGAAGGAACTGTCCAAGGGCCTCCCCGTTAAGGTGACGGTCTGGGACGAAAAGCGGCTGGAGAAAGAAGGCTTTGGCGGCATCATGGGCGTGGGCAAGGGCTCTACCCGCCAGCCGCGCCTGGTGAAGGTGGAGTACTCCCCTGCCAAGGCGGCGAAGAAGATCGCCCTCGTGGGCAAGGGCATCACTTTCGACACCGGAGGCATTTCGCTCAAGCCGGCCCTCGGCATGGGCGACATGAAGAGCGACATGGCGGGTGCCGCCGTCGTCCTTAACACTGTGCTGGCGATCGCACGGCCTTGGCCTGCCCGTGAAAGCAACGGCATGGCTGTGCATCGCCGAAAACATGCCCGGCGGCGCGGCTTCCCGCCCTGCCGACGTCCTCACCATGTTCGGCGGCAAGACCGTTGAGGTGCTGAACACCGACGCCGAAGGCCGCCTGGTCATGGCCGATGGAATCGTCGCCGCAAGCCGCGAATACCCCGACGCCATCATCGACGTCGCCACGCTCACCGGCGCGCAGCTTATTGCCCTCGGCAACCGCACGGCCGGGGTCATGGGTTCGGACAGCGTCACCGGCCCGCTCAAGGCCGCCGCCGACCGCGCCGGCGAACTGGTGTGGCCCATGCCGCTGCCCGAGGAGCTGCGCGCCCAGCATCGACTCGCAGGTGGCGGACCTGGCCAACATCGGCGAACGGCACGGCGGCATGATGACCGCTGCGGTGTTCCTGCGCGAGTTCGTGGGCAAGGGCAAGGACGGCGAACAGATCCCCTGGGCCCACATCGACATTGCCGGCCCGTCCTTCAACAACGGCAGCCCGTACGGCTACACCCACAAGCAGGCCACAGGCTGCACCGTCCGGACCCTGCTGGCCTACGTGGAGGACGTCCTCGCGGCGGCCTGACCAAATCAATGCATGCTCACGCGGCTTTGTGACACCGGGCTGATCCCTTGGCCACAAAGCCGCGTGACACTCACCACAAGCGCCCCACAAACGCGGCGGCAGAGGTGGAGCATGGATAAGTGGTTCGCTAAGGTGAACCACGGTAGTCACAAATGAAAGCGAACCTGCCTGCTGGCATAATCACGGCAGTACAAGTTCCAAGACCAGATGATGCGCAAAGCTCGCGTCATCGTTCACGCGAGGGAGCGTCTAAGTGGCCGATCAGGCAACTGCGCAAGAATTCGACATCCTGGTACTCGGTGGCGGAAGCGGCGGCTACGCCACCGCCCTCCGGGCCGTTCAGCTTGGCTTCACCGTTGGTCTGGTTGAGAAGGCCAAACTGGGTGGTACCTGCCTGCACAATGGCTGTATCCCCACCAAGGCCCTGCTGCACTCAGCAGAGCTGGCCGACCACGCCCGCGACTCCGCCAAGTACGGCGTGAATGTCACCCTGGACAGCATCGACATCACCGCTGTCAACGCGTACAAAGACGGCATCATCGCCGGCAAGTTCAAGGGACTGCAGGGGCTGATCAAGTCCAAGGGCATCACGGTCATCGAAGGCGAAGGCAAGCTGACCGCCCCGGACACCGTCACCGTCAACGGCACGGCCTACAAGGGCAAGAACATCGTGCTCGCCACCGGTTCGTACTCGCGCACCCTGCCGGGCCTGGAAATCGGCGGCAAGGTCATCACCTCCGACGAAGCCCTCACCATGGACTACATCCCCAAGAGCGCCATCATCCTGGGCGGCGGCGTGATCGGCGTCGAGTTCGCTTCGGTCTGGAAGTCCTTTGGCGTGGACGTCACCATCGTCGAAGGCCTGCCCTCGCTGGTCCCGAACGAGGACGCGACCATCGTCAAGAACTTCGAGCGCGCCTTCAAGAAGCGCGGCATCAAGTTCTCCACCGGTGTCTTCTTCCAGGGTGTGGAGCAGAACGACGACGGCGTCAAGGTCACCCTCGTGGACGGCAAGACGTTCGAAGCCGACCTGCTCCTCGTTGCAGTGGGCCGCGGCCCCGTCACCGCCAACCTTGGCTACGAGGAAGCCGGCGTCACCATTGACCGCGGCTTCGTCATCACCAACGAGCGCCTGCACACCGGCGTGGGCAACATCTACGCCGTCGGCGACATCGTCCCCGGCGTGCAGCTGGCCCACCGCGGCTACCAGCAGGGCATCTTCGTGGCCGAGGAAATCGCCGGCCTGAAGCCGGTCGTCGTCGAGGACGTCAACATCCCCAAGGTCACGTACTCCGAACCGGAAATCGCGACCGTTGGCTACACCGAAAAGGGTGCCAAGGAGAAGTTCGGCGAGGACCAGGTGGAAACCCAGGAGTACAACCTGGCCGGAAACGGCAAGAGCTCCATCCTGGGCACCAGCGGCATCGTGAAGCTGGTCCGCCAGAAGGACGGTCCGGTGGTGGGCGTGCACATGATCGGCGCCCGCATGGGCGAGCAGATCGGTGAAGCCCAGCTCATCGTGAACTGGGAAGCCTACCCCGAGGATGTTGCACAGCTCGTGCACGCCCACCCCACCCAGAACGAGTCCCTCGGTGAAGCCCACCTTGCACTCGCGGGCAAGGCGCTCCACGGCTAAAAGCCCCCCGTTTTACCGCAAGACATCAGGGTTTGGTGCACCCGGCTCAATCTGCCGGGTGCACTAAGCTCGAACAAGGCAGCAATCATCCGCACTAAAGATCAATAAGGAGAACGGGGACGACATGTCTGAATCCGTTAACTTGCCCGCCCTCGGTGAGAGCGTCACCGAAGGAACCGTCACCCGCTGGCTCAAGCAGGTAGGTGACCGGGTAGAGGTGGACGAACCGCTGCTCGAGGTTTCCACCGACAAAGTAGACACCGAAATCCCCTCTCCGGTAGCCGGCATCATCGAGGAAATCCTCGTTGCCGAAGACGAGACCGCCGAAGTCGGCGCTCCCCTGGTCCGCATCGGTGACGGTTCCGGCGGCGGCGCAGCCCCCGAAGCGGCTCCGGCCGCCGAGGAAGCACCTGCAGCGGCTGAGGAAGCTCCCGCCGCACCCGCCGAGGAAGCTCCCGCCGCGCCGGCTGAAGAAGCTCCGGCTGCAGCGCCCTGCTGCTTCCGGCGGCGAAAGCCACGACGTCACCCTCCCCGCCCTGGGCGAAAGCGTCACTGAAGGCACCGTGACCCGCTGGCTGAAGGCCGTGGGCGACACCGTTGCTGTCGACGAGCCGCTGCTCGAGGTATCCACCGACAAGGTTGACACCGAGATCCCCTCCCCTGTTGCCGGCACGCTCCAGGAAATCCGGGTCAACGAGGACGAAACCGCCGAAGTTGGCGCTGTCCTCGCCGTCATCGGCTCCGGTGCTGCCGCTCCCGCAGCTGCTGCCCCGGCCGCACCGGCAGCACCCGCCGCCGCGCCCGCTGCACCGGCCGAGGCCCCGGCAGCACCCGCAGCACCCAAGGCAGAAGCGGCTCCGGCTGCTCCCGCCCCTGCCGCTGCTCCCGCTCCCGCTCCCGCTGCTGCACCGGCCCCGGCTGCCGAGCCGGCCGCCGGCGGCGAGTCCGGCTACGTAACCCCGCTGGTCCGCAAGCTGGCCAACCAGCACGGCGTGGACGTCTCCGCACTGTCCGGCACCGGCGTCGGTGGCCGCATCCGCAAGCAGGACGTGCTTGCGGCGGCAGAAGCCAAGGCCGCTCCCGCAGCAGAACCGGCCAAGGCGTCCGCCGCAGCTTCGGCCCCTGCAGCGTCAGGGCCGGCTGCATCCTCCCTGCGCGGCACCACGCAGAAGGCTCCCCGCATCCGCCAGGTCATCGCCCGCCGCATGCGCGAGTCCCTCGAGGTCTCCACCCAGCTCACGCAGGTGCACGAAGTGGACATGACCAAGGTGGCCAAGCTCCGCCTCAAGGCCAAGAACTCGTTCCAGGCCCAGAACGGCGTCAAGCTGACCTTCCTGCCGTTCATCGCCAAGGCTGTTGCCGAGGCCCTCAAGCAGCACCCGAAGCTCAACGCTGCGTACGACGAGGACAAGCAGGAAATCACCTACCACAACGCCGAGCACCTCGCGATTGCCGTTGACACGGACAAGGGCCTGCTGGTTCCGGTCATCAACGATGCGGGCAACCTGAACCTGGCCGGCCTCGCCGGCAAGATCGCAGACGTTGCCAGCCGCACCCGCGACGGCAAGATCGGCCCGGACGAACTGTCCGGCGGTACGTTCAGCATCACCAACATCGGCTCCGTCGGCGCACTGTTCGACACCCCGATCATCAACCAGCCGCAGGTGGGCATCCTCGGCACCGGCGCCATCGTCAAGCGCGCCGTGGTTGTTGCTGACGAGAACGGTGACGACTCGATCGCCATCCGCTCCATGATGTACCTGTCGCTCACGTACGACCACCGCCTGGTGGACGGCGCGGACGCCGGCCGCTTCCTGCAGACCCTGAAGGCCCGCCTTGAGGAAGGCGCCTTCGAGGCTGACCTGGGGCTCTAGCCTCCAACGTTCCAACGAACGACGGCGGTGCACGCATCGGTGGGAAACCACCGAACGGCGTGTGCCGCCGTCGCGGTTTAACGCCGCCGCTGACCGCCCAGGGCGGCGGGACACGGGATGTTCCACCGACTCCCTTACTACGCGGCGTAGAAGGGTCTGGCTAGACTGGACCCATGATTATCGTCTACAACATCGTGGTCTTCCTGCACATCGTCGGCGCTGCCATGATTGTGGGCATCTGGATCGGGAACATGAAGAAGCCCACCGTCCACCCGCGGCAGTTCGATGGTGCCGCCCTCCAGCTCATCACGGGCATCGTGTTGATGGGCCTGATCCCGGCCCTGGACATGGACGCGAACTACTTCAAGCTGGGCATCAAGTTCGCCATCGCCCTGGCTGTCGGCGTGCTGGCCTTCATTGGCCGCCGCAAGTACAAGAAGGGCGAGGACATCAGCAAGGGCCTCGCCCACGGCGTGGGCGGACTGGCCCTGGTGAACATCGCCATCGCCACCCTCTGGAACTGATCCCGCACTGCACCACCCACGACGGCGCCGCTCCCCTTCTCCGGGGTGCGGCGCCGTCGGGCGTTAATCACCGCAGCGGTCACAATCCTCTGAGAGCGGACATGCCCGTGCACGCGCGCATCCGAATCCCTAGGATGGGAACCGGCGGGGCCAGGCAAGGGCCGGTCCCGGTTCAATCGACTTTGAGGAGTGGACATGGCAGCAACACGCACCGCGCACACAGTATGGAACGGCGACCTGATCTCAGGGTCCGGGCAGACCACGCTGGACAGCTCCGGCCTGGGCACCTTCGACGTCACCTGGAAGGCACGCACCGAAGCGGCCGAGGGCAAGACCAGCCCGGAGGAACTGATCGCCGCAGCCCACGCGAGCTGCTTCTCGATGGCGTTCAGCAACATGCTTGCCGAGGCTGGCCACGCACCCGAGGAAATCAACACCAAAGCGGACGTCACCTTCGTTCCGGGCACCGGCATCACCGGCAGCCACCTGACGATGTCCGCCAAGGTTCCCGGCCTCTCCGAAGAGGAATTCCAGCGGATCGCCGGCGAAGCCAAGGTTGGCTGCCCGGTCTCCGGCGCCCTGGCCAGCATCGAGATCACCCTGGACGCGACCCTGCAGTCCTGATCCACACGGTGGCGTAACCGGCCGCTGACAAGACAGAAGGCCCTGCCCCCGCCCGGATGACCGGAAGGGAGCAGGGCCTTTTGCTGTGTGCGGAGAAGGGCTGTCAGCCTTCGTGCCGGCGGGCAGGCAGCGGAGCCGGCCGCAGCAGGCGGTAACCTTCCCGTGCCGGGGGCTGGTCCGTGGGCAGCTCCTGGATCATTTCCTTGAGGGCGCCGATGCCGTGTTCCAGCTGCGGGTCCGTGCCCGCGGCATAGGCGTGCGGCGGGAATGCCACTTCGATGTCCGGGTCCACGCCATAGTTCTCCACGGACCAGCCCACTCCGCCGCCGAACCAGTTGGCGTAGCGCGGCTGGGTCACGCCCGTGCCGTCGGCCAGCGAGAACCTGTTGTCGATGCCCACCACGCCGCCCCAGGTGCGGGTGCCGATCACGGGCCCGATCCCCCGCAGCTTGGACACCTGGGTGATGATGTCGCCGTCGGATCCGGCAAACTCGTCGGCGAGGATGATCACCGGGCCCCTCGGGGCGTGGTGCGGGTAGGTCCGGGGGCGTTCGCCGCGCGGCATGCTCCAGCCGGTGACTTTCCGGCCGATGAGCTCGGCAACCAGCTGCGACGTGTGTCCGCCCCGGTTCCGCCGGACGTCCACAATCAGCCCGTCCAGCGCTGTTTCGGTGTCGAGGTCGCGGTGCAGCTGCGCCCAGCCGTTGGCCATCATGTCCGGGATGTGCAGGTAACCGTACGCGCCCGCCGGAGGCTTCCCGGACGGTCCTGCGGTTCGCCGCCACCCACTCCTGGTAGCGCAGGCGCTCCTCGTCCTTGACCGGGACCACCGCGATGCGGCGCTGCTTCCCGGCCTCGGTCCCGTGTCCGGCGCCGTTGCGGAGGGTGAGCTCCACTGCCCGCCCGGCAGCGCCCACCAGCTGCATGGCCGGCGACACGGTACCGGACAGCGGCACGCCGTCGATGGCCAGGAGCACGTCCCCGGCCATGGCGGCAGCGCCCGGCCGGGTCAGCGGGGAGGTGGCCAACGGATCAGATGATTCCCCGGCCAGGATGCGGGTGATTTCCCAGCCGCCGGATGTGAAAGCGAGGTCCGCGCCCAGACGGCCCTGGCCGTTGCTGCCGTTCTCCGTCACCATGGCCGGCTTGACGTAGGCATGCGAGGTGCCCAGTTCCCCGTGGAGTTCCCAGAGCAGGTCCACCAGGTCGTCATGCGAACCCAGCCTGTCCACCAGCGGACGGTACCGCTTGTGGATGGACTCCCAGTCCTGCCCGGCCATGTCTTCTGCCCAGAAGAAATCGCGCTGCAGGCGCCATGCCTCGTCGAAGGCCTGGCCCCAGACGCTGACCGGGTCCATCATCACGCGGATCCGGCCCAGGTCAACCTTGACCAGCTGGCCTGATTCCTCGTCGGCCTTGGCATCCGAGGGAACAACGCTGACCTGCTTGTCGCTGATCAGCACGATCTTCTTGCCGTCCCCGGAGAGCCGGTAGCTGTCCAAGGCATCCACCAGCGTGGCGGGCTTCCGCCGCGCGAGGTCGAAGCGGACCAGGCTGGGGCGGGCGTCCTTGTCTTCCGGCTTGCCTTGCCGTCGCCGGTGACGCCCGCGAGTGCCCAGTCCAGCCACAGCAGGGCGCCGTCCGTGGCCGTCAGCGCGGTGTAGTTGCCCTGCGGCACCGGGACGCCGATAACGCGGTGGGCCAGCCCGTCCGGGTCCACCCGGACCGGCGGCACTTCTGCGTCCGGATCCTTCTCCTCCGGGCCGGCGGCTGCGTTCCAGGTCAACGGCCGGGCCAAAGGGCGACGGCGTGGCGGCCGCCAGTGCCACGAGGTAAGGCTTGATGGGGCTGGGGAAGGAAAGGTCAAACGAGTGGCCGTCGTAGACGGGGTCAAAGCTGCGGTTGGACAGGAACGCCAGGAACTTCCCGTCGGGGGTGAAGCTCGGCGACCGGTCGCAGAAGCGGCCGTCGGTGACCTCAACGACGCCGGCACCCAGGTTCGTCACGCTGGCCAGCCGCAGCCGGCTCCGGGAACCGAACGACGTGACGGGCTCAGACCAGGCCAGCCATTCCGAGTCGGGCGACCACGCCAGTTCCTCGATAGTGCCCTCGCCGATGCTGGAGACGACAGAAAGCTCCCCCGTGGCCGTGTTGGCCACGTAAACGTCACCGAAGGAGGTCCCCACGGCAAGCCACTTGCCGTCGGGGCTGGCTTCCATGGCGCTGGCGCGTGAAGGCTTGGGGAACGCGATGCGGGACGGTCGCCGGCCCGGCGGCGGCGGCTTGCGCGGGGCTGCCCACAACCCGGGTACCGGACTCATCACCGGACTCACCGGCACGAGTCGGTGCACGGAGTCATCAGGCACCTGAATGACGACGTCGGCAGTCGCCAGGGCGGCCTTGCCCGCCGCAGGAACCGGCCGGGGCAGCGCCGCTGCCGGTTCTCCGGACGCAGCGTCGGATCGGGCTGCACCGAGGCGGCCGCGGCGGCCGGAGCCGCCGTGCCGGCAGGAGCCGGCGCGGGACGGCCGGCGGCGGCGGCAACCTCGGCCGCGATTTCCTTGATGTAGATGGCCTCCACTCCGTCGTGGTCGCCGACGTATGCGAGGCGGCCGCCGTCGAGCGGCCGGGGCAGCCGCGCCCGGACTCCGGGGGTGGCCTCGACGATGCGGGAGGGGCCGTCCTTGTGCCGGATCCAGTGGAGGGTGCCGTGGGCCTCAACGGCGCTTGCCGAGCCGCCGGCATCCGGCACCACCTCGCCCAGGTGCTTGGCTGTCTTCAGCAGGCCAGGGCGCCGGGATTGCGAGGCGGAACCCAGGGTGATGTCCAGCCGCACGGCGTCCGAGGACAGATCGTGAAGGATCCAGAGTTCACCGGCGGACTCGAAGATCACCCGTTGGCCGTCGCTGGCGGCGTGCCTGACGTAGAAGTCCTCGTGGTCCGTGTGGCGGCGCAGGTCGCCGCCGCCGGGCAGCACTGAGTACAGGTTTCCGTACCCTTCGTGGTCTGACAGGAACGCAATCCGTCCGCCCACCCAGAGGGGATCGGTGAGGTTTCCGTCCAGCTCGGGAACCAGGCGTTCGAACTCGCCGTTGCCGTCGGCGTCAATCCAGAGTTTGCCGCCGGTGCCGCCGCGGTACCGCTTCCACCAGGCGGGTTCACGCGAGAGGACGCTGGCCAGGACAACCGGGCGTTCGTCCCCGACTTCCGGGCCGAACGCCACCGATTCGACCGGTCCGAACGGGAGCTCCTCGGCCGAGCCGCCGTCAACAGGAACGCTGTACGCGTAGGTGTGGCGGCTTTCCGCCTGACGGAAGGCGCTGGTCACCACCACATCGCCGCCGGCGGTGAAGCCCTTGACCTTGGTGGTGCTGTGGCCGAAATAGGTCAGTTGACGGTAGCCGCCGCCGTCGACGTCTGCCGACACCACTTCCGGCGCGGTCCCCTGGATGACAGTCCAGACGAGCCGCTTGCCGTCAGGCGTAAAGCGAGGGTTGCGGGCGGGCAGCTGCAGCGACGAAACACGCCACGCCCGGCCACCGCTGAGCGGCGCGATCCAGACGTCGTCCTCTGCCACAAAGGTGACCAGATCGCCGTGGACATGCGGAAATCGGAAGTAGCTCGAAGAAGTCATCGTTCGATCATAGTCAACCTGCCCTGACGTCCACGGGAGGCACCGCGGTTCCGTCACGGTGTGGGGCGTGGTGAGATGGACCATGCACATCGTCATTGCCGGCGCCTCCGGGCTGATCGGGACACAATTGTCCAGCGACGCTGCGCGGGGCCGGCCATGAGGTGGTTACCCTGGTCCGCCGCAAGCCGTCCTCTCCCGCTGAGGTCCGTTGGGATCCCGCAGCGCACCGCCTTGATCCGTTGGCGCTGGCCGGCGCTGACACCGTCATCAACCTGTCCGGGGCCGGGATAGGCGACCGGCCCTGGACCCGTCGCCGGATCAACGAGCTGTTCAGTTCACGCCTTAGTGCCACGCGCACCCTGACGGAGGCCATGGGCAAGCTCGATGACCCGCCGCGGACATTCATCAGCCAGTCCGGCGTCTGGGTACTACGGCGACTCAGGGTCCGCGCAGCTTCGGGAAACCGCCTCACCGGGTTCCGGCATCCTCGCCCGACTCTGCCTCGAGTGGGAGGCCGCCGCGCACGGGGCGCCCGCCGGCGTCCGCGTGGTGACCACCCGTACCGGGATTGTGCTCAGCCGCTCCGGCGGGGCCGATGGGGCGGCTGCTGCCACTGCTCCGGCTCGGCGTGGGCGGTCCGCTGGGCAACGGCAGGCAGTACTGGCCCTGGATTACTTTGCCGGACGTCTCGGCGGCTTTCCTGTTCCTGGCCGAATCGGAATCCGCGGGCCGGTCAACGTGTGCGCCCCGCGAAAGGCGGACGTGAACACACTGATCGCAGCGCTGGCCTCGGCCCTGCACCGTCCGGCCTTCTTTCGGGTGCCGGCACCGGCACTGCGGCTGGTCATGGGAAAGCTGGCCGACGAACTCCTGCTGCCCAGCCAGCGGATGGAGCCGGCTGTGCTGGAGGCAGCCGGATTCCAGTGGCAGCACCCCTCCCTCGCGGAAGCCGCGGCCTGGGTAGCCGGCCGCTGAGCCGATCGGCGGGGACGTCGATGCTGGCAGTGGCGGGCATGCCCTGCCGCGGGCCCGCCTGGGTGTTAAGGTCAGGAGCCTGGGAGCACGTCCGTAATCCGCCATTGCCCGTCCAGGGAGACCAGGACGAGCCGAAGGACCTGTTCCGCGGCCGGGGCACCCGCGGCCACCACCTCGCCCGAGCTGTCCTGCTGCACGTAGGAAGAGGTTGCGGACGTGACACCGACTACCGCCCGTTCGGCTGAACTTCCCGGCTGGACCTGGACGTTTGAGACCGTGCTGGTGAAGCCGGCAAGGACATGGCCGGATCCCTGCAGCTCGTCCCTGAGCCGCGCATCGGTGGTGGCTGCCGTGGAGCCCGGGGCGTTAACAAGGTCCAGGAGGTCCAGCCGGCCCGTGCTGAAGGCGAGTGAACGCACGGCTGCCAGCGCGTGGACTGCCTCCGCCGGATCGGTTGAGGCGAGCTGCGCGGCAACGGCTGCCGGAATCTCTTGGTCAGCAGTTCCAGCCGCCGCCCGGCCGGCAGTGTTGTCAGCGGAGCCGTTCCCCGAATTGTCAGCAACCCCAGTGGCTGTCCGCGGACCTGTCCCGAGGCTGTCCAGCGGCCCGCCTGGGCCAAACGCGCCGGCAGTCCAGATAGCGGCCGCCGCCACGGCAGCAGCGCCTGCGGACAGCAGAAGCGTCCCCCGTCTTTTTGCCGCCTTCGGCCCAGGCCCGCGCTTGCGTTCGGGGCTGGCGTGTTGGGAACCGGAGTGTTGGGGACCGGATCGACGGGCTACCGGGTCCTGCATCGGCCGGCTTGACCCCGTGTCCGGCTCCAGCTGGCTTGATCCCGTGTCCGGCTCCGGCCGGCTTGGACCCGTGTCCGGCTGCCCTGTACCAGGTTCCACTGCGTGCCTGCCTCGGAGCGCTGGCTTGTCGGTTGCGGCCGTCCATGCGCGCCCGGACCTCTCATCGTGGGCGGGCTTGGCGGGCTGGGCAGGCTTGGCTTGTTTGGCCGCGCGGGGCCGGGCCTCAGGCTCCCCGTCCCCTGCCGGGAAGGGAAGGACCTGGCGCGCACCGACCAGGCCGGACCAGCGCGACGTCGCGAGCCGGCGCCGCCAGGCCCGCAGCCCGCTCCGGACTGCACCGTCGGGACCGTCCGGATCACGTACGCCGGGTCAGCAACTGCGGAATCACTGTGGCGTGCACGGACGATGCAAGGTCTACGGGCAACGCCGGCGCGCTGCGGTAGATCGCCGTCGCCAGCTCGACGGCGGTGGGCCGCAGCCGCCGGTCCTCGTTGAGGCCGGCCTCCAGGGCGGCGGCCAGCTCGGGAGGCACCTCCGGGAGCAGAAGGGGCAAGGGCGGCCGGTCCGCGGTCCTGCGTGGCGGTTCACCCGTCAGGCAGTACCAGCCCAGCGCCGCCACCGAATAGACATCACGTTCCGGCTGAAGGCCGGCCCGGACGGCATCCACGGGGGCCGGGTCCATAAAGCCCGCCGTGCCGTAGTCCGGCACTGCCGACGCGTCCCCCACCATCCTGGCAATCCCGACGTCGGACAGCATCGGTTTGCCGTGACCGGTGAACAGGACGTTTCCCGGCGAGACATCGCCGTGCGTGAAACCCTTGGCGTGCAGGTAACCCAGGACCTGGGCGATGGGGGTCAGCACCGTCACCGTCTCCCCTACGGGAAGTTTGCGCCGGCTGCCCACGAGCTCGGCAAGGGATCCGCCGGGCGCATAGTCCAGCAGCAGGCCGATTCCGCCGCCGCTCGCTTCCCCGGACCCGCCGCCCCCGGTTTCGGCGCGAACCGGACGGCGTCATGGGCCTTAATCAGATGCTGATGGTCGAGCACCGACAGGATCCGGATTTCCCGGCGGAGGTCCTCCTCTGCTGCTGCACCCGCATGGCCCGGCGTCGACTGCGCGTCGGCCCGCCGGCCGTGTTGGACGCCAAGGCATTTCAGCGCAAAGTCGCGGCCGGACCTTTCCTCGGTGACCAGCCACACGGTTGAACTTCCGCCGCGGCCCAGCACCCGTCCCACCATGAAGCCGGGCACGTCCGGAGCAGTGAAATCATCCATGAGTCATGTCTAGCGGAATCCGCAGAAGCCTGCAGAAGTTATCCACAGGCTGCCCGTCCAGTGCAGTGGCCGGCCGGTGTATGAGAGGTCCGCCACTTATATCGGACCCCTTAGGGACCGGGGTCTAAGCTGGATGCCATGACTCTTGAGTTTTCACAGGTGGGTCTCGCCCCGGACTTCGTCGACTACATACGGGGCTGGGATCTGCAGCGCGAAATCCACGCCAAAGTCGTCGCGGCCGAGGCGCCCAGCACAGTCCTCATCCTTGAACACGCCGCCGTCTACACGGCCGGCAAGCTCACAGAAGAGCACGAGCGCCCGCTGGACGGCACACCCGTGGTGCCCGTGGACCGCGGCGGAAAGCTGACCTGGCACGGCCCCGGCCAGCTGATCGCCTACCCCATCCTCAAACTGAAGAACCGCTCGGGCATCCGCGACTACGTCGAGCGGCTCGAAGCCGTCATGATCGCCGTCATGGCGGACTACGGCATCAACGCCGAGCGCATCAAGGGACGCGCCGGAGTGTGGATCACCGCGGACAGCAAGGGTCCGGACCGGAAGATTGCCGCCATCGGCATCCGTGTCCTGGACGGGGTCACCATGCACGGCGTCGCCATCAACTGCAACAATGACCTGGCACCCTATGGCCAGATCATCGCCTGTGGCATCACCGACGCCGGCGTCACCACGATGTCCATCGAAGCCGGCAAAAACATCAACCCGAGCGATATCGCCGACCGGTTTATGGACGAGTTCCGCAAACACGAAGAAGCACTCGTTTCAAACCCCGAAGGAGCGCTCCTGTGACATTGGCACCAGAAGGCCGGAAGCTGCTGCGCGTTGAGCAGCGTAACTCGGCTGTACCCGTGGAGCGGAAGCCGGAGTGGATCAAGGCCAAGGTCCAGATGGGTCCTGAGTACGTCCAGCTCAAGAACCTGGTCAAGAAGGAAGGCCTGCACACGGTCTGTGAAGAGGCCGGCTGCCCGAACATTTTCGAGTGCTGGGAAGACAAGGAAGCCACGTTCCTGATCGGCGGCTCCGAATGCACCCGGCGCTGTGATTTCTGCCAGATCGATACCGGCAAGCCCTCCCCGGTGGACATGTTCGAACCCACCAAGGTGGCCCGGAGTGTCCAGGCCATGCAGCTGCGCTACGCCACCGTGACCGGCGTGGCCCGCGATGACCTCGCCGATGAGGGTGTCTGGCTGTACGCCGAGACGGTCCGGAAGATCCACGAGCTGAACCCCGGCACCGGGGTGGAGCTGCTGATCCCGGACTTCTCCGGCAAGCCCGAGCACATCGCGGCGATCTGCGATTCCAAGCCCGAGGTCTTCGCGCACAACGTCGAGACCGTGCCCCGGATTTTCAAGCGGATCCGGCCCGCGTTCCGGTACGAGCGGTCCCTGGATGTCATCACCCAGGGCCGGGCCCTGGGCATGGTGACCAAGTCCAACCTGATCCTGGGCATGGGCGAGACCCGCGAGGAAATCTCCGAAGCCCTGCGGGACCTGCACGAGGCCGGCTGTGACCTGATCACCATCACCCAGTACCTGCGCCCGTCCGAGCGGCACCTGCCGGTGGACCGCTGGGTCAAGCCGCAGGAGTTCGTGGACCTCCAGGACGAGGCCAACGAGATCGGCTTCCTCGGCGTCATGTCCGGGCCGCTGGTCCGGTCCTCCTACCGTGCCGGCCGGCTCTGGGCCACCGCGATGCGCAAGAAGGGCTGGGAAATCCCCGCCGAACTCGCCCACATCGAGTCCTCCGGCAGCACCCGCCAGGAAGCCAGCTCCCTGCTCGCCGCACGTTCCTGACGCGCAATTCTGTTGTGCCCTGAGGGCCGGCACCGGACAATATCCGGCGTCCGGCCCTCAGCCATAAATCACGTAGAATTGAGGCACTATGGCGAAATCCCCTGATTCCAGTAACACTGCACCGGCGGCCGAAGGCGCCCCGAAGCGTGGCCTCTTCTCGCGCAAGCCAAAAGAAGCAAAGGTCAAGAAGCCCAGCCGGCTCAAGCAGATCGGCGAAGTCTTCAACATGACCCGCCGCCATGACCCCATGGTCCCGTGGCTGATGCTGCTGGTGTTCCTGGGCGTTGTGGCCGTCGGCCTCGTGGTTGGCTTGCTGCTGGAAAACTGGATCACGGGCCTGCTCATCGGCATTCCCGCTGGGCCTGCTCGGAGCCACCCTGATCCTGTCCCGGCGGGCCGAACGCGCGGCGTTCGCGCAGATCGAGAACCAGCCCGGCGCCTCGGGCGCTGCCCTGGGCACGCTCAAGCGCGGCTGGATCACCGAAGACCAGCCCGTCTCGGTCAACCCCCGCACGCAGGATGCCGTGTTCCGCGCCATCGGCCGTCCCGGCGTCGTCCTTGTCAGTGAAGGCCCCACCGTCCGCGTCAAGCCGCTGCTGGATGCCGAGCGCAAGCGCCTGGCCACGGATCCTCCCGAACGTTACGGTCCACGTGATCGAAAGCGGCCGCGGAGAGGGCCAGGTTCCCATCAGCCAGGTAGCCAAGAAGATGGGCAAGCTGAAGAAGGAACTGACCAAGCTCGAGGTGAACGCGGTATCCAAGCGCATCTCGTCGTTGGGCAACCGCCTCCCCATCCCCAAGGGAATCGATCCCTACAAAGCGCGCCCCAACCGCGGACGCTAAGACTTTTGAACCGCCCCGGTTCCGGCTCAGGCTGGGCCCGGGGCGGTCTTTTTTGTGGCGCCAAACATCGCGCCAACGCATCCTGAGATCGGAGAACCCATGAAAATGCCGCTGAAGACCGTTGTAATCCGCGCCTTCCGAATCCTGGCGGTCGCCGAGGCATTCAGCTGGGCAGCCCTGCTGATCGGCATGTACTTCAAGTGGATCGCCAAGACCACCGAGCTGGGCGTGGAGATCGCCGGCCCGATTCATGGCGCACTCTTTGTTGGCTACGGAGTGGCAGCCCTCGCCCTGTGGCGGCTTCAGCGCTGGCCGTTTATGGTGGCGCTGTTTGCCGGGATCTCCGCTGTCTTCCCGTTCGCCACCATCGCGTTCGAGCGCTGGGCCGGGAAACGCGGCTACCTCACAGACGGCGCAGCACGCACCGCGGAGGTCAAGGAACCCGCCGGAGTCTAGCGGCGGACCAGCACCGTGTTCATCGCTTTGTCATGCAGGCCCCGGTGGTCCGGGTCGAAAATCACTGCCGGGATAACCAGGCACAGGAGCAGGGCCCGCACCACGGCGGCCAGCGGCCCTGCCGGCGCTCCGCCCAACCGGACCACCTGGATGCCCATGATCCGGTGGCCGATGCTGTAGCCGAGCGTGCCCACCAGCAGCATCTGCTCGGCAGCGAAAACGGCCAGGGTGGCCCAGGCGTCTCCGCCGAACGCGAAATTGCTGATCAGCAGGGCGAGGCCCCAGTCCAGCATGATGGCCACAATGCGCCGTCCGGCCCGGGCGATGGAGCCGGATCCGGATTCCGGCAGCCCGAGGCGCTCCCCCGGGTATTTTGAGATGCCGGAGGTGTCCGGTCCGGTGAGCCAGGAGCCAATGTCGTTACGATCTACCACCGTCCAAGCTTACCGACTTCCCACCGCTCACAGAGTGGAAGCCGCTGGACCACAGTGGGGACACCGGATAGCGTTGCCTGATCAGGGCATTTCTGTAACCTGCCCGAAACAATGTGGACACCGTCGGGAAATGACGTGTCCATAAGGTTGGTATCAGTTTCAAGCAATTACCCCAAGCAGGGAAACTGTGTTTCCCTGCCCTTCGGATTGCGCTGGACCAGATGGCTTGCCAGCCAGATATTTACATATGCGTTAGGAGCATAGATGTTCAAGAATGCGGACGAAGTCCTCAAGTTCATCAAGGACGAGGATATTAAATTCGTCGATATCCGCTTCACCGACCTTCCCGGCGTCCAGCAGCACTTCAACGTGCCGGCAAAGAGCGTTGACGCTGACTTCTTCGTCAACGGCCAGCTCTTCGACGGATCCTCCATTCGCGGCTTCCAGGGCATCGCCGAATCCGACATGCAGCTGATCCCGGATGTCACCACCGCATTCCTGGACACCTTCCGCATGGAGAAGACCCTTGCGCTGAACTTCTCCATCGTGAACCCGCGCACCGGCGACCCCTACCACCGCGACCCCCGCGGCGTGGCCGAGAAGGCCGAAGCCTACCTCGCCTCCACCGGCATCGCCGACACCGCGTTCTTCGCTCCCGAGGCCGAATTCTTCGTCTTCGACAACGTCCAGTACCAGTCCTCCCCCGAGGGCAGCTTCTACAAGATCGACTCCGAAGAAGCGCACTGGAACACCGGCCGCGAAGAAGAAGGCGGAAACCTCGGCTACAAGACCCCCATCAAGGGCGGCTACTTCCCGGTTTCCCCCACCGACAAGCAGGCCGACCTCCGCGACGCCATGTGTGTTGCCCTGGACGAGGCCGGCCTTGAGGTCGAGCGCAGCCACCACGAGGTCGGCTCCGCCGGCCAGGCTGAGATCAACTACAAGTTCACCACCCTGACCCACGCCGCTGATGACCTGCAGAAGTTCAAGTACGTCATCAAGAACACGGCCGATGCCTGGGGCAAGTCCGTGACCTTCATGCCGAAGCCGGTCTTCGGTGACAACGGCTCGGGCATGCACTGCCACCAGTCGCTGTGGACCAACGGCGAGCCGCTGTTCTACGACGAAAAGGGCTACGCCGGCTTGTCCGACACCGCCCGCTGGTACATCGGCGGCCTGCTGAAGCACTCCTCCGCAGTGCTGGCCTTCACCAACCCGACGGTGAACTCCTACCGCCGCCTGGTCAAGGGCTTCGAAGCTCCGGTCAACATGGTTTACTCGCAGGGCAACCGCTCCGCCGGTATCCGCATCCCCATCACGGGCTCCAACCCGAAGGCCAAGCGCATCGAGTTCCGTGCGCCGGACCCCTCCTCCAACCCGTACCTGGCCTTCGCTGCCCAGCTGATGGCCGGCATCGACGGCATCCGCAACCGCATCGAACCGCCGGCTCCCATCGACAAGGACCTCTACGAGCTCCCCGCCGAGGAAGCCAAGGACATCCCCAAGGCTCCGGGAACGCTGGAAGAGGCCCTTGAGGCCCTCCGCGAGGACAACGAGTTCCTGCAGGCCGGTGGCGTGTTCACCCAGGACCTGATCGACACCTGGATCGAGTACAAGTACGAGTACGAGATCCGCCCGCTGTCCCTGCGCCCGAACCCGTACGAGTTCGAGCTCTACTACGGCGTCTAGCACACCGCGGGGCTGACCTGTTCAACCCCAAGAAGTCCGCCCGGGCTGCCAGCATTCATGCTGCGCAGTCCGGGCGGACTTTTTTCGGCGTCATAAGGCGGGGGCTGGCTCCAGACGTGCTGAGACCAGGAGCCAGCCCCCTGACGTGTGCTCCCCGAGACGAAGACTTTTCAAGCCTTCCCCCCAACAAGGTTTGAAGAACACCGCCATTCCACATAATGGGTCAATGTGCGGCCTGTGGCAATTGTGGCGGCTGTTTCCGGCGAAATTATGCCGTGAAGCTGCGGTACATGGTCCGCTGGGGGCCGGAACTTCCGCCGAGATACTGTCCCTGATCCAGGAATCCGGCCTTCCGGTAGGCAGCCAGACCTGCCGGGTTGCCTTCATTGACTGAAAGTACGACGCCGGACTCGCCGCTTCCGTGCCTGGCCGTCAGTTTCGCGGCGGTTGCCACGGCCGCTGCCGCCGCAAGGCGTCCCAGTCCCTTGCCCTGCCGCCGCCGGTCGATGAGGAATCCCCGCAGCAGCCAGGCAGAATGGTCATCGGGCCAGCCGGCCAGCCGGGCAGCCCCCGTCTGGAGGGTGAGCACTCCCACGGCGTCCCCGCCGGCTTCGATGACATACGGCCGCCGGGACTCTTCCGCCAGGCCGGACAGGGCCATTCGCAAGCGGATCGCCGACAAAGACGAGCTGCCCCGGTGCCAGTTCCAGGAGGGCGACTGCTCCCAGCTGGATGGCGCACGCATCCGGTCCCAGGTCGTCCAGGGGAATGAGCCAGACGGACTGGACTGCAGCGGTCAGTTGGCTGGCGTTTCGGTGCCCGCGGCCAGCGCATCCTCGGCCGGCGGTCCCGCAGGGTCCATCCACATGACTTCCCAGAGGTGCCCGTCCGGGTCCTGGAAACTGTGATTGTACATAAAGCCGTAGTCCTGCACTTCCTGGGACGGTGTGCCGCCGGCGGCGAGGGCCTTGCGGATGGTTTCGTCCACGGCTTCCTTGCTGTCCACGGAATAGGCCAGGATGGCCTCCGTGGAGCCGGCGGCATCGGCCACGTCCTTGTGCGTGAAGGTCTTGAAGAAGCCTTCCACCAGGAGCATCACAAACGCGTTGTCGTTGATGATCATGCAGGTGGCGTTTTCATCGGTGTAGTCCGGGTTGAAGGAGAAGCCAAGGGCGGTGAAGAAGTCCACTGACCTCTTCAGATCCTTCACGGGCAGGTTCAGGTAGATTTGCGTAGCCATGCGCCCCAAGGTAGCACCGGAGCGCCACGGCTGTCTGCAGAGCAACGGGACGGCAGGTGGCGGCCTAGTGGCCGTAGAACACCCGCTCGAAGACCGCCCGGGCCCGCCGGCTCAGGCGCAGGTAGTCCTCTTCCAGCGTGGCGGCGTGGCCTGGTTCATAGCCACACCACCGCGCGACGGCTTCGAGGTCCCGCCGTGAAGACGGCAGCAGGTCCGAAGCCCGGCCGCTCCAGATGACGTTGGCGGAACGGATCCGGCTGGCGAGGCGCCATGCGTCCGCGAGGAGCTTGGCGTCAGCCGCGGAGAGCAGGCCCAGGGACGCCGCAGCGTCCAGGGCGTCCACCGTTGACGTTGTCCGCAGTTCATGGTGTTTGCCTGCGTGCTGGAGCTGAAGGAGCTGAACCAGCCACTCGACGTCGCTCAATCCCCCGCGTCCCAGCTTGAGGTGGCGTGCGGGATCAGCCCCGCGCGGCAGCCGCTCGGCCTCCACCCGCGCCTTGACCCGGCGCACCTCCCGGACATCTTGCTCGGAGATCTTCTCCGGGTACCTGATCGGATCGATGAGGGCCAGGAAGTCGTCGGCCAGTGAATCATCTCCGGCCATCGGCCGGGCCCGCAGCAGCGCCTGCGCCTCCCAAATCAGGGACCACCGGCGGTAATACTCGGCGAAGGAATCCAGGGAGCGGACCATGGCGCCGTTCTTGCCCTCGGGGCGGAGGTCCGCGTCCATCTGCAGGACGCGTTCGGCCATGATGGCAGGCTTGAGCGGCTGGGTCAGGAGGCTGGAAACCTTGGCGACAATCCGGGCCGCCTGCTCCTGCGCCTCCTCCTCCGTATAGCCAGGCAGCGCCCGGTGCACGTACATCACATCGGCGTCGGAGCCGTAGCCGATCTCGCGCCCGCCCTGCCGGCCCATGGCAACGATCAGCATGGCGGTCTTCAGCGGTCCCTTCGCGGACACAATGCCCTCGGCCACACGGAGGGCGCCAAGCACCGCGGCCCGGTCCGTGTCTGCCAGGGCGGCGCCCACCTCGTCCTGGTTCAGCAGCCCGGCGGAATCGGCGATCGCGATCCGGAGGATCTCCCGGCGCCGGATCAGCCGGATCAGCCGCATGGCATTTTCCGGATCGGCATGGCGTGACATTTTGGAGGTGATCTCCTGCCACTGGGCTTCAAATCCCAGCGGCAGCGAGGTCCTTGTTGTTGCCCAGCCAGGCCACCGATTCCGGCGACACCTCCAGCAGGTCGGCAATCAGGCGTGAGTTGGAGAGCACATGGCACAGCCGCTCGGCGGCGGCCGTGGAATCGCGGAGCATGCCCAGGTACCAGTGCGTGGTGCCGAGTGCCTCACTGACCCGCCGGAAGGCGAGGAGTCCGGCGTCGGGATCCACACCCTCGGCAAGCCAGTCCAGCAGGATGGGCAGCAGCTGGCGCTGCAGGGCGGCCCGCCGGCTGACCCCGGCAGTGAGCGCCTCGATGTGCCGCATGGCGCCCTTGCGGATCGAGGTAGCCCAGCGCGGCGAGCCGGCCCTGGGCTGCCTCCGGCGTCAGCCTGGCGTCCTCGCTGCTGAGTTTGGCCGCCGTGTTAAGCAGGGGCCGGTAGAAGATGCGCTCGTGGAGTTCGCGGACGGACCGTTTGGTTTTGTGCCACTGCGCCAGCAGCGCGTCCGGGTGCGGCCGGTCGGTGGAGAACGGGCCCAGCACGGCCTTGGCGAGGGCGCGCAGGGCCGCTTCGCTGGCCGGCATCAGGTGCGTCCGGCGGAGCTGGAACAGCTGGATCCGGTGTTCCAGGAGCCGGAGGTAGCGGTAGGCCTGGTCGAAGGCGGCGGCATCGGACCGGCCAATGTAGCCGCCGGCCGAGAGGGCCGTAATGGCCGCGGTCGTGTCCCGGCGGCGGAGCGATTCATCGGATTTGCCGTGCACCAGCTGGAGCAGCTGGACGGTGAACTCCACATCGCGGAGGCCGCCGCGGCCCAGCTTGATCTGGCGCTGTTCCTCGGCGGCCGGAATGTGTTCGGTGACCCGGCGGCGCATCGCCTGCACGGATTCGACGAAGCCCTCGCGTCCGGCAGAACTCCAGATAAGCGGCGCCACCGCCTTTTCGTAGCGTTCCCCGAGTTCCTTGTCGCCGGCGATGGTCCGCGCTTTCAGCAGTGCCTGGAACTCCCAGCTCTCGGCCCAGCGGGCGTAGTAGCTTTCGTGGGAAGCCAGGGTGCGGACCAGCGGCCCGGACTTCCCCTCCGGCCGGAGGTTGGCGTCCACTTCCCAGAGGCCAGGTTCGCGTGCCACCGAAGAAATCGCGCGGGAAATGCCGGCAGCGAGGGCCGTGCCGATGGTGCTGGCCCGGGCATCATCGAAGTCGCCGGCTTCGATCACGTAGATAACGTCGACGTCGGAAATGTAGTTCAGTTCCCGGGCGCCGCACTTGCCCATGCCGATGACGGCCAGGCCAACGGCTGCCACTTCCGCGGCGCTGAACTGCTCAGCGGCCTCTGCCCGGGAAACTGCCAGGGCGGCCTCTATGGCGGCCCCGGCCAGATCGGCGAGTTCAGCTCCGACGGCGGGCATAAAGTCCAGCGGGTCGGCAGCACAGAGGTCCTTGACGGCAAGGTCAACCACACCGCGCCGGTAGGCGGTGCGCAGGGCCGCATACGCCTCAGTTCCGGTCATGCCCGCCACCGGACGGGCAGACCGCGGGTCTGCACGGACGGACCCCAGCAGGGCTGCGCGGAGCTGCTCCGGATCTGCCGGCATCGGTTCGGGGCTGGCCGTCACCTCGAAAGCCGCGAGGTGTTCCGGATGGCGGATGAGGAACTCGCCCAGCGCCTCGGAAGCCCCCAGTACGCGGTAGAGCGGCTCGCTGGTCTCCGGATCGGCGGCCGCCAATTCCCGCAGGCTGGGGTG
This sequence comes from uncultured Actinomycetota bacterium, assembly GCA_963741285.1. Lineage (GTDB taxonomy): Bacteria > Actinomycetota > Actinomycetes > Actinomycetales > Micrococcaceae > Arthrobacter. The sequence goes on from CAVUHH010000006.1 coordinate 167,376, forward strand.
CTTTTCAATCAGCCGGACCAGCGACTGCAGCGCGGTGTCAGGGTTGGCGGCCATCTGCAGGCCGGCAAAGATCCTGTCCTCGTCCAAGCCGTCCAGTTCCGGGGCAGCCAGGAAGCGCTCACCCTTCTCCAGGTCACTGAAGCCGGCTGAGATGAGGCGGCGGGCGAGGCTCACCGCCACCGCTTAGAGAATGCCGAGGTTGCGCTGCAGTTCGTAGGGCGTCACCTGGAGCCGGTAGTCCTGCCACTCGGCGCGCTTGTTCCGCAGGAAGTGCTCAAACACCTGCTCACCGAGGATCTGCGGCATCAGTTCGGAGTCCTCCATGGACCGGATGGCATCGTGGAGGCTGGCGGGCAGGGGGTCGTGGCCCATCGCCCGGCGCTCGGCAGAGCTCAGTGACCAGACGTCGTCCTCGGCTGCGGCCGGCAGGTCGTAGCCCTCTTCGATCCCCTTCAGCCCGGCCCCGAGCAGGACAGCATAGGCAAGGTAGGGGTTCGCCGCAGAATCAATGCCGCGGTATTCGATCCGGGCGGACTGGCCCTTGCCGGGCTTGTACAGCGGAACCCGGACCAGCGCCGAACGGTTGTTATGGCCCCAGCTGAGGTAGCTCGGCGCTTCGCCGCCGCCCCAGAGCCGCTTGTAGGAGTTCACGAACTGGTTGGTCACGGCCGTGAACTCGGGTGCGTGCTTCAGGATGCCGGCAATGAACTGGCGTGCTGTCTTGGACAGCTGGAACTCGGCGCCCGCTTCATAGAAGGCGTTGGTGTCGCCCTCGAACAGCGAGAAGTGCGTGTGCATGCCGGAACCGGGGTGGTCCGTGAACGGCTTGGGCATAAAGGTGGCGTACGTGCCCTGCTGGAGGGCAACCTCCTTGATCACGGTGCGGAACGTCATGATGTTGTCCGCCGTCTGCAGCGCGTCCGCGTACCGGAGGTCGATCTCGTTCTGGCCGGGTCCGGCTTCGTGGTGGCTGAACTCCACGGAGATGCCTACCGATTCGAGCATGGTCACGGCCGTGCGCCGGAAGTCCTGCGCCACGCCGCCGGGAACGTGGTCAAAGTAGCCGCCTTCGTCCACCGGTACCGGCGCGCCGTCCGGTCCGGGCTGCTGGGACTTCAGGAGGTAAAACTCGATCTCCGGGTGCGTGTAGCAGGTGAAGCCCATGTCGGCGGCCTTGGCCAGCGTGCGCTTGAGGACGTTCCGGGGATCCGCTGCGGACGGCTCGCCGTCAGGGGTCAGGATGTCGCAGAACATCCGCGAGGTCTGCTCAGTCTCACCACGCCAGGGCAGGATCTGGAACGTGGACGGATCCGGTTGCGCCAGCATGTCCGACTCGAACACGCGTGCCAGGCCTTCAATGGCTGAACCGTCGAAACCGAGCCCTTCTTCAAAGGCGCCCTCCACCTCGGCGGGGGCGAGTGCCACCGACTTGAGTGAACCCACGACGTCGGTGAACCACAAACGTACGAACCGTACGTCGCGCTCCTCGATTGTGCGCAGGACAAACTCTTGCTGGCGGTCCATGAAGGCCTCTTCTCCGGTCAAACGGTCATGCCCCGGACCCGCGGAAACGGCGGCCGGCAGCAGTTCATCATCACTTTACTAAGCAATTGCCGCTGATGCGGCTGACGGCGCCGGTCGTAACACAGCGTTAACACGCAAATCCCGCCCGGCCCTGCGAACCATCGGCCGATATGCCTGCCGGGCCCGGCCCTGAATATGACAGGGATCACCGTCCACAGGCCAGACCGCGGTGGCCCGGACGGGCCGTACCGCATTACGCTCTTGCCATGGCCCCAACCAATAGTTCTGAGTCAGGCGTGTCCGCTGAAGTACCCGCTCCTTATGGCAACGGACCTGCACAGGTGCAGGCGCCGTCGTCGGACGCGTCTGCGAAGCCCGCGTCGAGAGTGCGCCTCCACCACCTGCAGCAGGCCAAAAGGGACGGCACCCGCTTCGCCATGCTGACCGCCTACGAGCAATACAGCGCGGAGATCTTCGACCAGGCCGGCATTGAGGTGCTCCTGGTGGGCGATTCCGCGTCCAACAATGTCTTCGGCAACGAGACCAGCCTGCCGGTGACGGTGGATGAGCTCCTCCCGCTCTGCCGCGCCGTGGCAAGGTCGGCCAAGCGCGCCCTGGTGGTGGCGGACCTGCCGTTCGGCAGTTACGAAGTCTCGGCGCAGCAGGGTGTGGAAACAGGCGTCCGCTTCCTCAAGGAGGGCCTTGCCCACGCCGTCAAGATCGAAGGCGGCAAAGTACTACGCGGAAACCGTCCGGGCCATGGTCCAGGCCGGCGTCCCCGTCATGGCCCACATCGGCTTCACGCCGCAGAGTGAACACGCGTTGGGCGGTTACCGGGTCCAGGGGCGCGGCGACGACGCGCAGCGCCTGATTGACGACGCCGTGGCGCTGGCTGAGGCAGGGGCGTTCGCCGTCCTGATGGAAATGGTTCCCGCGGACACGGCTGCCGCCGTCGACGCAGCCGTGAGCGTGCCCACCGTTGGCATTGGCGCCGGAAACGCGACCACCGGGCAGGTACTGGTGTGGCAGGACATGGCGGGACTCCGGGGCGGCCGGATGGCGAAGTTCGTGAAGCAGTACGCCGATCTCCGCACCACCCTCAGCGACGCTGCGAAGGCCTACGGCGAGGAAGTCCGGTCCGGCCAGTTCCCGGGCCCGGAACACTCCTTCTAAAGCAGCGGCCGCCCTAAGAGCAGCGGCCGCCGGTCCGCGCCTATTCGCCGGACGGTGTGGCGCCGTCTTCGACCTTGATGGCGGACACCTCAAACTCAAGGGTGATCTTGTCAGACACCAGCACACCGCCGGAGTCAAGAGTGGTGTTCCACTTGAGCCCGAATCCTGGCGGTTGATGCGGCGGGAACCTTCAAAGCCGGCCCGGAGGTTACCCATCGGATCCCGTTCGACGCCGACAAAGTCAATCGGAATGGAAATCTCCCGGGTGATTCCCCGAATAGTCACACCTCCGCTGACGATGAAGTGGCCCTCGTCAACCTGATCCACCCGGTCGCTCACAAACGTAATCTCCGGGGAACTGGGGAGCATCAAAGACGTCGTTGGTCCGCAAGTGCTGGTCACGGTCGGCATTCCGGGTGTCAACGCTCGCGACCGTGATGGTCAAGTCAACGCTTGAGCGTGCGGGGGCCTCGGAGTCCACCGTGATGGCGCCACTGTCCCGCGTATTCTGGCCTGAGTTCAGCCATGAGATGCCTCCTTGCGGTACCGCTCAGTCCTCGTCGCCCTTTTCCCAGGCCTCGTTGCGGGCTTTGACCTTCTCAAGGGCGTGTTCCGCTTCCTCCCGCGTCTTGTACGGGCCGATCAGCTGGCTCCAGTCCGAGAGGGCGTCTTCCTCCACCTCGTGCGTGTTCACGTTGTACCAGTACTCGGTCATCAGTGCTCCTTCGTTCCGGCGGGCAGGAAGCCGCGGCTGTGACCCGCGTAACTTAAGTGCTGGCGGGGGCAGGTTATGCCCTTGCGTTACTTGGCGTTCTGCGGTGCCTTATATGATCAATCTATGCCTTCCCTAGCCTCGACTGCACCCACCGGCACGCTTACCCGGGGAACGGTCAGCCCTCAGCTGCCCGTTCCGGCGTCCATCCCGCGCCCGGAGTACGTGGGCAAGCCCGGCCCGGCCAAATTCACCGGCTCCGAGACCAAGACGGCCGAGACCATCGAGAAAATCCGGGTCGCCAGCAGGATCGCCGCGCAGGCCATCGTTGAGGTGGGCAAGCACATCACGCCGGGAGTCACCACCGACCAGCTGGACAAGGTGGGCCACGAATTCCTCCTGGACCATAAGGCATACCCGTCCACCCTGGGTTACCGGGGCTTCCCGAAGTCCCTGTGTTCGTCGCTGAACGAGGTCATCTGCCACGGCATCCCGGACAGCACAGTTGTCCAGGACGGCGATATCCTCAACATCGACATCACGGCGTTCATTAACGGTGTCCACGGCGACACGAACTACACCTTCCTGGTGGGCGACGTCGACGAGGAATCCCGGCTGTTGGTGGAGCGCACGCAGGAGTCCCTCAACCGTGCCATCAAAGCCGTGGCGCCCGGCCGCGAAATCAACGTCATCGGCCGCGCCATCCAGTCTTATGCCAAACGGTTCGGCTATGGCGTGGTGCGAGACTTCACGGGCCACGGCGTGGGCGAGGCATTCCATACCGGCCTGATCATCCCGCACTACGATGCCGCGCCCGCCTACAACACCGTGATCGAGACGGGCATGGTGTTCACCATTGAACCCATGCTGACGCTCGGAACCATCGAATGGGACATGTGGGAAGACGACTGGACGGTTGTCACCCGCGACCATAAGCGGACCGCGCAGTTTGAACATACGCTGCTGGTCACGGAATCCGGCGCGGAGATCCTCACACTCCCCTGAATCCCCCGGTCAGCCCTCCCGGCCTGCCCGCCCGCCCTGCCACGAACGGATAAAACATTGGCCAAGAAGGACGAGAAGTCGCACAAAAAAGCCCCGCTGATCGGCATCGACATCGGTGGTACCGGAATCAAGGGCGGCATCGTCGACCTGAAGAAGGGCAAGCTCCTCGGCGAGCGGTTCCGGGTGCCCACTCCCCAGCCTGCCACTCCGGAAGCCGTGGCCGACGTTGTGGCACAGGTGGTGGCCGAACTCTCCGGCCGCCCCGAGGCACCCGCCGCCGATTCGCCGGTGGGCGTCACGTTCCCCGGCATTATTCAGCATGGTGTGGTGCATTCTGCGGCCAACGTGGACAAGAGCTGGCTCAACACGGACATCGACGCCCTGCTCACGGCCCGCCTGGGCCGCCCGGTAGAGGTCATCAACGACGCCGACGCCGCAGGGCTGGCGGAAGCGCGCTTCGGTGCCGGCGCCGGGATTGACGGCACCGTCCTGGTCATCACCCTCGGCACCGGGATCGGATCGGCCTTCATCTTCAACGGCCATCTGGTGCCCAACGCGGAACTGGGCCACCTGGAGATTGACGGCTTCGACGCCGAAACCAAGGCTTCCGCCGTTGCCCGCGAACGGGACGGCCTGAGCTGGGAAGAATACAGCGTGTTGCTGCAGCGCTATTTCGCCCACGTCGAGTTCCTCTTCTCCCCTGAACTGTTCATTGTGGGCGGCGGCATCTCCAAGCGCGCGGACGAATACCTGCCCCGGCTGAAGCTGCGCACCCCCATCGTGCCTGCTGAGTTGAAGAATGAGGCCGGAATCGTGGGCGCCGCCGTCGAAATCGCGGTGAAGCACAAGTACGTCAAATAGCAATCGGCTGAACCTGAAGCGGCTTCGGCGGCGGTAATGATCGTCACCGAAGCGGCTTCAACGGTGCACGGCAGCGCCCCAACCGGTCGGTGCCGCCGTCACGGTCTGCGGCTGGACCCCCTTGTGCAACCAGCAACCATTCGCCCACACTGGTGGGGGATGTGGAAGGGGGCTCCCGCAGCAGGAAGGCAGTCATTTTGTACCGTCCCGGACGAAGGCCCGAAATTTCCAGACGTAACTTCGTTTACGTCACGCTCGGCGCAGCCGCTGTTGTAGCTGGATGTGGCGGAAACTTGCTGAGCCGCGGAGACAACACGGTACCGGGGCAGGGCGAGCTCCCGCCCATCGTGGAGCCGCCGTCCGCGGAGCTGAGCTGGGTCTCCGATGCTCGCGTCGCGGGGTTCGAGACCTTTGCGGGCGATCCGGCCGTTGACGCGCGCCTGGACGTGCTTGCGGCCGCGCACGTGAGCGTGGTGGTGATCGATTCCGATCTCTCCTTCTACATGAACGACGCGCGCTTCGAGGAGAGCGCGGCCTACATCGACGCGGTGACGAAGAAATGCCACCAGCGCGGCATGAAGGCGGTGGCCTATTGCTCCTTGCTGGAGGCGCTCACGGAAAACGCGGCTACTGTGCCCAACACCATGTGGAAGGATCACCCGGACTGGGTGCAGCGCGGCATCGACGGCAAAGCGAACAAGTTCGTTGGCGGCGCAGGCCGCGCATTCTGGGTGCCGGCGGGGACCGAAAGCGCCTGGCTCTGCCCCACCTCGGGCTACCGTGACTACTTCATCACCCGGGTGAAGCGGCTGGCGCAGACCACACTCGACGGGTTGTGGGGCGACGTTCCGTTGCTCTCGGACATCGTCGGGGTGTGGCCATGCACCAACCCGACCTGTGCCGCCAAGTTCCTCGCCGAGACCGGGCTCGCCCAGCCCACCCGCGTGGACTGGAACAATCCGGTGTTTCGCCGCTGGGTGGCGTGGCGCCACGGCGTCATCCACGAGTTCGAGCAGGCGGTGCTCGCCGGTGCGCGCACGGTACGGCCCGACTTCCAGCTCATCGTCGAAACCGACACCATGGACCATAGCGGCGGAACGGTGCAGGGCCTGGACGGCGCCAGCCGCGACGCCGGCGACGTGCTGCGCGTGTGGGAGGTGAGCACCGCCAGCGACGAGACCGGCATGCGCGACGCGCCCGCCGACGACTGGATCTCCATGGCGGTCATGATGCGCCACGGCCGCGGCTGCGCCGGCAAGAACCCGAGCTGGGTGATTTCCTACGGCAAGGAGACCGACGACGCCGAGCGGGTCATGGCCATCGCCATCGCCGGTGGCGTGCGGCCCTACGAGAGCCAGATCCCGCTCCTGAACAACACGGTGGGCGACGCCTGGCGCGGCAAGATGTTTGGCTGGCTCAAGGAGAACAACGACATCTGGGCCGGCGAGAGCGCCAACGCGGTGGCGGTGGTCTTCTCCAGCATCAGCCGCGATTTTGTCGACAGGAACGCCGGCGGAGGGCTGTATACCAGCACCAACCCCGCTGATGAGGACTGGTGGGCGACCACGCCGACGGACTCCGCCAAGAACTTGCCGTATCTCGGCGAATACCGTGGCATCTGCAAGGCCCTCATCCATGCGCACGCACCATACGACGTGGTCATCACGCCGCACTTGTCGCCGGCGCGGCTGGCGCCCTACCCGCTGGTGGTGGCGCCGCGGCCTGCGGCGTTGTCGGATGGGGAGATCTCCAGCCTGAAGAGCTACGTCGAGGCCGGCGGCACGCTGCTGGTCACCGGTGGTGCCGATGCCGGCGTCTTCGATGAGCACGGCGCGCTGCGGGCGCAGCCGGCGCTGCTGCAGGCGTTTGGCATTGGCGCCGGCGCCAACTGGTCGCGCACGTCGTACGGCCTCGGTGCAGTGGTGCTGGTGACGGACCAGGTGGGGCAGGAGTACTACCGGAGCACCGATGCCACAGTGACCACCGAGCTGGCGCGGATCCTGGAGGCGGGCGGCCGCACCATCGTCACCGATGCGCCGCCCGCGGTGGTCATCGACCTGCGGCAGCGCACGGAGCACCGGCTCGATGTGCTCTTCGCCAACATCGACGGCCTCGATACCGGCGGATTCAAGGCGGAGAGTGCCAGCTTCCAGGTCGCCATCCCCTGCGGCGGAAAGATGCCGCGGCGGGTGACTGTCACGCAGCCGGGGGACGCGGCGCCGGCGGAGATACCCTTCACCCATGAGGCCGGCCGCGCCGTCTTCGACGTGACCGTGGGCGCGCTCCAGCTGGCGCGAATCGCACTGACCTAGTGGGCGAACCGGGCTTCGCCATCATGCGGCCAGCCCGGGGGAACATCGAGCGGCTCCGCCGGCTTACAGGGGACTCTTTTCGGAGTTCTTCGTGCCCTTCGGTGCCGGTCCGGCGGTTTCAGCCACAGACTCGTGGCGGAGCAGCGCAATGGCTGTCTCGAAGTCTTCAAGGGATTCGAAGGCCTGGTAGACGCTGGCGAAGCGCAGGTATGCCACCTGGTCCAGCTTCTGAAGTGGCCCCAGGATGACGAGTCCAACTTCGTGTGCTTCAATCTCCGCAGCCCCCGAGGCACGGATCTGCTCCTCGACCTCCTGGGCAAGGAGCGCGAGGTCATCTTCGCTGACCGGGCGGCCCTGGCAGGCTTTACGGACGCCGTTGATGACCTTGCTCCGGCTGAACGGCTCGCCGACCCCGGAACGCTTGATGACGGAGAGGCTGGTGGTTTCGACGGTGGTGAACCGGCGGCCACATTCAGGGCACTGGCGGCGCCGCCGGATGGCTGAACCGTCGTCGGCCATGCGGCTGTCCACAACGCGGGAGTCCGGGTTGCGGCAGAACGGACAGTACATGGTGTCCCTTCCCTCGATCTTCAGCTATCAGTCTACGGCCGCATCTTGCCTAATAACAAGCCTGTTATTACTACATGTAGTGGTCCTGCCACTACATGTAGTGGCTTGCCGCCTTTCGGAATCAGGCGGTTGTGCTGAAGCGGGCCGTCACAGCTTCGCCGTGGGCGGGGAGGTCTTCCGCCGCCGACAGGCTCACGATGTGGCCGCTGACTTCCTCAAGGGCCGCACGGCTGTAATTGACCACCTGGATGGCGCGCAGGAAAGTGGTGACGTTCAGGCCCGAGGAAAACGCCGCCGTACCGCTGGTGGGCAGCACGTGGTTTGACCCCGCGCAGTAATCCCCCAGGCTGACGGGACTGTAGTCCCCCACAAAAATCGCTCCGGCATTGCGGATTCTGGCGGCCACCGCGGGTGCGTCCGCAGTCATGATTTCAAGGTGTTCTGCAGCGTACGCATCGCACGCGGCGATGCCCTGCTCGAGGTCCTCCACCAAGACAACGCCCGACTGGGGTCCGGACAGGGCCTCACACACACGCTGCGAATGTTTGGTGGCAGCCGCCTGCCGGTCCAGTTCGGCGCGGACCGCCACGGCAAGATCCTCGGAATCGGTGATGAGTACCGACGCCGCCTTGGGGTCGTGTTCGGCCTGGCTGATCAGGTCCGCGGCCACCAGGTCCGGTTGGGCGGAGGAATCGGCCAGGATGGCAATCTCCGTGGTTCCGGCCTCGGAGTCAATGCCCACCACACCTTTGACCAGCCGCTTCGCCGTTGCCACAAAAATGTTTCCGGGACCGGTCACCACATCGACGGGATCCAGTGCGGGTCCGGCGTCGCCTGCTTTCACGCCATAGGCAAACGCTGCGATGGCTTGCGCACCGCCGATGGCGTACACCTCGCTGATGCCGAGCAGGGCGGCCGCCGCAAGGATGGTGGGGTGCGGAAGGCCGTCGAAGTCCTTTTGCGGTGGCGAGGCCAGCGCAATGGATTCCACTCCGGCGGCCAGGGCCGGAACAACGTTCATGATGACCGACGACGGGTAGACGGCCAGGCCGCCGGGAACGTAGAGTCCCACACGCGAAACCGGCACCCAGTTCTGGCTCACCAGCGCACCGTCGCCAAGTTCGACGTCGACATTGCGCGGCCGCTGTCCGTCGGCGAACTGCCGGGCACGGCTGATGGATTCCTCCAGCGCGCTGCGGACGGCCGGATCCAGCTCCGCCAGGGCCTTGGCCAGCGCCTCCGCGGGGACCCGGGGATGTACCTGCTCAACTCCGTCGAACCGGAGGGCCAGGTCGCTGAGAGCGGCGAAACCCCGCTGGCGGACGGCTCCAATGATGTCGAGCACTTTTTCTTCAGCATCCGCTACCGTGTTTTGCCGGGCACGAGGCACAGCGGCACGCAATCCGGCCAGGGTCAGGCCCCGTCCCCGCAGATCGACCGTCCGGAAGCTGACGGTGGCGGTTGACGGGGTGGCTGGAGATTCAGAAGAAATGGTCACCGGACTATTTTACGCGCCGGGCGCGGTGCCTTCGGCGAGGGGTGCGCGTCCGCCGTCGGGCCCCTTCTTCAGGAGGTTCAGCAGGTTCAGGACAAACACGCATGTTGCGGTTGCCGCAGGCCAAAGCAGCAGCACAGACATCGAGCGAAGGGAGAAGGCCACGCTGGAACTGATGCTTGTATCCACCTGGACACCCCACAGCCGGCCCGCCCCCACGCCCGTCTGCCAGGCAACGAGGGCGCCGGCCAGTCCACCGGCCAGGCTGAGGAGGAAGGCCGACTGCGCAGCCCTGCCGGCTTTGTCCGTAAGGAAGACGGCCACCAGGCAGCCGGCGAAAACCAGAAGGCCTGCAAGGGTCAGGTCCCGCGGCAGCCACACCGACGGATTGGTCCCGTCACCGAGTGTGGGATTCCGGGTGATCAGGTTCAGCCCGCCCGGGGCAAGCAGCCACCACAGCAGGCCCACGGGCACACCGCCGGCCGCGGCAGTAAGAAACCACTTCCACGGCAACCGGGCGGACCGGCGACTGATGTGTTCATTCATGAAACAAACCTTAACAAATGTTCGCTGCACGAGGTCACATGACGTGGGTTGTCAACCGATTCCGCCGCGCCCTGCCGGAGCAATACCCTTAAGGAAGAGTCCATTCCAGCATGTTTTCCAGGGAGCCATTTTCACGATGTCAGACACCACGCCGTTTGAGGGCACGTTCAAGGAGATGTTCCGGCGCCACGCGGCCGGCGTCGCCATCATCACGGTGAACTACCAGGGTGAGCCATACGGGTTTACCGCCACGTCAGTTGCGTCGTTGTCAGCACAGCCGCCGCGGTTCACCTTCAACATGGCCCGCAGTTCAAGTTCGTGGCCGGCCGTGGCCAACGCCACGCACCTCGGCGTCCACATGCTGGGCCTGGAGAACCAGGCCCTGGCCGACCGGTTTGCGCGCACGAAGGACCGTTTCGGCGGAGACCACTGGGAACTTGGCCCTCACGATGTCCCGGTCCTCAAGGACGTCGCAGGCTGGCTGATCGGCAAGATCCAGATGCGGCTCTCCTTCGAGAACAACGCCGTGGTGGTTGTCGAAGTGGTGGAGGGCGCCGTGGGCGAAGACGGTTCGCCACTGCTGTACCACTCGGGCAGCTATGGCCAGCCGGTCCCGCTGGACTACGAAATCTGACCAGGAAATCTAGTAGTCCAGGCAGGTCGGACCGAGGAGGACCTTCAGGTCCCCGAACAGCGACGGGCTTGGATTGACCCTGAGGTGGACCGGCAGCGCCATGACTTCGGTCCGGGTGTCCCCCTGCAGGTGCAGCCGGACTTCCGAGTTCCCACGATGGTTCCGCAGGACATCGCCGAGTTCGGTGACCACTGCCTCGGTGGCCTTGTGCGTGGGCATGGAAATCTGCAGCGGACCGTTTGTCCCCTCGCTGAGGTCAGGGACGCTGAGTTCCATGCAGTTCAGTGCCACGGCGCCGTCGTCACGCCGCTGGAGGCGGCCTTTCACCACCACCACCAAGTCCTCCGCCAGGACGGAAGCGATGGGTCCATAGACCTGGCCGAAGAACATGACCTCTATGGAGCCGCCAAGGTCTTCGATTTCGGCGCGTGCGTAGGCATTGCCGCTGGCCTTGGCGATCCTGCGGCTGAGCGAGGTGATCATGCCCGAGATGGTGATGATCGCGCCGTCCTGCGGACCGTCGTCGGCGATGATCGAGGTGATGCTCTGGTCCGCGTGCTGGCTGAGAAGGCCCTCGAGGCCTTGGAGCGGGTGGTCTGAGACATAGAGGCCCAGCATGTCCCGCTCGAAGGACAGCTTGTCCTTCTTCTCCCACTCCGGCAGGTCGGGTATCTCAATACTCAGCGAGGCCTCGGACTCGGCTTCCTCGAAGCCGGCGAAGAGGTCGAACTGGCCGATCGCCTCGTTGCGCTTGAGGGTGATGACCGAATCGATGGCCTCCTCATGGATCATCGCCAGCGCGCGCCGGTGATGGTTAAGGGAATCGAATGCGCCGGCCTTGATCAGGGATTCAATGGTCCGCTTGTTGCACACCACGGCGGGAACCTTCACCAGGTAATCCTTGAAGGAGGTGTAGGCGCCTTCCTTTTCCCGCGCGGCCACCATGGCTTCCACGGCGTTGACCCCCACGTTCCGGATGGCTCCCATTCCGAAGCGGATGTCGTTGCCCACCGGGGTGAAGTTCAGCGCCGACTCGTTGACGTCCGGCGGCAGCACCGTGATTCCCATGCGCCGGCACTCATTGAGGTAGATGGCCGATTTGTCCTTGTCATCACCTACCGAGGTCAGCAGGGCGGCCATGTACTCCGGCGCATAATGCGCCTTCAGGTATGCGGTCCAGTAGGAGATGACGCCGTACGCGGCCGAGTGTGCCTTGTTGAAGGCGTAGTCGGAGAACGGGAGCAGGATGTCCCAGAGGGTTTTGACGGCGGCCATGGAGTAGCCGTTGTCCTGCATGCCCTGCGAGAAGCCGGCGAACTGCTTGTCCAGTTCCGACTTCTTCTTTTTGCCCATGGCGCGGCGGAGGATGTCTGCCTGGCCGAGGGAATAGCCGGCAAGTTTCTGTGCCACGGCCATAACCTGCTCCTGGTACACAATCAGGCCGTACGTCCCGCCCAGGATTTCAGCGAGGGGCTCCTTGAGCTCGGGATGGATCGGAATGACTTCCTGGATCCCGTTCTTGCGCAGGGCATAGTCGGTATGCGCGTTGGCCCCCATCGGACCGGGGCGGTAGAGCGCCAGGACAGCCGAGATGTCTTCGAAGTTGTCAGGCTTCATCAGCTTCAGGAGCGCGCGCATCGGGCCGCCGTCGAGCTGGAACACACCCAGCGTGTCGCCCCGGGCCATGAGTTCGTAGGAGGCGACGTCGTCGAGGGCCAGGTTGTCCAGGTCCAGGTCATGGCCGCGGTTGAGCTTGATGTTCTCCAGGGCGTCGGAAATGATCGTCAGGTTCCGCAACCCCAGGAAGTCCATCTTGATCAGGCCCAGGCCTTCGCAGGTGGGGTAATCGAACTGCGTGATCACCTGGCCGTCCTGGATGCGCCGCATGATCGGGATGACGTCAATGATGGGGTCCGAGGACATGATGACGCCGGCGGCGTGCACACCCCACTGGCGTTTCAGGCCCTCAATGCCGAGCGCCGTCTCGAAGACCTTGGCGGCCTCGGGATCCGTGGCGATCAGCTGGCGGAAGTCACCAGCCTCGCTGTAGCGCTTGGAGTCCTTGTTCTGGATGTCCGCCAGCGGAATGTCCTTGGCCATGACCGCCGGAGGCAGGGCCTTGGTGAGCTGCTCGCCCATGCTGAACGGGTAGCCCAGCACGCGGGAGGAGTCCTTGAGCGCCTGCTTGGTCTTGATGGTGCCGTACGTGACGATCATGGCCACACGTTCGTCGCCGTACTTGCGGGTGACGTAGTCGATCACCTCGGACCGGCGGCGATCATCGAAGTCGACGTCGAAGTCGGGCATCGACACGCGGTCCGGGTTGAGGAAGCGCTCGAAGATCAGGCCGTGGTGCAGCGGGTCAAGGTCGGTGATGCGCATGGCGTAGGCAACCATGGAGCCCGCGCCTGAGCCACGGCCCGGACCGACGCGGATGCCGTTGTTCTTGGCCCAGTTGATGAAGTCGGCCACCACCAGGAAGTAACCGGGGAATCCCATGGAGGTGATCACTTCGAGCTCGTAATCGGCCTGCGTGCGGACTTTGTCCGGGACGCCGCCCGGGTACCGGAATTCCAGCCCGGCGGCCACTTCCTTGACCAGCCAGGATGTCTCGTCCTCGCCCGGCGGGCAGGGGAACCGCGGCATGTAGTTGGCGCCGGTGTTGAATGAGACTTCGCAGCGCTCGGCAATCAGCAGTGTGTTGTCGCAAGCGTCCGGGTGGTCCCGGAACAGCTCGCGCATCTCCTGCGGCGACTTGAGGTAGTAGCCGCTGCCGGAGAACGCGAACCGGGAACCGCCGTTGTCGTACGTGGGCTCCAGCAGCGTGGAACCGGACTGGATCGCCAGCAGGGCCTCATGCGCCTTGGCATCGTGTTCGTGCGTGTAGTGCAGGTCATTGGTGGCCACCAGGGGAAGGTTCAGGTCCTTGGCCAGCCGCAGAAGGTCCCCCGTGACCCGGCGTTCGATGTCCAGCCCGTGGTCCATGAGTTCGCAGAAATAGTTCTCCGCACCGAAAATGTCACGGAATTCAGCGGCGGCTTCCACGGCCTCCCGGTACTGGCCGAGGCGCAGCCGGGTCTGGACTTCTCCGGACGGGCAGCCCGTGGTGGCGATCAGGCCTTCCGAGTACGTGTTCAGCAGCTCCCGGTCCAGCCGCGGCCACTTGCCGAAGACAGCATCCAGGGAGGCGATGGAAGATGCCCGGAAGAGGTTCCTCATGCCGGCGTTGTTGTAGCTCAGCAGCGTCATGTGGGTGTACGAACCACCACCGGAAATATCGTCTTTGCGCTGGTGTTCCTCGCCCCAGCGGACACGGCTCTTGTCCGTCCGCGCAGTGCCGGGGGTGACATAGGCTTCGACGCCGATGATCGGCTTGATGCCCTGGTCGGTGGCACGTTTCCAGAAGTCGAAGGCGCCGAACAGGTAGCCGTGGTCCGTGGTGGCGAGGGCCGGCATGCCGAGGCGTTCGGTCTCATCGAAGAGCTCCCCCAGACGGGCGGCGCCGTCCAGCATGGAGTATTCGGTGTGGTTGTGGAGGTGGACGAACGAGGCATTGCTGGAAGTCACCGCACCATTCTAAGCGCTGGCGGGATGCCTCCGGCCCAGCCACGCAACGGGTACGGGACGGATGGGCCTACTTTGTGACCGACGGCTCAGCGCCCACCGGCAAGGTCAGGCCTGGCCCGACTCCAGAACTTCCAGGGCATAGGCCAGGTCCTGCGGGTATTCGCTGGTGACGGTGACACGCTCGCCGGTGACCGGGTGGTCGAAGCCGAGCTGGCGTGCATGCAGCCATTGCCGGGTCAGGCCCAGGGTTGCGGCGAGGCGGGGATCGGCGCCGTACGTGAGGTCGCCGGCGCAGGGGTGGCGCAATGCCGAAAAGTGCACACGGATCTGATGCGTGCGTCCCGTTTCCAAGTGCACTTCCACCAGGGTGGCCTTGCCGAAGGCTTCCAAGACCTCGTAGTGCGTAATCGACGGACGGCCGTCCTCGATCACAGCGAAACGCCAGTCGTGTCCGGGGTGGCGGCCGATCGGGGCATCAATGGTCCCCTCCAGCGGATCGGGGAGCCCCTGGACCACCGCGTGGTAGACCTTGTCCACGGTGCGTTCCTTGAAGGCCCGCTTCAGGGCGGTATAGGCGCGCTCCGTCTTGGCCACCACCATGACACCGGACGTGCCGACGTCGAGCCTGTGGACGATGCCCACACGCTCAGGGGAACCCGACGTCGAGATGCGATACCCCGCACCGGCGAGGCCACCCACCACGGTGGGTCCCACCCACCCCGGCGAAGGATGCGCGGCAACCCCTACCGGCTTGTCGACCACCACAAAATCGTCGTCGTCGAGCAGGATCTTCAGGCCTTCCACAACTTCCTCCACCACTTCGAGCGGGTCCCGTCGATCAGGCACCGTCACTTCCAGGACATCCCCGGCGACAAGGCGCGCGGATTTGCCGACTTTCTTGCCACGGCTGACCACGTTGCCTTCGGCAATGAGTGTCGCCGCCATGGACCGGGAAATGCCCATCAACCGGGCAAGCCCGGCATCAGCCCGCGTTCCGCCGAATTCCTCGGCCACCACCACGTGCTCAGGCATCCTCGGCCTTTTCCCTGGGGGCCGCGACGTGCCGTGAACCGTCCAGCGCGATCCCCCGCAATGTGAGGATACAAATGATGGACACGGCGGAGACCACTGCGGAATCGGCGATGTTGAAGATCGCAAAATTGGGCAGCTGGATGAAGTCCACCACGTGCCCCATGCCGAACGAAGGTTCCCGGAACAGCCGGTCTGTGAGGTTGCCCAGGGCACCGCCCAGGAGGAGTCCCAGGGCCAGCGCCCACCATGTGGAACCGAGCTTGCGCACCTGGAACAGGATGGCAATGGCGACCCCGGCCATGATGATGGAAAATACCCAGGTCACGTCCTCACCGATTGAAAAGGCTGCGCCGGAATTCCGGATGAAGTACCAGTGAAGGAGCGGAGGCAGCACCTCGATGCGCTCCCCCTCCACCATGGTGGAGGTCACCCAGATTTTGGTCAGCTGGTCAAAGGCATAAGCAAACACTGCAAAGCCTGCGAAGAGCGAGAGCAGCAGCGTTTTCCCTGGACGGGGCGTTGAAGGAACTGGGTGTGCAGCGTCGGCGGCAAGGTCGTCAGTCATGGTGCTTTCATTAGTAAAACCGATGTTAATCACAAAAGCCGGTGGCCGAGGAATCCTCAGCCACCGGCCTTCAGAATACGTGCTTGACGGACTAGTTCGCTTCGACCTCGGGGGCTGCGACGGAACCGCGGGCGTCAAGGTCACGCAGCTGGCCTTCAATGTAGGCCTTCAGGCGTGAGCGGTAATCGCGCTCGAAGCCACGGAGCTGCTCGACCTTGCGCTCCAGGACGGAGCGCTGCTGCTCCAGGGCGCCGAGAATCTTGCGGGACTTCTCCTGGGCATCGTTGACCAGGCTGCTGGCCTCGATCTGGGCCTCAGCGATGATCTTGTCCTTCTGGGACTGGCCATCGGCGACGTGACGGTCGTGCATCTGCTGGGCCATGGCGAGCAGGCCGGCAGCGGACTCGGCGGAAACGGTGCTTCCGGCGGCCGGTGCAGGGGCAGCAGCCGGGACGGCCGCAACGGTAGCTACCGGCTCGGCTTCCTTCTTCTTCGCAGCGTCGGCAGCCTTCGCCTCGACTTCGGCCTTCGCCGGAGCCTCAACCTTTTCCGCCTTGGCGGGTGCGGGGACCTTCTCAACCACCGGGGCGGCTGCAGCGGAACTGGCCGGCACGGCGGAACCCGATTCGGCAAGCTTCTTGCGGAGCTCGTCGTTCTCCTGGTTCAGGCGCCTGAGTTCCACAACGATTTCGTCCAGGAAGTCGTCAACTTCGTCCTGGTCGTAGCCTTCGCGGAACTTGGTCGGCTGAAAGCGCTTGTTGACAACGTCTTCTGGCGTCAAAGCCATCTGGTCACCTCATTGGTCTAGTTAGTCAGTAGGCCTTCCGGCCGTCAAAACTACGGTACCTAAATTTTGTCTGGTTCCTCTAATTCAACACTGGGTGTCAAACCGGAGATTTCTTTCGCGTTACGCGGATAAGTTCGTTTCCACGAACTTCGCCGGTGCCCGCTAGGTCTTGTCGAAGATTACGCGAAACCCCTGGTCACCGCCATCGCGATGCTCACCGCGATGAAAAGTACCAGGAACCCGAGGTCCAGTGTCACGCCGCCGAGCCGCAGCGGCGGTATCACCCGTCGGAGCACCTTGAGCGGCGGATCGGTGATCGAATACACCGTGTGGGCGGCCACGAGGGCAACACCGCGGGGACGCCACTCCCTGGCGAACATCTGGACCCAGTCATAGACCAGGCGGATGATCAGCGCCACGAAGAACAGCAGGAGGGCGATATAGACAAGTCCGAAAACAATTCCCATGACTTAACTCATATCTCCATGTCCATTCCGGATACCGCAGTGCCCTGCCAACGTTTCTTGTCTATTTCAGCACAGATGCCAGACAGGTGTACCTGCCTGGCATCCGCAATAAGCTTTATGGCTAACTTTGATTGAAAAAGCTGGCCTGGGTCTCGCTGACCTTCTTGTCGTCGCCGATGACCTCAATGTACGACGGCGAGAGCAGGAAGACCTTGTTGGTGACCCGTTCAATGCTGCCCCGGAGACCGAATACCAGTCCCGCTGAGAAGTCTACGAGGCGTTTTGCGTCCGCTTCGCCCATGTCAGTGACGTTCATGATGACGGGAATGCCGTCACGGAAACTCTCACCGATGAGCTTGGCATCGTTGTAGGAGCGCGGGTGGATCGTGGTGATCTGCCGAAGTCCGGACGTTTCTTCGCGGCTCGAGGCCGCACGCTTGATGGGGGTCACAGGTGCGCGGTATTCCTCTTCAGGGGCGTGGGACGTCTCACGGCTGACTTCGCGGACCGGTGCCGGGGCCCGGCGTTCCTCGCGGTCAACTTCCATTGATTCGTCCTCGTCCTTACGTGTTGTGGTGTGCTCGGACTCGTAGTGTTCATCGCCGTCGGCGAGCCCAAGATAGATCATTGTCTTGCGCAGAGCGCCGGCCATGGTCGACTCCTAATCGTGTCCGTAGGCGGGCCGCCCAATAACTTGACAGCACTGGAATCCCCCGCCACTCACTTCCTATGTGCTCGACGCTACCCCACGGCGGGACGCGATCCGAGAATATCGGAACCGATTCGCAGGTGTGTCGCCCCGAACCGAATGGCCTCCTCAAGGTCCTGGCTCATGCCCGCCGAGATGGCTGTGGCCGCGGGATGTTCCGCCACCAGGGACGCTGAAATTGCAGCGAGTTTCTCAAAGGCTGCCTCCGGACTGCCGCCCAAGGGGGCAACGGCCATCACGCCGGCCAGTTCCAGACCGGCGGCGGCGGCCAGCTGGTCGGCGAGCATCGGCACGTCCGCCGGCGAGGCGCCACCACGGTGGGCGCCGGCGTCGTCGTCCAGACTGACCTGGATGAAGCACTGCAGGGCGTCCCGGCCGGTGGTGTCCTGCTCGATGGCGATGGCCCGTTGCAGGCCCTGAACCAGGCCCGGACGGTCTACGGAATGGAGGGCGTGCGCATATTTGGCCACAGACTTGGCCTTCTTGCTTTGCAGCTGTCCGACGAAATGCCACTTGAGGCCAAGCCCGGCCAGTTCCGTTGCCTTCGACGAGGCTTCCTGATCCCTGTTCTCGCCAACGTCCCGGACACCCAGGGCCGCAAGGCGCCTGATGTCTGCGGCGGGATGGAACTTGGTGACCACTATCAGCGTGGGCAGTTCACCGGCGCGTCCGGCGGCCTGGGCGGCCGCCTCGATCCGGTGCCGAACTGCTGCGAGCCGTTCCGCCAGCTGCGTCATTCGCGCTGCGTCTTCCACTGTCATGCCTTACCCTCGAACCACACCAGCCCGGCGAACCGCCCGGTGGTGGTGGACCGGCGGTAGGAGAAGAGCTGGTGGTTCTCCAGCGTGCACGGCCCGGCATATTCGATGACGACTCCGGCGGCCTCCAGTTGGCTGCGCGCCCCGGCCGGCAGATCCAGCGCGGCGCTCCCCCATGACGTCGTAGCCCATGTTGAGGGCACCTGTCCGGCCACCTGGGCCCGCAAGTCAACGGGCACTTCGTAGCAGCTGCCGCAGATTGACGGGCCGAGCCAGGCGCGGATGCCGGTGGCGCCGACCGCCCGCATCCGCTCCACAGCCGCCGGCAGGATGCCGTTGGATATCCCGGGGCGGCCTGCGTGCACGGCGGCCACAACCGGACCGTCGGCGCCCTGTCCTACGAGTACCGCCGGGATGCAGTCGGCCACCATCACCGCGAGCGGCAGCCCCCGTGACACCATGCCGTCTGCTGTCGGCACCGGTGTGCCAGGCTCCATCACTTCCACCGTGGTGCCGTGGACCTGGTCCATGAACCGCAGGGATCCAGGAGCCAGGCCGGCGGCCTCCTCCAGCATCCCGCGGCGGCGCCGGACGTCAGCGGCGTCGTCCCCGACATGAAGGGCGAGGTTGCCCGCTCGGGTGTCCGTGAAGGCCACATGGACGCCGGGGGCGACTTCAGCCCGCCAAAGGAACAAGCCGTGCCCTACTTCAGGAAGTCGGGGACATCCAGGTCATCCGCACGGTTTCCCGAGAGATCCGGCTCCACCACTGAGGGAAGGTCGACGTCGAAACCTGAGTCCGCGGGGACGGCCGACGGGCGCTGCTGGCCCCAGTTGCTCAGTCCGGATGCGCCGACTCCGGCGTGCACGGGCTGGACGTTCATCTGGTGGCTGCCGCCCGTTGTGGGTGCCTGGGCAGGCACTGGAGCCGCTGCGGGGCGCTGCGGCGCCACCTGGGGCTGGGACTGGTCCATGGAGGGCGAGGTGGCCTTGACGTCGTCGAAGCCTGCGGCAATGACGGTGACCCTGGCTTCATCGCCAAGGGCGTCGTCAATGACCGCGCCGAAGATGATGTTGGCTTCGGGGTGGGCCACTTCCTGGACCAGGCGGGCAGCTTCATTGATTTCGAACAGGCCGAGGTCTGAACCGCCCTGGATGGAGAGCAGGACACCGTGGGCGCCGTCGATGGATGCTTCCAGCAGCGGAGACGCGATGGCCAGTTCTGCCGCCTTCACGGCGCGGTCTTCGCCGCGGGCGGAGCCGATGCCCATGAGGGCCGAGCCTGCGCCCTGCATGACGGACTTGACGTCCGCGAAGTCGAGGTTGATCAGGCCGGGGGTCGTGATGAGGTCAGTGATGCCCTGGACACCGGACAGCAGGACCTGGTCAGCGGAACGGAAAGCGTCCAGGACGGAGACGTTGCGGTCGCTGATTGAGAGGAGCCTGTCATTCGGGATCACGATCAGGGTGTCCACTTCGTCGCGGAGGGCGTCGATGCCCGCCTCGGCGGAGCCGGCACGGCGGCGGCCCTCGAACGTGAACGGCCTGGTGACCACACCGATGGTCAGCGCCCCAAGGGAACGGGCGATTCGGGCTACGACGGGCGCGCCACCGGTACCGGTGCCGCCACCTTCGCCGGCGGTCACAAACACCATGTCTGCACCGCGGATGACTTCTTCGATCTCGTCTGCGTGGTCCTCCGCAGCCTGCTTGCCCACCTCAGGATTGGCCCCTGCGCCGAGCCCACGGGTCAGCTCACGTCCGACGTCAAGCTTGACGTCGGCGTCGCTCATCAGCAGCGCTTGCGCATCGGTGTTGATGGCGATGAACTCGACACCCCGGAGGCCCACCTCGATCATGCGGTTGACTGCGTTCACGCCACCGCCGCCGATGCCGACGACCTTGATGACGGCCAAGTAATTCTGCGGAGCTGCCACGTTACGTGTCCCTTGTTCGTGTCCTATTGCGAAAACTGTGGAGTCGGGCTTGAAGCCTGCAACCTTAACCTTCGAGTTGAAGGTTATAGTTATGTCAAGTAACTCATGTCTGGAACGCTATTTCCTATGGTTCGGACATTCAATAACCGGCGCCGCGTGTCGCGGTAATACGGTAAAGATTGCAACGTCCGGAAGAGCGTTCAACGCGTCACCGGATGCCGGGGCGCGCTCACATCGTACACGCGCACGGGGTTCTTCGGATCCGCGGGGACCTTCAGCAGGGCCTCGAGGACTTTGGCCTTAAGCTCCTTCTCCCCCGCATTGCCCCAAATGATGGTCTGGCCGTCAACGAGCTTCAGCTCCACCGCGTCCACGGACTGGGCGGAGGCGTTGGAGAGCTTCGACAGCACGTCCGGCGGGAGTGCCCCCAGGACCTCGGCGGTGGCCTGGAAAAGGTCCTTGCCGATGGTGCCGGCACCGCCGTCGATGACCGGCAGTGAAACCGAGGCCGGGTCCGCCGTGGTGGCCAGCACCACACCGTCCACGTCAACCAGCCTGTACCGCTCCCCCTGTTTGACCAGGGCCACGGGGATGCGTTCCAGAACTTCCACCACCAGTTCGGAAGGCGGCCGCGCCTGCGTCGAGACGGACTTTACCTGGACCAGGGGTTCAAGCAGCCGGCCCACCTCATCGTCGCTGACCTGGGGCAGGGGTTTCCCCTTCAGCGGCTCCAGCGCGGCCTGGACCTGGTCCGTGGTGACCAGTTTGGTCCCGGTTACGGAGATGGTGCCCACGGCGAGGACGGGAGAAAAGATGGCAGCGGCCAGCAGCGCCGCGACCAGCCCCAGGACAGTTCCCAGGGCAACAAGGATGCGCCGCTTCCGGCGCTTTGCCGGGGGTTCGGGAAATGCCAGCACGTTGCCACTTGCCGGCGGCTTTTCCCGTGCTGCCACGGCGTCCGCGTGCTTTTCCTGTTTCCGTCCGCCCGTGGATGGTTCCCCGGGCACGGGGGCGCTTTTGGAGGCGGAGATGACGTCCGGTCCCGCCGACGGGGACTCCGCCGCCGGTTGCCGGCCCGCCGGTTCCCGCCGTGCAGGCGAAGCGTACGTGGGGCGGCGGGGACTACCCATCGAGGGCCTGCACAATCTGCGGCCCGAAGCTGGTCACGTCTCCGGCTCCGACGGTCAGAATGATGTCGCCCGGCCCGGCGGCCGCCACCAGGGCCGCCACAGCCTCGTCGGCCGCCACAAGGCGGCCGCCGGAGGCCAGGTGGTCGCCGATGAGCTGGCTGGTGACGCCGGGGATCGGATCCTCGCGGGCGGGATAAATGTCCAGGACCAGTGCCGTGTCTGCCAGGTTGAGTGCGGCGGCGAACTCGCTGGCGAACTCCCTGGTGCGCGAGAACAGGTGCGGCTGGAACACAACGTGGACACGGTGCGTGCCCGCCACTGAGCGAGCCGCCGTCAACGCTGCCCGGACCTCTGTGGGGTGGTGGGCATAGTCGTCAAACACGCGTACACCGCGCGCCTCGCCTTTGAGTTCAAATCGCCGGGACGCGCCGGAGAAGTCCGCCAGGGCGCGCGCAGCAGCTCCGGCGTCGACCCCAAGCTCCAGGGCGACGGCGACGGCGGCAGCCGCGTTGAGCGCGTTATGGCGCCCCGGGACCTGCAGCGACAATGCGAACCGCCCGGCCGCCGAGGACACCTCCACGGCTCCGGGGCCGCCGTCGTGCAGTCGCAGGTCTGCCCTGCCGGAGGTTCCGTAGAGGACCACCCTGGTGTTGCCGCGGGCCATGGTGCGTTCCGCGAGGGCCAGCGCGCCGTCGTCGTCCGCACAGGCGATCAGGACGCCATCGGCCGGCAGCAGCTCAGTGAAGCGGTCAAAGGATTCGTAGACGGCTTCGGCGGTGCCGTAGTGGTCCAGGTGGTCGGGTTCCACGTTGGTGACCACGGCGATCTTCGGCCGGTAGTTCAGGAAGGAACCGTCCGATTCGTCCGCTTCGGCCACAAAAATGCCGGACTGCGCCATGTGCTGCGTTGACGCCGAGCGCAGGCACGTTGGCACCGATGGCAAAGGAGGGGTCAAGCCCGGCTCCCTGGAGGAGGACGGCGATCATGGAGGTGGTGGTGGACTTTCCATGCGTTCCCGCAACTGTCACCACCACGTCGTCCCCCATGGTGGCAGCCAGCGCTTCCGAGCGGTGGAGCACGGGCAGGCCTGACTCGCGTGCAGCCACCAGTTCGGGGTTGTCCGCACGGATCGCCGAACCTGCCACCACCGTCTGGGCGTCGCCCAGGTTGGCAGCACCGTAGCCCACGGCTATGCGGGCCCCGGCGGCAGCCAGTTCCGCCATGACCGGCAGGTCCTTGGCGTCGGAGCCGCTGACGGTGACGCCGCGGGCCACCATGATGCGGGCAACCGCGGACATTCCCACGCCGCCAATGCCGATGAAGTGGACGCGGCCCAGGGACTCCTGGCTGCGGATGCTTGCGGGGGTCATGCGGATACCGCTTCCAGGACAAGATCAGCCATGCGCTGATCGGCGTTTCTGATGCCCAGCCGGCGGGCGTTGGCGGCCATCGTAGCCAGCCGGCCGGCGTCGGTGGCCAACGGGATGAGCTCGTGTGTTATCCACTGGGCGGTGATGTCCTTGTCCGCCACCAGCAGGGCACCGCCGGAGTTCACGAGCCCGGCCGCGTTAAGCGCCTGCTCGCCGTTGCCGATGGGCAGCGGGACAAACACTGCGGGCACTCCCACTGCGGCTACTTCGCAGACAGTTGCTGCGCCGGAGCGTGCCAGCAGCACGTCAGCGGCGGCGTAGACCTGTTCCATGCCGTCCACGTACTCAACCTGCTGGTAGCCGTCAGCGGTGAGCGGGCCGCCGTCGGGACCCAGGACGGTCTTGCCGCGGCCGGTGATGTGGAGCGTTTGGATCCCGGCGGCGCCAAGCGCCTGCGCCGCGGCGGCAATGGCACGGTTGATGCTCTGGGCGCCGGAGGACCCGCCCGTCACAATGAGCGTGGGCTTATGCGCATCCAGTCCCAGTGCCCCGCGCGCGGCGGCACGGGCCGAGTCCCTGTCGAGGCCGGAGATCTCGGTCCGCATGGGCATGCCGACATGGCGGGCGTGCCGCAACCGGGTCGTGTCGAAGGCGGTGGCCACGTGACGGGTCAGGAACGATCCCACGCGGTTGGCCAGGCCCGGACGGGTGTTGGCCTCGTGAATCACAATGGGAATCCCCCTGCGGCGGGCAGCCAGATACAGCGGGGTGCACACATAGCCGCCTACGCCCACCAGCACGTCAGCTGAGGCCTCGTCCAGGATGCGGCCTGACTGCCGCACCGCCCCGGCAAGCCGGGCGGGCAACTTCAGCAGATCCAGGGAAGGCCTGCGGGGAAAGGGCACCCGGTCGATGGTGGCCAGTTCTACGCCGGCGGCAGGCACCAGCCGGGTCTCCATGCCCGCCGGCGTGCCCACGGCGAGCAGCCTGGCCTCCGGGTTTGCGGACCGGAGGGCCGCCGCGATGGCCAGGAGCGGGCTGATGTGGCCGGCGGTTCCGCCGCCTGCGAGGACAATGGACAGGTTCTGGGAAGTCATCTGGTGCTAGGTACGCTTTCTTGCGGTCTTGGTGGGGCGGGTGGATCCCCCGGCCTTTTTGGCGCCGAACTTCAGCATTCTCTTGGGCCGGAGTGCGGGCGCCATCTGTTCACGGGCGAGCGACAGCACCACCCCCACGGCGCAAAGAGACATCAGCAAGGCCGAGCCACCGTAGGAGATGAATGGCAGGGGCACACCGATGACGGGCATCAGGCCGGTCACCACGGCCATATTGACAGTGGCCTGGCCCAGCAGCCACACCATGATGGTGCCGGCCAGGACGCGGTGGAACATGTCCTCCTGTGCCACCACGACGCGGTAAATGGCCGCTCCGAGGATGGCAAAGAGGACCAGGACGACGACGGTGCCCACCAGGCCGAGTTCCTCGCCGATGATGGCAAAGATGAAGTCGTTGTGGGCTTCCGGAATCCAGCTGTACTTCTGCCGGCTTTGGCCAAGGCCCACGCCGAACCATCCGCCCGAAGCGAGTCCGTAGAGCCCGTTGGTGGCCTGGTAGTTGGCGTCAATGCCGTCGGCACAGGACTGCCCCGTCCACCAGGAGGTGATGCGGCACATCCGGTTTGAACTGGTGATGGCCATGAAGGCTGCTCCGGCCGCGGCCAACAGCGCGGCGAACCCGAACATGTACAGCGGCACGCCGGCGAAGAAGAGTGCGGCGGCCGTGATCATCATGATGATCATGGCCGTGCCCAGGTCGTTGCCCCACAGCACCAGGCCGATCACGGCGCCTGCCAGCGGCACGGCGGGGATCAGCACATGCTGCCAAAGACGGAGCAGCTTGCCTTTCATGGCCATGACCGTGGCCATCCACAGCGCCAGCGCCAGCTTGGAGGCCTCGGACGGCTGGAAGGTGATGCCGCCCAGGTCAATCCAGTTCTTGTTGCCGTTGACTTCGTCACCGATGAGCTGGACCAGGACCAGGAGGACCAGTGCAGCGCCCAGGACTGGCCAGGCCAGCCGTTTGAGCCAGACCACGTTGATGCGCGACAGGACGAACATGATGAAGATGCCGATCCCGGCGAACATGCCCTGCTTGAGCGCGTCACCGTAGGGCGACTTTCCGGCGGCGATGGACTCAACGCTGGAGGCCGATAACACCATCATGATGCCGATGGCGGTCAGGGCCAGCGTGGAGCCCAGGATGAGGTAGTACGTGGAGCCGTTCCGGGAGGTCCCGGTTCCTTCCAGGGCAGACCAGAATCCGCGGTACGCGTCCCGGATCCGCGCGGGGACTGTTCTGGCCGCGGGGATTCTGGCGGCCGCGGGTTTGGACGTGGAGGGCTTCGAGGCCGCGGGCTTGGAGGCCGAAGCCTTTGGGGCTGAGGCTTTTGAAGCGGCGGGCCTGGAACCTGTGGGCGACGCTGGTTTTCCGGCGCGCAGCTGTGGAGCATTTGGCCGGGTGGGCGTGCTGACCATTCTTACTCCTCGCCGGTCTGGGCCTGCCCTTCCACCAGCTCGCGGACAGCTTCGATAAAGGCGTTGCCGCGGTGAGCATAGGAAGAGAACTGATCCATGGAAGCAGCTGCCGGTGCCATCAGTACGGTGTCACCTGATGCGGCCAGCTGCGCCGCTGACGCAACGGCCCGGGACATCACGTCCGCCCCGGAAACCGGAGAGTTGGCCGCGATGGCTCCGCCCGTTGCGGCAGTCTGCGTCTTTTCAGTGTCGCCCGCCGGGGTGGAGATCACGGGGACATCCGGCGCGTGTCGCTGCAGGGCCTCGGCCAGCGGAGCGGTGTCGACGCCGATGAGCACTACTGCCTTCAACCGGGCCGACTGATCCCGGACCAGGTCGTCGTAGCTGACCCCCTTGGAGAGCCCACCGGCGATCCAGATGACGTTCTCAAAGGCCGCCAGCGACGCCGCTGCGGCGTGCGGGTTGGTGGCCTTGGAATCGTTGACCCACAGCACACCGTTCTGGCGGGCGACTGTCTGGATGCGGTGGTTGCCCGGCACGTAGTCCTGGATGCCCCTTCGCACAGCCTGCGCGTCCACGCCATAGGCGCGGACCAGTGCCGGCCGCGGCAAGGGCGTTGGCCACCATGTGACGGGGAGCAAACTGCGCCCAGGTCCGCCATCGAGGCCAGCTCGGCAGCGCTGTCCTTGCGCTGTTCGATGAAGGCCCGGTCCACCAGGAGGCCTTCCACCACGCCAAGCATGCTGATGGCCGGGGTGACGGTGGTGAAGCCAACGGCGCGGCAGCCTTCCACCACGTCGGCGTCCTCCACCATCCGTTCGGTTTCGATCTGCTCGGCGTTGAAGATGCAGGCCTTCTGGGTCCGCGCGTAGACCTTCGCCTTATCGGCGAGGTAGGAGTTGTAGGAGCCGTGCCAGTCAACGTGGTCTTCGGCCACGTTGAGGCAGACACTGGCGACGGGAGACAACGACTCCGCCCAGTGCAGCTGGAAGCTGGACAGTTCAACGGCGAACACGTCGTACTCAACGGGATCGCGGAGGGCATCGAGGATCGGCGTGCCCACATTGCCTACGGCAATGGCTTTCAGGCCGGCGGCCTGCAGCATCGATGCCGTCAGGCCAACCGTGGTGGTCTTGCCGTTCGTGCCGGTGATGGTCAGCCAGTCAGCCGTCTTGTGACCCTCGCGGACGCGCAGCCGCCAGGCGAGTTCAACGTCGCCCCACACCGGAATGTGCGCGCGCGCCGCAGCGGCGAGCAGCGCCTGGTCCGGGCGCCAGCCCGGCGAGGTCACGATCAGGTCGGGGAAGCTGCCGTCCACCTTGGGGATCCTGGTGACGGCTTCGTCGCCGAGGAGCACGTCCACGGCGCCGACGATCTTCAGGGTGTCGGCCTGGGCCTTGGCGGTCTCGGTGGTGGCGGCGTCCACCACTACCACCCGGGCGCCGAGTTCGATGAGGGTGTCTGCCGCGGCGAAGCCGGAGACGCCGATCCCGGTGACCACAACACGAAGGCCGGCCCAGTCGGAGTCCCAGCTGACGAGGTTCTGCAGGCGGGGGGAAACGGTCACAGGAGCACAACCCATTCAGCGTAGAAGACGCCCAGGCCCACGGCTACGAAGAGCCCGCCCAGGATCCAGAAACGGACAACAACTGTGACTTCGGCCCAGCCTTTGAGCTCGAAGTGGTGTTGCAGCGGTGCCATCTTGAAGACGCGTTTACCGCCGGTGATCTTGAAGTAGCCCACCTGGATGATCACCGACAGCGTGATCAGGACGAACAGGCCGCCGACGATGCCAAGGAGCAGTTCGGTCCGGGACAGGATGGCGAAGCCTGCAATGGCGCCGCCGATAGCCAGGGATCCGGTGTCACCCATGAAGATCTTGGCCGGCGAGGTGTTCCACCAGAGGAACCCCACCAGGGCCGCACTCAGGATGGCCGCAAGGAGTGCCAGGTCAAGGGGGTCACGGACGGAGTAGCAGCCGCTGCCGGCCTGGCGCGGTGATCCACAGGCCTGGTTGTTCTGCCAGATTCCCATCAGGGTATAGGCGCCGAAGACCATGACCGAGGCCCCGGCTGCGAGACCGTCGAGGCCGTCCGTCAGGTTCACGCCGTTCGTTGCTGCCGTGACGATCAGGTTGGACCAGAGGACAAAGAGAATGGCGCCGACAACCGTGCCGGCGAAGGCCAGGTCCAGCCAGGGAATGTCGCGGACCAGGGAGATTTTGGTCGAGGCCGGCGTCAGGCCTTCGGAGTCGGGAAAGTTCAGTGCGAGGACGGCGAAGGCGATGCCTACCGCCGCCTGCAGGATGAGTTTGGCCTTGGCGTCCAGCCCCAGGCTTCGTTGGCGGGAAATCTTGATGAAGTCGTCGAGGAAGCCCACCAGCCCCATACCGACCATGAGGAACAGCAGGATCAGGGCCGACGCCGATGGGCCGGCCGAGGCCGGGTTCATCATCCACATGATCAGGTGGGTCAGCCCGTAGCTGAGCAGGACTGCGCCCACCACCACGGTTCCGCCCATGGTGGGAGTGCCGCGTTTGGTGTGGTGCGAGGTGGGTCCGTCATCGCGGATGAACTGGCCGTAGCTCTTGCGGACGAGCAGGCGGATAAACAGCGGGGTTCCCACCAGGGCGAACAGCAGGGCAAGTCCTGCGCCGATCAATAGTGCAATCACAGCAGCTCGCTCCTTTCATCGGCAGGTTCCGTGGTTTGTGGGGGTAATGCTATCCGATCGCCCAAGTGGCGCAGCCCCACGCTGTTGGAGGACTTGAAGAGCACCAGATCACCGGGTTCAAGCTCCGCGTTGAGCAGGGTATAGGCGTCTTCAACCGTTTCGGCAAAGACGCATTCATCGCCCCAGGAGCCCTCCTGGACGGCAGAAACATACAGGGCCCGTGCCTCCCGGCCGACAACCACCAGCCTTGAGATGTTCAGGCGCACCACTTGGGTGCCCACGGCGGTGTGCTCACGGATCGAATCAGGTCCCAGCTCCAGCATGGCGCCCAGGACCGCCCACGTACGGCGTCCACGTCCCAGGTCGGCCAGTGTCCGCAGTGCGGCACGCATGGACTCAGGATTGGCGTTGTAGGCGTCATTGATCACCGTGACGCCGTCAGGGCGTTCGGTGCGTTCCATCCGCCAGCGGCTCGCCGCCGCCTGCGTGCTGAGGGAAGCTGTGATGTCAGGGCCCGGCACGCCTGCCGCGTGTGCGGCCGCTGCTGCGGCGAGCAGGTTTCCGGTGTGGTGGGCGCCGATAAGCCGGCTGCTGACTCGCAGGGTGGCGTCGTTGCCGGGCAGGACGAGGTCGAATTCAGGGTTGCCCGCAGCGTTGGTGTCCGGATTGTCAGCCCGCACGGTGGCGTCAGGGCGTTCCTCGGCTGAGAAACCCAGCACGGCCGCGCCGGTGCGGGTGCGCATGCCGGCAACCCGGTCGTCGTCGAGATTCAGGATGGCGGTGCCGGTGGGCGCGAGGGCCTCCACCAGCTCTCCCTTGGCCTGCACGATGTTCTCCACGCCGCCGAACTCCCCCGCGTGGGCGGTGCCCACCCCAAGGACTACGCCGATGTCAGGTTTGACCATGTCGGCGAGGTAGCGGATGTGCCCGATGCCGGTGGCACCCATCTCGATCACCAGGTACCGGGTTCCGGTGTCGGCCAGGAAGACGGTGAGCGGCACGCCGACTTCGCCGTTGTAGGAACCCTGCGGCGCAACGGTGGTGCCCTGCGTTGTCAGGATCCCCGCGAGGAGGTCCTTCGTGGTGGTTTTGCCGGCCGAACCGGTGATTCCGATGACCGTCAGGGACTCGCCGGCAGCGGCGCGGGCCGCGCGGATGCGGCGGACTGCCTCTGCGGCAAGCGCACCCATGGCCAACACGGCGTCCTTCACCAGGACCGCGGGATAGTGGCCGCCGTCCGGCCCGATGACGGGCCGCTCCGCGAGGACCAGCACTGCACCGCGGCTGAAGGCAGCCGTGACGAAGTCATGGCCGTCCGCGTTCTCGCCGGGTTTCGCGATGTAGAGCGAGCCGGGCGAGGCTTCGCGCGAATCGGTGACCACCGAATGCGGGGTGATCCCCGGATCGGCGTCCAGGCGGCCGTTTGTGATTTCGGCGATTTCCGCCGCAGTAAGTGCAATCATCTCGGTCTAGGACTCTATCCGGTCGTCTTGAAGAACGTTGAATCCCTTGGCTGTCAAGGCGTTCCGGAGTTCCACCCGGTCATCGAGGGCAAGATTGACTCCCT
Source organism: uncultured Actinomycetota bacterium (assembly GCA_963741285.1). Taxonomy (GTDB): domain Bacteria; phylum Actinomycetota; class Actinomycetes; order Actinomycetales; family Micrococcaceae; genus Arthrobacter. The sequence continues at coordinate 197,303 of CAVUHH010000006.1, forward strand.
TAACCTCTTGCCAGACCTCGTGTCCGCGGCCGGCAACCAGGATGGTGTCCTGCGGGTTAGCCAGCTCGACGGCCCGTTGGATCGCGGCGTCCCGGGGATAAATCTCTTCGATGACACACTCCAGTGCATCCTGTTCTTGTGCGGCCCGGGCTCCCGTGAGCACGTCCGCCCGGATGGCTGCCGCATCCTCGTCATGGGGGTCGTCATCCGTGATGATCACAACATCGGCGAGCCGGGCAGCGACGGCACCCATGGCGGGACGCTTGCCCTGGTCCCGCTGGCCGGTCGCCCCGAAAACAACAATTACCCGTGAACCGGAGAGCGGAGACCTGACCGCCTCAAGCGCGCGTGCCAGGGCATCGGTGTTGTGGGCAAAATCGACGACGGCGGCGGGCTCCTCGGAGACGAGTTGCATCCGGCCCGGAACAGCCACGGTAAAGGGGTCATGGGCTGTCAGGGCCGCCTGTACGGCAGCGCTGTCCACTCCGCCGGCAAGGACCATCACCGTGGCCAGCGCCGCGTTGGCCACGTTGAAGGCGCCGGGCAGTCCGGTGTGGGCCTGGATCGTGGCGCCGTCAGGCCCGCTCAGGGCGAACTCGGTACCCAGGCCGCGCGGTGCGGTAGCGGTCACTGTCCAGTCTGCCGAAGCCCCGCCCGGTGTCGTGGCGAGGGTGGTGACCGGGATGTCGGCCGCCGCAGCAAGCTTGCGGCCCCACTCGTCGTCGACCGTCACCACGGCTTGTGGGCGCGATCGGGGCGTGAACAGCTCCGCCTTGGTGGCGAAGTATTCATCCATGGTCCCGTGCAGGTCCAGGTGGTCCTGGGTCAGGTTCGTGAACCCGGCGACGTCGAAGACCACACCGTCAACGCGCTGGAAGGAGACGGCATGGGAAGAGACTTCCATGGACGCTGCGTCCAGTCCCCTCTCCCGCATGAGTGCCAGCAGGGCGTGGACATCCGTTGATTCCGGCGTGGTCAGGAGGCTGGGGATCGGGTCCCCGCCGGCGAGTATTTCGATGGTGCCGATCAGGCCGGTCCGTTGTCCCAGGGAACGGAGCAGGGCGTTGATGAAGTAGGTGGTGGTGGTCTTGCCGTTCGTGCCGGTCACCCCGAACAGGCGCGGCTGCTGACCGGCTGAAGGCTGGCTCCGGTAGATCATGGCGGACAGCGGACCCACCACGTTGCGCGGCTCATCCACCACCAGAACGGGGACGGCGGTGTCTGCGGACAGGGCAAGAAGCCGCGCGCCGGCGTCGTCGGTCAGGACCGCAACGGCTCCCCTGTCCACGGCCTGGGACACAAAATCAGCGCCGTGGCGGGCAGCGCCCGGCAGCGCGACGTACAGGTCGCCGCGTTCCACGGTGCGGGAGTTAAGCGAAATCCCTGTGACACCCACCGCAGCGGAGGCCCCCGGGACAGGGACGCCAATGGCTTCGCCGATGCTGTCCAGCCGGACTGCGGCAACTGCCGTCGGCCTGAACCGGGATGCAGGGGGTTCCCCTCCCGGCCCGGTATGACTGCCTGGTTCGTTCTGCTCTGACAAGGGGTCTCCGATGGTGCTAGTGGATCATGCCCGCGCGGGACTGCTCCCGGTGCGGGCGGTAAAGGTACAGCTGCCTGGCGTGGTGCTACTTGGCGTACTGCGGCAGCCGGGCCGGTTCGCCCGTGGACGGCTGGACATTGTAGGTGCGCAGTGCCTGGCTCATGACCGAGCGGAACACCGGCCCCTGCGTGATGCCGTAGATGTTGCCCTTGGGACGCTGAAGTACCACCTCAACAATAAACCGGGGATCATCCATCGGTGCCATCCCCACAATGGAGGCGGTGTAACCGCAGAATCCTGACTTCCCATCGTCGCACGGCGATTCAGAGGTTCCGGTCTTGGCCCCCACACGATAACCGTCGATCGCAGCGTCCTTGATCTGGCCCTCGGTCACGGCACTCTCCAGGATGTCCTGGACCTGCTGCGCAGTGTTGTCGGACACCACCCGCCTGGACGGCTGCGGAGCTACCTTTTCCTCGGTTCCGTCTGCTCCAATGTAGGCGTCAATCAGGCGCGGCTGAACCATCACCCCGTTGTTGGCGATCGTCTGGAAAGCGCGGACCGTCTGGAGGGTGGACTGGGACACGCCCTGACCGAACAGCACGGTGTACTGCTGCCGGCTGTCCCACTGGTCCGCCGGCGCGAGGATCCCGGAGGCTGTTGCCGGCAGTCCGATGTCCGGCGCCTCACCGATACCGAACTTGCGCAGCCAGTCGTAGCGTTGCTCCGGGGTGAGCCGTGAACCGGCAGCCACTGTGCCCGTGTTCATGGACCAGCCCAGGATGCCGGCCAGCGTACGTTCTTCGGTGCCGTGCGTAAAGGCGTCAGTGAAGGTCTGGCCGTCCACGGTGTAAGAGGGTCCCAGGGTGAAGGTATCCAGGGGGCTGGACTTTCCTTCCTCAATCAGTGCCGCAGCCGTAATCATCTTTTGCACGGAGCCTGGTTCATAGGCTGCAGTTACGGACCGGACGCCCCTGTCCTTGGCTGCCACCCTGCCCGGCTCATTCGGGTCCGGGGCATTGGAGTCTGCCATGGCCACGAGGTTCCCGGTCTTGGCGTCCATCACAATAATGACGCCCCACTCGGCGCTCTGGTTGTCCGTGGAGCTCTGGATGGCCTGCTGGGCGAAGTACTGCAGGTCCGAGTTCAGCGTGAGCCTGACGTTCTTGCCGTCCTCAGGCGGCGTCAGCTCATCCACGCCGACGGGAATCCTCAGGCCGTCTGCACCGATTTCGAATAGCCGCTTACCGTCTTTACCGCGAAGCAGCCCATCCTGGGTCTGCTCGATGCCGGCCTGGCCGGTGTTGCCGTCCTGCAGGAAGCCGATGATTCCGCCGGCCACAGACCCATTGGGGTAGACACGTTTGCTGACGCCCTCGGTGACGATGCCTGGGATCTGAAGATTCGAAACCCTGTCCTCGACGTCCGGCTTCAGGTCCTTCGCCACGATGTAGTAGCGCTGTTCGCCGGTGACAGCTTCACGAATGGCGTCCTGGCTCATGCCCAGGACCAGCGCCAGTTCTTTGAGCCCCTGTTCCCGGCTGACGTCCACAAGCTTGTCCTTGCCATCGACCTTGGCAAGGCGTTTGAACGTCTCGGTCTTGGTGTTTACCGTCTGATCCACCACCACGTTGTACCGGATCACACTGTTGGCCAGGACTGTGCCGTTCGCGTCCAGGATGCTGCCTCGCTCGGCAGGGAGGGTGGTCTCGCGCATGCGGTAGTCAAGGGCAGCGGCGGCCATCCCACCGACGTCCAGGCCCTGGACCATAAACAGCTTGCCGCCCACCACCAGGAGCAGTGTCAGCATGATCCCCAGGCCGAGGCGCAGCCGTTTGGTGGCATTGGGCACCTTGCCGCCTTTTGCCTTGCCGGTCCTCTGCGCCACCGTAATTCCCTTGCTGCTCGCCTTGTTGCCTGCTGTGGTGCCCGGCTGGTCGCCCGGCGTTCTTGCCTGACCGGCTGCTCTTCAGCGGGCGGTCAGTTACTGCCCGGGTATCTTCTGTTCCGGTGCCGGAACGGAACCGCCGTGGAGATCCGCGGCGGGAACCCGGCGTGCCGGCTTTTCGGCCGGGGCTTGGGCAGCTGTGTCCGGCACCCGTGCGGCAGGTTTTTGGGTAGCCGGCTTGCGGTTCACCAGCGGTTCCGACGCCGAGGGCGGCGGAACCACGGTAAGCACCCCTGCGATCGCTGGAGCCGGGATAACAGCTCCAGCGGCGCCACCTTTAACTGCCGGTGTTGCCTTGCCCGTGACGGTAAGAGTGGAAAGGTCGATCTGGCCTTTGACGGTGGAAGGTACCATTCCCAAGTCTCCCGCCTTTGCCGCCAGATTCTGTGGAGCTTCGAAGTTCTGGAGCTGCTGTGTCAGATCCTGGTTCTGCTTGGTCAGCGTGCTCTGCTTGCCCCTGAGTTCCACAAGCTGGTACTGCGAGGTTGACACGGAAATATTTAGGATAAGCACGGCCATGAGCGCTATGGCGAGAAGCGCGAAGCACATCACCACAAATGGGGCGCGGCGCTTTTTCGGCGCGGACCGCACCACCGACAGGGGTGTGCGCTCTTTGCGGCCCGGGCCGGCACGGTGGGTCCTTATCGCCGGGGCCGTGCTGCCGGAAAGGACCGGAAAGTTCTTGGCGGCGGCGGTGCTCATGCTTCTCTCCTGGCTCTGATGCGTTCCACGGCGCGCAGCCTGGCAGAAGCGGCGCGGGGATTTTCGGCGATTTCGACGGCGGTGGGTACCTCGGTGCCCTTGGTCAGGGTTTTGAGGGGGGCTTTGTGTTCCTCCAGTTCCACCGGAAATCCGAGTGGTGCGGACGACTTGGAGCCGGCTTGAAAGACAGACTTGACGATCTTGTCTTCAAGGGAGTGGTACGACATGACCACAATGCGGCCGCCCAGGGCGGTTGCATCCACGGCTGCGGGAACGGCGCGCTCCAGCACCTCAAGTTCCTCGTTGACTTCGATCCGCAGCGCCTGGAAAGTCCGTTTGGCCGGATGGCCGCCGGATTTGGCGGCAGCCGCCGGCACCACTGAGCGGATTTGTTCTACGAGTTCTCCCGTGGTGGCGAAAGGCTTGACAGCCCTTGCTGCGACGATCCTGTTGGCGATCCGGCCGGCAAATTTTTCCTCGCCCCACTTCCGGATAATCCTGACGAGATCCTCTTCGCTGTAGTTGTTGACCACATCGGCCGCAGTCTGCCCGCGGCTTGTGTCCATCCGCATGTCCAGCGGCGCATCAAAGGAGTAGGCGAAGCCACGCTCCCGCTCGTCCAGTTGAAGGGAGGAGACCCCGAGGTCCATCAGGATGCCATGGACTTCCCTGACGCCCAGGTCCTCGAGGACGTCGGCGATTTCGTCGTAGACGGCATGCACAAGGTCCGTGCGGTCGGCGAAACGGGCCAGCCGTTCGCCTGCCAGCGCCAGGGCTTCCTCATCACGGTCGATGCCGATCAGGTGCAGGTCCGGGAACCGTTCCAGCATGGCTTCGGAGTGGCCCCCCATGCCGAGAGTCGCATCAATCGCAATGGGGGTTTCGCCCCGGAGCCGTGCGGCTTCGAAACCTGGCGCCAACAAATTGATGCACCGGTCCTTGAGGACCGGTACATGGCGTTCGGACGTCGGCTTCGGGTGGTCGTTCATGCCTTCGTCCTTTCGTTTGGCGGCTGCTGCGTGGTGCTTCTTAGCCAGATCCCCATCCGCGCCTATCGTCCTGCCTGCCTGGCTCCGGGGAAGTGAGCCAGGTTGACGGTCCGATGGGCGGCTGGAGATCTCGTTCAAGAAGCGGTCTTCTGTGCCGTTCAGGCGATCACAGGATCCCCGGAATGGCGTCGTCGGTCTCAGAGAAAGCAGTTTCCTTCTCCGCCAGGTATTCGTTCCAAGCCTGGGCGTCCCAGATCTCAGCGCGGGTTCCTGCGCCAATGACGGCCAGTTCCCTGCCAAGGCCTGCATACTCCCGGAGCGCAGCCGGAATGGTCACGCGCCCCTGCTTGTCAGGTACCTCGTCCGAGGCTCCAGAGAGAAAGACACGAATGTAATCCCGGGCCTGCTTGGAGGAGATTGGCGCCTCCCGCATTTGCTCGTGGACCCTCGCAAATTCCTGCTCACTGAAGACGTAGATGCAACGCTCCTGGCCCCTCGTCAGAACCAGCCCGGCGGCAAGTTCCTCGCGGAACTTTGCGGGGAGGATAATCCGGCCCTTTTCGTCCAGACGAGGCGAATGCGTGCCCAGAAACACTGGCCCACCGCCTGTCTGCCGAAAAGGAACTGCACATCCCCTGTGTTGCAACTACCCTCTTATGTCCTCCACATTACTCCACTTTCCCCCACAGTCAACGCAAAATCAGGCCCGGCGGCCCCATTATTGGTGTTCTTATGCCCAAATGGCGCGGGAGAGCACGGTGGATGAGAGTGGAGGGCCAGTGGACCGTTTGGGGTGCCGTACGCCCGCATGGGTGACCCCACCTGCACGACTGGGCAGTGTCAGTACACCGGCATGGCGGAGCAACGCGGAATTGCAGAGCAGCGCCGGCATGGCAGAGCGGCGTGGAATTGCAGAACCGGCCAACTGCGGCGGGCACATGCGTCCTCATCCGGGCCAGCCTGGATCCGGATGAGAACGGTCAAAGCGCTGTAATCAGCAGGCTCCTAGGCCGCTACCACCGGGATCTTCCGTGTAAAGAGGACCCTCCCGGTGATCCAGTCCAGCAGGTCCACGGTGAGCCAGTACGTGCCGGGTGCCGGCGGACGAAGCAGCATGTCATAGCGTTCGGCGGCGCCGAAATTAATGAGGGCGGATTTCAGGGGCCCGGTGTGTGAAATCGGCAGTGCTGGTGAGGTAGGGCTTGACGTGTCCCGGAACGGCCGGCCATCGTGCGAAATGAGTTCAGCCATGGCGACAGGCATGCCTTGTGAGTCAGTGAAGCGGGCGTTCACCGGGAAGTAGTTGGCGTTGAGCAGGCGGAGGAGGGTCGGCTTGTACGTTCCTCCTGCCGCCCGGGCCCGAATGCGCGTGAGGAGGATGGGGCCCTCCTTCTTCGGGGCCCGCGCCAGTTCGCCCCCCAGAAGGTAAAAGTGCCTGGGTTTGAATTTGTCCAGTCCCGCGTCATCACCTGAAAGCCCCGCTGCGTGGTTGAGTTCATGCCAGCGGGGGTCCACGGAGTAGGGGACGAGGATCGTCTCGGTATCGATGTCGTATTCCGGGCCGTCAACGAAGGCGCGCCTGGCGCCCTTGGCCACCGGATAACGCGGATCAGGAACCGGGTCGATGATCAGAGGACCGAACATGCCCATCTGGACGTGCAACGGGGTGTTGACGTGGCAGTGGTAGAAGTAGGTGCCGGACGCTCCCCTGTTCGGGTTGCCGGCCTCCCCTCGCTCCGGGCGCCACTGATACGTGTAACTGCCTGAGACCTCGAAGGAGGTGTGGCCAACGCCGTCGTTACGTGGATCAGGCTCGATTCCATGCCAGTGGATGGTGTGGACTTTTTTACTCGGGCGGACAGTGCCATGGAACACCTGCCCCTCAGTGATGCGGATCAGGGGTGCCGGGAAGATCCGGCCGGACCTCTCGGTCTCGAACGTCCACATCTCGAATTCACCGCCGTCGTCGAATTTCATTTCGCGGTTGAAGAACTTGAACTCGACCGCAACATCGGGCTTCTTCCGGAATTGCGTCTCCGGGCTTCCCTCGTGCATCTGGTGGGAGCTGAAGTCCACCTGGCTGCGGTATAGCTCGTGCGCGGCCTCATGGACGCCGCCCGGTGCCGGCGCCGCAACTGTCCAGTGGCCTACCAGCCCGCCGGGATACATGCCGCCCCTCGCCACCTGGGACGGTTCGGCGTGGCAGTGCATGGGGTAGTGCCAGTCCTCTTTCCGGGCATTCCACACCTCGTCGATAGTCTCCGGCGGACGCCGCAACGGGAGCATGGAGTCCTTGCGGTCCAAGGGGTGCATCTCGATCACGTCCTCCCATTGCTGCAGGACCACATGGCCGTCAGCGTCGACGTTCCCCCCGGTGCGCGGAAACATCTTCCCGTTCCGGCTGACAGTCCAAAGGTGGTTTCCGTGAAAGTGGAGCTGGTGATGGATGACGCCGGCGTTGAGGAAGCGCATCAGCTGGCCGGTCTTCACGGTGCCCGCAGCAGCGCTCAGGCTGAAATCACGGACGTCTATCTGCCGGGCCGAACCCGACATCAGAGTGTCCTCCTCCCGCACGCGGTTCAGTTCTTCGTCCGTGGACACGGCCAGCGATTGGAAGCCGCTGCGGCCGTTCAGCGTGAAATACCGTGGAAGCACCGGAGTCTTATCGGGATCCACGGTTCCGTTACGCGACGCGATGCCGGCCCATACCGGGTCAACGTTGTGCAGCATCCACAACCACTGGCGCTCGAATTCCGGACCATCGGGCATGGGCACCCACGGCGAATCCGGATCGATGACCAGAAGTGCCCCGTACAGGCCCAGGACGCGCTGGACCGGGTCTACTGTCGGGTCGGCAGGATAGGCTCCGGGATCGCAGTAAAGGTAAGTGCCTGCCGCGGGGGCCGGAAATTCCACGTAGCCGGTCTGGCCGGGTTTGATGGCGCCTGAACTGACGTGGCCGTAGTCCGCACCGGCGTTGAGGAACTGAAGTTCGTGGTCCTGGGCCAGGTGGTTGGTGACGCGGATGCTGATGGTGCTGCCGGTTTCGGCAATCAACGTCCGGTCCGGGAAGAAGCTGGCCCAGTATTTCCGACGGACCAGGAATTCACCGGGGTTGGAAGCGTCTTTGGCGGCGGGTTCCGGGCGTCCGAGCGGGGGAACTGCTGCCTGCAGCGGGTAGGTGCGGCTTGCCTCGATCCGGCCGTCTCGCAGAAAGACCCGGGGGTATACCGTCAGGCTGGGCTTCGGGTCATTGACCGTGGTCCGTTTGTCACCGAATCCCCGATGGTAGACGCGGGAGCCGTCCACCATGGGCAGGAATCCATCGTTGATGTGGATGTCGAGCGGGCTCATGACTTCACCTGGCTAACAGTAAGAGGGGGAAGAGCGAGGGTGGCCGTGCCGTCGTGTTCCGGTTCCGAATACTCCAACTCCATGGCGGAGGCGTCATGGGGGGCCAGGTAACTGATCCACAGATGTTCTGTGGCCCCTGGATCGACGGCGCTCAGGCTGCGGTCGAAGTCTTGGGGAGTGACTGTCGTCCCGGTCGGAAGGAGCCTGAGGCGCAGTTGGCCTGGACTGAAGAGCGCGGGCTCCTGGCTGGAGTTGTGCAGTTCAACCTCAAGGAGGATGACGTCGCCCCAAGTCAGGTTTAGTGGCTGCGGCCAGGCGGGATCCTCTGGCGGTGTGCTGTCGTGCCCGTGGGAACTTACGGGGAGGATCGCGGGGTTCACGGCCCTCTGGAAGCCGCCGGCACTGGCTGCGGCAGCGCCGACGGCGCCGAGGGCAACGGCTTCGGTACCGGTGAACAGGGCGGCCGCGCTTTGTACCGACCGGAAGGCCGGACGGCCCGCCGCATCCAGCCGGGCCAGCCGGCCTGCCCGGGTCACGGACAGGACGCCAAAGGCGGTGTCCAGTTGCGTCGCCGGCTGCGGAACGCTGCGGGCGACGGCCCCGTACGTGGCGCCGGCCACCATGAGGATGGCTCCGCCACCCATGATGAGTCCGAACTGGCGTCGGCTCAGGACAGGGCTGGAGATCTGGGATGGGCGTGAATCCATGGACGTGCCTCCACTTGGTTGGCGATAACGCCCCATGGTGCTGCCAGGTCCCTGTAGAAAACTTGCAGGGTGGGAAACCAACCTTGGAGTGGACGCCGTTGGCGGTCACATGGGATTAAACGCAGAAGACCCGCCGGGGCGGGTCTTCTGCAGCGGTCCCACTCAGCAGGAGGCCAGGTGGAGAGCGAAGTGGAGTTTGGAAGGGGAGGAAAAGGACGGCGGTCAGCAAGGCGGGCAGTTCAGCACGAAGAACCGTGCAATCAGCGGAGGCAATGCCTCATGATTGGTCGCGGCGCCGCTCGTCCCAGCGTTCCTCGAGGCTGGACATAAATGAACTCCGGGGCTTTCCGGACTTCCCTGTGCCTGAAGCGGAGCCTGTCTTGGCGCCGGCCGCGTTACGCATTGTGGCGAAGTAGACTCCCCCACCCATCACAACAAAGCCCAGGACTCCCACAAAGATGTTCTGGAGCGTGACGCCAACCAGAAGCAGGAAGATCCCCGCAAGCGCGCAGAGCACACCAATCACCACATGGCGAGTGGACCAGGTGCGTCCCGGATCCGATCCCATGGAATTTGCGAACTTCGGATCGTCCTCGTGCAGCTGCTTCTCCAGCTGCTCGAGAAGCTTCTGTTCGTGCTCCGAGAGCGGCATCACGACCTCCTTAAGTAGGCCAACGTCCGGGCTGGTCCCATTCCGTACTCCTGCTCCAATAACGACCGGCATGTCCGGGAGGTTCCCGCCCCGCCGACAACGGCGGAATGCGAACACCGGCATGAGGCTGATTGGAACGGCAGTATGTCCAAGAAGTCCGGCAGTAACTGAAAACTATGTACATATAAGGATAGTTTGTCGGGGGCCGTTCTGAAAGACGGCCGACACCGTCAGGAGCCGCCCCGGCATCGGACCGGGCTGACTGTCAATGCCCTCTTCCGGGATCCAGCAGACTGGCAGGAAGCACGGATTTGTTGCCGAACTTCCGACTCACCTCGTCCAGCACCTGCTCCGCCGCCCGCCAGTTGTCATCCCGGCGGTCCAGGCTCAACTGCAGGGAGGTCTGGGCGGCCTCTTCGAGCTGCTCAGCCCGGATGCCCACCAGTCGGACAGCCATGGGACGCGGGCCCACTGATTCCAGGAGCTGCAGGGCCACCGCATGGATCAGCTGGGCACTGTCCACGGGCGTATGGACTGTGCGGCTCCGGGTAATGGTGGAAAAGTCGGCATAGCGCAGCTTCAAGGCAACCGTCCGCGCAACCATTCCTGAACTTCTCAACCGCCCGGCAGTGCGATGGGACAGCCGCAGCAACTCCCGGCTGATAATCGAGTGGTCACCGGTGTCCACAGCAAAGGTCTCCTCTGCGCCGATGCTCTTCTCCAGCCTCACGGGGGTTACCGGACGCGCGTCGATCCCCCACGAAAGCCGGTGGACGTGCTCACCGGTGGCACCGAGCATCTTTTTCAGGGACGTCACGGGGGTGGCCGCCACGTCCGCCACGCTCCTGATGCCCATCCGGGCCAGGACGTCCGCCGTCTTGGCACCGATTCCCCAGAGGGCGCCAACGGGCAGGCTGTGGAGGTAGGGCACTGTCTCGTCGGGACCGATCAGCAACAGCCCGTCCGGCTTGCACCGTGTGGACGCAATTTTGGCGACAAACTTGCTCGCCGCAATGCCCACCGACGCTGTAATACCCAACTCAGCAGCAACCCTGCGCCGGATCAGTTCACCGATTTCGCGCGGCGTGCCCAACCGCCGGATGGCGCCGCTGACATCAAGGAAGGCCTCATCGACGCTCAGCGGCTCCACGAGTTCAGTGATGGACTCGAAGATTTCCATGAGCTGGGCAGAAACTTCGTAGTACAGCTTGTGGCGGGGTTCAATAATGACGGCCTTGGGGCACATCCTGGCCGCAACCACCATGGGCATGGCGGACTTTACGCCAAAGGCTCGGGCTTCATAGGATGCCGACAGGACTACTGAGCGATCCGCCGGAAAGCCTACAATCACAGGCTTTCCGCGAAGTTCCGGGCGGGTCCGCAGTTCCACGGAGACGAAAAAAGCGTCCATGTCCACGTGCATAATGCAGTTGCGCCGGAGCTCCCGAAGACCCGCTTCGGTGTACTGGTTGCTCCGCTCTGGCCCCACAAGGGAAATTCTATCGGTTGGTACTGACTAAACTGGAGGCTGAGTCCGGCATCAACCCCAGGAGGAAAGTCCCTGTGACGGTCACGACAAGTCTTAAGCCAACAGGATTAGCGGCACTGGCCGCCGGCGCAATGCTGGCACTTGCTGCCTGCAGCCCCGCGGCGCCCGGAGTGACCACCTCGCCTGAAGGCACATCATCGCCCACATCGAGCCCTTCCAGCGTTACCGCTTCGGCCAGCCCCACGGCATCACCCGGAACGTCGGCCACGGTGGGGCAAATTGTGGAGGGTTTTCCGGAAAAGCTGATACCAGTGATGCCCGGCGCTACGGTGATTTCCAGCAGTTTCGATAAGACCTCCCAGCCCTCCACGGTGGCACTGGTGGCCAGCCTCAAAGCCCCCACGGCCACCGTCGTGGACTTCTACACAAAGCACCTCAAGGGGTTGGGATTCAAAGCCGTACCGGGTGACTCGGTAGGGGCCGTGGCGTCCAAGGATTTTGTCCGGAACGACAACGAGACAGTCAACGTCGCTGTCGTCGAAGCGGCCGGCGTTTCTACCTTCACCATCGGCGCCAACGTGGCAGTTGAGTCAGCCAAATGACGGTTTCGGAGCAGCTGAGGGTTGAACAGACGGCCTTCGTAGCCGCAGTTGCCGGCGAACTCACAGACTTCCTCACCACGCGGCAAGCCCTGGTGGCGGCCATTTCCCCTGACATCGAACCCCTGATGGGCTCGATCTCCAATCTGGTGACCGGCGGCAAAAGACTCCGGGCCCTTATGTGCTACTGGGGCTGGCGGGGCGCCGGCGGTGACGCTGACGCCGGGCAGATCGTCACAGCAGGATCGGCGCTGGAATTGTTCCAGGCCGCCGCCCTGATACACGACGACATCATCGACCGTTCAGACACCCGGCGGGGTGGGCCGAGTGTCCACCGCCGCTTCAGTCAACTGCACGATGCGCAGGGCTGGGCACTGGACAGAGAACGGTTTGGACATGCGGCCGCCATCCTGACCGGCGACATGTGCTTGTCCTTCAGTGAAGAGGCGTTCACCGACATTGGCGGCCAGGCGGCAGCAGGAAGCCGGGCGCGGCTGATCTTCAATCTCATGCGCACCGAAGTGATGGCCGGGCAGTACCTGGACATCCTGGAAGAAGTTGCTGGCCCTGTCCGGGACCGCGCAGGAGCGGTGACCCGCGCCCAGTCGATCATCAGGTTCAAGTCCGCGAAGTACTCCACCGAGCACCCCTTGGCACTTGGCGGTGCACTCGCCGGGGCCTCCGATGAACTCCTCCGGGGATACTCGGCCTTTGCCTTGCCCCTGGGCGAGGCGTTCCAACTGCGGGACGACGTCCTCGGAGTCTTCGGCGACCCGGTGACCACCGGCAAACCGGCAGGGGACGATCTCCGCGAAGGCAAAAGGACCGTCCTTATTGCACTGGCACTCGAACAGTCATCGGCCGAAGAGTCAGCGTTCATTGACGCCAAGCTCGGCAGCCCGGACCTGGGCGACGGAGACGTGGCCGAGATCCGCCGGATCATTGAAGAGTCCGGGGCACTTCAGGCGACCGAACTGCTGATCGGCGAATTCGGCACGGCCGCGTACGACGCCTTGGAACAGTTGCCGCTCGATGAATTGCCCAAAACGGCCCTGCGGCGGCTGGCTGAAGCGACTGTCAGCCGAGCCGCCTGAGTTCGGCTTTACCAGGCCAGGGTCTGAGCCCTGCGCCGGATTTCGGTCTTGCGGCCTTCCCGCAATGCATCAATCGGCCGGCCGCGCAGTGAGTCGTCGGCGGTGAACAGCCAGACGATCAGGTCCTCGTCGGAGTAGCCGGCGTCAGCCAGGACCACAATGGTGCCCCGCAGGCTGTCGACAACCTGGCCGTCCTGGATGAAGGCCGCCGGCACGGACCGTATGCGCCGCTCGCCGACCCGCAGCGCCGCCAGAGCGCGTTCATCAATAAGGCTGTGCACTTTCGTAATCGAAACGTTCAACAACTGCGCGACATCCGGCAGGGGCAGCCACTCGCCCACAAGGCTTTCTACGTTACTCACGGATCAAGGTTGCCACGGCCGGAGCCCTGTCGCCTAGTCCGCTTTCAATGGCGCAGCCCCAGAGCGGGCGACACACCACAAATCCGTCTATACCGGAAAATGCAAAGTTCTTGTGCTAAGGCCAAATTCATGAGAGATTCACATAGATCTCATTTGTAACAGTAATAACTTAAGCCACACTAGTATCAATAGTCACAACGCATAGCACACGCTCCCCGGCAGTTATAGAAGAGGATTCCATTCATGACGATGTCCCGCTCGCCAAAGCAGACCCCTCGGCACGAGTCTGCCCATGATTGCTGTCACCACGGCGGCACTTCCTGCGGTTGTCTTGTCATCCTTGGCCCTCGCTCAGCCTGCCGCTGCACAGGCAGCCAGCCGCGCTATCCCCGCGACGCTTGCCGCCGCCATGAAGGCCCAGGCCGCCGAAGGCACATCAGCCCTGATCCCGGCGGCCTTGGTTTCCACAACGATTCCGGCAGCTTTCCAGGCCCCGCAGCGTTCAGTCCCAGCCGTCTACACGATCGCCCGGGGCGATACCATCAGCGCCATTGCCCGCAAGTTCGGACTCAGCACGAGCAAAGTCCTCAAGCTCAATAACCTCCGGACGAACACCATTATTTACCCCGGCCAGAAGATCAAGTTGTCCGGATCGGCTTCGTCCCCCGCCGCGGCCCCGGCCAAGGCAGCCGCGGCACTGGCCAATTCCGGGGGCACCTATACGGTGAAGCCCGGCGATACACTCGGCGCGATCGCGGCCCGGCACAACACCAGACTGACGGATATCTTCAGCTGGAACGGCCTGAACGCCCGCTCCGTCATCTACCCGGGCCAAAAGGTCAAGGTCGGCACCAGCGGGGCAGCGGCCCCGGCCCCGGCCGGCGCGAAGCCTGCGTCCCGCTCCGGCGGCCCCGGCCGGCTCCTACACGATCAAGGCCGGCGATACCCTGTCCGGCATCGCCTCCAGGCATGGCGTCAAACTCTCGAACATCCTGGCCGCCAACCGGTTGAGCGTGACCAGCGTCATCTACCCGGGCAACAAACTGGTCATTCCGGGCGCCTCGGTCCAGCCGGCCTCTTCCACTCCGGCCGCCAACGTGACACCGCTTGTGCCGAGCTCATTCCTTGGTTTCACCTACCCCAAGGCCGTGGTCAGCTCCGCCAACCAGAACAAGGCACTGCTGAACGCCTCCCCCGTACCGACGCGCGATCAGATGCGCACCATTGTGGCCGACACAGCGCGGGCCATGGGAGTGAAGCCGTCCCTGGCCCTCGCCTTCGCGTACCAGGAATCGGGCTTCGACCAGCGCGCTGTCTCGCCCGCCAACGCCATCGGAACCATGCAGGTCATTCCGACCTCCGGCGAGTGGGCCTCGGACCTCGTGGGGCGGAAGCTGAACCTGCTGGATCCCTACGACAACGTCACTGCCGGCGTGGCCATCATCAAGCGGCTCATCGCGACCAGCAAGAACACGGACACGGCCATCGCCGGGTATTACCAGGGCCAGTACTCCGTCAGCAAGTACGGCATGTACGACGACACCAAGGTGTACGTTGCAGCCATTAAGGCGCACCAGAAAAACTTTGGCTAACCAGCCGGCACGCAACGCGCCGCGAGCGTGCTGAGACCGGCACCAAGGATAACGATACAGGGTCCGGACCGCAAGTCGGTTCGGACCCTTTTCATTGCGGGATTAGGATCGTAAGGTGCAGGAACACGTGTCTGACCGTCTTGTTGGAACGCTGGTGGATAACCGCTACGCCGTCCGCTCCAAACTCGCGCGCGGCGGCATGTCCACCGTCTACCTGGCAACGGATCTGCGGCTGGAGCGCGATGTTGCCCTCAAAGTCCTCCATCCCCACCTCGCACTGATGAGACCTTCCTGGGCAAGCTGGGCCAGGAAGCGAAAGCCGCCGCGAAACTTTCCCATCCGCACGTTGTGGGTGTTCTGGACCAGGGCAACGACGGCGGGACCGCGTACCTGGTGATGGAGTTCATCAAGGGCCATACCCTCCGGGACGTCATCAGATCCAAGGGTGCGCTGCCTCCCCGCCTGGCGCTGGCCCTGATCGATCCTGTAGTGGAAGGCCTCGGCGAGGCCCATGCCGCCGGACTGATCCATCGTGACGTCAAACCGGAAAACGTGCTGATCGCCGACGACGGCCGCATCAAGATTGGCGACTTCGGCCTGGCCCGTGCCGTCACCACGTCCACCAGCACGGGAACACTGATCGGCACCGTGGGCTACCTCTCCCCCGAGCTTGTGCTGGGAAAGCCCGCCGACGCCCGCAGCGACATTTACTCGGTGGGGATCATGCTGTACGAGATGCTGACCGGCCAGCAGCCGTACGACGGCGAAGTCCCCATCCAGGTCGCGTACAAGCACGCCCATGAAACGGTTGGCCCGCCGTCGGCCCTGGTGCCGGGTCTTGCCGCCGAGATGGATGAACTCGTCCAGTGGTGTACCGCCAACGATCCCGAAAACCGTCCGGTGGACGGCCACGCGCTGCTGCAGGAACTCCGCCATATCCGCACCAACCTCACGAATGCCGAACTGGACCTCCGGCCCCCGGCCGCTGTCCCCGCCGGGCAGCAGAATGCCACCGAGATCATCGCGCGGACAAACAATCCCACCGCCGCGTTGTCGTCCCTCCCCCGGCCGCAGCCCCCGCAACCGCCGCGCCAGCCGCACTCCCGCTTACGCGCCGCATGCCCTGTATCCGCCGGATGACCCTCCGGACACGCAGCACGTTCAGTACGCGCAGGACAGCCGGAACCAACCCGCCGCCCCGCTCAGCAAGCGTGCGCAGCGCAAACATGACCGGGACGACGAGAAGGCACGGTCGCGGGCGGCGGCGACCCCGGTCAGGAGCCTGCGCGAAGGCAACCCGCGGCGTCGCGGAGTTCTGTGGGTGGTGGTCCTCGATCATCATCGCGCTGCTTGCCACCGGGGCCGGCTGGTTCTTCGGCATGGGACCGGGAGCATCGGCCACCATACCGGCGGTCGCCAACAAGTCCGTGGCACAGGCGCAACAGCTACTGAGCGAGGCGGGCTTCCAGTCACGGACCAACGACGTGTTTGACGACGACATTCCCTCGGGGCTGGTGGTGGGCTCTGACCCTGCAGCCGGGACGGAGATCAGGAAGTTTCAGCCCGTAGCGCTGTTTGTCTCCAAAGGTCCACAGCTGTTCGAGCTGCCGACGCTGACGGGCGGAACCCTGGAGGAAGCCAAGGCGGCACTGAACCGGGCTGAGATGGCTTTGGGCACGGTCACGGAACAATTTGATGACGCAGTTGCCGCCGGCGTTGTGCTCGCCCAGGACCCGGCCTCCGGTACGCCGGCGCGGCACGGAACCCCAGTGAACCTGCTGGTATCCAAGGGTCCGCAGCCGATTCCCGTGCCGTCAGTTGTGGGCATGGAGGAGGACGACGCCGTCAACGCCATCGAGGCTGCCGGCCTCAAGGCTGACGTCGCAAAGGATGAGGTCAACGATCCCAAGGTGCCCAAGGGCTCGGTTGCCGCGCAGTCGCCGGCCACCGGAAACCTGACGAAGGGTGGGACCGTGACGCTGACCATCTCCGACGGGCCCAAGCTGGTCAACGTGCCGAGCTTCATCGGCAAGCAGGCCACGGAAGCCCGCAAGGGACTGGAAGCCCTGGGGTTCAAGGTTGAGGTCAACAACGTTCTGGGCGGCTTCTTCGGCACGGTCCGGGATCAGGACCCTGTGGACGAGGAAGTCCCGGAAGGATCCGTCATCACCATCACGGTGGTGTAGCCGGCGGCCTGCCGGGTACACCACCTCGGTGATCAGGTGATCAGTGCTTGGCCAGTGCTCCGGCTACAAGGAACGCCATCTCCAGGGACTGCATGTGGTTCAGGCGCGGGTCGCAGACCGACTCGTACTTGTCCAGGAACGCTTCCTGGTCAACGGGATCGGCACCGCCGAGGCATTCAGCGACGTCGTCGCCGGTCATCTCCACATGCAGGCCGCCGGGAACGGTGCCCAGGGCGTGGTGCACTTCGAAGAACCCGCGCACTTCGTCAATGACGTCGTCGAAATTGCGGGTCTTGTAGCCGTTGGGCGACGTGACGGTGTTGCCGTGCATGGGATCCGTGACCCAGAGGACCTGGGCGCCGGAAGCGGTGACCTTCTCGACGACGGCGGGGAGCTTCTCGCGGATGTTTCCCGCACCCATGCGCGTGATGAATGTCAGGCGGCCGGGTTCGCGTTCCGGGTCCAGCTTGTCGATGAGGCGCAGTGCGTCGTCGCCGGTAGTGGACGGGCCGAGCTTTACGCCGATCGGGTTGCGGACCCGGGACAGGAAGTCGACGTGCGCGTCCTCGAGTTCGCGCGTACGCTCCCCGATCCACAGGAAGTGCGCGGAGGTGTCGTAGGGGAAACCGGTGCGGGAGTCGATGCGCGTCAGTGCCCGCTCGTAGTCCAGCAGCAGGGCTTCGTGGCTCGCGAAGAATTCCACGCGCTTGAGCGCTTCGAAGTCGGCGCCACAGGAGGCCATGAACTTGATGGCACGGTCGATGTCCCGGGCCAGGGACTCGTAGCGTGCGTGGGCAGGGTTCTCCGTGAAGCCCTTGTTCCACTGGTGCACCGAGCGCAGGTCCGCGAACCCGCCCTGGGTGAAGGCCCTGATGAGGTTCAGGGTGGAGGCTGAGGTGTGGTACGCCCGGAGCATCCGGGCAGCGTCGTGGCCACGGGATTCAGGGGTGAACTCGTACCCGTTGACGATGTCGCCACGGTACGCCGGGAGCGTCACGCCATTGCGGGTTTCGTCATTGGAGGAGCGGGGCTTGGCGAACTGGCCTGCCATCCGGCCCATCTTGATAACGGGCATCGCTGCACCGTACGTGAGGACCACGGCCATCTGGAGGATGGTTTTGACGCGGGCGCTGATCTTGTCCGCGGTGGCGGCTTCGAACGTTTCGGCGCAGTCGCCGCCCTGGAGCAGGAACGCCTTGCCCTGGGCCGCAGCGGCCAGCCGCTCACGCAGGACGTCCACTTCGCCGGCGAAAACCAGCGGCGGGAGCACGGAGAGTTCGCGGACCGAGGCGTCGAAGACGTCTTTGTCCTGCCAGCTCGGCTGCTGGGAAATAGGAAGGTCCCGCCAGTCATCAAGGCCAGGATAATTGGCTGCACCGCTCTGGGCGGTGCTGGACAGCGAAAAGGCGGGTTTTGCAGATAGCTCAGTCACTATCTAAGACTAATGCGCACTGGAGGCTTCCGGACACCTGGCCGTCACGCGTCCGCGAGAGCGGCGTCACAGTCAGCCTGCGGCCGGGTCCTGTGCGCGTCAGTCTCCGCCGTGGTCTCGGCACCGGCGAGCCGGAGTTTCACCACGGCGGCGTATTCGTCCACGTACTCCTGGCCGGAGAGGCGCATCAGTTCGAACATGATTTCGTCGGTGACTTTGCGCTGCACCACCCGGTCCTCGGCCTGGTCGGCGTACTGGCTGAAGTCCAGCGGAGCACCAAAAATCATGCCGATCCGGCGGATATTCGGCAGCCGTTTGCCGATGGGCTGAACTTTGTCGGTTCCGATCATCGCCACCGGAATCACCGGGACCCCGGCCTGCAGGGCCAGCCTGGCCACTCCCACCTTGCCGCGGTAAAGGCGGGCGTCCGGGCTGCGGGTCCCTTCGGGGTAGATCCCCAGCAGGCCGCCGCCGGTGAGGACGTCCATGCCGGCATTGAGCGAAACCGCCGACGCCGCGCCGCCGGACCTGTCCATCGGCAACTGGTTGGTGAGCCGGAAGAACATGGCCGTCAGCCGGCCTTTGACACCGGTGCCTGTGAAGTACTCGGACTTGGCAAGGAAAACAACCGGCCTGGGCACCATCAGCGGCATAAAGATTGAATCGGAGAACGACAGGTGGTTCGAGGCGATGATGGCCGCGCCCTCTGCCGGAATGTTGTCCAGGCCCTTGACCCAGGGGCGGAAAAGGAGCCGCAGCACCGGCCCCAGGAAGATCCTTTTCATGACCCAATAGAACACGTCTCGAACCTCTCCGGAAGCCTGCCGGCCGGCCCTTCGTTGGGTCGGGCCAGCAATTCAATGCAACCCTACTCTAGTGAGATTTGTCCCGAACAGTGACACGATGGTGTCATGACAGAAAGCAGCACTCCGCCCCGGCCTGCCGCTTTCAGCTACCCCGGCCACGGTCCCAACGCCAGGACCGGAATCGCCATCTGCCACGGCTTTACGGGCAGCCCGCTGAGCGTCCTGCCCTGGGCAGAAGACCTCGCCGCCCAAGGATTTGCCGTATCGGTGCCCCTCCTTCCCGGCCACGGGACGGACTGGCGGCAGCTCGCCCGCTCTAACTGGCGAGAGTGGTACGGCACCTTCGAAGCGGCATACCAGGACCTTGACGCCCGCACGGACCGCTGTTTTGTGGCCGGCCTGTCCATGGGTGGGGCCATCGCGCTGCTGACGGCCGCCCGGCATCCGGTGGCAGGCGTTTCCGTGGTCAACCCCGGGCTCAGCTTCTACGACCGCAGGGTGCGCGTCATCGGGGTGCTCAAGTATTTCCAGCGCACCACGATTCCCATCCAGGAGGAACAGCCGACGGCGCCAGCCACCGAAGACGGCGACTACTCACGGACGCCGCTGGCGGCCGTGCATGAACTTAAGAGGCTGTTCGGCGCGGCCGTGCGCGGGCTGCACAAGGTAAGCGCCCCGGTGCAGGTCTTCAAGTCCCGGGCCGACGCCGTCGTGCCGCCCACCTCGCTCTCAACACTGCGGCACCGGCTGGGTCCGCGGCTGGTGGAGGTAGTGGATCTTCACAACAGCGGCCACGTGGCCACACTGGACGTTGACGCGCCGGAAATATTCGCCCGTTCCAGTCAGTTCTTCCTCGATCATTCAGCCCGCATGGCAAGTCCAGCCGCACCGCAGACGCCCGGCATCACACCTCGGAGACTTCATGACCGGCCTTCCGGACCACAGCCCTTTCAGCAGCCCCGCCACCGGTGACGGCGCCCGGATCGGGGTGGTCCTCTCCCACGGGTTCACGGGCAGCCCGCACGGGCTCCGCGCCTGGGCACAGTCGCTCGCGGAGGAAGGTTTCGCCGTCCGCATGCCACTGCTTCCGGGCCACGGCACCAGTTGGCAGGAGCTGGCACGGACGCGCTGGACGCAGTGGCATGGAGCGCTGGACGACGCTTTCCTGGAGCTCGACGCCCAGTGCGACCATGTCTTCGCCGCGGGGCTGAGCATGGGCGGCGCACTGGCACTGAGGATCGCGGCAACCAGGCCGGTCAGCGGCGTCATCCTGGTGAACCCCGGGCTGGTCATCGATGATCCCCGCGCACCGCTGGCCGGCATCCTCAAACTCGTCCTCAAGAGCACCCCGGCCATAGCCAACGACATCCTGAAACCGGGCATGGACGAAGGCGCCTATCCGCGGACGCCCGTGGCCGCTGCCCACGAGTTGAACAAGATGTTCAAGGACACCATCAGGCTGCTCCCCCGCGTCACGGCACCGGTCCGCGTTTTCCGTTCGACGGTGGACCATGTGGTCTCAGACTCCAGCATCGTGGCTCTGCGCCGTGGCCTGACCCACGCCCCGCTGACGCTGACATCCCTCGAGAACAGCTACCACGTGGCCACACTGGATCACGACGCCGAGGAAATCTTCCGCGGGTCCGCGGACTTCATCCGGACGGTGCTGGCGGACACGGCATCGGCCCGGCTTCAGGAGGGCACCGCCCATGACTAGGCCCGACTCCGGCTCGCCGGACCAGAGCGCAAACCAGGACGATGCGGTCTGGCTGGACCTCGTGGCCCGGCTGGAGGGGAAGTCCCCCGACGCCGGAGCAGCACCGCGGGCGGCGGCCCTGCGCCCGCCGCTCCGGCGATCCCGATAGTTCCGGCCATCCCGCCAAAGACGGGCGCTAGCCCTGATGCGGCGGGCCCGGACGCCACCACGGACGCCCCTGCCGGCACGCCCGGACGGTCCGCGTCTTTCCGCGACTTTGACCCCCTGGGCCTGGCTGGCCGGGCCCCCATGGAATTGTCCGCGGCCGAACGGCTGGCGGCTGCCCCGGGGACCCCCAGCGGCGCCCCATCGCGCTCCGGCGAGGATGCCGGCGCCGGGCATAACGCCGAGGACGGCCAGGCCGCCGGGCCGCGGGACTATGACGTGGAGGACGACGGTGGCGACTTCGTTCCGGAGGAACCGCCGAGCCTGGCCGGAACTGATCCGCTGACCATGCTTGCCTGGCTTGGCGCTGTGGGTGCGCCGTTGGCGCTGCTCCTGTCCGTCATGTTCTGGCGGTCAGCGCCGCTGTCTGGCGATATTGGGCATGGTGGCAGCGTTCATCCTGGCCGTGGTCTACCTGATCATGAAGCTGCCCCAGGAAAAGGATGAGAACGACGACGGCGCCCGCGTCTAAGTTGCGTGCCCTCACCGCAGTGACGGGCAACTAGTCCGCAGCTTCCGCTTTGGCACCGGCGTCAACTGCGCATGCGGCTGCTCACACGGGACAAATCCGCGGCCCCGATGAGCCCGGCGTTGGGTCCGAGCGCTGCCAGCTCAATGCCGGCCGCCGGGCGGAAGCCACGGCCCGTCAGGTTCCTGGCGAACGCTTTGCGGGCCGGCTCCACCAACAGGTCTCCCGCGGAGCAGAGTCCGCCGCCGATCACAAACAGCCCCGGGTCCAGCGAGGCTGCCAGGTTCGCCAGGCCCAGGCCCAGCCACTCCCCCACTTCGTCCAGGAGTTCGCGGCACGCCGCGTCGCCGGCCAGGGCCAGCTCAGTGACGATCGCCCCGGTGATCTGGTCCGCCCGGCCGCCAACGGACGCCAGCAGCTCCTGGGCCACCGGCGAATTGGCCGCCGCCAGGATCCTCGCCTCGCGCCCCAGCGCATTGCCGGAGGCGTACTGCTCCCAGCAGCCCCGGTTGCCGCACTCACAGCGGTGTCCGCCCGGCATGATGATCTGGTGGCCAAATTCGCCGGCGACGCCAAACCTGCCGCGCTCAACGCGGCCATCCATCACCATGGCACCGCCGATGCCGGTGCCGAGGGTGATGCACACCATCCTGTCCTCACCTTGCCCCGCACCAAAGCGCCATTCCGCCCAGGCTGCGGCGTCGGCGTCGTTCGTCAGCAGAATGGGCCGGCGCAGGAGGCGCTGCAGGTTGGCCCGCAAAGGCTCATTGCGCCACGCCAGGTGCGGACTGAAAAGAACCGTTCCGCCGTCCAGGTCCATCCACCCGGCGGCCCCGATGCCCACGGACCGGATCCGGTAGCTGGCGCCAAGCTCGTCCACGAGTTCTACGATGACCTGCTCCACGGCCCGCGGGTCACTGCCGGGGGTGGACCGGCGTGATTCACTGAGGATTCTGCCGTCAGCGTCCACCACACCGGCAGCCACCTTCGTGCCGCCGATGTCGATCCCGATCGCGAGCCCCCTGCGCCCAAGCCGCAGATGCTCGCGGAACCGTTCTCCCCGCCACGGCTGCGTCCGCGCAGGCCGGGGCCGCCGTCGCCAAGGTACTGGACGCTTGGGCGGGCCGGGTTGCTCACCGGCGGACGTTGCATACATAGTGCCCCATTCTAGGCGCGCGCCGGGCACGGTTCCGGAAGCCTTGCCCGGTGCGTTCCGGACACCCGTTGACTCCAATGTTACTGGCCAGTAGGTTTAACACAGCACGGCCACGTTGCAGGCGTATTAGTCTTTAGGCATACCCTGTGCGGGTCTATGGATATCAAAGGAGCTATAGTGCGCGAATTCAGTGTTCCGCCGCTGGTTGTTGTCCCACCGGAAACCAACATCACCGATCTTGTGCTGCGGCAGGCCGCCAAGCCCAGCAACCCGGCGCTGTTTTCGCGGCTGAATTCCGCCGGCGCATGGCAGGACGTCTCCGCAAAGGACTTCCTGGCCGACGTCTCCGCGCTTGCCAAGGGCCTGATCGCCAGCGGCGTGGGTGCAGGCGACCGGGTGGGCATCATGTCCCGCACGCGCTACGAATGGGCGCTTATTGACTTCGCCATCTGGTTCGCCGGCGGTGTTTCGGTGCCCATCTACGAGACCTCCTCCCCGTCGCAGGTTGCCTGGAACCTGGGCGACTCCGGCGCCGTCGCCGCCTTCGGCGAAGCCGCCCACCACGAGGACATCATCCGGCAGGCGGCCACCTCCGAGGGACTCACCGCCCTGCAGCACGTCTGGCAGCTCGAAGGCGCCGGGCTCGATGCGGTCCGTGAAGCCGGACGGGACGTCAGCGACGCCGACCTCGAAGCACGCCGGGCGTCCGCCGGACTTAACGACGTGGCCACCATCATCTACACCTCCGGCACCACGGGCCGGCCCAAGGGGTGCGAGCTGACCCACGGCAATTTCGTTGAACTCTCTGACAACGCACTGGCCATCCTCAGCGACGTGGTCAATGAGCACGCCAAAACCATCATGTTCCTGCCGCTGGCCCACGTGTTTGCGCGCTTCATCTCGGTCCTGGCCGTCGCCGCCGGCGCCACTGTGGCCCACACCCCCGACATCAAGAACCTGTTGGCCGACCTGCAGAGCTACCAGCCCACCTTCATCCTTGCCGTGCCGCGCGTGTTCGAGAAGGTCTACAACTCGGCACTGACCAAGGCGGAGGACGGCGGCAAGGGCGCAATCTTCCACAAGGCAACAGAGACCGCCATCGCCTTCTCCAAGGCCCGGCAGTCCGGACACGTCGGCCTGGGGCTGAAACTCAAGCACACCCTGTTCGACAAGCTGGTCTACGGCAAGCTCCGCGCTGCCATGGGCGGGAATGTGGCCCACGCGGTGTCCGGCGGCGGTCCCCTCGGCGAACGGCTTGGCCACTTCTTCCAGGGCATCGGACTGCAGATCCTGGAGGGCTACGGCCTGACGGAGACCACCGCCCCCATTTCCGTGAACACCCCGGCCCTGATCAAGATCGGCTCCGTGGGCAAACCCCTGCCGGGCAACTCCGTGAGGATCGCCGACGACGGGGAGATCCTCGCCAAGGGTGTCTGCGTTATGCGCGGCTACTATAAGCGCGACGACCTGATGGCCGACACGTTTGCCGATGGCTGGTTCCGGACGGGTGACATCGGAAAACTCGACGACAGCGGCTTCCTGTGGATCACGGGACGCAAGAAGGAAATCATCGTCACGGCCAGCGGCAAAAACGTGGTCCCCGCCCTGCTGGAAGACCAGATCCGTTCGGATGCGCTGGTTTCCCAGGTCCTGGTGGTGGGCGATAACCGGCCGTTCATCGGCGCCCTGGTAACGCTTGACCAGGAGGCCCTCCCCGGGTGGCTGCAGCGGCATGGCCTGCCGAACACCACCACGCTGGACGAGGCGGTGGAGAATCCCGTGGTCAAGGCAGCTGTGCAGGACCTCATCACGCAGGCCAACAGCTCAGTGTCCCAGGCTGAAGCCATCAAGTCCTTCCGGATCGTCGCCACTGACTTCACGGAGGCGTCCGGCCACCTGACGCCGTCCATGAAAGTGAAGCGTGCCCAGGTGATGAAGGACTTCGAGACCGTTATCGAAGAAATGTACGGCGCGCCGCGCAGCTAGCGGACAACCGTCCCAGCAAACAACAACGCGGGGTCACTTCCCGCCCGATAAACAGTGTTTATTGGGCGGGAAGTGACCCCGCGTTGCTTTAAGGGGTTACTCGACGACGAGGAGGAGGTCCCCGCCCTGGACCTGCTCCACCGCTGAAATGGCGAGGCGCGAGACTGTGCCTGCCACCGGCGTCGTGATGGATGCTTCCATCTTCATCGCTTCGATGGTGGCCACGGTGTCACCGGCGTTGACCGTGTCGCCGGCCTTGACCGTCACCGTGACAGCGCCGGCGAACGGCGCGGCGACGTGGCCCGGCTGGGCCGGATCCGCCTTCTCGGCAGCCTTGACGTTGCTCACCACGGAACGGTCACGGACGACGACGGGGCGGGACTGCCCGTTCAGCGTGCACATCACTGTGCGCATGCCCTTTTCATCCGGCTCGGAGACGGCCTCCAGCGAGGCAATCAGCCGGACGCCCTTTTCGAGCTGGATCTCGTGCTCGGCGCCACGCTGGAGACCGTAGAGGTAATCGCGGGTGTCGAGTACGGAGATGTTGCCGTAGGTCTCCACGCTCTTCAGGTAATCCTTGGTGGGACCCTCGAAGAGCAGCCGGTTAAGGGTGCCCTGCCGGGTCTTGGAATCGCTCTTGAGCGCGGCGCTGTCCTCGGGGCTGAGGTCAACGTCGCGGACCTTGATGCTGCGGCCCTGGAGTGCCTTGGTGCGGAACGGTTCCGGCCAGCCTCCGGGCGGGTCGCCGAGTTCGCCGGACAGGAACCCGATGACGGAGTCGGGGATGTCGTAGTTCTGCGGGTTCTCGTTGAAGTCCGCGGGATCAGCGTTGAGTCCCACCAGGTGCAGGGCGAGGTCGCCCACTACCTTCGAGGACGGCGTGACCTTCACCAGGCGGCCCAGGATACGGTCCGCGGCGGTGTACATGTCCTCGATGGCTTCGAAGCGCTCCCCCAGCCCCAGCGCCATGGCCTGCTGGCGCAGGTTGGAGAGCTGGCCGCCGGGGATTTCGTGCTTGTAGACCCGGCCGGTGGGGCCCGGCAGGCCTGATTCGAACGGCGCGTAGACGCGGCGCACGGCCTCCCAGTACGGCTCCAGTGAGCTGACTGCGTCCAGGCTCAGGCCGGTGTCCCGCGGAGTGTGGGCCAGCGCCGCCACAAGGGCGGAGGCTGAGACCTGGCTGGTGGTACCGGCCAGCGATGCCGATGCAACGTCCACGGCGTCCACGCCGGCGTCCACTGCCGCCAGCAGGGTGGCCAGCTGGCCGCCGGCGGTGTCGTGGGTGTGGAGGTGGACCGGGAGGTCGAAGCGTTCGCGCAGGGCGGCAACCAGCTTGGCGGCCGCTGCCGGCCGGAGCAGCCCGGCCATGTCCTTGATGGCCAGGATGTGGGCGCCGGCGTCGACAATCCGCTGGGCCAGTTCCAGGTAGTAGTCCAGCGTGTAGAGCTTCTCGTCCGGGTTCAGCATGTCGCCGGTGTAGCAGAGGGCAACTTCCGCCACGGCCGTGCCGGTGGCCCGGACAGCGCGGATGGCGGGTGCCATCTGGTTCACGTCGTTCAGGGCATCGAAGATGCGGAAAATGTCGATGCCGGTGGCCGCGGCTTCGTTGACGAAAGCCTCGGTCACCTCTTCCGGGTACGGCGTGTAGCCAACGGTGTTCCGGCCGCGCAGCAGCATCTGCAGGCAGACGTTGGGCAGCGCCTTCCGGAGGGCGGCAAGGCGGTCCCACGGGTCCTCGCCGAGGAAGCGCAGGGCCACGTCATAGGTGGCGCCGCCCCAGGCTTCGACGGACAGGAGCTCCGGCAGCAGCGCGGTGACGGCCGGGCCGGCGGCCACGAGGTCGCGGGTGCGGACCCGGGTGGCAAGGAGCGACTGGTGTGCGTCGCGGAAGGTGGTGTCGGTGACCGCAACAGCCGTCTGCTCGCGCAGGGCCTTCGCGAAGCCTTCCGGGCCGAGCTCCTGGAGGCGCTGCCGGGAACCGGGCACCGCCGTCTGGTCGCCCACGGCAGGCAGCTTGGCCGCCGGATCCGACTGCACCTTGAGTTCGCCGTTGGGCTTGTTGACCGTCACTTCGGCCAGCCATGTGAGGAGCTTGGTGCCTCGGTCAGCAGAAACCCGGGCCTTCAGGAGCTGAGGACGCTCATCGATGAAGTTCGTGGCCACATTCCCGGCAATGAAGTCGGCGTCGTCCAGCACGGCCTGCAGGAAGGAAATGTTGGTGGATACGCCGCGGATGCGGAATTCCGCGAGGGCGCGGCGTGCACGGGCTACGGCAGCCGGGTAGTCACGCCCGCGGCAGCTCAGCTTCACCAGCATGGAGTCGAAGTGCGGGCTGATTTCGGCACCCGAGTACACGGTGCCGCCGTCGAGCCTTACACCGGCGCCGCCGGCGGAACGGTAGCCGGTGATCTTCCCGACGTCGGGACGGAACCCGTTGGCAGGGTCCTCGGTGGTGATGCGGCACTGCAGCGCAGCGCCCTTGAGCTGGACCGTTTCCTGGGAGAGTCCGAGGTCCGCGAGGGTTTCGCCGGACGCGATCCGCAGCTGTGCCTGCACCAGGTCAACGTCGGTCACTTCTTCGGTGACGGTGTGCTCCACCTGGATGCGCGGGTTCATTTCGATGAAAACGTGCTGGCCGGCGCGTTCGCCGACGGTGTCCACCAGGAACTCGACCGTTCCTGCGTTGACGTAGTTCAGGGCCTTGGCGAACTTCACGGCGTCGCGGTAGAGGGCCTGGCGGATTCCTTCATCCAGGTTGGGCGCCGGCGCGATCTCGATGACCTTCTGGTGGCGGCGCTGGATGGAGCAGTCACGCTCGAACAGGTGCATGACGTTGCCCTCGGCGTCCGCCAGGATCTGCACCTCGATGTGGCGCGGGCGGAGGACTGCCTGCTCCAGGAACATGGTGGGGTCGCCAAAGGCCGCATCGGCCTCGCGCATGGCCGCCTGCAGCGCCTCAGGAAGGGCCTCTCGGGTGTCGACTCGGCGCATGCCGCGTCCGCCGCCGCCGGCGACGGCCTTGGCAAAGATGGGGAAGCCGATCTCGTCAGCGGCAGCGATGAGCTCATCCAGGTCCTTGGACGGCTCGCTCGACTTCAGGACGGGGACGCCTGCATCACGTGCAGCCTTGAGCGCTGCCACCTTGTTTCCGGCCAGCTCAAGCACTTCAGCCGGCGGGCCCACAAAGGTGATGCCCGCTTCCTGGGCGGCGCGGGCAAGGTCCGGGTTTTCGGAGAGGAAGCCGTAGCCGGGGTAGATGGCGTCCGCACCGGATTCCTTGGCGACGCGCACCACCTCTGCAACGTCAAGGTAGGCCCGCACGGGGTGCCCCTCTTCGCCGATAAGATACGCCTCATCAGCCTTCTGGCGGTGGATCGAGTTTCGGTCCTCGTTGGGAAAGACAGCAACGGTCTTGGCGCCCAGCTCGTAGCTGGCGCGGAAGGCCCGGATCGCGATTTCGCCGCGGTTGGCCACCAGAATTTTGGAAAACATGCTTCTCCTGCATCATTGCGGGTGTATCGATAGGGTGGTCACAGTGTCTAAGACCTGTGCACACAAATACAAATTATTGTGTCCACAGTCACAGAAACCTCTGTCATGTCCCGCGTGCCCCGACAGAGGCTGGCACAATCGGCCCGCTGACCGGACCGCGATGCCATGCCGCGCACCCATAAAGCGGTATTCACCGGCATAGCCACATATGATGAGTAAGGCGGCAGGAGCCGCCCGGCTTCGGCACTGCCGGAGCAAACATTACCCCCAACACGGCAGCCGGCGTTAGGTTTTGGTCTCACAAGTGCAAGTAGTCAGCATCAGCAGCCTCAAGGGCGGAGTCGGCAAGACTTCCGTCACCACAGGATTGGCGTCTGCGGCGCTTGCCGCGGGCATCCCCACACTGGTGGTGGACCTCGACCCCCATGCAGACGCAACCACAGCCCTCGGAGTCCAGCCAGGGGACCAGCTGGACATCGGCCGGATGCTCAAGAGCCCGCGCCGGGCGAAGCTGGCCGAGAACGTTGCGGGCAGCTCCTGGACGGCACGGGCGCATTCGAACGGATCCGGGCCAGCTGTCCTGGACGTCGCAGTGGGCTCGGCCTACACCGGCATCTACGACCGCCCCGACCTTGGCCGCCGCGACCTCCGGCGGCTCTCGGCCGTCCTTGCCGGCGCCAGCACCTATGAACTGGTGCTCATCGACTGCCCGCCGTCCCTCAATGGGCTGACCCGGATGGCCTGGTCCGCGAGCGACAAGGTGGCACTCGTGGCAGAGCCGGGACTCTTCTCCGTGGCGGGCACCGAACGGACCATGCGCGCCATCCAGCTCTTCAAACAGGAATTCGCCCCGAACCTCTCTGCCGCCGGCATCGTGGCCAACCGCGTGCGCACCGGCTCGTCCGAACACGCTTACCGGCTCGCCGAGATGGAGTCGATGTTTGGTGACCTGCTGCTGAGCCCGCGGATTCCGGAGCAGGCCAACTGGCAGCAGATACAGGGCGCCGCCCACCCGGTCCACCACTGGCCCGGGGAGTCAGCCAAATCCTCGGCCGCCTTGTTCGATGCCCTCCTGGCCAATCTGCTCGCGACCGGCAGCGGATTGCGGAACCGTACCCAGCGTTAGGCCGCCGGAGTCCTGGTTTTCCGCACCACAGGATTGTCTTCCGGAACTCCGCCAGGGAATAGTCTTCGGATTACAGGCTCCAGAGAACAGAAGAGGCCACCCCGTGACGGGGTGGCCTCTTCTGTTGTCTGCGTGTCTGTTGTTCGCAGGAGAGCGTTTAGCTGATCTTGCGTGAGGCCCGACGTTTGCTTAGTTCGTCGTCGGGAAAGGACTGTACTGCAGCGTGTTCGCTCGGCAGGGAGGCCAGGCTGCCCTCGACTTCGCGCCAGACGCGGCCCACGGCGATGCCGAAAACACCCTTGGCCGCCCTGGACAAGATCGATGACCTCGTCAGCTGATGTGCATTCGTAGACGCTGGCGCCATCGCTCATAAGCGTGATCTGTGCAAGATCCTCGACGCCGCGTTCGCGCAGGTGTTCAACCGCTGAACGAATCTGCTGAAGCGAGACACCCGTGTCCAGCAGGCGCTTGACCACTTTGAGTACAAGGATGTCGCGGAAACCGTAAAGCCGCTGGGACCCGGAACCGGCAGCACCACGGACGGCAGGTTCAACCAGCCCGGTGCGTGCCCAATAATCCAACTGGCGGTAGGTGATGCCTGCAGCCTTGCAGGCTGTGGGGCCGCGGTAACCGGCGTCTTCGTCGAGGACGGGGAGGTCTTCGGTAAACAGGAGGCCCTGGGCACCGCTCGCGGGCAGGGCCACACCAGCCGTTGTGGACTGCTTCAACCCGCCTGCTTCGCCTTTGGGACTCACCTGGATCCTCCTTGTTCTAAGCTCCCGGGGACCACTGCATCAGCCAGTTCACACATGAAGTCCATGCATGTAATTTCGCGGGGGTCGTACTTTTACAGTGTGACCTGCGCGGCTGCTGTAAGCAATGGGAGCTTGATACCTTCGACGTTAGGCCCGCGGCGCCCTCAGGTCAAAGATCTAGCCCCCTTGGCGCAGGCGTGTCGGAACTTTCAGCCTCAACTTTAACCTTAACGTGACCTCAGCCGTCGAAATCCTCGGGCTCCACGTCATCCAGGAACTCGCGGAAACGCCGAAGCTCCCTCTCCTCGTCCACGGTGGGGCCCGGCTCGGTGTCCTCGCCTTCATCGTGCTCCGTTATGCGGACACCGGCTTCATCCATCACGGAGTCAGCACACCAGATCCGGCACTTTGCCCGCAGGGCAATCGCCAGGGCATCCGACGCGCGCGAACTGACGGTTGTGCCGTTCTCGAATTGGAGCTGGCCGTAGAAAATGTTGTCCTCCACCGCCACGATGTTCACGCTGACAACCGAATGGCCCAGGGATTCCACAACGTCCACCAGGAGGTCGTGGGTCATGGGCCGCGGCGGCACAACCCCCTGCTGGGCAAGGGCAATGGCACTGGCCTCGGGTGTTCCGATCCAGATGGGCACGTGGCGCTCACCATGGATCTCGCGCAGGAGGACCAGCGGCTGGTTGGATGGCAGTTCGATGCGAACGCCTACGATCTCGACTTCGATCATCAGATGTCCATACGTGAGATCCGGTCCTGCACCAGGGCGCGGTGCAGAATCAAACAAAGGTCGCTTATTTCACGGGCTGCTTCGGCAGCCCGCGCCTGGGAGGCGGAATCGCGCCGGGACGCGAGGGGGGCGACAGCCCGTTCCACGAGCCCGAATTCACGTTCCGCGGCAGCCTGGAATGGACGGAGGTGCCGCGGTTCCAGGCCGTGGCCTTCCAGTTGCACGCACGCCCGGGCCACCTGGAGCGCGTGTTCATCGAACTTTCCGTTGCTGTGGCTGACCAGCCCGAAGCTGAGCAACGACTGCAGCAGCGGGACACTCGCACCAGACTCAGCGCGGAGTTGCTCCTCGCTGAATTTCCGTCCGCGGTTTTGGAGCTCCGCGGCCAGTTCATCAGAGACGATCCGAGGCGACACCACCACGCCGGGCGGCAGGTTTTCCGGGCGCTCCCCCTGTCGATCGCATCAAGGTAGTCCTTGATGACTTTCAAGGGGAGATACTGGTCCCGTTGCAGGGCAAGCACAAAGCGGAGGCGCTCAACGTCGCTCTCTGCGTACTGCCGGTAGCCGGCCGGGGTCCGGCGCGGGTTGATCAGACCCTTTTCCTCAAGGAACCTGATTTTCGACGCACTCATGCCGGGAAAGTCGCCGCTGAGCTGGGCGAGGACTTCCCCGATGTTCAGGACTTGGGGCCCCCGGCGTTCCGGTTGTGCCATTGCCACAGGCAAGTGCCCCGGAATCAGGCGCGGCCTGCTGCGCGGGCAGGGCTCAGGTAGAAGGTGAGGCGAAACTTGCCGATCTGGACTTCATTCCCGGATTTGAGCTCAACGCTGTCAACGCGGTCGTGGTTGACGTATGTGCCGTTGAGGCTGCCGGTGTCCACCACTTCAAAGCTCCGGGCAGTGCGGCGGAACTCGACGTGGCGCCGCGAGACGGTGACGTCATCGAGGAAGATGTCGGCATCCGGGTGGCGCCCGGCGGTGGTGGTGTCCGTGTCCAACAGGAAGCGGGCGCCGGCATTCGGTCCGCTGTGGGCTACCAGGAGCGCCGAACCGGCAGGCAGCGCCTCTACGGACAAGCGTTCCTCACTGGACAGCCTGGGCGGCGCGATGGTGGGTTCATCGGTGACGGGGGTCAGATGAATCGAGGTGGTCTCCGAAGCCCTGGCCGCACCTTTGCCGTAATCGCCTTCGGCATGGTCCTTTTTGTGGCCAACCATGGATTCCTCCTCTTTCGCTGCAGCTCACACGACTGCATTCAACATTTACCCTGACGGATTGCCCCGCACAGATCCGACCCGGGGTCCCGATCCGGCCACTGACGTGCGAAGACGCCCGTGGGCCGGACCGGATGAACCCGTTATGTTTAGCCTACCTGCTGTTCGTACTCCGATGCACTGAGCAAAGATTCCACGGCGTCGGCTTCGGCGAGTTTGATCTCGATCAGCCAGCCATCGCCGTAAGGATCCGTGTTAATCAACGCCGAATCGGTGTCGAGGGATTCGTTACGGGCAACCACTTCGCCGCTCACCGGCGCGTAGATGTCGCTGACGCTCTTGGTGGATTCCACCTCGCCCACTACTTCGTTCGCCGTCACCTTGCTGCCGGCTTCAGGCATCTGGGCATAAACAACATCTCCGAGTGCGTCCTGGGCGAAATCTGTGATGCCCACCCGAACCACGCCGTCGGCGTTCGGTGCGGTTACCCACTCATGCTCGGCGGTGTAGGACAGGTCTTCGGGAATGTTGCTCATCAGGGGCCTTTCATCGGGTCAATCACTAATGTCAACGGGGCCTGGAAAACAAGCCGCCGCTGAAAGTATAGGCACAAGTCCATAAGCGTTCGAGGATGATTCTGACATGATGGGACGCATGAGATCACCGGCACAGGAAACGCCCGGGAAAAAGGGAAATTGGGCTGCCCGGATCATCCTTGGCAGCGTTGCGCTACTGGTAATTGTCATTACTTATTTTGCCCTGGCGGCCATCCTGCCGGTGTGGTGGGCGAACGTCATCCGCGGCCAGGTCCAAGGCAACCTTGGCGCCGGGATCCTCGTGGGAATGTTCTACGGGTTCGTTTTCACCTTTGTTCCTCTAGTGGTGGCGTGGCAGGCAACGCGTAAAGCCGTCAGCTGGCCCTGGAAGCTGGTGATCCTGGTTGCCGCGGTGGCCCTGGCGACGCCCAACCTCCTGACCGCGGGAATCATGTTCGGCGCCTCCCAGGCCGCGCACAACGGCCAACGGATCCTTGGCACCGAGGCCACCTGGTTCCCGCTGTGGACGCAGATAGCTGCCATCGCCGCCGTCGTAATTTTTGTCGTTGGCGTCGTCCTCTGGAAGATCTGGAGGCAGCGCGGCAATAAGGTGAAGGCGTTCAAGAAGGCCGATGCCGAACGTTCCCTGGCATCGAAGGCAGCGGATGGCAGCGGGACTGAAGAAGCCACTCCCCCAGCGGCTGCCGATTCCGACGGCCAGGCTGACCGCAGGTAGCGCCATGCCGGAGCTTCCCGAGGTTGCAGGCCTGGCCGGATTCCTGGACGAGCATCTGCGCGGAACTATGGTGCAGAAAGTCCAAATCGTCTCATTCGCCGTACTGAAGACCGCAGATCCGCCCTACACAGCATTGGAGGGCAGCACTATTGCCGGGGCTCGGCGGTTCGGTAAATTCATTTCCATCGACACGGGTGGGCCCTCCTTCGTCTTCCACCTCGCCCGCGCCGGCTGGGTCCGGTTCACCGATTCTCCAACCGACACGCAGCTCCGGCTGGGCAAAGGCCACATCGCCGCCCGGCTCGCGTTTACGGGTGACGACGGCCGGCACGGCATGGACCTCACCGAGGCCGGGACCAAAAAGAGCCTGGCCGTCTACGTGGTACGCGACCCCCACGAGGTGCCGGGAATCGCGGCCCTCGGGCCGGACCCGTTCAGCGAAGAATTCGACGCCGACACGCTGGCGCGGATCCTTGGCTCGAGTTCCCAACAGGTCAAGGGCCTCCTGCGCAGCCAGAGCGTGATTGCCGGGATCGGGAACGCCTACAGCGACGAGATCCTGCATGCCGCCAGGATCTCCCCCTTTGCCATCGCCAAGTCACTGGACCGCGATACCGTCCAGGTCCTGTACGACTCGATCCACGACATTCTGGGAACGGCCCTGGCCGAGGCCGTGGGCAAGCCGCCCAATGAGCTCAAGGACGTCAAGCGCAGCCACATGCGGGTTCATGCCCGGACCGGCGAGGCCTGCCCGGTATGTGGCGACACCGTCCGGGAGGTGTCCTTCGCCGACACTGCCTTGCAGTACTGCCCCACCTGCCAGACACACGGAAAAATATTGGCGGACCGCCGGACGTCGAAGTTCCTGAAGTAGGAGAATTTCCTGAACTTGGGAACTTCCTGAAGCGGCTGGGCGACAATCCGAAAAAGCGGCACAAAACAGAAGCGCCCCGGAGAAAATTCTCCGGGGCGCTTCTGTTTTGGTCGGGCTGACAGGATTTGAACCTGCGACCCCTTGACCCCCAGTCAAGTGCGCTACCAAGCTGCGCTACAGCCCGTTAGTCCCGCCGTTCTCCGCTGCGTTTACTCCCAGTGTTAGCCAGGATTTCAACTCAGCAGTCCGGCCGAACCACCTTGAAAAGCTTACACGATTCCGGAGGGTGCAAGTGACACTTTGCCGCCTGCACGCCTCCGGTGTGTCGTAATTAACGCTTCTTGCCACGCTTTTCGCGGACGCGCATGTTGACCTCGATGGGCGTGCCCTGGAAACCGAACGTTTCGCGGAGCCTGCGGGTGATGAAGCGGCGGTAGCCCGGGTCCAGGAATCCGGTGGTGAACAGCACGAACTTCGGCGGCCGGCTGGACGCCTGCGTGCCGAACAGGATGCGCGGCTGCTTTCCGCCACGGACCGGGTGCGGGTGCGCCGCTACGAGCTCACCGAGGAAGGCGTTGAGCCTGCCGGTGGCGATGCGCTTGTCCCAGTTCTCCAGCGCCAGGTCCAGGGCAGGCACCAGGCGGTCCTTGTGCCAACCGGTCAGCGCGGAAATGTTGACCCGGGGCGCCCAGGCCACGTGGGCCAGGTCCTGTTCAATTTCGCGTTCCAGGTAGGTGCGGCGTTCGTCGTCAAGCAGGTCCCACTTGTTGAACGCCAGGACCAGGGCGCGGCCCGACTCGATGGCCAGCTGCAGGATCCGGACGTCCTGCTCGCTGAGCACCTCGTCGACGGCGAGGAGCACGACGGCGACCTCCGCCTTTTCGAGCGCGGCCTGCGTCCGGAGGGAGGCGTAGTAGTCGGCACCCTGTGCCATGTGCTGGCGGCGGCGGATGCCAGCGGTGTCCACAAAGCGCCACGTGCGGTCACCGAGTTCAATGAACTCATCCACCGGGTCCCGGGTGGTGCCGGCCGTATTGTCCACCACAACGCGTTCGGAGCCTGCCAGCTTGTTCAGCAGCGAGGACTTGCCCACATTGGGGCGGCCGATCAGCGCGATGCGGCGCGGGCCGCCGGACCGTTCCAGGCCCTCGATGGTGGAGAACTCCGGCAGAGTGTCCATCACGTGGTCCAGGAGATCGGCAACGCCGCGGCCATGGAGTGCGGAGACAGGGTACGGCTCACCGAAGCCAAGGCCCCACAGGGCGGCGGAGTCCGCCTCCTGGGCGAAGTCGTCCACCTTGTTGGCCACCATGATGACCGGCTTCTTGCTGCGGCGGAGCATCTTCATCACGCCCTCGTCCGTTGCGGTGGCGCCCACGGCGGAATCCACCACGAACAGCACGGCGTCGGCAAGTTCCACGGCCATTTCGGCCTGCTCCGCCACCCGGGCGTGGATGCCGCGGGCATCGTGCTCCCAGCCGCCGGTGTCCACCACGGTGAAGTTGCGCCCGTTCCAGTGCGCCGAGTACATCACGCGGTCACGCGTCACGCCCGGGGTATCTTCAACCACGGCTTCACGGCGGCCCAGGATACGGTTCACCAGCGTGGACTTGCCCACGTTGGGGCGTCCAATGATGGCGAGGACCGGATCCAGTTTGACCGGACCGTCGAAGTCCTCGTCGTCGTAGTCCCCGCTCAGCAGGGCGGCGTCGTCCTCGTCGAGGTCGTAGTCCGCCAGGCCGGCGCGAAGCGAGGCAGCGCGGAGCTCCGCTTCGTCGTCGTCAATGGCAGCCAGCCGCTCAGCCACCTGGTCCGTGCCGGTGGGCGTGTATTCGTCTTCGCCGGCGCCGGAGTGGCCGGAGGTTTGAGTCGTATCGCTCATTGCACTTTCCTTAAGTGGTCATCTGCCGGCGTCCCGGCTACTGCTGTGAAATTCGTGCGGAAATCCGCGTGGGGCAAAGGCTGCCCACTGTGTTGAATGGTCTCTTGGACATGCCCCGCCAGCGCAGCGCGGATTTCCATTCCCGCCCTGTCCATTGAAGCACGGCCCGTTTCGCCGGGGTTGCGGCTGAGGGTCAGGGCGTTGCCGAAGCTGACGTGGAACCGACGCCCCGGCCTGGGAACGGTATCGAGGTGTTCGTCGCCCGTGCGTGTACCAAGGATGGCCACCGGAACCACGGGTGCCCCCGAGTTCAGCGCCAGCCAGGCCACCCCGTTGTTGATGTCCGTTGCCTGCCCGCTGCCCCGCGTGCCTTCCGGGAGGATGCCAACGCAACGGCCGGCGTCGAGCACGTCCTTGCTGAGCAGCAGCGCTGCGCGGTCACCGGAGCGGTCCACCGGAAGTTGCCCGGACGCCCGCAGGACGCGGCCGAGGAAACCCCTGAACATCTCCTTCTTGACCAGGATGTGCATGGGCCGCGGGGACGCCCCGAACATCACCGGGCCGTCCAGGAAACTGATGTGGTTGCCGGCAAAAATCACCGGCCCGCCGGTAGGGACGTTCTGTTTTCCCGTCACGGACGTCCGGTACACCATGTGGTCCAGGATCCAACCGACAGGCCGGCTCCAGGTCATGGTCAAACCGGAAGGAAGCCGCGCGCCGTCAGTCACGGTTGAGGACCTTCGTGACGATCACCAGGGCGGCGTCCACTGTTTCGGCGAAGTCCAGGTCCGACGAATCCAGGGTGACCACGCCATCGGCAGCCTGGGTGAAGTTCACTACCGTGGAATCCTTCGCATCGCGCAGGGTGACCTGCGCGGCGAGCTGCTCCGCGTTCTGGGTGCCGCCCAGTTGGATGCCCCGGCGCCGGAGCCGTGCTTCCTCACTGGCAGTGAGCAGCATCCGGACTTCGGCGCCGGGCGCGACGACGGTAGTAATGTCCCGCCCTTCCACCACCATGCGGCGGTGGTGCTTTTCGATGAGTGCACGCTGCCGGCGGATCAGCTCGGTACGGGCGCCCAGGGTTGTGGCCACCGCGCTGACCGCCGACGAAATGGCCGGTTCCCGGATGGCATCCGTGACGTCGGCCCCGTCCACGCGGACGTATTCCTCCAGCGGTGTGGTGCTCACGTCCAGGACGAGGTCCCGGGCAGCCTGCTCCACGGCGGCGGCGTCACTGAGGTTGATTCCGCTGGTGACGCAGAACCAGGTCAGGGCCCGGTACATGGCGCCGGTGTCCAGGTAGGCAAGATGCAACCTGCGGGCCACTTCCTTGCTGACGCTGGACTTGCCGGAGCCTGAGGGCCCGTCGATGGCTACCACGAGAGGCCTGCCGACGCGCAGCGCCGGCACGGTGTCAAGAAGTTCCTGTGTCATTACTGCAGTACCCGCCATCCGCGGTCGTTAAGTGCTTCGATCAGGTGGTCATGCTTGTTGGGCAGCACGGAAAGCTCCACCATGCCCACGTTCTGCCCCGAGGAATGGTCCAGCCTCAGGTCTTCCACGTTGACGCCGATCTCGCCGATTTCCGTGAGGAGCTTGGCGATCTGTCCCGGCCTGTCGTCCACAAGGACCGTCAGCCAGGCGTAGGCCTGCGGCGGTCCGCCGTGCTTGCCCGGGATGCGGGCCTGCCCGGCGTTGCCTTCGCTGATCAGCTGGGCCAGGTCCAGCCTGGCGCCGGACGCCAAGGGATCCTCGAGGGTCCCGATCAGCCGGTTCAGGTCCTCGCGGACACCGTAGAGGATCTCCACGACCTTCCCCGCGTTGCCGCCCAGGATCTGGACCCACAAGGTGGGATCGCTGGCAGCGATCCGCGTGACATCCCGCAGGCCGTTGCCGGCAAGGGACAGCGCATGGAGCGGTGTCCCCTGCAGGCGGCTCGCCAGCAGGGATGACATGATCTGGGGCAGATGCGACACCAGTGCAACGGCCGCATCGTGTTCGTCGGCCGTGAACTGCGAAACCACCGCTCCGAGGTCTGCGGCCAGGGAACGCGCAGTCTGCACCGCGGCCGCGGAAGACTCCGGACTCGGGCAAACCACCCACGGCATGGACGTGAAGAGCTCACCGCGGGCCGCCACCGGACCGGACTTTTCACGTCCAGCCATCGGGTGCGTGCCCACGTAACGGGCAATGTCCGCGCCGGTGCCCTGCAACTCAGCGAGGATGGCTGCTTTGACGCTGGCGATGTCCACCACCACCGAATCGGGGTAGTCGGCCAGCGCCCGCGCCACAACGGCCGCGGTCACGTCCGGCGGTGCTGCCACCACCACGAGCTCCGGCACCTCGTTCCCGAGATGTTCCAAAGGTTGGCCGGCACCGATGTCCACGGCCACTGCCTGGTTGGTGGGCGACGGATCGGAAAGGAACACGGGCACGCCGCGCCCCCGGAGGCCCAGCCCAATGCTGGTACCGAGCAGGCCGGTGCCATACACCACCACGGGACCGTTAAGGTGTCCACGCCCGTGCGAGCGGAATGCGGACATGCCTCAGAGCCCTACGGATGCCAGCAGGTGGCCGACTTCCTGCTTGCCAAGGTTGCGGATGCTGCCCTGGCGCTGGTCGCCCAGGCCGATGGGGCCCACCTTGACGCGCACCAGGCGCAGGACCGGGAAGCCAACGGCGTCGAACAGGCGCCGGACAATCCGGTTCTTGCCGGAGTGCAGGATCACTTCGATCAGCACGTGGCCCGGCGTGGAGTCAACCAGCTTGAACGAATCCACGTTGGCGAAGCCGTCCTCGAGCTCCACGCCTTCCTTGAGCTGGGCGCCGATCCCCTGCGGGAACGGACCACGGACCTGGACCAGGTAGGTCTTGGGGACCTCGTAGGACGGGTGGGTCAGCCGGTTGGCCAGCTCGCCGTCGTTCGTGAGCAGCAGCAGGCCCTCGGTGGCGACATCCAAGCCGGCCCACGTGGAACAGGCGTTCACCCTGGTGGGTTTTCCGCACAAAATCGCTGATGCAGGGACGGCCGTCGGGGTCCTCCATGGTGGACACGACGCCCTTGGGCTTGTTGAAGACCATGTAGACGAGGTTTTCGTCCAGCTGGATGCGCAGGCCATCCACATGGATGACAGCGGTCTTGGGGTCCACGCGGACACCAAGCTCGGTAACCACCTGGCCGTCAACCTCTACCCGGCCTTCGGCGATCATTTCCTCGCAGACGCGGCGTGAGGCCACGCCGGCCTGGGCCATGACCTTCTGCAGGCGGGTGCCGTCGGCGTCGTGCATTTCGGACTGCGGAACGTCACCGCGGGGTCCGCGCTTGCGCGAAGGCTTGCGCACGGGGCCAAGGTTCTGGCCGAAACGCTCGCTGCCAAAAGCACGGGAGGCTGCTGCGCCCGGCTTGCCCGCACGGGGCTTGGGCTTGAGTGCCCCGGGAGTTCCCGGCGCTTTTTTGGCGCCCGGCTTCCGGGCAGCAGGCTTCCGCGATGAGGGGGCGGCTGGCTTCCAGCCGGAGTCCCCGCGGCCGTCCGGCGAGGCCGGCGCGTCGCCGGGATCAACGAATGGCTCCTCGCGCGGCCTCGGTGCCTTGTAGGGGCGGTCGCCGCCGCCGAAACCGGCGTTGCGCTTGCCGGCGCCGGCGCGGAAGCCGCCGCCCGCCGCGCTGGGGCGGCCGCTGCCGCCCTGCGCAGGGTTACGGCCTGTGCCGCCCTGCGCCGGATTACGGCTGGCGCCGCCTTGTCCGGCATTGCGTTCTGAACTGTTGCGTCCTGAACTGTTACGTGGTGAACCCTGGCGTCCCGCCTGTGTCATGACCCGTCCTTCGATATGTTGACCGGCAAGTTGTCCAAGAACAACCCTAGCCAGCCATGCAGAATTTATCTGCCCTTATGAATACTCTTGTGCGCAGGCGGGATTTCCCGCCTACATCCTGTCGGCGTCGTAGAACTCCGCGATGCCCTCGAGCCCCGGAAGATGGGGTGAGAGCTGAGGCAGTTCCGCCACGGAGCCGATTCCCATCCGTTCCAGGAAATACGATGTAGTCCGGTAGAGGATGGCTCCCGACTCGGGATCGTTTCCCGAGTCTTCGATCAGCCCGCGCTGGGTCAATGTCCGTACGACAGAATCGACATTGACTCCTCGAATTGCGGACACCCTGGCCCTGGAGACAGGCTGGCGATACGCGATGACAGCAAGTGTTTCCAGTGCCGCCTGCGTCAGCCTGGCCGTCTGACCCTCCAGCACAAACCGGCCCGACAATGTCGGCGAAGTCTGCGCGGGAATAGATCCGCCAGCCACCGGCGATGCTCCGCAATTCAAAACCCCGGGGGCTGGAGCTGAAACCAGCAACGCTGGCATCGTCCATGTCCGGGGCTTTAACAGTATAGCCGCTATACTCCCGCTGCAGTTCCGCCAGCAACTGCTCAACGGCGGCGACCGTCAGGTTGAGCCCCGTGGCGAGTTCAGTGGCAGTGGCCGGCTGGTCAAGAACCATCAGGACCGCTTCGAGGGCGGCCTTCGCACCCCCGGGAAGCGCGTGGACATCCGGAACCTCCTGTGCGGCGCCGTCCGGCGCAGGCACCCTGGATGTGGCCGAAAAGTCTTCAGTCACGGTTGCTCCTCATATTCTTCGCTCAAGTTTTCTGTGGACCAGTCCCTGCCGTCCGCGGTCCAGTGCACGGTCAGGTCACCCAACGGCGACACCTGGTCGAATGACACGGCCCTGTCCCGGAACATCTCCAGCAACGCCAGGAACCGGGCCACCACCACCAGGGTGGAGTCGGCGTCGGCGATCAGGGCCCGGAAGGACAGCGGCCTTCCCAGCTGAAGCCGGAGGCCCAGGATCTCGGCCTGTTCCCTCACACTGACGGCACTGCCGTGCAGGTGCGCCAGGCCCACCTCGGTGGGCTTTGGCTCTTTCGGTTGCAGTGCGGCTCCAGCCAGCCGCGCGAACTGTTGGGGCGTGTGCTTCCACACCAGTTCCGGGAGCATCGCGGCGAAGTGCTCCTCCAGGGCAACCTGCCGCGGAAACCGCTGTGCCTCCAGTTCCAGGGTGCCGGCCATCAGCGCTGCCACCTGCTTGAACGCCTTGTACTGGAGCAGCCTGGCAAACAGAAGGTCGCGGGCCTCCAGCCGTGCGATGTCCTCGTCGTCCTCCACCTCGCCGGCCGGCAGGAGCCGTGCCGCCTTGAGGTCCAGGAGCGTGGCGGCGATGACGAGGAACTCACTGGCTTCGTCCAGCGCCCATTCCTCGCCCAGCTTCTGGAGCTTCCTGATGTACTTGATGAACTCATCGGTGACAGTGGCAATGGCCACCTCGGTAATATCCAGCTGATGTTTGGCAATGAGGCCCAGCAGCAGGTCAAAAGGACCCGTAAAGTTGGCCAGCCGCACCTCAAAGCCGGGCTTGGACTCAGCCACGGCCTGGCTAGGGTGCGCCGCCGCGCGAAATCAGTTCCTTGGCCAGGCGGCGGTAGGCGTCGGCTCCGATATGGTTGCCGGCGTAGCTGGTGATCGGTTCGGCTGCCACAGTGGCATCGGCGAACTTGATGGAACGCTTGATGACGGTCTCGAAGACCTTCTCGCCAAAGGCTTCCACCAGGCGGGCGATGACTTCGCGGCTGTGGAGCGTGCGGGCGTCGTACATCGTGGCGAGGACGCCGTCCACCTGCAGGCGGGGGTTGAGGCGGTCCTGGACCTTGTCGATGGTCTCCACCAGCAGGGCTACCGCGCGGAGGGCAAAGAACTCGCAGATCAGCGGAATGATCACG
The DNA here is from genome assembly GCA_963741285.1 of uncultured Actinomycetota bacterium. Taxonomy (GTDB): domain Bacteria; phylum Actinomycetota; class Actinomycetes; order Actinomycetales; family Micrococcaceae; genus Arthrobacter. The sequence continues at coordinate 239,419 of CAVUHH010000006.1, forward strand.
CCATGCGCGGCAGTCAGGGCGTTGACGGTCAGCAGTCCAAGTGAGGGCTGGCAGTCGATGAGGACGACGTCGTAGTCGTCCTCAACCTTCTTCAGCGCCCTGTCCAGCACCTGCTCGCGGGCCACCTCATTGACCAGCTGAACCTCGGCGGCAGAGAGGTCGATGTTGGCCGGCAGCAGGTCGACGTTTTCGACGCCGGTCTGGTGGATGGCGTCGCGAATGTCCACTTTGCGGTCCATCAGGACGTTGTAAACCGTCAGGTCCAGTTCGTGCGGATTAATGCCCAGGCCGGCAGACAGTGCGCCCTGGGGGTCAAAGTCAACCAGCAGCACCCTGCGGCCGTATTCGGCGAGGGCCGCAGCCAGGTTGATGGTGGACGTGGTTTTACCGACGCCGCCCTTTTGGTTGACCATGGCGATCACGCGCGCGGGACCGTGGGAGGACAGCGGCGCAGGTTCAGGGAATTCGCGGTGGGGGCGCCCGGTGGGACCCATCACGGCGTCTTCCAGATCGAGTTCCGTGCCTTCCAGAGTTGCCGAACCCTGTTCGCTGCTCACGTATCTATCCACACTTTCGATGACGGTGATTTTTCCTGCCGCTGATGGTCCAGCGCCGATCCTGCTTTTCACCTAGGCTACAGGCCCCGACACGGTATTCGACGGAACTTGACATTGCGCGCTTTCTGAGCCTTGACCTTCTAGTAGAGGTCGAAGGTTAGGTGTCCGGACGCAGAAACCGCCCGTGCAGCCAGGGCTGCGCGGGCGGTTCCTGATGTGCCTCACGCCTTGTTCAAAGGTTCGGCTTCTGGCTAGGCGTTGGCCAGGGCGGGCTGGGCCTCGGGACCCTTGGCGCCGGCTCGCCGTGGCCTGCGATCATGGTCTGCTCGTCGAAGGGAGCCTGGCCGGACAGGACGTCGCCGACCTGCTTGCCGTCGATCTCCTTGACCCAGGTCCCAATCAGCACGGTGGCAACGGCGTTGCCGGTGAAGTTGGTCAGTGCGCGGGCCTCGGACATAAAGCGGTCGATGCCAACGATCATGCCCACGCCGCCCAGCAGCTGGGGCGCGTGCGCCTGGAGACCGGCAGCCAGAGTGGCCAGGCCGGCGCCGGTGACGCCGGCGGCACCCTTGGAGGCAATGATCATGAAGATCAGCAGGGAAATCTGCGCTCCGAGATCCAGCGGCGTGCCCATGGCGTTGGCCACGAACAGGGACGCCATGGTCAGGTAGATGGCCGTGCCGTCCAGGTTGAAGGAGTAGCCGGTGGGGACGGTGACGCCGACGACGGGCTTGGAGATCCCCAGGTGTTCCAGCTTGGCGATGAGGCGGGGAAGGGCTGCCTCGGAGGAGGAGGTGGAGAAGATCAGGAGGTACTCGCGGGCCAGGTACTTCATGAGCTTGAAGATGTTGACGCCGGTAACCACCTTGAGCAGGCCGCCCAGGATGATGACGATGAACAGTGCGCAGGTGATGTAGAAAGCGGCCATCAGGGTGAACATGCTGACGATCGCCTGGAAGCCGGTGGCTCCGACGACGGCGGCGATGGCGCCGAAAGCTCCGACCGGGGCAAGCCACATGATCATGATGAGGATGCGGAATACCAGCACCTGGCCGTGGCCGATGGCCTTGAGGACAGGAGCGCCCTGCGGGCCCATCTTCTGGAGGGCAAAGCCTACGAGGATGGCGGCGAAGAGCGTGGGCAGAACCGGAATGTCGCCCGGGATGATGCCCAGGAGGAAGGCAACGGTGCTGTCTACTTCCGCCTTCTTGTTAGGGATCGTACGGCGTGAGGTTCAGGCCTTCCCCCGGGTGGATCAGGTTGCCGACCACCAGGCCGATACCCAAGGCAAACGTGGACATGGCGACGAAGTAGCCCAGGGCCAGGCCGCCGACCTTGCCGACCGTTGCGGCTTTGGCGATGGAGCCGATGCCCAGGACGATGGTGCAGAAGATGATCGGTGCAATCATCATCTTGATGAGCTTGATGAAGCCGTCGCCGAGCGGCTTCAGTGACTTGCCGACCTCGGGGAACAACAGGCCGACGACGGCGCCCAGGATGACGGCGGCAATGACGGCGATGTAAAGGTAGTGCGATTTGTCCAGGCCCTTGCGCCGCGTCTCCACGGTGCCGAGCGACTCTCCTCGTTGAGAAGCCATGATGTGTCTCCTTATGGATAATCTGGTAGACGCTGCGGCACAATCTCTGGGCTCATCGCGTCGGTCCGGTGTGATATCCATCATTGGCCACACCGTGACTTAGCTCACCGTTGCGTTCATATTGGTCATAGGAGGTACTGATGATCCACCGCTGGAGCATCGCCCGCAGGCTGTTCGTGGCCAACCTGCTGATCGTGCTGGCCTTCATCGCGATCGTGGGCACCGCCACCTTCGTCGATGCCCGGGACCGCACCTATGACGAAGCCGGACGGCGGATGACGGGGGTGGCCGCCGCGGTGGCCGCCAACCCCCTGGTGCTGCAGGCCGCGGATCAACCGGATCCGTCGGCGTCGCTGCAGCCCTATGCCCTGAAGGTCATGGACGGGGGCCGATGCGGACTTCCTCACCATCATGGCGCCGGACCGGACACGCTGGACGCATCCGCGCGACGAGGAACTCGGCAGGCCGTACATCGGCTCCATCGACGCTGCCCTGCGCGGTGAAGTGTTCACGGAGGTCACGGCCGGCACCCTGGGGCCGTCGGTGCGCACGATTGTTCCGGTCAAGGACCCGGCCGGCAACGTCAAGGCGCTGGTTGCTGCCGGCGTCACCGTCCGGACCGTGGACGTTGCGTTTTCCGGCCGGCTTCCCGGCACTGCTGGCCATCGGCGGTGGCCCTGCTGGTGGGCGGGTCGCTGGCTTCCTGGCTGCTGGGCCGCTACCTGCGCCGGGTGACCCGGGGCTGGGGGCCCGAGCAGCTGGCCCAGCTGTTTGCCTACTACGAATCGGTGCTCCACTCCGTCCGGGAGGGCCTCATCCTCATCGACACCAAGGGCCGGGTGGTGATGTACAACGACCAGGCAGCCGACCTGCTGGGCCTGCAGCCGCCGCACTTCCGGCGATGACCCGTCCCGGCCGCTGTGCCTGGCCGAGCTTCCGCTGGCCGAAAGCCTGAAGGACCTTTTTGAATCCGGCCGCACAGGCCCACGACGAGATCCACCTGACCGGCCCCCGCATTGTGGTGGTGAACCAGGGCCCGGCAGTGGGCCCGGACTCCCCCGGCGAGCGGCGGCCGGCGGTCTTCGGCACCGTGGCCACGATCCGCGACCGCACGGAGATCGAGTCCCTCGGCAGCGAACTGGAAACCATGCGGACGCTGTCGGACGCGCTGCGGGCCCAGACCCACGAACACGCCAACCGGCTGCACACCATGGTTTCCCTGCTGGAACTTGGCCGGACCGCCGAGGCACTGGAATTCGCCACCCGGGACCTCGAACTCAGCCAGCAACTGACGGACGAGATGGTCAGCTCCGCTGGACGAGCCGGTACTGAGCGCCCTGGTCATGGGCAAAGCGGCCGAAGCCAACGAACGCGGCGTAGAACTGACGCTGCGGACCCAGGGTGCGGCGTCGGTGGCAGGGCCTCGCCGTCCAGGACCTCGTCACCATCGTCGGCAACCTGCTGGACAACGCCATCGACGCCGCTGCCGGAGGCGCCGCACCGAAGGAGGTGGAGCTGAGCGTGGAGTCCGACGCCGAAGGGCTGGACATCACCGTCCAGGATTCCGGCTCCGGGCGTTGATCCGGCCGCCGTGGACCACATCTTCCGGCACGGCTTCAGCACCAAGAAAGCCGGCCCTTTCGGCCGCGGCGTCGGCCTGGCGCTCGTCAAGCAGGCCGTGCAGCGGCTGGACGGTACGATGGCCATCACCGGCACGGACGGGGCACATCTTCCAGTGTCTTCCTGCCCGCCATGGCCACCGACCACAACACAAAGGAGCAATCCAGTGAGTGATATCCGCGTCCTCGTGGTGGAAGACGAACCGGTGGCGTCGGCCGCCCATGCAGCCTACGTGGGCAGGATGGCGGGGTTCACGCTGGCCGGAACCGCCCCCGACGGCCAGTCCGCGCTCAGGCTCCTGACGGAACTCTCCGCCTCCGGCGAGCCGGTGGAACTTGTCCTGCTGGACATGAACCTCCCGGACCTGCACGGCCTGGACATTGCCCGGCGGATGCGCTCCGCAGGGATCCTGGCGGACATCATCGCCATCACGGCGGTCCGGGAAGTCGCGATCGTCCGGAGCGCCGTGGCCATCGGCGTGGTCCAGTACCTGATCAAGCCCTTCACCTACGCCACGTTCGCGGACAAGCTCACCAGCTACCGGCTGTTCCGGCAGCAACTGGCCACGCCGGAGTCCGGGGCGGGCAGGACCGGGGCATCCCAGAGCGAGGTGGACCAGGCATTCGCGAGCCTCCGGGCGCCGTCGGAACTGCCCCTGCCGAAAGGCCTGTCCGTCTCCACACTCGACTCCGTCAAGGAATACCTGAAAGCAGCATTCGGACGCGGTTTCGGCCACCGAGGTCATGACGGCGCTGGGCATGTCCCGCGTGACGGCCCGCCGCTACCTCGAATACCTGGCCGACGCCGGCACCGTCACCCGCACCCCGCGCTACGGCACGCCGGGCCGGCCGGAGAACGAATACGGCTGGAAACGGCCCTAAGCGGCGCCGTCCGGCCGGAGCACACCCAGCAACTGCCCGATCACCTCAGGGTCCTCAATGGTCGAGGGCACAACGTACTCGTCGCCGTCGGCAATTTGCCGCATGGTCTTGCGCAGGATCTTCCCGGACCTGGTCTTGGGCAGGGCCTGCACCACTGTGGCGTGCTTGAAGTCGGCCACTGGCCCGATGTCCTTCCGGACCAGAGCAACCAGCTCACGGACCAGCTCCGTTTCGTCGCTGTCCACTCCAGCCTTGAGCACCACGTAGCCGCTGGCGCGCTGCCCCTTCAGGGGGTCTGCCACGCCGATCACCGCGCACTCTGCGACGGCCGGGTGGCTGGCGATGACCTGTTCGATCGCTCCGGTGGACAACCGGTGGCCGGCCACGTTGATGATGTCGTCGGTGCGGCCCATGACAAAGACATAGCCGTCGGCGTCCCGGTAGCCGCTGTCGCCGGTGGCGTAGCTGCCTTCAAAGGCCGCCAGGTAGGAGGACACATAGCGGTCATCGTTCTGCCAGAGCGTGGTCAGGGTGCCCGGAGGCAGCGGCAGCCCGAGGACAATGTTGCCTTCCTCCCCCTGTTCCACCGGCGCGCCGGAGCCGTCCACGATGCTCAGCGCGAAGCCGGGCATGGGGACGGTGGGCGAACCGGGCTTGAAGGGCAGATCCTCCAGTCCGCGCGGGTTGGCACAAATGGCCCAGCCGGTTTCGGTCTGCCACCAATGGTCCACCACGGGGACGCCCAGGACCTCGCCTGCCCAGCGGTAGGTTTCCGTGTCGAGCCGTTCACCGGCCGCAAACAGCGTGCGCAGGCTGGAGATGTCGTAGCGGGCCAGCTCCGCGGCCTGGGGATCGGCCTTGCGGATCGCCCGCAGGGCGGTGGGCGCGGTGAACAGCACGTTGACCTTGTGGTCCTGGACAACACGCCAGAACGCGCCGGCGTCGGGGGTGCCCACGGGCTTGCCCTCATACAGAAGCGTGGTGGCACCGGCCAGCAGCGGGCCATAAACGATGTAGGAGTGGCCCACCACCCAGCCGACGTCGGACGCTGTCCACATCACGTCGCCGGGTCCGATGTCGTAGATGTTCGCCATGGTCCAGGAAAGCGCGACGGCGTGGCCGCCGTTGTCCCGCACCACACCCTTGGGCGTCCCGGTGGTGCCGGAGGTGTAGAGGATGTAGAGCGGATCCGTGGCGGCCACGTCCACGGGGGCCGCCGGAGCAGCCCGTTCCATGGCCTGGTCCCAGTCGAGCCACCCCGGGAAGTCCTCCAGCGAGGCCGCGAAGCCTTCGCGGCTCTTGACGATGACGGGCAGCGCGCCGGCGCCGCTCAGGGCGAGCGCTTCGGCCACCGCAGGCAGATACTCCACATGCCGCGACGGTTCAATCCCGCCCGAAGCGGTGACAATGGCAGAGGGCCCGGCGTCATCGATCCGGGCTGCCAGCTCCTTGGGTGCGAACCCGCCGAACACCACCGAATGGACTGCCCCCAACCGTGCCGTCGCGAGCATGGCAATCGCGGCTTCGGGAATCATGGGCATGTAGATGACCACCCGGTCGCCCTTTGCCCACACCCTGCGAGCGCAGCACACCGGCGAACCTGGCCACCAGCCCGGTCAGTTCGGAGTAGGTATAGCTGCGTTTGATTCCCAGCATTGCGGAGTCGTAGATGAGCGCGGCCTGGTCCCCGCGGCCGGCTTCGACGTGGCGGTCCAGGGCGTTGTAGGCCGTGTTGAGCGTGGCCTCCGGAAACCAGCGGTACAGCGGGGCTGCGGAGTCATCCAGGGCGGCAACGGGCGGCTTGGTCCATGACACCGCCTTTGACGCCTCCAGCCAGAAGTCCTCCCGCTGTTCCAGGCTCCGTGCATAGGTGTCCCGATAGTTCGTGCTGGCCATTGCTGTGCTCCTGTCGACTCTGACATACTTGCGCTCCATGCTATGCCGGGAGGGCGCTCCGAACAAGGCTTTTGTATACATAGAGTGCGAATTTTCGGGATTTGCCCGGAATGCTTGGGCCTGGATGCGATTTGTGTATACACTGGCATCAATCACGGAATGAGGGGAGGAACCTTGCGAGCCAGCGACAAAGCCTATGCGTCACTTCGCGAAGACATCATCGAATGGCGCCTCGCGCCTGGCACCGTCCTCGCCGAAGTGGAACAGTCCGAACGCCTCGGCGTGTCCCGCACCCCCGTCCGGGAGGCGCTCAGCCGGCTGAGCGCAGAAGGACTCACGACGGCGGCAGGCGGCCGCGGCGTCGTCGTCACCGATATCTCCCTGGACGACATCGACGAGATGTTCGAGCTCCGCGAAACGTTGGAGGGCAAGGCGGCGGCACTGGCCGCCGAACGCGGCGAGCGCGCAGTGTTCGAGCGGCTGCACGCCGACCTCCTGCGGGCGCCCGAGCTGATCAGCCAGGACGATCCCGCCCGGCACGAGTACTACGCACTGGTGGGCCGCCTCGATGAGGCGATCGATGCCGCCATCTCCAACTCCTACCTCGCCCAGGCGATGCGCAGCCTGCGGGTCCATCTGGTCCGCGTCCGCCGCCTCGCTGCCGATGACGCACCCCGCCTGAACGCGGCCGCGGCCGAACACGCCGCGATCGCCGAGGCCATCGCCGCCGGTAACCCCAGGCTCGCCGAAGCAGCAACCACCCTGCATCTGCACCGCAGCCTTTCCCACGTCAAAGCCACACACTCACCTAATAAGGAGCACCATGGTTAAGCTCAACCACGTCCGTGTCTACAAGAGCGAAGAGAACCTCGCCCGTGAAGACCAGCTGGCCCACAAGATCGCAGAAGTCGCCGCCGACGCCGTCGAGGTGGCACCGGAGGTCACCGAAATGGTCATCAACCGGGTCATCGACAACGCATCGGTTGCCATCGCCTCCCTGAACCGCGCCCCCATCGTCGCGGCCCGCGCCCAGGCCCTGACCCACGCACCCACCACCAACGGCAAGGGCGCCGGCGTCTTTGGCATCACGGACCGCGTCTCCCCCGAATGGGCAGCCTGGGCAAACGGCGTTGCCGTCCGCGAACTGGATTACCACGACACCTTCCTCGCGGCCGACTACTCGCATCCCGGGGACAACATCCCGCCGATCCTCGCCGTCGCCCAGCACGTCGGAGCCAGCGGCAAGGACCTGATCCGCGGCATCGCCACCGGCTACGAAATCCAGGTCAACCTGGTCAAGGCCATCTGCCTGCACAAGCACAAGATCGACCACGTGGCCCACCTCGGCCCGTCCGCCGCGGCCGGCATCGGCACGCTCCTGGGCCTCGACGTCGAGACCATCTTCCAGTCCGTTGGCCAGGCGCTGCACACCACCACCGCCACCCGCCAGTCCCGCAAGGGCGAAATCTCCACCTGGAAGGCCCACGCCCCGGCATTCGCCGGCAAGATGGCCGTTGAGGCCGTGGACCGCTCCATGCGCGGCCAGACCTCCCCGGTGCCGATCTACGAAGGCGAAGACGGCGTCATTGCCTGGATGCTGGATGGCCCCGAGGCTTCCTACGAGGTTCCGCTGCCCGAAGCCGGCGAGGCAAAGCGCGCCATCATGGACACGTACACCAAGGAACACTCCGCCGAGTACCAGGCCCAGGCCTGGATCGACCTGGCCCGCAAGCTGCACAAGGAGCACCCGGAGGCCACCGACCCCGCCAACGTGAAGTCGGTGCTGATCAAGACGAGCCACCACACGCACTACGTGATCGGTTCCGGCGCCAACGATCCGCAGAAGTACAGCCCCACAGCCAGCCGCGAAACGCTGGACCACTCCATCCCGTACATCTTCACCGTTGCCCTGCAGGACGGCTCCTGGCACCACGTTGATTCCTACGCCCCGGAGCGTGCCGGCCGGGCCGACACCGTGGAGCTGTGGCACAAGGTCACCACCGAGGAAGACCCGGAATGGACCCGCCGCTACCACTCGCTGGACATCGCCGAGAAGGCCTTCGGCGGCTCCGTGGAAATCACCCTGAACGACGGCACGGTCATCACCGATGAGATCGCCGTAGCCGACGCCCACCCGCTCGGCGCCCGGCCGTTCGCCCGCCAGCAGTACATCAACAAGTTCCGCACGCTGGCGGCCGGTCTCGTGGCCGAAGAGGAGATCGAACGTTTCCTCGCAGCCGCCGAAAGCCTTCCGGACCTGGGCGCGGGCGAGCTGGACCAGCTGAACATCACCGCCGCCCCCGGCGTGATCGACCTCAGCAACGCTCCCGCCGGCCTTTTCTAGGCTCCGCTTTCCGACCTCCGACAGGGAGAACCCATGCTGTACTCGAAGACAACCCCGGAGCAGAAGCGCCTCGCACTGCGCGAGATGCTCGCCTCCGGCACCATCCAGCAGTTCCCCGGCGCCTTCAGCCCGCTCTCGGCGCGGCTGATTGAGGAAAAGGGCTTCGCCGGCGTGTACATCTCCGGTGCCGTGCTGGCCAACGACCTTGGCCTGCCGGACATCGGGCTGACCACCCTGACCGAGGTCGCCACCCGGGCCGGGCAGATCGCCCGCATGACTGACCTGCCCTGCCTGGTGGACGCCGACACCGGATTCGGCGAGCCCATGAACGTGGCCCGCAGCATCCAGGAACTCGAGAACGCCGGCCTGGCCGGCTGCCACATCGAAGACCAGTTCAACCCCAAGCGCTGCGGCCACCTGGACGGCAAGAACGTGGTGGACCTGGACACCGCTACCAAGCGCATCCGTGCTGCAGCGGATGCGCGCCGGGACCCGAACTTCCTCATCATGGCCCGGACCGACATCCGGGCCGTGGAGGGGATCGAAGCGGCCCAGGAGCGGGCACGGGCCCTGGTGGAGGCCGGCGCCGACGCCATCTTCCCGGAAGCGATGAAGGACCTGTCCGAGTTCCAGGCCATCCGTGACGCCGTGGACGTGCCGGTCCTGGCCAACATGACCGAGTTCGGCAAGAGCGATCTGTTCACCGTTGACCAGCTGCAGTCCGTGGGCGTCAACATGGTGATCTACCCGGTCACGCTCCTGCGCATTGCCATGGGCGCTGCAGAGCGTACGCTGGAATCGATCAAGGCAACAGGGTCCCAGGAAGCACAGGTGGAGAACATGCTCACCCGTGCGCGTCTCTATGACCTCGTGGACTACGAGGCCTACAACCAATTCGATACCGGCGTTTTCAACTTCCAGATTCCCGGCGTCCGCTAGGACCCGGGAAACCCGAAAGAACGAAGGAGTTCAACATGGCTGCTGAAGATATCAAGAAGGGCCTGGCCGGCGTCGTGGTGGACTACACCGCGGTCTCCAAGGTCAACCCCGACACCAACTCGCTGCTGTACCGCGGCTACCCCGTGCAGGAACTCGCCGCCCGGTGCAGCTTCGAGGAAGTGGCCTACCTGCTCTGGAACGGCGAACTGCCGACCGCCGACGAGCTGGCGGCATTCACCGCCCGCGAGCGCGCCGGCCGTGCGCTTGATCCCGTGGTGAAGCAGGTCATCGACACACTGCCCACCACCGCCCACCCGATGGACGTCTGCCGGACCGCGGCGTCCGTCATGGGTGCCCGGCACGAACTGGCCGAGGACTCCTCCCCCGAGGCCAACATGGCCAAGGCCGTGGATCTCTTCGCCGCCATGCCCGCAGTGGTCGCCTACGACCAGCGCCGCCGGCGCGGCCAGGAGCTTGGTGGAACCCCGGGATGAGCTGGGCTACTCGGAAAACTTCCTGTGGATGTCCTTCGGCGAAGACCACGTACCTGAGGTTGTGGATGCCTTCAACGTCTCGATGATCCTTTACGCCGAGCATTCCTTCAACGCCTCCACGTTCACCGCCCGCGTGGTCACCTCAACCCTGGCTGACCTTCATTCGGCCGTGACGGCTGCTATCGGCGCCCTCAAGGGTCCGCTGCACGGCGGCGCCAACGAGGCCGTGATGCACACCTTCGACGAAATCGGCATCCGGCCCGAGGAGTCCCTGGACGAGGCCGCCGCCCGGGCAAAAGCCTGGATGGAGGATGCACTGGCCCAGAAGAAAAAGGTCATGGGCTTCGGCCACCGCGTCTACAAGCACGGTGACTCCCGCGTCCCCACCATGAAGGCCGCGCTGGACAAGATGATCGCCCACTACGGCCGCCCCGAACTGCTGGGACTGTACAACGGCCTCGAGCAGGCCATGGACGAGGCCAAGGCCATCAAGCCGAACCTCGACTACCCGGCCGGCCCCACCTACCACCTCATGGGCTTCGACACTCCCATGTTCACTCCCCTGTTCGTGGCCAGCCGCATCACCGGCTGGACCGCGCACATCATGGAACAGGCGGCTTCGAACTCGCTGATCCGGCCGCTGAGCGAATACAACGGACCGGAGGAACGGCACGTTCCGTAATCCCCACCGGCCTCATCGTTTACCAGAAAAGCGCGACGGCGGGCCGGTCACCTCAGCAAAGGTGACCGGCCCGCCGTTTGCGCGCCGGCTTCAGCGCGTGGAGTAGTCCAGCACTTCGCGGACGGTCTCATTGTCATCGTTCAGGACCACCGTGAGCCGCAGCAAGGACCCGCCCAGCGCCAGCGGCAGCCAGTGCGCAGCGTCCTGCCACATCCGCTCCACAGGCAAGGCCCCGACGTCGAACCATTCCGGCCGGATCTCCGCGCTTTCGGAGGGCTCACCCTCCCACCGCTCCGCCACAAACAGGCGGGTGGTCATGTTCCATTCGGGCCGGGCCGGAAAGTCGAAGATCACCACACCGGCATCGCGGAGGTCCGCTTCACGGACCACCACACCGGCTTCCTCCTGCACTTCGCGGCAGGCAGCCTCCTGGTCCGTCTCCCCCGGCTCAACATGCCCGCCGAGTCCTACGATCTTGCCTCGCCCAAAGCCGGTCTTCTTCGTTCCCAGCAGAACCTGGGACACGCCGGTGGACTCCCGGGTGAGGAAACACAGCGTGACAGGGGTGAACATCATGCCCTCAACCCTATAGCCGCCGACCTGAGGTCCCACCGTCCCCGCGGATTTCCACGTTCAGCCTGCGTCCACCGGGCCCTCCCCCACAAGCCGGGTGCGAAGCTCCACAGGGATCCCCTTCTGCGCAAATTCCTTGTCCATCGCTTCCTGGGCAGTCACGCGCTGGCCGTTCTGCGAGACGTCGTTGTTCAACGCCTGGAACTTCCAGCTGAATACCGTGGACCACGGCGCCTGTACATCGAAGAGGAAGCGGCCGTTCTGCAGCCGGGCGATGTGGTACCAGGCGTTGCCCCCGTCGAGCTGAAGGTCCCTGACGCCATCGTCGGAAATCGAGTAGGCCAACCACCCGTCGGCGCACCCAAGCACGGTGTAGTAGTGCTGCTCCTTTTCGGGAATGGGCCTCACGGCGGGCGCCTGGGTCTGCATGAGCTGGTCGATGTTGGCCACGGTGCACGGGACCCCGGCGGTGCTCGGGACTGCGGGCCCGGTAGCGGAGGGACTGGGCGTGGGTGTCGGTTTGGCTTCAGCTGTGGCCGTCGGTGCCGGTGTGGCTTCGCTGGTGCCTGCCGGCGCGGGTACCAGCTCCGGTCCACGCATGCCGCCGGCCACCACGATGCCACCCACCACGGCTGCAGCCGCGAGGGCGGCTACTGCCACCCGGACAGCCGTCCGGCGTGGCGGCCCCACTGGCCCGGACAGCCGTACAACGTTGGGGTCGTCGGAGAAGGCGATCGACCGGGCGGCGGCTGCCGAAGCGGTCCGGGGTGCCGGCACGCGCGGCTTGGCGTCCTTCATCAGCTGTTCGATCCGGTCCATGGCTAGCCCTTCCGTTCAGTCATCAGTTGTGGCGGGGCAACGTTGGCAAAGGCCCGGCGTGCCCGGTGAAGGCGGACGGCGGCAGCAGAGGCGGAACACCCGAGCGTCTGGGCCAGTTCGGACGTGGTCAGATCGTCCCAGTAGCTGAGCATGAGGACCTCCCGGTCCCTGTCGCTGAGGCGCAGCAGGACCTCGGCCACTGCGGCCTTCTCGTCATCGTTGGATCCCTGAGCCTGGCTGCGGCTCTGGTCTTTCAGGCGTTCGACGAGTTCAAGGCGCCGACGGCGGCCCCGGTACTCATTGCCCAGCACTTTTCGGGCGGTGGCGAGCAGCCAGCCTATGCCGGGCGGCTCGGCCAGCTGCTTTTCCCAGGCGATCCGGAAGACGTCGGCCGCCAGTTCCTCGGCGCGCTGCAGGTCATTGATGCGATAGGCAATGTAGCTGTAGACGCGGGTGAAATGCTGGGTGTGCAGATCGATAAAGTCATGTTCACTGGCTGCCAACATTGTGGTTCCCCTGGTCCCGGACGTTCTTGGTGTTAACCATAAGTGTCCCGCGGGGCCGTGTTTCTTACACGGAGGGAAAAATATCTTTGCCGGACCACGAATCAGGGCGGACCCGGAGCTCAGCCCAGCGCGCGGGGGTGGGCTGCGGCATAGATTTCCCGCAGGGTATCCGCGGTGACCAGGGTGTAGACCTGCGTGGTGGTGACGGAGGCATGGCCCAGAAGTTCCTGCACCACCCGGACATCCGCGCCACCCTCCAGCAGGTGTGTGGCGAAGGAGTGCCGCAGGGTGTGCGGCGAAACGTCTTTGGTGATGTTGGCTTTGTCTGCCGCCGCCTTCAGGATGGTCCAGGCGCTTTGCCGGCTGATCCTTCCGCCCCGGGCGTTCAGGAACAGGGCCGGGGTGCCCTTGCCTTTGGCCGCCAGCAGCGGGCGGCCCCGGACCAGGTACGCGTCCAGCGCCCGGGCGCCATAGGAGCCGAGCGGCACGAGCCGTTCCTTGGACCCCTTGCCGAACAGCCGGACCACTGCAGGCCCGGACTCTGGGGCCTCCAGGGAAATGTCGTCCACGTCCAGGCCCACGGCCTCGCTGATCCTGGCGCCGGTGGAATAGAGGAATTCGAGCAGGGCGCGGTCCCGCAGTCCCGTGGCCGTATCAGTGCCGGCGGCTTCGAGAATCCGCGTGACTTCATCCACACTGATGGCCTTGGGCAGCCGTTTGCCCGGCATGGGTGGGTGGACATCGCTGGCGGGATCGGTCGTCGTGAGCCCTTCCAGGGCCCAGAATTTGTGCAGTCCCCGGACGGCAACCACAGTCCTGGCCGCGGACCTGACACCCAGCGCCGTGCCGCCGTCGGAACCGTCGTTGAGGGCCATCACGAACCCCGTCACATGATGGCGGGTGACCTGGTCCGGAGCAAGGCAGCCCTGCGCCTCCAGGTACCGGGAGTACCGTGCCAGGTCGCGGCGGTACGCGGCGAGCGTATTGGCTGCCAAACCCCGTTCGACGCCCATGTGCTGAAGATACGCGGTGACGGCGCGGTCGACGGCGGTCTGGGAGCGGACAGGCGGCGCTGCGGCTTCGGGGGCGGCGGCTTCCGCTGACGGAGTGGCCGTCATTAACGCTGGCTGGGGTGCGCGGGCCAGGGTGCGTCTGCGGGGCGCAGTCCGGCAAAACCGTCCGCCCGCGCTGCTGCTGCGGCCAGGATCCCGACGACGGCGGAAGGGTTGTGCAGCCGCCCTCCCAGGACAGCCGCCACGGCTTCGTCCAGGGCGATCCAGTGGAATTCGATCTCCGCTTCCTCATCAGTCCGCTCATGGCGGTCGTGGTGGGGTACTTCCGTGAGGTCACGGGCGAGGTAGATCCTGATGGCCTCGCTGGATGACCCGGGCGAATTGAAGAAGTCCGCCAGGACGTTCCATCGCGCGGCCGCGAGGTCAGCCTCTTCAGCCAGTTCGCGGGCGGCACCGACGACAAAGTCTTCGCCTTCAACGTCCAGGAGGCCGGCCGGGATTTCCCAGAGGTCCATGCCCACGGGGTGGCGGTACTGCCTGATGAGCAGAACCTCGCCGGCGTTGTTCATCGGCAGCACCGCGACGGCGCCGGGGTGGTCGATGTAGTCGCGGGTCAGGGCCTCGCCGGTCTCACTCAGCTGGAAGCTGTCACTTACGACGTCCCAGATCCGGCCTTCATAGACCTTCTCCGTAGACAGAAGACGGCGCGGGCTCGGTGCATCCGAAACCTGCTCTGCAGCTGGGATTGTTTCAGGTGTACCGGGCATCGCGCCGTCCTCTACTTATTCGGTTCTATTTTGCGGCAACCGTACGTGACGGCTTGGCAGCCGGTGCGTTCTGTGCGTTCTGGTGGTCCAGGGCGGCCTTGATCAGTCCGCTGAACAGCGGGTGGGGCCGGGTGGGGCGCGAGCTCAGTTCCGGGTGGGCCTGGGTTGCCACGTAGTACGGGTGGACCTCGCGGGGCAGTTCAACGTACTCCACCAGTTTGCCGTCCGGTGACGTTCCGGAGAACACCAGGCCCTCCGCAGCGATCTGCTCGCGGTACTTGTTGTTGACCTCGTAGCGGTGGCGGTGGCGTTCGCTGACAGTGGTCTTGCCGTAGGTCTCGGCGATAACGGAGCCTTCGTCGAGCTTTGCCTCGTACAGGCCAAGGCGCATGGTGCCGCCCAGATCGCCCTTGCCTTCCACGATGTCCAGCTGCTCTTCCATGGTGGCAATCACCGGGTACTTGGAGTCAGGCTCGAACTCGCTGGAGGATGCGCCTTCGAGGCCCACCACGTTGCGCGCATACTCGATCACCATGCACTGCAGGCCCAGGCACAGGCCCAGGACAGGCAGCTTGGACTCGCGGGCGTACTTCAGTGCGCCCAGCTTTCCTTCGAGGCCGCGGATACCGAATCCGCCGGGGACGCAGATGGCGTCCACGCCACCGAGGGACGCCACGGCGCCCTCATGGGTTTCGCATTCATCCGACGGAACCCAGCGGATTTTGACTTTGGTGTCGTTGGCGAAGCCGCCGGCACGCAGGGCTTCAGTCACGGACAGGTAGGCATCCGGGAGGTCGATGTATTTGCCCACCAGGGCGATTTCGACGTGGTGCTTCGGGTTGTGGACTGCCTCGAGCAGTTTGTCCCAGCTGGTCCAGTCCACATCGCGGAACGGCAGGTCCAGGGCGCGGACGATGTAGGAGTCCAGCCCCTGCGTGTGAAGTGTCTTGGGGATGTCATAGATGCTCGGGGCGTCCGGGCAGCCGATGACGGCTTCGATGTCGACATCGCACATGCGGCCGATCTTGGCACGCATTGCTTCGGGGATTTCGCGGTCCGAGCGGATCACGATTGCTTCCGGCTGGATGCCGATGGAGCGCAGGGCTGCCACGGAGTGCTGGGTCGGCTTGGTCTTCAGTTCCTGCGACGGTCCGATGTAGGGGACCAGCGAGACGTGGACGAAGAAGACGTTGCCGCGGCCGATGTCCTGGCGGACCTGGCGGGCCGACTCGAGGAAAGGCTGCGATTCGATGTCGCCTACGGTGCCGCCGATTTCGGTGATGATGACGTCCGGGGCGTTCTTGCCTTCGGCGGGCAGGCGCATGCGGCGCTTGATCTCGTCGGTGATGTGCGGGATGACCTGGACGGTGTCTCCGAGGTATTCGCCGCGGCGTTCCTTGGCGATCACGGTGGAGTAGACCTGGCCGGTGGTCACGTTGGCCGAGCCTTCGAGGTTTTCGTCGAGGAACCGCTCGTAGTGTCCGATGTCCAGGTCCGTCTCGGCGCCGTCGTCTGTGACGAAAACTTCACCGTGCTGGAAGGGGTTCATCGTGCCCGGATCCACGTTCAGGTAGGGATCGAGCTTCTGCATAGTTACAGACAGGCCGCGTGCCCGCAGCAGGTGACCGAGGCTCGAAGCCGTCAGTCCCTTACCGAGCGAGGACGCCACACCACCGGTTACGAAGATGTGTTTGGTCGTCTTGGACGAGCCCGGGAACCGGGAATTTACACGGGAATTTGATCGCTGCACCACGGAATTCGAGCCTATCATCAAATGAACCTTCCACGGATCCGGAACTGTTCCCCAAATGCTCCAGTCTGCAGTGCGGACAGCCTTACGATCAAGGGGTGGCCAAGGATCCGAACCCCGAAGACAAGTCATCAAGCGCCGCCGGCGGCGTGGACGCGGGGAATTTCCCGGTCTTCCGGTCGCTGGCCCTGCAGTCCATCCCGAGGCCGGACTATGCGGATGTGATTGTCCTCCCAGTTCCCGAGGGCACCTCCGCGGACCCGCGAGCCTGGGCCGAAGAGCTGTTTTCGCTGCGGTCCGTGCCGGGTTGGGTGAAAGCCCTGATGGGGCTGCGGCAGGCAGTGGTTGGCCTGGCGGGGATCAGCAGGGCCCCGGCCGGGGTGTTTGCCGTTTCTGAAGTCCGCGGCGAGGAAGCGCTGATCAGCGCAGATGACACGCATCTGGACTTCCGGTGCGGAGTTGCTTACGACGCCGGCGCCCGGCTGTTGCGTGTCACCACGGCAGTGCGCCTGAAGGGCTGGCGCGGGCGGCTGTACTTCGTCCCGGTGCGCCTCCTGCATCCCCTGGTGGTGCACGCCATGATGGCCCGAACCATCGGCCGTCTCACGGCCCTGCCCCGACGCAGCTAGGCGCGCTGCGGCAGCAGCTTTGCGTCGTCGAGCAGCTCCTGTGCGTGGGCCTGCGCCGATTCGGAATCTTCCTGGCCAGCCAGCATCCGGGCGAGCTCCTTCACGCGCTCGGCACCGTCGAGGAGCCGCACATCACTGGAAGTAAACCCGGTGGCGGTGCCGCCGTCGGCTCCCCTGACCGAGGTTTTGGTGACGGTGATGTGCTGGTCCGCGAACGCCGCCACCTGCGGCAGGTGCGTGACCACCAGGACCTGGACGTGCCGGGCGAGCATGGCCAGCCGGCGGCCGATTTCGACGGCGGCCCGCCCGCCGACGCCGGCGTCCACTTCGTCGAACACAAACGTAGGCACCGGGTCCACTGCTGCGAGCACCACTTCGATGGCGAGCATCACACGGGACAGTTCACCGCCGGAGGCGCCCTTGCCGAGCGGGCGGGCCGGTGCCCCGGAGTGCGGCTGGAGCAGGAACGAGATCTCGTCCGCGCCGTGCGGCATCAGCTGTCCGGCGTTTTCGAGGTTGATCACGAGGGTGGCATCGGCCATGGCCAGTGCCTTCAGCTCGGCGCTGACGCGGCCGGAGAGGTCCTTGGCTGCCTTGGCCCGGATCTTGCTGATGGCGGCGGCCTGCTTCTGCAGCTCCGCTTCGGTCCGGATGACGTCTGCGTCCAGCGCCTCGATCCGGGTGGAGTCGTCCTGCAGTTCATCGAAGCGGACCCGGGCGTTCTCGGCCCACTGCAGGACTTCGTCGATGCTGGGGGCGTATTTGCGGACCAGCTTGGCCAGGTCGGCCCGCCGGTCTTCGATCTCGGCGAGCCGTTCCGGCCCTTCCGAGTCCAGGCCTGCCTGGTAGCTGGCCAGCTCAGTGGCGATGTCGTTGAGCAGGAAGCCTACTTCCGCAAGCCGTGCCGCCGCTGCCCCGAGCTCGGCGTCGTGTTCGGCCACGTGCTCGAGGGTCCGTTTCGCTGCGTCCACCAGTGTGGTGGCGTCGCCCTCGTCGCCGTAGTCTTCCGCGATGAGCGCCTGGTGCGCGGTGTTGGCCGCGATCCTGAGCTCCTCCACGTTGGCCAGCTTCACGGCCTCCGCCTTGAGGGATTCGTCCTCCCCCGGCTGCGGATCCACCTCGTCGATCTCGGCAAGCGCAATCTCCAGCGACTCGGCTTCGCGGAGCCTGTCCCGTGCGGCGCTGCGGAGGGTTTCCAGCTCCGTCTGGACGGTTTTCCAGTGGCTGTAGAGCGCCTGGTAAGTGCCCAGCGGTCCCGCCAGGGCGTCACCGGCAAACTTGTCCAGGGCACCGCGCTGGGCTGCTGCGCCCTTCAGCCTGATCTGGTCCGACTGGCCGTGGACCACCACGAGGGTTTCCCCGATCTCGGCGAGAACCCCCACGGGAGCGGCCCGCCCACCCAGGAAGGCGCGGCTGCGCCCGTCGGCTCCGAGGCGACGGGCCAGGATGAGTTCCGCGCCGCCGTCGAACTCCTCGACATCGGCGCCCGCCTCAACCGCGCGGGCAATCGCCGGGTGCCCGGCGTCGAGCTTCAGGACGGCCTCCGCGGTGGCGCTCTTCGCGCCGCTCCGTACGGCGCCGGCGTCGGATCTTGCCCCCAGGAGGAGGCCGACGGCGGTGACCACCATCGTTTTACCCGCACCGGTTTCGCCGGTGACAACGCTCAGCCCGGGGCCCAGCGGCAGGGTGGCGTC
Organism: uncultured Actinomycetota bacterium; assembly: GCA_963741285.1. GTDB lineage: Bacteria > Actinomycetota > Actinomycetes > Actinomycetales > Micrococcaceae > Arthrobacter. The sequence goes on from CAVUHH010000006.1 coordinate 258,181, forward strand.
GGTGATGACGCCCAGATCGCGGATTCTCAGTTCTTCAAGCATGGTTCACTTTGCGGTCGCGGGATCGGTGTCATCGTCTGGCTGTTCGCCGGACATGGCCTGAAGCGGCGGCATGGGCCGGAGCGTCCGGACGATCGGAAGGGGTCCGGTGTGGATCTCCTCCGACTGTGGCACGGGCCCGCGCCAGCCATGGATGGGGAGCTCGAACTTGCGGACCAGCCGGCCGGAAAACGGCGTCTGGATGCGTCCTTGCGAGCCGGACCGGGGTGGCGGACTTTGTCACTTCCACGCGCGCGCCGGGCGGCAGATCCACGGAGCGCCGGCCGTCGCACCAGAGCACGCCCTGGGCACCGTTGCGGGAGAGGACTTCCACGGCCAGCCGTGACGCCGGCGATACCACCAGGGGTTTGGCAAACAGCGCGTGGGCGCTGATGGGGACAATCAGCAGGGCTTCGACCTCGGGCCAGACCACAGGTCCGCCGGCGGAGAACGCATAGGCGGTGGATCCTGTCGGGGTGGCAAGCACCACGCCGTCGCAACCGAATGTCGTCAGCGGGCGCTCGTCGACTTCGGTGACCACCTCGAGCATGCGTTCGCGGTTTCCTTTTTCGATCGCAGCCTCATTAAGGGCCCAGGTGTGCCAGATCTTCTGGCCGCGGACCCAGACCTGGACATCGATGGTCATGCGCTCTTCCACCGTGTAGGCGCGGCGGGCAATCCATTCCACGGTCTGGGCGAGGTCGGCGCGCTCACTCTCGGCGAGGAAACCAACGTGGCCAAGGTTGACGCCCAGCAGCGGCACGTCGACTTCGCGGACCAGCTCAGCGGCGCGAAGGATGGTGCCGTCGCCACCGAGGACCATCACAAGCTCCACGTCAGGCAGCAGCACGTGGTCGTGCAGGATCTCCACGGGCTGGTTGAGCTGACCGAAGAATCTTTCCATGTCCGCCAGTTCGGATTCCTGCATCACCGGGACAATCCCTGCGTCATACAGCTGGGCGCAGGCTTCCCAGGCAGCCTTCAGTGATTCCTCGCGGCCAGTGTGGGCAAGGACAAGTACTCGCCTGCTCATCGAGTTCCGCTTTCTAGTGGTTCGGCCAGATTCGGCCAAGCAAGCCGTCAATGGCTGCGTGGCGCTCTTCGATCTTAGGCAGGTCTTGGGTCATCCTGCGCTTTATCCACAGGAAGTATTCGACGTTTCCGTCCTGGCCCGGCAGGGGACTGGCCGCCAAGCCGCATAAGTCCAGTCCGGCGTCGAGCGCTGCATTGGCGACTTTTTCCACGGCCATCCGGCGTTCGCGCTCTGAATTCACCACACCGGTGCGGCCAAGGCGGTCCTTGCCGATCTCGAACTGCGGCTTCACCATGAGCACCAGGTCACCGCCGGGCTGCGTGCACATGGCCAGCGGATGGGCCACCAGGGTCAGTGAAATGAAGGAGAGGTCAGCCACTGTGAGTTCGGCCTGCCCGCCGATGTCCGCGGGCGTCATGTACCGCACGTTGAGGCCCTCGTGGACGGCTACCCGGGCATCCTCGCGGAGCTGCGGGACCAGCTGGCCGTGCCCGACGTCGACCGCCACAACGTGTGCCGCACCGCGCCGCAGGAGCACCTCGGTGAAGCCGCCGGTGGAAGCGCCGGCGTCCAGGCACCTTTTGCCCGCGACGGTCACGGCGGGAAACGCGTCCAGCGCCCCGGCCAGTTTGTGGCCGGCGCGGCTGACGTAGCTGTCCTCTTCGGTGTGTTCGACCGTCAGGTCTTTGTCCTCCGGCACCTGCAGGGACGCCTTGGACAGGACCTGCCCGGCCGAACTCACCTTGCCGTCAGCGATCAGGGCGGCGGCGTGGGTCCGGGACCTCGCCAGGCCGCGGGCAACGAGGGCTTGGTCAAGCCGTGCCATCTTCAGGCCTCTCCTTCACCGTTGTTGGGGGCGTCTTCGTTCAACGCCTGGAGCAGGGCGTCATGCAGTTCACCGTAGACAGCTTCATGCTCTGCGACCGGCCTGTCCGCGGACGCCGTCCAAGGCGTCAACGATGGCCGCAATGGCCGGATCGCTGATCCGTTGCGCAGCGGTCCCGGGCCATTCGGGGGTTTGCTGGGCTGGTTCGGGATGGTGCTCGTGGTTCAGCTCAGTCATTGGACCAGTCTACTGAGTGAGCCATTCGAGTTTGGGCGCCCTGGCCTCGGCGGCTTCCGGCACGGCAGCCCACCAGGCGGCACAGGCCGCCCGCCACGCATCGAGGTCGTCCTCCCGGCCTTCGATGCTGACAGTGTCACCGTTGACCTGGGCGGAGGCGTTTCCGCAGCGGTACGTCCCGTCGGCGTTTTCTACGGCGGGGTACGGGCGGTGCAGGTCACTGAGCTCGTTGATGACGTAGACCGGGCGTTCGGCAGTACGCGCAGCAAGGATGGTGTTTTTGTGTGTCGACGCCGGTCAGCACGGCCACGGTGGCAAAGCCGGCGTTGTTGCCGCCGAGGATGTCCGTGTCCAGCCGGTCGCCCACCACCAGCGGGCGGTCAGCGGCCAGTCGCTTGGCCGCGGCATGGAAGAGCGGGGCCTCCGGTTTGCCCGCGACGAGCGGCGTCTGGCCGGTGGCTGCCGAGACGGCCGCCACCAGGGTGCCGTTGCCCGGGGCCATCCCGCGTGGCTGCGGAATGGACATGTCCGTGTTGGTGGCCACCCAGAGCGCACCGGCAGCCACCACGTAGGCGGCTTCGGCCAGGTCCTTCCAGCCGATCCCGGGGTTGAACCCCTGGACCACGGCCACCGGTTCCTCGTCCTGGCTGCTGACCGGGGTCAGTCCCACCAGTTCGATTTCCTGCGCCAGCGCCGGGCTGCCGGTGATCAGGACTTGCGCTCCGGGAGGCAGCATCGAGGACAGGAGTTCGGCCGCGGCCTGCGAGGAACTGACCACTTGGTGGTCTTCCGCCGGTGCTCCCAGCTCACGGAGGTGCGCAGCCACCTGCGCCGGCGTGCGGGAGGCATTGTTGGTCACATATCCGAGGCCAATGTCCAGCCCGGCCAGCTGCTGCAGCGACTCCACGGCGCCGGGGATGGCGTGCGGACCTGCGTACACCACGCCGTCCAGGTCTGCCAGGAGTGCGTCGAACAGGGAAATCAGGGAAACTTCAGTCATGGCGGGCTAGCTGTCCTGTCGCTCGGAGTGGCTCGTCGTCATCGTTCCCGCCGTCGGCCGGATCGTCCTGGTCTGACGCTGTCTTCGTCCGCAGCTTCGTCAGATTCCAGCTCATCCGGTTCGGCGGAATCCTCATCGGACTCGGCGTCATCGGACTCAAAGTAGTCGGATTCCAGGTCGTCGATGCTGGCGTCCACGCCGGCGGTCTCGGGTGGGATTCCGCGGCGGTCTCTGCAGCCGTGGCGGCGGCGGTACCCGCAGAGGCAGTCGTGGCTGCGGCTTCCGGGGCCTCGCGGCAGCGCGCTCGAGCAAACGGCGGCGCTGCGACTTCCTCGCGGGCTTCCTCTTCCTCGTCCCAGCCCAGGTCCACGATGTCCGGTTCCTCGTCGACACCCAGGCCCAGGGCATTTTCAGCCACTACGGCCTGCTTCTGCCATTTTGCCGCTTCATCTTGCGGCCTACAGCCGCCAGGGCGTCGGCGTAGGCACGGAACAGGCGGGGGCTGTAGGAGAAGGCCCGGTTGATGTCCAGCTGCGGAATCTCAAGTTCGGCGACGGCGGCGTCCAGCTGGCCAAGGTCGGTCCGTGCTCCCGCTGCCACGATCGCCAGCTCGGCCTTGCCCGGCGCGTCAAGGTCATTGGCTTCCTCGGAGCGCACGACGTCCAGTGCACGGTCCGGCCGGCCCAGTCCGCGTTCGCAGTCCGCCATGACGGGAAGGTGGACGTTGGAGCCGCTGATCCGGCGGTACGTGCGGAACTCCCGCAGTGCCTCGCCGTAGTGTCCTGCCGCATAGGCGGTCAGGCCCACGGCTTCACGGACGGCCGCCAGCCGGCCGCCCCGACGGCTGGCTGCCAGGGCGTGCTGGAAGGCCAGCTCGGGCTCTTCATCAATCAGGCGTCCGGCCATCACCAGGTGGCGGGCAACCCATTCAGCGCTCTTCGCTTCCAGGGTCTTGATCTGGTGCTGGGTGGCCCGGTCGAGCTCCTTGCCCGTGACGTCTTCATCGATCTCAGGGGAACGTTCGCGGTCGGGACGGTTGGCGCTGCGAAGATCGCGGGCGTTGGGAACACGTGCCGGGCGGTCTTCTGCACGGTCCCTGCCGAACTGGCGGGGTCCGGAGTCGCCGCGGTCGAAGCTGCGGGGTGCCCGGTCCTGCCGGTCGCCGAACGGCTTGCGGTTCTCGCCGCCGCCGAAACTGCGGCGTTCGCCATCACCTTCACGGCGCGGACGGTCACCGTAGGGCTTGTTGTCCCGGTCGCCGTAAGGCTTACGCTCGCCGCCACGCTCGGCTTCGCGCGTCACCGCCGGTCACCAAAAGGCTTACGGTCACGGTCGCCAAACGGCTTCACGCTCGCCGCGCGGACGGTCACCAGAACGGCTTACGGTCACGGTCGCCAAACGGCTTACGCTCGCCGTCACGCTCGCCGCGGGGACGTTCACCAAAAGGCTTACGGTCACGGTCGCCAAACGGCTTACGCTCACCGCCACCGCTGAACGGCTTACGCTCACCGGCCGCCGAAGCTACGGCGTTCGCCGTCACCCTCGCGGCGCGGACGGTCACCATAAGGCTTTCTCACGGTCGCCGTAATCGCGCTCACCGCTCACCCTACGCGCGGACGGTCACCGAACGGCTTACGCTCACCACCACCGCTGAACGGGCTTACGCTCACCCCGCCGAAGCTCGGCGTTCGCCATCACCTTCACGGCGCGGACGATCACCGAAGGGCTTGTTCTCCGGTCGCCGTAAGGCTTCCGCTCACCACCACCACTGAACGGCTTACGGTCGTCGCCACCGGCACCGGGGGGCGCTTCGGACCCTCCGAGTTCCGGTCGTCCCGGGAACGGAAGCCGCGCGGTTCTCCGCCGGAATTGTTTGTGCCGCGGAATGGTCCCCGGTCATTTCCGCCGCGGTTGCCGCCGTTGTGCTCAGCCATTGGGGATTCCTCCTTTATGAGCCGACCACTGGCGCAATCGCAGCCGCTCGTTCCGTGTTTCGTTGTCCTACGCAACCCGAAATCAAGCGCTTCGAAGTCCGTACATCTCAGTCAATTCTAAGCGAGACCCAACCGGCGCATGACATGCATCTGCCCGCAGACCGCCGTCGTGGGAATGTTCACACTCACAGCGGAC
>CAVUHH010000007.1:0-179040 GCA_963741285.1 uncultured Actinomycetota bacterium
GAGACCCCCCGACACGTGTGTGTTGGGGGGTCTCGACCTTAATGGTGTTCCGGCGGTGACCTACTCTCCCACACCCTCCCGGGTGCAGTACCATCGGCGCTGTGGGTCTTAGCTTCCGGGTTCGGAATGGGACCGGGCGTTTCCCCCACGCTATGACCGCCGTAACCCTTGCTCCGCACCCGCCGGCCTGGGCCGGGGGGTGGGAAATCTGTGGTTACAACATGTCCTGCGGTGTGGCAGGTGTGGTGTTGTTATTCAGTTGTGTTTTTTGTTCCCGTGCAACAGTCGGGTTTGTTGTTTGGGAACCACATAGTGGACGCAAGCAGTCTTGTTTCTTTGTACCACCCCTGGGTGTAAACCCCTTTTGAATCCGTTTACGGGGTGGTGTGTGGTGTAAGTTATCGGCCTATTAGTACCGGTCAGCTTCACGAGTCGTTAGTCCTCGCTTCCACATCCGGCCTATCAACCCAGTGGTCTGGCTGGGGGCCTCTCACACACAAGGTGTATGGAAATCTCATCTCGAAGCGAGCTTCCCGCTTAGATGCTTTCAGCGGTTATCCCATCCGAACGTAGCTAATCAGCGGTGCACTTGGCAGTACAACTGACACACCAGAGGTTCGTCCGTCCCGGTCCTCTCGTACTAAGGACAGCCCTTCTCAAATTTCCTGCGCGCGCAGCGGATAGGGACCGAACTGTCTCACGACGTTCTAAACCCAGCTCGCGTACCGCTTTAATGGGCGAACAGCCCAACCCTTGGGACCTACTCCAGCCCCAGGATGCGACGAGCCGACATCGAGGTGCCAAACCATGCCGTCGATATGGACTCTTGGGCAAGATCAGCCTGTTATCCCCGAGGTACCTTTTATCCGTTGAGCGACGGCCATTCCACAATGTACCGCCGGATCACTAGTCCCGACTTTCGTCCCTGCTCGAGATGTCTCTCTCACAGTCAAGCTCCCTTGTGCACTTACACTCGACACCTGATTGCCAACCAGGCTGAGGGAACCTTTGGGCGCCTCCGTTACTTTTTAGGAGGCAACCGCCCCAGTTAAACTACCCATCAGGCACTGTCCCTGACCCGGATTACGGGCCGAAGTTAGATGTCCAAAGTGACCAGAGTGGTATTTCAACGATGACTCCACCCGAACTGGCGTCCGGGCTTCAACGTCTCCCACCTATCCTACACAAGCCACTCCGAACACCAATACCAAACTATAGTAAAGGTCTCGGGGTCTTTCCGTCCTGCTGCGCGTAACGAGCATCTTTACTCGTACTGCAATTTCGCCGAGTTTATGGTTGAGACAGCGGGGAAGTCGTTACTCCATTCGTGCAGGTCGGAACTTACCCGACAAGGAATTTCGCTACCTTAGGATGGTTATAGTTACCACCGCCGTTTACTGGGGCTTAAATTCTCAGCTTCGCCCGTAACGGCTAACCGGTCCTCTTAACCTTCCAGCACCGGGCAGGAGTCAGTCCGTATACATCGTCTTGCGACTTCGCACGGACCTGTGTTTTTAGTAAACAGTCGCTTCCCCCTGGTCTCTGCGGCCCCGATCCCCTCCCACCAGCGTGTGGTGTTCAAGGTTGGGGCCCCCCTTCTCCCGAAGTTACGGGGGCATTTTGCCGAGTTCCTTAACCATAATTCTCTCGATCGCCTTAGTATTCTCTACCTGATCACCTGTGTCGGTTTGGGGTACGGGCGGCTAAAACCTCGCGTCGATGCTTTTCTCGGCAGCATAGGATCACCAAATCCCCCCATACGGGGGTCCCATCAGATCTCAGGCATCATGAACAGCGGATTTGCCTACCGTTCGCCCTACATCCTTAGACCGGGACAACCATCGCCCGGCTTGGCTACCTTCCTGCGTCACACCTGTTAATACGCTTGCCTCCCAGGATCAGGTCCCGCGCTCCACCAAAACCCGTCAACCACAAGGGCGGGCGGGCAGGTCTCGGGCGGTTAGTATCCCCTGTTCAACATGGACGGTTTTTCGCCGGTACGGGAATATCAACCCGTTGTCCATCGACTACGCCTGTCGGCCTCGCCTTAGGTCCCGACTTACCCAGGGCAGATTAGCTTGACCCTGGAACCCTTGATCATTCGGCGGACGGGTTTCTCACCCGTCTTTCGCTACTCATGCCTGCATTCTCACTCGTGTAGGCTCCACCGCTGGTTTACACCGCGACTTCACTGCCCACACGACGCTCCCCTACCACTCCAAACGCCTGAACCAACCCACAAGGGGGCGGCTTGGCTAATATTTGAAATCCACAACTTCGGCGGTGTACTTGAGCCCCGCTACATTGTCGGCGCGGAATCACTTGACCAGTGAGCTATTACGCACTCTTTTAAGGATGGCTGCTTCTAAGCCAACCTCCTGGTTGTCTTCGCAACTCCACATCCTTTCCCACTTAGCACACGCTTAGGGGCCTTAGTTGGTGGTCTGGGCTGTTTCCCTCTCGACTATGAAGCTTATCCCCCACAGTCTCACTGCTGCGCTCTCACTTACCGGCATTCGGAGTTTGGCTGACGTCAGTAACCTTGTAGGGCCCATTAGCCATCCAGTAGCTCTACCTCCAGCAAGAAACACGCAACGCTGCACCTAAATGCATTTCGGGGAGAACCAGCTATCACGAAGTTTGATTGGCCTTTCACCCCTACCCACAGCTCATCCCCTCCATTTTCAACTGAAGTGGGTTCGGTCCTCCACGACGTCTTACCGTCGCTTCAACCTGGCCATGGGTAGATCACTTCGCTTCGGGTCTAGATCACGCCACTGCAACGCCCTATTCAGACTCGCTTTCGCTACGGCTTCCCCACACGGGTTAACCTCGCGACGTAACACTAACTCGCAGGCTCATTCTTCAAAAGGCACGCCGTCACCAGAATCAGACTGGCTCCGACGGATTGTAAGCACACGGTTTCAGGTACTGTTTCACTCCCCTCCCGGGGTACTTTTCACCTTTCCCTCACGGTACTGGTCCGCTATCGGTCATTAGGGAGTATTTAGGCTTATCAGGTGGTCCTGACAGATTCACACGGGATTTCTCGGGCCCCGTGCTACTTGGGATACTCTCCAGGCGGCACAAAACATTTCGGTTACGGGGCTCACACCCTCTCTGGCCGGCCTTTCAAGACCGTTCACCTATGCCTGCACATCACACCCCACTGTCCCGGCAGAGACTGATACGGAAAGTCCCACAACCCCGACCATGCAACGCCCGCCGGCTATCACACATGGAACGGTTTAGCCTGATCCGCGTTCGCTCGCCACTACTAACGGAATCACTATTGTTTTCTCTTCCTGCGGGTACTGAGATGTTTCACTTCCCCGCGTTCCCTCCACGCACCCTATGTGTTCAGATGCGGGTCACCAGGCAGCTCGCTCCCCTGGCGGGGTTTCCCCATTCGGACACCCTGGGATCACAGTCCGGTTATCGACTCCCCCAGGCTTATCGCAGATTCCTACGTCCTTCTTCGGCTCCTAATGCCAAGGCATCCACCGTGTGCTCTTAAAAACTTGACCACAAAAGATCAAAAAGACTAATTTTCGAGAGAACCACGAAAACCAACCACACCCACACCACAACCCCAAAGGGCCACAGCAACAGCGCAGCCAGATCCAGGTTCATATTCTTGGAAATTGCTTCTTATAAAAGATGCTCGCGTCCACTATGTAGTTCTCAAACAACAACCCCAAACCACACACCCCACACACAACCCCAAAAGGTGCACAGCGATCGATGCAGCCAGGAAACCAGAAACAAACAAACCCGGACAAGACACCACAACCCTCAAGCCATGCATCCCTCCCCGGCCCTGTTGCCTCAGGACCCAACAGTGTGCCAAACACTAAACCACCAGACCCGCACCCGCACCGTTCCAGGACAACGACTCCGAAGAGAACAGTCCGTACTAGGCAACGGCAGAACCACCAGGCCGCTATTCGTTGATATTCCACCCTTGAGCACCCGCCGCAGAACTAGCGTCTGCGCAACGGGCATATACTCCTGACAACCCCGCCACACCACATACATGGCGGCACGGTGATCTGTAGGTGCTCCTTAGAAAGGAGGTGATCCAGCCGCACCTTCCGGTACGGCTACCTTGTTACGACTTAGTCCCAATCGCCAGTCCCACCTTCGACAGCTCCCTCCCACAAGGGGTTAGGCCACCGGCTTCGGGTGTTACCAACTTTCGTGACTTGACGGGCGGTGTGTACAAGGCCCGGGAACGTATTCACCGCAGCGTTGCTGATCTGCGATTACTAGCGACTCCGACTTCATGGGGTCGAGTTGCAGACCCCAATCCGAACTGAGACCGGCTTTTTGGGATTAGCTCCACCTCACAGTATCGCAACCCTTTGTACCGGCCATTGTAGCATGCGTGAAGCCCAAGACATAAGGGGCATGATGATTTGACGTCGTCCCCACCTTCCTCCGAGTTGACCCCGGCAGTCTCCTATGAGTCCCCGCCATCACGCGCTGGCAACATAGAACGAGGGTTGCGCTCGTTGCGGGACTTAACCCAACATCTCACGACACGAGCTGACGACAACCATGCACCACCTGTGAACCGACCGCAAGCGGGGCACCTGTTTCCAGGTATTTCCAGTCCATGTCAAGCCTTGGTAAGGTTCTTCGCGTTGCATCGAATTAATCCGCATGCTCCGCCGCTTGTGCGGGCCCCCGTCAATTCCTTTGAGTTTTAGCCTTGCGGCCGTACTCCCCAGGCGGGGCACTTAATGCGTTAGCTACGGCGCGGAAAACGTGGAATGTCCCCCACACCTAGTGCCCAACGTTTACGGCATGGACTACCAGGGTATCTAATCCTGTTCGCTCCCCATGCTTTCGCTCCTCAGCGTCAGTTAATGCCCAGAGACCTGCCTTCGCCATCGGTGTTCCTCCTGATATCTGCGCATTTCACCGCTACACCAGGAATTCCAGTCTCCCCTACATCACTCTAGTCTGCCCGTACCCACCGCAGATCCGGAGTTGAGCCCCGGACTTTCACGGCAGACGCGACAAACCGCCTACGAGCTCTTTACGCCCAATAATTCCGGATAACGCTTGCGCCCTACGTATTACCGCGGCTGCTGGCACGTAGTTAGCCGGCGCTTCTTCTGCAGGTACCGTCACTTTCGCTTCTTCCCTACTGAAAGAGGTTTACAACCCGAAGGCCGTCATCCCTCACGCGGCGTCGCTGCATCAGGCTTTCGCCCATTGTGCAATATTCCCCACTGCTGCCTCCCGTAGGAGTCTGGGCCGTGTCTCAGTCCCAGTGTGGCCGGTCACCCTCTCAGGCCGGCTACCCGTCGTCGCCTTGGTGAGCCATTACCTCACCAACAAGCTGATAGGCCGCGAGTCCATCCAAAACCACAAAAAGCTTTCCACCCCCCACCATGCGATGAGGAGTCATATCCGGTATTAGACCCAGTTTCCCAGGCTTATCCCAGAGTTAAGGGCAGGTTACTCACGTGTTACTCACCCGTTCGCCACTAATCCCCCCAGCAAGCTGGAGGTCATCGTTCGACTTGCATGTGTTAAGCACGCCGCCAGCGTTCATCCTGAGCCAGGATCAAACTCTCCGTTGAAGTAAAACAAAAACGAACACAACCAACAACCCCGGAAATAACGGGAAAGAAGGCTGCAAAATTTGAAACCAGCTGTAAAAACCAGACCACACCACGGGGTGGCAGACCCGGCCAATTCAACCAATTCAATACAATAAATTGGTATCAACAAACTTGGCACACTATTGAGTTCTCAAACAACAGACACACCCGGCACCACCACAACACTAACAGCCGTGGATCGCTCCGGAGCAACTTTTCAAACTTACCGGCTGCTCTCACTCTTGTCAAACCGGCGTCCGCGACCTTCATCAGCCTGAGGCTTTCGTGTCGGTTTTTCCGTCTGACTCCGTGGAGCAGCGCGGAAATAAACTCTACCACCACTTTTCCGGGTTGGCCACCCAGCCCCCGGACGGCCTCCTGCTACCCCTCCATCATCCAACGAAAAAGCCCGGAATCTCAAGGGATTCCGGGCTTTTTCCTGCGCGTTTAAGAGACCGGCTTCACAGCTGGCTGTCCAGCGGCCGGCTGCCTACCGCCGCTGAGCACCGGGCTTGAAGTATGCCGCGCCCAGCGGCGGCAGCGTGACGGTCAGCGTTGCCGGCTGGCCGTCAAGGCCTTCGTCTGTGGCAGTCAGCGGCCCGGCGTTCAGGACACCCGATCCGCCATAGGCCGCCGCGTCGGTATTGAGCACCTCGACCCAGCCTCCGGCCGCCGGAACCCCCAGGGTGTAGCCCACATGCGGGCCGCCGGAGAAGTTGATGGCGCAGACCAACGGGTTGCCGTCCTTGTCCCAGCGGATAAAGGTCAGGACGTTGCGGTCAGCGTCTCCTCCGTTGATCCACTGGAAACCGCCAGGTTCGTTGTCCCGGGCGTACAGCGCCGGCGTCGAGCTGTAGAGCTCGTTGAGGTCCTTGGTCAGGAGCTGAATCCCGTTGTGCGCCGGGATGTCGGCCAAGTACCAGTCCAGGCCGTGCTGTTCGGACCATTCGGCTTCCTGGCCAAACTCGGTACCCATGAAGATGAGCTGCTTACCGGGGTGTGCCCACTGGTACGCCAGGAACGCGCGCAGGTTGGCCAGCTGCTGCCAGCGGTCACCGGGCATCTTCCGGAGCATGGACCCCTTGCCGTGCACTACTTCGTCATGGCTGATGGGGAGCAGGAAGTTTTCAGTGAACGCGTAGACCATGGAGAACGTCACCGTGCCGTGGTGCCACTTTCGGTTGACCGGGTCCTCGGAGGCGTACTTGAGGGAGTCGTGCATCCAGCCCATGTTCCACTTCAGCCCGAAGCCCAGGCCGCCGTGGCTCGTCGGGGCGGTCACGCCGGGGAAAGCCGTGGATTCCTCGGCGATCATCACCGCGCCGGGGTGGGTCTTGTAGACGGTGGCGTTGACTTCCTGCAGGAAGGACATGGCCTCGAGGTTTTCCCGGCCGCCGAAACGGTTGGGTGACCACTGCCCGTCTTCGCGCGAGTAGTCCAGGTACAGCATCGAGGCCACCGCATCCACCCGGAGTCCGTCGATGTGGAACTCGTCGAGCCAGTACAGCGCGTTGGCCACCAGGAAGTTCCGCACTTCGGTCCGGCCGAAGTCGAAGATCAGCGTGCCCCAGTCGGGGTGCTCCCCCAGGTTCGGGTCGGCGTGCTCGTACAGCGCCTCGCCGTCAAACTGGGCCAAGCGCCCAGGCGTCCTTCGGGAAGTGCGCCGGGACCCAGTCCAGGAGCACGCCGATGCCGGCCTGGTGGAGGGAATCCACCAGGAACCGGAATTCGTCCGGGTGGCCAAACCGCGAGGTCGGCGCGAAGTAGGACGTGACCTGGTAGCCCCAGGAGCCGCCGAAGGGGTGTTCGGCCACGGGCATGAACTCCACGTGGGTGAAGCCGAGCCACTTGACGTAGTCCACCAGTTCCTTGGCGAGCTCGCGGTAGCCCAGGCCAAGGCGCCACGAGCCGAGGTGGACTTCGTAGACGCTCATGGGGGAATTGTGCGGGTCGCGCTGGGCGCGGGCCTCCATCCATTCGGCGTCCTTGAACGCGTAGGACGGCTCAACCACCCTGGAGGCGGTCAGCGGCGGGACCTCGGTGCCGAAGGCCAGGGGGTCGGCCTTTTCCACCCAGTTGCCGTGCTTGGTCTTGATCTCGAATTTGTAGCACGCCCCTGCTAAAACGCCGGGGACGAAGACTTCCCAGACGCCGGAGGATCCCAGTGAGCGGAGCGAGTTTTCGCGGCCGTCCCAGGCGTTGAAGTCGCCCTTGACCCGGACGGCCTGGGCGTTGGGGGCCCACACGGCGAAGGACACGCCGTCGACGTCACCCAGCGAGGACTTGTAGTGCTGGACGTGGGCGCCCAGGACTTCCCAGAGCTTCTCGTGCCGGCCTTCACCAATCAGGTGCAGGTCCACTTCACCCACCGTGGGCAGGTAGCGGTAGGGCTCGTCCACGGTGACGGGTTCTGCCCCGGCGTAGGTAACCTCCAGCCGGTAATCCGGCACGTGGCCGGCCTGGAGCGGTTCCAGGACCGCCACCCAGACGCCATGGTCCTCGTGCGTCATGGGTACGGAACCGGCGGCGGTCACCACGCTCACGGCCTCCGCCAGGTGCTTGACCGTCCTGACGGTGACGTGGCCGTGGTCGTCCAGGTGGGCACCGAGTACCGAGTGCGGCGCGTGGTGTTCGCCGTTTGCCACCTGGCCCAAAGTGTCCGGGTCCACGTGAAGCGGCACACTCGGCCTGTCTGTTGGTGCTGAGCCTGTCATGTTGATACCTTCCGATGCTGCGCCGGCCTGTTCGCCGGAGCCTTTAACGCTAAGGAGCCGCCTGGACGCATTCGTCGGAATGGCCAGCCAGTCAGGTCTGTTCCGCAATTCATAAACGACTTCGTAAAGTGCCTTGTCCAGCCACAATGCCACAAAGAGCGGCGAACGGCGGTCGATGGTGCCGGGCGTGACCGCGCGCATAACCGGCGAGGAACGCGTCTGCGCAATCATCCACCCAGGATGCTGGAACCCGCGCACCCTGGTACTCCCGTTCAGCCGCACCGGCCGCGTAGTCGAAGGAGCGCAGCATGCCCACCACGTCCCGCAGCGGAACGTCGGGGAAATTGCGTTCGGCGATGGGCCGAAGGGGTTCACCCTCAAAATCCAGGATGGCCCACCGGCCAGGCTCCCCGCCGTGGCCGGGGACCTGCAGGATCTGCCCAAGGTGGAGATCGCCGTGGATCCGCTGCAGCGGTCCGGCCGGTACGCCGTCGAGCCCGGCAAGCAGCGCCTGCAGCGCCTCGTCATAGGGCCCGACGGCGGAACGGGCTTCCGCCCATGCCTCGCGGACGCGCTGGGCTACTCCGGGCGCAATGACCTGGCCTGGCACGGGCTCCACCGATGTGCCAAGTGCGTCGGCCAGCCTGCGGTGGACGGTGGCCGTAGCCGCGCCGAGGGCATGTGCCTCGGCAGTGAAATCGGCCCCCGTCCGGGCGGCATCCACGGCCAGTCGCCAGGCGTCGCGGCCGCCGGCGAGGAATTCATGGGCCACCGCAAGCTCGCCCCTGCGCCGGACGGGGTCCGGCCGGAAGCTCACCGGCCCGGTTCGGCTCTGGCGCCTGCCATTCCCCGCGCACCCAGCCCAGCGTGGCGGGGACCTCGGAGGTACCCTCTGCGGTCAGCGCCGCACCCACTTCGACTTCCGGGTTGACGCCTTCAGAAAGGACCCGGAAGAACTTCACGATGGCCGCGGACTCGCCGTCGTCGACGATCACGGAACTGTTGGACTGCTCCCCGGACAGCACTTTGACCATGCCGTGGGCGGTGGGCAGGCGGTGGTCCGACGCCGTCCGGTGGCCGGTCGCCGCACCTGAGCGCGGGCCTGACTCTGACCGGATCAGTTCCAGCCAGGCGGACACAAAGGACGGATCATGCACGGCGTCGTAAATCCAGTCCATGCCGGCATCAGGCGCCCGGCCAACCAGCGCGCTTTCGGCGCCGGCGAGCGGAACATCGCGATAACTCAGCGGAACCTGGACCACATCGGTCCGCTGTCCGCCGTCGGCCGTCCTGGAGGAGACGGCCAGCAGGAAGACCTCCAGCCGCGCCTGCCCGGCCGGATCCTCGAGGCTCAGGCTGCCCGCCTGCTCCAGCGAAAAATCGGCTGATTTCACGGGGAACCAGCGCTGGCGCGGAAGCCATTCCCGCAGGGCGGTACCCAGCGTGGGCGTAAGAATGGGCTCGTTCATGTCAGTTCTCGATGGACAGGATGGGCAGTGCCTGCGTGTACGGGGACGACGGATTGGACGTCGCCGACCGGACCCGCAGCCAGAAGAAGTCATGGCTGCCCAAGGTCAGCGTCAGCGATCCGTCGTCGTCGATTCCGGGGAAAGGCTGGCCGCCGAAGACGTCCCGCAGACCGCGGCCGGCGAACTGCGGGATGCGCAGTTTTGCGGCGACCGGGATGCTGCGAAAGGTTGAACGCGCACAGAATCGATTCGCCGGGCAACCCCGCGGTGTTGTCATCCGAGAGTTCCCGGAGGTACGCCACCACGGCGTCATGGTCGGCCTCGACGTGCTTGAACGCCCCCAGGCCGAACGCCGGGTGGTTCTTGCGGACGCTGAGGATCTGCCGGGTCCAGCGGAGCAAGGAACCGGAATGGGCCGCCTCGGCTTCCACATTGGCCATGTTGTAGTTGTATACCAGCGACTGGATGACGGGCAGGTAGAGCTTGCCCGGATCGGCGTTGGAGAATCCGGCGTTCCGGTCAGGGTTCCACTGCATGGGCGTGCGCACCGCGTCGCGGTCCTCAAGCCAGATGTTGTCCCCCATGCCGATCTCGTCCCCGTAGTACAGGAACGGGCTGCCCGGCAGGGACAGCAGGAGGGCATTGATCAGCTCGATCTCGGCCCGGGAATTGTCCAGCAATGGCGCCAGGCGGCGTCGGATCCCGATGTTGGCGCGCATCCGCGGGTCCGGGGCGTACCAGCCGAGCATGGCCGCGCGCTCGTCCGCCGTGACCATCTCAAGGGTCAGCTCATCGTGGTTGCGCAGGAACGTCCCCCACTGTGCCCCTTCCGGGATCTCGGGGGTGTCATGCATCGTCTCGATGATGGGCGCGGCCTTCTGGTCGCGCAGGGCGTAGTAGAGCCGCGGCATGATGGGAAAGTGGAAGGCCATGTGGCACTCAGGTTCTTCTGCTGTCCCGAAGTACTCCACCACCTCGTTGGGCGGCTGGTTGGCCTCGGCGATGATGACGCGGCCCGGGTAGCTTTCATCCACCATGGCCCGCAGCTTGCGCAGGAAATCATGCGTGGCCGGCAGGTTTTCGCAGTTGGTCCCCTCTTCCTCGAAGAGGTAGGGAATAGCGTCGGCCCGGAACCCGTCGATGCCCTGGTCCAGCCAGAACCGCACCACATCAAAGAGCGCCTCGATGACCCTGGGGTTTTCAAAGTTGAGGTCAGGCTGGTGGCTGAAGAAGCGGTGCCAGAAGAACTGCCGGCGGATGGGGTCGAAGGTCCAGTTGGACTCCTCCGTGTCCACGAAGATGATGCGGGCGTCCTGGTACTTCTCGTCCGTATCGCTCCACACGTAGAAATCGCCGAACGGTCCGTCGGGATCCTTGCGCGATTCCTGGAACCAGGGGTGCTGGTCCGAGGTGTGGTTCAGCGGCAGGTCGATGATGACGCGCACGCCGCGGGCGTGGGACTCGGCCACCAGCCGCTTGAAGTCGCTGATGGTACCGAACTCGTCCAGAACGGAGTTGTAGTCCGAAATGTCGTAGCCGCCGTCACGCAGCGGCGACTGGAAGAACGGCGGAAGCCAGAGGCAGTCCACGCCCAGCCACTGCAGGTAGTCAAGCCTGTCGATCAGGCCCGAGAAGTCGCCCGAGCCGTCCCCGTTTGCATCCGCAAAAGCCCTGACGAGCACTTCATAAAACACGGCCTTCCGATACCAGAGAGGATCGTGTGCCAGGCCCGGGGCGTTTAGCTCAAACGTGCTTTTGGGGGTGAAATGCTGACTGGAACTCTGCGGATTAAAACTCACTGATGCAATCTCCTCACGCTCAGAATGTGTGCGGGTTCGACGTGCGCGTCCAGGCGGACGTAGTTGTATTCGCCCCATTCCCAGGATTCACCGGTGATGAGGTCCTCCACCCGGAAGGCGCCGTTGGGCAACAAATCCTCGGGATCGAGTTCCAGTGCGGCCAGGTCCAGCGATACGGTGCTTTCCCTGGTGCCGTGCGGATCCACGTTGACCACCACAATGATGGTGTCCTTGGTGCCGTCCGGCAGGGTCTTGTGCTTGGAGTAGACCACCGTCGCGTCGTCCGAGCTGTGGTGGACGGTGAGGTTCTGCAGGTCCTGCAGCGCCGGGTGCGCGTGCCGGATGCTGTTGAGCCTGGTCAGGTACGGCGCCAGGGTGCGGCCTGATTCGGCGGCGGCGTCCCAGTCACGGGCCTTGTATTCGAACTTTTCGTTGTCGATGTATTCTTCCGCTCCGGGGCGGGCTACGTGCTCGTAGAGCTCGAAGCCGGCGTACACGCCCCACAGCGGGCTGGCGGTGGAGGCCAGTGCAGCACGGATCTTGAACGCTGCCGGGCCGCCGAACTGGAGGTATTCCGTGAGGATGTCCGGGGTGTTGACGAAGAAGTTCGGGCCGGAAGAATGCCGGCGATTCGTGGCTGACCTCCGCGAAATAGGTTTCCAGTTCCTTCTTCGTGTTCCGCCACGTGAAGTAGGTGTAGGACTGCTGGAATCCGGCCCGGCCCAGGGCGTGCATCATTGCGGGGCGGGTAAATGCCTCGGCAAGGAACACCACGCCGGGAGTCTTTTTGTTGACCTGCGCAATGAGCCATTCCCAGAACCACACCGGTTTGGTGTGCGGATTATCCACCCGGAAGATCTTGACGCCGTGGCTGACCCACAGCTGGACCACCCGCAGGATTTCCTTGGACAGCCCTTCGGGATCATTGTCGAAATTCAGCGGGAAAATATCCTGGTATTTCTTTGGCGGGTTTTCCGCGTAGGCGATGCTGCCGTCCACCCGGGTGGTGAACCATTCGGGGTGGGATTCCACCCAGGGGTGGTCCGGCGCAGCCTGCAGCGCCAGGTCCAGGGCGACTTCCAGTCCCAGTTCGTTGGCCCGGGCCACAAAGGCGTCGAAGTCCTCGAAGGTGCCAAGGTCCGGGTGGATGGCGTCGTGGCCGCCCTCCTTGGCGCCGATGGCCCATGGCGAGCCGGGATCGTGCGGGCCGGCGATCAGGGTGTTGTTCGGACCCTTGCGGTGCTGCACGCCGATGGGGTGGATCGGCGGCATGTAGAGCACGTCGAAGCCCATGGCGGCCACCGCGTCCAGCCGCTTTGCTGCCGTCCGGAAGTTACCCGAAGTCCATGCCCCGGTGGTGTGGTCGCGGACGGCGCCTTCGGAGCGGGGGAAGAATTCGTACCAGGCTCCGCGGCCGGCGAGATCGCGCTCCACCAGCAGCGGGAACTGCTCGGACACCGTGACCAGTTCACGGATCGGCTGGCGGTCCACCACGGCGGCCACGTCAGCACTGAACCCGCCAGCGAGGCGTTCTTCCTCGGTGAGGGATGCGTTGCCCAGAATGGACGCCGCCATGCGCAGGGTGCGCCGGTCCGACGCACTGCGGGAGACGTCGTCGGCCGCTTCTGACAGCAGTGCCTCGCCTTCGGCGAGCATCAGCTCCACGTCGATGCCTGCGGCCACCTTGACCTCGGCGTTGTGGTGCCAGGTTCCGTAGCGGTCGTGCCAGGCCTCGATGAAAAAGGTCCAGTTTCCAACGGCCGACGGCGTGAGGATGCCTTCCCAGCGGTCCGTTCCGAGGCCGCGTTCCCCCCTGGGCGGCGCCAGCCGGACGCGCTGGCGTTCCTTCCCGCGGGGATCCAGGAGGACGGCGCTGACGCCGAGTTGGTCGTGGCCCTCCCGGAAAGCGGTGGCACCGACCACGATTCCCTCGCCCGGCAATGCCTTGGCAGGGTATTTTCCACCCTCAACCACAGGCTGCACGGCGGTGATCGGAAAACGGCCAAACCTGAGGCCGTCGGTGATTTTGCCTTTGGGCTTTTTCTTGGAGGCGGCGGTGGTTCCTGAGTTAGTCGTCACATGCTCGACGTTAGCGAGAAATGATCCAGATTGCTAAGCCTGCGGTGTTTTTTGACAACACGATTCGACTTTTCCGCGATGCCCCCTGTCATTTACCTAAAAGAAAGCCATAGCGGTTCCAGACGTTGATGTTGTCGGTTAGTGTGACGCAGGTGAAGGCAATCCGCAGATTTACCGTCAGAACTGTCCTCCCCGAGCCGATCAGGCCCCTGGTCCGGTTGGCGACCAACCTGCGCTGGTCCTGGCACCGGCCCACCCGGGAACTTTTCGCCAGCCTGAACCCCAGGAAATGGGAGGAAAGCGGGCAGGATCCCGTCAGCTTCCTGGGCCGGGTCAGCCGCGAGGAGTTCCAGGCGCTGGCCGCGGACCAGTCCGTGGTGGAACGCGTCCGGGCCGCCGCCGAGGACCTCGACCGGTACCTTGAGCAGCCGCGCTGGTACCAGGGCCTGGGCGCCGACGCGCCGGCCGCCATCGCGTACTTCTCCCCCGAATTTGGCATCACCGAGGTCCTGCCGCAGTACTCCGGCGGCCTTGGCATCCTGGCCGGTGACCACCTGAAGGCAGCGTCGGACCTGGGCGTGCCCCTGATCGGCGTTGGACTCCTGTACCAGGCCGGCTACTTCAAGCAGTCCCTCTCCCGGGACGCCTGGCAGCAGGAAACGTATCCGGTCCTGGACCCGGACGGCCTTCCCCTGACCCTGCTCCGGGAACCGTCCGCCGACGGCAACGGCCGGCCCCTGCAGATCGCCCTGCCGCTGCCCAACGGCAGGCGGCTTCTGGCACACATCTGGCGTGCCGACGTCGGACGTGTTCCCCTGCTGCTTCTGGATTCCAACGTTCCGGGCAACGACGACGCCGCCCGCGGCGTCACCGACCGGCTCTACGGCGGCGGCGGTGACCACCGGCTGCAGCAGGAACTCCTGCTGGGCATGGGCGGTGTCAAGGCACTGCGCGCCTACCAGCAGCTCACCGGGACCCCGGCTCCCGAGGTGTTCCACACCAATGAGGGCCACGCCGGCTTCCTGGGGATCGAACGGATCCAGGAGCTGATGGCCGGGGAAGCGGCCCTGACCTTCGACGAGGCCCTTGCCGCCGGCCGCGCGTCCACCGTGTTCACCACCCACACCCCGGTACCGGCCGGCATCGACCGTTTTGAGATTTCCCAGATCCAGCACTTCTTCCAGGCCGGGCTGGCGCCCGCCGTGCCGGTGGACCGGATCCTGGAGCTTGGCCGGGAAAACTACGCCGACGGCAACCCGTCAGTCTTCAACATGGCGGTCATGGGACTCCGGCTGGCCCAGCGGGCCAACGGCGTGGCCAAGCTGCACGGCGAAGTTTCGCGCGGGATGTTCTCGGCGCTGTGGCCGGGCTTTGACCACTCCGAGGTGCCCATCACCTCCGTCACCAACGGCGTGCACGTGCCCACCTGGGTGGACGGGCGCATCGCCCAGCTCGCCCGGGAACAGTTCGGGCCCGAGGCCGAAGCCAACGGCCGCTGGGACCTGGCCTACAACGTCAGCGACGCCGACGTCTGGGCGCTGCGCCGGGCAATGCGTTCCGCCCTGGTGGACGACGTCCGCCGCCGGCTCAGGGCCGTCCTGGAAAAAGCGCGGTGCGGCCGACGCCGAGCTCGCCTGGACGGACAGCGTGCTGGACCCCGATGTGCTGACCATCGGCTTCGCCCGCCGCGTCCCCACGTACAAGCGGCTCACCCTGATGCTGCGCGAGCCGGACCGGCTCAAGGCACTGCTGCTGCACCCGGAACACCCCATCCAGCTGGTGATCGCCGGAAAATCCCACCCCGCCGACGACGCCGGCAAGAAGATGATCCAGGACCTGGTCCGCTTCACGGATGACCCCGAAGTCCGCCACCGGATTGCCTTCCTGCCGAATTACGACATCGCCATGGCCAGGACACTCTTCCCGGGCTGCGACGTGTGGCTCAACAACCCGCTGCGTCCCTTGGAGGCCTGCGGCACGTCGGGCATGAAGGCCGCCATCAACGGTTCGCTGAACCTCTCGGTGATGGACGGCTGGTGGGATGAGATGTACGACGGCGAGAACGGCTGGGCGATCCCCACCGCCAACAATGATGCGTCCCCCGAGGAGCGTGACGACATCGAGGCGGCGGCGCTGTACGAACTCCTGGAAACGCAGGTGGCGCCGCGCTTCTACGGCAACACGGTGTCCAGCAGCGCCGGAGCGGCCGGCCCCTCGAGCACCGGAAGCGGAGAAGGTACCCACGCACTGGGTGTCCATGATCAAGCACACGCTGTCCCACCTCGGTCCGGCCGTTTCCGCCGAACGAATGTTGCATGACTACGTCAATGTCCTCTACCGGCCGGCGGCCGAAGCAGGACGCCGGGCCGTGGCCAACTCCTACACGCAGGCCCGGGCCCTGGCAGCCTGGACGGCCCAGGTGCGTGCTGCCTGGCCGCTGCTGCATGTGGAGCACGTGGACTCCGTGGGAGTTTCCGAGGATCCGCAGATCGGGGACACCATGCAGGTGAACGCCTACGTCGCGCTGCACACCCTGACACCCGGATGACGTCTCGGTGGAGGTGGCCTACGGCCGCGCCGAGGAAAGCGACACCCTGTCGGACGTGACCCTGATGGAGCTGCAGGCCAAGGAGGACCTGGGCGGCGGCCGCCACCTGTTCAGCGGCTCCCTGAGCATTGACCGCTCCGGCCCGTTCGGCTACACCGTCCGTGTCCTGCCCCGGCACGAGGCGCTGGCGTCAAAGGCTGAACTGGGGCTGATCGTCAACGCCTGAGCCAGTTCCAGACATCCGGCGTTCGTTTGTGGCAACCAGACGCGGCGGTTGACGACTTGGTTAGAGGAGGATGGCGGTGACTGTCAGGTCGTTGCCGGCGTAGCTCTCGGCATCCTGGAGGACCTCGCAGATAATCCCGAAGGAACGGTCGCCGCGGAATGCCGCGGCGACCTGCCAGAGGAGCGTGACCGGGGCGTTGCCGTTGTCGCTGATGCTGTCCGCGAAATCGTGGAGTGAATCGTTCAGTGCGTCCAGGTTCACGCCGTAGTGCTCAGGGAAGGACAGGACCTCGCCGAAGGTTTCGAGGACCGCCCGTTTGCTGTCCGCGGCGGGCACCACCAGGACGCGGCGGCCGGCATCGGCCACCTGTTCCTGCAGTTCTTCCATGGTCCAGGTATCGGCGGAGTAGATTTTCATACCGGTGTTCAGCTGCCTTCTGCGATGAATTTGAACGAGTCGTAATGGTCCTGCGTGTAGTACTTCTCTCCCCCGGCGCCGGTGACGATCCGGCGGGCTCCCCGGTCCGATTCCCCCGGGGTGGGTACGGTGTACTCCCGGTAATAGCCTGAACCCTGCCGGGGCAGGATGCGCTCAAAGTTGCCGAACGTCTTGTCGTCCTGGCTGTACGAGTAGGGCCCGCCGGCACGGATCAGGGCGAGGGTCCTGCGTGCTTCCGCCGGGAGGGCCGACTCGCTGATCGCGGGAAGCCCGGAGGGATTCGCGGGAACTGCAGCTGGCCGTGGTACCTCCGCCGGACCGCGGCACGGGAGCCTCCGGAACAGGTGCTCCGCTGGAGCTCACTGCCGGCGTCGGGCTTCCCGTCAGGGACTCAAGGAGCCCGGTGCCGCCGGAAGCGAGCAGGGCGACGGCCAGCAGCCCGGCCAGCAGCAGGGCAACGACAGAGCGGTTGCGCATTTGTGTCCCCTCCGCAGCTACGTGCGGTAAATATTGATCGAGTTTGCCTCGACCAGGTCCGTCTCGCCGGAGGCCACCCGGCCGCCTTGGCGAAGCTCGTGCAGCGGCGAGGTGGTCAGCCGGAGTTCGAACATCCGGCGCGGCGTGCCGTCGTCGTTGGTCACGTCGGGGAGGGTGATCTTGACGTCGGAATTGCTGCCGTTGACCACCACGAGGCCCGCCAGCGTGCCGTCGTCCGAGCCGAGCAGGAGCTGCATCACCCGGTGCCGGGGATCATTCCACCCGTCCATGGACATGGGCTGCCCGGCCTGGTCGAACCAGTACAGGTAGGACTGCTCATCCCGGGCCGGAAAATCGTGCGGCTGGCTGGCCAGGAATTCCTTGCGCAGGCGGACGTAGCGTTTGGTGCTGCGGAGCATCTCGTGGGATTCCGGCGTGCGCGTCCAGTCAATCCAGGCCAAGGGGTTGTCCTGGCAGTAGGCGTTGTTGTTGCCCTGCTGGGTGCGTGCCAGCTCGTCGCCGCCGGTGATCATGGGCACGCCCAGCGAAATCATCATCGACGCCATGAGGTTGCGCCGGGACTGTGCCCGCTGGGCCAGGATGTCCTCATCCTCGGTGGGGCCTTCGAAACCGTGGTTGTAGCTGCGGTTGTCCCCGTGCCCGTCCCGGTTCTGCTCGCCGTTGGCCTCGTTGTGCTTGCGGTCGTAGGATACGAGGTCGTTCAGGGTGAAGCCGTCGTGCGCGGTGATGAGGTTGAGCGACGCAAGCCTGGAACGGCCGGATGCCTGGAACAGCCCGGCCGAGCCGGACAGGGCATCCGCAAGCCGTGCCACGGAGCCGCCTTGGCCGCCGGACTCGATGGCCGCGCGGTCGGCGAGCCAGAAGGAGCGGACACCGTCCCGGAAGTGGTCGTTCCAGTCAACCCAGCCGCCGGGGAAGCGTCCCGTCTGCCAGCCGCCATAGCCGACATCCCAGGGTTCGGAGATGAGCTTCACGTCGGACAGCACAGGATCTGCGGCCACGGCCACCAGGAAGGGGTGCCGTGGATCGAATTCGTTGTCCGCGTTCCGGCAGAGCGTCACGGCCAGGTCGAAGCGGAAGCCGTCGATATGGAATTCGTCCACCCAGTACCGGAGCGAATCCAGGACCAGCTGAACCACCCGGGGCTCGCCAAAGTTCAAGGTGTTCCCGCAGCCCGTGGTATCCACATACTTCCCGTGGCCATCCGTGCGGTAATACGTTTCCTCACCCAGGCCGCGGAAGCTGATCGTCGGGGCCATCGGGTCCGCCCTCGGCCGTGTGGTTGTACACCACGTCCAGGATCACTTCCAGTCCGGCCGCGTGGAGCAGCTTGACCATGCCCTTGAATTCGTCCTGGACGGCCTGCGGACCGGCCTCCTGGGCAGCCTTCGTGGCGTAGTCGGGGTGCGGCGCAAAGAAGGCGGCGGTGTTGTAGCCCCAGTAATTGGTCAGGCCCAGGTTCTGCAGGTGCTGCTCATCAAGGTGGAAGTGCACCGGGAGCAGCTGGACAGAGGTGATGCCGAGGCTCTTGAAGTGCTCAATGATGGCCGGGTGGGCCATGCCCGCGTAGGTTCCGCGCAGTTCCGCCGGCACATCGGGATGCAGCATGCTTTGGCCGCGGACATGGGCCTCGTAGATGATGGTGTTCCGCCACTGCAGCCGCGGCCGCTGGTCGGTTCCCCAGTCAAAACCGCCGGCCATCCGGACGCTCGTCAGGAATCCCTCCCGCTGGTCCACCGCCCGGCCGTAGGGATCGAGCAGCAGGGGCTGCCCGGCGTCGTCATCCAGGTCCAGCATGGGGAATGACAGCGGCAGCGCTTCGGCCTTGGGGGCGGCACGGAACCCGTAGCGCGATCCATACGGGAAATCCACCACAATTCCGTGATGTACGCCGTGGGTAATATTGGGAAGAGCCTGCCGGCGCCACTCGCCGCCGGGGGCCTTGTAGGCAATTTCGAGGTTCTCCACGCCCGGCGCGTAACACGGCGACGTTGGCGCTGGACGGCACGGCACCGTGCGGGCCGGTCCCAGGGCGCGGCACGCTGACACCGAGTGGATGCGCCGAGGAGGCATCCATGGTGGAAGCGGTGTCAAATAGCGGCATAACCATCAACGTCAATGGTAGCGGCCCTAGCCTGTTCAGCTGCACTAACGCTTTTGTGACGTCCCGCCGCCGCAGCCGGCGGTTAGCCTTGGCGGCAACGCAGGGTTGCATACTGGAAGAAACGTTAAGACGGAGGTGCACAGTGCGGGTTGCGCTGGCTCAGATCATCAGCGGCCGGGACCTGGCCGGCAATTTGTCCATCCTGGAACAGCAAGCGCGCGTTGCCAAGGATGGCGGGGCGGACATGGTGGTATTCCCGGAGGCCTCAATGCGTGCCTTCGGGAACTCGCTGCTGGATGTTGCCGAACCCCTGGACGGGCCGTGGGCCTCCCGCGTGCGGAGCATTGCGGCTGCACTTGAGATCGTGGTGGTGGCAGGAATGTTCACGCCCGGCTCCCCCGCCGGACACGGGGCATCGCCTGGGGCAGCCGTCCGGCAAGGTGCGCAACACCCTCCTGGCAACCGGCCCCGGCGTGGAAACCAGCTACGACAAGGTCCATCTCTTCGACGCGTTCGGCTTCCTCGAATCGGACACCGTGGACCCTGGTACTGAACCCGTGACGTTCGACGCCGGCGGCCTGACCTTTGGGCTCGCGACCTGCTACGACATCCGGTTCCCGGCGCTGTTCACGGCCAACGCCGAACGCGGCGCGGAGGTTAACGTCGTCTGCGCATCATGGGCCTCCGGGCCGGGCAAGGTGGACCAGTGGCAGCTGCTGGCGCGGGCCCGCGCACTGGACTCCACGACGTATGTCCTCGCCTGCGGGCAGGGTGATCCTGCGACACAGGGTGTGCCGGCCAAGGCCGGATCGCCCACCGGGGTGGGGCATTCCGCCGTGGTCTCACCATTCGGGGACGTGCTCGACGAGCTCGACGGCGCCCCGGGATGCTCTTCGCAGACCTGGACGCCGCCGTGGTCAAGGAAGCCCGCCAAAAACTCCCCGTCCTGGCAAACCGCCGGGACTTCTAAGCCCAACCCTCTCTCACTTAATGCAGGTTAAACAGCGATGCTCTCTCACTTTCTTAGGGAAAGTGAGAGAGCATCGCGTCAAAACCCACATTAAGTGAGAGAGCGTCTGGCCTACTTGGCGGCGCGCTGCCTGGAGATTTCGTACAGCGAGATGCCAACGGCCATGGAGGCGTTGAGCGACTCCATGGCGGAGTCGATGGGGATGGAGACGATCTGGTCGCAGTTTTCGCGGACCAGGCGGCTCAGGCCCTTGCCTTCGGAGCCAACCACGATGCACACAGGTTCCGTGCCCAGCGTGAGGGCCGGCAGGGAGACGTCGCCGTCGCCGTCGAGCCCCAGGACAAAGATGCCCATGCTCTTGAACTGCTTCAGCGCGCTGTTAAGGTTGCCCGCGCGGGCAACCGGAACGCGCACTGCTGCGCCGGCGCTGGTCTTCCAGGCCGAGGCCGTGACGCCCACGGAACGGCGTTCCGGGACGATGACGCCGTGGCCGCTGAAGGCGGAGACGGAGCGGATGATCGCGCCCAGGTTGCGGGGGTCCGTGATGCCGTCCAGGGCGACGAACAGCGGCGCGTTGGAAACGTGGCCCTTCTTCCAGCGGTCCACGGTTTCCTCCGCCAGGTCATAGGCGTCCTGGTACTCGTAGGGCGGGATCTGGAGGACAAGGCCCTGGTGGACGGCGTCGTCGGTCATGCGGTCCAGTTCGGGCTTGCCCGTCTCGAGCAGCGGGATGCCGCGCTCGGCCGCGATCTTCAGGGACTCCTTAACACGGTCATCCATTTCGATCCGGATGGCGATGTGCAGGGCCTTGGCGGGGATGCCGGCACGGAGTGCTTCGACCACCGAGTTACGGCCGGTAACCACTTCCTCGGTTGCGCGTCCCTTGGGACCGGAGCGGGCTGCGCCGGCGCTGCGCGCACCGGTGCCGCGCTTGGCGGCAGAGCGTTCCGCGAGCTGCTTGCTCTTGTGCGCCTTGTGGTACGGGCGGTCCTCCGCCTTGGGCGTGGGGCCCTTACCTTCCAGGGCCTTGCGGCCGTGACCACCGGTTCCGATGGTTGGCCCCTTCTTTGCTTTGACCGACCGGCGACCGTTGTTGGCCATGAGAGTTCCACCCTTGATTGTTTGACTGAGTCTGCTTAACAGTCTACTGAATCAAGTAAAATCGCCGGTTCAGTCCCGCTGGAGGCTCCAGGCAGCGCCATCCGGACCGTCCTCGACGGCGATTCCCGCTGCTTTGAGCGTGTCCCGGATGGCGTCCGAGGCGGCCCAGTCCTTGGTTGCCCGGGCCTGCGCGCGGGCGGCGAGCTGGGCTTCCACCAGAACACCCAGCGCCGCGGATTCCCTGGTGTCAGCTGCCACGGTCTGCGCTACCGCGTTCAGGCCGAGGACGCGGAGCATGTCGTGGACGTCGTGCAGGGCTTGCCGCGCATCTTCCAGCCGCCCCTCTGTCAGGGCCGTGTTGCCGGCACGGACTGTTTCGTGGACCACGGCGAGGGCCTGCGGCACGTTGAGGTCGTCATCCATGGCACGTTCGAACGGCTCGGGCACCTTGCCATACGTTGCAAAGCTGTAGTTGCCTGCATCGGACAGGGCGCGGACGGCACGGCTGATAAACCCGTCAATGCGTTCGACGGCGGCGGCCGCCTCCTCCAGCGACGTGGGACGGTAGTCCAGCACGGAGCGGTAGTGCGCCTGGCCAAGGTAGTACCGGACCACGCGCGGCGGGGCGAGCTCCAGCATCTCAGCGGGGCTGATGGTGTTGCCGATCGACTTGGACATTTTCTCGCCCTCGTATGTCACCATGCCGTTGTGCATCCAGAAGTTGGCGAAGCCGTGCCCCGCCGCCTGGGACTGGGCCATCTCGTTTTCGTGGTGCGGGAAGCGCAGGTCCAGCCCGCCGCCATGGATATCGAATTCGGTGCCGAGGTACTTGGTGACCATGGCGGAGCATTCCAGGTGCCAGCCCGGACGGCCGGCACCCCACGGCGAAGCCCAGCTCGCCGTCGTCGGCTCTCCCTCTTTGGAACCCTTCCACAGGGCGAAGTCGCGGGGGTCTTTTTTGCCGCGCGGATCCGCGTCCGGTGCACCCTGCATGTCGTCGATGTTCTGGCGGGTGAGTGAGCCGTATTTGTCCCAGGAGCGCACGTCGAAGTAGACATCGCCGGAGTCGTCCAGCGCCGGGTAGGCGTGGCCGCGGTCGATCAGTTGCTGGACCAGGGCATGCATCTCCGGGATGTGGCCCGTGGCGCGGGGTTCATAGGTGGGACGGGACACGCCCAGCGTGTCGTACGCCTTGAGGAATTCCTGCTCATAGCGGTAGGCCAGCGCCCACCATTCCTCCTCGCGGACCGTGTCCGGTCCCTGCTCGAAACCCTGGTTCGAAGGACTCGGCGGATTTGATGAGGATCTTGTCGTCAATGTCCGTGACGTTGCGGACGGAGGTGACGCGCAGGCCCCGGTACTCAAGCCAGCGGGTGAGCTGGTCAAAAGCGATGGCTGAACGGATGTGGCCAACATGCGGCATGCCCTGCACCGTGGCCCCGCAGTAGTACAGGCTCACCTTTCCCGGGACGAGGGGAACGAAGTCGCGGACTTCGGCGGATGCGGTGTCGTAAAAACGGAGGCTCACCGCTCCAGATTAGCCGATGACGCGAAGTTACTTGGGATACACCAGGGCGGTGGCAATGGCGGAAATGCCCTCGCCCCGGCCGGTGAAACCCAGGCCGTCACTGGTGGTGGCCGTGACGCTGACAGGTGCATTCGCCGCCGCGCTCAGGACGTCCTGGGACTCCTGCCGCCGCGGCCCGAACTTGGGCCGGTTAGCCACAAACTGCACAGCCACGTTGCCGATCTCAAACCCTGCTGCCCGGACAATCCTGGCCGCCTCCGTCAGGAGCGTGACTCCGGATGCCCCGGCGAACTCCGGGCGGTCGGTGCCGAAATGCGTACCCAGGTCCCCGATGCCGGCGGCCGAGAACAGTGCATCGGCAGCGGCGTGGGCCACAGGGTCCCCGTCCGAGTGCCCGGCAAGGCCGCGTTCGCCTTCCCAGAACAGGCCCCCCAACCACAGCGGACGCGGCTGGTCCTCGGAGGCGTAAGCGTGGACGTCCAGGCCGATGCCGGTCCGGGGCAGGATCATCATGGCGTCAGTCATGGCTAGCCCTCCACCCAGCGGATGCCCAGCGGGCCTTCCAGCAGCCCCTCGGCGATGATCAGGTCCAGGGGCGTGGTGATTTTCAGCGACTGGGTTGACCCGTGGACCGCGTGGACGGGAACTCCCAACAGTTCCACCAGCATGGCGTCGTCCGTGACCGCCGCAGCCTGCTTGTCATCGAAGCCCTCCGCCGCGTGGTGGGCCTGGAGCAGCGTGGACAGCCGGAAGCCCTGGGGTGTCTGGACCGAGCGGAGTTCCTCCCGCGGAGCCGTGCCGGTGACGAGTTCCGGTGCGATCACGGTGTCATCACCGTTGGTCCGCGTTACCGTCTTGACCGTATCCACCACCGGTATCGTCGGGATCACCGCAACGGCGCCAGCGGCCAATGAATCCACCACCCGGTGGAAAACGGCTTGGGGAGCCAGCGCCCTGGCGGCATCGTGGACCAGCACAACTTCGGTGCCGTCAAGCAAGGCGGCCAGCGCCGACCGGACGGACGCGGCCCGCGTGGCACCGCCGTCGACCGTTGTCACCAGGGGAATCTGCGCCTCAGGGTTCCCGTCGTGCCCGGCCCGCAGGTCCTCGGCAAACGTCTCACACAATTCCTGGAGGGCGGCATCGCCCGGCGGGAGTGCCACGCAGATCTGGCGCGCAACGCCGGCTGCTGCTACACCGCGGAGGGCGTGCGTCAGGATGGTGTCGCTTCCCAAGGGGACCCTGCCTTGGGCATGCCATAGCCCAGCCGTTCGCCGGACCCGGCAGCGACAATGACGACGGCGGTGACAGGGCGGGGCAGTCCTTTGCTCATGGCGTCTAGCCTACGTCCCGGCTGGCCTGCCCGGTGAAGGCGGCGGAACCGAATGCGATGGGCCCAGTCCACAGGCCCGGCCGGAAATGGGCAAAAAGAAACCCCGGAGGTACTTTACGTACCCCCGGGGTTCAATTCTTAGGAAGCCAGGACCTCGTCGAGAACGCTTGCAGCCTTCTCTTCGTCGGTCTTTTCAGCCAGAGCAAGTTCTGAAATCAGAATCTGCCGGGCCTTGGCCAGCATACGCTTCTCGCCTGCGGAAAGGCCCCGATCGTGATCGCGGCGCCAAAGGTCGCGGACGACCTCTGCTACCTTGATGACGTCACCGGATGCAAGCTTCTCCAGATTTGCCTTGTACCTGCGTGACCAGTTGGTGGGTTCTTCTGTGAACTCGGCCCGCAACACGTCAAATACGTGCTCCAAACCTTCCTTGCCCACAACGTCACGAACCCCAACAAGGTCAACGTTCTCTGCTGGAACTTCAATGGTCAGATCACCCTGAGCCACCTTGAGCTTGAGATACATCTTCTCTTCGCCCTTGACAGTGCGCATCTTGATTTCTTCAATTTTTGCTGCACCGTGGTGAGGGTAAACTACTGTCTCGCCGACCTCAAATACCATGTAAACATTCCCCTTTCCCGCAGACCAGTTTATCACGATTCAGGCATATGACCGGCCCGGAACGGGGCCCGGAACCCCGTAAATACGCGGAAAATGGGCCAAATCGGCCCCCTTCGACCCCTTGACGGATGCAGATAATAGTGCATGCGGGACCCGCTGCCAAGGCCTGTATGACCGTCCGGAATCCTCGTTTGGGCCTGTTTGCCGCTAGGCTATGGCTGAATAATGTTTCCACACTCTCGAGGAGTACGTGACGTGCGTTTCACTGCGATGAACCGGGCCCAGAGCGGCAAACTGGCGCTGGCGGCAGGAGCCCTGGCCCTGGGCCTGGCAACGATGACCGGCTGCGGCTACATCAATCCCCAGCAGACCACTCACCAGTACGCCTCCTCCGATGGCATCCGTGCGGACCTGGGACCCCTGCAGCTGCGGAACATGCTGATCGTTTCCGCGGGCGAGGACAAGCCCGGCCGCCTGATCGGCGCCGTCTACAACTCCTCTTCCCAGGACGTCAAGCTCACCGTCAACGGTGCTGCGGGCTCACAGACACAGGTGCCGGTGAAGGCCAACTCCTACACCCTCCTCAACGACTCCACCGATGAAGCAATCCTGTCCACCAGCGGCGCCATTGCCGGCTCCCTGGTGGACATCAAGGTCACCGAAGACGGCACCAACGTCACCAAGACTGTCCGGATGCCTGTCCTGGACGCCACCCTGCCCGAGTACAAGGCGTACCTGCCGGCCGGCAGCGAACCGACTGAATCCGCCACGCCCACGCCCACGCCGTCGGAAACCGCTGCAGGCGCAGCCCACTAGCCAAACACCGCACAGCAAAAAGGAGGGGCTCCCCGTGGGAGCCCCTCCTTTTGCGTCGGTTGGCCGGTTGCCGCCGGCAGGTGCCCCGGCCTACGGCTCGAACTTGTACCCGAGGCCGCGGACGGTCACCAGGAAACGGGGCACTGACGGGTCCGGCTCGATCTTGCCGCGGAGCCGCTTGACGTGGACATCCAGTGTCTTGGTGTCACCCACGTAGTCCGAACCCCACACCCGGTCGATCAGCTGGCCGCGGGTCAGCACACGGCCGGAGTTCCGCAGCAGCATTTCCAGCAGCTCGAACTCCTTCAGCGGCAGGAGGACCTGCTCGCCGTCCACGCTGACCACGTGCCGTTCGATATCCATCCGGACAGGGCCGGCCTGGACTGTGGCGGAGATCAGTTCCTCCGGCTCACCCTGCCGGCGGAGCACCGCGCGCACCCGGGCCACCAGCTCGCGGGAGGAGTACGGCTTGGTGACATAGTCGTCGGCCCCCAGTTCCAGGCCAACCACCTTGTCAATCTCGGAGTCCTTGGCCGTGAGCATGATGACCGGAACACTGGAGCGCTGGCGCAGCTGGCGGCAGACCTCCGTGCCGGACAGTCCGGGCAGCTGGAGGTCCAGCAGGACAAGGTCCGCCCCGTTCCGGTCGAACTCCGTGATGGCATCGAGGCCGTTATCAACTACCTCAACCTCAAACCCTTCCTTGCCCAGCAAATAGGACAACGGGTCGCTGAACGATTCCTCGTCCTCGACAATCAAAATCCTGCTCAAGCGCTGGCTCCTTGCTCATGTACGCCGGGCTCTTTGACGCGCTCGGGTACGGCTCGATCTCTAACAACTGAAGTTTCGGGTTCGTCCTGGCTTTCCATTTCGGGAAGCCGCAGGGTGAACGTGGATCCTTGGCCGGGGCGGGACCACAAGGTCACTTCACCGCCATGGTTCGATGCCACGTGCTTGACGATGCTCAGGCCCAGGCCGGTGCCGCCGGTGTGGCGGGACCGGGCGGCGTCCACCCGGTAGAAGCGCTCAAACACCCGTTCCTGGTCCTCGGGGGTCAGCCCCTCGCCCTGGTCCGTGACCGACACGGCAATGAGTCCGTCCTTGGACCGGACGCCCACGCCCACCCTCGTGTTTTCCGGCGAGTAGCGGATGGCGTTATCGATCAGGTTTCGCAGCGCAGTCACCAGCAGGTCCCGGTCACCGTAGACCGTGGCGTCCACGCGCTCACCGACGACGATCTGGATCTTCTTGCTTTCGGCGGGCAGCTGGGAGCGGTCCACGGCTTCGGCGATGACAGCGTTGATGTCCACCGCCGTTCCCTCCTGGGTGACGCTGGCGCCCTGCAGCCGGGACAGCTCAATGATGTCCTGGACGAGGGCGGCCAGCCGGCCCGACTCCTTATGCATCCGCTTGGCGAACCGGCGGACGGCTTCTTCGTCATCTGCGGAGGACTCGAGTGCCTCGGCAAGCAGGGATATCGCACCCACCGGGGTCTTCAGCTCGTGGGATACGTTGGCCACAAAGTCGTTGCGGATCTCCTCGGTGCGCGTGATCTCCGTGCGGTCATCGGCCAGCAGCAGGATGTATTCCTCACCGAGTATGGCGGCACGGACCTGCACGATGATGGTGCCCTGGCCCAGCGGGCCGCGCGGGAGTTCGAGCTTCTTCTCCAGGATCACGCCGTCGCGGCGGACCCCTGCGGTCATGTCCAGCAGCTCCTTGTGCACCACGGTGTGCCCGCGTACAAGGCCGTAGGCATATGCGGCCGGGCTGGCCCTGACCACGCCATCCACTGCGTCCACCACCACAAACGCCCGTCCGACGACGGCAAGCACGTCCGCGGCGCCCTTGGGCAGGGAGAGCTCGTCGATATAGACGTCCACCAGTTGGCGCTGCTTTTCGCTGACCCTGAAAGCGAGCACGCCAAAGGTGCCGAGCGCCAGGCCGACAAGCCCTGCAATGACACCGATGAGCATAGGATCCACAGCTCCAGCTTATGCTCTGCTCAATGGCCTGCCGGTGCGTCCGGGGGCATTGCGCGGACGGTTCAGCTAACGTTCATCTACAAGAGACTAACCGTTCACCGCACGCTGGCAGAGTTACGGGTTGGAGTGCCGAACGGCGACATGAATTCCGTCTGCCACATGGGGGCGGGATTCCAGAGAAAGGACGCCCCCGTGCGTAAGGTTTTTCAGGAAGAGCTGACCCACGTCGGCGAGCAGCTGATCGAGATTTCCAAGTTGGTCAGCGAAGCCATGGAGAAGGCCACAATCTCCTTCCAGGTTGCAGACGTCGATCTGGCCGAAGACGTCATTGCCGCGGACGCCCGGATTGATTTCCTGCAGAACAGCCTGGATGAGCGCGCCATTGACATCCTCGCCCTGCAGGGCCCGGTAGCCAGTGATCTCCGGATGATCGTCGGCTCCCTCCGGATGAGTGCCTCCCTGGAGCGGATGGGCGACCTCGCCCGCCACGTTGCCCAGCTGGCCCGGCTGCGCTTCCCGTCCACCGTCATCCCCGCCTCCATGGCGGAGACGTTCAAGAAGATGGCCGAACAGGACCAGCTGATCGCGGACAAGCTCACCGAACTCCTGGAGACCCGGGACCTCGAGGTGGCCCGCGACATCCTGAAGGCCAACACCACCATCGACGACCTGCACCTGAGCGTCTTCAAGGCGATTGCCTCCCCCGACTGGGCCGAGACTCCCGCCACCACCGTGGACGTTGCCCTCGCGAGCCGCTACTTCGAACGCTTCGCTGACCACGGCGTCTCCGTGGCCCGCAAGGTCACCTACCTGGTGACCGGCGAATGGCAGCCGCAGGGCCTCTAGCCAAAACTTCACCGCAAACGACGGCGGGCCGGTCACCTCAAGGTGACCGGCCCGCCGTCGTTATTGCTGCTTTTGTTTATTTTTTGCCCTGGTTGGCTACAGCCAGGATGGCCTCCGCGGCGGCGTCCGGGTCAAGGTACGTGCCGCCCGGCTTGACCGGCTGGAAGTCCTCGTCCAGGTCGTAGACCAGCGGGATGCCCGTGGGGATGTTCAGGCCGGAGATGGCTTCGTCGCTGATGCCGTCCAGGTGCTTGACGAGGGCGCGCAGGGAGTTGCCGTGGGCGGTGACCAGGACGGTCTTACCTGCCTTCAGGTCTGCCTTGATGTCCGATTCCCAGTAGGGCAGCAGGCGGACCAGGACGTCCTTGAGGCACTCGGTGCGCGGCAGGGCGTCGCCGAGGTCCGCGTAGCGGGGATCGTGGGCCTGGGAGAACTCGCTGTCATCCGACAGGGCCGGCGGCGGGGTGTCGTAGCTGCGGCGCCACTCCATGAACTGCTCTTCGCCGAACTCGGCCAGGGTCTGTGCCTTGTCCTTGCCCTGCAGGGCTCCGTAGTGGCGTTCGTTCAGGCGCCAGTCACGCTTGACGGGGATCCAGCCGCGGTCCGCCTTGTCCAGGGTGATGTTCGCCGTGTTGATGGCGCGCTTGAGCAGTGACGTGTACAGGACGTCGGGGAGGATGTTGTTCTCCACCAAGAGCTCACCACCGCGGGCAGCTTCCTCGCGGCCCTGGTCGTTCAGGTCAACGTCCACCCAGCCGGTGAACAGGTTCTTGGCGTTCCATTCGCTGTGGCCGTGGCGCAGCAGAATCAGCTTGTAAGTCATGATTTTTATCCTAGCCGAGGCGCGCTGCAGCCCGTTCTGCGTTACGAAGATAGGGTTGGGCCGTGGTGCAAAAAGCTGAACGCGTGAGTGCTCCCCATGGTCGGAGCGGCAAGCCGGTGGGCAACGTCACCCGCGGCACCACCAACCCCAACCGGATGCGCCGCGTGGACCGCTGGCTCACCGGACCGCAGGCCTGGCGCCTGCGCGCCGCCGAGGACCCGTTGGTGGTTGATCTGGGCTACGGCGCAACGCCCGCCACCGCCGTCGAACTCTTTGACCGCCTCCGCGCCACCAGGCCGGACGTGCGGGTGTGCGGGATCGAGATCGAACCGGAACGCGTCCGGGCGGCCAAACCGCTGGAACGGCCGGGACTGAGCTTCCAGGTAGGCGGCTTTGAGCTGGCCCTGCCAGGGCGCCCGGTGCTGGTGCGGGCCTTCAACGTCCTGCGGCAGTACGAAGAGGCAGACGTGCCGGGGATCTGGCGGCTGGTCCAGGACCGGCTCTCCCCCGGCGGACTGTTCATTGACGGGACGTGCGACGAGATCGGGCGGCGGGTGACCTGGATTGCCCTCGATCATGAACGGCCGCTGTCACTGAGCATGTCCATGCGGTTTGGCAGCTTTGACCTGCCGTCGGACATTGCCGAGCGGCTGCCGAAGGCGCTCATTCACCGCAACGTCCCCGGCGAACCGGTCCACACACTCATGCAGGCCATGGACCGGGCCTGGCTGGAGTCGGCGCCGCTGGCCTCGTTCGGCAACAGGCAGCGCTGGCAGGGCATGTGCAAAGCACTGCGCGACGGCGGCTGGCCGGTTCAGGACGGGGCGTCGCGGTGGCGTCTGGGCGAACTAACCGTGGGCTGGGAAGCCGTGGCGCCTGGCGGTCACCAGCCGTAGGGTCCGGTGCTGCGGCTGCCGCCGCGTCCGGCGTCCTTGACGGCGGGGCGGACGTCGGCGAGGTAGATGGACGCAGCCACAACGGCGGCCAGCCCGAACAGTCCGAGCGTGCCGAAAATGCCGCCGCTGCTGAAGAGCGAGATGACGCCGATCAGGGTGGCGCCGCCGGTCAGGGCCAGCCAGAACGTCTTGGTCCGCTTACCGGTGGCCTCAAAGGCGGCCGACTTGTGCCGGACGCAGTCCAGCAGCGCCCAGGCCTCAAGTCCCAGTGCCACCAGGGCAAGGATAAAAAACACTGCCTGCTCAACAGGCCGAATAATCAGTTCACCGTCCACCGTCCAAGCCTAGCCGCCCAGCGAGTCGAGCGCCTGCTTCAAATCGGCCCAGAGGTCCTCAACATTCTCAATTCCCACGCTGAGACGCACCAGGTTGTCCGGCACGCTCAACGGTTCGGCAGTGTGCCGGCGGCGCCGTTCGATCAGTGACTCCACGCCGCCCAGGGACGTGGCCGGCAGCCAAAGCCGCAGTGCCCGCACCAGCTTGTCTGCCGCGTCCGCCCCGTCCAGGCCCGCAACCGGTGCGACCTGCACGCAGACGATCGACCCGAAACCCGGTCATCTGCGTCTTGGCCCGTTCGTGGCCGGCGTCAGTGGGAAGCCCCGGGAACCTGATGCTTTCGATCAGGGGATGCGTGCTCAGGCGTTCCGCCAGGACAGCTGCGGAAGCCTGCGACCGCTCCACGCGCAGCGCCAGGGTCCGGAGGCCGCGCAGCGCCAGCCAGGCCTCGAAGGGTCCTGCGATGCCGCCGTGGATGGTGCGGTTATGCAGGAGCGCTGCCCGGATGTCGGGGTTGGAGGTCACCAGGGCGCCAAGGACGACGTCGGAATGGCCGGCCAGGTACTTGGTCACGGAGTGCAGCACAACGTCCGAACCCAAGGACAGCGGCTGCTGGACCAAAGGGGTGGAGAACGTGTTGTCCGTAACCACAATGGCGCCGACCTCATGGGCCGCCGTTGTCAGTTCGCGGATATCGGCGATGCCCAGCATGGGGTTGGTGGGGCTTTCCAGCCACAGCATCCTGGCTGCTTTGGCATCGGGTCCCTGCGGTGCGAGCTGTGCTTTGACTGCGGCCGTGTCCGCGATGTCCACAGTCCGGAGTTCCAGGACGCCTTTCTGCGCCAGTTCACTGGCCATCACCAGCGAGCCCGCGTAGCTGTGCGAGGGCATCACCAGAACGCCGCCCGCGGGCAGCAGGGACAGGGCGGAACTGACCGCGGCGAGCCCCGACGCGTAGAGCAGGCCCGGCAGCGCGGACCCCTCGAGCTGGCCGAGGGCCTCTTCGAAGGGGTCCCAGGTGGGGTTGGCGTAGCGGCCGTAGCCCCGGTCCCCGTCACCCAGCGCTCCCGTGCCGAAATACGTCGAGGACAGCACCAGGGGCGGGTTGACGGGTTCGTCGTGCTCACGCGGGGGCCGGCCGGCGGCAACCACCACGGTTTCGGCGGACAGGGACGCTGCGTGCTGCTCGGTGAGACTCATGGTGAAAGCGTACTTCGACGCGTACGGGCCCCCGAAGTCGGTAGGCTGGAGCAGTGACCACCACCAACAACCCTGGACTTTTCATCGCCTTTGAAGGCGGCGACGGAGCCGGCAAGTCCACGCAGGCTGCCCTGCTCGCCGAGGCCCTGGAATCACGCGGCCTGACGGTCCTGCGGACCCGCGAACCCGGCGGAACACCCATCGGCGAAAAGCTGCGTTCCCTGGTCCTCGACCACGGCCATGGCCACATTGATGCCCACACTGAAGCCTTGATCTTCGCAGCCTCGCGCGCGGCCCACGCCAGCCAGGTAATCCGCCCGGCGCTGGAGCGCGGCGAGGTTGTCCTGACCGACCGCTACATCGATTCGTCCGTGGCGTATCAGGGGGCGGGCCGGGATCTTGGCCCCGACGCCGTCCGTTCGCTCAACGAATGGGCCACCTCGGGGCTGCAGCCCGATCTCACCGTGCTGCTGGACGTGGACCCGGCCGTTGGCCGCCGCCGCCGCACCGCCGGTGACGCCGCTGAAGACCGGCTGGAATCCGAAGCTGATGAGTTCCACACCACCATCCGTGACGCGTTCCTGGAGCTGGCAGCCCGCCGCCCGGACACCTACCTTGTCCTGCCGGCACACCTGTCGGTGCACGACCTCGCCGCGCAGATCCTGACCCGCATCGACTCCCTGCTGGCGACCTCGCGAGGTGCCGCATGACAGTGTGGGAGGACCTCCAGGGCCAGCCCGCCGTCGTCGAACAGCTCCGCCAGGCGACGCTGGGTGAGGGGCTCACCCATGCCTGGCTGTTCACCGGCCCGCCCGGTTCCGGGCGTTCAAACGCTGCCAAAGCGTTCGCAGCCGCACTCAACTGCGACCAGGAAGACGTGGCCAGGCGCGGCTGTGGCGAGTGCCCCGCCTGCCTGACTATCCTTGGCGAGACGCATTCGGACGTCACGTTCGTCAGGACCGAGAAGGTCACCATCACCATCGACGAGGCCCGCGACCTGGTGTCCGCGGCGGGCAACCGGCCATCGTCCGGGCGGTGGCGGATCATTGTGGTGGAGGACGCCGACCGCATGGCCGAGCGGACCACCAACGTGCTGCTGAAGGCCATCGAGGAACCTACCCCGCGGACCATCTGGATGCTGTGTGCGCCGTCGCCTGCCGATGTCCTGGTCACCATCCGTTCCCGCTGCCGTGCGGTGGCACTGCGCCTGCCCCCGGCCGCCGACGTCGCGGCTTTGCTTGTCAAGCGCGACGGCGTGGAGCCGGCGCTCGCCGAACGTGCGGCCCGTGCGGCGCAAAGCCACGTGGGCATCGCCCGCCGCCTGGCGCGCGACCCGGAGGCACGGGAACGGCGGCTGGAAACCGTGCGGTTCCCGCTCGGCCTTCGCGGCGTCACCGCGGCGGTGATGATGGCGGACAAGCTCGTGAAGATCGCCACCGCCGAAGCCACCAGTTCCAATGAAGAGCGCGACGCCGCGGAGAAGGCATCGCTGCTCGCTACGCTGGGTGCCCCCGAGTCGGGGACGCTGCCGCCGGCCATGCGGAGCCAGATCAGGCAGCTGGAAGAGGACCAGAAACGCCGGGCCAAGCGGTCCATCACCGATTCCCTGGACAGGACCCTCACGGACCTGCTTTCGTTCTACCGGGACGTGCTGATTATTCAGCTGGGGAACAGTGTGGAGCTGGTGAACGTTGAACTCAGGACTGAGTTGGAGGAATTTGCCGGCCGGTCCGCCCCCGAAACAACGCTTGCCCGCATGGACGCCATCAATAAAGCCCGCCAACGCATCACCACCACCAACGTTGCTCCGCTGTTGACCATTGAGTCCATGGCCGCCAGCCTGATCTAGCCCTTCCAAGGAGACCTCCCGATGACTGCTCGCCCCCTGCCCGCACGCTCCCGATCCCTGGTGATTGGGCTGCGGGCTGCCGGCGCCCTGGTCCTGGCCATGACACTGGCATCGTGCAGCCTCCTTGGCGGCGACAAACCGGATGAGGCACCCACCACGGCCAAGGCGGACCCCTCCATAGTGGCGTCCGCCCCTGCCGGACTCGACTCGTTCTATTCGCAGGAAGTGGTGTGGGAGCCCTGCGAAAACGGCTTCCAGTGCGCCAAGGTGACGGTGCCGGTGGACTATGCGAACCCTGGCGGGGACACTATCCAGCTCGCCGCGCTGAAGGCTCCCAGCACCGGCAAAAAGTCCGGCGAGCCTGCTGGTCAATCCGGGCGGTCCCGGCGGCTCCGGCTACGACTTCGTCAAGGACGCTGCGGAGATTCACTTCTCCGAGTCAGTCCGGGCGAACTACGACCTGGTGGGCTTCGATCCCCGCGGGGTCAAGCGCTCCGCGCCCGTGACTTGCATGACAGATGCGGAGCGGGACGCCGCCCGGGCCAAGATCTATGACCTACGAAACCGACGCAGGCCTGGCAGCCGTGCTGGCCGACAACAAGGCCATCGCCGCCCAGTGCGCTGCACAGACCGGACCAATACTCGGCCACATCGACACCGTCAGCGCAGCCAAGGACCTGGATATCCTGCGCGCCGTGGTGAACGACGCCAAGCTCAATTACCTGGGCTACTCCTACGGCACGTTCCTTGGTTCCACCTACGCCTCGCTGTTCCCGGACAACGTGGGGCGGATGGTCCTTGATGGCGCCCTTGACCCGTCCATCAGCAACGAGGAACTGACCAGCGGCCAGGCCGTTGCCTTCGAAAAGGCAATCAGGGCCTACGTGGCCGATTGCCTCCAGCAGGACGGCTGCCCTCTCAGCGGCGGTGTGGACAGTGGAGTCCAGCAGATCCGTGGCCTCATCAACTCTGTCCAGGACACACCCCGGAAGGCCAATGACGGCCGCATGGTGAACGGCACGATGTTCGTCAGCGGCCTCATCACGCCTCTCTACAACGACCAGAGCTGGCCCGCACTGACCCAGGCCCTCGAAGCTGCCGCGATGGGGGACGTGAGCCTCATGCTCCGCCTGGCGGACCTCGGCGCAGACCGCGGCTCCAACGGCAAGTACACGTCCAACTCCACCTTCGCCTTCAGCGCCATCAACTGCCTGGACTACCCCATGGTCTCGGACACCGCCGCCATGCGCGCCGAAGAGCAGCGGCTGCGGCAGGCCTCCCCCACCTTGGGCTACTTCTTCGCCTACGGCGGTACCAACTGCGTGGACTGGCCATATGAGAGCGTGCGGACTCCGGCCCCGGTGGAATACACCGGGGACTCCCCG
The DNA here is from genome assembly GCA_963741285.1 of uncultured Actinomycetota bacterium. Classification (GTDB taxonomy): domain Bacteria; phylum Actinomycetota; class Actinomycetes; order Actinomycetales; family Micrococcaceae; genus Arthrobacter. Next base: position 35,180 of record CAVUHH010000007.1, read on the forward strand.
ATCGTCGTGATCGGTACCACCGGAGACCCTGCCACGCCCGTGGAATGGGCCGCCTCCCTGCGCAAGCAGCTGGGGAACGCGTCCCTGATGACCTGGCAGGGTGAGGGCCACACGGCCTACGGCCGGGCGAACAGCTGCCTCGAGGACGCGGTGGACCGCTACCTCGTGGACGGCAAGGTTCCAGCCGACAACACGGTTTGCTGACGGGCCGGCCGGATCCCATTTTGACCCGGACGGCGGGACTCTATTACAGTTGACTCTTGCATGAACCGCCCGGTTACGCCGGGAGATTCCATGCGGTGCTTCCTTAGCTCAGTCGGTAGAGCGTTTCACTCGTAATGAAAAGGTCATCAGTTCGATTCTGATAGGAAGCTCGGGACAAACCCCCTAGAAACCACGGTTTTTAGGGGGTTTTTCGCTGGTTAAGACACATCCGCCCTTCAGAACCTGAGGGCAACTGCGCGGGGCGGTGCCGTCACGGCGCGAACGCGAACGAGTGGACGACGTCACTGGCCCCGGCTGCCGTGAGAAAGTCCGCGAGGCTGTGATGCTCGCGGACGGCGGTCACCTCGATCGCGACGTTTCCGCCTTTCCAGTCGAGAAGGAAGAGGCGCATTTCCAGCGGGGATCCCATAGTGTGATGCAGTTCTGAAACTCCGCCGCCGATGATGATGGGGACCGCGTGGATTTCGCCGCCGAGCGGGCACGTGCTCCTCCACACATCACTGACCCGGAAATCGAGCGCGATACCGGATAGCCCGCCCACCGACGCCGGAGCGTCCCCCACGATCTCAAGACCAGGTACAGCGCGGTACCACGCGGCCAGTTCCGCGGCGCTCGTGCCCACCCCGGGCTGTGCTTCCTCGGAGCAGGGCGCCGCCGCGCGGACATTCTGGTAAATGCCGATGTAGCTGCCGCCCCAGACGTCCACCTGTGGATCGCCAGGCCTGCCCAGCAGGACATTACCGGGCAGGTCCTCACCGTTGGCCCAGCCGGCCGGAACGGTGTACTGCAATTTCGGTTTGAAGGACGTGGTGGAGTAGGTACCCGCCTCAAGGTCACCCAGGCAGACCCCACCATGCGGATCAGGGCACGTTGAAGCAGCCGACTGTTCGGTGCGATCCGGTGTCGATCCCGGTCTCGCGCCGGGCGGGTCAGCGGAGGTGCAGGCACCGAGCGTTCCTGTCAGGAGACCGGCGAAGACTACGGCGGCGGTTCGCAGCTGCCGGCGTCGGGACGACAGCGGCAGGCTCGTGTTGGTGCCCTCGTTGGCGCTGATCTCCCTGACGCCCATTCCGGCCTCTTTGTCTTCTTGAATTTTAGGATCCGGGATAAGGATGACTGTTTAGATAAAGAATCAGTCAGTAACAGGAGACCACGTCCGTGCCGTCCATCAAGGAAGGCCGCAGGCCATCAAGATACGCCTGGGGACGGCGCCAGGGGAAGGGACCAGCGGAGCTACCCCTTGCCGGTCATCACCGGCGCGAGCGCGGGTTTCCCTTGACAGTCCTACGATCAGGGGACTCTCATCGAGTACCACGTGAACATGAGAGGGGGTGGCTGCTATGCCTGCCATTCAAACGAGCCCGGGGAAACAGTCCCGTCTCCGGATGGGAGCCACCCTGATGACGCTTGCCGGGCTGGCCTTCGTGGGGTACGCCGCAGTATTCCTGGTACTCAACTTCGCGGGCGGCTTCCTCGAACTGGGCATCGGCCCCGATCAGGTGGATAAAGGAAGGGCGGAGGTAGCAGCGTTCAGCCCGCAGCTTTATCACTACATCAGCCATCTGCACATTGCGCTCAGCGGCTTCATCGCTGCGACCGGGCTGGCGGTCGCCGGCCTGTCCTGGTACGGGGTGCGCCGGGGAGAGCGGTGGGCCTTCGCCACAGCTGTTATCGTCCCGACCGTCGGACTCGCAGTGGCCCTCCCCGCACACTACCCGTGGGGTCTGGCCACGCTGGGGCACCTCGGCCCGGTCTACCTCGCTGTCCTCCTGTTCCTGGCAGGGGCTGGGGTGGCGTACAGCGGACTGCGAAGCCCTGCGATGAACCACGACGGACACGCTGACAAGACGGACTGAACATGGTTGCAATCCGCCACGGCCAGGTAATACCGTCTCGACAGGCGGTTGCAAAAACAGACGGAAGGTATTCCATGCTGAAGGAAGTCGCTGAGGGCGTTCTTGTTCACGAGAGCGAGTTCCTGCAAAGTAATTCCGTTGTTGTGCAGGGCCGGGAGGGTGTGTTGCTCATCGACCCCGGCATAACGGCCGACGAAATGGCGGCCCTCGCGAAAGACCTTCGCGAAGTGGGGCAGCCCATCGTGGCAGGCTTCTCGACGCATCCCGATTGGGACCACGTGCTCTGGCACGCGAACTTCGGCGACGCGCCCCGTTACGGTACAGCCCGCTGCGCGGCCTCTATCCGGGACCTTCTATCGACCGAGGATTGGAGAGCCCGTGTTGCCGAGGTACTGCCGCCGGAATACGCCGAAGAGATACCGATGGACCTGCTCGGTCTCATTACCGGTCTGCCCGCCGACACTGCCCAGATCCCTTGGGATGGTCCCAAAGTCCGGATCATCGAGCATCAGGCCCACGCCACAGGCCACGCGGCGCTGTTGATCGAGGAGCGCAGGGTCCTCGTGGCCGGCGACATGCTTTCTGACATCCTGATGCCATTCCTCGACCTGGGGGCCGCGAATCCGATCGAGGACTACCTCGCCGCGCTGCGGCTGTTCGATGGCGTGGCCGACGACGTTGATGCCGTCATCCCCGGTCACGGCTCAGTCTGCGGAGCTGATCAGCTACGGGCACGAATCAATCAGGACCGCGCGTACGTTCAAGCCCTGCGGGACGGCGGCATTCCCGATGACGCGCGTGTCGGTCCATCGGCCACATTGGAGTGGCTGCCCGACGTGCATGAATGGCAACTGCAGCAGCTCGCACAGAAGACGGGCGAGGGAACTCCCGAATAGCGGTCGCCCAACGGAGAATACGAACCGCTGACCTGCGACGCGGCTGCCCGCTCATCACACATCCGTCATTAGATATTGATGACCGGAATGTCGATGCTGGCCCCGTTGCTGTTGAGCCAGTATTTCTTCAGTTCGGCCTCACGGGGCTGGATGACCTCCAGCTGGATGGCGATCCTGTCGCGGTAGGGCTCAAGCCGGTACAGCCCCGCCTCGTCGTGGCCGGTTCTCAGATGGCGCCACCGCTTTGATGCTGCTTTGATGTCCGAATCGATGTCCGCCCAGCCAAAGCGCTCAGCTTCGTCCAGGGCGGCAAGGATTTTGGGCCTGTCCCGCCGGGGTGTCCGTACTTTGACAAGGTAGTAGGAGACGCCCCAGAGGAGCAGCATTATTCCGGCAAAAATGCCGATGGTGATCAGGGCTTCCATAAAGATGTGGCCTTTCGCTGTGAGGGGTTTATCGCTTTGCTTCGCGTTCCTGCAGCCATTTGGCCCGGCGCCTGGCAAGGTGAAAACACCACCATGTCATGTAGGAGCCAAGACCAATCATGACAACGAGGCCGAAAACGATCTTCCCGGTGATCGGCTCTCCTGTGGTGGCAATGACGTACCAAAGCCCGATGCCCGCCACAACGAAGATGGCGGAAACGACGCCGCCCACGCGGAGCCCGGTGGGACTCTGGATATTGGTCATGGCGGTGAACGGCGGAGTGTAATCCGGCGGGGTCCCCCAGGGACCGTACTTTTCGTCCCAGTCTTTCGGCCGAGCCATCAGATTGCTGCCTGCTTTCGGAGGATCCGGGATTCCGGGAAATATTCGAGGGTCGCGGGAATGTGCGGCGAAGGGTGCTTCAGGAACCATTCATAGGCGTGGTCGTCTGCTGCCCTCCACCAGGGCTTCGGGAGGCCCTTGAGCTTACGTGCATTCCTCCCCCGCCATTCTTTTTTGACATTGAAGCAACACTGGAGGACGCCGAAGCCGAAGAGGGCGCCGAAGGACACCATGACGAGCGCCATGATTGGCATCTCGAACAGGGCAAGGAGCCCAAACAGCACACAGCCCAAAGCGACCGGCGCGAGCAGGACTGTCATTGCCAGGCTGAAGTAGAAGGACCGGATCAGGTTGTGGTCCCCGCCGCCGGAACTGGCGCCAATGCCCCACTCCTCCTTTGTGTACGCATAGACGGTTTTACCCCTCATTGGATACGCGTAGTAGAACGGACGGTTGACCATCATTCGGTAGTGCTCTTCGCCTGTCATCGCCACGGCCTCGATCCTATCTGCACGCATTGCTTTGAGTTTCCCCGTCAGCCACGCCAGTGTCCGCGCCCGTGGAAGACTGGCCACGTGAATTCAGCGTCCGACGGGGAACTGCCCATTCTCGTATTCATCCACGGCGGCGGAGTAGGACCGTGGATGTGGGCGGACCAGGCAGCCTACTTCTCGCACGATTTCACCGTCCTCACCCCAACCCTTCCTGGCCATCACCTGAATGGCCAAAGCTCCTTTTCCACGCATACTTTGGCAGCAGAGGCCATTGCCGACGAGGTAGGCCTCGTGGAACTTCGCCGTCCGGTGACGGTCATTGGATTTTCCGTCGGAGGGCAGACGGCGATCCAGTTGGCGGCGTCCTACCCGCACCACGTTGAACGCCTCGTGGTGGTCAGTTCGCTCACGAGCCCGTGGCCCTGCGCAACTGCCCTGGGCTTCCTCGCAGCAGCGTCCGCTCCTTTGTCCAAAAGCCGTCGTTTTGCCCGGGCCCAGGCGGCTCAACTCTCCGTGCCGGACGTGAGCTTCGAAGACTACTACGCCCTGTCCCGGTCCATGTCGGCCCGAACCCTGCGGCGTTTGATTCAGGCAAATTTCTCCTTTGCCGTGCCTGACGAGGTCCTGTGCTCCTCCCGGCCGGTTCTCCTCATGGCCGGGAACAAAGAAGAAGCCCGGCTTCTGCGCGGCATGGAGGACCTCCATTCAAAAGTCCGGAACAGCTCCCTCCAGGTCCACGATGGCGTTGGGCACGGGATGCCTTTGGCCCAAGCCGGGTTGTTCAACGCCTCCCTCCGTCACTGGCTGGAAACAAATGACACAGCCTAGCCCTGCGACCGGTGCCGGAAGCTGCCAGGCCGGCGTTAGCTGCCCGGCAGTGTAAGTTCGATCGGCGGAGCCTCCGACGGTCCGCCGCACTGGGCCGAGCCGCCCACACGCTTCCACTCGAGGTCGGCTTCCTTTTCGATGAGAACCTCGCCCGCTGCTGTGAGCACCTTCGCCGTGACGTGGTCCGGGGAGCTCATGTTCACGGTGAACCGCCAGGTGTCAGCGTCGATCCGCTCAGCGTAGAACGGGGCCACGGCCGGCGGGGTCACCGGTGGGGCCTGGGCTGCGTCCAGCGGCGTGGTCACGATAATCCGCGGTGATGCTGTCCCAGGTTCCGGGTGCAGCTCCGAACACGCGCCATCGGCACACAGCTGCACCGTGGCAACCTGCGACACGTCCCCCGCCAATTCAACGGTGATGGAATTGACCCACCCGATCGCAGGACAGGCTGTTGAACAGCCGGCCACCGGCACACAGACAGCCAACAGCAGGACCGCAGGCCGGATAACGAGCCCCCACACTCTTCCCATGCGGCCAGTCTAGGCGCTCGAGATATCCTGCGGCGGAGCAGGCTCAGCCTATGATGGCGTGCATGGATGACAAGGCACTGACGGCCATCGCGCTGGACCTGTATGCCCTGCCATTCGACGAATTCATGGCGGCAAGGACAGCCGCGGCCAAGGCCTCGCCCGGTACCGAAAAGGAGCTCATGGCCGCCGTCAAGGCCCTCCCGAAGCCGTCCGTGGCGGCCTGGGCCGTCAATATGATGGCGGTGCATGAGCCCGCGGTGCTCGCGCAGCTCGCCGACCTCGGCCAGCGGATGCGCGCCGCCCAGGCATCCCTGGATGCCGGTGCGCTCCGGGAACTGGCGCGGGAACGCCGCACGCTTCTCGCGGCCGCCGTCGATACCGCCCGTTCCGTCGCGGAACGCGAGGGCCGTGCCATCAGCGCCACCATCGCCGCCGACGTCGAGCAGACCCTGCGTGCGCTGACCGCGGACGAGGGCGCCGCGGCCGCCGTCCAAAGCGGGCTGCTGGTCCAAACGCTGTCCGCCGACGGCGTGGACACCGTGGACCTCGACGGCGCCGTGGCAGTCCCCGGAGCGGTGCCAGCCCCGCGCACCACCGCGGCGCCGCCTGCCGCTGCCGTGCCCACGGCGGCAGCGCCAGAACGGGACGGGGAGGAGGGGAAAGGCACGACGGCGGAACCCGCCCGCCGCCAACCCGCGGACCAGCCGCGCCTCAAGGCTGTTCGGGAGACTCCGCGGCCGCCATCCCCTTCCGCCCTGGAGAAGGCCAAGGCCGCCTTGGCCGAGGCACGGGAGGCCGAAGCGGAATCCGCCCGGCTGGCGGCGGAACGGCAAGGTCAGTCGGAGGAGGCAGAGGTTGAGGTTGCAGAACTGATCCTCGAAACCCGGGACCTCCGGGTGCGGCTGAAGACCGCCGAGGAGGAGCTGGACAGGGCACGGAAACAGCAGGCCACGTCCGCAGCCGAAGCCAAACAGGCGGCCAGGGCGGCCGAGAAGGCGCAGCGTTCAGCCGTGCTCGCGCAGGAACGGGTACTCCGGCTGGGCAACACGCGGGACTGATGACCGGTGATTGTCAGACCCCGGTTGCAGACTGGATTTATGGAAAACCAACTCGCTCACGAATACCACGTCACGTACTTCGACGCCGATTGTGGCCGGATCCGCAACGAAACCTTCGACTCCCGGACGGAGGCCGAACGGTTCGCCGGCCGGCACTGCATCGGCGAGGAATCCTGGGCCGTCATCGATGAAGTCGCAGTGGAACAGGCCCGGATCGCCGCCTGACCCTTAGCCGGAGAGACTCTCCGGCCGGCTGGCGGCATCCTCCGCGAGCCGGCGCTCGGCGTCGGCCACCTGCTCGAACACCGACTCTGCGCGGCGGCGCACTGACGCTGCCCCCACGGGGATGGGCCCGACGGCGAGGCGCAGCATGGCGGCAGCCTCGGCCGTGGTGGCCAGCGAGTTGCCGGCCTTGGACAGCGACCGGTGGACCCCTGCCAATGCCCCCGGAATGTCCAGCCCGTCGCTGGGCGAACGCAGCTGGGCCGCAACGCAGACCGTGCGGACGCGGTCCAGGAGGCTGGCCAGCTCATTGGCGATCTCGACCAGTTCGTCATACAGCTGGTCGTCTTCGACGCCCTCAAGAACCTGGTGGTAGCGGTCAAGGCCGCGGTGGAACCGGTCGTGGGCGCGGCGCCACAGGCCCTTGCCGAGCTCGGCATCGTCTTTGCGCCCCTGGCGGGCGGCAGTGAAGAATCCCACGGAAGAGGCCTAGAGGTACTGTCCGGGGCCGTGGTCCGGGTCTTCCGGACGGCCTGGTGTTGCCGCGCCGGGCCGCTGGCCTGCTGTGGCCCGCTGCGGTTCGCCGTTCTCCCCGATGACTACTCCGGGGGCGATCATGGTGCCCGGCGGCAGCTGCTTGAGCTGCATCTGCGCGACGGCATGCTCGCGGGCGGCGTGCTGTGCGGCGATGGCCGTCTGGATACCGTGGAACAGGCCCTCCAGCCACCCGACCAGCTGCGCCTGGGCGATCCGAAGTTCGGCGTCCGACGGCGTGGCGTTGTCCGGGAAGGGGAGGCTGATCCGTTCCAGTTCCGCAACGAGTTCGGGGGCCAGCCCGTCCTCCAGTTCCTTGATGGAACGCTCGTGGATCTCGGCCAGGCGTTCGCGCGCGGCGTCGTCCAGCGGGGCTGCCTTAACCTCCTCCAGGAGCTGCCGGATCATGGTGCCGATCCGCATGACCTTCGCAGGCTCGTCCACCAGGTCCTGCAGGTTGCTGCCCTTGGCTTTGTTGCCCGTGCCCGGAGCATCGGGCCAGGCAGCCGCCGGACCAGTACCGATGGGGCCGGCAGCGGCTGGCGGAGCCGGTTCACCGTTGTCGAGGGTCTTGCCCTCAACAGGGACATCGTCAGGCTGAGTGTCGTTCGGATCGCTCATGCGTTCATACTCTCACGGGCCGGCGACGCGCGGTCCAGTCGATGACGCAGTACAACTCCCGACGCCGGCCGGCCCTGCCCGCGATGATGGATGACGCCGGCCCGCGCCCCAACGGACACGGCCTGAAGCCGGCCAGCACGGGCTGGCCGGCTTCTGCAGGCTCGCGGGCGGTCAGCGTCAGCAGCACCGGCCCTGCGGGTTGGAGTCCTGGCGGTCCGTCCGGTCACGCCAGAAATCCCGCTCACTCAGGGGTGGCTCCGTGTGTCCTGCTGCGCGGTGGTACTCCACATATTTCGTGTAGGCATCCGCACCCATCACACCGCCAAGGTACCGGGCAAACCCGCGGAAGCCCGTTGCCAGGGCGGCCAGACCCGTGCTCATCAGTGGTGCCGTGCGCTGTCGAACCGGACGTCTGCCGGCAACTTGTTCCACTCAGCCATCAGTTCCTTCTCTGCCGGCGTGGGGATCAGGCCTGCAGGTGCGAAAACCTTGGACGGACGGGCCGGGTCCTCATTGTTCGGGTTCGGGCGTTCCCGCTTGCTGGTTGCGGAAGGCCCGGACCGTGGCCATGACGGCGGTGGCAATAACAATGATGCTCAACACCACAAAGATGACGGACAGCCAGCCCTGGATGGCCGTGTTGCGGACCACGGCTTCCATGGCTGCGACGCTCTTTGCCGTGCCGAACTCGGTTTTGCCGTCCGCAAGGGCCTTGCTGAAGGCCGCGTTGTTGGCGAAGTAACCGACCGCGGGCGTGGACGAGAAGATCTTCTGGTAGCTCGCGGTGATGGTTACCACCGCAGCAAACGCCAGCGGCAAGGCAACGATCCACAGGTACTTGAACGTTCCGCGTCTGGCGACAATGGCCAGGCAGACCGACAGTGCAATGGCTGCCAGCAGCTGGTTGGCGATGCCGAACAGCGGGAACAGCGTGTTGATGCCGCCCAGCGGATCCGTCACGCCCATCAGGAGCACCAGGCCCCAGGCGCGCCACCATGATGGCTGTGCACAGCCACGCGCCGGGGCGCCACGAGTGCTCCTTGAACTTCGGGGCGAAGTTGCCGATGGAATCCTGGAGCATAAAGCGGGCAACGCGCGTTCCGGCGTCGACGGCGGTCAGGATAAACAGCGCCTCGAACATGATGGCGAAGTGGTACCAGAACGCCATCATTGCCGTGCCGCCAATGAACTGCTGCATGATGTGTGCCAACCCGACCGCGAGCGTGGGCGCGCCACCGGTGCGGGAAACGATGCTTTCCTCGCCGACGTTGCGGGCCGTCTCGGCAAGCAGCTCAGGGCCGATGTTCACGCCGGACAGTCCCAGGCTGTTGACCCAGGCGGCGGCCGATTCCACGGTTCCGCCGGTCAGGGCAGCGGGGGCGTTCATGGCGAAGTAGAGGCCGCGGTCAATGGAGATGGCGGCAACGAGGGCCATGATGGCGACAAAGGACTCCATGAGCATTCCGCCGTAGCCAATGTAACGGGACTGCCGTTCCTTCTCGATGAGCTTGGGGGTGGTGCCGGAGGAGATCAGGGCGTGGAAGCCTGACAACGCTCCGCACGCAATGGTGACGAACAGGAACGGGAACAGGGCCCCGGGGAAGACCGGCCCGTTGTCCCTGCCGGCGAATTCGCTGAAGGCCGGGACCGTGATCTCCGGGCGGACCACAATGATGGCCAGCGCGAGCATCACGATCACACCGATCTTCATGAACGTTGAAAGGTAGTCGCGGGGTGCCAGCAGGAGCCAGACCGGAAGGATGGCCGCGATGAAGCCGTAAACGATAAGTCCCCAGGCAATGGTCACTTTGTCCAGGGTGAAGAACGCTGCGCCCCATTCGGTCTCCGCCACGATGCCACCGCCGATGATGGCCGCCATCAGCAGCACAAAGCCGATGAGGGAGACTTCCATGACTTTGCCCGGCCGGAGGAACCGAAGGTAGACGCCCATAAAGAGTGCGATGGGAATGGTCATGCCCACGGAGAAGACACCCCAGGGGCTTTCGGCCAGGGCGTTGACGACGACGAGCGCCAGGATGGCGACGATGATGACCATGATCAGGAGGGTGGCAATCAGCGCAGCCGTTCCGCCGACGACGCCGAGTTCCTCACGGGCCATCTGGCCCAGGGAACGTCCGCCGCGGCGCATGGAGAAGAACATCACGACGTAGTCCTGGACTGCACCGGCGAGCACAACGCCGATGATGATCCAGATGGTCCCGGGGAGGTAGCCCATCTGGGCGGCAAGGATCGGGCCGACCAACGGACCGGCGCCGGCGATGGCGGCAAAGTGGTGGCCGAACAGGACGTTCCGGTCGGTGCGGACGTAGTCCTTGCCGTCCGCCTTGTACTCAGCGGGGGTGGCGCGCCGGTCGTCGGGCTTGGTGATGTAGCGCTCGATCACCTTCGAATAGAAGCGGTAACCGATCAGGTAGGTACAGACCGAGGCGAAGACGAACCAGATGGCGTTCACGGTCTCGCCACGGATAATGGCCACCATGAACCAGGCCACACCGCCGAGCAGGGCAATGGCCGCCCAGAGGGCAATCTTGGCCGGGGTCCATTTTTTCTCTTCGGCCTCGCGGACCGCGTCATCCACGGCAGTGGGTGGGAGTTCCGCACTGGCGGTCAGTGGGCCGCCCCGTTTCGCTGAACCTGCCGGTTCCTCAGGCCTGTTGGCCATGTCTCCTCCTTGAGAATTAATGCTTCGATCGATTGCTCAAAGGCACCCTACCAACGCGGCACCGCCGCAACGGCGGCCCCGCGCCAGCGCCGTGTGTACATGCGGTGAACGGCAGGCTGGAGGCGCTCAGTGACGGACCTCATGCCTCCCACCGTAGGCCTGCCGCCGCCAATGGAAAAGGCCCAACTGTGTAACGGCTTTCTGCTGCTGCCTCGCCCCGGGGCTGGTCAGGTCCCCATTTCCCGGCGGGACACGGGCAGCTTTGCCCGGGTAAACAGCCAGGCGAGGGCTGCGCCGGTCAACGGCACTGCGACCAGCAGCGCCGCCAGTTGCAGCCAAGGCACGACGGCGGTACGCGCCAGTCCTGTGGCTGTCACCAGCAGGACCGCGGGGATGATCCCGGCAACACTCCCCAGCACGGTTCCGAGGCCGGCGGTCATCAGCGCCTGGGAACCTGCGAGCGCCTTGCGCAGCCGCGGGGCGGCACCTACGCCGGCAAGGGTGATGTGGTCTTTCCGCGAGTCAGCCATGGACAGCCCGGTGGTGATGCCGGCGGCGCTGAGGGTGATCAGCGCTCCCAGGCCAACGATGGACCAGAGGATCAGGGATGAGTCCCGTTCTGCGCCACCCTCCACGTGCATGGACGCGTACCGGTTCTTGTAGACCCCGGCGAAGGCCGAAGTGACTTTGTCCATCTGGGCGGCATCAGGGTAGGCGCTGAGCTGGACCAGCAGGGCACTGTTGTCCACCTGCATGCCGGCCGCCGCCGCAGCTTCCGGTGACACCACACCGAAGTACTGCACCGGGACCTCCGGCTGCACCACGGCGGCCGCCACCTCGGTGCGGCCCGCCTCCTGGAACCCCTGGAAGGCGTCCGCAGTGGGAAGGCCTTCAGCAGGCCGGCGGACGTCCTGGGCCACCAACGACGCGCGGCCGTCGCGGACGAAGACCGGGTTGGTCACCACCATGCCACCGGCGGCCAGCACGTCGCGTGCTTCCGCAGTCGGAGCCTTACCAAACAGCCGTTCCACGTCCTCTGCCGTTCCGACCACGATGGAGTCGACGCTTCCCCGGGTCGCGTACGGGCGCATCGCTCCCTGGCACCGCCAGTCATCCGGATCGAGCACCCGCTGGCCGGCAGACACGGGACATTCGTTGCCTTCCGGCGTTGCCAGCGAGTATTGCAGGCAGCTCGACGTCGGCGCCTGCGTGGGTGGCTCATCAGCCAGCCCGGGCCGCATTTCGCAATTCCGGATGACGGGAGCGCGCAGGACGTGAGTCCATTCGACGGTGTCCAAGGCCCCCTCCAGTGCTGAAACAACCGCGGCAGGATCCACCTGCACCGACTCCGGCAACGTTCCGTCAGCCATGATGGGCCGGCCGGCCCACAACGGCAGGACAGCCTGGTTCTTCAATGCCGACCATTGGTGGTTCTGCTGTTCATTCGCCTGCTGGCTGGCGGCAAGCACCATGGCGGCGCTGGCCAGGGTTGCCGCCGCGAGGACCGCGGCAACAGCAGGAACAGTCCGGCTGCGGTTCCGGGATGAGTCGCGGGCAGCCATGCGCCCGGCCAAGGGGAGACGGCCGGCCCGGCTGGCCAGAAGAGCCACCACTGTGCCCGTAAGCAGCACGAGGGCCGTGACGCCCAGGACGGCCCCGCCCAGCAGCAGCCAGGCTATGACCGGCGTGCGGGCGATAAAAACATCCGGGTCTTCGCTGGTGACCGCAAACCACGTGCCGGCCGCCAACGCCGCAACCGCCACGCCCAGGAGCGCCCAACCCCATACTGTGGGCGCCCGGCCGGCAGTCTGCGGTGCCCGGCCCGACTTCAGCGCGCCAAGCACCGCCTGACGTGCCACATGCCGTGCGGGAGCCAGTGCGGCCAGAAGACAGGCGGCGAAGCCCATGGCCATGACCAGCACCGTCAGCAGTGCGTCCGGGTGGAACCCCGGGAACCGGACGGATCCGTTCAGGCGCGCCACCATCACCACCCCGCCGGCTGCGGCGAGTCCCACCACAGCGCCGGCCGCGACACCGATGCCGCCAAGCCAGAGGGCAGCTGCCATCACCACGGAGCGGACGGTTGGGGCCTCAGCACCGGTCGCAGCCAGCAGCGCCAGCTCCCGGACCTGGCCCTTGGCACCGACAGCAAACGCGGCGCCGGCCAGCAGGCCAACCTCCAGGAGCGCCAGCGCACCCAGGAGTGCCCCGCCCGCGTAGGCCGCCAACGGGACGGACGAATTGGATCCGGCCGCCAGGTTGTCCGCCCCGCGCTGGTCCGCCGGCGGCGGATTCAGCGCCACCGACCTGGAGAGCACGGCCACCCCGGCAGCGTTGGCCTCGCGTACCTGCGCCCAGGTCACCGGTTCGTCGCCCACGAGGTAGTGCAGCGTTGAGTTGATGGTTGCAGCCTCGGCGGCCGGAGCGGCGGAAGGCACCTGGTCACGGCTCACCACGGTGCCCTGCCCGGGCCTGAGGTAGGCGATGGAATTGCTGTCCGAATAGCCGGCGTCGCGGAGAGTGCCTACCGCGGTGAACGTGCCGGCCGAGGTGGGCAGCTCCTCCCCCAGTTCCAGCCCGAACCGCTCCAGAAGCCCTGGCGATACCAGGATTTCGGTGTCATCCGCGGGCGCCCTGCCCTGAAGCAGGGTGTATTTGCCGGTGAAGGCGGGGTTCAGCGCATCCACCGCCCGGCCGTCCAGCGGCACATCCGCAGCACCCGACGCAGCGGTGAGCTCGAGGCTGGACTCGGTGAGCACGGCGTATCCCCGGGGAACGAGCTCCCTGGGATCCTGTGGCGTGAAGTTGGGGTCGCTGTCCCAGTTCGTGGAGGTAATCCGGGTTTCTTCAACCGGATCCTGGACCATGGTGCCGTTGGGCATGGCCACGGCCCGATAGCGCGCCTGTGTGGTGCCGAGCTGGTATTCGACCCGTTCGGCGGCGGTTTCCCGGGTGCTCTCGAACAACGTGAGCGCACCCGTCATGGCGGCCACCGGCAGCAGGATGAGCAGGGCGATCAGCAGCGAACGCCCTTTGTGGCGGCGGATATCGCGCCGCGCCATCCGCACGGCCACGCGGAACGCGTGCCGGCGCCCACCGGGTGCCGGAGTGAGGCTCAGCGCCACGTCAGAAGCCAGCCTGCGCGAGCAGCATGGCGGGATCGTGCATGGCAGCGGCCTGGTCCACGATCCGGCCGTCCCGGAGGAAAACCACGCGGTCTGCCCAGGCGGCGTGCCGGGCCTCATGGGTCACCAGCATGACGGCCGCACCCGCATCCGCACGGCCACGGAGCACTTCCATCACGCCGAGGCCGGTGGTGGAGTCCAGGGCGCCCGTGGGTTCGTCGGCCAGGATCAGCCGCCGCTCGCCCACGATGGCCCGGGCAATGGCCACCCGCTGCTGTTGCCCGCCGGACATCTGGTCCATAAAGCGGTCCGCGAGGTCCGGGATGCCCACCTGCCGCAGCGCGTCCAGAGCCTGGCGCTGCGCCTTCCGGGCGGCGGTTCCGTCCAGTTCCAGCGGAAGGGCCACGTTTTCGGCAGCGGTCAGCGTGGGCACCAGGTTGAAGTCCTGGAAAACATAGCCGACGGCGCGGCGGCGCAGCCGGGCGAGTTCGTTGAGTCCCAGCCCGCCCAGGGGCGTCGACTCCACAAAGACCCCGCCCGACGTCGGCTGGTCCAGTCCCCCGGCCAGCGCCAGAAGGGAGGACTTCCCCGAACCTGACGGTCCCATCACTGCGACGAACTCGCCCGCGCTGATGGTGAGGTCAACCTCGCGCAACGCGGCCACCGCCGTCGCCCCTTCACCGAAAGTCCTGCTGACCTTGGCGAGTTCCAGGACCTGCTGCGGCCCCCGGACGCTCATCGGCGCGTTTCCGCGGTGAGCGGGGCAGCCTCTTCCGTGGTGACCCCGTTGGACGATTTACGTGCTATTCCCTGGCCGTTGGAGCCCTGGCCTGCGTTCTGCGCCTGCTGCACCATCCGCGCCTCGCACAGGTCCAGCCAGCGGACCTCCGCCTCCGTCTGGAAGATGAGCGAATCCAGCACCAGCAGCCAGGCCGTGTCCGCCGACCGCTGGGTGGCTGCCGTGTCCCGCCGGGACTTGGTGTAATCCTGCAGCGCCCGGATGGACGCCACCCGCTGGGCCTGGATGATTGCCTGCACATCCACGCCGGGCAGCGTCACGGCGAGCGCGAGCTTGATGGCCAGTTCGTTGCGTGGAGGATTGGCCCTTTCCACGGGGGCGGCAAACCAGCCCTGGACCTCCGCATTGCCGGCGGCGGTGATGCTGTAGACCACGTGGCCTTCGCCGTCGCTGCCATCGTTACTGACAAGGCCGTCGCGTTCCAGGCGGTCCAGCGTGGTGTACACCTGCCCAATATTCAGCGGCCAGGTTGATCCGGTGCGGTTTTCGAACTCAACCCGGAGCTGGTAGCCGTAACGCGGCTGGTCCTGCAACAGGGCGAGGAGGCTGTGGCGGATGGACATGTCACTCCTGGCGGGGGCGTGAGCCTCGGCATGCACGGACCCCCAAGACGCGTGCATACTGCGTATAGAGCAAGGCTAGCCCAGAGCGCAGATGGAAGCAATACTCAGTATTTATTCCGGCCCGTCGGCCTCGCCGCTACATGACCAGCAGGATCTTCCCCACGTGATCCCCGCTGTCGAAGTACTCGTGCGCGGCACTGGCCTGGTCCAGCGGGAAAGTCTTGGCCACCAGCGGGCGGATCCTGCCGTCAGTGATAAGCGGCCACACTGACTCGCGCACCGCGTTCATGATGGCGCCCTTCTCCTCGACCGGGCGCGGCCTCAGCGCCGTTGCCACCACGGCAGCACGCTTCCGCAGGAGCTGTCCGAGATCGAGCTCGCCCTTGACCCCGCCCTGCAGCCCGATGACCACCAGGCGGCCATAGTCGGCCAGCGCGTCAACGTTCTGCCCCAGGTATTTGGCACCCACCACATCCAGGATGACGTCGGCTCCCTTGCCGCCGTTCTGCCGGCGCAGGCTGTCCGGAAATTCTTCTTCTTTGTAGTTGATGGCGATGTCCGCCCCCAGGAAAGCCTTGGCTGTGCCAACTTTCTCGTCCGACCCCGCGGTGGTGGCCACCCTGGCGCCGAAAGCCTTGGCCATCTGGATGGCCATGGTGCCGATCCCGCCGGTGGCCCCGTGGATCAGGACGGTCTCGCCGGCCTGCAGCTGTGCGGTCATGATCAGGTTCGAGTACACCGTGGCCGCCACCTCCGGCAGGGACGCGGCAGTGACCAGGTCCACACCGTCGGGGATCCTCAGGACCTGCTCCGCCGGCACGGCAACCTTCTCCGCGTAGCCTCCGCCGGCCAACAGGGCCACCACCTTGTCACCCACCGAGAACGCCTTGGTGACGCCGGGACCGAACCCGGCGATCCGGCCGGACACTTCCAGCCCGGGAATCTCGGATGCACCAGGCGGCGGCGGGTAAAAGCCCCGGCGCTGCTGCACATCCGCACGGTTCAGGCCGGCGGCGACGACGTCGATCAGCACCTCCCCGTGGCCGGGCACCGGAGCGTCCACTTCACGGACTTCCAGCACTTCCGGACCACCGGGTTCTGCAATGTAGATGGCTCTCATGGAGTACTCCCGTTTTCTAGCTGATTCGTGCTCCAGAACCAGTGTGCACCGGACGCACGGCAGACTCTGTTTTGTTGCAGCCAACTGCCTATGAAACACTACTCGGTAGGGAAGGTTGTCCGAGCGGCCGAAGGAGCTAGTCTTGAAAACTAGTGTGCGGTAACCCCGTACCAAGAGTTCGAATCTCTTACCTTCCGCGAATGGAACCCCGGTTTGCCACTTTATGGCGGACCGGGGTTTCTTCGTTTGCGGGACTTTCCGGGGCTGGATCCGGCCCGGAGAGCCAACCATTGAAACTGTCAGGGCCCGGGCATAGGGTCATGTCTGTTGCCATCCCTCAACAGAAATGAGTCCACTATGCCTGCACCCGAGATCACCCCCGGCGCACCCTGCTGGATCGACCTCATGACATCGGATATCGGAAAAGCCCGCCAGTTCTACGGCGAACTCTTCGGCTGGGAGTACCAGACCGGTGACGAAGAAAAGTACGGCGGCTACACCACCGCCCGGAAGAACGGCAAGACCGTGGCAGGCCTTATGCAAAAGGACGCGGAACAGGCCGGCATGCCGGATATGTGGTCCACGTACCTGCGCTCGGATGACGCCGCGGCCACCGCCGAAGCTGTCACGGCCAACGGTGGCCAGGTGTACATGCCGCCCATGGATGTCCCGGAACAGGGCCACATGGCGATCTTCGGGGATGCCTCGGGCGCGGCCGTCGGCGTGTGGCAGCCCCGCGAAATGCGCGGGTACGAACTCGTTGCCGAACCCGGCGCCGCCGCATGGCATGAGCTGCACACCAAGGACTACGACGCCGCCGTGAAGTTCTACCAGAACGTCTTCAACTGGGACACGGACGTTATGAGCGACACCCCCGAGTTCCGGTACACCACCCTGGGCGCCGGGGACTCCGCCAAAGCCGGCATCATGGACGCCTCGGGTTACCTGCCCGCCGAGGTTCCGTCCAACTGGCAGATCTACTTCAACGTGGAGGACGCCGACGCTTCGATTGCGAAGGCTGTTTCTTTGGGGGCCACCGTGCTTGACGGGCCCGAGGATTCGCCGTTTGGCCGCCTGGCCACGCTGGCCGACCCCACCGGGGCGATATTCAAGATCATCGCATAGGTAAATTTCCTCGAAAAAATACCGGCCGGGCAGCTTCCCACGAAGCTACCGGCCGGTATTCTTTTGTGACGGCCGACACCTGGGGTGCCCGGTCAACTAACAGCCCCTGCAACCAAGCACCGCGGACAGCACAACACGGGGAATCAACCCTGCGTTCATTCAGTGCTGTTTTGCTATGCCGGACACCACTTGACCTGGAGTGGAGCCCGGCCCCTGTCCGTTGGTACAACCCGGACGACATTCCATCGGGTCCCCTACCCGGGACACCCCAATGAAAGTAAGAGCGGATGCACAACACACCTTGGAAATTGGCGCTGGGGACAGTGCTGTCAGTGGGGCTTATCGCTGCCCCGCTGGCAGCCGTCCCCGCCGCCGCGGAAGTCGCAGGCGAGGACGTCGCAGCAGAGGTCTCAGCTGCTGCCGGCACGTCGCCCGTTGTGATCAACGAGGCCTATCTCAGCGGCGGCAGCCCCGGCGCGGCCTACAAGAGTAAGTTCGTCGAGCTGTACAACACCTCCGATGCTCCGGTCTCCCTGGACGGCTGGTCAGTCCAGTACCGTTCAGCCACCGGCACCGCGGCACCCACCGGCGTGGCCCGGCTCACCGGCTCCGTCCCCGCCAAGGGCCACTACCTGGTGCAGGGCGGCAGCAACGGCACGCAACGGCGCCGACCTCCCGGCGGCCGACCTGGTGGCCACGTCCCTGAACTTCAGTGGCTCGGCCGGCACCATCGTGCTGGCCAAGCAGGCCACCGCCGTCACGGCTCGCCACGGGCTCAGCCATTGAGCCGGACGGTGTAGCGGACCTGCTGGGCTACGGCGCCTCCAATACGTTCGAAACGAAGACCGCCGGTGCTCCCTCGGGAATTAGTGATGTCAAGAGCCTGAACCGCACCGGAGGGGCTGACAGCAACAGCAACCTGGCCGACTTCGCCCTCAGCGCGGCGATCACGCCGACGGCCCGCCGGCGCCGTGACCCGCCGGTGGACCCGACACCGGATCCGCCGATCCGACCCGACACCGGTCGGCGCCAAAACCATCGCCGAAATCCAGGGCACCGGCGCCGCCAGCCCGCTGGCCGGTTCAACGGTGACCACCCGCGGCAAGGTCACCGCGGCGTTCCCCACCGGCGGTTTCGCCGGCTACTACGTCCAGACCCCCGGAACCGGCGGGGACCTCACCCCGGCCAGCCACACGGCGTCGGACGCTGTTTTTGTGTACTCCCCCGCCACCGCGGGTGCCGTCCGGATCGGCGACTTCGTCGAAGTCACCGGCACGGTGTCCGAGCACTTCGGCATGACGCAGGTCAGCGTGGCGGATGCTGCCGGCCTCACCAAGCTCACGGACGCCGCGCCGGAGGTCAAGGCCACCAACTTCACGCTGCCTGCCGCTGAAGCCTTCCGCGAAGCACTCGAAGGCATGCTGCTCGCCCCGCAGGGGCCGGTCACCGTGACCGACAACTACTCGCTGAACCAGTACGGCGAAATCGGGCTCGCAGGCGGAACCACCACGCTGGTGCAGCCCACCGCCGTCGCGCCTTACGGCTCGGCCGGATACCAGGCAGCCGTGGCGGACAACGCCGCCCGCGGCATCAAGCTCGACGACGGCTCCACCACGAACTTCCTCCGCGACGCCGGCACCAAGGCACAGGTCCTTCCGTACCTGACGGCCACGGATCCGGTCCGCGTCGGCTCCCCGGTGACCTTCACCACCAACGTGGTCCTCAGCTACGCCAACAACGCCTGGAAGTTCCAGCCGCTGACCCACCTCACCGAGGCCAACAAGGGCACCGTCCAGCCAGCCAGCTTCGGCGCCACCCGCACGGAGGCTCCCGCCAAGGTGGGCGGCAACCTGAAAATCGCCTCCTTCAACGTGCTGAACTACTTCCCCACCACCGGCGACCAGCTCGCCGGGTGCACGTTCTACGACGACCGCGACGGCAACCCCATCACCGTGCGGGGCGGCTGCGACGCCCGCGGCGCTGCCAACGCAGCGAACTTTGAACGCCAGCAGGACAAGATCGTCGCCGCCATCACCAAGTCCGGCGCCGACGTTGTGTCCCTGATGGAGATCGAGAACTCGGCACAGTTCGGCAAAAACCGCGACGACGCCCTGGCCAAGCTGGTGGAGGCACTCAACATCGCCACGCCCGGGCATCTGGGACTACGTCCGGACACCTGCCAACGCTCCCCCGCTGGCCGATGAGGACATGATCCGCACCGCATTCATCTTCAAGAAGGCCGTGGCGGAACCGGTGGGCGAATCCGTCATCCACAACGACACCGTGGCCTTCGCCAGTGCCCGCAAGCCACTCGCCCAGGCCTTCAAACCGGTGGGCGCAGCCGATGACAAGACGTTCATCGCCATCGCCAACCACTTCAAGTCCAAGGGCTCCCCGCCACCGGCTGACCCGACGGACACCGACAAGGGCCAGGGTGCGTCCAACCTCGCCCGCACGGCCCAGGCCAAGTCACTGCTGGACTTCTCAACCAAGCTGCAGGCGGACAAGGGCACCACCAAGGTGTTCCTGATCGGCGACTTCAACTCCTACGCCCACGAAGACCCCATGAACGTCTTCCGGGATGCCGGCTACGTCAACCAGGACGAGAAGGCCAAGAACGCCGACGGCTCGGCAAAGCACTCCTATCTCTTCGGCGGGCTGGTGGGTTCGCTGGACCACATCCTCGCTTCCCCGGCCGCCGATGCAGTGGTCACCGGCGCCGACATCTGGAATATCAACTCCGTGGAGTCCGTGGCGCTGGAGTACAGCAGGTATAACAACAATGTGACCAATTACTATGCGCCGGACCAGTTCCGCGCCAGCGACCACGATCCTGTGGTGGTGGGCCTGGACCTGCCCGCCGGCCCGGTCACCCCGGCCAGCGTTGAGCTGAACTTCCTGGGCATCAACGATTTCCACGGCCGCATCGATTCCAACACCGTCCTGTTCGCGGGGACCGTCGAAGAGCTGCGTGCGTCCGCACCCGGCGCAACTGCCTTCCTGTCAGCGGGCGACAACATCGGGGCGTCGCTGTTCGCCTCGGCGGTTGCCAAGGACCAGCCCACCATCGACGTCCTGAACACCCTGGGGCTGGATGCGTCCGCCGTGGGCAACCACGAGTTCGACGGCGGCTGGGCGGACCTGCGCGACCGCGTCATTGCGGGCGGCAGCAACGCCACGTTCCCGTACCTCGGCGCCAACGTCTACAGGAAGGGCACCACCGAACCGGTCCTGCCGGAGTACACGGTCCTGGAGATGGACGGCGTGAAGGTTGCCGTCATCGGCACCGTCACCCAGGAAGTACCGTCCCTGGTGACTCCGGCCGGAATTGTCGATCTTGAGTTCGGCGATCCCGTGGACGCCATCAACCGTGTGGCAGCCAAGATCACGGCAGAGAACCTCGCCGATGTGATCATCGTGGAAAGCCACGACGGCGCCGGTTCCGGGACACCGGACGGGGCCACCCTGGAGCAGGAAGTGGCAGCCGGCGGACCGTTCGCGAAGCTGGTCACCGAAACCTCCGCCGAGGTGGACGCCATCTTCACCGGCCACACGCACAAGGAATACGCGTGGGACGCCCCGGTCCCCGGAAAAGCTGGCAAGACCCGTCCGATCGTGCAGACCGGCAACTACGGCGAGAACATCGGCCAGATCAAACTCACCGTGGACACCGCCAGCAAGCAGGTCACGGCCTACACTGCGGGCAACGTCAAGCGGACCACACGCCCGGTCGAGGAACTGAAGACCGCCTACCCGCGGGTGGCGGCAGTTGATGCGATCGTGCAGAAGGCCCTCGCGGCCGCAGCCGAAGTCGGCAACCAGCCGGTGGGCGCGCTCACCGCTGATATCACCACCGCCTTCTCCGCGGACCCTGCAGGC
Organism: uncultured Actinomycetota bacterium; assembly: GCA_963741285.1. GTDB lineage: Bacteria > Actinomycetota > Actinomycetes > Actinomycetales > Micrococcaceae > Arthrobacter. The sequence continues at coordinate 56,506 of CAVUHH010000007.1, forward strand.
GGACCGGCCAAACGCGATGACCGGGCCAGCGAGTCCACGCTGGGCAACCTCGTGGCGGACTCCCTGCGCGACTCGCTGAGTCCCGCCGACCTCGGCGGTGCGGAGATCGGCGTCGTCAACCCCGGCGGCCTCCGCAACGAGCTGTACTACGCGCCGGACGGGACCATCACCTACGCTGAAGCCAACTCGGTCCTGCCGTTCGTGAACAACCTCTGGACCACGTCCCTGACCGGCGCCCAGTTCAAGACGCTCCTGGAACAGCAATGGCAAACAAACGCCGACGGCACGGTCCCCAGCCGCGCCTACCAGCAGCTGGGCCTGTCCAAGAACGTCAACTACACCTACGACGCCGCCCGCGCCGCAGGTGACCGGATCACCTCCATCCGCGTGGATGGTGCCCTCATCGATCCGGCGAAGTCCTACCGGATCGGCACGTTCAGCTTCCTGGCCACCGGCGGTGACAACTTCCGGATCTTCAAGGACGGAACCGGCACCCGGGACTCCGGACTCGTGGACCGTGACGCCTGGATCAAGTACCTCCAGGGCCACAACCCGGTGTCACCGGATTTCGCCCGCCGGACTGTGGCCGTCCTGAACACCACGGCCGCCGAGGTCAAGCCCGGCGATGCCATGACCCTGACGGTCAGCAAGCTGGACCTGACCTCCCTGGGCAGCCCGGTCAACACCTCCCTGGCCGCGGCATTCACCGACAGCGCCGGGGCCACCACGGACCTTGGCACGGTGCCGGTTTCGGCCGGCCGTGCCGTGGTGGAGCTGGCTGTTCCGGCCGGCGCCGCGGCAGGGGCCGGAACGTTGGTGCTCACCGCCGCCGAGTCCGGCACCGTGGTGAAAACCGACAGTTCAGCGTGGCTGGCAGCGGGCCGGTGCAGCCGGTCTGCACGGCCCCCGTCCCGCCGAAGAAGTGGTACGACGTCCTGGGCTGGGTCCGCTACGGCATCGCCTGGATCCAGTACCAGCAGTGCCTGCGCGGCTAGTCCCGCCCTACTAAAGCAACGCGGGGTCACATCTCGCCCATTCCGGAGGGAATATTGGGCGAGGACTGACCCCGCGTTGCTTTAAGGCGTTGGTTATGCGGGCTGCGGGACCCGTTCCGGGACCCGTGGGGTTCAGCTTCGGCTTCGCTTCGGCGAAGGAGTTGGCCGGGACTGCCAGGCCAAAGTGTTCGCGGAGCGTGTGGCCGGTGTACTCGTGCCGGAACAGCCCGCGGTCCTGGAGGATGGGAACCACCTGGTCCACAAAGATGTCCAGGCCGGAGGGCAGCACGGGCGGCATGATGTTGAAGCCGTCCGCCGCGCCTGCCTGGAACCAGTCCTGGATGGCGTCCGCCACCTGCTCGGGGGTGCCGGAGAAGGTCCGGTGCCCGCGGCCGCCGCCGAGCCGGCCGATCAGCTGGCGCACCGTGAGCTGTTCACGGCGTGCCAGGTTCACGATCAGCGTGTACCGGCTCTTGGCGCCCTCGATCTCGTCCTCCGACGGGAGGTCGGCCGGCAGCTGGGCGTCCAGCCTCAGCGACTCAGGGGCAACCCGCAGGACGTTGGCGAGCTGCCGGCGGGCGTGTTCGGGCAGGATCAGTTCGTCCAGCTCCCGCTCCAGCGTCAGGGCTTCCGCCTCCGTGGAGGCGATGACCGGAACGATACCCGGCAGGATCTTGATGGACTGCGGATCCCGGCCCGCCGCCGTCGTCCGCTTTTTCAGGTCGGCATAGAAGTCCTGCGCATCGGCAGGGTCTGGTGCGCGGTGAATACCGCCTCCGCGTACCGGGCTGCGAAGTCCTTGCCGTTCTCGGAGGAGCCCGCCTGGATGATCACGGGATGGCCCTGGGCGGACCGGGGGACATCCAGGGCGCCTTCCACCTGGAAATGCCGCCCCTCATGGTTGACCGGCGTGCACGCGGGAGCTGTCGGCCCACACTCCGGCTCCCTTGTCCGCCACCACGGCGTTGTCTTCCCAGCTGTCCCAGAGCTTCTTCGCCACGTCCAGGAATTCGGCGGCCCGTTCATACCGCTGCGAGTGGGCTGGCTGGCCGGCCAGGGAGAAGTTCCGGGCGGCGGCATCGCCCGCCGTGGTCACAACGTTCCAGCCGGCCCTGCCGCCGCTGATGTGGTCCACGGAGGCAAAGCGCCGGGCCAGGTTGTATGGCTCGTTGTAGGTGGTGGAGGCGGTGGCGATCAGCCCGATCCGCTCGGTGACCGCTGCGATGGCGGCGAGCAGCACCGTGGGCTCGAGGCTGGTGTACGGCCGCTGGCCCACGTTTCCGTGCAGTACCGGCGAATCGGCGAAGAAGATCGAGTCCAGCTTGCCGCGCTCGGCGGTCTGCGCCAGCCTCTGGAAATGCTTCACGTCCGTGCTGGCGCGGCTGTTGCTCTCCGGCAGCCGCCACGATGCCTCGTGGTGGCCGGTGCTCATCAGGAAAGCGTTCAGGTGCAGCTGCCTCGGGCCGCTGTCCCGGGCGCTCACGCGCGGACCCCGGCAGTTTCAGGAGCAGCGGTGTCAGGGTACGACGACGGTCTCGGAGTAGGCGGACGAGTCACCCTTGATGGAGGTGCTGCTGCGGCCGTCCACTCCGCGGGGAATGTCGCCGGCGATGGTCACGCGGTTCAGCTGGCGGGGCTGGCCGTCGTAGTTGGCCGGTGCGTAGTGCTGGGTGATGCGGTTGTCGAAGAGCACCAGCTGGTCCGGCTCCCAGTTCACGCGGACCACGTTCTCCGGCCGGGTGACGTAGGCCTGCAGGAGCCGCAGGATGTCCTTGGACTCGGTGTTGGACAGGCCCACGATCCGCAGCCGCTGGGCGAAGCCGCCGATGAACAGCCCCCGTTCCCCTGTCAGCGGGTGGACGCGGACCACGGGGTGGGCGGACTCGAAGTGGATCCTGGTGAATTCCTTGCGCCGTTCGTCGGCGTTGGCGTGTTCCAGGTTCTTCGGCACGGAGTAGTCGTAGTCGTTGGTGTGGATGGCCCAGAGGGTGTCAGCGAAGTTCCGCAGTTCCTCCGGCAGGTCCTGGTAGGCGCCGGCCGAGGACGCGATCAGGGTTTCCCCGCCGTAGGCCGGCAGGGTGATGCTGCGCAGGGTGGAGGCCTGCGGCGGGTTGACCACAAACGTGACGTCGGTGTGCCAGTTGTTGGCGCTGCCGTTTTCGCTGTCCACGGGCAGGACAGCGGGCTTGCCGTCCACCGAGGCCACCGTGGGGTGGGCCTTGGTGAGCGGGCCGAACCGGCTGGCGAAGCGCACCTGGTCCTCGTCGGTGCGGATGTTGGCGTTGCGGAAGACCAGGGCCTTGTGGACGTTCAGGGCGGCGCGGATCTGCGCCACGGTGTCCTCGCTCAGGTCTGCGCTGAGGTCCAGGCCGCGGATTTCTGCGCCGATGCGGGAGCCCAGCTTGGTGAATTCGAGCTTGGTTTCAGTGACGGCATTGGTTTCGGAGACAACACTGGTTTCGGTGATGGCAGTCATGGGATGTTCCTTTGCAGTTTCAGAAGAGTCGGTCAGAAAAGGAAGTTCAGAAGGGGATGTTTGGAAGGGGCTGTTCAGAAGGGCCGGCCGGCTAGGAGGTGGAGCCGACGGCGGTGCGCCAGCTGGAGAAGTGCCGTTCGAGTGCCACCAGCAGGACGTTGACCAGGAGGCCCAGGACCGAGACGGTCAGGATGCCGGCGTACATGTCCGGGATGAGGAAGCTCATCTGGGAATTGACGATCAGGTAGCCCAGCCCGGCTTTGGCGCCCACCATTTCGGCGGCGATCAGCACCAGGATGGACGAGGTTCCGGCCATCCTGATTCCGGTGAAGATCGTGGGGACGGCCGACGGCAGGATCACCTTCTGGAAGAGCCGGAAGCTGTTGAGCCCCAGCGACTTCGCGGCCCGGATCAGCAGCGGGTCCACGGTCCGCACCCCGGCGATGGTGTTCAGCAGGACCGGGAAGAACGCCGCGTAGGCCACGATGGTGATCTTGGATTCCTCGCCGATGCCCAGCAGCAGCGTGAAGACCGGCAGCAGGGCCAGCGTGGCAGTGTTGCGGAAGAGCTCCAGCAGCGGGTTCAGGAACGAATTCAGCCAGCCGTACCAGGCGATCAGGAGCCCCAGCACCACGGCGGACACCACGGCGATTCCGAAACCGGAGGCCGAGCGGGTCAGGCTGGCCTGCAGATGGCTTTGCAGTTGGCCGTTCTCCACGAGCTTCGCGCCGGCCGCCAGCACCTCGTGCAGCGGAGGCAGGAACACCCGGGTGGCCGGGCTGGCCAGGAAGGTGGGGCCGAATTCCCACAGCGCCAGGAAAAGCAGCACCGCGAGCGACTTCCAGCCGGCCCGTCCGGCGGCGCCTGCGAAGGCACCCAGCCGGCCAGCCGCCGTCGGGCGTTCGCCGCCTGCCGGACCGGACGGTTCGGGGGTGGCCGCTCCAGAGTCCGGTGACGGGTCGACGGCGGCAGCCGCCTCTTGGGGTCGGGTCAACACAGTGCTCATCAGGCGGCACTCCTTTCCAGGGGCTGTTCGTCGGGGGCGGTTCCGTCGGGGAGGATCTTGCGGTGGCCGGACTCCTGGGCCTGGCGGACCTCGTTGTGCAGCAGGGACCAGACCTGGTGCCGGTGTTCCACAAAGGCCGGATGCGAGCGGATGTCCTCGTCGCCGTCGCGGTCCGGGATGTTGATGTCCACGATCTCCTTGAGCCGGCCGGGGCGGGCACTGAGGACCGCCACGCGCTGGCCGAGGTACACCGCCTCATCGATCCCGTGGGTGATGAAAATGATGGTCTTACCCGTGGCCTTCCAGATTTTCAGCAGCTCGTCCTGGAGCTGTTCGCGGGTCTGCGCGTCCAGCGCAGCGAACGGCTCGTCCATCAGCAGAATGTCCGGCTCATAGGCGAGGCTTCGTGCAATGGCCACGCGCTGCTTCATACCGCCGGACAGTTCGTGCGGGTACCGGTCCTCGAACCCGGCGAGGCCCACCAGATCGAGGAACTCGCTGGCCTTCGCCGCCCTTTCCTTCCTGGACAGGCCGGTGTTTTCCAGTCCGATGGAGACGTTGGCCGACGCCGTGCGCCAGGGGAACAGCGCGTACTGCTGGAAGACGACTGCGCGGTCCTGGCCCGGCCCGGTCACTTCCTTGCCGTCCACCAGGACCTGCCCGGATGTCGGGCGGGACAGCCCGGCCAGGAGATCCAGGAGGGTGGTCTTGCCGGAGCCGCTGGGGCCCACGAGGGTGAGGAATTCGCCGTCGGCCACATCCAGGGTGAGGTCATCCAGCGCGGTGAGGACGGAGGGTCCCTCCTGCCGGCGGAGGCCTTTGCCCGAGCCCTTGCCTGCGCCTTTGCCCGGGCGGATAGTGAATTCCTTGGTGACGTTTTGGAGACTGATCTTGGCGGTCATCGTCTATCCTTTCGACGTTGGAGCCGGGGCCGGGGTTTCCAGCAGGTTGAACTCGTTGGTGTAGAGCTTTTTGGTGTCCAGCTCGCCGTTGATGATGCCCGCCGACTTCAGGTAGTCGGCCCAGCGGGTGAAGTCCGTGTCCTGGATCCGGCCACCGGTGGAGGCCACACCCACGCTCTTCCAGTACTTCAGGGCCTCCGTGCTCTCGTTGCGGCCGCGCTTGGCGATGATTTCCTCGAACTTGGCGATGACCTGCTTGCGCGGGGTGGTGCGTTCCCATTCGATGGCCTTGGCGACCCCCGTGACCACGGTGCGGCTGGTTTCCGGGTTCTTGGCGATGAAGTCCTTCCGGAGGACGTACTGGCCTGCGTCGAACGGGCCACCGATCACCCCGGTATCCGTGAACAGGGCGCGGATGCCGCCCTCGGCGAGCGCCCTGTCCTGGAGCACCCCGCCGAGCGTCCCGACGTCCACCTGCTTCTTCCGGAGGGCAACTTCGGTTTCGTTCGGCGGAACCACCACCAGCTGGACCTGCTTGATTTCCTCGGGGGTGAGCCCGCTGTTTTTCAGGTGGGTGGTGATCACGGCTTCGTGGTGGGCGCCCAGGGTGTTCACGGCGATCTTCTTGCCGATCAGGTCCTTCGCCGTCTGGATGGGGCTGCCTTCCTCCACGTAGTAGCCGGTGAAGGTCTCCTTGTCCTCGCCGTAGTAGTTGATGACGGCCTGGACGGGGGCGCCGGCTTCGATCAGTTTGATCACGGCACCGGTGAAGGCTCCGCCGATGTCCGTCTGGTCGGTGGCGACGGACTGGATGCTCTGCGGGCCGCTGGTGGTGTTGCTGACCCACTCGAGCTTGACGTCGCCGAGGTAGCCAAGGTCCTCCGCGACTTCCACGAGCGAGACGGTGTTGGGCGAACCCTGATAGCGGACCGTCTTCACTTCGTTGCCGCCTGCACCGGCGCCGTTGGCGCCGGACTGGGCCGTCGCTGTGCCGCCGCAACCGGTCAGCACCAGCGAGAGCGCCAGGGTGGCCACGGCAGCTGCGATGCCTGCAGTCCTGCGTGCAGCCTTCCCTGCAGTTCTACCTGCGGCGGGTGCCGTTCGTGCGGTTGGATTTCGGTTCGTCATGGCGGAATCTTTCTGAGCTGGGGAAAACCGGCGGTGGTGGGGTCCGGGCCGGCTGGCTTGTGGCAACCACTAGAACAGAGAAAAATCGGCCGCAACAGGGCTTCGTTCACAGCGCGAAATGGCGGGAAATGGCACGAAATAACGGGAGATCCCGGGTAACGGACGGCCGCGCGGCGTAGTGTTCCGACTCGTAGGCCCGCGGCAGGACGCAGGGCGAAACGTGACGCCATCCGGGGTAACGCACCGAGGTAATCCGCGTTCACCGGCCGGCAACAAGGGGACTCATGCAATGCGGACCGGTGGCACGTCTGCCTGCTCCTGGAGGCGGCATCGGCGGCGCACCCGCAGGTGGAGTCAAGTCACGCACGTCACGCCGCGGCGATGATCCACTGGGGACCCGCAAATGTTTCTGCGCACGATGTCCCGCTGTGACGCGGAACGTCAGGGGTTTGGGCGGTCAGCGGTTAGGGCGTTAGTTGTGTGGGCCGTCTGCGGCCCGGAACTGTCCAGCCCGGAACCCTCAGTAGCCCAGGACGGCCTGCGCGATTTCGTCGGCGTCGCGGAGGGTCCGTTGCCCGCTGGCATAGGACGGGACCGCCTGGCTGGATCGCCTCCGCGGCAATAGCTGTGCCCCACTGGTTCGAAGACAGCTGCAGGCCCAGCACGTACAGCCCCTCACGCACCGAGCCGTTGGCCGCCACCGGCCGGTTCGGGTGGGGCGTGACGTCCAGCCCCGTCGCCTCGACGGGGGCGCCCTCCGCCGTCATCATCAGCCGGGGGCGCACCATGCCGTCCGCGAGGAGCTGCTGCAGGAGCGGTGAATCATTGGCGGCGACCCGGTTGCCGGGGGCCAGAGCCTCCACCATCGTGGTGGCCGTCAAAGGCGGACTGCCCACCCACGGTGAGACGGCGGTGAACCTGCCCGCCCGGCGGTCCACGCTGAAACGGGGGTCGGGGCCCACAAAGCTGACCACTCCGGCACGCGCCAGGGCAGCCAGCTGCTCGGAACGCAGTGCGGGCGGTCCGCTGGCAAGGCCCTCCACAAATGACTCGAACCAGCCCCGCAGTCCGGCGACCCAGGACTCATCGGTGATGCCGCCGTCGGCCACTGCCGTTTTCAGTACGGCGCGCCCGTGATGCAGCGCCCCGATGGCCATTTTCACCGGGTCCTGCTCACCCAGCGCGGAGCGGCGCGCGTCATCAAGGAGGTAATCGACGACGGCGGCATCCAGTTCCGCGCGCGAGGCGAACGACCGCCCGGACAAGGGAGAGGCCAGGCCCAGCAGGTCCAGCCGGTGCCGCGGCCCGACGTGCACGGCCAGGACGCTCTCCACCGCGTCTTCCCAGTTGGTCGAGCTGTGGGCGTGGGGGCGCAGTGCCTCGTCCAGGTCGTCCAGGAACGCCGCCTGGTCCGGAACCGCCCCGGGCTGCGAGCGCACCAGCGTGGAGTAGTAGGCCCAGAGAGTGTCGCGGTGCAGCAGCGGCCAGAGATCGTGGTCGAAGCCCGGGCGGATTCCGGCGGCCTCGAACCGGCCCAGCGTGGCTTCCGTGAGGTAGCGCAGCGTGACCGACGACGGGTAGTAGCCGTCCAGCGCGGCTTTGGCACGGTAGGGGGTGCCGCGGCGGGACGCGGCGACGATCAGGGGCTCCCGGCCGGAGGGCTGGTACTCGAGCCGGGGTCCGGCGTCGACGAACTTACCGCCGCGGCCTTCGGTGAGCTGGCCCATCACGTCGAAGAAGTTCAGCCCCATGCCCCGGACCAGGACCGGTTCACCCGCCGGGATCGTGGACCAGTCCACATCCGCGGGCACAGCCGGCGGGAAGTAGCGCAGGCCCAGCTGGGCGGCTGATGCCTGGAGCTCGCGTTGCTCGATGTTGAGCTTGGAGGGAATGTGCCCCAGGGCCAGGACCACGGAGTCGGCCGCGAGCGAAGCGCCGCCGGCAAGTCCGACGTCGTACGCGGTACCGCCGTCCGCTGACGGGAGCACCGACAAAGCCTCCGTCTCGTGGAAAGCGACAGTGACGCCGTCGGGCAGCTGCTCCAGGAGGTCCGCCACGGTGCAGCGCAGATACCGGCCGTATATGGCACGGCTGGGAAAGTCCCTGGAGCCCAGGGCGGCCAGCTCCGCGAGCTCGTCCGGTGTCAGGGACGGCAACGGGTTCAGCTGCTGCCCGGCGCGCCAGCGGTCGAAGGTGGTGCCGGCAAGGGGCCGGGCAAGCCGGGGGTCCTCGGGAATGACCGTGGGATAGAAGGACTGGGTGTTCATGAGGTACAGCCGGGACTGCCCGGGCTGCCATACGTGCCCCGGACCTGCCGGGTAGGGGTCGATGACGTCGATATGGAGGGACACGGGGCCGGTTTGGGCGGCGGCATGGGCGAGCAGGCGCTCCAGCGCGCTGGTACCCCGGGGGCCTGCGCCGATAATGGCTACCCGGATGCTCGTCGATTTACCCACGGCATACAGAGTATCGGCACGGGCCTTGGACGCTTGACTTGCTTGCTGCGTGCAGATGTTGTTTGGATGGGGCGCATGACCACCACTGCAGCTGATCAAGCGCCCGGTTCATCGTCCGCCAACACCTCCTCTTCCGGTGCCGCCCCGTCCGCGGTTGCCCCGGAGCCCACCGATGAGAACGTCTGGCTGGAGGAAATCTACGGAGAGGAACCCCTGGCCTGGGTCCGGGAGCAGAACGCCCGCACCGAGGACCTCCTGGAGGACGCCGACTACGCGGCCCTGGAAGGCAGCATCCTGGAGGTGCTGGACTCCACGGACAGGATCGCCATGGTGGGAAAGCGCGGCGACTGGTACTACAACTTCTGGAAGGACCAGGCGAACCCGAAGGGGCTGTGGCGCCGCACCACGTGGGAGAGCTACCTCACCGACTCCCCCGAATGGGATGTCCTGCTGGACGTGGACGCACTGGCGGCCGCCGACGGAGTCGAATGGGTGTTCCACGGGGCCACTTTCCTGCGCCCGGCTGACGGGGAACGCTACCGCCTGGCGCTGGTGGCGCTCTCCCCCGACGGCGGCGACGCCAACCGCTACCGCGAGTTCGACGTCGACACCCGCACCTTTGTGGACCCCGCCGCCGGCGGCTTTGACCTCCCGACGGCGAAGGGGAACGTCTCGTGGCTGGATGAGGATACGCTGCTGGTCGCCTCCACCGCCGAAGGGCTGCCCGCGACGGCCTCCTCCTATGCCCGGACGGCCGTCACCCTGCGGCGCGGTGTAGCCCTTGGTGCCGCCCCGCGTTTGTTCGAGGTCCCGGAAGACCACATGCTGGCTGTGGTGGCCCACGATTCCACTCCCGGCTTCGAGCGCACGTTCGCCGTGGACTACATCGACTTCTACAACCGCAGCACGTTCCTCCGGGCCGAGGACGCCTGGCTGGAGATCGAAGCACCCACCGACGTCAACCTCAGCGCCCACCGCGAATGGCTCCTGTTCAGGCCGCAGCAGGACTGGGCTGTTGGCGGCATGACCTACCCGGCCGGGTCCCTGCTGGCCGCCAAATTCGACGACTACCTCGCCGGCTCACGGGACCTCCTGGTGCTGTTCACCCCGGACGCGCACACGTCGCTGCAGTCCTGGAGCTGGACCCGGAACTTCCTGCTGCTGAACCTCCTGCGGGACGTCTCCTCCGAAATCCGTGTGCTGGATCCGGCCGCGCCGGTGCTCGGGTCCGGCTGCGGGCGCGTGGGCGTCCTCGCTGCTGGACGCCTGCCCGCCGCTGCACGACGTCAACGCCTACGCCGTGGACGATGAGGATGAAGGCCCGGCCGACGGCGGTGCGGGCGACGATTTCTGGCTCGTCGCCACCGGGTTCACCACCCCCAGCACGCTGATGCGGGGAACCCTGGAGCGCGCTGGTTCCGGGAACGTTGCTTCCGGAACCTCAGGTTCCGGAAGCGCTGAGGCGAATAGTGGTGCGGGGGGCACCGGCGTGGTGAGCCGGCACGTGGAAGTGAAGGCATCGCCGTCGTTCTTTGATGACGCCAGCTACGAAGTGCAGCAGCACTTCGCCGTGTCCGCGGACGGCACACGGGTCCCCTACTTCCAGGTGGCCTCCCGCGACCTGGTGCTGGACGGCCAGAACCCCACTCAGCTCTCCGGCTACGGCGGCTTCGAAGTCTCCCGCACCCCCGCCTACAGCGGCACCGTGGGCAGGGCCTGGCTGGAGCGGCGGACCACGGCAACGGGCGTCGCAGGACACGCGCCGCACTCCCGCGGCGGTGTCTACGTGGTGGCCAACATCCGCGGCGGCGGCGAATACGGGCCGGGCTGGCACCGGGCCGCTTTGAAGGAAAACCGGCACCGCGCATTCGAGGACTTCGCGGCCGTGGCCCAGCACCTCGTGTCCCGCGGTGTCACCTCCCGTGAGCGGCTTGGCTGTGTGGGCGGGTCCAACGGCGGGCTCCTGGTGGGCAATATGCTCACCAGCTACCCGGAGTTGTTCGGGGCCGTGTCCTGCGGCGTTCCGCTGTTGGATATGCGGCGCTACACCAAGCTCTCCGCCGGGCACTCCTGGATCGCCGAGTACGGTGACCCGGACGTGCCGGAGGAATGGGAGTACATCAAGACGTTCTCGCCGTACCACCTGCTCAGGGACGGCGTGGAGTACCCCGAAACCTTCATCTGGACAGCCACCTCCGACGACAGGGTGGGCCCGGTCCAGGCCCGGAAGATGGCCGCCCGGATGGAGGCCATGGGCATCCCGAACGTCTGGTTCCACGAGGCACTGGAGGGTGGCCACGCCGGGGCGTCGGATAACCGGCAGGCCGCCGCGCTCCAGGCCCGCAGCCAGCATTTCCTGTGGCGGACGTTGGCTGGCGGCTGATGCCGCAGTTGTCCGTGCGGCGGGCCGTCCCTGCTGACGTGGAACGGCTGGCCGAAGTCCATGTCCGCTGCTGGCAGGAGACGTACCGCGGCATGCTCTCCGACGCTTTCCTGGCAGCCGTGGATCCGGCGGGCCGGCTCGCATTGTGGCACCAACTGCTTGACCGGCCGGAACCCGCCGAGGCCTGGGCAGCGTGCGACGACGGCACGGTAGTCGGGTTTGCGGGCATCCGCCGGGTGCCCGCTCCCGGTTCCGCGGAGGGCCACCCGCCGCCGTCGTCCGGTGACCTGGAGCTTTGGGGGCTGTATCTGTTGGCATCGCATCAGGGGCTTGGCCTGGGGCGCCTCCTTCTCGAAGCTGCCTTGGGCAACGAAGCCGCGAGCCTGTGGGTCGCGGCAGACAATGCAAAGGCCATCGGCTTTTACACCCGGTTCGGCTTTGCCCCCGACGGCGCCGAGGACACCATCACGGACTGGGAAAACCTCCGCGACATCAGGATGGTCCGCCCCGCGCAGCCCGCGACCTGAGGGATAGAGCACCCGCCTCTACCCCACACGCACACAGCAACGCGGGGTCATTCAATGCCCAATGACCAGGCTTTCAGCGGCGTGGAGTGACCCCGGGTTGGCCGTTTTGCGCTCGGTGCCCGGTTCTGCGTATCCTTGGTGGGCTAGGAATAGCAATTGGAGACGTGCCAGAGCGGCCGAATGGGCTTCACTGCTAATGAAGTGTGGGGCACAACTCCACCGGGGGTTCAAATCCCCCCGTCTCCGCGTTTGGCCCCGGTCCTGGACCGGGGCCTTTTGCGTACCCGGGCCTCTTCCGTTTTGCCCCCCGTTATCCCAACTGACAAGCAGCAGATGTCCTTCTGAGCCATCATTACGACATCTACTGCTACCTACATGGGCGGCGTGCGGGCGCGCGGTGGCAGGATAGTGCAATGCCCGCACGCAGCACCCCGACCGTCGAACCCGGCACCAGCCAGGCGTGGAATCCCCGCCTGGCGCTGCTGGTGGCCGCCACGCTCTTTATGGAATTCCTCGACGGCACCGTCCTCACCACCGCCATACCCAACATCGCCGCCGACTTCGGCGTGCCGGCCGCCGACGTGAACATCACGATGACCGCCTATCTCATGACGGTGGCCATGGGCATTCCGCTGAGCGGCTGGCTCGCCGAACGGGTGGGTGCACGCAAGGTGTTTTGCCTCGCAATCGCCCTCTTTACGATCGCTTCATTGGCCTGCGCGGTGAGCCCCGACCTGACAGTGCTGACGCTAAGCCGGATCGTTCAGGGTGCCGCTGGCGCCATGATGGTCCCGGTGGGTACGCTCCTGGTGCTTCGCGGGACGCCCAAATCGGAACTCCTGCGGGCGACCGCCTTCCTGGTGTGGCCAGCACTGCTGGCTCCTGTGCTGGCGCCGCTCGTGGGCGGCGCGCTGACCACGTATCTCTCCTGGCACTGGATCTTCCTTATCAACCTGCCGCTGGGGGCGGCCGCCTTCATCGCGGCCCTGCGGATTGTGCCGGCCGTTGCCGGCAATCCGGCCCGCCGGCTCGACTGGTTGGGGCTCCTGCTGACCACAACGGGAGTCGGTGCCCTGGTGGTTGGGCTGGAACTGGCCACCGCCCATTCCGACGGGCCGTGGGCCGCCCTCTGTGCAGGTGCCGGAGTGGCAGCCCTTGCGGGCGCCGTGTTCTGGATGCGGCGGGCAAAAAACCCGTTGTTTGATCTTTCGGTCTTTGCCACCCGGACCTTCCGGGCCATGGCCACGGGCGGGTTTGTGTACCGTCTGACCATCAGTTCGGTGCCCTTCCTCCTGCCGCTGATGTTCCAGACCGGCTTCGGCTGGTCCCCGCTGCACGCCGGGATCATGGTGGCGGCCGTGTTCATCGGCAACATCGGCATCAAACCGGCCACCACTCCGCTGATCCGGCGGTTCGGTTTCCGGGCCATGCTGGTCCTTGGCTCGCTGGCCTCTGCCGTAACCTTCGCATTGTGTGCCCTGCTCACTCCGGAGACTCCCCAAGTGGTGATCTTTGCCCTGCTCGTGTGCAGCGGGGCTTTCCGCTCCATCGGGTTCTCCGCGTACGCCTCGGTGCAGTATGCGGACATCGTGCCGGCCCAGCTCACGTCGGCCAACTCTGTTTCAGCAACGCTCGTGCAGCTGGCCGCCGGCTCCGGGATCGCCGTCGGAGCGCTGCTGATCCGCCTGTTCGACGGCGTGGCGGTCTTCGATGCGGACTCTGCCGGCCCGTTCCGTGGCGCGTTCCTGACCATGGCGGTCCTGATGCTCCTGAGCACGGCGGACAGCCTGTCCCTGCACCGGCACGCCGGCGCTGAGGTCAGCCGTCCCGGCGGGCCGGGCAGTCCCGGCAGTCAAGGGAGTCCGAAAGTCAGCCCGCCTGGCCGAGGACCAGCGGAAGAACAGCCCCCGCCCCCGCCTGGCGCAGGGCACGTCCAGCAACGGTGACGCTCCACCGGCTGTCCACGAGATCGTCGATCAGCATCACGCCCTGGCCGCGGAGTGAGGCCATGGCTGCCTCAAGTTCCGGCCCCACCACCAGCCTGTCCCAGACTCCTGCCAGCCGGTAGGCGCTGTTGCCGCCGCGGCTGCCGGTCGGTCCGCCGTGGCCCAGGGACAGCTCGCCCAGATAAGGCATCCGTCCGATGTCGGAGATCCCCTGGGCAAGGGACCGGACCAGTTCAGGCTTGCTCCGGGAGGGCATGCTGACAATCGCTGCCGGCCTTCCCGCGCCGCTCCAGCCCGGGTTGCGGCCGTCTCCGGTTGCCCATTCGCGCAGGACCTGGACGCAGGCCTGCAGCATGGCCGGATCCACGGGCCGGTCGGCGGCCCCCGCCGCGAAAAGTTCCCGCAATGACCCACCCCAGCCGAGATCGGTGAGCCTGGCCAGAATGCGGCCGTGGGCCAGTGCTTCGTCGGCCTTGATCTTGCCCTTGACCGGAACACCCAGGCGGTCCATGCCGCTGGGCCACTGCAGCCGCGCCTCCAGAACGCCGCCGGCCCGGCTCAGTGTCTGGCCCGCGGCCGCCGTGGCATCAGCGGCAATATCTGCGGGGAACCAGCGGCCGGCACAATTGTCGCACCGGCCGCACGGATGGGCCGTCTCGTCGTCGAGCACTGACGTGATGTATTCCATCCGGCACCCCGCGGTGTCCTGGTAGATCACCATGGAGTCCTGCTCATCCACCCTGGCCTCGGCAATCCGGCTGTAGCGCTCAGCGTCGTAAACCCACGGCATGCCTGTGGAACGCCAGCCGCCGCCGACCCGTTCCACCGCGCCGTCCACGGCCAACACTTTCAGCAGCAGCTCCAGCGGTGTGCGGCGGAGGTCAACCCGTGCTTCCAGGGCAACCGTGGAGACGGCGGTGCCAGCCTCCGCCAGGGCGGTCAGCACGGCGGTGGCCTTCTCCTCGGAGGGCATGGACGCCGTAGCGAAGTACTGCCAGATATCGCGGTCCTCGGATCCTGGCAGCAGCAGCACATCGGCGTTTGCTGCGCCACGGCCCGCACGGCCCACCTGCTGGTAGTACGCCACCGGAGAGGACGGTGCGCCCAGGTGCACCACAAATCCGAGGTCCGGCTTGTCAAAGCCCATCCCCAGCGCCGACGTGGCCACGAGTGCCTTGACCTGGTTGTCCTTAAGCAGCTGCTCGGCGCGCTCCCTGTCGGCGGGATCAGTCCGGCCGGTGTAGGCCTGCACTTCGTGCCCTGCTTCAGCGAGGAGCCGCGCGGTGTCCTCCGCGGCCGAAACGGTCAGCGTGTAGATGATCCCGCTGCCGGGCAGATCGGCGAGATGGGTCAAGAGCCAGCCCAACCGTTCGCGCGAGTCCGGCAGGGCGAGGACGCCCAACCGCAGGGAATCGCGGCCTAGTGTGCCACGGATAGTCAGGACCCCGGCACCGAGCTGTTCCTCGATATCGTGGACCACACGCGAGTTCGCCGTGGCAGTGGTGGCCAGGACAGGGACCGACTCCGGCAGTTGGGTGATCAGGTCCGCGATACGCCGGTAATCGGGACGGAAGTCATGGCCCCAGTCGGAAATACAGTGCGCCTCATCAATCACCAGCAGGCCTGTCCGGCGGATGAGCTCCGGCAGCTGGTTCTCACGGAAGGACGGATTGGTGAGCCGTTCCGGCGATACCAGCAGGACATCCACCTCATCGGCGGCGAGCTGCTCCCGGACGGTGTCCCAGTCGAGCTGGTTGGCCGAGTTGATGGCCACAGCCCGCACGCCGGCCCGGGCAGCGGCGGCCACCTGGTCCCGCATCAGGGCAAGCAACGGCGAGACGATCAGGGTGGGTCCCGCACCACGGCGCCGGAGCAGCAGCGAGGCCACAAAGTACACCGCCGACTTTCCCCAGCCGGTGCGCTGGACCACCAAAGCCCGCCGGCCGCCGTCGACCAGTGCCTCAATCGCCTCAAACTGGCCGTCATGGAATGCCGCCTCCGGATGCCCCACGAGTTCCCGGAGGACCGCCAATGCCTGGATCTTTGTGGTGGACGGCGAATCAGGGGAAACGGAAAGAAGAGGGGCGTTCTGGGTATCGACCATTGATTCAGTATCCCAGCCCCCACTGACACGCTTAAGTCGGGAGCTCCCTATGTGGACAACCCCACATGCCGAAACACGACATGTCGAGCCCCACCGTCACATAGTCAGGTCCCCACTCCCCCTCAACAGGCACCTGTGCACTTCCACGTAAGATGAGACCCGTGACTAGCGAACAGACAAAGACTTTTGACCTCTCGGCGTCCTTCAAGGCCTACGACGTCCGGGGCATCGTAGGCGATTCCATTACCGCCGAAATCGTCGAAGCCGTGGGTGCCGCGTTCGTGGACGTCCTCAAGCTGGAAGGCCAGACCGTCCTGGTAGGCGGCGACATGCGCCCCTCCTCCCCCGAGTTCGCCAAAGCCTTCGCCGACGGCGCCGCCACCCGCGGCGCCAACGTTCAGCTCCTGGACCTCATTTCCACCGACGAGCTCTACTACGCCTGCGGCTCCCTGAACGCAGCCGGTGCCACGTTCACCGCCAGCCACAACCCGGCCGAATACAACGGCATCAAGATGTCCAAGGCGGGCGCCCAGCCGATCTCCTCCGAATCGGGACTCAAGGAGATCCAGGCCCTCGCCGAGGAGTACCTGAACACCCGTTCCATCCCGGCTGCCGCCACACGCGGCCAGATCGGCGTCCACGATGTGCTGAAGGGTTACGCCGAGTACCTCCGCGAGCTGGTGGACCTGTCCGGGTCCCGCCCGCTTAAGGTGGTGGTGGATGCAGGAAACGGCATGGCCGGCCTCACCACCCCCGCCGTGCTGGGCGATGCCCTGCTGCCGAAGCTTCCGTTCGAGATCATCCCCCTCTACTTCGAGCTGGACGGTTCCTTCCCGAACCACCCGGCCAACCCCCTCGAGCCGGAGAACCTCCGCGACCTGCAGGCCGCCGTCATCAAGCACGGAGCCGATATTGGACTGGCTTTCGACGGCGACGCCGACCGCTGCTTCGTCATCGACGAAAAAGGCGAGCCTGTCTCGCCGTCGGCCATCACGGGCATGGTGGCCCGCCGCGAAATCGCGCGCGCCCAGGCGCAGGGCGAGGCGACGCCCACCATCATCCACAACCTGCTCACCTCCCGCGCGGTGCCGGAACTGGTGGCGAACGACGGCGGACGCGCCGTCCGCACGCGCGTGGGCCACTCCTTCATCAAGGCAGTCATGGCCGAGGAAGGTGCCGTCTTCGGCGGTGAGCACTCCGCTCACTTCTACTTCCGCGACTTCTGGAACGCAGACACCGGAATGCTCGCGGCAATGCACGTGTTGGCAGCACTCGGCGAGCAGGACGGCCCGCTGTCCGAGCTCGGACACGAGTACGAACCGTACGTCTCTTCCGGTGAGATCAACTCCGAAATCGAGGACAAGGCCGGAGCCGTGGAGCGCGTCCGCGCAGATTTCGCCGCTGAGGACATCACCGTGGACACCATGGACGGCAGCACGTTCACGGCCAACGACGGCAGCTTCTGGTTCAACCTGCGGCCGTCCAACACCGAGCCGTTCCTCCGGCTGAACGTGGAAGCCACGGACCGCCCGCTGATGGAACGTGTGCGCGACCGCGTCCTGGCCAATGTCCGGCGCTAACCCGCACGTGGCAAACGAATCCGCGGACAGCCCGGCGGCTGTGTCTTCCTGGCGGGATTCCGTTCCGGAGGCCTCAGCCACGGACCTGGAAAACCTGCTGGGCACGGGTATTGGTGCTGCGCAGGAGCAGCTCCAGCGGAACGGCGGTTTCCTGCCGTTCGCGCTGGTGGTGGAGAACGACGGCGAGGTCCGCCTGATGGCCGTGACGCCGGCGGATGCCGAGGAAGGCTCTGACGGCGACTTCGATGCGGATTCGATGATCAGCGACCTCACCGAAGTGCTCCGCCAAAACCGGGCCGATTTCCGGGCAGCCGCCGTGGTCTGCGACATCCTGCTGGTCGAGGAAGAATCGGATGCCATCCATGTGGCCGCCGAACACCGCGACGGCACGGTTTTCGCCGCGGTCCTCCCCTACGCCGCCAACACAGCAACCCACGAGTGGGACTTCGGCCAGCTCGCAGCCGACACCAATGAGCCCACCATCTGGGTGGACTAGACCGGCGGATAGCCATGAAAATCAACGCCTTCGCCGACGTCAGCCTCCGGGCCCTGATGGTCCTGGCCGCCGCCCCTGAAGCCAGCCTTCTCACGACGCAGAACATTGCCGATGCCGTGGCCACGCCCTACAACCACGTCAGCAAGGCGATGGCCAAACTGCGGGGCCTGGGCCTGATCGACGTTGAACGCGGCAGGAGCGGCGGGGCCCGGCTGAGCCAGGCCGGGCGCCTCGCCACCGTGGGCCAGGTCCTGCGGGCGCTGAATACCAGGCTTGACCCCGCCGACTGCGTAGCTCCGAGCGGCAATTGCCCACTCATCAATGAATGCAAGCTCCGCGCCGCCCTCTCCCGCGCCCGCGAGGCTTTCTACCGCGAGCTGGACTCAGTGGTCATTTCTGAGCTCCCCGGATCCACACAGATGGCTCCCGTCTTCCAGATGATCGGACTGCGTCCCGGCCTTGAGGCCGGAGCGGTCCCCGTCGCATAGGCCGAGGGCCTCCACCGTGCCCGGCCGGGCGCTATTCCGGCCCATGACACGCCCGATTTGCTTCTGATTTCTACGAGGTGTAGAACTTGGGTATCAATACATGTATTTCAAATACACGTATTACCCGACCGGACGAAGGCCCCGGTCACCTACCTCAGGAGTACGCATGCTCTCGGACAAATCCCGCCCTGTCATTGAGGCCACCCTGCCGCTTGTCGGCTCGCGGATCGGCGCCATCACCCCCAAGTTTTACGCCCGCCTGTTCGCCGCCCACCCCGAACTGCTCGATGGCCTGTTCAGCCGCTCCAACCAGCGCTCCGGCAACCAGCAGCAGGCACTCGCCGGAAGCATCGCCGCTTTCGCCTCGCACCTGGTCAACAATCCCGGCACCCTCCCGGAAACCGTGCTGTCCCGGATCGCGCATAAGCACGCCTCCCTGGGAATCACCGAGCCTCAGTACCAGGTTGTCTACGAGCACCTCTTCGCGGCCATTGCCGAGGACCTCGCCGAGGTCATTACGCCGGAAATCGCGGAGGCCTGGACTGAGGTCTACTGGCTGATGGCCGATGCCCTCATCAAGATCGAGAAGGGCCTCTACGCAGCCCAGGCCAACGGCAAAATGTGGGCTCCGTGGCGCGTCGCCGCCAAGACCGCGGCCGGCACCGGCGCCATGACCTTCACCCTGGAACCGGCAGACGATACCCCCATCACGCCCGCCCTGCCCGGACAGTACGTCAGCGTCAAAGTCCAACTCCCCGACGGCCTGCGCCAGGTCCGCCAATATTCGCTGTCCGACGAGGCCGGCACCAGCCGGACCTTCACCACCAAGCTCGACGACGGCGGTGAGGTCTCCCCGGTGCTGCACCAGGCCGTCCAGGTGGGCGACATCCTGGAAATCTCCAACCCGTACGGCGAAATCACCCTTAAGGAGGGCGACGGCCCGGTGGTGCTGGCATCGGCCGGCATCGGCTGCACCCCCACCGCGTCCATCCTGCGCTCCCTCGCCGAAGCGGGATCGGAGCGGCAGGTACTGGTGCTGCACGCAGAAAGCACCCTGGAAAGCTGGGCGCTGCGCGGCCAGATGACGGACGACGTCGACCGCCTCGCGGGTGCCGACCTGCAGCTCTGGCTGGAGGAACCACGCCCGGGGTCCCTCGAAGGGTTCATGTCCCTGCGCGAAGTGGACCTGCCCGCCGACGCGTCGCTGTACCTCTGCGGTCCATTGCCATTCATGAAGCACATCCGCAACGAAGCCATCAATGCCGGGATCCCGGCCACCAGGATCCACTACGAGGTATTCGGCCCGGACATCTGGCTGGCCAACTGATCCCCGCTGCCTCCCCAATCTCGCAAGCTTGGTTGGGGCCCCTCGGCAGCGTGGGCCCAATGCGAGGCCCTGTTAGCGAACGACGGCGGCCCCGCACCTTTCAGAAAAGGTGCGGGGCCGCCGTCGTACTTTTGGAAATGTCAGCCCAGGCGGGCCTTCAGGCCTGCCAGCTCGGACTGCAGTGCCTCGGGGAGGGACTCGCCGAAGTTGGCGTACCATTCCTCGATGGATGCCAGCTCGGTGGCCCACTCGGCCGGATCAACACGAACTGCTTCCTCGACCTGAGCCGGGCTCATGTCCAGGCCCTTGAGATCGATGGACTCGCCCGTGGGAACAAAACCGATGGGCGTCTCGACAGCCTCAGCCTTGCCCTCGAGGCGCTCGATGGCCCATTTGAGGACACGGGCGTTGTCGCCGAAGCCAGGCCAGGCGAAGCCGCCCTCGGGCGTGCGGCGGAACCAGTTGACCAGGAAGATCTTGGGCAGGCGCTCCGGGTTGGCCTTCGCGGACAGGTTGACCCAGTGGTTCAGGTAGTCGCCTGCGTCGTAGCCCATGAAAGGCAGCATGGCCATGGGGTCGCGGCGAACCACGCCCACCGCACCTGCCGCCGCGGCGGTGGTTTCGGAGGACAGCGTGGAACCCATGAAGATGCCGTTGGACCAGCTGCGCGCCTCGGTCACCAGGGGGATGGTGGTCTTGCGGCGGCCGCCGAACAGGATCGCGGAAAGCTCCACACCGTCCGGGTTGTTGTACTCCTCGGCCAGCATGTCGATCTGGTCGATCGGCGTGCAGAAGCGGGAGTTCGGGTGGGCCGCAGGCTTGTCCGAATCGGACGTCCAGGAGTTACCCTGCCAGTCGGTCAGGTGGGCAGGCACTTCCTCGGTCATGCCCTCCCACCACACCCCGCCGTCGTCGGTCAGTGCAACGTTGGTGAAGATGCTGTTGCCCTTGGCGATGGCGCGCATCGCGTTGGGGTTGGTGCCCCAGCCGGTGCCCGGAGCCACGCCGAAGAGGCCGGCCTCGGGGTTGACGGCGCGGAGCTCGCCTTCCTTGCCGAAACGCATCCAGGTGATGTCGTCACCCAGGGTCTCCACCTTCCAGCCTTCGATGGTGGGATCGAGCAGCGCGAGGTTGGTCTTGCCACAGGCGGACGGGAACGCAGCGGAGATGTAGTACGTCTTCTGCTCCGGGGAGGTCAGCTTCAGGATGAGCATGTGCTCGGCCAGCCAGCCTTCGTCGCGGGCCATCACCGAGGCGATGCGCAGGGCAAAGCACTTCTTGCCCAGCAGCGCGTTTCCGCCGTAGCCGGAGCCGAAGGACCAGATGGAACGCTCCTCGGGGAAGTGGACAATCCACTTGTCCGGGTTGCACGGCCACGGCACGTCGGCCTGGCCGGCCGCCAGCGGGGCTCCCAGGGAGTGCAGCGCCGGCACGAAGAACGCGTCAGTGGCGGTGATCTTGTCCAGGACCTTGGTGCCGATGGTGGCCATGATGCGCATCGAGGCAACAACGTAGGCACTGTCGGTAATCTCGACGCCGAACTTGGGATCCTCAGCGTCGAGGTGACCCATCACGAACGGGATGACGTACATGGTGCGTCCGCGCATGGAGCCGGCGAACAGTCCGCGCAGCTTCTGCTTCATCTCGGCCGGAGCCATCCAGTTGTTGGTGAAGCCGGCGTCATGCTCCTTCTCGGAGCAGATGAAGGTCTGCTCTTCCACTCGGGCTACGTCCGCGGGATCAGAGAATGCAGCGAAGGAATTGGGGAAGAGCTCCTGGTTCAGGCGCGTCAGCGTTCCTGCCGCGACGAGCTCGTCCGTGAGACGCGTGTTTTCCTCTTCGGTACCGTCAACCCAGTGGATTCGGTCGGGCTGCGTAAGCTCAGCAACCTCTTCGACCCATGCCAGCAGTGCTGCATGCGTGGTGGGTGCTGTTTCAAGCAGCGGCTTCTGCGCCAGATCGCCCATTGCGGTTCCCTTCCTCGGGTTCATCGGTGTGTCCTAAATGCTATTGGCCGCCTGGGGGTCCGATGTGGCGCCTGCGCTGCATGTTTCTGCTCGTTAGGGCAGGAAACCGCGCAAATTCAAGGAAATGCCGGACAAAGTCATGAAAATAAGTGACGAAGGTCACGTAGACCGGTCTAGTCGGCTATATTACACACCTCCCGATTTGGCATAGGGCCCAGGCTCGCGTAAAGTAATTCGAGGTTCGGGGAGCGAGATACTCCGCGAAACAGAATATGCGCCCATAGCTCAGCTGGATAGAGCGTCTGTCTACGGAACAGAAGGCCGGGGGTTCGAATCCCTCTGGGCGCACAGAATGAAGGTCCGCACCGGTTCGCCGGTGCGGACCTTTTGCGTTAAGCGCTGGGCGGTTCCCGCCGTGCGGGGCAGCGCCGGGCAGACCACAGCGCCGCCGTCGTCAGCCCTGGCGGCCACTGGCCGGAATGCGTCACTTTTGGTCACGGAATCCCCCCGGGCCCCTGAAGACATGCGGCTTAACCGCCTCTGCCCGGCCAAAAGTTACGCAATCCGGCAGGCAGCCCGGGCTCCCCGCCGCACGGAAGCCGGGCGTAGGCTGGAGAAATGACGCCCCAAACCCTGGAACGCGAATTCGATGTCGTCGTGATCGGCGCGGGCGCCGTGGGCGAAAACGTGGCGGACCGGGTGATCCAGGGTGGACTCACAGCTGTAGTGGTTGAGGCCGAACTGGTGGGCGGCGAGTGCTCATACTGGGCCTGCATACCTTCGAAGGCGCTGCTCCGTTCCGGCACCGCCCTGCACGGTGCACAGACCGTCCCCGGCGCCGAAGAAGCCGTCACCCGCACTCTGGATGCCGCGGCAGTCCTCAAACGACGCGACTATTTCACCGCAAACTGGCAGGACGACAGCGGGGTGAAGTGGCTGGAAGACACCGGGATCGAACTCATCCGCGGACATGGCCGGCTCACCGGGCTGCGCGCCGCGGAAGTGGCCGGGCTGGACGGCAACACCTATCAGCTCAAAGCCCGCCACGCCGTGGTCCTCGCCACCGGCTCCACCCCCAACAAGCCGCCCATCGCCGGCCTGGCCGATCTCCAGGTGTGGGGCACACGCGAAGCCACATCGGCGAAGGAAATCCCGGAACGGCTGGCCGTGCTGGGCGGCGGAGTAGCCGGCACTGAACTGGCGCAGGCCTTTGCCCGCCTGGGCGCGGCCGTGACGCTCGTGGCAAGGAGCGGACTCCTGGGCAGCTTCCCGGCCGAAGCCAGCGAGCTCGTGGCCGCGGGACTCCGTGCGGACGGGGTGGAACTCCGGCTCAACACGGCCACACAAAGCATCCACGCGGACCATGACGGCACGTTCACCCTGACGCTGCACGATCAGGCTTCTGGCGAGCAAACCACCGTGACGGCCGACAAGGTCCTGGTCTCCACGGGCAGGCATCCCGCCCTCGACGGCCTCGGACTGGAAACCGTGGGCTTCGCGGCGCACGACGGCCAACCCCTGAAGATTGCCACGGACTCAACCGGCCTAGTCCACGGAGCCCCGGGGGAAGAACCCTGGCTCTACGCAGTGGGGGATGCTGCCGGCAAGAACTATTTCACGCACCAGGGCAAATACGAGGCCCGTGCCACCGGCGACGCCATCGCCGCCCGAGCGAAAGGCGAACTGCAGGGCGCCCCGCCGGCCTGGAGCCGTTACGCGCAGACCGCCAACCAGCACGCCGTGCCCAGCGTGGTGTTCACCGACCCGGAACTCGCTGCCGTGGGACGGACGGTGGAGCAGGCTCGGGAGGACGGCTACAACGCCTCGTCCGTGGAACTGCCTATCCAGGTATCGGGATCGTCCTTGCACTCGGAACACTACGAAGGCTGGGCGCAGTTGGTGGTTGACGAGGACCGTGGAGTGCTCCTGGGCGCCACCTTTGCCGGCCCGGATGTGGGCGAATTGCTGCATGCCGCCACGGTTGCCGTGGTGGGCGAGGTCCCGCTCGAGCGCCTGTGGCATGCGGTGCCGTCGTTTCCGACCATCAGCGAAGTGTGGCTTCGGCTGCTCGAAAAGTACGGACTGTAACGCGTTATTTGAACTGACCGGTCAGTTCGGTTACGCTGGGTGCAGACATACATCGTCGAAAGGTCACCTTGCTCTCCGTACAGCAGCTCCATGTGAAAGGCCGGCGAGACGATCTCCTTCCGTCCACCTCCCTGCGCGCCAGCCGGGGTGAGCTGCTCCTGGTGGCAGCCGACCGGCAGGACCAGCGGACCGCGCTCGCCCTGACCATCAGCGGCCGCATGAAGCCCACCGGCGGCCAGATCTCGTGGGCCGGGAACTCCCGGATTCGGGGGCTCAGGCTCGCCAGCGCGCTGGTTGACTCCCCAGGTGTGAACGAGCCGGAACAGCACCTCAGCGTCCGCGACCTCGTGACCGAGGATCTCGCCCTGGTCCCCCGCCGTTACCGCGGCGCGCTCCTCAGCAAGCCCTGGCTGAAGGTCAACAGGTTTGAGGACATCGCGGATCTCTGGACCGAACAGCTGCCCGCTGCGAAGCGGATGGAGCTGCTGACTGCCCTCGCCCTGGCCAACCCGCACACCGATCTCCTTGTGGTGGACTCCCCGGACAGGCACAGTGCCAGCGCAGCGGACTGGCTGCCGCGGCTTGAGCAGTTGGCCTACGACGGCGGCCGGCCACTCGCCGTCGTCGCCACAGTCACTGCCCTCCCGGACGCGTGGACGGGTCCGGCGGCCACCATCGGCAACGCGGTCCAAAAGCCGGACGATGCTCCCCGGCCCCAAGAGACTGCCGTGAACGATGACCCTGCCCCGGCCGACGACGAAACAGAAGCCTTCCTACTCGAAACCGAGGATGCCAAGTGACCGTGCTGCGGCTGGCCCGTTCCGAACTCAAGCGGATGACAGGCGGGCTGCTGCCGAAGCTGACCATCCTGGCCCTGATCATGGTGCCGCTCCTGTACGGGGCGGTATACCTTTACGCCAACTGGAACCCTTATGGGAACCTGAACCAGATCGACGCCGCCCTGGTGGTGGAAGACACCGGAGCCACGTCGGGCGACGGCACCCAGCTCCAGGCGGGCAAGGACGTGGCTGACGGGCTGATCGATGGCCAGGTCTTCAACTGGAAGCCGGTCACCACGGCGGCAGAGGCCGACGAGGGTGTCAGCAG
The DNA here is from genome assembly GCA_963741285.1 of uncultured Actinomycetota bacterium. Taxonomy (GTDB): domain Bacteria; phylum Actinomycetota; class Actinomycetes; order Actinomycetales; family Micrococcaceae; genus Arthrobacter. The sequence continues at coordinate 81,482 of CAVUHH010000007.1, forward strand.
CGGCAAGTACGCCTTCGCGCTGAAGATCCCGAAGGACTTCTCCACCAATCTCGTCTCCCCCGGCAGCTTCGATTCAGCCAGCCAGGCGATGCTCAACGTCACCACCAACGACGCCAACAACTACCTGCTGAGCACCATCGTGGACAAACTGACCACGTCAGTGCACAGCACGGTGGCCAAGGAGGTGGGCGAAGAGACGGCAAACCAGCTCCTCACGGGCTTCGGAACCATCCATGCGCAGATGCTCAAGGCAGGTGACGGCGCCGGACAGCTGGCGGACGGCGTCGCAACGCTCCGCGATGGGGCAGGCACCCTGCACGCGGGGACTACCGAACTCAGCACCGGGGCCAGTGAACTCTATGACGGGCAACTGAAACTGCGGGACGGCGCCAACCAGCTGACCGACGGCGCCGGACAGCTCAGCAGCGGCCTGACCGTACTCAAGGACAAGACAGCCACTCTCCCCACAGACGCCCAGACCCTGGCCAACGGGGCCGCAAGCGTGGCGGCAGGCAACGCCCAGCTCAACACCAGGATCCAGAACGTTGTCACCCAACTGGACGCCGCGGACCAGGGGCTGCGGGCGCGGGTTGAAACCGCAGCCCTGGCAACGTTGACCCCGGAGGAAGCGGCGAAGGTGATGCAGGCGTTTGACGACGCAGCCGCCTCCAGCCCGGTGGCCTCGGCGAAAGCCACCGTCCAGGCCGATGCCGCCCAGATCCAGAAGCTGGCGGACGGCTCCGCGGCCGTGAGTGTAGGCGCTGCCCAGCTGGCCACGGCCACACCTGCCTTGAAGGACGCGGTGTCCCAGGCTTCCGGCGGCGCCGACCAGCTCCACACCGGGGCAGCGACCTTGGCCACCGGCCAGCAGGCTGCCCTCGACGGCGCCGGCCGCCTTGCGGAAGGGGCGCAAACGGTCGACGCCGGTGCGGGGAAGCTTGAAACGGGCGCCGGCACGGCAGCTGACGGGTCGCGGACGCTGGCCGACGAAATTGCCCGCGGTGCCGGTCAGGTGCCCAACCCGGACGCTGCACAAAAGGACAGCTTGTCGCAGGTGATCGCCGATCCCGTTGCTGTCAGTAACGTCTCGCAGGCCAAGGCGGATTCCTATGGCGCCGGCCTGGCACCCTTCTTCCTGACCCTTGCGCTGTGGATCGGCATCTTTATGCTGGTCCAGGCGATGCGGCCCATCACCCAGCGGGCCCTCGCCTCGAACGCCCCCGCCTGGAAAATCGCCGTCGGCGGCTGGCTTCCTTTCCTGGCCGTCTCAGCGGTCCAGGCAACCCTCCTGACCCTGGTGGTGAACCTCGCGCTGGGGCTCAACCCAGCACATCCAGTGCTGATGTGGCTGTTTATGCTGGCGGCGGCCATGGCGTTCAGCGCCATCATCCAGGGTGTGGTGGCCTTGCTTGGATCTCCCGGCAAGCTGGTGGTGCTGATCCTGCTGGTGCTGCAGCTGGTTTCCTCGGGCGGCACTTTTCCGTGGCAAACCACCCCGCAGCCCCTGCATGTGGTGCACGAGGTCCTCCCCATGGGCTATGTGGTCACCGGCATGCGGCACCTGATCTACGGCGCCGATCTGTCCATGATTGCGCCCACTGTCCTGGGGCTGCTCGGCTACACGCTGCTGGGCGCCGCGATGTCCACGTTTGCCGTCCGGAAGCACAAGTACTGGACGCTCAAGACACTCAAGCCCGAGATTGCGGTATGAGCTCGGTGGTCCCGGACGAGGGTCCGGCTGAGAAGAAACTCCGGCCCGCCCGGACCAACGCCACCCGGCAGAGGCTGTTCGACGCCTCCATGGAGCTGATCGGCGAGCGGGGTGCTGCCGGTGTCACGATGGATGAGATCGCCGCAGCGGCCGGCGTCTCCAAGGGCACTGTCTATTACAACTTCGGCAGCAAATCCGATCTGATCGAGCAGCTGCTGCGGCATGGTGTGGACATCCTGAAGGCACGCCTGCTGAGCGCTGCCGGAGTCGCCGGGGCTGCGGGCAATGCCGGTGCCGATCCCCTGGCCGCCATGGAGGAAATGATCGGGCAGGCCATGGACTTCATGGCCGACTACCCATCCTTCGCGCGGCTGTGGGTCAGCGAAAACTGGCGCACGCCCAGCGTGTGGCGCGATACCTTTGCCGTTCTCCGGACCGAACTCCTGGCCGTGATCGGAGACGCCGTCGAGGCGGTGGCGGCCGTCTACCCTGTGGACACGTCCATATCGCGTGGCAGCCTGGAGACGGCGATCTTCGGCGCGTGCTTTGTGGTGGGCCTGGACCGGCAGACCTACAACCCGGAGCGGAGCCGTGACCAAAGTGTTGCAGCAATCATGGCAATCATGCGCGGCTACGTGGTGAAGTAACTCCTCGCTCGGGGATGATTGATCCCATGCGCCACATGGGTATCAGCGGGAAGTTCGCCGTGATCACGGCCGTCGCCGCCTTGGGCATGCTGGTGCTCACCGCCATCACGCTCGAGGAAGCCGTCATGGTCACCTTCATGGGGCTCGTGGCTGTTGCCTATGTCGCCGCCGTGGCTGAGGTTGTGGTGCGGCGCCGGCACCTTGCCCTGGTGGCCACCGGCGTGGGAAGCAGCCTCACCATTGCCTTTTCCCTGGCCTTCGTCAGCACATGGGAGCTCGCGTTCGTGGACCAGTCGACCATCGTTGGTACGCCGCTCCCCACGCATGATCCGGACAACTACTTCTTCGGGGCAGCCGCCTCAGCCGTCGCCACACTGACGGTCCTGTTCCTGGGGGCGGTGTGGCCGTCGGGCCGTCGGCTCGGTGCCGGGGGACGCCTGGTGGCCGGGGTCCGGAAGCCCCCGGCGGCGAAACGCCGTCCGGCCGCGAGGGGTACGGCTCCTGCGCGCCGGCCGGCAGCCCGTGGCACCACAAGCCCAACTACAGCCTCGCGGGGCGGCTCTACCGCTCAGCGCGCTTCCGGCTCCCGAGCCCCTGCCCGGCTGCCTGCGGCAGCACGGGTACCTGCGGCGGAACCGGCAGCTGCGGCGGCAGCCAAGCGGCCGCCGTCGTCGGCTGCTCCGGTGCGTAAACCGGCACCCAAATCAGCGCCCAGGCCGGCACCAAAATCCGGTCCCAAAACGGCGTCCCGCCGCTGACGGGGCCTGCGGCCTCCGGTGAGCACCGCCGTCGCCACCCCTCCCAGGAGCGGTGCCCCGGCCAGCCAGTTCGGCCGGCGCCGGGACTTCCGCGAGGATCAGCCAGGCAGCGCTCATCCCCACCACGGGAATCAACAGAGTAAAGGGAACCACGGCCGACGACGGGTAGCGGGTCAGTGAACGGGGCCCGGTAGGCGGTGACTAATGTGCGCGGGGAACCTTGAACTTGGTGATCCGGGCGTCCTGGCCGTCCAGTTCGGCCCAGGACTTTTCTGTTTCCAGGACCGTGAGGGCACTCGTGGGGTAGCGCGTTGCGGCGTCCATGTAGGCGTCGTGGTTCGAGTCCCGCGATGCCAGGTGCATGGCGAGGTCCTGGACGCCGGGCATGTGCGAGATGAGCATCAGCGTGGTGACGGTGTCCGGCACATGGTTGACCACAGTGAGCATTCGCAGTGCGGAGGCGGCATACAGACCGTCCTCGAGTTTCGGCGTCGGCGCCTTGTCCCCCAGCTCGGAGCACACCCACGTGCACGTTTGGCGGGTGCGGAGCGCGCTGGAACACAGGATGAAGTCCGGGAGGATGCCGTGTTTGAGCAGCCATTTGCCGGCCAGCGGCGCTTCGCGGTGCCCGCGTTCCTCCAGCGGCCGTTCGTGATCGGCCACGCCGCCGGGCCAGTCAGCCTTGGCGTGGCGCATGATCACCAGGCGTTTGATGTGGTGGTCGCTCATCCTCCACCCTATGCCGCAGGCGCACGCTCCGGACCTGAGCCGCGAAGGCCAATGCTCCGCGAGTGCCGGCACTGCAGCGCAAGCGGCGCATCCTGAAGCGCCGCATGTTGCGTGAGGAACGAGCGCAGGCGCCGAGGGATGCTGCGTAAGCGAAGCGCGCCCAGAGGAATGGCGCTTTCGTGCGTCGCTGAAGGGCTAGATCGAGTATTCCGGAGCGGCCCAGACCACTACTTCGGGGTGCTCGTAGAAGCGGTAGCCCTGGCCGCGGACCGTGCGCACAGTGTTGGCCAGGCGGCCAAGCTTCGAGCGGAGGCGGCGGATGTGGACGTCGATGGTGCGCTCGTTGGGGACTTCCTCGGCGTTGCGCCACAGGCCTTCAAGCAGTTCATCACGGCCAACGGTGCGGGTGCCGTTTTCCACGAGGTAGTTGAGGAGTTCGAACTCCTTGAAGGTCAGGTTCAGGGATTCGCCGTCGAGGTGGACTTCGCGGCGGGCAAGGTCGATCAGCACGCCGGACGGACGCGGCTCCGCCGACTGCTGCAGCCGGGCAGTTTCGGTGCGCTTCTGTGCGTTCACGGTGGGGTCGCCGAAGGTGGAACGGACGACGTCGAGCGCGGAACCCGGGGTGCCGGCGGGGGCCATGGCCACCGCAGCGTAGGTTTCGGCACCGGTCACGAGGGACTGTGCGTAGGCGCGGATTTCCTGGGCAAGCTTGGCAATGGAGGTTCCGGCAGCTGCTGCGGTCTCCTCGTCGATGCCCATGTACAGGACAAATCCACGGGCCACGTTGTCGTTGGCGACGGGCCGCACGGCGTTGGTCCCTGCCACAACGGGCGTGGGCGCGGTGAACGGCGCAGCTTCGGCGGGCTGGACGGCGCGAAGCTGGCCGTAGGAGTTGGGGTTGTAACCCTGGGGTACGTAGCCGGGGGCGGGAAAGCTGGTCCCGGGGGCGGCCGGGGCGAAACGCCGGGCGGGTACCAAAACCTTGGCGGAGACCGGAGGCCTGGCTGGGCTTACCGGCGTTACGGACGGAGATGTGGACGTATCCGGATGCAACTGACATGAATGCTTACCTCAATGTGAATGGCCGTCATCGCGGCTCGAATGCTGGGGTTGCCCGCAATGAAAATCTGGGAGGGGGCGCCCGACTCTGGACTGGGGAGGCGAATGCCTAAGAACTTCGTGGGGTCTGAAGGTCAGGCGTGCATTCGACAACAGCGCATGTCGGCAGCAGCGGATGTGCTGGGCCAATATTCTGCGGCTGCAGGTGCTGTTGAGTTCTTGTTCACAATTGAAAGTGTGCAACGTAACAATGAAAACTTGCAAGTAACAAAGGGCCCATCGTTCCGCATTGTGAGACAAATGGGCGGATTGTGGTGTAGATCACGATTCTGCAGAGCGATAAAATAACAGTTGTTATCCACAAAAGACGCCAATCCGCGCCAACTTCGCGAACATTGTTCGGCAACGGGCCTTCAGAAACCATTGAAATTCATCGAGGTATGGTTTACCGAAATTGCCGCCCCCGTTTTCTGCCCTGTCCAACCGCGGACTCCCCTCAGCCCAACATTCCCCACTGCCTTGAACGCTGGGCCAGGGGCCCGTGATCCGTGCCACCGGGGGGCCGCTTTCCACATACGGCCGCAAAGCGGCATCGCAGGCCCGTTCAGCTCGCTAGGCTGGGATTCACAGCCTGCGCACAGGAATCCCATAGCGCGGGCTAACCGAAAGATCAGAGAGTTGTCCCATGGCCACTTCGCACTCCATGACCAACAACCTTCCGCAGCTGACCCACCCGGACGGCTCCCCCATCCGCGCCCTGGTAGTCGACGACGAACCCAGCCTTTCCGAGCTTATGAGCATGGGGCTGCGGATGGCCGGCTGGTCCGTTGCCGTAGCCGCGGACGGCCCGGAGGCCGTCAAGCTCGCCAAGGAGTTCCGCCCGGACGTCCTGGTACTGGACGTGATGCTGCCAGGGTTCGACGGCGTTGAGCTGCTGGGCAGGATCCGCGCCTTCGCGCCGGAGGTACCTGCGCTTTTCCTGACTGCCAAGGACGCCGTCCAGGACCGGATCGTGGGGCTGGCTGCCGGCGGGGACGACTACGTCACCAAGCCCTTCAGCATGGAAGAGGTCCTGCTGCGGCTGCACCGCCTGGTCCAGCGTTCCGGCGTGGCCGCGATGGACACGGCCGAGCTGGTGGTGGGCGATCTTGTCCTCAACATCGACACCCGTGAAGTCACCCGGGCCGGAGACGAGCTCCAGCTGACGGCGACCCAGTTCGAGCTGCTCCGCTACCTCATGGAGAACCCCAGGCGCGTGATCAGCAAGGCCCAGATCCTGGACCGGGTCTGGAACTACGACTTCGGCGGCCAGGCGAACATCGTGGAGCTCTACATCTCCTACCTGCGCAAAAAGGTGGATGCAGTGCACCCGCCCATGATTCATACCGTCCGGGGTGCGGGCTACGTCATCAAACCGGCAGAGTAGCCGCTCCACTGTCCACGCCGCGAGCAACCACCAGCACCGGCCCGGAGCTGGCTGAAACCTGCCACCTGGCATCTGCGCACGCGCCTGATCCTGCTGGCCATGACCCTGCTGGTGGCCATCTGCGGCGCCGTGGGCCTGTTCAGCTACGCATCCATGGATTCGTTCCTCACCAGGCAGCTGGACGAACAGCTGAGCCAGGCCGCCAAACGTTCCACCGATCCCGGCCGCCCGCCCCTGGGCGGATTCAACGGCAGGCCGGACCCCTGGACTCCCGCGGGCAAAGTGTCGGAACGCTGAACGCCCGCATCCTGAACGGCCAGATCAACAGTGGCGGCTTCCTGGACTCGGACACCACCCGCCTGGCCCTCAACGCCGACGACAAGGAAACCCTGCTGGCACTGACGCAGAACGGCAATCCCGTGGACCGCTCGCTGTCCAACGGGGATTACCGGATTGTGGCCGTGGAAACCGGCTACGGCGATGTGCTGGTCACCGGACTTCCCCTGGCCGGCAAAGCAGAGCACCCTCGCCTCACTGGTGTGGACCTTCGTGTTTGTTTCGCTCGGCGGGCTGGTGCTGATCGGACTGGCAGGAACTGTGCTCATCCGCCGCACCATGAAGCCCCTGGAGCAGCTCTCCGAGGTGGCTACCCGCGTTGCCCGGCTCCCGCTGGACGCCGGCGAGGTGGCACTCGCGGTGCGCGTCCCGCCGTCGAACGCCAATCCCGGAACCGAAGTGGGCAGCGTGGGCCACGCCCTGAACCTGATGCTGGACAACGTCGCCAGCGCGCTGGAGGCGCGGCAGCGGAGCGAGACCAAAGTGCGGCAGTTCGTTGCCGATGCTTCCCATGAACTGCGCACCCCGCTGACCGCCATCCGCGGCTACACGGAGCTGATGCGGATGACCGAGGACTTCACGCCGGACGGCCGGAAGTCCCTCGCCCGGGTGCAGAGCCAGTCCGAACGCATGACCACCCTGGTGGAGGACCTGCTCCTGCTGGCCCGGCTCGACGAAGGGCAGCCCCTGAAACTCAGCGAGGTTGACCTGACGCAGCTCGTGATCGAAACCGTCAGCGATGAAAAGGTCATCGCGCCGGACCACAACTGGCATCTGGAACTTCCGGATGAGCCGCTCTCGGTCAACGGCGACGCGTCGCAGCTGCGCCAGGTGCTGGTGAACCTGCTCTCCAACGCCCGCAAGCACACCGCCCCGGGGACCACAGTGGTCACCAGCGTGCACAAAGTCCGCCGACGGCAGTGCCGTAGTGACCGTGACGGACGACGGCGCCGGCATCCCGCCGGAATTCGTGGACCACGTTTTCGCCAGGTTTGCCCGCGCAGACGCGGCCCGCAAGGGCACGGCGCCGGCGTCCGGCGCCGGGGCGGCCGAGGGCACCAGCGGCCTGGGCCTGTCCATCGTCCAGTCGATCATTGAGGCGCACGGCGGCACCGTGGACGTGACGTCGCGCCCCGGCCGCACGGAGTTCGTTTTGCGCATACCCACTGGCGTCGCTGCACCGCAAGGCAACGCGCCGTCGTCGTGATCCCTGTTACCAAAATGTGACTTAAGCGCCGAGCTCCTGTACCGTCGATTGGGTGCGGTTCCCGTTCGGGCCGCATATCCGGATGACGCCAAGCTCTGCCGCTTCCCGGATTCCGTATTCAGAGGCAGAGGCGGGGGACCCAGAGTCCCGGACCCAAGTGTCCTTGGGGTGAAGCCAGCACGTGATTTTCCGTGTGGCCGGATGCCCTCATCCGAACCCGACAGCTAACTCCGCAGGTGTGAGAGGCGATCCATCATGTCTGAATTCAAGGTACAAACGCGCCCCGAGAACGGGTCAAACAAACGTCGACCGCAAGACTTCCTCCCTGGGGCAGCGTGCAGCCGTATTCACCGCGGCATGCGCTCTCCTCATCGGGGTGGGCGCAGCGGGCCAGGCGACTGACGCCAATCAACTGGCAGCGGTCAGCGACACCCAGCAGGTGTCTAGCCGACACTCGAGTCAAAGCTGAAAATGGAAAAGGCTGAGATTCAGGCCAACCAGCCTGCACCGGAGGCGGCTGAAATCAAGCGTTGCCCCGCAGGCCGCCGAACCGGCGCCTGCCGCGAAGCCGGCACCCGCGCCCTAAGCCTGCCGCCAAGCCTGCCGCCAAGCCCGCCCCCGAGCCTGCCCCCAAGCCTGTCGTGGCCATCAACGACCCCGCCGGAGCCCAGGCCTACGCGGCCAGCCAGCTGGCCAGCTACGGCTGGTCTGCGGACCAGATGCAGTGCCTGAAGACACTGTGGACCAAGGAATCAGACTGGACCACCACGGCCACCAACGCCAGCAGTGGCGCGTACGGCATCGTCCAGTCGCTGCCCGCCGAGAAGATGGCGAGCGCCGGTGCGGACTACCGCACCAACTACCGTACGCAGATCAACTGGGGCCTGAACTACATCAAGGAGCGCTACCAGTCACCGTGTGGCGCGCTGAACTTCCACTTGTCGAACAACTGGTACTAAGCCGATTCTCCTGAATCCACCAGCCGCAGCAGGCCCTGAATCCCCCGGTTCAGGGCCTGCTGTAGTTCCGCCGGCCTCAAAGCCGGAACGAAATGATCCGGCGGCCCGTGGCGTCCGCTTCCACGGCTGCAGTGACTGAACTGTAGTCCGGGATATGCAGCACCCCGTCAGGCAGCTGACCGGTGTTGGGGCCTACCGCCACGGTCCGCATTCCTGCGGCAACTCCGGCGGCAATTCCCGCCGGGGCGTCCTCGAACACCACGGCGTCCGCCGGCTCCACGCCCAGAAGTGAAGCAGCGGTCAGATAACCTTCCGGATGCGGCTTGCCCCGCGTCACCAGGTCCGCCGTGACGGCGGTTGCCGGCATCGGCGAGCCCGGCGGCTTTCATGCGGATGTCCGCCAGGACCGGTCCGCCGAGGTCACCAGCGCCACCGCGTCAGCCGGAAGGCCGCGGAGCAGGTGGGCGACGCCCGGCAGCGCGACGATGCCGGCGGTCCGCACGCGTTCCATGGCGCCGAGTTCCTCGGTGAGCGCCACCACGTCGGCACCTGCCGGCGCGAACCGCCGCACAGTGTCGATGGCCTGCACGCCGTGGGAGGTCCGGATGATCTCGGCGATGTCCAGACCGTAGCGGACTGCGAACTCGCCCCAGACCTGCTCCACAACAGCCGTGGAGTCCACCAGCGTGCCGTCCATGTCGAAGAGGACTGCTCGGCAGGAAAGCGTACGCGTGGAGGCAGGTGCTGGGTTGCTCATCGCTCCATTTTGCCTTAGGACTCACGCCCCGGGATGTACTGGACAGCCCACTTGTTGCCGTCGGGGTCCGCGAAGTACACAAAGTGTCCCCAGGCCTGAACGTCCACGTCGCTCACGTCCACCCCGTTGTTCTTGAGGTGGGCATGGGCGGCGTGGATGTCGCTGACCACGATCTGCAGGTTGGGCGCGCTGCCTGGCGGCGCGTCCTTGAGCCCCTCGCCGATGCAGATCGAGCAGGCAGAGCCGCGGCGGCGTCAGTTGGACGAAGCGGATGCCGTCCATGGGCCGCTCATCGAAGTCGGCGTTGAAGCCAACCTTGTTGACGTAGAAATCCTTCGCGCGGTCCACATCGGACACGGGGACAAAGACAAGTTCAAGTTTCCAGTCCATCCGCACAGGCTAGCGGCGGCCTGTTGAATCCGGAAGACCTTAAATGTCACCGGCGGCCCGGACTGCCCACCGGATATGCCGTCCTGAACCCGCGGCATAACGCCCGGACGGAATTTACAGAACTAACCGGCGATGCCGTACAGGCGGTCGCCCGCGTCGCCGAGGCCCGGCACAATGTAGGACTTTTCGTTCAGCTTCTCGTCGATGGAGGCCAGCACGATGGTGACGTTGGCGTCAGCAAGTTCCTCTTCCAGCTTGGCCAGGCCTTCCGGCGCGGCCAGGAGGCAGATGCAGGTGACGTCCGAGGCGCCGCGCTTGAACAGGAATTTGATGGCTTCGCGGAGGGTGCCGCCGGTGGCCAGCATGGGGTCCAGCACAAAGATCTGCCGGTCCGTGAGGTCCTCCGGCAGGCGCTCAGCGTAGGTGATGATGTCCAGGGTTTCCTCGTCGCGGGCCATGCCCAGGAAACCCACTTCGGCGGTGGGGACCAGCTTGGTCATGCCTTCGAGCATGCCAAGGCCGGCGCGCAGGATGGGGACCACCAACGGAGTGGGCTTGGTGAAGGCGGTGCCGACGGTGGTGCTCACCGGCGTCTCGATGGTCACCGGCTGGGTGCGGACATCGCGGGTGGCCTCATACGCGAGCAGTGTCACCAGCTCTTCCGTCAGCATCCGGAAGACCGGCGACGGCGTGTTTTTGTCCCGCAGGACGGTGAGCTTATGGGCGACCAGCGGGTGGTCCACAACGAGAGTGCGCATGGGTCAAAACTATCATCCGGGCGGGCTGCCCCTGCCGGGAATCAGCTGGGCTGGTCGTCCCGGATGGCGGGGTGCTCGAATGTGGGTGCCGGACCGGCGTGCTCGCGTTTCCGCAGCACATGGAACAGCCGGTGCGCCAGGATCACTATGCCCACCCACGCGAGCCCCAGGAACCAGCCGGCCATCACGTCCGTCAGCCAGTGGTGGCCGAGGAAGACGCGGCTCAGGCCCATGGCGATGATGAAGACCACCCCGGCAGCGATGGCCGTGATGCGCGCCCAGGCCATCTCGAACTGCAGGCACATGATGTACACCAGGACGCCGATCACCACCGTGGTGTTCAGCGTGTGGCCGCTGGGGAAGGACGGCGACGTCTCGTACGGCGGGACGGCCTCGACATGGTCCGGGCGGGTGCGGCCAACCAGGCGCTTGCCGACGGTGGTTGCCACGGTGGACACGGCCGCCGCACCGCCCACCAGGATGATGGGCCGCCAGGTCCTGCTCAGGAAGGTAAGCCAGGCGGTCAGGATGCTGGCCAGGATGGGCATGCCGATTCCACCGCCGATGTTGGTGAACGCCGTCACCCCCGCGTCCAGCGCCGGGTTCCGCAGGCTCTGGGACATACTCCAGTGCCGGCAGGTCCAGGGACGTCAGTCCTTCATCGTCCACCACGTTGTCGTAGACCTCGGCACCCAGCAGCGCCATGATCACCACCAGGACCCCACCCACCAGCATGGTGATCCACAAAGCTGCGTACGGTTTGAACCAATGGCCTACACGGGCTCGAAATGTATCGAGGTCCACGAATTCCTCCTGGCGTCAGTGGGTGGCAAGGATGGATATCCCTCGAAACTATCATTGAGCCATGGCCCCCGGCGAAAAGAAACACAGCGAGTGGATGGGCCTTGCCCTCGACGAGGCCCGGCGCGCACTGGCCACCGAGGACGTGCCCATCGGCGCCGTGGTGATAGGGCCCGACGGCGGCGTGCTGGGTTCCGGACGGAACCAGCGGGAGGAACTGGGCGACCCCACCGCCCACGCGGAGGTGGTGGCCATCCGCCAGGCAGCGGACCGGCTGCGGGAGCTGTCGAAGCTGGACGGCGGTACCGGCGATGGCTGGCGGCTGGAGGACTGCACCCTGGTTGTCACGCTGGAGCCGTGTGCCATGTGCGCCGGCGCGGTGGTGCTGGCCAGGATTCCCCGCGTGGTTTTCGGCGCCTGGGATGAGAAAGCCGGGGCTGCAGGTTCCGTGTTTGATGTCCTCCGCGAGCGCCGGCTCAACCACTGGGTAGAGGTGTACGGCGGCGTCCGGGAAGAGGAATGCGGCGCCCTGCTCAGGGATTTCTTCGCGCGCACCGAGCCGCCTAGAGCCGTAACTGCAGACCGCGGCAGTCCGTCCAGCGGCGTCGGATCTCGGTCCTGGCGGGAGGCCGGCGAGTCCAGGCTGAAGGAGCGGAAGTCGCCCAGCTCGTCCCGGATCCAGTTCTCCACCTCGGCGATGCGACGGGTTACCGCGGGGGTGGGGCGGTCAAAAAGCCAGTGGGCGATCCGCGCGTTTCCCGGATCGTACTGCCACAGTCCGATGATCCGGCCGCGGTCCAGGATGGGGTGGTCTGGAAGGTCGGCCTGCAGCGCCAAGGCGGAGCCCAGCACCTTCTTGTCCCTGTCCGCTTCGGCGAACATGTCCGCTGAGTTCCGCCGCAGCAGGACCAACGAGTCGGTGCCGGCGAGCAGCTGAATCTGTTCCTCCACAGGTGCGTCGAACGCGGCGAGGCGGCCGACGTCGTCGGGCATCATCCAGAGCACCTCACCGTTGGCGGTGGGAACTTCCACGGCACCGATCGCGGCGAACGCCGCCTTGGTGTGCGCCAACGTGAAGCCCGTGAACCACTGCGACTGCTTGAGCGTGGCACCGCCGGTCCAGCCCAGGTAGCGCTCCAGGAGGAGTGCCCGGGCCGCGTCGTCGTCCATGGCAGGTGCGCGGCGGCCCCCACAGCGTGTAGGCGTAGCGTTGCTGGTCCAGCCGGCCATTGACCGGCACACGCCGGATCCGGCCATCCGCCTGGAGGAGGCCCAGGGCGTGGGCAGCGTGGTGGCGGCGCCCTTCTTTTTGCCTTCCTCGCCCAGGTTCCGGACCGAATCACCGAGGAGTTCCTTGAGCTGTTTGGGGTCCAGCGGGCCGCCGGCTTCGGCCAGGGCGTGGAGGATCTGTTCCTCCAGGAGCGTGATCTCGCCGCGTTCCACGCCCATCCTGGCAAGGACGCGGAACGGTGCCACGGCGGCGTCGCGACCGATCTGGAGGCCCCACGCGAAGTCTTCCCCGCCCAGGACGTAGGTGCAGCCGCGGGCGGTGGGCAGCTCATGGATCTTCAGGGACAGGACGTCGGCGTCCGCCTGTGCGCGGCTGATGCCGGCCCGGGCAAAGAGGGTGAGGTACGGGTTGGCGCCGCCGACGGAGCGGGCCCAGCCTGCCTTGGTGAACACCTCCGCCGCGTCCGCGCCCTGCAGCGTGCCGTCGAGGCCCTGCTTGTGCCAGGCCCAGGCCCTGAGAAGTTCCGGCGTCAGGAGCTCAGGGGCGGGAGCTCTGGACTGGGCAGCTCGGGAGCAAGCGTCTGCGTCGGGCCGGCGGCGGTGGTCGCGTGCGTGGTCATGCCTCATTGTGCACCGGCGGTCCCTGTGGCGGTAGGCATCGGTCCCGCCGGTCCATCACCGGTTGCCTCGTGGCCTGGGGCTTCCAAAAGGGCCAGCACGTCCCGTGCCGTGGTGTCCCAGCCCGGCAGATTGTTCCCGGGCGCAAGCGCGGCGGCCTGCCACTCTGCCTGCAGGGCTGCGTCCGACAGCCATTGCCGGATCACCGCGGCGAGCACGTCCGGATGGTTGTCCTCAGGACCGTGGAGCCCGACGGCGGTGCCGGGCAGGGCGCCTGCCTTGCCCTCGAGCGCGCGGCTACCCAGTGCCCAGTGCCTCCACGGCGCCGGTTCCCTCCCGGACGATGACCGGGATGCCACGGGCCAACGATTCCGTCACCACAAGGCCAAAAGCTTCGGCCCGCGACACGAGCAGGCTCAGGTCCGCCCGATGCCATTCCTCCGCTAATTCCTCCCCGGCAAGCTGGCCCGTCAGCCGCATCCGATGGTCCAATCCGTTCGAGGATATGGCCGCCCTGACCTGCGCCGCATAGGCGGGATCGGCGTCGTCCGTTCCCACCAGGGATGCAGTCCAGGCCAGATCCTGGAGCCTGGCCAGCGCCGCCACCGTCAACAGCTGGCACTTGTTGGGCAGCAGGGCAGCCACCGCAATGATGTGTGGCGGCTGCGAACCGGCTGCCAGAGGTGCGGGATCGGTCCCCGGCAGGGCGACCCGGCTGGCGCCGGCACGCCATGACGTTCGCTGACGTGGGCCGCCGCCGACGAACTGGTGCAGATCACGCCGGCGGCCGCCCGCAGCGCCCGCCGTTCGCCGTCGGGATGGCTGGGCGAGGGCATGTGCAGCAGGACCCAGGCGGGGTGGCCCGCGGCCGCCGCGTACTCGACTTCGTCAGGGGCGCCGCAGGCGATGAGCCCATCCACGAATGGTGACACGCGCTTGAGGTGATTTCCGCTTCCGGGTCCCCAGGCTCCGAGGAAGCTGCCGAGCCGCCGTCGTTCCTTGGCGCTGGCATCCGGCCAGGAACCGTCCACCGCCAGCACCTCAACCTCGACGCCCAAGGCCCCCAGGCCCTGGGCCAGACGTGCGTTGTAGACGTTGCCGCCGGAGTTGTGGCGGATGTTGGCGGGGACCAGGAGCCTACGTGCATGGTCAGGCGGACAGGTCCAGGGCGTACGTGGCCCAGGCGTCCGGATTTTCGCGCAGGGTGACATCGATGCCCGTGAGTTCGCGGCCGTCGTCGGTGTCCTTGAGCTTCCCGGCCACGGTTTGGGCGATGTATTCGGCCAGGGCCTCGGTGGTGCTGAGTTTGCCGGCGAAGTCCGGATGCTCGTCGAGGTTTTTGTAGTTCAGCCCGGCCAGGACGTCTTCGATGATGCCGCCGGCGGCCCCGATGTCCAGCACGATCGCGTCCTGGCTGAGGGCACGACGCCGGAATGTCACCTCCGCCACGAAGGTGGCCCCGTGCAGTCCTTGGGCAGGGCCAAAAACCTCGCGCGGGAGGCTGTGGGCGATCATGAAGTGACGGCGGATGGTCAGGCTGAACACGGGCTACCTCTTGTCTTCGGGGTTGGGATTGGCTGCGCACTGGCTTCTGCGGGCCTGTCAGCGTTTCCAGCATTGTCAGCGTTGGGGTATTCGATCACATGGCACAGGGCTTCGAGCTTGCCATCGGCCAGGTTTTGCACCACTTCCGGCAAGTCCGTGAAGGGAGAGGCGCCGGTGAGGAAGGCATCAAACACCGGGTCCTGGAGGAGCGACACCGCAAGATTCAGGCGGTCGGCATTGGTGCGCCGGTGCCGCCGTGCCCGGGCCACCACGCCCACCTGGCTGGCTCGAATGGAAAGCCGCCGGGCGTGGAAGTCCTCGCCGAGCGGCAGGGTGACCTCGCGGTTGGCGTACCAGGACATCTCGATGACGTCGCCTTCGTCGCCGACCAGCTGCAGGCTGCGCTCCAGGCCTTCCTGGGACGCGGAGCAGTGGAACACGATGTCGCAGTCCGGCTTGGCATCATCCGGGTGGGCGAACTCCACGCCCAGCTTGTCCGCCAGTTGCTGGCGCTCGGGGTCCAGGTCCACGAGCTGCAGCCGGGCCAGCGGGAAAGTCCGCAGGAGCGTCGCCACCATGCCGCCCACCAGGCCGGCACCGACCACGGCGATCCGGTCCCCCAGCCTGGGTCCGGCTTCCCAAAGTGCGTTGACGGCGGTTTCCACGGTGCCGGTAAGAACCGCGCGGCGGGCGGGAACGCCGTCAGGAATCCGGGTCAGTTCGTCCGTGGCGATCACATAGCGGTCCTGATGCGGGTTGAGGCAGAAGACCTTCTGTCCCATCCAGTCATCGGGGCCCTGTTCGACGACGCCGACTGACAGATAGCCGAACTTCACGGGGGAAGGGAATGAGCCCTCCTGGTGCGGGGCACGCATAGCCTGCGCCACCCGTGGCGGGACGGAGCCTGTGTGGACCACGATTTCCGTGCCTTTGCTGATGCCCGAGTACAGCGTCCGGACCAGCGCTTCGCCGTCTCCCGGTACGTGGAGCGTCTCGTCCCGGAGCTCGCCATGTTGCAGGCCGGTGGTCCAATATGCCGTTGCCTGTGTTGGTCCGTTTGTATTAGTCATCTTGCTGACGAATCTAGTCCGCCGGGCGCGGACGGCGGAAGTCATGACCGGCGAACGGGACGAACGGGAGCCCCATGACCCGAACCACCAGCCGTTTTGGGGATGTGCGCCTTGCTCCGGTACCCTATTCAGGTTGGTGACGTGTCCGAGCGGCCGAAGGTGCAACACTCGAAATGTTGTTTGGTGTCAAAGCCAACGTGGGTTCAAATCCCACCGTCACCGCCAGGTAGCAAGGCCCCGGTTTCCCTTCGTCAGAAGGAAACCGGGGCCTTTGCTTTGCCCGAAAAACTGAGCCCCTCATTAGAGCAAGAGGGAGCGCACGACGGTCACGAGAAGACCGTCAGAGCTTGTCCGTCCTGTCATCCCCCTTGTGCCCGCCGCCGCGGAGGTTTTCCTGGACCTTGCCGAAAAGATCCTTGATGGTGGACTCGGTGTTCGTCAGCATGTCCGGCTGAAGGTAGACGTGTTTGCTGCCGGGGAGGCTGTAGCTGGACTGCAGGCCGCCGCTTCCTTCCACGCCCTGCAAGGCGATGGTGACGCCGCCTTCCTTCCGGGCAATGGCAGCAATCTTTCCGAACACCAGAGTGAATTCGTCCGGCTCGAAGCTGACGGTCTGCCCCACATGGGTCCGGTTGAGTTCGCTGGCCAGAACCGCTTTTTCGTTGCCAGTGCCTGAGTAGTTCATCGTGTGCTCCCTGAGGTGGTTGGCGACTTACGCCAGCAGTCTAGCCGCGCCCAATGTCCGGGGTACATAGCTCCAGATCCGGCGAAGACTGCCCCCAAACACCAGCAGACTTGGGGCCGGGGGGCCAGCCCTGCGAGACTGGACTCCGACGCCACACGTGACCTTCCAGGAGCCTCCTCATGACAGCTGCCCAGAACACCTCCGCCCGGCCGAACCGCATCACCGCTCTCTTCGGAACGGACGTACCGGTGGTCCTGGGTCCCTTCGGCGGTGTCTCCTCCGTGGAGCTGACGGCAGCAGTGAGCGACGGCGGCGGGCTGGGTTCCTACGGCCTGTACGGGTACGGTGCCGACGCCATCCTCAACACCGCGGCCCAACTCAAGAAGGCCACAACCAAGCCGTTCGCCCTCAACCTCTGGATTCCCACCGGCGACGAAACCACTGTCGATCCCCCAGCAGGACTTCGACCATTACGTCGGAGCCCTGAAGCCCTACTTTGAGGAACTGGGCCTGCCTCTCCCGGAAATGCCCGGCCGCTACATGCCGGACTACGACGAGCAGGTGGCCGCCGCACTGGAGGCGCGTCCCGCCGTCGTCAGCTTTGTCTTCGGCGTGCCGGCGCCCGGAACTCGTGGAGGAGGCACACCGGCGTGGAATCGTGCTGGTGGGAACCGCCACCACCGTGGCCGAAGCCGTTGCACTGGAGGCCGGCGGCGTGGATGCCGTGGTTGCCAGCGGCATGGAGTCCGGCGGCCACCGGGTGTCGTTCCTGAAGCCCGCGGAAGAGTCGCTCATCGGCACGTTTGCCCTGGTCCCGCAGGTGGCGGACGCCATCAATATTCCGGTGATCGCCGCCGGCGGGATCGCGGACCGCCGCGGCTACGCAGCAGCCGGGCCCTCGGCGCGGACGCAGTCCAGGTGGGCTCGGCCTTCCTGGCCACCCGGGAATCCGCCGCCGTGCCGGCCTACCGGGCAGTCCTCCACAGCCCTGCCGCCAGCGAAACGGTCCTGACCCGGTCCTCAGCGGCCGGCTGGCCCGTGGCATCCCTAACCGCATCATCGGCGAACTCTCGAAGACCACAGGGACGGCACCGTTCCCCGTCCAGAACTGGCTTACCGGCCGTTTCCGGCCGCAGGCTGCGGCCCAGGGAAACACAGAGCTGATGTCACTCTGGGCAGGCCAGGCCGCGCCACTGATCCGCCACGACTCAGCCGCGGACGTCCTGGCCGAGCTGCTTGCAGGCGGACGAAATCCTCGCCTAAAGCGCGCGCCGGTAGAATCTGATCGTCGTCACCTGAGCGTCCACCGGGCGCGCCAGCACAGCACGCCATTGGCGCACTGAAAGAAGGGAGGAACCGTGCGTACGCACCACGTCCGGGCCCCCTTCCATTTCCTCCGCGCCGCGTCTGTCTCCACCGGGATCCTGACCCTCGCCGCCGGAGCCCACGTGCTGGGCGGCGGCGGCCTCCCCGCCCCCGGAATCCTGCTGGCCGTCCTGGCACTGACCGTCCTGGCAGCCACCACCGCCACCCGGCTGAAGCTGAATTTCGCCGCGCATGGCCGCCCTCCTGGGCGCCGGTCAGTTGGCCCTGCACGAAGTCTTCACGGCCTTCAGCACCCCTGTGCTCGCCGCCGGCCACGCCGCAGCAGACGCCCACCACCTTTCCGGCGCGGCGATTCCCGCACTGGAGTCCGCGGCACATCTCCACGCCACGGATGCCCCCGCCGGCGTCCTGATGCTGGCGACCCACGCCGTGGCCACCGCCGCGTGCGCGCTCCTGCTCGCCAAGGGTGAAGCCGCCCTCTGGGCGCTCGCCGCCTGGCTCAGGCCGCTGGTCCGGCTCCCGGAGGCAATAACGCCCGACGCCGGTCCGCCCCGCGCGGTGCCCGGCGCACCAGCGGTTCTCCCCCTCCGCCCCTGGCGGAACCTCAGGCAACACAGCCGGCGCGGCCCGCCTTCCGCCGTCGTGCTTCCCTGACCCAGCCCGCACCGGACTCACCGGCAGGCGGGCCCAAACCCCTGTACTTCCGCACGCCCGAATGCAGGCGTGCGACCGAAAGGCACCCCCATGAACACCACCACCCTCCGCCGTACCCTCACCGTCGGCGGCCGCCGCTGCCGGCACCGCCGCCCTCCTGCTGACCGCCGCCACCGGCGCGTCGGCCCACGTTGGCGTCACCCCGGACAAAACCTCCGCCAACTCCTACGCCCTGCTGACCTTCGGCATCCCGCACGGCTGCGAAGAATCCGAGCACCACCAAGGTGGCCATCACGCTGCCCGCGGAACTCAACGACGCCCAGCCCACGGTTAACCCCAACTGGACCGTGGAAAAGGTGACCGAACAGCTCGCCGAGCCCAAGAAGCTGGCCGACGGCACGTCCATCACCAAGCGCACCAGCCAGATCGTCTACACGGCCAAAGCCCCGCTGGACCACGACCTGCGGGATGCCCTGGTGCTGTCCGTAAAGCTGCCCGACGCCGCCGGCACCACGCTCCACTTCCCCACCTTGCAGTCGTGCGAAACGGGGCAGACGGACTGGTCGGAGATCGCCAAGGACGGCCAGGATCCGCACTCCCTGAAGGCGCCGGCACCGTCCATCACCATCACCGCGGCAGCTGACGCCCACGGTGCGGCTTCCCACGCGGCCACCACGGTGGCGGCCGAGCACCGAGCAGGCAGCCGCCGTAGCCGACAGCGGCGCCGACGCCCGCAGCTGGGCAGGTCTGGTGGCCGGCATCGGCGGACTGGCCCTCGGCGCTGTGGCGTTCGTCCGGAGCGGCGCCAAGCGCAAGCAGGCGGCCGGCCAGTAACCCTCCAGCACAGGCGGTTTGATGCCCGGATCATCACGATCCGGGCATCAAATCGGCCCAGCGGACACGTGGCGTCGTTGACTCACGCCACCGCGTGCCGCAATGGTTATGCCATGAGGTCTCAGCGAATTTCACACGGGTTGTTGATTACGACGGCGGCTTCCGCGGTGGCACTGCTGCTCACCGCCTGCGGTCCAAGCCAGCCGCAACCGCAGGGCACCACAGATGCCGCGCACCGGCTCGGCCAGCCCCTACCTCCTCCGCGACGGCCCCCAGCACGTCCCAGCCGCCGTCGTCGGCTCCGTGCCCAGCAACCGCCGGGCCGGCACTCTGCAAGGCTGCCACCCTGTCCGCCGCCACTGACGCCACCGGTGGCGGGGCCGCCGGCAGCGTCTACATGACGCTCACGCTGACGAACACCGGCACCGGGCCGTGCCTCCTGAAGGGGTACGCAGGCGTCTCCCTGGCCGCGGACGCCAACGGCGCACCCATCGGCGCACCCGCCGAAACGCGACGAGTCAACGCCGGTTACGGATGTCCTGCTGGCCCCGGGCCAGGGCGGCAAGGCCGTGCTCCGCTACACCCAGGCGGGCAACTACCCCGACTGCAACGTGACGCCTGCGGCCGGTTACCGGATCTATCCGCCGGAGGACACGGCGTCCCTGTTCCTGGCCCAGCCCACCCGGGCCTGCAGCAACGCGGCTATCGAACTGCTGACCATCGGGGCCTTCCAGGCGTCGTAGGGCTATGGGCTGAACCGCCGGTGATAAGTAGACTTAGCGTCCATGACGTCCCTCTGGTTGGACCGCGAAAAATCGTTCAGCTCTGACCCCTTCCAGGCAGGCACGAAGTACGACACCGTGGTGGCCGGGGCCGGGCTGACCGGGCTGGTCACCGCACTGTTGCTGGCCCGGTCCGGGCAGAATGTCCTGGTGGTGGAAGCCCGGTTCCCGGGCGCCGTCACCACCGGAAACACCACGGCGAAGGTCAGCCTGCTGCAGGGTACCGTCCTGGCCGCCTTGTCACGGCAGTATTCGGACAAGCAGGTTCAGGCCTATGTGCGAGGCGCAACCGTGAGGGCCAGGCCTGGCTGCTGCGCTACCTCGACGAGAACAGCGTCCCTTACCAGCGCCGGGACGCTTACACGTACGCCACCACCGGCTGAGGGGGCCGAGCGGCTCCGCGAGGAACTGATCGCGGCAACCACCGCGGGACTCAACGTGGAGTACGTGCTCGACGCCGGCCTCCCCTTCCCCATCCAGGGCGCCTTGATGCTGGCGGACCAGGCCCAGATCAATCCGATGGACGTTTTGGACACGCTGCTGGCCGACCTCCGCGCCCGCGGCGGCACTGTGGTGGGCGGGGTTCGGCTGCGGGATGTCACCGGCAGCGGACCGTTGACGGTCAAGACGGACCAGGGCACGGTCACGGCCGACCACCTCGTGCTGGCGACGGGCATCCCGGTGCTGGACCGGGGCCTCTACTTCGCGAAGCTGAAACCGCACCGGTCCTATGCCGCGGCACTCGAACTGCCGCCCGGGCTGACGCCGCCGCCGGGCATGTACCTGTCCGCCGAGGAGCCCACGCATTCGCTCCGCGACTATGAGACGGACGGACGCAGGCTCCTGCTGGTGGGCGGACACGGACATCATGTGGGGCGGACGGCGTCGGAAAAGTCCCACCTGGCCGGCCTGCTGGACTGGGCGGGAACCCACTTCCCCGGCGCCACGGCCACCCACACGTGGTCCGCCCAGGACTACCAGGCCACCAACCTCATGCCGTTCTTTGGCAAACTGCCGCGGGGCCGGGGCCGGATCCTTTTCGGCACCGGCTACAACAAGTGGGGCATGACCAACGCCGTGGCCGTAGCCCTCGGGATTTCAGCCGACATCCTGGGCGGCCAGCTCCCGTGGGCGGACACCATCCATCATCGCGTGACGTCGCCCGCCGGCGCGTTCTCGGCTGTGGCCCTCAACGCCAAAGTGGCTGCGAACCTGGCCACCGGCTGGGGAAAGCTGGCGTCTGACGGGACGCCACCGTTTGGGACGCCCCTTCAAGCTCCACTGCCCGACGGCGCGGGGAAGGTTTACCGCGACGGCGCCCGGCCCGTGGCGGTCTCCACCGTCGGCGGAACCACGTGCAGGCTTTCCGCCGTCTGCACGCACCTGGGCGGAATCGTGCACTGGAACGACAGCGAACTGACCTGGGACTGCCCGCTCCACGGCTCCCGCTTCAGCAGCGACGGAGCAGCTCCTCGAGGGCCCCGCCACGAAGAACCTTCCCCGGGCTGAGAAGGGTTGAGTCCGGCGTCCCGCGGGGCCGGAAACACTGGGCCCGGGCAGCCCTGTCGGTGGGGTAGGGCATGATGGAGGAATGCAGGAGCAGCTACCGCCGGGAGCGGGTCCGGACGCCCTTCCCGGCACTCCCATGGGACGGTTCAGCCGGCCCACCCGGGACTGGTTCCTGGGCGCCTTTTCGGAGCCAACGCCCGCCCAGGACGGTGCCTGGAACGCCATTTCCTCCGGCTCGCATGCCCTGGTGGTGGCCCCACCGGCTCCGGAAAAACGCTCGCCGCGTTCCTGTGGGCGCTTGGACCGGCTGCTGGTTTCGGCGCCTGCCCCTGACCTCGAACTGCCCCGGCCTGGACGCGGCCGCCGGCCAAGGGCCGCCGGCCGCGGGCGCCCAAGCGCAAGACCCGCGTCCTGTACATCTCACCGTTGAAGGCCCTCGGCGTGGACGTCGAGCGGAACCTCCGCGCACCGCTGATCGGCATCACCCAGACGGCCAAGCGGCTGGAACTGCCCGCCCCGCTCATCACCGTGGGGGTCCGGTCCGGTGACACCACGACGGCGGACCGCCGCTCACTGCTCAGCAATCCGCCGGACATCCTCATCACCACGCCGGAATCGCTGTTCCTGATGCTCACCTCCAGGGCCCGGGAGACCCTCACCGAGGTGGACACCATCATCGTTGACGAGGTCCACGCCGTCGCGGGCACCAAGCGGGGCGCGCACCTGGCGGTTTCGCTGGAACGGCTCGATGCATTGCTGCCCAAACCCGCCCAGCGGATCGGGCTCTCGGCCACGGTGGAGCCCCGCGAACTGGTGGCCCAGTTCCTGGCCGGTTCCGCGCCCGTGGAGATCGTGGCGCCGCCGTCGCGGAAGAACTGGGACCTGACCGTCTCCGTGCCGGTGGAGGACATGTCAGATCTCCAGGGTGCGGCGGGCGCCTTCGATTCGGGTCCGGCTTCCGGGCTGCAGCCGCAGGCGTCGATCTGGCCCCATGTGGAGGAAAAGATCGTTGACCTGGTGCTGGCCAACCAGTCCACCATCGTCTTCGCCAACTCTCGCCGCCTGGCCGAGCGGCTCACGGCGCGGCTGAATGAGATCTACGCCGAACGCCAGCTCGTGGCAGTCGGCGGCGGCTGGGAGATCGCACCGGGCGGTGATGCGGCACCGGAGCCGGGGCCTCCGGCTGCTGCGTCCCGACATCCACGGCCACGCCCGCCCACATGATGGCGCAGGCGGGCAGCACCTCCGGCGCTGATCCGTTGCTGGCCCGCGCCCACCACGGGTCGGTCTCCAAGGACCAGCGGGCCATGATCGAGGATGACCTGAAGTCCGGCCGGCTGCGCTGTGTTGTGGCCACCTCGTCCCTGGAACTCGGCATCGACATGGGCGCCGTGGACCTGGTGGTGCAGGTGGAGTCGCCGCCGTCGGTGGCCAGCGGCCTGCAGCGCGTGGGCCGCGCCGGTCACCAGGTGGGCGAAATTTCGCAGGGCGTGCTCTTTCCCAAGCACCGGGCGGACCTGGTGCACACGGCCATCACCGTGGAACGGATGCTCGAGGGGAAGATCGAACGGCTTTTTGTCCCGGCCAATCCGCTGGACATCCTGGCCCAGCAGACCGTCGCCGCCACCGCCCTGGGCAGCATCGATGTGGAGGAATGGTTCGCCACGGTCCGGCGCTCGGCCCCCTTCGCGTCCCTCCCCCGGTCCGCGTTCGAGGCGACCCTGGACCTCCTGGCCGGCCGCTACCCCTCCGACGAATTCGCCGAACTGCGGCCGCGCATTATCTGGGACCGCAATGCCGGCACCATCGAGGGCCGGCCCGGCGCCCAGCGGCTGGCCGTGACGTCCGGCGGCACCATCCCGGACCGCGGACTGTTCGGCGTCTACATCATCGGCACCGAAGTGGAGGGCTCGGCGTCGCCGTCCAGCGACGGCAAACCCAGCCGCATCGCCCGCCAAGGGCGGCCGCCGGGTGGGCGAGCTCGACGAGGAAATGGTCTACGAGTCCAGGGTGGGCGACGTCTTTGCCCTCGGCGCCACCAGCTGGAAAATCGAGGACATCACCCACGACCGCGTCCTCGTCTCCCCCGCCTTCGGCCAGCCCGGCAAGCTGCCGTTCTGGAAAGGCGACTCGCTGGGCCGGCCCGTGGACCTGGGCCGCGCCCTGGGCGCGTTCGTCCGCGAACTGTCGGCGTCCGACGTCGGCCCTGCCACCGAGCGCTGCACGGCCAGCGGGCTGGACGCCTTCGCCGCGAACAACCTCATCCAGTACCTGAGCGAACAGAAGCTCGCCACCGACGTGGTCCCCAGCGACACCACCCTGGTGGTGGAACGGTTCCACGACGAACTCGGCGACTGGCGGGTCATCCTCCACAGCCCGTTCGGCATGCCCGTGCACGCGCCGTGGGCACTCGCCGTCGGACAGCGCCTGCACCAGCGGTACGGCATGGACGGGTCGGCGATGGCGGCCGACGACGGCATCGTCCTGCGGGTGCCCATGATGGAGGACGAACCGCCCGGGGCCGAGCTGTTCCTGTTCGATCCCGAGGAACTGGAGCAGATTGTCACCGCGGAAGTGGGCGGCAGCGCCCTGTTCGCCTCCACGATTCCGGGAGTGCGCCGCCCGTGCCCTGCTGCTGCCCCGCCAGACGCCGGGCAAGCGGCAGCCGCTGTGGCAGCAGCGCCAGCGGTCCGCGCAGCTGCTCGATGTCGCGCGGAAATACCCCACGTTCCCGATCGTGCTGGAGACTGTCCGCGAATGCCTCCAGGACGTTTACGACCTCCCGGCGCTGAAGGACATCGCCGCCT
This sequence comes from uncultured Actinomycetota bacterium, assembly GCA_963741285.1. GTDB lineage: Bacteria > Actinomycetota > Actinomycetes > Actinomycetales > Micrococcaceae > Arthrobacter. The sequence continues at coordinate 106,083 of CAVUHH010000007.1, forward strand.
CGGTGGAACGCCGCGAGCTGCGGATCGTGCGAGACCACCACGCAGCAGCCGTCGCCGTTCGCCAAGTCCCTGCTGTTCGGGTACGTGGCGCAGTTCCTGTACGAAGGCGACTCGCCCCTGGCCGAACGCCGTGCCGCGGCCTTGGCCCTGGACTCGACGCTCCTGAATGAGCTGCTCGGGCGGGTGGAACTCCGCGAACTGCTGGACGCGAAAGTCATCGAAGCCACGGAGCTCGAACTGCAGCGGCTTGCGCCGGACCGCCGTGCCCGCGGGATGGAAGGCGTGGCGGACCTGCTCCGGCTGCTGGGTCCGCTGACGCCGGAGGAAGCCGCCGCCCGTCTGGACGCGGCCGTGACGGTTGAGCCTGTCGCCGGTGGTTGAGCCTGCTCGAAACCCCTGCGGGCGACCCGGACCCGGTGGCTGAGCCTGCCGAAACCCCGCACGCCGATACCGCCCTGGCCACAGCCCACCTGGCCGCACTGCAGCGGGCCAACCGTGCCATCAAAGTAAACATCGGCGGGGCCGAGCGGTTCGCCGCTGTCGAGGACGCCGCACGCCTGCGCGACGCCATCGGTGTGCCGCTGCCCATGGGCGTGCCGCTGGCCTTCATCGAACCGGTGGCGGATCCCCTCGGCGACCTCGTGTCCCGCTACGCCCGCACGCACGGACCGTTCACCGCGATGGAAGCCGCGGCGCGGCTGGGCCTCGGCGTCGCCGTAGTCGGCACAGCGCTGAAGCGGCTCGCGGCGGACGGCCGCGTGGTGGAAGGCGAGTTCCGGCCCCACGCCGCGCCGCCGGAAGGCGCCGCAGCCGTGCGGCGGACCACGACGAACAGCAGCCGGCAGCCGGTACGCCCCACGGAACCAGCAAGCAGCTCCACCACCAGCGAATGGTGCGACGCCGAAGTGCTCCGCAAGCTCCGCCGTCGTTCGCTGGCAGCACTGCGCGCCGAAGTGGAACCGGTGGACGCCGCCGCCTACGGCCGCTTCCTTCCTGCCTGGCAGCACGTCCGGACCCCGGGCGCCGGCCGCGGGCAGCCGTCCCTGCGAGGGCTGGACGGAATTGTCACGGCCATCGACCAGCTGTCCGGTGTGCCGGTGCCGGCCTCGGCCTGGGAGCCGCTGGTTCTGGCCAGCCGGGTCTCCAACTACCAGCCCGCCATGCTGGACGAGCTCATGGCCGCCGGCGAAGTCCTCTGGTCCGGGGCCGGCGCGCTCCCCGGCAACGACGGCTGGGTCAGCATGCACCTGGCCGATTCCGCCGACCTGACCCTGAATCCGGCCATCGATTACGAACCGGGAGATGCTCAGCAACGGCTCCTTGATCACCTCCGGAACAACGGCGGTGGATACTTCTTCCGGCAACTGACCGATGTTGCCGGCGGCATGGACTCGGTGCTGAGCGACCAGGATGTGGTCTCAGCTCTGTGGGATCTGGCCTGGGCGGGCCGGATTACCGGGGATACGTTTGCACCGGTCCGCGCCCTCATCGCCGGCGGCCACACCGCCCACCGCCAGGTGGCGCGCGCGCCCCGGGCCCGTGCACCCAGGCTGAGCCGGCTGGGCCGCTCCCACGGTACCGGGCTGCTGGGCGCTTCGGGAGTGGGCTCACCCGGCCTCAGCGGCGGGAGGTACGGCTCGTCGTCCGGTGCGGCGGCCACGCCGCCGATGGCTGCCGGACGGTGGTCTGCGCTTCCCTTGCCCGAGCTGGACGCCACCATCCACGCCCGCGCCACCGCGGAATTGCTGCTGGACCGCTATGGCGTGGTGACCCGCGGATCGGTGATGGCGGAACAGATCCTGGGCGGTTTCGGCCTGATGTACAAAGTCCTGGCCCGGCTGGAGGAAGCCGGCCGGTGCCGCCGCGGGTATTTCATCGAACACCTCGGCGCGGCCCAGTTCGCGGTCCCGGCTACCGTGGACCGGCTGCGGTCCTATTCCGAGGACAGCCAGCTGGCGAAGTCCGAACCAGTTGCCCTGGCGCTCGCGGCCACCGATCCGGCGAACCCGTACGGGGCGGCGCTTCCGTGGCCTGCCCTCAACGAGGAAGCCGGCACGGGGCACCGGCCCGGCCGGAAAGCCGGCGCCCTGGTGGTGCTCGTGGACGGTGCCCTGATCCTCTATGTGGAGCGGGGCGGAAAGACGCTGCTGGCCTTCAGCGGGGACGAAGCCATCCTGTCTGCTGCCGGCGCCGCACTGGTGGGTGTGGTCACCCGCGGTGCCGTGGACAAGCTGATCATGGAAAAGGTCAACGGCCACGACATCCTGGACACCGCCGTCGCCAAAGCCCTGGCAGCTGCCGGCGCCTACTCCACCCCGAAGGGGCTGAGGATCCGTGCCTGAAGGGGATTCCGTCTGGCGGGCCGCCGCCCAACTGCACCAGGCGCTGGCGGGGCAGACGCTCACGGCCTCCGATTTCAGGGTTCCCCGGTTTGCCACGCTGAACCTGGCCGGCTGGACCGTGACCGAGGTTGTGCCTCGCGGCAAACACCTGCTCATGCGTGTGGCGGGACCGGCCGAGCGAAAGCTCACCATCCATTCGCATCTGAAGATGGAAGGTGCCTGGCAGGTCTACCCGCCCGGTGGACGCTGGCGGAAGCCGGGATTCACCGCAAGGTGCGTGCTGCGCACCGCGGTGGCGGACGCCGTCGGCTTCTCCTTGGGGATTGTGGAGGTGGTCCGCACCGATGAGGAGGACAAGATCGTGGGTCATCTGGGACCGGACCTGCTGGGCCCGACTGGGATCCGGCCGAGGCCGAGCGAACGGATCCGCTGCGGCCCCTGATGTCCCCATCGGCGTGGCGCTGCTGGACCAGCGCAACCTCGCGGGCATCGGCAACATCTACCGCTGCGAGACCTGCTTCCTGTCCGGCGTCCATCCTGCGTCGCCCAGTTCTGCCGTCGGCGATCTCCAGACCATGATGACCGACGCGAAGCAATTGCTGGAAGCCAACCTCGGACCGGGACGGCGGGTCACCATCCTGAATCCGCGCGGCATGCCCGTGGGAAGGATGGCAGGGCGGCCCGGTTACTGGGTTTACCGCCGCGAACACCAGCCGTGCCTGAAATGCGGCACTCCCATCCGCCGCGGCGTGCTGGGGAAGCTCAATGGCGAGGAGGAGCGGGACATCTATTTCTGCCCGCAGTGCCAGCCGTCTGCTGGACTAGGACCGCAGGGCGCCTGGTTCCAGTGGCTCGGAAGTTCACCAACTCCGCCGTGCCCGGCCGGGCCTCGTCCTGAGCGGCGGCCGGCGACCACGGCGGCCGGGACCATGAACCAGCGGCAGCAGCAGCTGGACCAGCGGCCCGATGGCCACGGCATAGACCACCGTTCCCACCCCGACCGATCCGCCCAGCAGCCAGCCGACGCCCAGCACCACCACTTCGATCAGCGTGCGGGACAGCCGGACGGACCAGCCGGTGCGGCGCGCCAGGCCCGTCATCAGTCCGTCGCGGGCGCCGGGGCCAAAGCGGGCGCCGATGTAGCAGGCCGAGGCGATGCCGTTCAGCACCACGGCGCCGGCGAGCATCGCGATCTGCCCGCCGAGGTGGGCGAACGCGGGGATCAGCGCCAGCCCGACGTCGGCGAACACCCCCACCAGGACGGCATTGGCCAGCGTTCCGAAGCCGGGCTTCTGCCGCAGCGGGATCCACAGCAGCAGCACCAGGAAGCTCACGGCCACCACCACGGTGCCGATGCTGAACCCGCTCAGTCCGGCGAGTCCCTGATGGAAAACGTCCCAGGGGTCCAGTCCGAGTCCGGCGCGGATGAACATGGCCAGCGAAATGCCATACATGGCGAGGCCGATCAGGAGCTGGGGGATTCTGCGGGTCATCATGAAACACATAGTCACCGATAACTGGCCTTGCATTCCATAGCCAGTTTGGAATACTGGTCTTATGTCCCCGTCACTGAACCCCTCCGCACTGGCGCGCCTCCTGGGCGCGTGGAACCTCGGTGCGGCGCCCGCCTACCGCGAGCTGGCCGACGTCGTGCGCCTGTTGATCATGGACGGCCGCATCCCGCTGGACGTCGCGCTGCCCAGCGAGCGCGCACTGGCCCAGACCCTTGGCCTGAGCCGGACCACCGTCACGGCCGCGTATGCGGGGCTGCGGGAGCAGGGCTTCCTCAGCGCGGGCCAGGGCAGCCGCGGCCGGACCGGCATTCCGCACCGGACCGTGCCGGTGAGCGCACCCGGCGTCGCCCTCCCTGACGGAATCCTGGACCTGGCCTACGCCTCGCTCCCGGCCACGGGCGAGGTGGTGCACCGGGCCTTCGCGGATGCGCTGACGGACCTGCCCGCGCTCCTGCCCGGCTTCGGCTACGACGCGGTGGGTATTCCCGCTCTCCGGGAAGCCATCGCCGAGCGGTACACCGCCGCGGGCGTCCCCACCACGGCCAGCCAGATCCTGGTGACCTCCGGCGCGCAGCACGCGCTGAACATTGTGTTGCGGACCCTCGCCGGCAGGCAGCAAAAGGTCCTGGTGGACCATCCCACCTACCCAAACGCCCTCGATGCCATCCGCGCCTCCGGCTCAAGGATCATCCCGGTGCCGCTGCCGCCGCCCACCGCTGCGGGGGCTGCAGGCAGGCCGGGATGGGACATGGACGCCATGGTGGCCGCGCTGCAGCAGCAGCGCCCCGCCATGGCGTACATGGTTCCGGACTTCCACAACCCCACGGGCCGGCTGATGTCCGATCTGCAGCGCCGCCGCCTGGTGCGGGCCGCCGCGGCATCAGGGACGGTGCTGGTGGTGGACGAGACACTGCGGGCGCTGAACCTCGACGGCGGAACCACCTCGCCGCTCGCAGCATTCAGTCCCGCCGTGGTCTCCATTGGATCGCTCAGCAAGTCGCACTGGGCGGGACTGCGGACGGGCTGGATCCGTGCGGACGAGGACCTGCTGGGCCGCTTCATCGCCACGCGGACCACGATGGACCTGGGCGGGCCCGTCGTCGAACAGTTGGCTGCAACGGGGCTGGTGCGCTCGCTCGAAGAGCCGCTCGGCGCCCGGCTTGAAACGCTGCGCGAGAACCGGGCCGTTCTTCTTGAACTGCTGGCCGGGCACCTGCCGGACTGGCAGCCGGAGCGGCCCGCAGGCGGCCTGACGGTGTGGTGCCGGTTGCCGGCGGCGTCGAGCACTGCCCTGACCGTGATCGCGCCCGAGTTCGGCATCCGGCTGGCCGCCGGCCCGCGTTTCGGCGCCGGCGGGGCCTTTGAGCAGTATCTGCGGGTGCCGTTTACGCTCCCGCCGGACCAGCTCGAGACGGCAGTCCGGGCATTGCGCTCGGCCCAGGAAAGGCTCGACGCCGCCCCGCAGCTCCGCCGGACCCTGAAACCGGCCCCGGCCGTGGCCATCGCATGACCCGCGAATTCGCACCCGACGCGCAAAATACCTGGCGCACCCGGCATATGGCCGCGTCAGGTATTTTGCGAGTCGAAATGCACTTTCCGGGTCGACAGATCCGTTAGGCGTAGACCTTCTCCAGGAACCCGCTCCAGGCCTTGGCGGTGGCTTCCGGGTCGCCGCTGCCGCTGAAGTCGTGCACCGTCATGCCCACCACGGCACCGAAGGCGTTGCGGCCGAAGAACCGGTACATCGTGTCCGCGGTCCGCAGCCCGAGGAAGTGCTCATTGGCGAAGTCCACTTCCCCGGCAAGCCGCCCCACGCCGTCGAGCGTCACATCCACGGCGGAACCCTGCGCCGCAGCTTCCACGCCCAGCGCCTTCTTCAGCCGCTCAAACCCGTCCGGGGTCTGCGATGCTGCGGGCGCCTGGATGTCCGTGAAGACCACAGGCTTGCCGTCGAAATGCGCCAGGTACTGGCCGAGGGTGTGGAGGTAGAACTCGGTGTGCTTGCTGGCGCCGTCGTACTGCTCGTCCCAGTTGTCCGCGAAGATCCCGCTGTGCACGTAGTGGAGCTTGGCGCGGCCGCCGTCGAGCGGTTCCAGGACGTGCTCCAGCTGGTTGAACCAGCCATCCGGGCCGTCCATCCGGGAGACCAGGTGCGTGGGGTACTCCTGCACGGTCTTGACGTCCGGCCACTGGTCCGTGGGGAACATCCACGCCGGGGTGCCGTTGGTCACGGCCTCCCAGACGCGCTCGGGAGTGCCCGGCAGTTCGGTGTCGTAGACGATCTCAAATTCACGCTTGTCAGTCATTGTCCTGCTCCTTCGCTGAAAGGGTCTTGTTAGGGGTCTTGAGTGCGGGGTGAAGCGCGACGACGAGCCGGTGCTTCCGTCCGCCGCCCGCCGAGGTGCCGCCAGGGGTGGAGGCGCTGCCGCCGTCGTGATACTTGTCCACCAGCCGGGTCACCGCAACGCCGAGCTCCTCGGCAAAAGCGGCCCGGTCCGCGGCGGTGCGGAAAGTGATCTCGCCGTCGATCGCGAACGTGGCGAGCTTCTGCCGGGCCGCTGCGGCACCGGCGATCAGCTTGCCCACCTCCTGGACCATCCGGCCGGCGAGCGCCAGCAGCCAGAAGGCGGAAAAGCGGTCCGAGAACCGGTGCGGGTCAGGCGCCACCGACGCGAGGGCCACCGGTGAGATCAGGTAGGAGGCCGCCGTCGCCTGGAGGACGCGTTCGGTGACGTTGCCTTTGCGCCGCTCCTCCACCAGCTCCACCAGCCCGTGCCGTTCGAGGGCCTTGAGATGGTAGTTGACCTTCTGCCGCGGCAGGCCCACCTTGGCGGCAAGCTGCGTGGCCGATCCCGGCTCCGCCAGCTCCCGGAGGATGCGCGTTCGGATCGGGTCCAGCGACGCTTCCGCCGCGGCCGGGTCCTCGATCACTTCGATGTCCAACATGCTTCCATCCTGCCAACCGACAACTTTTATTGTCAAGAACTTTTTTTCCGTCGGATGGGATCTCGTTTGTTGGGCCCGCTGTGCGCCCCTGGACCGGCCCGAGGCACGCACGGCAGGCCCCGCAAAGTAGAATGGACCGGTGATGCAATCCCCCCTCCCCGTGCGCGACGGCGTCAACGCCACCCGCCTGCGCCTCCCGGACGAGGGGCCGTGGACCACCGCGATGGACTACATGATGCACCGCTGGGGCCACATCGATCCGCAGGGCATCGAGGACAGGTTCGACGCCGGCGAGATCGTCGGCGAGGGCGGCATCCCCCTGGACCGGGCCACGAAGCTCGATGACCACACCTTCATCTGGTACTACCGCACACTGCCGCCGGAGACCCGCATCCCGGTGGACATCAGCATCCTGCACCAGGACGAACACCTGCTGGTGGTGGACAAGCCGCACTTCCTGCCCACCACCCCCGGCGGCACCTACATCCAGGAATCGGCCCTGGTCCGGCTGCGGAACCAGCTGGACCTGCCGGACCTCATCCCCATGCACCGCCTGGACCGGATGACCGCCGGCGTGCTGCTGCTGTCCACGAATCCCGAGACCCGCGGCAAGTACCAGGTGCTCTTCGAGAAGCGCCAGGTGCAGAAGGAATACGAGTGCGTCTCCGCCGCGGAGCCCGCTGCCGGGTACCCCGCCGTCGACTTCCCCGTGGTGGTCCGCAACCGGATGACCAAGTCCCGCAGCTACCTGCTGGCCGAAGTGATCGACGGCGAGCCGAACGCGGAGACCCGGATCGAACGGCTGGAAACGTTCGACGGCGGCGCATCTGCGCGTGCGGCAGGCACCGCGGCCGCGGGCATTCAGGGCCCGCCCCGCCTCGCGCGCTACCGGCTGGAGCCGCACTCCGGAAAAACGCACCAGCTGAGGGTGCACATGGCCTCATTGGGCCTCGGCATCGTCAACGACGCCTTTTATCCCGACCTGCTGGACAAGGCTCCGGACGACTACACCAAACCGCTGCAGCTCCTCGCCCGCGGCATCCGGTTCGTGGACCCCATCAGCAAGCAGCCCGTGGAATACCGCAGCCGGCTGGAGCTCAGCGAGGCAGTTCAGGCACCGCGCTGATCAAGGCCAGCAGGCCAACACGGCGCTGAAGGCGTCCTCCATCTCGGAGCTGAACAGCACAAACTCCACCGCCTCAAGTGCGCTGGCCGGATGCGAGGCACCAAACCCTGTGACGGCGTCGTACGCGGCCTCTGCCACCTGCCGGCCCGTCCAGCCGTAGACGCCGCCGCCCACCGCCGGAAACGCGACGGAGGCGGCACTCAGCGAATCGGCCAGCCGCAGGCTTTCGCTGAAGCACGAGACCAGCAGCGCCCGGTTGGTTTGCCCGGCATGGCGGTTTGGCCCCACGGTGTGGATGACCCAGCGGGCCGGGAGCCGGAACCCGGGAGTGGCGACGGCGGCACCCACGGCGAGCCCGTGCGGCAGCTCAGTGGCGCGGAGTTCGCGGCAGGCGGCCAGGAGCTCAGGCCCGGCGGCGCGATGGATGGCGCCGTCCACACCGCCGCCGCCCAGCAGCGAGGAATTGGCAGCGTTCACGATCGCGTCCACGGCCCGGGTGGTGATATCGGCCTGGAGAATACTGATCCGCATGCGGCCAGTTTGGCACGTGCGGCTTTGCTGATAAATGGTTCAGCCGGTCACGGCACTGGACGGCTCACAGGCCCTGCATCACAGGCAGCCGCTTCGCCAGATCGAGGAGCGCATGTTGTTTCCGGTGTCCAGCATGATGATCCGGTAGAAACGGCGCATCGCGGAGTTCAGCCGGTCGAACTCACGGCTGCCGATGGTGGCGGCGAGGAGCAGCGTCGCCGTTCAGCCCCGAGGCTTCAACAGGGCCCAGGAAAACAATCCCGGCGCACGGGTCCAGCGATGTGCAAGCACTGCATCAGGTGCTGTTGTCACTTTCCCCACCAAGTTGTCACTATTCCCTCCCCAAGGGTTATGCCATTTGTTGTGCCACTAAATGCGGTGGACATACCCCGACATTGGAGCATGCCCACCATTTTTTAGAGATCCTGCCGACCTACCGTTGGACAACCAGCAGGTTCTGCCAGGCCTCCGAGTTCGCCACGGGACTATCGAGGCCGCACTGATGGCCATCGACAGATTTAGGCGGCTATGGGAGAGACGTTGATGTTGAAGAACAGCGTTTCCCGCACGGGCAACGTTCCAAAACCTCCTCGTCGAGTGGCGTTCAGTGCGAGAGAGGTGTCGGTCGCGTAAACGTTTGCCCAGTTGGTCTCCAGGAACAAGGTCTCCGCGATTGCAACAACTCCACCGGGCGGCCTTCCAGTTCCTGAATTGTGAGTTCCTTCATGTAAATCACCCCCTTTCGAAGTCTCCCGCTCAGTCAACGCGGCACCCCGTCGCATCTTCATAACTGCCGAGTTATTTTGCGTTGTTTTGGGAAACTATGGCGTGACAGTCTTTGACTTGGGCGCCGAATAATCTATGCCTAGGATGGTTATACCGGGCAGTAATGTTCGTGGATTATTTGCGAATTGCAGACAAGGAAAGCAGGGCGCCCGCTCATGGCGGACATTGAAGGCACGATGGTTATCCGCGCGTGGGCTGAGCCTGCACCAAACAACCGGATCCGCGCACGTCTCATTTCCAGCCGGCCCGGCCAGAGCGGGGAATTCGTGGAGGCTGCCGGCGATGCAGCGGAAGTCCTCCAGGCTGTCCAGCGCTGGCTCGATTCACTGCAACCGGAAGACACCACAGCCAACGCCTAGTCCGGCGCACCGAAAAGCCCCACCATATATGCGGCCCTACCCCACTTGATCCCTCGCCCTACCCCAGTTACTAAAATGACTTGACATGATTGGGCCAAGTGCCACGATGGTAGCTGGAGGACGCGTGGATCCGGCCGCTTGAGAGGGATGAGCATGACGGTTGCTCTCGCACAGGATTGGCACTTGAGTCTGCTGGGGGCTTGGCGGTTACGCTGCGGCAGCAACACAGTGACGGTGGCCAGCCGTGAGCAGCGGCTGATAGCCTGCGTGGGACTTCTAGGCTGCCGCCACCGGAGTTTTTTGGCCGGCCTCCTGTGGCCGAAAAGCAGCGAAACGCAGGCAGCGGGAAACCTCCGTACCACCGTCTGGTGCATCTCCCACGCTTTCCCTCACCTTCTCCATGCGGGGCCAGACACCCTGGAGCTGGACGAATCCGTCCGCGTCGACGTCGCAGCCCTGCAGCAGCACGTCGCCAGAATGCACGCGCAGCCTGAAGCACAGGTCCCGGACAGCTACCTGGACCACCTGAGCCGGGCCGAGCTGCTGCCCGGCTGGTATGACGACTGGGTGGTCTTCGAACAGGAGCGGCTCCGGCAAATGCGGCTCAGCGCCCTTGAGCTGATGGCACGGCAGCATCTGGTGGCCGGTGAACCGGGCAATGCCGTCATCGCGGCACTGTCGGCGGCAAGCATCGAACCGCTCAGGGAATCGGCGCACCTCCTGCTGGTGCAGGCCCACCTTGCAGCCGGCAACAGGGCAGCTGCGGTCCGGGCCTACACGATGTTTGCCAGCAGGCTGGAAAATGAACTGGGCGTCCAGCCCTCAAGCCAGCTGAGCGGGCTTGTCTCGGCGTTCCGGCCGCAAGTCGGCCTGGTACCTGGCGGCATGTAGGGACAAGCCACGCCGGGCACGGACAACGACACCCCCCGGCCGGCCGACCCACCCAAAGTGCGGTACTTTGTGGCCATGGACTTTGGCAACGCGGACAGCTGGGGGGCGGCGATCTACTTTTGGATCATCCCCGTGGTGCTCGGCGACGCCATCTTTCCGCCCATCCCGTCCGAGATGGTGGTGATTACCGGCGGAGCCCTTTCGGCGGAGGGACGGGCCAATTTTTTCCTCGTCGCAGCCCTGTCCGCGGCGGCGTCCTGGATCGGCGACATGGTGGTTTTCCAACTCTTCAAGCGCCGGCTCAGCCATATTCTTGACCGGTGGCGCTGGGGCAGGAAAGTCCACCACGGCATCCATGATGCGATCGCCAAGGCTGGCCGTTCCTCCACGTACGGGACCATCATCGGCGCCCGCTTCATCCCCGGCGGCCGGCTTGCGACGTCGGCCGCCGCAGGGATTGCCGACGTCTCCGTCCGCGGTTTCAGCCTCTGCGCCGGCCTCGGCGCCGTCTTATGGGCCAGCTGGCTGGTGGGCCTGGGCTACTTCACGGGATCGGCAACCAGGCTGCCGTTTTGGGCCAGTTCCCTCATCGGGGTGGGAGTGGGGCTGGTGATCGGTGCCGTCGTCGGAGTCATCGTCACCCGCCGCCGCGGTACCCGGTCCCCGGTTGACGAACCCCCGCCGGTGATTGAGCCCGCGCCCGGCGACTGAAGCGTCAAAGGCGGCGGGGCTACACCGGTGCCCAGCGGCCGCGGTTGCGGCGCAGCACCATCAGTGAACCGGTCAGCGCAACGCGTTCGACGGCGTCGCGCATCATCGCTGCCGATTCGCGCGCCTGCTGGTTCTCGCCGTGGTATTCGGTAGCCTCCACCAGGAACCGAAGGTTCAGCTGGGGGACGCCGCCGGCGAGCTCCAGCTGGTTGGCCTCCACATGGTGACGCGTCTCCAGGGCCTCCACGGCGGCCGCCATCACCGCCTCGGGCGGGTTGCCCGGCTTCAGGCCGGTGATTTTCAGGCGGGTCTGGAACGAAGGCATGCCCTCAACCCTATCCCGGCCGGCTTCTTGCCCGGCTAGCCCCGCTGCTCGGGGCCGCCCTTCGGAACGGGCACTGACCAGCGCTCCTCGATGTGGCCGAAACGCCACACGCCCAGGGCAAGGAGCCAGGTGAAGATGAACAGCGCAACCGTGGTGTATCCGACGGCCGCGAGGTCCAGTCCGCCAATCACAGCCAGGGGCCCTGAGCGGATCCCGGCGCTGTCCACCAGGAGGGAAATCAGCTGCACAGAGCCGATGCCCAACGCTACTGCCACGGACAAGCCAGTCACCACCACGTTGTAATAGATCCTGCGGATGGGCCGGGAAAGCGCCCACCGGTAGGCGAATGTCATGAAGCAGCCGTCGAGCGAGTCGAGCAGGCTCATGCCCGCCGCGAAGAGGACCGGCAGCGTGAGGATCGCGTACCACGGCAGCGCCGACGCAGCGGCTCCCGCGGCCAGGATGAGCAGGCTTACCTCCGTGGCAGTGTCAAACCCCAGGCCGAACAGCAGCCCCACCCCATACATCTGCCAAGGCTTGGTGATCAGGCGTGTGAACCTGCCGAAGAGCCGCGTCATCAGTCCGCCGGAGAACGGCTGGGTCTCCAAACCGGCGTCCTTGTTTTGGCTGGACCGCAGCCGCCGCGCCGATCGGAGTACTTCCAGGAGCATCACCAGGTTCAGGGCACCAATGAGGTAGAGAAAGAGGCCCGAGACTGCCGTTCCGAAGACCTGCAGGCCAGCCTCGGTTTCGCCCGAAACCACTCCACCCTGGTCCGACAGGCTTCGGATTCCGGCGGCCAGCAAAGCACACAGGCCAAAGACGATGCTCGAGTGGCCCAGGGAGAACCAGAAACCCACTGTCATGGGCCGGGCTCCCAACCGGGAGTGCCCGTCACCCGAAAGTTTCCGCGTGGTGTTATCGATGGCGGCGATGTGATCGGCGTCGAACGCGTGGCGGAGCCCCAAGGTATACGCGGCGACGCCCAGGCCAACACCGAAAACGCCGGACGAGCCCGCGGGAAGGTTTCCGGGTGCCACGACTGCCAGGAGCACACCCCAGCCCACTACATGGAGCAGCAACACCACGGCTGCCATTCCTGCGATCGAGGACCGCTCCCGCCTGGTCAAAACGATTGCGGACCGACCTGTCGAGGCCTCGGGCTGCGTGCTGTTTTCAGCTTCCGGTTGCTTCACTTCCGAGCCTCCGGCTTCCGCGTCATTGCAGAATAATGAGACGACTATACGCCCATACTCGATGAACGTGCAGCTGTCAAATTTTTGGGTTGCGTTATGGCCGGGACGAGCCTATCTTGACAGAGAGGGGGCACAGCCGATGCACGAACTCTCGATCGTACAAAGCCTCATAGACGCGGTTCTGGACCAAACCGGCAACCGTGCGGTTACCGGCGTCAACCTTCGGATCGGGCCGTTGTCAGGTGTGCTCCCGGATGCCCTCCGTTTCTGTTTTGACGTTGCCTCGGCGGGAACCACCCTGGCAGGGGCGCGGCTGCGGATCGACGAGCCGCAGGGACGGGGGCTGTGCCGCACGTGCGGCAACGACTTCGCTCTCACTGATATGTTCCTCCTCTGTCCCTGCGGCAGTGCCGACGTCCACGTGGTGACCGGACGCGAACTCCAGCTCGTTTCGGTGGAGGTGGCATAAGCAATGTGCGCAACATGCGGCTGCGGCGAGGACGCCACTCCCCGGGTCTATGCCCTCGATGTCCCCAGCGCGCAGGGGCATGGTCACCCCCACAATCACGGGCACGACCACACGCACACCCACGATCACGGGCACGACCGGGCCACGCCCACGACCGGGCACGACCACGGCGCACCTGCCACGCGCCGGAGCTCATCCCGCTGGAGCAGAACCTGCTGGCCAAGAACGACCTCCTCGCCGAACGGAACCGCGGCTGGCTGGCGGGACGGAAAGTGCGGGCGCTGAACATGATGAGCTCGCCCGGCGCCGGGAAGACCACGCTCCTGGTGCGGACGCTCACGGAACTGGGAGACAGGCTGCAGGCCGGGGTCATCGAAGGGGACCAGGAAACCTCTCTCGACGCCGACCGGATCCAGGCCGCCGGGCGGCCCGTGGTGCAGATCAACACCGGAGCGGGCTGCCACCTCGACGCCGACATGCTCCGCCGCGGACTCGACGCGCTCGATCCTCCGATGGGTTCAACCGTGTTCATCGAGAACGTGGGAAATCTCGTCTGCCCCGCCCTCTTCGACCTGGGCGAAGCAGCCAAAGTAGTAGTCGTCTCAGTGACGGAAGGTGATGACAAACCGCAGAAATACCCGCACATGTTCATCGCAGCTGACCTGGTGATCATCAACAAGTCGGACCTGCTCCCCTACGTCGAGTTCGACGTCGACGAATGCGTTCGCCGTATCCGTCACCTCAACGCCCACGCAGAATTCCTGGTCCTCTCAGCCACTACCGGCGACGGCGTTGCCGCCTGGTATGACTGGCTGGACGGCGTTCCCTCCCGGACAGAGACCCGCGTAGGGTCTTCGACAGGGCCTCTGGAAGAGTCCCTGACAGACGCACACTGAGCCCCCTCACGGGCCGCGGAAAGAGGCAACGATGCCTACCGAAACTTCCCTCAAGGCCGAAGAAACCCTGATTCACGTGCTCTGGATCAACGCAGGGCTGAGCTGCGACGGCGATTCCGTCGCCCTGACAGCAGCCACCCAGCCCAGCGTGGAGGAAATCGCCCTCGGCGCCCTGCCTGGCCTGCCCCGCATCGCCATGCACTGGCCCCTGATCGATTTCGAGTGCGGCCCCCAGGAAGGGGCGGACGACTTCCTGGAGTGGTTCCGCAAAGCGGACCGCGGCGAGCTGGAGCCGTTCGTCCTGGTGGTGGAAGGGTCCATCCCGAATGAGAAACTGCACGACGCCGGGGGCTACTGGTGCGGGTTCGGCAACGACCTGGCCACGGGACAGCCGATAACCACCAGTGAATGGCTGGACCGCCTGGCACCTAAGGCCACGGCCATCATCGCTGCCGGCACCTGTGCAACATACGGCGGCATCCATGCCATGGCGGGAAACCCCACCGGCGCCATGGGCGTTCCCGACTACCTGGGCTACGACTGGAAATCCAAGGCCGGCATCCCCATCGTCTGTGTTCCGGGCTGCCCCATCCAGCCGGACAATCTCTCCGAAACCATGACCTACCTCCTGTACCAGGCCACCGGACAGGCCCCGATGATTCCGCTGGATGATGCGCTGCGGCCCACGTGGCTGTTCGGGAAGACCGTCCATGAAGGCTGTGACCGCGCGGGCTACTACGAACAGGGCGACTTCGCCACGGAGTACGGCTCCCCCAAGTGCATCGTCAAGCTCGGATGCTGGGGCCCGGTGGTCAAGTGCAACGTGCCCAAGCGTGGCTGGATGAACGGGATCGGCGGCTGCCCCAACGTTGGCGGCATCTGCATCGGCTGCACCATGCCGGGCTTCCCGGACAAGTTCATGCCCTTTATGGACGAGCCACCCGGCGGCAAGCTCTCCACCAGCACCATCCGCCCCTACGGCGCCGCAATCAGGGCACTGCGCGGCATCACCACCCACACGCTGGACCAGGAGCCCAAGTGGCGCCGGCCCGGACGCGAACTGCTGACCGGCGCACAGCGGACCTGGTAGTCCCCCCTTTCCAGACAGGTGAAGAACATGACCTCAACGATTCCTATGCCGTCCGGAAGCGGGACGGATAACAGCAACCTCGTGGAGATGGCCTGGGATCCCATCACCCGGATTGTGGGCAGCCTGGGCATCTACACCAAGATTGATTTCGCGAACAACCAGGTAGTGGAGTGCAAGAGCACGTCCTCGATCTTCCGCGGCTATTCCATTTTCATGAAGGGCAAGGACCCGCGGGACGCCCACTTCATCACCAGCCGCATCTGCGGGATCTGCGGCGACAACCACGCCACCTGTTCCTGCTACGCGCAAAACATGGCCTACGGCGTGAAGCCACCGAACCTGGGTGAATGGATCGTGAACCTGGGCGAGGCCGCGGAGTACATGTTCGACCACAACATCTTCCAGGAGAACCTGGTGGGCGTGGACTACTGCGAAAAGATGGTCTCCGAAACCAACCCCGGCGTCCTGGCCAAGGCTGAGAACACCCGGGCACCGCACGAGGGCGACCACGGCTACCGGACCATCGCCGACATCATGCGCTCACTGAACCCGTTCACCGGCGAGTTCTACCGCGAGGCGCTGCAGGTCAGCCGCGCCACCCGCGAGATGTTCTGCCTCATGGAAGGCCGCCATGTGCATCCGTCCACGCTCTACCCCGGCGGGGTGGGGACCGTGGCCACCATCCAGCTCATGACCGACTACATCACCCGGCTGATGCGCTACGTGGAATTCATGAAGAAAGTCGTGCCCATGCATGACGACCTCTTCGACTTCTTCTACGAGGCGCTGCCCGGCTACGAGCAGGTGGGCCTGCGCCGGACGCTGCTGGGCTGCTGGGGCTCCCTCCAGGACCCTGACTACTGCAATTTCGAGTACAAGGACATGACCGAGTGGGGCCGCAAGATGTTCGTCACCCCGGGCGTGGTGGTGGACGGCAAGCTGGTCACCACGGACCTGGTCCGGATCAACCTGGGCCTGCGGATCATGCTGGGGTCCTCCTACTACGAGGACTGGGAAGACCAGGAGATGTTTGTGACCCGCGATCCGCTGGGCAACCCGGTGGACCGCCGCCATCCCTGGAACCAGCACACCAATCCGCGGCCGCAGAAGAGGGACCTGAAGGAGAAGTACAGCTGGGTCATGTCACCGCGCTGGTTCGACGGCGAGAACAACCTTGCCCTGGACACCGGAGGCGGCCCGCTGGCGCGGCTCTGGGCCACGGCCCTGGCCGGGCTGGTGGACATCGGCTACCTCAAGGCCACCGGCAGCAGCGTGCAGATCAACCTTCCCAAGACAGCGCTCAAAGGCCCCGTCACCTTTGAATGGAACATCCCGCAGTGGAGCAACACCCTGGAACGCAACCGGGCCCGCACCTACTTCCAGGCCTACGCGGCCGCAGCGGCCCTCCATTTCGCGGAGAAGGCGCTGGAGGAAATCCGGGCCGGCCGGACCAAGACCTGGGAGACGTTCACGGTTCCGGACGAAGCCATCAGCTGCGGCTTCACCGAAGCGGTCCGCGGCGTCCTGTCCCACCACATGGTGATCCGGGACGGCAAGATCGCGAACTACCACCCCTACCCGCCCACCCCCTGGAACGCCAGCCCCACTGACTCCTCCGGCACACCCGGCCCGTATGAGGACGCGGTTCAGGGCCAGCCGATCTTCGAGGAGAACGACCGCGAGCACTTCAAGGGGATCGACATCATGCGCACGGTCCGGAGCTTCGACCCGTGCCTGCCGTGCGGTGTCCATATGTACCTGGGCAACGGCCAGACCCTGGAACAGCTGCACTCGCCCACCCAGACCCTCACCGGAGAGTAAGCCGCCATGCCCGGCGGGGAACGGCCGCTGCAGACCGGCGAGCGCATCAGTACGCTCCTCGACGCGCTCGGGGCCGGCGGCGCGGTTGCCCGCGGCCGTGCCGAAGACCTGGTCCGCCAGGTCACCGACATGTACGGCTCCGGGCTGGAACGGATCCTGGAAATCCTGGATGAGCGGGGAAAGCTCGACGACGGCACGCTGGCGGCGCTGGCCGCCGACGAGCTCGTGTCCGGGCTGCTCATCATCCACGGCCTGCACCCCGAGTCGATGGCGACGAGGGTGGCGGGCGCCCTGGACAGCGTCCGGCCATACCTTGGGTCCCATGGCGGAGACGTTGAACTGCTGGACATCAGCCCGGAGGGCGTGGTGCGGCTGAAGCTGCTCGGCACCTGCCAGGGCTGCCCGTCGTCGTCCGTTACGTTGAAATTTGCCGTCGAAGAGGCGATCGAAACGGCTGCCCCGGAGGTCACCGCCATCGAAGTGGTGGAAGCCGAAAAGCACGCCGCCACCCCCGCGTTCATCCCCGTGGACTCCCTGCTGGTCAGGATGAACCACACAGACCAGCAGGAGGGGTCCTGGGAGCCGGTACCGGGCGTCGCCGATCTGGAACCGGGCGACGTGGCCGGGTTCCAGGTGGGCGGCTATTCGCTCCTGGCCTGCCGGACCGGGCAGGACGTCTATGCGTACCGGGATTTCTGCCCGCGCTGCGAAGGCTCCATGGCGGGCGCCGTGCTGCAGCGCGCCCTGGCTGCCCCTGCCGGCGGCGGCCTGCTGCGCTGTCCCACCTGCCGCGCACACTTCGACGTCCGCCAGGCCGGCTCCTGCTTGGAGGACCGAAGCCTGCATCTGGATCCGCTCCCACTGCTCGTACGCGGTGGCGTGATGTCCGTTGCCGTGCCGGTTGCCGCAGGCAAGGGCGGCTGAGATGGAATCGCCCGGCCTGCCCGTAGCGCTGCTGCGACGGATCGCCGCCGCCCCGCCGGCCGCTCCCGCCGGCGAGCGCTGCGAAATGTGCGGGGAGCCCATCGCCTCCGAACACCAGCACGTCGTGGACCTGGACAGCCATGCCATGATGTGCACCTGCCGGCCCTGCTACCTCCTCTTTACGGACAGCAATGCCCACCTGAGGTACCGGTCCGTGCCGGACCGGTACCTGTCCTTCCCCGATTTTGAGCTGGGCCCGGGCCAGTGGGACGAGCTGGAGATTCCCGTGGGACTGGCGTTCTTCTTCCGCAGTTCCAGGATGGAGCGGACGGTGGCGTTCTATCCCGGCCCTGCCGGTGCCACCGAATCCGAACTGCCGCTGGACGCCTGGGATGCCGTGATGGCGCGGAATCCGGCCCTGTCCATAGCGGCCCCGGACACCGAGGCCCTCCTGATCCGGGGGCCCGGCCAGGAACGCCCCCAGGCCGACTGCCACCTTGTCCCCGTGGACGCCTGTTATGAACTGGTGGGACACCTGCGGCGCCTGTGGCGGGGTTTCGACGGCGGCCAGGAGGCCCGCGACCAGCTCACCTCCTTCTTCGCAAAGATCAGCAGCCGCAGCACCCCGGTCCACGAAACCACCCGGCAATCAACGTCCGGAGGCCTGCCGTGATCGCCCTGGCCTTCGACGTCCTGGACATCCAACCGGAACCGTATGCGGCAGCGCCCCAGCTCACCGCGACGCTGCGGGTGACCGAGTCCACCGGGGCCGCAGTACACGCCATCGCCCTGCGCTGCCAGGTCCGGATCCTGCCCCAGCGCCGCGGCTACACACCCGAGGAAGAGTCCGGTTTGCTGGACCTCTTCGGCGAGCGCGGCCGCTGGCCCACCACCCTGAAGTCCTTCCTCTGGCTGCAATGCAGCACCATGGTCCAGGGCTTCACCGGCCAAACCGAGGTTCGGCTCCCGCTGCCCTGCACTTTTGACTTCGACGTTTCCGCCGCCAAGTACCTGCAGTCCCTGCGTGACGGTTTGGTCCCGCTGGAACTGCTGTTCTCCGGCACGGTTTTCACCAGGGGTGAGGCAGGCTTCGGCGTGGAGCAGGTGCCTTGGGACCTCGAAGCCTCCTACCGGCTGCCGGTCGACGCATGGCGCCGGCTGATGGACCAGTACTTCCCCCACACCGGCTGGCTGCGCCTGGACCGGGACGTGCTCGCAGCCCTGCTGCATTACAAGGCGGCCCGGGGCCTGACCTCCTGGGATGCCACCGTGGAGAGCCTGCTGGCCACGCCGCGGCGGTGGCCCCTGCGGCCCTGTCAGGAAGTTCGCTGTCAGGAGACCCGCTGCCATGAGCATGAGCCTGAGCCTCGCCCGCGCCGTGGCGGATGCCGTCCTGTACGAGGGCTACCTGCTCTACCCGTACCGCGCGTCCTCGCAGAAGAACCAGGCCCGGTGGCAGTTTGGCATCCTTGGCCCGCCAGGCGCCGCCGCTTCCGGCTCCGGCGAGGAAGCGGACATGTTCGCCGACTGCCTGCTCACCCCCGGCCCGAAGGCTGCCGTCGAAATTCATCTGCGTTTCCTGCAGCTCCAGGGGCGGTCGGCTGAGAAAGCGGACGACGACGGAGGGTTCACGGCGGTGGATGAGCTCACGGTCGGTGCCGCCCGCTGGCTGAGCTGGGACGAGGCGGTGGAGCGGGAAGTCACGCTGGGGCCGATCGCTGTGGCCGGGCTCAGCGGGCAGCCGACGGTTCTGCCGGTGGAGGTTCCCGGCGGCGAGGACACCGAGGAACTGCGCGACGCATCGGGGCGGCTGGCTGGGAGGCTGGTCCGCCGTCGTCGGCCGCTTCATGCTGAGGTGGGGCTGGCAGCGGCGTCAGCCGCAGGTGCCTTGGTGAGACTGCGGGTCGGCGTAGAAAATGTCGGGGTTGTTGAGACGGCCGCGAACGCAGGGGCGGGCGGTGCGGCTGGCTGGAGCAGGCAGGATGCGATCGCCGAATCCTTTATCGGCACGCACCTGCTCCTGAGCGTTCAGGACGCAGATTTCCTCTCCCTGTTGGAGCCACCACCCAACGCGGCCGCCGCGGCGGCCGCCTGCGGGCAGCACCGGTGCTGGCCCGTTTTGGCCGGTCCGGAGGGGCAGTCGGATGTGCTGCTGGTTTCCCCGATCATTTTGTACGACCACCCCGCCGTTGCCCCCGAAAGCTCGGTGGCACTGTACGACTCCACCGAAATCGACGAGATCCTGACGCTGCGCGTGCTGACCCTTACCGACGAGGAAAAGGCCGAAGCCCGCGCCACCGATCCACGGGCGGCTGCCATTATCGACCGGTGCGAGGCCATGTCCCCCGAAGAGCTGCAGCAACTGCATGGCATCCTGCGCAATCCCCATGCCATGGACATTCCAGAACTCCATGAAGGACGCGGCGACCCGCAAGATGCGTGGTGGACGCCCGAAGCCGAAGCCCTGGTCCAGCCCCACCTGGATGCCGTGCTGA
Source organism: uncultured Actinomycetota bacterium (assembly GCA_963741285.1). Lineage (GTDB taxonomy): Bacteria > Actinomycetota > Actinomycetes > Actinomycetales > Micrococcaceae > Arthrobacter. Next base: position 126,505 of record CAVUHH010000007.1, read on the forward strand.
TCAACGGGGTTCCGGTGGCCCGGGGCAGCCGCGTCAGGGTCAATCCGAGCCGGCGCGCCGATGCCCAGGACCTGTTCTTCGCCGGGCAGACGGGCCGCGTTACCAACGTCCACTTCGACGTTGACGGCAGCACCCATGTTGGCCTCGTCCTCGAGCAGGACCCGGCCGCAGACCTCCACGAGGGCTACGGCAGGTCCTTCTATTACTCACCCGAAGAGCTCGAACCCCTGGGTCCGGATGGAAAGGAAGGCCCGCCATGAGAATCATAGGAATGGCCACCGTAGCGTTGCTGGCAGGGTTGGCACTCGGCGCCATCTACGTTGGGATCCGGTCAGTTCCGGACATCCAGCGTTATCTGAAGGCACGGCGGATGTGACCCCGGGATGACTGTTCTGGTTGCAGGCGTAGGCAACATGTTCCTGCGCGATGACGGTTTTGGGCCGGAGGTGGCCCGCCGGCTGGCTTCGGACGGACGGCTTCCGGCCGGCGTGGACGTAGTGGATTACGGCATCCGCGGGATGCACCTCGCGTACGACCTCCTTGCCGGTGTGGACGTGCTGGTGCTGGTGGACGCCGTGCCGCCGGGCCCCGGGACAGAACGCGATGAGTCCCGGCCGTCAGCTCCAGGCACCCTCCGGGTGCTCCGGATACACAACGAGGATCTCGACGGCGGCGCCTCCCTGGACCCCCACGGCATGGACCCTGCCGCCGTCCTGGGCAGGCTCCGGACACTGGGCGGCGAGGTTCCCGTGACGTACGTGGTGGGCTGCGTTCCGGCTGACCTCACCGAGGGCGTGGGCCTGACTCCCCCGGTGGCCGCAGCTTTGCCCGGGGCGGTTGCCGCCGTCGTCGATCTCCTCAGCCAGCACACCTCCAGAACCTAAGGCGGACCACATGTGCCTCGGAATCCCCGGCCGGGTCATCGGCCCCATTGATGGCTACGGCGATCAGCTCGCCCTGGTGGACGTGGCCGGCGTACAGCGGAAGATCAACATCGGGCTCCTGGACGAGGGACCGCTGCCGCCGGGCAGCTGGGTCCTGATCCATATGGGCTTCGCCCTCGAGCGCGTGGATCCGGCGGGTGCGGAACGGGCGATGAGCGGCCTGGAACTGATGGGCCAGCCGCGGCAATCCGACGACCCCCACGCCGGCGCCGGCTGACCACCACCATCAAGCATTACCGGAGCAAGGAGAACGCCATGACACCGATGAATCCGTCCGAGCCGACCGGCTCTGAACCACGCGACACTGGGCCCCGCGATCCCGAACCAAACGGCGGGGAGCAGGGAACCTCGCCGGGCACCGCCCGCGCGTGGGGCAGCGAACCGCCGCTGAAAGAGCCCGCGCAGCCGGGTGCTGATGAGACACCCGAGGACGCGGCCATGGCTCCGGACGGCGTCGGCGAGAGCACCACCAGGCGTGGCGAGGACGTCGTCAAGGAGGAAGGCAAAGAGGCCGGCCGCGAAGACACCGGCACCGACGCAGGCCCGGTGGAGCGTCCCACCGGTGAATCCTCTCCCCGCGATGCGACTGGCGTCGAGACTCCGGAGGACCCCGATTCCGCGGCTCCACAGTCACCGTAGGCCCAGGTTCCACGGTGGTGAGGGACCCAGCGCTTCAGGGCTTGGCGGACCAGCCCTTGTTGTTCGAGGACTTATCGCTCAAGGGCGATGGCTGCGCCGCGATGTTCCACGCCGCATGTTGGCGATCCTGAGGTGCCTGCCGGTAAAGAGTTTCAACTGCTGCAACTGGTGGGGTGTCAGCCGGTCACAGACCCAGTCCCAGTGCAGCGACACCACGTCACCCGCTGCGAGCCCGGCAATGAAGCCGGTTCCGTTGACTGCATACTTGGCGGTTTCCACCACGGGTTCGCCCACGGCCAGGGAAGTCCCGTCCCATGTCAGGGGACGGGACTTGACCACGGCTTCATCGCCCGTAATGGCCAGGACTTCGCCCCACCGGATCCGGCAGCGGTCCAGGACGTTCAGCGCCGTGGCGTAGCGGCGGTCATCACGCAGCAGCCCCAGCCAGGGATAGATTTCGAAGACGTGGAAGCTGTGGTGCGGGACGCCGCCCGCCAGGACGCCTTCCACGAGGTGCGGAAACTGCCGGCCGGTGCGGGCACGGAACCGGTCTTCCATCGAGTTGCCCATCATGCTGATGCCTACGGTGTCCAGGAGGCTGTTTCCCACCCAGTAGGCCTCCACCACGCGGGCGTCCAGCGGGTCGTGGATGCCGTGGGAACCGGCAATGAGTTCCAGGTAGGGCCAGGCTCCGGCAAAGCCCTTCGCGAGTTCGCGCAGGCCCTGGTCGGTGACGCCGGACTGGCCGTAGTGCAGCAGCGCGTCACTGTCGGGAGGGCCGCAGCTGCCTCGGGAATTGGGCGGGTACGCGTACCGGACAAACAACTGGGCACCATCGACAACCATGGCGTGGCCACCTTCTCCGAGGGTCTTTCGAACGTAGCACCGCTGCCTGCCCCGGACAAGGGCCGGTTGGCCGCCGCCGCACCACTAAATCCGTTGACAGCGTCCGCGCAGGTGCGGGCGCACAAGCAGACCGAAAGCAGGGCTCACACACCATGGCATCCACTGATCTGAACCGCCGCGCCGCCCTACAACTTCTGGTGGCGGGAGGCTCCGCAGCCCTGCTGGCAGGATGCGCCGGCACCCCTGGTTCGCCGCCGTCGTCGGGCCTTGCCACGAACGGCGCGAACGGCGGCAGCGGCGCGATCAGCGTCACCGATCAGCGTGGCAAAACCCTGACCTTTGCCCGGCCGGTGACGCGGGTGGTGACCATCCCCATGCCGGCGGCGTCGTTGCTGGTGGCCGTGGACCGGACCGCGGACCACCTCGCGGCCATGCACAACGCCTCCTGGGTGGCCATGCGCGACGGGATTATGGGCACCATCTTCCCCAAGGCCCTGGAGCTGCCGCACGAGATCGCCACCCAGGACTTCACGGCCAATGTGGAGAGCGTCCGTGCCCTGGACCCGGACGTGGTGATCCAGTGGTCCGACGCGCAGCTCATCGACCCGCTGGAAAAGGCCGGCCTGAACGTCATCGGGCTGACCAACAGGGGCAAGCAGGAGGATGTGGACGCGTGGGTGGCCATGTTCGCCGCCATGCTGGGAAAGCCCGAACGTGCCGTGGATATCAGGACCCGGAGCGATATGGAACTGGCCGTGGTCAAGGATCTGGCAGCCGGCAGGGCCTCAACCGGGCCCAGCATCCTGTACTTCAACCGCTTCACCGGTGGCCTGAAGGTGGCCGCGGCCAACAGCTACAACGACTTCTACATCAAGCTGGTGGGTGGCACGAATCCCGCCACCGGGGACGATCCGCTGAAGGGGTCGGGGATGGTGGGCCTGGACGTGGAGCAGGTGCTCCGCTGGGATCCGGAGATCATCCTGCTGGGGAATTTCGACAACGCCATGCCGCAGGACCTCTACTCAGACCCTGTCTGGCAGACCGTGTCCGCGGTCAGGAACCGGCGTGTCTACAAGGTGCCGCTGGGTGGGTACCGGTGGGATCCTCCCGGGCAGGAATCACCGCTGATGTGGCACTGGCTGAGCGATATCGCGTTCCCCCAGCAGCAGTCCCTCCTCAGGAACAAGGTGGTGGAGTACTTCGATTTCCTGTACAGCCACAAACCCTCCGCGGCCGAACTGGACAAAATCCTGTGGACCACCGCCAACGCCGACTCTGACCACTACCGGCAGTTCAATGCTGCATGACGCCAGCGACGAACGGCTTGACGCCGGCCGCGGTCCGGGCATCCCGGTGGCCCGGACCCGGATGCAGGCGCGGCCGGGAACGTTGACGACGGCGTCCGGCCGCGTGGGGAGCCCGTCGGCGGCGGGCGGCGGGGACCGTCAGCCCTCAAGCCGATCGCCATCAGCGCAGTCTTCCTGGTCACCGTGACCCTGGTGGCCCTGGCCGTGGGCCGGTACAACGTTCCGCTCTGGCACGTGGTGCAGATCCTCGTGGGGCAGGTCGTCCCGGTCCCTGTCGAGGCAACCGCCACGGAGGAAAATGTGGTGCTGCTGGTCAGGCTGCCCCGTGTGCTGCTGGCACTGCTGGTGGGCGGCGGCCTGGCCATCGGCGGCGCGGCGCTGCAGGCCATCTTCCACAATCCGCTGGTCAGTCCGGACATCATCGGCGTGTCTGCGGGTGCGTCCTTCGGCGGGGCGCTGGCGCTCCTTCTGGGCCTGGGGACGTTCGCGCTCATCACGAGTTCCTTCGCGTTCGGCCTGGTTGCCCTGGCCACGCTGTTCCTGATCACATCCGGGCGCGGCGGGACTCCCCTGCTGATGATTGTGCTGGGCGGCGTGGTCACGGGCTCGTTCTTCTCCGCGCTGGTTGCCCTGGTCACCTACATCGCGGATCCGAACACCACGTTGCCGGCCATCGTGTTCTGGCTCCTGGGCAGCGTGGCCACTGCCACGTTCGGCAAGGTGGTGGTGGCACTGATTCCCGTTGTGGGCGGCGCACTGGTGCTCCTGGCGCTGCGCTGGCGCATCAACGTGCTCTCCCTGGGCGACGACGACGCTGCCGCCCTCGGGGTCCGGCCCCGGCCGCTGCGCTGGGTGGTGCTGGTTTCGGTGGCCCTGATCGTGGCCGGGGCCGTCGCGGTCAGCGGCGCGGTCAGCTGGGTGGGGCTGGTGATCCCCCACCTGGCGAGGATGTGGGTGGGTCCGGACCACCGCGTGCTGCTGCCGGTCTCCTTCCTCCTGGGGGGCGCCTACATCATGCTGGTGGACACTGTGGCACGGACAGCGACGGCGGGCGAGATCCCGCTCGGCGTGCTGACGGCGCTCATCGGGGCGCCTGTCTTTTTTGTCCTGCTGCGCCGGAACCGGGACAGGATCTGGGAAAGTGCTTGAGCTGGAGGGCGTTGGCTTCGGCTACGGCAGGACGGATTGGGTGTTCCGGAATGTCAGCTTCCAGGTGCTGCCTGGGACCGCCACCGCCGTCCTGGGACCCAATGGCAGCGGCAAAACCACGCTGGTGCGCTGCGCCGCCGGGCTGCTCGCCCCAGTGGAGGGAAGCGTCACCCGGGCGGCCAGGGCCGGCTACGTCCCGCAGGCCCATGGCAGTACGTTCGCTTACCGTGCCCTGGACATGGTGCTGATGGGACGGGCACGGCAGATCGGCCTCTTCCGTTCGCCGGGTGCGGCGGACCGGGCTGCCTCACTGGAGGCAATGGAACGGGTGGGCATCGCCGGCCTCCGCAGCAGGTTTTTCCCCACGCTCAGCGGGGGCGAGCAGCAGCTGGTCCTGATCGCCCGGGCCATCGCGGCCGGCTGCCCCGTCCTGGTGCTGGACGAGCCCGCCACCGGCCTGGACCTGAAAAACCAGGTCCGCGTCCTGCGGCTCCTGCGCGAACTGATGACGGACGGCATGGCCGTGCTCCTCAGCACCCACCACCCGGACCACGCCCTGTACGTCGCGGACCGCGCAGTCCTGCTCTCCCCCACTGGTCCCCGGACCGGCGACGCCCGGGAACTCCTGAGCGAGAAGGAACTCACGGCGCTGTATGGCGTCGGCGTCAGCACCGTGCCGTATGTCGATGGACCAAGCACCCGCCGGACCGTGGTGGTGCACTACGGCGACCAGTGAGAGAGCGTCCCGGGAAAACCCACATTAAGTGATAGACGGTCTGTTCCGGGTAGACGCTCTCTCACTTAATGCAGGAAATCCACAAGCGCTCTCTCACTTTCTTTAGGAAAGTGAGAGAGCGATTGGGAAAAACCCGCATTAAGTGAGAGAGCGTCCGGGGGGGTGGAGGGGTTAGCCGGTGTTGCGCAGGCCGGCGGCCACCCCGTTGACGGTGATCAGCATGGCCCGCTGGAGGCGTTCGTCGATCTCGGCGTTGCTGATGCTTTCGTCTTCTGAGGCCTGGGCCGCCCGGATCGCGCCGGAGGAGCTCCACCTGCAGGTAGCTGATGGGGTCCAGGTACTGGTCGCGGATCTCCAGGGAACGCTTGAGCGTGGGCTGGGCGTCCAGGAGCGTGTTCTCGCCGGTAAGGCTCTGGATCTCCCTGACCGTGAGCTCGTACTCCTCGCGGATGGTGCGGAAGATGCGGTGCAGCTCCTCAGGAACCAGCGTGGCCACGTAGTACCCGGCGATGTCCAGGTCCGTCTTGGCCAGGGTCATCTCCACGTTGGAAAGGACAGAGCGGAAGAAGTGCCAGTGCTCCATCATCTCCACCAGCTGGCCCGAGTGGCCGGCCTCGCGGGCCGCCTTCAGGCCCGAGCCCACACCGAACCAGCCAGGCACGATCTGCCGGGACTGGGTCCAGCCGAACACCCACGGGATGGCGCGGAGGCCACCGAGGCCGGCCCCGGAATCGGGCCGCTTGGACGGACGGGAGCCGATGTTCAGCGAGCCCAGCTGCTCCACCGGGGTGGAGGCCAGGAAATATGCGGGCAGGTCAGGATCGTCGATGAGCTTCCGGTACCGGTCAAAGGCGCCGTCGGAGATGGTCTCCATGACGTGGCCGTACCGCTCGCGCTGGTCATCGGAGGTGCGCGGGGTCACGGTGCAGCGCCGAGCCCTGGAGCACCGCGGCGAGCGAGAGCTCCAGGTTCTCCCGGGCCAGCTCCGGCAGGGAGTACTTGTCCGAGATGACCTCGCCCTGTTCGGTGAACTTGATCTCGCCTTCCAGGACTCCGTTGGGCTGGGCCATGATGGCGTCATAGGTGGGTCCGCCGCCACGGCCCACGGAACCGCCGCGGCCGTGGAACAGGCGGACCCGGACGCCGTGCTTGGCCGCCACGTCGCGCAGGTTGCGCTGGGTCTTGTGGATCTCCCACTGGCTGGTCATCACACCGGATTCCTTGTTGGAGTCCGAGTAGCCGAGCATGATTTCCTGGACGTCGCCGCGCAGCCGGACCAGGTCGCGGTAGGACGGGACGGACAGCAACTGGTCCACGATCTCAGCCGAGGCCCGCAGTTCCTCCACGGTTTCCAGCAGCGGCGCGAAGCCGATCTTCGCGTACGGCGACGCGCCAAAGAGGTTGATCAGGCCGGCTTCGCGCGCCAGGACCGCTGCGGCCAGGACGTCGTCCGCGCCGCGGGTCATGGAAATGATGTAGGTTTCGACGACGTCCGGACCGTACGTGCGCAGGGCGCGGCGGATCTCACGGAAGACGTCGTACGTTCCGTCAGCGACGCCGTCGAGCTTGATCGGGTGGCCGGAGAGCGGGCGGCGGGAGGCCAGTTCCGATCCCAGCACCTCGAAGCGTTCGTCCCGGCTCAGTTCCGCGTAGCGGATGCCCGGGCCGCCGAGCCGGTCCATCAGCTGGCCGACGGCGTCGTGGTGGTGGTCGGCGTGCTCGCGGATGTCCAGGGTGGCCAGGTGCAGGCCAAACGACGCAACGGCGCGGCGGACGCGGGCCAGCGCACCGTCGGCTGCGAGCGACGCCGAGTGGTTTCGGAGCGACAGCTCCAGCAGTTCAAGGTCGGTCAGCAGTTCGCTGGTGGAGCTGTAGTCCCGGCCGTGTTCATGGTTGGAGTCCGCGGCCACGCGCTTGCCGGTGTTGATGAGCTTGGCCTTGATGCACGTGAGCTTAAGGCGGTAGGGCTCCTGGGCGTTGAGTTCCAGGACGCGGCGGTCCAGGCCCGGGAGCTTTTTCAGGTCCGCCTCGATGGAGTCCAGCAGGCCCTTGTCCGCACCGGCCAGCGAGGTGGAGTTGGACAGGATGGAGATCAGTTCGTCCATCATCGCGATGCTGATGCGGACGGCGTGCTGGTTCTGGATCTGCAGGATTTCCCTGGTGACCGCCGCCGTGACGTTGGGGTTGCCGTCCCGGTCGCCGCCGATCCAGGAGCCAAACCGGATGGGGGCGTCCTGGGACGAGAGGCTGACGCCGTGCTCGCCGAGCAGTTCCGAGAAATCCGACAGCATCTCAGGCATGGCGTCGGTCAGGATGCCGCCGAGGTAGTAGATGGCGTTGCGGGCCTCGTCCACCGGGGTGGGGCGCACCTGGCGCAGCTCGTCCGTCTGCCACATCTGGTCGATGACCTCGGACAGCTGGCGGTCCTGCCGGCGGCGGGCGGTGGTGCCTTCCTTCGTGGATTCGGACAGCACATCGGAGAGCTTGCGGATCTTGTCCAGCACGGAACGGCGCGAGGCCTCGGTGGGGTGGGCGGTGAAGATGGGGCGGACGTCCAGCCCGTTGACCACTTCCTGCAGCCGTCCGGGTCCCGCCTGGGCGGCGATGTCGGCGACGGCCTTGGCCAGCCAGCCGTCCTTTTCCTGCCGGGTCCGCAGGCGTGCGGACGCGGTGGACCTGTTCGGCCGCGTTGGCGAGGTGGAAGTAGAACGCGAACGCGCGCACCAGGTCGGTGGCCTGCTCAATCGGCAGGGAGCCGAGCAGTTCGCGGACCTGCTCGACGACGTCGTGCGCGCTCCAGGGCCCGGTGGCGTCAGCTCCGCCGCGGGCCGCTTCCTTGGATTCCTTGGTGAGGAGGCGGACCTGCTCCACCAGGTCCAGGAGCTCAGGGCCGTGCTGGCGCACCAGGGATTCGCCCAGCAAGGAGGTGACGCGCCGGACGTCGGCCCTCAGTTCAGAGGCAAGGTCGGTTGTGGGATTCACTGCAGTGTTAGCCATGGAAACTGTCTTTCGAGGGTTCGGACTTGGCTCGTACACTGCGCTGGATACTGTGAGCCGCGTTACTACCTATCGATGCTACCCGTCCGGCGCGGCGAAGGTGGAATCCGTCTCAGATCATGTCCGTGCCCTTGACGTATGCCGCAGGCGGACGCTCAGCGTGGAATGAAGGCCGCGTGCTCCGCGCTGGTTGTAGCCGGCGAATCAGAGACGCCCGGAGGAAACCATGAGCACCACCGCAGCCGCCCAGCTGGAACGCTGGCAGCGCTTCCGCACCAACCGGAACAAGGCCCTCGCCACCCGCCACGGCTGGCTGACCCTCACCTCCTTCCAGTGGCTGGAATCCGAGCCCTCCGCCGTCGACCTCGTCCCCGGCCTCTGGTCAACGGACGGTACGACGGCGGCACTCACCGCAGCGGCGCAGGACGGCCTGACGCTGGTGGCCACCGGGGAGCCCGTGGACGGCACCGTCACGCCGCCCTCGCCGACGAGGAGTCCCTGATGTGGGTGCAGTTCGGCGGCGCGGACGGCCAGCAGGTGGTGGTTGAACTGGCCATGCGCGCGGACCGGTACGCCATCCGCACGCGGGATTCGCGGCTCACCCGTCTTGACGGAGTTCGACGGCGTTCCCACCTTCGGCTACAACCCGGACCTGGTGATTGAGGCGGCTTACGAGCCGTACCCGAGCCGGAGGCCGTCCCGATCGCGCACGGCCAATCCGCTGGTGGACGGCGTGCACTATTCGGTGGGCGAGGTGGTGTTCCGGCTCCCGGGGATTGACCATGAATACCGCCTGCATGCCGAGGAGGAAAAGCTGGGCGCGCTGACCATCACGTTCCATGACGGAACCAACGGCGAGTCAACGGACGAGTGGCGGAAGGTGTCCACACCCAGGCCCCGAGTGGACGCCGCCGGCAACGCCACGGTGGTCCTGGACTTCAACCGCGCCATCAACTACCCCAGCGCGTTCACGCCCTTCGGCACCTGCCCCATGCCGGTGAAGAACAACAGCCTGGACGCGAGGATCGAGGCCGGCGAAAAGCAGCCCGCCTTCGGCTGACTTGAGCCGCCTGCCGAGTAATGCCCCGCCGGTTTTGAGGCTCACCCAACCTAGCCAGGCTCAACCACCGGGCCTAGACGATCGCCGAGACTCCGGTGACGGCCCGGCCCACGATGAGCGTGTTGATTTCAAACGAGCCCTCGTAGGTGTAGATGGCCTCGGCGTCGGCGAAGATCTTGGCCATCCGGTAGTCGGTCACGATGCCGTTGCCGCCCAGGATGGACCGGCCCAGCGCCACGGTTTCGCGCATCCGGGCGCTGGTGTAGGACTTGGCGAGGGCCACCTGCGGCATGTCGGCGGCGCCGTCGTCCTGCAGCTGCGCGAGCCGCGCCATCATGCCCATGCTCGCCACGGTGTTGCCCAGCATGGTCACCAGCTGCTGCTGGATGAGCTGGAACTTGGCCAGCGGCCGGCCGAACTGCTGGCGTTCGACGGCGTACTGCCGGGCGACGTCGAACGCCGCCAGCTGCTGCCCCACGGCCTGCCAGGCCACCATGAACCGCGAGCCGCGCAGGAGCTGGTTGGTGTCCTCGAAGCTGTTGATCCCGGCAAACCGGTCAGCCTCGGCAACCCGGACATCCTCGAAGACAATGTCCGCGTTCTGCACGGTCCGCAGCGCGATCTTGTTCTCGATCCGGCTCCGGCTGACCCCCGGCAGGGAAGCATCAACGATGAACCCGCGGACCGCGCCGGGCCCGCCGGCGCCGCGGATTCGTCCCTGGCCCACACCAGCATGTAGTCGCAGAACGTCCCGTTGCCGATCCAGCGTTTGGCGCCGTTGAGCACCCAGGCGTCGCCGTCGTCGTCGGGCTCTCCGGTCGCTGCTGGAGATCCGCCGGGCCCGCGTTTCCATCCCGCCGGCCACATCGGAGCCGTGCCCGGGCTCGGTGAGGGCGAACGCGCCGGTGATGCGGAGGCTTGAGGCGTCCGCGAGCAGCCGGTCCTTCTGGCTGGCCGAGCCAAAGCCGTACAGCGACTCCACAAACAGGTCGTGGTGGACCAGGAAGAACGTGGCGATGGAGGTGTCCACGCGGGTCATTTCGGCAATGACCAGTCCCGCGAACAGGTTGCTGTAGCCGCGCTGGGCCGGGGTGCTCAGTTCCAGGGCGGCGAGTTTGGGCAGGATGTGCGCCGGAAACTCGGCCTTGTTCCACCAGTCCGAGGCATAGGGGGCGATCTCCGCGGCGAGGAATTCGCGCAGCTCGGCCAGCTTTGCCTGCTCCTTCGGACTGAGGAGGGACTCGAAGGCGAAGAAGTCGGCCGTGGGCAAGCCCGTTCACTTCGGGCCCATCCGGATGGCGCCGTCGAGCCGGATGGTTTCGCCGTTGAGCATGGCGTTCTCCACGATGTGGGCCACCAGGCTGGCGTACTCTGCCGGTTTTCCCAGGCGTGAGGGGTGCGGAACCTGCCGGCCCAGCGACTCCTGCGCTTCCTGCGGGAGCGTCGCCATCATGGGGGTTTCGAAGATGCCGGGGGCGATGGTCACCACACGCACCAGCGAGCGCGCCAGTTCCCGTGCCAGCGGCAGCGTCATGGCGGCGACGGCGCCCTTGGAGGCGGCGTAGGCAGGCTGCCCGATCTGCCCGTCGAAGGCCGCCACGGATGCGGTGTTCACGATGACGCCGCGCTCGGGGCCGCCCAGCTCCGTGCTGACCGGCTCGGTGGCCACCATGGCCGCGGCCGCCAGGCGCAGCACGTTGAACGTCCCGACGAGGTTCACCTGGATGACCCGGTTGAACGTCTCCAGCGGGAGGACGCCGTCCCGGCCCAGCACCTTGCCGGGCGTGGCGATGCCGGCGCAGTTCACCACGATCCGCAGCGGCCCCAGGGTCACAGCGGTGTCGACGGCGGCCTGCACCTGCGCTTCGTTGGTGACGTCTGCGGGGACGAAGACTGGCCCGCGGGCCGGAGCCGGCGCCGCGCGCCGTTCAGCTCCGCCGCGAAAGCCGCGCCGGCAGAGGACGGCAGGTCGATCAGCACCACCGAGGCGCCGGCGTCGAACAGGCGCTTAGCCGTAGCAGCGCCCAAACCGGATGCCCCGCCCGTAATCAGCGCGACCGTACCCATGACGTCCATACATCCTCCTTGATGCGGCCCCGCACACCTGCCAGCGCAGAACATTAGTTAGTGAATGTTAACTGAAATTCGGTCGGCCCGCACGCGTCCACACTCACCCCGAACGCGCCCGCAGCCGCCGGACACCCGCCGCGGCCCCGGTTAGGCTGGACGCATGACTCCGCCGGACACCAGCCCTGAACCCAGCACCCGGGAGCCCGCCGACTGGCAGGCCCGGGCCAACGAAGCCGCCCGGTCGGTGACGTCGCGCTTCGGCCAGCGGCTGCTGTTCCTGCCGGGAACCCACCTCGGGGCGGTCCTCTGGCCGTCGAACCGGCTCCAGGAACCTCTTCCGCCCCTGGCACTACTGGTGGCAGGCGCACTATGTGGATTGCCTGGTGGATGCCGGACGCCGCGAACTGGGCAACGGGACCACCCCGCCGGCGAGGTTCAACGGCCCCGGCAACCCCAGTGCCGGCAAGCTCGCGTCCAGGCTGGTCACGGGCATCCGGCTGAGGAACGCCTTCACGTTCGTCAACAGTTACTACGACGACATGGCCTGGCTGGCGCTGGCCACGCTCCGGCTGCAGAGCCTGGCCGAGGAAACGCGCAAGCCGGGCCGCCGCCGCAATGCCAGGATCCACAAAACACTGACCCTGCAGTTCGATTCCGCCTCCACCGACCATCTGGGCGGCGGGACCTTCTGGAGCAAGAAGCGGGACTTCAAAAACACCCCGGCAACCGCTCCCGTGGCCCTCTACTACGCCCGCACCGGCCAGCAGGCAAAGGCGCAGCGGCTGGTGGACTGGCTCAACACCGTCCTCTTCGATGAGGCGCAGGGCCTCTATATTGACGGGGCGCGGCTCAACGCAGCCGGCGGGATCACGGTGGAGAACACCATCTATACGTACAACCAGGGGCCGGTCCTGGGCGCCCTGCTGGAGCTCGGCGGCGAGGCCAACCTCGCCCGGGCCGCCACCGTGATCGGGGCGGTGGACAAGCGCCTGACGATACCCGCCGCTGACAGTGGTGCCGGGCAGCCGCCCGGAGGCGCGCACCAGCATCCTCCGCTGCGATGGAACGGGCGACGGCGGACTCTTCACCGGGATCCTCTGCCGTTACCTCGCACTCGCCGCCCGTGACACAAGGCTCCCGGAGGGGACCCGGGCCACTGCCGCGGAGCTCGTGGCTGCTACCGCAGAAGCGTTCTGGGCGGGCCGGCGCACCAGCGGCGAGCCGATCTTTTCCGTCCACGCAGCGCAGCCGGCGGCCGCCACCTATCCGGCGAGGCGCCGCCGTCGAACTCTCCACCCAGCTCCAGGCCTGGATGGTCCTGGAGGCCGCCGCCACCCTCCAGCAAAAAGCGGCAGCGAATTAGGTCACGCAACAGTTCCGTAATGCATGTGATCCTGATCACTTAAAGGCTGCAGCGCTTGGTTCCTTAGGATTGGCTAACCTACAGTTTCCCCAGTGAGCCACCCCTTCCCCAGGCTCGCCAGGACCCCCGGGTCCACACACTTTTCCCCAGAAAGCAGCCCCCAATGAAGATCCGCAACAGCGCCCTGGCCGGCATCGCACTCGCCGCCACCGCAGCCCTCGGACTGACCGCCTGCGGCGGCAGCACCACCCCGGCCGCCACCGGCTCCGCATCCGCCTCAGCCGGAGCCGCCTCCGGCGAGATCACGGTGTACAACGCCCAGCACGAAAGCCTGACCAAGGAATGGATCGACGCCTTCACGGCTGAGACCGGCGTCAAGGTGACCATGCGCCAGGGCTCGGACACCGAACTGTCCAACCAGATCGTCCAGGAAGGCGCAGCCTCGCCGGCCGACGTGTTCCTCACCGAAAACTCCCCCGCAATGGCGCAGGTGGAGAACGCCGGCCTGTTCGCCGACGTGGACAAGGCCACCATCGACCAGGTTCCGGCCGAGTTCCGCCCGTCCACCGGCAAGTGGACCGGCATCGCCGCCCGCTCCACCGTCCTGGTCTACGACAAGGCCAAGCTGACCGAAGACCAGCTGCCCAAGTCCATGCTTGACCTGGCCAACGCCGAGTGGAAGGGCAAGTGGGCCGCCTCGCCGTCCGGCGCCGACTTCCAGGCCATCGTCGCCGCGCTGCTGGAACTCAAGGGCGAGGCCGCCACCGAGGAATGGCTCAAGGGCATGAAGGAAAACTTCAAGGCCTACAAGGGCAACAGCACCGCCATGAAGGCAGTCAACGCCGGCGAGGTCGATGCCGCGCTGATCTACCACTACTACTACTACGGCGACCAGGCCAAGACCGGCGAGAACTCCAAGAACGTCACGCCGTACTACTTCAAGAACCAGGACCCGGGCGCGTTTGTGTCCGTCTCCGGCGGCGGCGTGCTGAAGACCTCCAAGAATGCTGCGGCGGCGCAGGCATTCCTGAAGTTCATCACCGGCAAGAAGGGCCAGGAAGTCCTCAAGAACGGCACGTCCTTCGAGTACGCCATCGCCTCTGATGTGCCTGCCAACGAGAAGCTGGTTCCGCATCAAGGACCTGCAGGCCCCCACCGTGGACCCGGCCAAGCTGAACTCCGCAAAGGTCACCGAGCTGATGACCAAGGCAGGACTCCTGTAATTCGGTGACCTCTGATCTATCGGCTCCCCCAGCAGCGGGGAGCACGACGACGGCGGGCCGGGGCAAGCGCCCCCGCCCGCCTTTCGGCGTTTCCGCGGTGTCCATCCTGGCTGTGCTGATCGCCCTGTTTTCCCTGGTCCCGCTGGGGTACGTCGTGTACATGACGGCCGCAACCGGGTGGGACACCGCCGTCGAACTGATCTTCCGCCCGCGCGTCGGCGAACTGCTGCTGAACACGATCCTGCTGATGGTGATCACTGTCCCGCTCTGCATTTTCCTCGGCGTGGGCGGCGCCTGGCTGGTGGAGCGGACCACGGCTGCGCGGCCGAAAGATCTGGGCGGTCCTGCTGGCGGCGCCCCTGGCCATTCCGGCCTTTGTGAACAGCTACGCCTGGGTGTCGGCGGTGCCGTCCCTGGAGGGTCTGGGCTCGGGCGTCCTGATCGCCACGCTCTCCTACTTCCCGCTGGTGTACATCCCGGCGGCGGCCACGCTCAGCCGCCTGGACCCTGCCATCGAACAGTCCGCCGCCGCGCTGGGGCTCGGCAACTGGCGGCGTCTTCTTCCGGGTGGTCCTTCCCCAACTGCGCATCGCCATGACCGGCGGCGCGCTGCTGGTGGCGCTGCACCTGCTGGCCGAATACGGCGCCTTCGCGATGATCCGCTTCGACACCTTCACCACGGCGATCATGGTCCAGTACCAGTCCACGTTCAACGGCACGGCCGGCAACATGCTGGCCAGCGTGCTGGTGTTTTTCTGCCTCATCCTGCTGGTGGTGGAGGTCCGCGGCCGCGGCAGCGCCCGCTACGCCCGGATCGGCTCGGGCGCGCAGGCCAAGGCCCTGCGCCTGCCGCTGCACGCCTACCAGGTGCCGGCCCAGCTCGCCCTGCTTGCCCTGACGGCCCTGGCCTTCGGGCTGCCGCTGTTCCTGGTCCTGCGGTGGGTCGCGGCGGGCGGCCCGGCGATCTGGGCGGCAGACGAGTTCCTCCCCGCGCTGCTGACCACCCTGGGCTACGGCCTGGCCGGCGCCGTGGTGACCACCGTCGTCGCGTTCCCCATGGCCTTCCTGGCCGTGCGGCACCCCAGCTGGTTCAGCAAATCCCTGGAGCTCTCCAACTACGTCACCAGCTCCCTGCCGGGAATCGTGGTGGGACTGGCGTTCGTCACGGTCAGCATCCGGCGTGGTCCCGGGCATCTACCAGAGCGCCGGCGTGCTGGTGGCCGCCTACGTCCTGCTGTTCCTGCCGCGGGCGCTGGTGAACCTCCGCGCCGGCCTGGCCCAGGCCCCCAAGGAGCTCGACGAAGCGGCCCAGGCCCTGGGCAAACCGCCGCTGCTGTCCTTCATCCGGGTGACGCTGCGGCTCACAGCTCCCGCCGCGGCCGGCGGCGCGGCCCTGGTGTTCCTGGCCATCGCCAACGAGCTGACCGCCACGCTCCTGCTCTCCCCCAACGGCACCCGGACGCTCGCCACCGAATTCTGGAGCAAGAGCAGCGAGATCGACTACGCGGGCGCCGCACCGTACGCCCTGCTGATGATCCTGCTCTCCGCCCCCATGACCTACCTCCTCTTCCAGCAGTCCAAGAAAGTGGCCGGACAGTGACCGAACAATCCCCCTCCCGGCTCCCGGAACCGCGGATCGCACCGTCCGTGGAGCCGTCCACCAACAGCCACCTGCAGATTGCGGACGTCACCAAGAATTTCGCGTCCCAGGCTGTGCTCAAGGGCGTTAACCTGTCCGTGGCCAAGGGCGGCACCACCGCCATTGTGGGTCCGTCCGGCTCAGGCAAGACCACGCTGCTGCGGCTCATCGCCGGGTTTGAACACCCTGCCACCGGCAGCATCTCGCTGAACGGCACCAAGGTGGCGGGCGACGGCGTCTGGCTCCCCGCCCATAAACGCCAAGTGGGGTACGTGGCCCAGGACGGCGCACTCTTCCCCCACCTCACGGTGGGCCAGAACGTTGCCTTCGGCCTGGACCCGGCCAAGCTGGCCGGCGGCCGCCGCGCGGTGGCGCGGCCGGATCAGTGAACTCCTGGACATGGTCTCCCTGGACTCCGCCATGGCCAAACGGCGGCCGCACCAGCTTTCCGGCGGCCAGCAGCAGCGCGTTGCCTTGGCCCGCGCACTGGCCCGTGAACCCGAGCTGATGCTGCTGGACGAGCCGTTCTCCGCCCTGGACGCCGGCCTGCGGGTGGCAACCCGGCGGGCCGTGGCCAAGGTTCTGAGCGACGCCGGCGTGACCACGATCCTGGTCACCCACGACCAGGCAGAAGCGCTGTCCTTCGCGGACCAGGTGGCCGTGATGCGCGGCGGCAAGCTGGCCCAGATCGGCAACCCGTTTGTGGTCTACACCCGCCCCGCCGACCGCGCCACCGCCGAATTCCTGGGCGACGCCGTCATCCTCGAGGCGTGGATGGAAGGCTCCCTGGCCACGTGCTCGCTGGGCGGAATCCCTGTCCGCCGGCCGCCGGCCCAGGGCCGCGTGCAGCTGATGCTGCGGCCCGAGCAGATCCGCATCGCCGAGGACGGCCCCATCCGCGGCGTGGTGGTGGACACCGACTACTTCGGCCCCGAAACCACCGTGCGGCTGAAACTGGCCGTCCCGCCCGGAACTGGCAGGCGGCAGCGACCACCGCTATCCCGGCGGCGGCGAGGTCATCACCATCCGGCACTGGAACGCCTCCATCGCCCGGCCCGGCATGGAACTCTGCCTGCGGGTGGTGGGCGAAGCCGTGGCGTTCCCCCTGGAGGACTGAGCCGCTCCGGTGGTTGAGCTTGTCGAAACCCGGTGATTGGGCCCTCGAAATCAGGCGGGCTTCTTCTTCTGCGGGTACGGCGTCTCGCCGCGGGCCAGCATCTCCACAAAGCCTTTGATCTTCCGTTCCCGGGTGGCTGCCTGCTTCACCGAGTTCGTCCGGTAGATCAGGGCAAACCGGTTAACGGACGTGAGGACGTCGAACATCGCCTGGGCCTCCGGGACGGCAGCGATCGCGGCGGCCAGATCGGCAGGAAGTTCCGCCGTCGCCTGCCCCACATAGGCTGCCTCCCAGCGTCCATCCGCTTTGGCGGCTTCGACGGCTGCGCGGCCCGCCGTCAGTCATCCTGCCCTCGGCCTCGAGCTTCCCGATGCGGTCCACATTCCGGGCCGACCAGACGCTCTTCGGGCCCGCGGCGGGTCATCCGCTGGAAGGAACTGTCGTCGTCGCGCCTTTTGCCCTGGCCGTCGATCCAGCCGAAGCACAGCGCCTCCTGCAAAGCCGCTTCGTAGTCCAGTTCGGTGACGTTGCCGCCCTTCTTATGGAGGACCAGCCACACGCCGGGGCTGTCCCTGTGGTTGGCCTCCAGCCACGCCCGCCATTCGGCAGCATCCTGCACCAGCAGTTCTTCCAGTTCAATGGCCATGGCCCTATTCTGCACGGTGCCGGCCGGCAATCAAGTGGTGGCATGATGGCGGTAACTTCGCTGTCCCGGATTCGAGGAGAAAACCATGCTGCGTGTCAGGCCCGTTCACTTCACGTCCCGCCCGGAAAAATGGGAAGAGCTCCTGGCGGCCCTGGGCCTGGCCAAGACCGTTGACCAGGGCCCGTGGCGGGAGTTCGACGCCGGGTCCGGCCGGTTGGCCCTGCACGTCACTGAGCCAGGCTCCCACGACGACGGGGCGACGTCGTTCGGCGTCGAAGTGGGCGACCTCGCCGAGTTCGCCCGTCGCACCGGCCTTTCCGCGGAGGAATCGGGCACCACCGCCGCCGAGCTCATCACCGCCGGACCACGGCGAATCCTGCCGCATCACCGGCCGGGATGGCTTCACGTTCCTGGCGGACCTGGGCGCCCGGGAAGTGAACAGCGGCGGGCTCTGATCCCGCAGTGACCGTGGTCGGCGTCTGGTTCACGGCCGATCCGGGCGCTGCCGCCACGACGCTGCAGGACATCGGCGCCAGGTTCCGTCCCGTCCCGGACGCCGACGAAACCGCCGACTTCACCGCCAAGAACGGCGGGGTGCTGATGGTGCGCCCGGCGTCGGGCACGCCGCGTGCGGGCCTGGGATTTGAGTACGACGGCGATCTGGGCACCGTGCGCAGCCGGCTCGCCGCGGCCGGACTGGACGTCAGCGAAACGGAGGAAGCCTTCGGCCGGACCCTGCACGTAGCCAATCCGGATGCAGTGGGCGGCCCGGCAGCCCCGGCCACCGCCCCGGAAACCAGCGAGGCCCAGCACGTCCCGCCCACCCTCTGGATCTCGCAGCGCCTCGCCCAGGCGTGAATCAAGAGCGACATCTCGGCGCTAAAAGCGACGCTTTACGCTGAGAGCTCACCTCTCACCGGCCCGGACGCGTGAGATGGGGTAGAACTTAACCATGAACGTTCGCACTCCTGACCCCAATCCCGGCTGGCTCTCCGAGGAGGACCTCTTTGAGGCCCGCGGGAGGCTGCCCATGATCTACGTGGAGGCGGTTCCGGTCAGGCTGGATCCGCTGGGGTTCGTGAACGAGGTTGGCACCCTGCTGCAGGCCGATGAAGACGGCAACATGATCCGGTCACTGGTCTCGGGCCGGGTGATCTACCGGGAGACCATCCGCGGGGCGCTCCTGCGCCACATGGAGAAGGACCTGGGACCGCTCGCGTTTCCGCAGCTGCCCATCAGCCCGGTGCCGTTCACGGTGGCCGAATACTTCCCGGCCCCGTCCCACACCGGCTTCACCGACGACCGCCAACACGCCGTGTCCCTGGCCTACGTCATCCCCGTCACGGGCGAATGCGAGCCACGCCAGGACGCCTTGGAACTGACGTGGATGACCCCCGAAGAAGTGCTCAGCCCCGGGGTCCAGCTCGAATTCAGCGGCGGCCGCGGCGCTTTGGTCCGCCAGGCGCTGGCCTTTGCCGGCGTGGGCTTCTGACGCCCGCGGGATCCCCGGCGTCCCGCACTTGGCAGTGCCCTCCTTTGTAGACTGTAGGGCGGACCGCAAGTGAATTTAAGGACCCCCATGACCGAAACCCCAGCCGCCCGGCACTACAGCGAACAGCAGGCTGGATCTCTGACTTCCGGCGATCAGCTCCTCCTTCCGGACGGTGAACGCACCGCCGAAATCCAGCGTGTGGAGCTTGAGTCAGACGATTTCGGCACCCCTGCCGTGGTCCTGGCGAACCTCACCGGCGGCGGCACCATCCGCATCGCCGCCGGCTCCACCGTGAAGATCGCCGGCACCGTGGTCCGCGATGTCAGCCTCCAGGACCTCATGGTTGAGGACATCGGCCCGACAGAACGCAGCGTCCGACGCCGTCACCCAGCTTCCGGTGGCAGCGCACGCGTCCCAGGCGGAACGGACCAGCGGGAACAGCGCAGCGAGGAACCGCTCGAAAAGCAGCCCCCCGCTGCGGCGGAGGCAGCCCCGGCGGCTCCCGCCGTCGTCGTACCTCCCCTGCCTGCCATCCCGCCCGCGGTGAGCGGCCCCTCCGCGGAGGAACTCGCACGGATTCCGGAGCCGCAGGGCACGCCCGAAGCCGTGGTGGAGGCTGCCGCCGAAGCCCACCCGGACGCCGTGGGTGTGCTGCTGCTGGCGGACAAGCTGGCCAAGGGCATCAACTTCAAGTCGGGCAGCTGCCTGAAGGACCTCAGCGACCTCGCCCACGAACTGTTCATCACGCTGAAGGATCCGGACGGCGCCCTGGCCGTAGCGGACCTGCTCAACGTCCTGCCGTTCGACGGCAACCCGGGCCGGTGGGCCTCGGTGGAGGCGTCACTGGCGCTGTCCAGCTACATCTGCCGCCAGGACCGGCAGGAAGACCGCGCCGAGGTCTACGAAAAGATGCTGCGCACGCCGGAGAACCAGGAGACGGATCCCTTCAAGGCGCGCATGAACGCCAAGGTGCGCCAGCGTTCCCTGAACGAACCCAACCTGTACGACAAAGAGATCTTCCGCTCCATCGACAACTCCAACCACGAGGCCGAGCGGGAGTGGCGGCTGCTGCGGCTCGAATCCCTGCTCTTCCTGCGGGCCCACGGCGGGTCTGAGACGATCGGACTCGGCGAACTGCAGCGCCGGATCAGCAACGAGCTCGAGGCCGTCCGGGCCTGAACAAAATGCCCCCTACCCGGGGCTTCGCCGGAGTTGTACATTCGTGGCTATGACGAACAATCTGAGCGTAGTGATTAATGCTGATGCGCCGCAGGTCTGGATCATGCTGCGCGAACCGGCCAAGGTGGCCCAGTGGCACGGCTGGGAGGCCGATGAACTGGCGGCCGAAATCGACCAGATCTACTTTGGCAGTGACGTCGTCGAAGCCCCGGACCACACCAGCCTGACCACCAACGGCGGGGACGTCTTCGACCTGAAACCCGTGCCCGGCGGGACGCAGGTCAGCGTCACCCGGGCGGCCCTGGACCACAACTCCGAATGGGCAGCATGGGACGAGGACATCACCCAGGGCTGGCTGACGTTCCTCCAGCAGCTCCGTTTCGCGCTGGAGCACCATCCGCACGGCAAACGGCATACCCTGCTTCTTCGAGTTCCCGGGCGGACAGGGCTCAGCCATCGAAAAGCTGGGACTGTCCGATGTTCCCAAGCCCGGCGAGCCGTACCAGCTGACGCTGGCCACCGGGGAGGAAATCTCCGGCAAGGTCTGGTACCGCAGCAACCACCAGGTGGGGCTCACTGTCCACAGCTACGCCGAGCACGGGGACGGCCTGCTGATCGTCGCGGACCAGCCTGTCATCGAGGACGTCAGGCCCGACGGCGGCGCGATGGTGATTGCCTCGACCTACGATCTGGGTGCCCACAAGCTGGAGTCCATCCAGTCGTCCGTGGGACGGCTGGCGGGCTGAGAACTACCCCACAGCGAAGGCTGCCAACTGAGGGATCGGCGCTGTTTGCTGGCACACTGGAACCGTGCCAGCCAACCCCGCCTCCGCCCTGCCCGCTGACTCACCTGCCGCCGCGGCCGGAGGCGCCGCCGGGCTGGCTGTCGCAGGGCAGTCCGTAGCGGCGCAGTCAGCCGCGGCGCAGTCCCAGTTCTCCTTCACGGTTGGCACCCGGCTGGCCGAAAGCTGTGCGCCGTCGGCCGCCCAGGTGGCTGCCAACGGCGGCGGGTTCCTGGGCCGCACGGGCACCATCACCACCCCGCACGGCGAGATCCAGACGCCCGGCGTTCATCGCCGTCGGGACCAAGGCCACCGTGAAGTCGGTGCTGCCCGAATCCATGGCGGAGCTCGGGGCGCAGGCGCTGCTGGCCAACGCCTACCACCTGTACCTCCAGCCGGGCGCGGACATCCTGGACGAGGCCGGCGGGCTGGGCGCGTTCATGAACTGGGCCGGGCCCACGTTCACGGACTCGGGCGGGTTCCAGGTGATGAGCCTGGGCTCGGGGTTCAAGAAGGTCATCGACATGAAATCGGTGGACAGCTCGGGGCCGGACGACGCCGTGGCCCCGGGCAAGGAACGGCTCGCCCACATCGACGACGACGGCGTCTGGTTCAAATCGCATCTGAACGGGGACCGGCACCGTTTCTCGCCCGAGATCTCCATGCAGGTCCAGCACCAGATCGGCGCGGACATCATGTTCGCCTTCGACGAGCTGACCACCCTGCAGAACTCCCGCGGCTACCAGGAGGAATCGCTGGAGCGCACCCGGCTCTGGGCCCTGCGCTGCCTGGACGAGCACTTCCGGCTGACCGGATTCCCGGGCGGGGAAGCCGTACCAGGCCCTGTTCGGCGTGATCCAGGGCGCCCAGTACGAGGACCTGCGCCGGAAGGCCTGCCAGGACCTCGGCGCCATGAACTTCGACGGCTATGGCATCGGCGGGGCGCTGGAGAAGGAGAACCTGGGCACCATCGTGCGCTGGTGCAACGAGGAACTGCCGGAGGACAAGCCGCGGCACCTGCTGGGCATCTCCGAGCCGGACGACATCTTCACGGCCATCGAGAACGGCGCCGACACCTTCGACTGTGTCTCCCCCACCCGGGTGGCCCGCAACTCGGCGTTCTACACACCCACCGGCCGCTACAACCTCTCCGGCGCCAAGTACAAGCGCGACTTCGGGCCCGCTGCAGGACGGCTGCGACTGCTACGCCTGCGCCAACTACTCGCGCGCCTACATCCACCACCTGTTCAAGGCCAAGGAGATGCTCTCCGCCACGCTGATCTCCATCCACAACGAGCGCTTTGTGGTGAAGATGGTGGACGACGCCCGGCTGGCCATCGAGGCAGGAAACTTCTTCGAGTTCAAGGCCGAGACGCTGGCGCAGTACTACTCCTGAGCCACGCTCCCGGGACCCGGATCCCGGGTGGCGCGGCGCGCCCGGAGGCGAGTCCCGCCGTCGTCCTCGGATATCCTGACCAAATGCTCATCGAGATCCCCGCCGCAGAAGGCGTTGCCGAGGCCCTGGTTGCCCGTCCATCCACAGGCGCGGGCCCGTTCCCCGGCGTCATCCTCTACATGGACGCCTTCGGCCTGCGTCCGCGCATCGAGGAGATGGCGCAGCGCATCGCCGACTGGGGCTACGTGGTCCTGGCGCCGAACGCCTTCTACCGCGACGGAACGGCCGCGGACCTCGCCCCGACCGTGGACATGACCACTCCGGAGGGGCGGGCCGCTGCCGGCAAGGCCGCGTTCCCGCGGGTAGGGCACCTCACCACGGACAAAGCGCTGCCGGACATTGATGCGTGGGTGGCCGCGCTGGGAACGCTCGACGGCGTCGCGCCGGGTCCCATCGGCACGTTCGGGTACTGCATGGGCGCCCGCCTCGCGGTGCGCACCGCGACCGCCCACCCGGAAGCGGTGGCAGCCTGTGGCGGCTTCCACGGCGGCGGGCTCGCAACGGACGCACCGGACAGCCCGCATCTGGGACTCGCCAACGCGAAGGCCCGGTTCGTGTTCGGCCACGCCGACCACGACAAGAGCATGGATCCCGACGCCGTCGCACGCCTGGGTGAGGCGCTTGACGCCGCAGGGCTCGAGGCCTCCAACGAGATCTACGCCGGGGCACCGCACGGCTACACGATGGCGGACACCGCGATGTTCCATGCGGAGGCCACCGAGCGGCACTTCGCCGAGCTCCGCGCCCTGCTCGACGGGACGCTCAAGGGCTAGACGGCGGCAGCTACGCGGCGTTGGTCACGGCTGCAGCCGGGACGCCGTAGCTCGGTTCGCGCTTCTTGATCCAGCCGATCACCAGGGACGTCACCGGGACGAACAGGAACTCCACGAGGGTCTTGTAGACGAAGCCCACCACCACGTAGTTCACGAACGTGCCGAAGTCGGTGATGCCGATGACGGAGGCGGCGATGCTGCAGAAGATCAGGGTGTCCACGAATTCACCGGCGCCGGTGGAGCTCATCAGCCGTGCCCACAGGGACTTCTCCCCGGAGCGGGCCTTCATCTTCACCAGGATCCAGGAGTTGATGGTCTGTCCCGCCAGGAATGCCAGCAGGGAGGCCAGCACAATCTGCGGAACCGGGCCCAGCGCGCCTTCCAGGGCTGCCTGCTTGGAGGTGCCGAACTCGTCGTCGAAGCCGGGCAGGGCGATGATCACCCAGTAGCAGACCGAGGCGAAGACGGACAGGGCGAAGGTGGTGACAATGGCCTTGCGCGCCACTTTGAAGCCGTACACCTCGCTGATCACATCGCCCAGGATGTAGGCCAGCGGGAAGAGGAAGAAGCCGCCGTCGGTGATGATCGGGCCGATCGCCACGCCCTTGGACGCGCCGATGTTGGACAGGATCAGCACCACGGCCATAAATGCCAGCATGATGCCGAAATAGGGCGATCCGATGGAGGCGAATTTCGCGGCTGTACCTGCGGGGTTGGTGACGGGCAAGGCGTCACGGCCTGAGGGGGAAGGCATGGGGGTGTCCGTTCATAGTGGTTCGCTCGGCCCACCGCGCCATCAGGAGGATTGCGCGTGACGCCGGCTGTATTAGCACTGTCACGCCATTCTCCCACCAACCCGGGACGCTAGCGTTTTGAACACGTTCAGTTCCATGCCATACTCATTTCTGAACACGTTCAAAAAGGGGAAATCCGTGGCAGCCAAGAGCGAGCAGACCCGCCAGCACCTGGCGGATGTGGCACTGCGCATGTTCCGCGAGATCGGCTTCGAAAAAACCACCATGCGGGCCATCGCCGAGGAGGCCGGGGTCTCCGTGGGCAACGCCTATTACTACTTCGCCTCCAAGGACGACCTGGTCCAGGAACTCTACGTCCAGGTCCAGGCCGAGCATGCCGCCAAGGCGGATGAGGCGCTCGAAGGCCTGAAGGACCTGGGCAGCCGGCTGAAGGCCACACTGCACACCGGCCTGGACGTCATGGCGCCCTACCACCGCTTCGGCGCGGACTTCGTGGCCACAGCCATCCGGCCGACGTCGCCCGTCAACCCCTTCGCGGGAGAGTCGACGGCGGCCCGCGAAGCCTCGCTGGGCATCTTCCGGGCGGCGGTCGAAGGCGCCAGTCCGCCGGCACCGAAGAAGCTGCGCGCGGATCTGCCCGAGCTGCTGTGGCTGGGCTACATGGGGATCGCGCTGTTCTGGGTGTATGACACTTCGGAAGGCCAGCGCCGCACCCGGAAACTCGTGGACGGAGCAGTCCCGCTGATCGCCCGGGGACTCTCGCTCGCAAAGATTCCGGGCGTCAACAAAGTGCTGGACGATGTCCTCAGCCTGAGCCGCAGCATCCGCAACTGACACCCATGGGGGCAGAAATGAACAAAACAAACACCGTGGTGCTCGCCGGAGCCTCGGGCTTCATCGGCACCTACCTCCGGGCGCGCTTCGAGCGGGACGGCTGGACAGTCCGCACCATCGGCCGCCGGGCAGCCAAGGGTTCGGCTGGGTCCGCAAACTGGAACGACGACGGCGCCATCACCCGGGTGCTGGACGGCGCCGACCTGCTGGTCAACCTCGCCGGGCGGTCGGTCAACTGCCGCTATAACGCGCGGAACAAGGCGGCCATCCTCGATTCCCGCGTCGCCACCACCACCGCGCTCGGCCGCGCCCTGGCAGCGTGCCAGGCGCCGCCGTCGACCTGGCTCAACGCCAGCACCGGCACCATCTACCGGCACGCGGACGACCGGCCCCAAGCAGAGTCCGGCGGCGAACTCGGCACCGGCTTCTCCGTGGACGTGGCGCGCGCCTGGGAAGCCGCCCTGGCGGCGGCGGACACCCCCGGCACCAGGAAAATCCCGCTGCGGATCGCCATCGTGCTGGGGCCAGGCGGCGGCGCGCTGCGGCCCTTCGCCACCCTGGCGCGGCTCGGCCTGGGCGGGCATATGGGGCACGGGAACCAGAAGTTCAGCTGGATCCACGTGGAGGACCTTTACCGCACCGTCCGTTTCCTGCACAAACGGACCGACATCTCCGGTCCGGTGAATGTGGCCTCCCCGGACGTTGTGGACAACCGCGAACTGATGCACTTCGTCAGGCGGACCTATGGCGCCAGGCTTGGCATCCCCACCCCCGCCTGGCTGCTCAGACTGGGTGCCGTAGTGATCCGGACCGACACCGAGCTGGTGCTGAAAAGCCGGTGGGTACAGCCGCAGAAACTGCTCGATGCCGGGTTCATCTTCCGGCAGCCGGAGCTGGGGCGGGCGCTTCTCAGCATCGCCAAGGGCAGGCCTTGAAACGGCCGCACCGCGTGACGTTTGGCCCCGGCGCATTCCTCCTGGGCGCCGCCATCACGGTAGCGCTGTTCGGCGTTCCGCATGGTGCGACTGGTTATGTTTTTGGTATCGCCGCGGCGCTCCTGCTGGGAATGCCGCTGGCCCTGGCCGCCGGCATCATGATGCGGCCTGTCCGCGACCAGTTGCTGCACATTGCGGCCATCGCGGGCGTTGGACTGGTGACCGGCGCGCTCACCCTCATATTCATGATGGGCGGCCGCTGGTACACCATGTGGGGCCTGGTCCTGTGGACCGGAGTCTGCGCCGCAATCGGACGGTTGGCGGTGGTCCGCCTCGTCACAACGCATGACAACGTGGCGTCCGTCTGGTCAGGCGTCAGGTCAGGCGAGCAACACTTCGGCGGCTAGGCCGCGCAGGAGCGCCATCGGAAAAAAGCTGGGGCGTGGCTTGTTGGATCCGCTGAACATCCTCAAAAACGCCCCGCAGGTGCAGGCGGAGGGAACTGTCGGCGTCGCCCAGGTTGTTCGCTTCGAGCGCGTCCACCACCGCCGTGTGTTGCTGGATCAGCGTTGCGATGGGCCTGGCATCGAGAAGGCTCAGGCGCCGGGCACGGTCCAGGTGCGCCTTGGCCGAGTTGACGGCGGCCCACGCGGACTCATGGCCCGCCAGCCGCAGGAGTTCGCGGTGGAAGTCCTCGTCCAGGCGGAAAAATTCCTCCACATCGCCGCTGGCCTCGGCACCTGACTGGCCGTGCAGGATCTCGCGCAGGCCCGCGAGGCCGGCCGCGTCCACCACAACGTCTTTCAGGGACGCGCACTCGATGGCCTCCCGGACGAACTGCGCCTCCGATACGCGCCCAAGGTCCACGAGGGATACGAACGAACCGATCTGGGGGAAGACCTGGACCAGCCCTTCCTCCCGCAGCAGGATCAGGCTCTCCCGCACCGGGCGTCCGGCTCACGCCCAGTTCCTGCGCCAGCTCGTTCTCCGAGAGCGGCTCACCCGGGGGAAGCTGCAGGGAGATGATGCGCCGCCTGAGCGTTTCCAGGGTCTGATCCCGGACGGACAGCCGCGGCTGCTGTCCCGTGCCGCGCTTCTCGGTTGCCATGGCTCCAGTCTATTACCCTTGACACACTAGAATGGTAGTGCTTGTATGGTAGTAGCAAACGGGGTGCTGACGGTCACACGTGCGGACCTTCGGCCCAGCTTCTCCCCCTCCTCCCCTTCGTTTTTCATCGCCTGCAAAGGAGCATCAGATGACTGAGAGCATCGCGCCGCCCACCACAAAGCCAGAAGAAAAACCCACCCGTGAACTGGCCAAGGTCGCCGTTTCCGGCTGGCTGGGAACCGCCATGGAATTCATGGACTTCCAGTTGTACTCGCTGGCAGCAGCCATCGTTTTCAACAAGCTGTTCTTTCCCGACGTCAGCCCGATTATCGGCCTGGTCGCCGCCATGGCAACGTACGGCGTGGGCTACGTCGCCCGCCTCGCAGGCGCCGTCTACTTCGGCCGCATGGGCGACAGGATCGGCCGCAAGAAGGTCCTGTTCATCACCATCGCACTCATGGGCGCCTCCACCACACTGATCGGTGTCCTGCCCACCTACGCGATGATCGGCATCTGGGCCCCCATCCTGCTGGTCGCATTGCGCCTGGCGCAGGGCTTCGGCGCCGGCGCCGAGATCGCCGGAGCCACCGTTATGCTGGCGGAGTTCGCCCCCGTCCGCCGCCGCGGCCTCATCTCCTCCCTCGTGTGCCTGGGTACGAACTCCGGCACCCTCGCTGCCTCCGCCATCTGGGCCATCCTCGTCTCCACCCTGTCTGAAGAAGACCTGCTCAGCTGGGGCTGGCGCATCCCGTTCCTGTTCAGCTTCGTGCTGATGATCTTCGCGGTCTGGGTCCGCCGCTCCCTCAAGGAAAGCCCCGTCTTCGAAGAGCGTGCCGACGTCGTCGATGGTGTTGCACTGTCCAAGCGCGAGATCGCTGCGGCAGAGGAACTGGCAAAGACCAGCACCATCGAGGCCGCACTGCACCAGCGCAAGGGCAAGGCCTTCCTGATCGCCCTCGGCCTGCGGTTCGGGCAGGCCGGCAACTCCGGACTCGTCCAGACCTTCCTCGTCGGCTACCTCGCCACCGTCCTCCTGGTGGACAAGAGCGTCGGCACCACCGCCATCATGTACGGCTCCCTGCTCGGCTTCGTGACCATCCCGGTCATGGGCATCCTGGGTGACCGCTTCGGCCGGCGGCCCCTCTACCTGGTCCTGAGCTCCCTCACCGCACTGTTCGCCATCCCCATGATGCTGATGGTCACCAGCGGAAACACCGCCCTCATCACCATCGCCATGGTCATCGGCCTCAACCTGGGCGTGCTGAGCCTCTTCGCGATGGAAAGCGTCACCATGGCCGAGTTCTTCGGCGCCCGTACCCGCTTCACCCAGCTCGCCCTGGCCAAGGAAATCGGCGGGATCCTGGCCACCGCCATCGGGCCGCTGCTGGCAGCCACCCTCACGGCGATCACCGGCCACTGGTGGCCGCTGGCCGCAATGCTCATCGCCTACTCGCTGATCACCCTGATCTCAGCCTTCGTGGGACCCGAAGTCCGCGGCCGCGACATGGTCCGCCTGGAAGACGCCGTATGAAAGCCGTCGTAGTCCACGGCGCCAACGATCTCCGCATCGACGAGCGGCCGGAGCCGGTGGCCGGACCCGGTGAGGTAGTGCTCGACGTCGAATGGGGCGGCATCTGCGGATCCGACCTTTCGTACTGGCGCCACGGGGCCTCCGGAACGGCAGCGCTGAAGTCGCCTCTGGTCCTGGGCCACGAGGTGGCCGGCCGGATCGCCCAGCTCGGCGCCGGCGTCGAGGACCTGCAGATCGGCCAGCCCGTCACCGTCCACCCCGCAGAGCTGGTGGGAAACGGCACCATGCCGGCCCGCCTGGCCGGCAGGACCAACCTCTACCCGCAGATCCGGTACTTCGGCTCCGCAGCCTTCGATCCCCACACCGACGGCGGCTTCAGCGAGCGCAAGCTCGCCAGGGCCTCCCAGATCCGGCCGCTGCCCGACGGCGTGAGCACGCTGCACGGCGCACTGGCCGAACCACTCGCCGTCGCCATGCACGCTGTCAGCCGCGCCGGCGACCTCACCGGACGGGACGTCCTGGTCAACGGGGCCGGCCCCATCGGCTCCCTCGTGGTGGCAGCGGCCAAATACGCCGGTGCCCGGACCGTCATCGCCGCCGACATCAACGACTCCGCGCTGCAGATCGCCAAGGCCATGGGCGCGGACGAGGTCCGGAACGTCTCCGGCGGGGCCAGCCTGCCGGAGGACATGGAACTCGTGTTCGAGGCCTCCGGCATCCCCGCGGTGCTCGGCGGCGTCCTCCGCGCCACGGCACGCGGCGGCACCCTCGTCCAGGTCGGAAACCTGCCCGGAGCCCCTGCCGCGGCGGCGCTGGGCGACCTGGTCACCCGGGAAATCACCTGGATCGGCTCCTACCGTTTTGTGGACGAGATCAGTGACGCCCTGCGCGCCATGGCCGCAGGCCTGGACGTTTCCCCGGTCATCACGCACACGTTCGGAATCGACCAGGCAGCCGAAGCCATGCGCGTCTTCGGCGATCCTGCCGCCGGCAGCAGCAAAGTCATGCTGAAGCTCAGCTAAGCCCAACCACTCCCCCAACTGAGTAGCACTAACTGTCGTTTTGACGGCTCAGAACGACAGTTAGTGCTACCTACTTGCATCGATACCCACACACCTAAGAAGGACCAACCAGTGAAGATCACCGACGCACGGGTAGTGGTTTCGTCACCCGGACGGAATTACGTCACGCTCGTTATTGAAACCGAGGACGGCATCACCGGCATCGGCGACGCCACCCTCAACGGCCGCGAGCTGGCCGTGGCGTCATACCTGTCCGAGCACCTCTGCCCGCTGCTGATCGGCCGCGACGCGCGCCGGATCGAGGACGCCTGGCAGTACTTCTACAAGGGCGCCTACTGGCGCCGCGGACCGGTGACCATGACGGCGATCGCCGCCATCGACGTCGCACTCTGGGACATCAAAGGCAAGGCCGCCGGCATGCCGGTCTACGAGCTCCTCGGCGGGGCAGCCCGCGAGGGTGTGATGGTCTACGGCCACGCCAGCGGAGCCACGCTGGAGGACCTCAGCGCCGACTTCCAGCACCACCTGGACCTCGGCTACAAGGCCATCCGCGTCCAGGCCGCGGTGCCCGGCCTGGACAAGACCTACGGGATTGCGCCGGTGGACGGGAAGATGTACGAGCCCGCCAGCGGCAACGTCCCGCAGGAGGACACCTGGGAGACGTCGGCGTACCTGGACTTCGCGCCGAAGATGATGGCCCACGTCCGCGAGGAATTCGGCTACGGGGTGCACGTCCTCCACGACGTCCACCACCGCCTGTCACCGATCGAGGCGGGCCGGCTGGGCGCGTCGCTGGAAGAGTACCGGCCGTTCTGGATCGAGGATCCGACGCCGGCCGAGGACCAGTCGGCGTTCCGCCTGATCCGCCAGCACACCACCACCCCCATCGCGGTGGGTGAGGTGTTCAACTCCATCTGGGACTGCCAGCAGCTGATCACCGAACGGCTCATCGACTACATCCGCACCTCCGTCTCGCACGCCGGCGGCATCACGCACCTGCGCCGGATCTTCTCCCTCGCGGACCTGTACGGGGTGCGCTCCGGCTCGCACGGTGCGGGCGATCTCTCCCCGGCGTCGTTCGCGGCGGCCCTGCACGTGGACATGAGCATCCCCAACTTCGGCATCCAGGAATACATGGGCCACCGGGAGCCCGCCAACGAGGTGTTCACCACGTTCCTACACCTTCAAGGACGGCTACATGCACCCCGGCGACGCACCCGGCATCGGCGTAGAGTTCAACGAGGAAGCCGCCGCCCGCTTCCCCTTTGACCCCAAATACCTGCCGATCAACCGGCGGCTCGACGGATCGGTGCATGACTGGTGAACAACTCAACCCAAAACCCTTCCGCGGCCGTTCGACGTCGTGGTGATGGGCGAGATCCTCGTTGAGGTGGCCACCGACGTCGCGTTCGCCCACGGTGTGCCGGCCCAGCTCGGCATTTCCGGGGACGCCCTCAACGTTGCCGCCGCCGCGGCGGCAGCCGGCGCCCGCGTGGGCCTGCTGTCGGTGCTGACCGACGACGACCTCGGCAAGGCCATCGCCGCCCGGATTGTTGAGCTCGGCATTTCCCCCGATCTGCTGACATTCCGGACCGGGCAGCAGGGCGTCTACCTGGTGCACTGCGACCCCGACGGGCAGCGCGAGTTCTCCTACGCCCGCAGCGGCAGCGTCGGCTCCAGCCTTGGCCCCGACGACGTTGACCCGGCAGTGTTCTCGGCTGCCGGCGCCGTGGTGGCAGGCGGCATCGCGTGCGCCATTTCGGCATCGTCCCGCGCCGCGGTCGTGAAGGCCGCCGCGCTGGCCAAACGCTTTGTGTTCGATCCCGAACTTCCGCCCGCGGCTCACGTCCGTGGAGGACGCGACGGCGGCACTCCTGCAACTCGCGCCGCGCACCTTCCTGGTCACGCCGTCGTTTCCCGGGCGAAACGTCCGCGCTCCTGGGCTGCTCCACGGCGGCCGAGGCCGCGGCGAAGCTTCGTGGCCTCGGCGCTGAAAACGTTGCCGTGACCTGCGGAGCAGAGGGGATCCAGCTCGAAGGCGAAGGCCAGGACAGCACGTGGATCGACTCCATCCCGGCGCCGGCCGTCGTGGACCAGACCGGTGCCGGCGACGCGTTCGTGGGCACCCTGACCGCCCGGATGGTCCTGGGCGACAGCCTTCCCGTCGCTGCCCGGTACGGTGCGGCCGCGGCGTCACTGGTGGTTGGCGGCAAGGGCGGCACCGGCTTCATCCCCACGCTGGAGCAGACCCGCGCCCACGCCGGGAACTGCCGGCTCCGGCCTGGCCCCGCGAAGGAGTGCAGCCATCACACGCCTAAGCGCAGCCTCCGCTCGCCGCCAACGGCGCCCACCAGCCACTGCTGGCTCCCGGCACGCTCCGGCCCGGAATTGTCCACCTCGGCCTGGGTGCCTTCGCCCGCGCCCACACCGCGGTGTTCACCGAAAAAGCCATGCTCGCCACCGGTTCATCTGACTGGGGGATCGTGGGGGTGACCCAGCGCTCGGACACCGTCGCCCGCCAACTGGCACCGCAGGACGGACTGTTCACGCGTCGCGGAGCGCGGCACCGGGGCGGCTCCGCTGCGCGTGGTGTCCAGCATCGTGGAGGCCATCTCCGGCCGGGACCAACCCGGAAAAGTCGTGGACCGGATCGCCGCGCCCACCACGCAGGTGGTAACGCTGACCGTCACCGAAAAGGGATACCGCATTGATCCGCACACCGGGTCCCTCAATACCGCCGATCCACAGGTCCAGGCCGACCTTGCCGGCACCCGCCGCAGACGGCCATCGGACAGATCACCCGGGGCATCCAGCAGCGCGTCCCGGGCGGAGCCGGGCCGCTCACGGTGGTCTCGTGCGACAACCTTCCCGGCAACGGCGAGCTGACCGGCACCCTGGTCCGCGCATTCGCCGCCGCCCTGCCCGACGCCGAGTCCGGGCCGCTGCTGGCCTGGCTGGACGCCAACGTGACGTTCCCGACCACCATGGTGGACCGGATGGTGCCGGCCACCACGGCCGGTGACCTTGACGCCGTCGAACATGAACTCGGCCTCCGGGACGAGGCCGCCGTGGTGGCCGAACCCTTTATGCAGTGGGTCATCGAGGACAACTTCGCCGGCGGCCGGCCGGCGTGGGAGGAAGCCGGCGCACTGTTCAGCACCGACGTCGCCGCGTGGGAGGCGGCCAAGCTGCGCCTGCTCAACGCCAGCCATTCCATGCTCGCCTACCTTGGCCTGGCCACCGGCAAGGAGACCATCAGCGACGCCGTGGGCGAGGACGCCTTCCGTACGGCCTGCGGCCGATGATGGCTGAGGACGCCCTGCCCACCATCAGCCTGCCCCGCCGGCCTGGACGGCGGCACGTACTGCGCCCAGGTCCTGGAACGCTTCGCCAACCCGGCTCTGGGGCACACCACAGCCAAGGTGGGCAGCGACGGCTCGCAGAAGATCGGCCTGCGGCTGCTGACCACGGTCCGGGCAAACCTCGACGCCGGACGCGAACCGCGGTGGGCTGCGCTCGCCGTCGCCGCGTGGATGCACCACGTGGCCACGCACTCCCGCGGCCGAACTGAACGATCCCCTCGCGGCGGAACTCCAGGCGGCCCTGCCGGCGGAGCGTTCTGCCGCGAGCGTGGTCCCGGCGCTGCTGGGCGTGCGAAGCATTTTCGACGCCGGTCTCGCAGCCAACACCACCTTCACGGACCTGCTCACGCACTGGTACCGCATCATCGACACCGACGGGCTGGACGGCCTGAGAAAAGAGATCACCCATGGCTGACGCAACCAGCGTCCTGCACGTTTCCCCTGTAATTCCCGTCGTCACCATCGCCGACCCACAGCACGCCGTTCCCGTTGCCAGGGCACTGGCCGACGGCGGCGTGCGGATCATCGAGCTCACGCTGCGGACCGACAGCGCCCTCGAATCGCTCAAGCGCATCGCCAACGAAGTCCCGGACATCCTGGTGGGCGCCGGCACCATCCTCACACCCGCCCAGGCAGACGCCGCGGTGGGAGCCGGCGCGCAGTTCCTGGTGAGCCCCGGCGTGACACCGGCATTGCTGGACCACATGCTGACCCTGGACGTCCCGGTCCTGCCCGGCGTGGCCACCGTGGGCGAGGTGATGGCGCTCCTTGAGCGGGGCATCACGGCCATGAAGTTCTTCCCGGCCGGCCCGGCCGGCGGCCCGGACTACCTCGCTGCCATCGGAGCACCCATCCCGCAGGTTCAGTTCTGCCCAACCGGCGGCGTAAGCCTGGACTCCGCACCGGGCTACCTTTCGCTTCCAAATGTCTCCTGCGTGGGTGGCAGCTGGCTCACCCCGCGCGCAGCCGTGGAAAGCAACGATTGGGCGCAGATCACCAGGCTCGCACGCGAGGCTGCCGGACTCAGCCGGGACTAAATCAACGGCCGCGGTGCGGGCGTCCAAGTACCGCACCGCGAAAGCCATGGCCAAAGACTGGGGCGAAAGCTAGAGTGGGAACCGGTCCGATATTTCACGTCGACGGACCAGAGCAGGGAGGGAGGTGTTTTTGATGATTGCCATTGCCGTGCGCCCTCGGCGCCTCGAAACCATCAAAATAACCACCCCCGTCTCCAGCTTCCGTACCGCATAGGGCACTGCCCGCGGAATGCCGCAACCTTGGGCCTTGCCCGGGAGTGGCCGGTGCCAGGGGACTTTTTCCCGAGGTATCACAGTGAAAAATTCTTCAGGCCCCGGCCTGGCCAGTCCTGTTACGTCCATCTCCGGCATCACCGGCCCAACCCTTTATGGCTACAACGCCGTCGTCGCACGGCACTTCAACGAAAACCCCGTCCCTGCCTGCAGCGCGGACAATCCCTGCGAGCCCGGCCGCGTGGTGCGGGTTGACCGCAGCCTGGTCCTGGTGGCGGTGGGCGTGGAACTCCTGCACCTTCCCTACCCGCTTGATGCCGGCGTGCCGGCTACGGGCGACTGGGTTTGGATAGGACCCAACCGCGCGGGTGACCGCCAGATTCTCGGCGTCCTGCCCCGGCGTTCGGAGCTCAGCCGGAAGCGCGCGTTCGAGGACTCATCGGCCGGCCAGGTCCTGGCGGCCAACATGGACGTCATCGGCGTGGTGGTTCCGGTTGACCGGCCGCTCACGCACAACCGCCTCGAACGGACGCTCGTCGCCGCCTGGGATTCAGGCGCCACTCCCTTGGTGATTATCACCAAGGCGGACCTGGCTCACGTGGCGGACGACGTCGTCGGGGAGGTCATCCTGCAGGCCGCGGGTGTTGACGTGGTCACCACGTCCGCGGAGAACGGGGACGGGATCGACAACCTGTTGGCCCATCTGCCGCCGCGCAGCACCCTTGTCCTGCTGGGGCCTTCCGGCGCAGGGAAATCCACCCTGATCAACGCCCTGGTTGGCCACAATGTACAGCACACCGGCGCAGTCCGCTCCGGTGACTTCCGGGGCAAGCACACCACAACCTCCCGGGAGCTTGTCCCGCTGGCGGACGGCACTGTCCTCATGGACACTCCCGGCGTCCGCGGGTTCGGGCTTTTCGACGCCGACGACGGGATGGAGCAGATGTTCGGGGATGTGGAGGAGCTCGCCAGCCGCTGCCGGTTTTCCGATTGCGCCCACCAGCATGAACCCGGCTGCGCCGTGCAGGCCGCCCTCTCCGACGGCACACTCGAGGACCGCCGCTGGAACAACTACCGGAAACTCCAACGCGAAATGGCCGCACTGGCCCGCCGCAAGGACGCCGCAGCCAGCCGCGCCTACCATCGTGAGTGGCACCAAAAAGTGGCGGGAGCAGGGAAATCCCAGCGTTCTGCAGAGCGTGCCAGATCGGAGCGGGAGGAGGAACAGCGGTCAAAGCGGAAGCGGCGCTGAGCCCGCAACCGGGCGCCCGGCGCGGGATGGCAGGATGGATCCATGACTTCTGCTTCAACCGCCGCCCCGTCCCCCGCCGTTTTTCCCGCTGTCGCTCCGGCTGTCGTCCTGACGATTGCGGGCTCCGAGTCCACCGGTGGCGCCGGCGCCCAGGCCGACCTGCGGACTTTCCAGGAACTGGGTGTGTTCGGCATTGCCAACCTCACCTGCATCGTGTCCTTCGATCCGAATGACAGCTGGAACCACCGGTTTATGCCGGTGGACCAGCAGGTGATCGCCGACCAGCTGGAGGCCACGACGGCGGCGTACGGTGCCGTTGCCGGGGCACCGTCGGTGGCGGGCAGGCCTGTTCTGGACACCGTCAAGATCGGCATGCTGGGCAGCCCTGCGACCATCGGCACGGTGGCTGCGGCCTTGGAAGCGGGCGCCTACCGGAACGTGGTGCTGGACCCGGTGCTGATCTGCAAAGGCCAGGAACCGGGCCATGCGCTGGACACGGACCAGGCCCTGAAGGCGCAGATCCTGCCGCTGGCCACGTTCGTCACGCCGAACCATTTCGAGGCCGAATCGCTGTCCGGTCTGGAGATCACCGACGTCGAGTCGCTCAAGGCCGCGGCCATCCGCATCCATGAGCTCAGCGGCGCCGCGGTGCTCGCCAAAGGTGGGGTGCGGCTGGCAGGTCCGGACGCCGTCGACGTTTACTACGACGGCGGGACCCTCGAGGTCCTCAGCGCCCCGAAGGTGGGCGAGGTGGCCGTTTCGGGCGCCGGCTGTTCATTGGCCGCCGCCGTGACGGCGGAACTCGCCAAGGGAGCTACTCCCCTGGAGGCGGCCCGGACGGCCAAGGAATTCGTCACGGCGGGCATCCGCAACCGGGTTGCCTCGGGTGCCCCGTTCGACGCGCTCTGGCAGGGCGGCGCGCGCTAACCCCCCCCCACCCCCGGACGCTCTCTCACTTAATGTGGGTTTTTCCCAAACGATCTCTCACTTTCTTAGGGAAAGTGAGAGATCGTTTGGGATTTTCCTGCGTTAAGTGAGAGAGCGTCTGAGGACGCGGACGACGGCGGGCCGTCGCCCCGGGTGCCCGCGATCACCTGTTCCGCGTCCCCGGGCAGCGAGCCTGGCCGCACGGCACCGCTAGCGGGGGTCGGCCACCGTTCCCATGAACAGGGGCAGGCCGGTCTCAACGTGCACGATCTGGTAGTGGAACGGCCGGTCGAAATCGATGGTCCGCTCGGGCTCCGCCGGCGCGCTGGTGGCCTCTCCGTTGATCTGGGTCACCGCGGCCGCGATGGTGCCCTTTTCAGCGACCGTGATGTTGGCGGCCTGGGCCGCCTGGGTGATCATCATCTGCGGCTGGATGTTGTTGAAATCCTCCGTGGTGGCGAGCATCTTCTTCAGCCCCAGCGACTCGAAGACCCTGCGCAGGTCAAAACTGCTCTTGTGGTCCCAGCGGGGCAGCTGGATCTGTACCGATGCGGGCCGGGCAGCATCAAAGGCGCCGGCGATTTCCGTGAGCTTTTCCGGGCCGAAGGCCGCAGAGGCTGGGCTGGTCGCGGAACCGGCAGTGTCTTCGGGCAGGACCAACCGCATCACGAAACCGTCGGCGTAGGGAAGGTCCACACCCCGCCAGCCGGCACCTTCCGCGTACGTCATCCTGAGTTCGTTATGCATGGCCGGCGCGTTAATTTCCTCGCCCGCGGCTGTTGTGAAGGGCAGCTCAGAGGTGTCGTTCGGGTCGAACGGCGCACGCCAGGCGGCGGCAAAGTACAGGGCATTGAGCAGGCTGAACGTGTTGTCCGGATCGTACTTTGCCGGGGCTTCCTTGATCCGGCCGCCGGTGTTCCGATTCACCCAGGAATCAATGGCAGGCTTCGTTGTCCCCTCATCGCGGAAATCCACGGGATACACGCCGGTTCCATAGTGCCGGGCCAGAGTGTCCAGGAAGGCCTCCCCGGTGGGCACGCCCTTGTCCACGAACAGTCCGTTGGCGGCGTGCATGACCGGTTTTCGCGGCGGGTTCTCCTCATCCACGGCGCCGGGATCGCCGTCGAACATTTCGAGCGAGCGGAGAACCGAGTTCATGGCCTCATCGCGCTTCTCCGCGGGCAGTTGCAGGACGCTGTCCATCTCAGCGGCCGTCTCGCCGGACGCTCCCGCCCGAAGCATGGCGAGGGCAATCAGAAGGCTCCCGGGCGAGGACACCACGTTCCCGTTGGAGCCGTCGCCGCCGTCGGTCAGCAGTGCCCCGCCGAGGACGAGGGCGGAAGTCCGGAAGGAACGCAGCTCGTCGGCATACGCCGCGCGGTCCACCGAAACCCGCTCGACGCCGTCGGCCGTGAGGAGTTCCGGCGGCGCCGGGGCCGGAGCCGGCGCCGCACACCCCGCCACTGCCAGTACCGCGCCGAGCGCCACCATCCGCTGTACTCGAAACATTTCAGTTGCCTCCCGCGGCGCACGAACGGCGGGAATCCGCCTTCTCCCAGTCAAACAGCGACGGCGGTACGAGACGATGCCGGCAGGGTCACGCTTTGCACTCGATTTGGTCTCGAGCCGGCACGGGGCGCACCGGGTGTCCCGGCGCAACCCGGGCGCGCGCCTCGCCTAGCGCCGCGGAATGTTCCGCAGGTTGCTCCGGGCCATGCTGACCGCTTCACCGGCACCGCGGTTGAGCACCACTTTGGACATGGCCGTGGCGAATCCCAGCACCTGCGATCCGGAAATCTTCGGCGGAAGCGAGAGCGCCTGTGGATCCGTGATGAGTTCCACCAGCGACGGACCGGCGTGGGCGAACGCTGCGCGGTACGCCCCCTCGATCCGCGCCGGATCCGTGACCCGCACGGCGTGGAAGCCGAGGGCCCGTGCCACTCCGGCGTAGTCGGCGTCCGGCACGTCCACACCAAAATC
This sequence comes from uncultured Actinomycetota bacterium, assembly GCA_963741285.1. Lineage (GTDB taxonomy): Bacteria > Actinomycetota > Actinomycetes > Actinomycetales > Micrococcaceae > Arthrobacter. Next base: position 164,879 of record CAVUHH010000007.1, read on the forward strand.
GGGAAGCCCGTCCACGAGCATTTCGAGCTTGACCATGCCCAGCGTGGAATTGTTGAAGACCACCACGTTGACAGGCAGTTTGTGGGCGGCCACCGTGATGAGTTCGCCGAGCAGCATGGACAGCCCGCCGTCGCCTGACACTGAGACCACCTGGCGCCCCGGAAAGGCCAGTTGGGCGCCGATGGCGTGCGGGAGTGCGTTGGCCATGGAACCGTGCAGGTAGGATCCGATCAGCCGGCGGGTGCCCAGGGGATTGATGTACCGGGCCGTCCAGACGTTGCACATGCCGGTGTCCGCCGTGAAGATGGCATCCTCGGCGGCCACCTGGTCCAGCAGGGACGCAGCGTATTCGGGGTGGATCGGCTGCTTCTTCTCCACGTTGCGGGTATAGGCGCGGACAGATTTGCTCATCAGCCTGTTGTGCTTCTTGAGCATCTGGTCAAGGAACCGGCGGCTCTTCTTCGGCTTCAGCAGCGGCATGAGCGCGGCCAGGGTGGGCAGCACGTCGCCATGGACTGCGATGTCGACGTCGGTCCGCCGGCCCAGCCGGTGGGCCGCCCGGTCCACCTGCGCAGTGCGGGTTTCCGGCAGGAACTGGTCGTAGGGGAAGTCGGTGCCCAGCAGGATCAGCAGGTCAGCGTCCTCAATCCCCTCCGCAGCGGCGCCGTAGCCCAGCAGGCCGGTCATCCCGATGTCGTAGGGGTTGTTGTACTGGACGAAGTCCTTGCCTCGAAGCGAGTGGCCGATGGGCGCGTTGACCAGTTCCGCGAGGGAGATCAGTTCGTCATGGGCGCCCTCCACGCCGGCACCGGCGAAGATCGCCACTTTCCCTGCTTCGTTGATGGCGTCCGCCAGCTCCCGGATGCTGGCGGGGTCGGGGATCAGCGCCGCCGGCCGGAACGTTGCGGGCAGCGGCGTTTCACCCGTTGCCTCCAGCCCCGCGATGTCGCCGGGCAGCGTGACGACAGCGACTCCCCTGAGGCCGAGGGCGTGCTGGATGGCGCTGTGCATCACCCGCGGTGCCTGCTCGGCGGTGCTGACCAGTTCCGAGTAGACCGAGCACTCGTTGAAGAGCCGGTCCGGGTGGGTTTCCTGGAAGAAGCTGCTGCCGATCTGCTTGCTGGGGATGTGCGAGGCGATGGCCAGCACGGAGGCCCCGGACCGGTTCGCATCGTAGAGGCCGTTGATCAGGTGCAGGTTGCCGGGCCCGCAGGAACCCGCGCAAACGGCCAGTTTCCCCGTCAGTTGGGCTTCCGCGGCGGCGGCAAAGGCGGCGGCCTCTTCATGCCGGACGTGGATCCAGTCGATCCCGCCCGCGTGGGACCCTCCCGTCTGCCGGACCGCGTCGACGATCGGGTTGAGGCTGTCGCCCACAATCCCATAGATCCGCTGCACACCCGCAGCCTGAAGCTGTTCGATGAGCTGGGTGGCGAGTTCCTTGGCCATGAGTGCACACTCCCGCGATCAGGTTGATGGCTGACATGGCCCAATATAGTCCGCTCAGAGTAAGGAACCCTGGGCGGACGTGCGGAAGGCTCCGCCCGCCGGCGGCAGTCCCAGGGGACGCTCTCTCACTTAATGCGGAAAAACCCGGGATGCTCTCTCACTTTCTTCAGGAAAGTGAGAGAGCATCCCGGAAAAACCCGCATTAAGTGAGAGAGCGTCCTGGGTGGTGGGCGGACGACGGCGGGTGGGCACCCGCCGTCGTACGTCACCTGGAACTCTCCCGCACCTGAGTTCTCCCCGAAGGGCTCTAGGCGTTGAGGAGGTCCTTGTCCTTGTCGTCGTCCTTGGCCGGACGGTTCCACGCGTCGCCCTGTTCGCGGTCCAGGTGGGTGGTCTTCTTGTTCTTCAGCGCGAAGATGTAGACCACCAGCGAGATGGCAATGGCCACGGTGACGTAGGTGAAGAACAGGTCCACGCGCTCGGCCTTCTGGAATGCCGCGCCGAGAAGCGGCACCGTGCCGCCGAAGAGCGAGTTGGCGATCGCGTAACCCAGCCCGACGCCGAGGGCGCGGATGGAAGCCGGGAACAGTTCAGCCTTGACCAGGGCATTGATGGAGGTGTAGCCGCCAACGATCAGGAGGCCACCGAGCATCAGCATAAACGCGGTGAACGGGTCCTTGGTGCCGGCCAAGGTGGAGAGCAGCGGCCAGGTAAAGAGGACACCGGTGATGCCGAACCAAAGCAGGAGCGGCTTGCGGCCCACCTTGTCCGAGATGATGCCGTAAACGGGCTGGAGCAGCATAAAGATGAACAGGGCCCAGAAGTTGATCACGGAGGTGTCGGTCTTGGCGATGCCGGAGGTATCGTTCATGAACTTCAGGATGAAGTTGGTGTAGGTGTAGAAGGCAACGGTGCCGCCGAGGGTCACGCCGATGCAGATGAGCAACGGCTTCCAGTACTGGGTGAACAGCAGACGCATGGTGCCCGGCTGGGCTTCGCCTGCAGCAACCGGTGCCTGAGCCGCGCGGACCTGCTCTTCAGAAACGGTTTCCTCCATCGATCGCCGCAGCCACAGGACCACCAGGGCTGCCACGCCGCCGATGGCGAACGGGATACGCCAGCCCCACTCAGTGAGGTCGCCCTTGGGCATGACGTTCTGGAGGATGACCAGCACCAGCAGGGCCAGCATCTGGCCGCCAATGAGGGTGACGTACTGGAAGCTGGAGAAGAATCCCCGGCGCTTGGAGGTGGCAGCTTCGGACATATACGTGGCGCTGGTGCCGTACTCGCCACCCACCGAGAAGCCCTGGACCAGGCGGATGAAAATCAGCATCACCAGGGCCCAGACGCCCACCTGTTGTGTCGTAGGCAGGATGGCGATGGCGAAGGAGCCGGCGGACATGAGCGTCACACTCAGCGTCAGCGCAGCCTTGCGGCCCTTCCGGTCGGCGTAGCGGCCGAAGAACCAGGCGCCGATGGGGCGCATGAGGAACGACGTCGAGAAGACGGCCATCGCTTCCAGGCCGGCCTGGAGATCGTCCTGGGAGTTGAAGAAGTGGGACTGGAAGTAGGCGGCGAAGACGGTGTAGACGTAGAGGTCGTACCACTCCACCAGGTTGCCGGCGGAGCCCTTGAGGATGTTGCTCACTGCCCGGCGGGTCTGGGCTGCCTCGCTCTGGACTTCGGTTTGCTGGGTGCTCATCGCTGAACCTTCCTAAGCTGCGGCGCCGCGGCTTCCTGGCTTAATTTCCTGCTGTCCATGGCAACGTTGCCCATGGTTCCTCCTCGACATTGACGGTCCCCCGCACACTCCGAGGGCCCCATCCACGTTATGGGTGATGCACGGCACAACCTACGTGGCAGGGCATTTCCTAACACTTCCTTAGGTTTCGCCGGAGGCGGGGGGTAATCTCCAAAGCGGGCAGATTTTGATGCCCGCTTGAGGAAGAGGGACCGGACCATGGAATTGCTGATCGTCGAGGACGACGACGCCATGGCTTCCGCACTGGCAGCCGCGGTGGTGACCGCAGGCCACAATCCCACCCGCGTTGCGCGCGGGGCCGACGCGCTGCTGATCCACCGCAAGTTCGGCGTGATCCTGCTGGACCTGGGCCTCCCGGACATGGATGGGCTCGATGTCCTGAGGAAGCTTCGCCAGGTCACCCCGGTGCCCATCCTGATCCTGACGGCGCGCGACGACGAACGCAGCGTAGTGCTCGGGCTGCGGTCCGGAGCGGACGACTACCTCGTCAAGCCGGTGAAGCTCGTTGAGCTGCTTGCCCGCATCGAAGCGGTCACCCGCCGCGCAGGCCGCCACTTCGACACTCCGCAGCGGAACATCGTGCTCCGGGACCTGGAGATCGACCTCGAACGGCGCGTGGCAACCCGCGGCTCCGAGGAGTTGCCGCTGACCGCCACAGAGTTCGACCTGCTCGCCCTGTTGGCCGGCCATGCGGGTTCGGTGGTGACCAGGGAACAGATCCTGGATGCCCTGTGGGGAGACGCCTTCGTGGCTTCCTCCCGCGCCCTCGACGTGCACCTGACCGGGCTGCGGGCGAAGCTCCAACTGCCGGGATTCATCATCAACGTCCGCGGCGTGGGATACCGGATTGAGGCGGACACCGCGTGAAGCTGCGCGTCCTGGGCATCCTGAGCGTGCTGTCCGTCCTGCTGGTGATCTTTGGCTCCACCGCCATCCTGGCGTCCGTCAGCCGGGAACTGACCCAGGAACTCCAGATCAAACGGGTGACCGCGCTTAACCGGTTCGCGCAGGTGGCCTTCGACGCCGCAACTGCCGGCGAGTCCGCGGGGCTGCAGACAGAGATGGACAGATACTCCGAACTCTACGGCGAGGGAGTCCTGATCCGCCTGCAGGCCGGGACGCTGCGGTCCGGCGGCCTGGGTGAGGATCGGTCAGACGTCCGGGACGCGCTGGCCAGGGCGAACCTGAACCTCAGCGACACCACCCTTGCCCCGCTTCAGCCGTTCGGCCCGGACTCCGAGGTGGTGTCCCGGTCCTTCGGCAGCGCCAGCCAGGTGCTGGGCGAGGTGGTCCTTGAAGTGAATCTGGAGCGCGGCCCGGCAGAAAGCTGCGGGAGCGGTGGCTCATCGTCGGCTTGGCGGCAGCGGCGCTCGCGGCGGTGCTTCTGCTGGCTGCCGCCCGGGTGACGGCGTGGGTGCTGCGTCCGGTCCATCGCCTGAACTCGGCGGTGACTGAACTTGAGGCAACCGGCCGGACGGGTCAGCTTCCGGAGTACGGGCCGCCGGAGCTGCGGGAACTGAGCCGTTCCTTCTCCACGATGGCCCGGACCGTCAGCAACAGCCTGGAATCCCAGCGGCAGCTGATCGCTGACACCTCGCACGAACTGCGCAACCCGGTGGGCGCCCTGCGGCTCAGGATCGATCTGCTCCAGCTGGAACTGCAGACCGTCCGGCAGAAGGATGCGGCGGCCGGAGTCCTGGCAGAACTCGAGCATGTGGAAGGGATCCTCGAGGGAGTCCTGAAGCTGGCGGCGGCCGAGCACAGGGCGAGTGAAGACTCTGCCCGGAGTCCGGCGGGCGCTTCCCGCGGTCCCTTGGGCGGGGCGCAGGCGCCCATCGATCCTTACCCGATCCTCCAGGACGAGGCCGAACGGGCCGAACCTGCCGCCCTCGCGCAGCGGAGCGACAATCCTGTTGCACAGCCCGCCGGAACCGGCCGCGCACATCGCCTGCAACGCCGCCGAACTGGCCCAGATGGTGGCGGAACTGATCAACAACGCCATCAAGTACGCGCCGGGCGCCCACATCGCAGTCGCTGCCCGCCTGCGTCCGGGCGCGGTGTGGATCGAAGTGTCCGACGACGGGCCCGGGCTTTCCGCCGACGAACGGGCAGCAGCCACGGGCCGGTTCTGGCGCTCGCCGCGCAACCGCGGCATCCGCGGCAACGGCCTGGGCATGACCATCGTGGACAAGCTGGCCGGCGCCAACGGCGGCCGCCTGGTGCTGGCCGATGCCTCGCCCCACGGGCTGATTGCGCGCCTCGAGTTTCCGCTCGCAGCGGCCGGGCCGGACGCGCCGCCGCCGGGCCGGAGCGCGGCGCGAGCCGGGCCGGGCATGCGGCCGGACCCGGGCAGGGCAGGACGCCTCGGATGACTGACCTCAACGGATCCGCTCCCCTGCCCCGCCGGACCGCCCTCAAGGCCGGCCTGGCAGCCGGGCCTGACCGGACTGCTGCTGCCAGCCCTCAGTGGCTGCACCCCCGAGGACCGTCCGGACAGCGTGACCGTGGCCGGCGGCGAACCGGGGGGCTTCTACCTGGAGTTCGCCGGACTGCTGGCGGAGTCCCTGCAACGCCACGGTGTAGCAGGCCAGGCCACCGCGCTGACCACCGGGGGCAGCCTGGACAACCTCGAGCTCCTGCTGTCCGGCAAGGCAACGTTCGCCGTCGCACTCTCTGACTCCGCTGCCCAGCGCGCAGCGGCAGGTGACGCAGCCGCCGTCGGAATTTCCGCCGTCGGGAAGGTGTACGAGAACTATGTCCACTGCGTTGTCCGGCGGGACAGCGGCATCCGGGATATTGCCGGGCTGGCCGGCCGGACCGTGGCTGTTGGCGAGCCCGGGTCCGGGACGTCGCTGACCACTCCCCGCCTGATCGAGGCTGCGGGGCTGACTTCCGCGGCTGTGGGCGCTGGCCCCGCAGCCTCGTCCCGGGGACTGTCACCGTCCTGAACCTCGGGCTCAACGAGGGGCTCGCGGCCCTGCAGAACGGGTCCGTGGACGCGCTGTTCTGGTCCGGCGGCGTGCCTACCGCGGCCATTGCGGCGGCCCATAGCGACGCCGGGCTGGGGCTCCTGGACCTCTCCGCCGCTCCTGCCGGCGCTGCGCGCCAAACATGGCCTGTTCTATGACCGCGTCCTGATCCCGGAGGGTGCCTACCCGGGCATTCCGGCAGTGTGGACGGTGGGCGTGGCAAACCTCCTCCTGTGCCGGAGCGACGCGGATGCCCGGACCGTGAAGAAGACTGTGGAGATTCCTGGTGGGCCACGCCGAGGAGCTGGTCCCGCGTTCCAGCCTGGGCGTCCAGTTCCTGAGCCCGGAGTCGTTGATCAACACCCCGGGCCTGCCGCTGCACCCCGCCGCGGCCGCCGCCTACCGGGAGCTCCACGGTTAACGCCGGACGCTCTCTCACTTAATGCGGAAAAACCCCGGACGCTCTCTCACTTTCCTCAAGAAAGTGAGAGAGCGTCCGGGAAAAACCCGCATTAAGTGAGAGAGCGTCCCATGGGGTCAGGTGGCGGAGTGGGCCTGCAGGAAGCTGTACACCTCGGTCTCGTCCACGCCGGGGAACGCGCCGGGCGGCATCGCGGCCAGCAGGTGCGAGTGGGCGCGGGCCGAGGGCCATGCGTTGCCGGCCCATTCGGAGGCCAGCGACGCCGGGGGCCGTTTGCAGCAGTTCGGGTCCGGGCAGGTGGACTTCTCACGGGCCGTGGTTTCCCGGCCGCGGAACCATTTCACATGCTGGTACGGCACGCCGATCGACAACGAGAACTCGCCGGTGGCCGACCGCTCGGTCCGGGCCGTGCACCAGAACGTGCCGGACGGCGTGTCCGTGTACTGGCTGTAGGCGCTGAACTTGTCCGGCACGTCGAACACCGCCCGCGACGTCCACGACTTGCACGACGGCTGGCCCTCAATGGCGCCGGTGTGGTCCATCGGGAACGTCACGCCGTCGTTCTCATAGGCCTTGTAGATGATGCCGCTCTGGTGCGTCTTCTGGAAGTGGGTGGTGATCCCCAGGTGCTTCGTGGCCAGGTTGGTGAAGCGGTGCGCAGCGGTTTCGTAGGAGACGGCAAAGGCGTCACGGATGTCTTCAACGGCGATTTCCTTGGCCGCTTTCGCTTTCTGCAGGAAGTCCACGGTGGCCTGCTCGGGCAGCAGCAGCGCGGCCGCGAAGTAGTTGGTGGCAACCCGCTGGGCGAGAAAGTCGCCGTAGCTCTTGGGCGTCTCATGCCCCAAGACGTAGTGCCCCAACGCCTGCAGCAGGACCGAACGCGGGTCGTGGTCCTGCCGCTGGCTCTGCGTCAGGTAAATTCTGCGGTTCTTCAAATCGGTCACGGAACGGGTGGAATGCGGCAGATCGCCCACGTGATGGAGGGTGAATCCGAGCTTTTCGGCGATGTCGGCGATCACGTGCTGGCTGAGCGGTCCGGAGGTGTAACCCACCAGCCCGAGCACCTTCTGCGCCTCGGCCTCGTACTCCGGAAAATAGTTGCCGCGCTCCCGCATCATGGCACGCAGTTCACCGTTCGCGCGGCGGGCTTCCTCCGGCGTCGCAACCTGCTCATTGAGCTTGCGTTCCAGCTCGTGCAGCAGCCCCACCTGGGCCTCCAGCACATCCAGCGGAAGCCGCGAGCTGATGCGGATTTTGGGCAGGTTCAGCGACTCGTACAGGGGCCCGCGCTGGTAGCGTTCCAACTCGATTTCCAGGGCCGCGCGGCGGCTCGGCGGCTCGGCGCCCAGCAGCTGGTCGATGCTCACATTCAGCGCCGCGGCCAGGCCCTGCAGCAGGCTCAGTTTGGGCTCCCGCTTGCCGTTTTCGATCAGGCTCAGCTGGCTCGGTGCAGTCCCGACGGCGGCGCTCAGGTCATCGAGTGTGTACCCGGCCTGCTTCCGCAGATGCCGCACGCGGCGGCCCAGGCTGATGACGTCCAGTTCGGGTGCGACGGCGGACGACGGGGAGCGGTGCGACGTCGCGATTCCAGCTTCCAGGTGACATTTCTTGAGAATACGCGAAGAAGTGCATTTCTTTCCACTGTTTTCCTCTATTGAAGTGCTTGGAAGTGCTGAAAAGTAGTGATCACGGAAAGAAACACCGCACCGGGACAGCCGGCCGGGACTGCAGCGACGCAGCACCGGCCGGCGGATAACCACCCGGAGCTCAACCAAGGAGACAACGATGACTGCAGCATTTGAGCCCACCCAGCAGACGCCCGAACAGCAGGCCGCCGCCCTGGAGCTTGAGTGGGCCGCCAATCCCCGCTGGGAAGGTGTGACCCGTGACTACAAGGCAGCGGACGTGGTCAAGCTCCGCGGCCGTGTCTCCGAAGAACACACCCTGGCCCGCCGCGGTGCCGAGAAGCTCTGGAAGCAGCTCACCGAAGAGCACAAGACCGGCGGGTACACCAACGCCCTGGGCGCCCTGACCGGCAACCAGGCCGTGCAGCAGGTCAAGGCCGGGCTGCGGGCCATCTACCTTTCCGGCTGGCAGGTTGCCGCGGACGCCAACAACTCCGGCCACACCTACCCGGACCAGTCGCTGTACCCGGCCAACTCGGTTCCCACCGTGGTCCGCCGCATCAACAACGCCCTGCTCCGCGCCGACCAGATCGAATTCTCCGAAGGCGTCCAGACCGTTGAGGACTGGATGGTCCCGATCGTCGCCGACGCCGAGGCCGGCTTCGGCGGCCCGCTGAACGCCTACGAACTCATGAAATCCATGATCCAGGCCGGCGCCTCGGGCGTGCACTGGGAAGACCAGCTCGCCTCGGAGAAGAAGTGCGGCCACCTCGGCGGCAAGGTGCTCATCCCCACCCAGCAGCACGTCCGCACCCTGAACGCCGCCCGCCTCGCGGCCGACGTCGCCGGCACCCCGTCGGTGGTCATCGCCCGCACCGACGCCGAGGCAGCCACCCTGATCACCTCCGACGTCGATCCCCGCGACCAGGAATTCGTCACCGGCGAACGCACCCCGGAAGGCTTCTACAAGGTCCGCAACGGCATCGAACCCTGCATCGCCCGCGCCAAGGCCTACGCCCCGTACTCCGACCTGATCTGGATGGAGACGGGCACCCCGGACCTGGAGCTGGCCCGCAAGTTCGCCGAAGCCGTCAAGGCTGACTTCCCGGACCAGATGCTCTCCTACAACTGCTCGCCGTCGTTCAACTGGCGCAAGCACCTGGACGACGCCACCATCGCGAAGTTCCAGCGTGAACTCGGCGCCATGGGCTTCACGTTCCAGTTCATCACCCTGGCCGGCTTCCACGCCCTGAACTACTCGATGTTCGACCTCGCCCACGGCTACGCCCGTGAAGGCATGAGCGCCTACGTCGAGCTCCAGGAAAAGGAATTCGCCTCCGAATCCCGCGGCTACACCGCAACCAAGCACCAGCGCGAAGTCGGCACCGGCTACTTCGACGACATCGCTACTGCGCTCAACCCGAACGCATCCACTCTGGCCCTGGTGGGATCCACCGAAGAAGGCCAGTTCCACTAGAACTTAGCGTTCGACGGCGGCGCTTGCGTCAGCCGGCGGACCGGACGATCCTCTGCCTGCTATTCCCCATGCCCGCCCCATGACCTCGTAGAACTCGGTCGGGGGCGGGCACAGGGCCCCTTTTACGCAGGCTGCCGGATGCCCGGACCGCCGGCTTGTGCGTTAGTTGCCGCAGTGCCGCCACCCGCCGTCGAACTTCCCTTTTCGTCTTTAAGGAGATTGAAATGAACAGCTTCACTGACAACTTCACGATCAACGGCATCACCTTGACCGCGCAGCCCATTTGCCGGCAGGACGAGGTTCTCACTCCGGATGCTTTGGAGTTTGTCGCAAAACTGCACCGGGCCACTGCCGAACGCCGGCAGGAACTGCTGCAGGCACGCCGGACCCGCCGGGCCGAGATCGCCGGCGGCCAGGACCCCCGGTTCCTCCGCGAGACCGAGGACATCCGCAACGACCCGTCATGGCGCGTCGCTCCCCCGGCCCCTGGCCTGGAGGACCGCCGCGTGGAAATCACCGGCCCGGTGGACAAGAAAATGACCATCAACGCGCTGAACTCCGGCGCGAAGGTGTGGCTCGCGGACATGGAAGACTCCTCCACCCCCACCTGGCGCAACGTCATCAAGGGCCAGCTGAACCTCACGGACGCGCTGGAACGCCGGATCGACTTCACCAGCCCCGAGGGCAAGGAATACAAGCTCCGCCCCGCCGGCGAACTGCCCACCATCGTGGTCCGCCCCCGCGGCTGGCACCTGCCCGAGAAGCACATGATCATCGACGGCGCACCCGTGGCCGGCGGCATCGTGGACTTCGGCCTGTACTTCTTCCACAACGCCCGCCGGCTCCTGGCCCAGGGCAAGGGCCCGTACTTCTACCTGCCCAAGATCGAGAACCACCTCGAAGCACGGCTCTGGAACGACATCTTCATCCTCGCCCAGGACCTGCTCGACATCCCGCAGGGCACCATCCGCGCCACCGTGCTGATCGAGACCATCACCGCGGCGTTCGAAATGGAGGAAATCCTCTACGAACTGCGCGACCACGCCGCCGGGCCTGAACGCCGGCCGCTGGGACTACATCTTCTCCCTGATCAAGAACTTCCGCACCCGCGGCCCCCGCTTCGTCCTGCCGGACCGCGCCCAGGTGACCATGACCGCAGCCCTTCATGCGCGCCTACACCGAACAGCTGGTCCGTGCCTGCCACAAGCGCGGCGCCATGGCCATCGGCGGCATGGCCGCCGCCGTCCCCAACCGCAAGGACGAGGCCGCCAACACCAACGCCTTCGAGAAGGTCCGCGCCGACAAGACCCGCGAGGCCAACGACGGCTTCGACGGCTCCTGGGTGGCCCACCCGGACCTCGTGCCGGTCTGCCGCGAAGTGTTCGACGCAACCCTCGGCGACCGTCCCAACCAGCTGGACCGCACCCGCGAGGACGTCATCCCCGATGACCGCGCCCTGATCAACGTGGCCGCCACCGAAGGCACCATCACCGAACAGGGCATCCGGAACAACATCGAGGTAGGCATCCGCTACATCGAATCCTGGCTGCGCGGTAACGGCGCCGTCGCCATCCACAACCTGATGGAAGACGCCGCCACCGCGGAGATCTCCCGCTCGCAGCTCTGGCAGTGGATGTTCGCGTCCGCCATCACCGACCACGGCGAAATCATCACCCACCACTGGATCGAGGAACTGCTCGACGAAGAGTTCGCACGGCTGGAACGCTTCGACGGCGACCGCTTCGAAGACGCCCGCGACATCTTCGAGGAAGTCACCCTCAGCCAGGACTTCCCGTCCTTCCTGACCCTCCCCGCCTACGCCCGCTACCTCACCGAAGCCCGCGAGAAGGCAACCCAGGAAGAGCTCGCCGCGGCCTAAGCCGCACAGATTTCCGTCCGCCGGGCAGGCACGCCCTTCGCAACAGGCACCCCGAGATCCGGGGAGCCGGCCCGGCGACGGAACACCCCCTGTGACCCCCGGGACGCTCTCTCACTTAATGCAGGAAAATCACGGATGCTCTCTCACTTTCTTCAAGAAAGTGAGAGAGCATCCGTGATTAAGCGACATTAAGTGAGAGAGCGTTCCTCAATGACATGGGGAACGGGAGGGGCGGTAGAGGAAATACGACGACGGCGGGACGCGTCAGCGCCCCTTCGGCACCAGCCGCACGGAGAGGGTTGTGCTGACGAAGAAGACCAGCGTCGACGCCAGGATCACAAGCAGCGCAGGGGTCCAGGAGTCGGCGGTGTCGTGCACAAATCCAATGAGCGGCGGGGACACCGCCGCAAAGCAGTAGCCAATGCCCTGCACCGTGGCCGACATTTTGCCGGCAGATATCTGGTCCTTGGCCAGCTTGATGATGGCGATGAAGATGATGGTGATCCCGCCGCCCTGGGAGATGCCGCCGGAGACGGACCACAGCCACCACAGCTCCGGTGCCAGCAGCAACCCGGCCGGCACGGCCATCCACAGGACGCCCAAGGTGACGGCCGTCGTCGTCGTACTGAAGTATTTGGCCGCCAGCGGCACGCCGAGCCCGCCCACGATGGCGAAGATCTGGAACAGTGACGAACCCGCCCCGGCCGCGGAGGCGGACATATCCAGCTCATCGTGAAGGTAGCTCGGCAGCCACGCCGTCACCGCGTAATAGGAAAATGCCTGGCCGGCGAAACCCAGCGTCAGGCCGGCGGTAATCCAGCCTGAGCCGCTGACAGCGGAATGTTCCTGCCCGCCGTTGACCACGGCACCGGAGGGGACAAACGCGGTGCGGGGACCCACGGCGAACGTCCAGAAAACGATGGCCACCACGGCCAGGACGCCCACGGACGCGAGGGCCACACGCCAGCCGGCCACCTCGGCCAGCGGCGCCGTGGCCACCGACGTCACGAATGATCCGATGTTGAGGGCCGCCGTATAAACGCCCATGGCTGTGCCCTGCCGCCACGGCGAGAAGTCGCGGCGGATAATCAAGGGCACGGCAATATTACCCACGGTGATGGCCAGGCCGATCATGACCGTTCCCACCACCACCGGCCCCGGGCCGCCGGCCGACCGGACAATGACGCCAGCCAGCACACCCAGGATGGTGAGGGAGACGGCGAACTCGGCTCCGAATTTCCTGGTGGCCAGGGATGCCAGCGGTGCGGCCATCGCGAAACACAGCACCGGGATACTGGTCAGCAGGCCGAGCATCACCGGCGAAAATCCCAGGTCGGCCTGCATCAGGTCCACCACTGGGGCGACGGCCACGAAGGGGCCGCGGAGGTTGAGCGCCAGCAGGCCGATGCAGGCCAGCAGGATCCATGCCTTCGGAACCTTCGCCAGGAAGTTCCCGCTCACGAGATGGCCCGGCGGGTTAAAAATGATTTCATCACCTCCCATTGCTATCACGCCCCACCCCCTGAGGGTTTTCGTCCGGATAATGGGCCCTAGAATGACGGCATCGGGCATTATCTGGACGAAAACTCAGAAGACACATCTCCGGACGAAGGAATAGACATGCAGCAACGGCTTGCCATCCTCGACGATTACCAGGACGTGGCGCATGGCTTCGCCGACTGGGCCTCCCTGGAAGAGGCGGCGTCTCCACCACCGTCTTCCGGGAACCGTTCCAGTCCGAGGACGCGCTGGTGGCGGCCTTGGCCGGCGTCCAGATAGTTGTGGCGATGCGGGAGCGGACGCCGTTCCCGCGCTCCGTGCTGGAACGGCTTCCCGGCCTCAGGCTTCTGGTGACCACCGGCATGGCCAATGCCGCAATCGACGTGGCCGCGGCAGACGAAATCGGCATCACCGTCTGCGGCACGTCCGGCTCCCCCACCGCTGCCCCGGAACTGACGTGGGGGCTGCTGCTGGCGCTGGCCCGGAACCTCCCGGCCGAGGAGAACTCGCTGCGCGCGGGTACGTGGCAGACCACGGTGGGAATGGAGTTGTCCGGCAAGACCCTGGGCGTTGTGGGCCTCGGCAAGATCGGGCGCCGGATTGCCGCGTACGGGCAGGCGTTCGGGATGGAAGTCCTGGCCTGGAGCCAGAACCTGACCGAGGAAGCCGCCGCCGAGGCCGGGGTCCAGAAAGTCAGCAAAGAGGACCTTTTCGGGAATTCCGACGTCGTCACCCTCCATCTGCGGCTGTCTCCGCGTTCCGAGGGGATCGTGGGTGAGCGGGAACTGCGGCTCTTGGGCCCGGAGGGCCTCCTGGTGAACACATCGCGGGGTCCCCTGGTTGAGCAGGACGCCCTGGTGCGCGCCCTGAACGAAGGCTGGATCCGTGGCGCCGCACTGGACGTGTTCGACGCCGAGCCCATCACGCCGGCCCACCCGCTTCTCAGCACCCCCAACACTGTGCTCTCCCCGCACCTTGGATACGTCACCCAGGAAAGCTACCGGCAGTTTTACGGCGGCGCCTTCGAGGACGTCAAGGCCTGGCTTGAGGGTTCGCCGGTCCGGGTGATCACGGCCTGATAAT
>CAVUHH010000008.1:0-31365 GCA_963741285.1 uncultured Actinomycetota bacterium
ATCGGTTCAAGCCCAACTGGGAACAACGGCCTCATAAGAAACTTCACAGAAGGGTAATAGTTTGATGAGCTTGGCAAGAAGATTAGAGGTCGCCAGGGGCGTCGAAGGCGACAAGAAAGCCACGGCCGAAACGGATACGGACGTGGAAGCGGTCTCCGTCCGGTACCCCGGACCAGGGAACGAACCCATTCGAATCCCGGGGTTATGCCGGCGAACCAAATGAGGCACTGAATGCCGTCAAGGAACGCGCCGGGGCCGCCCTCTATGAGCGGATGGGTAGTCGAATCACAGATTCGTCAATTGAGGAGTCCGAACTGCAGCAGTACGTCAAGGACGAACTCCGAAGCATCATTGAAGAAGATGAGATTCCCCTCACCGTCGCGGAACGTCAGCGGCTGGTCCAGGAGATCATCGACGATGTTCTGGGGCTAGGGCCGCTCGAGAAATTCCTAAATGACGCCGAGGTCACAGAGATCATGGTCAACGGTCCTGACAAGGTATACGTAGAACGGAACGGCAAGCTGACTCTAACAGGCGCCAGATTCAGCGGCGAAGAACAGCTGAGGAAGGTCATCGAGCGGATCGTCACCAAGGTGGGAAGACGCATTGATGAGTCATCGCCGCTCGTGGATGCACGGCTTACCGATGGTTCCCGCGTCAATGCAATCATCCCCCCCTTGCCGTCAGCGGTTCGTCGCTAACGATTCGGAAATTCGGCCAAGTGCCGCTGACAGTCAACAACCTCATATCCTTGGGCTCTATGTCCCCGGAAATCGCAGAGCTTCTGCAAGCGTGCGTCAGGGCTCGGCTAAACGTCATTGTTTCTGGCGGAACAGGTACAGGGAAGACAACCCTACTCAACGTGCTGTCGTCTTTCATTCCTGCAGAAGAACGAATCGTGACCATCGAAGACGCCGTGGAACTTCAGCTCCAGCAGGAGCACGTTGTCCGGCTCGAAAGCCGGCCGAGGAATATCGAGGGCAAAGGCGAGATCAGCATTCGTGACCTTGTCCGAAACTCGCTTCGCATGCGGCCGGACCGGATAGTCATCGGCGAAGTTCGAGGCGGTGAATCGCTCGACATGCTGCAAGCCATGAACACAGGTCACGATGGCTCAATTTCCACGGTGCATGCCAACTCACCCAGAGACGCGATCTCACGTCTGGAGACACTGGTTCTGATGGCAGGCATGGATCTGCCGCTTCGGGCCATTAGGGAACAAATAGCGTCCGCCGTGAACCTTATCGTCCACATTTCGCGGTTACGTGACGGAAGCCGACGGTAACTCACGTGACCGAAGTGCAGGGCATGGAGGGTGACGTAGTAACCCTCCAGGATGCCTTCGTTTTTGACTACAGCGCAGGGGTTGATGCCAACGGGAAGTTCCTTGGCCGGCCTATGCCGACTGGCGTCCGGCCGCGATTCGTTGATCACTTCGCAGAACTCGGTATCCCGCTTTCTCCAACGGTATTTGGAAGCGTGCCGATCGGCGGTGCATTCCGATGACGGTTACCGAGCCGGTATTTCTTCGCTTTAGGCATCGGGCTATGTTTCGTGGCCCTTAGCTGTTCTTCTAGTCATCGACGTTCAAGAGCGGCAGGGGCGGGATTGCGCTCTCCCGGCGAAGGCCAGGCGTAGTCAACGGTCCCTCGCTGCTGACCCGGGCCACAGAATTCGGCTACTTCCTTCCTGGACCGAAACGTCAGTAAAAATGCGACGCTTTGGAAGTCGAGTCTCGCTGGAGCAGGCCGGACTAAAGCTGCGGCAAGTGGACTTCATCTTGCTTATCGCTGCATCGCAGTAACGGCTGGGATCGTTGGCTTTATCTTAGGTGGCATGGCCTGGGCGTTCTTCTTATTGCTGCGACGCCGCTGGCCGCCAAGGTCTTCCTGAGGCATTCTCTCGGGCGCGCGCCGCAGCAAGTTCGAATCGCAGCTCGGGGACACTCTTCAGATGCTGGCTGGGGGGTCTGCGGGCAGGTCACAGTCTCCTGCGTTCCATCGACGCAGTCTCACAGGAGGCTGACGCGCCCACGTCCGAAGAGTTCGCCAGATTGATCAACGAGTCACGGCTTGGACGGGATCTCAGGGAATCGATGGCTGATGCTGCCCGGCGGCTGCGAAGTGAAGACTTCGACTGGATAAGCCAGGCGATCGAAATACACCGCGAAGTCGGCGGGGATCTCGCGGAAGTGCTGGATCACGTTGGGGAGACCATCCGTGAGCGGACGCAGATCAAGGGGCAGGTCAAGGCCCTAAGCGCCGAGGGACGTCTTTCCGCCTACATTCTTGTGGCCCTGCCCGTAGGAATGTTCATCTACATGAGCGTGGTGAATGGAAGCTACATGGCAACGCTATACACAAATGTTCTGGGTTGGTTCATGTTGGGCTGCCGCCTCGTTCTCTTGGCTGTGGGCTCCTTCTGGCTCAGCCGCGTAGTCAAGATCAAGTTCTAGGAGGAATCATGACGAGCAATGGCGTGGATAATCGTCGGCCTGATCGTACTTCCGTGTTCCTGCTTGGTCTGGTCCTTTATCGCAGTGGACCGGAGCGGACTTCGCGGCTGTCCGAGCAACCTTGGTCGCGGGCACAGGCCTGGCAAGGCGTCCAACGGCCGGACCCAGTTGGCCGACTGAATCACAGAGTGTCCGTACCCCTAGGCGTCCGCTTGACGCCGAAGGGCTACGCCGGATGGCTGGATAAGCTCCTGGCACGTGCCGGCAGACCCGCGCAGCTTCCTTTGGATCGCCTGTTGATCGTAAGCCAGGCCTGGCGCTAGTGGTCGGCGTCCTCGGGCATAGTTTCCATCATCTAAAGAGTCCGACGGCCCCTTCAGCGCTATTTGTAGTGCTCCTGTCAGCCCTCGCCTATTTGTGCCCGACATATTCTGATTCACGGCCGCGGAGCCAAACGGCAGAAAGAAATTGAACTTCGAACTGCCCAACACTCTGGATCAGATGCTGATCTCTGTTGAAGCCGGCCTTGGTTTCGAGAGCGCCATGGCGCGCGCCGCTCAGAACGGAAAAGGACCCCTCGCTGCCGAGCTGATGCGGACGCTGCAGGACATGCAGGTCGGACGAAGCTCGCCAGGACGCCTACCTGTCTCATGGCCGAAAGGACATCAGTTGCCGGACTTCCGCAGTCTTCGTGCGGGCCGTTATCCAAGCAGATGAATACGGCATTGGCCATCGCCGAAGTCCTCCGGACCCAGGCAAGCAGATGCGCGTCAAACGTCGCCAGCGCGCCGAGGAAAAAGCGATGAAGATCCCCGTCAAGGTCCTCTTCCCGCTGATGTTCTGCATCCTTCCCGTGCTCTTCATCGTCATCATCGGGCCCGCTGCCATCAATGTCATGAACAACTTCATCGGCGCTTTCTGACCATCGCCAAGCTTCACCTACCGCGCCCACCGGCGCCCCACATACCGGACCCCCTCGGCACCCAGAACCGAGGGGGTCCGCTTGTGTGCCCGGAACGTTTGGGTTTCCAAGGTTCAGCACAGCGGCTGCCATGGAAATGCGCAGGAAATCTCACACCTGAGAAAGCCTTAGCGCAGGATGCTGCAAGATCCGATCAACGTCGGATCAAGGGTTGCTAGCTTCGTTTTAGAGCTGGTGCAGGGCCAGCCATCCGACTCGCTCAGGAGTACGAAATGCTTTCTCTTTACACCCACCTCATGATCCGCCTCCGCAGCGAAGAAAAGGGCGCCACCGCTGTCGAATACGGCATCATGGTCGGCCTCATCGCAGTCGTAATCATCATCGCCGTCAGCACCCTGGGCGGCAACCTCAGATGGATTCTTCGACACCGTAAACACCGACGCCTGAAGCCCGCCGCACCGGCAGCTCCGCGCCGCGTAGCCTCCAGTAGACGCTCACGCGTATGTGCGGTGCAGGAGGCGTACCTGCACCGCACGTCGTGTCTGCAAGGCCAACACCAGCAGAACGCAGCGAGAGGAGGTGCAGCCAATGCAGAACCACGAACGAGGCGCAGCCGCCGTCGAGTTCGCGATCCTGCTGCCCCTCCTCCTGATGCTGGTCTTGGGGACCATTGAATTCGGCCGCGCCTACAACGCCCAGATCACGCCTCACCAACGCGGCCCGGGACGGCGTCAGGGTCATGGCCATCGCCAAGGATCCCGGCCGACGCAAAGACGCGGCCAGGAAGGCAGCGGCGAGCGTCAGTACTGCGCATTCACAGATTCTGATGTCACGCTCAGCACGACCACCTGCAGCACCGGCAATCAGGTGACCCTCACCATCTCGTACAACCTGTCCACCCTCACCGGCATCGCAGGCCCGTTTCCAATGACAGGAAAAGGGGTCATGCTGTGCGGCGGCTGACTAGAGACACACACAGCGAGGACCGTGGCGCGATCACGGTCCTCGTGGCAATCCTCATGGTTGTCCTTCTCGGCTCGGTGGCCATCGCCGTCGACGTCGGAGCAATCTACTCCGAGCGCGCACAGCTGCAAAGCGGCGCGGACGCCGCTGCCATCGCCACTGCGCAGAAGTGCGCCCGGGACGCCGGCAGCGAGTCATGTTCGACGACGTCAACACTCGCCGGCAGCCTCGCGAACCAGAACGCACTGGACGGCATGAGCAAGCGTGCACTCCATCGACTTGGACAAGACCGCGAGGACCGTGGCTGTCACAGACGTCAGCCAAGGAAACCGGCGGCGTAGACAACTCGGTCTCCTTATTCTTCGCTGACATCCTCGGTGTCCCTACCAAGGAAGTTGGGGCCCGCGCTTCAGCCGTCTGGGGCAGCCCTAAGGCCGGCCGCACAGCTTTTCCGCTTGCCTTCTCCATCTGCCAGGTGAAGGGCCATGTGGACGGTTCATTGCAGCTGCCTCCAGGACCATGGCAACAACGCCAATCCGGACTGCAACTACGGGCCATCGGGCGCGGCCGTGGCAGGCGGCTTTGGCTGGCTGGCCCCGGATACCGGCAAATGCGGCGGCACCATCGACATCGCCCTCGGCGAGGGCGGCAGCGACACCGGCAACAACGCCCCCGGACATTGCGCCACCGAGCTCAACCACTGGGGTGCCGAAATCACTGCAGGTCGAAAGATCACTGTCCTGCTTCCTGTGTTCAACAAAGTCACCGGCACGGGAGCAGGCGCCGTCTACGGCCTCGTTTCCTTTGCCGCATTCGAAGTGACCGGATGGAAGTTCAGTGGCGGTGAAACAAGCGGACCTGTGAACAGCCTACCGAAAGTTCCGCAGCGAAAAGTCGACGGCCACCGGCGTTACGACAGCGACGCAATGCAACGGCAACTGCCGCGGAGTCATCGGCAAATTCATCAAGTATGTTTCCCTCGCCGACGGCTACACCCTCGGACCGGTCGACGAATACGGCGCCACCGTGGTCCGCCTCAGCATCTGATCCAGCGCACCATCACCCACCAAGGAGTACTAAGTGAAGTCTCGCCTTCTCGCCGGAACGGCTGCGGTTGCCCTGGCGATTGTGGGCGCGCTATCTCATTATCTTCTACGCGCAGGGCGCCGACCAACGCGCGATGGCCGCCACCAAACCGGTGGACGTCCTAGTGGTCAACAAGGCCATTCCCGCCGGTACCCCCGTCAATGAGATGGCCGCGTCCCTTGTCATCGAAAAGGTTCCCGCCGCCGGCGTCGCCGACACCGCGCTTGCGAACCTGGACAACGCAGCAGGCACGGTCAGCGCCGTGGACCTCGTCCCCGGCGAACAGCTCCTTGAAGAACGCCTCGTCGCCCCGGAAGAAGTCAAGACCAAGGGCGCTGTCACGGTGCCGGCGGGACTTCAGGAAGTCTCCTTCGAAGTCGAACCCAAACGCATTGTCGGCGGACGAATCGAAGTCGGAGACCACGTGGGCTTTTTCCTCTCGTTCGAGAAGGGAGCGTACAAAGCCAATCTCGACGATGCAACAAGCCAGCTGACCGTTCGCAAGGCTCTGGTGACCGCGGTCCAACGGGCACCGCAGACCGCACCCGCCGAAAAGCCCGCGGAGGGCGCGCCCGACCCGCAGGACACCACGCTTCCCGAGGGGTCCCTCATGCTCACCGTCGCCGTCAACGACATCGACGCCGGCAAGATCGTTTTCGCCTCCGAGTTCGGCCGCCTCTGGCTCACCAAGGAACCCCTCAACGCCAAGAACAACGGCCCCCGCATCGAGCGCAAGGAAGTGGTCTACAAGTGAGCCGCTTCGTCCTCCTCTCCCCCAACACCGACTTTGACCAAAAACTCCGCGCGGCCGTAGCAAACGGACTCCGGGGATCGGTCCAGACCCTCGCTTCGGACATCCTGCCCGCCGGGCCGCAGGAGCTCTTCGCCCTCCTCAACCAGGAGCAGCCCGAGGTCCTCATCATCGGACCCGACGTGCCGCCGGAAGAGGCGCTGCGGTTCGCCAAGGTCTTCGACGTCCAGCTTCCCGGCCTCAGCATCGTGCTGGTCAGCGACGCCGATCCCGTCTTCCTCCTGCACGCCATGCGGGCCGGGATCCGGGACATGCTGAGCCCGCACGCCGACGCCGCCGAAATCCGTGTCCTCCTGGAACGTGCCTGCCAGTCCTTCGCCACGCGGAACCGGACCTTCGACGCGCCGCCGCCCGAAAACGGCGGCACGGGACTCGTCGTCGGCGTCTTCTCCCCCAAAGGCGGCGTCGGCAAAACCACCCTCGCCACCAACATCGCCATCGGCCTGGGCCAGATCGCCCCCATGAGTGTGGTCATCGTGGACCTGGACCTGCAGTTCGGCGACGTCGCCTCCGGCCTCTACCTCAACCCGGAGCACACCGTCACCGACGCCGTCACACCCGCCGCCGCCCAGGATTCCCTGGTCCTGAAGGCTTTCCTCACGGTCCACCCGGCCGGCATCTACGCCCTCTGCGCTCCCCCAACCCCGGTGGACGCGGACCACATCACCCCCGAGCAGATCACCCACCTGCTGGAACAGCTGGCGCGGGAATTCCAGTACGTCGTCCTGGACACGGCGCCCGGCCTCCCCGAGATCGGGCTCGCGGCCCTGGAACAGTGCACCGATGTGGTGTGGGTCAGCGCCATGGACATCCCCAGCCTGCGCGGCCTGCGGTCCGGGCTGGAAGTCCTCCGGCAACTCGAAATCACCCCCGAGTCACGGCACGTGGTCCTGAACATGGCCGATCCCAAGGCCGGCCTGACCGTCCAGGACGTCGAGTCCACCATCGGCGCGCCCGTGGACGTGAGCATCCCGAGGTCCCGCGCCGTGGCACTGTCCACCAACCGTGGCATCCCCGTCCTCCAGGAATCCAAAAAGGATCCCGCCGTCAAAAGCCTCAAACAGCTGGTCGAACGCTTCAACCCCGTCTGGCGCACACAGGCCCAACGCAAGCTTCACCGAAGGGTGGTCATCTAGTGAAACTCTCCGAACGGATCCAATCCGTCCAGGACCGGAACCAGGCCGTTCACCCGGCGGTTGCCCAGAATTCTGCGGTCAAAGGTACGACGCCGGTACGCACCTCAGTGCCGCAGCGTGCGGCGAGCACCGCACGGGTGGAGCACTCCGCTGGAACGCAGCCGCCCGCCGTCGTGCTTTCACCCGCCAGTTCGCCGGAACCTCCCGCGCAGGCACCCAAGGCGCAGCCCGTGGACGTCTTTGCGGCGATGAAACTCCGGGCCGCGAGCGCCCTGTTTGAACGGATGGGCGCCCGGTTCAACGACGCGTCCGTCACCGAGGACGAGCTGCGGAAGCACCGCAAAGGAAGAGCTCACCCGGATCATCGACGCCGAGCAGGTCCCGCTTTCCGCCGAGGAGCGCACCCGGCTGGTCCGCGACGTCGCCGACGACGTCCTGGGCTACGGCCCGCTGCAGCGCCTGCTGGACGATCCGGCCGTCACGGAAATCATGGTCAACCGGATGGACCAGATCTATGTGGAGCGCAAGGGCAAGCTGACCCTCACCGAATCCCGGTTCAGCTCCGAAGAGCATCTGCGGAAGGTGATCGAGCGGATCGTGTCCAAGGTGGGCCGCCGTATCGATGAGTCCTCGCCCCTGGTGGACGCACGGCTCGAGGACGGTTCACGCGTCAACGCCGTCATCCCGCCCCTGGCTGTGGGCGGCTCGTCGCTGACCATCCGTAAGTTCAGCAAGGTGCCCCTGACGGTCCGGAACCTGATCGACTTCGGCACCCTGACCCCGGAAATGGCTGAACTGCTGGACGCCTGTGTGAAGGCCAAGCTGAACATCATCGTCTCCGGCGGCACCGGAACCGGCAAAACCACACTGCTCAATGTCCTCTCCTCCTTCCTCCCGGCAGACGAACGGATCGTCACCATCGAGGACGCCGTGGAGCTGCAGATCCAGCAGCAGCACGTGGTCCGGCTGGAAAGCCGTCCCCCGAACACTGAAGGCAAGGGCGCGGTGACCATCCGCGAACTGCTCCGCAACTCCCTGCGCATGCGGCCGGACCGCATTGTGGTGGGCGAGGTCCGCGGCGGCGAATCCCTGGACATGCTCCAGGCCATGAACACCGGCCACGACGGGTCCCTCTCCACCGTGCACTCCAACTCGCCGCGTGACGCCGTGGCCCGCCTGGAGACCCTGGTGCTGATGGCCGGCATGGACCTGCCGCTGCGGGCCATCCGCGAACAGATCGCCTCCGCCGTGAACCTCATTGTCCAGATCTCCCGCCTGCGTGACGGGTCCCGCCGCATCACCCATGTCACCGAGGTGCAGGGCATGGAAGGGGACATCGTGACTCTCCAGGACGCATTCGTTTTCGACTACTCAGCCGGCGTGGACGCCCATGGCCGGTTCCTCGGCAAGCCCGTGGCCACCGGCATCCGGCCCCGGTTCATTGACCGCTTCGAGGACCTGGGCATCCACGTCTCACCGGCTGTCTTTGCCGGCTCCCTCTCCCCGGTGAACAAATGACCGCTCTCTACATTGGGATCGTTGTCCTGCTGGCAGCCGTCAGCCTCCTTGGCATCGCCGTGCTGGCGCCCGGCACGCCCGAGGTCCCGATGGACCGCCGCCGTCCGTTCGAAGCAAACCCGCCCACCAATCTGGCGCGCCTCGCAGGGTCCGCGGTGGTTTCGTTCGAGCGGATGCTGGCCGGACGAAATGTCCGGCTCTTCTCCCGGGCGCAGCTTGAGAACGCCGGCCTCCGGCTGAGCCAGGCGGAGTTCTTCATCCTGGTGGCAGCGGGCGCGTGCGTGGGATTCCTCATTGGCCTCGTCGCCGTGGGGCCGCTGGTGGGGTTGTTGCTCGCCCTGCTGTCACCGTTTGTGGGGCATCTGGTCCTCGGGTATCTCGCGGGGAAGCGGCGGGCGAAGTTTGATACCCAGCTCGGCGACACCCTCCAGCTTCTCGCGGGCGGCCTCCGCGCGGGCCACAGTATTCTTCGCGCCATCGACGCAGCAGCGGCGGAATCCCAAAAGCCGACGTCGGAAGAGATGCGGCGGGTGATCACCGAGACCAGCCTGGGCCGCGACCTCCTGGCCGCCCTCAACGACACTGCCCTGCGGATGAAGAATGAGGACTTCGTCTGGGTTTCCCAGGCCATCCAGATCAACCGCGAAGTGGGCGGGAATCTGGCCGAGGTCCTGGACCAGGTCAACGAGACCATCCGCGAGCGCGGCGAGATCAAGGGCCACATCAAGGCCCTCGCCGCCGAAGGCAAATTCTCCGCCTACATCCTCATCGCCATGCCGTTCGGCATCGTCGCCATGCTGCTCGCAGTCAGCCCGAATTACATGAACCCCATGTTCAGCCATCCCCTGGGCTGGGCCATGATCGGCGCGTCGTTTGTCCTCATGACCATTGGCGCACTGTGGATGCGCAAGATCATCGACCTGAAGTTCTGAGGACCCGATGAACCCCCTGATCCTCCTCGCAACGGTTCTCGTCTGCGTTCCCCTTGGCGCCATCACCTGGTCGCTCCTGTCCGCAGACAACAAGGGCCGTGTGGCAACGGCCGAGCTCCTCAGCCGCGGGGCCACTCTCAATGGCGAGGTGGCCCCGCCCAAAACGAGCCTGCTTGAGTCCATCGGGCGCCGGCTGACCCCGCCTTCCTATGTAGCGTTCCTGGACCGGCTACTGTCACTGGCGGGCCGGCCGCTCTCCATGCCGCTGGGGAAAGTCCTTGGCTCGAAGCTGGCCCTCGGCCTGGCGGGTGCCTCACTCGGGATCTACCTGGCAGCCGTCGGAAGCACGCCCATCATGAAGCTGGCGGGCATGTTCCTCCTCTTCCTCGGCTACTTCATCCCGGATCTGCTCCTCTACAGCAAGGGCATGGAACGCCAGAAGGCCATGCAGCTGGAACTGGCCAACACCCTGGACCAGATGCTGATCTCGGTGGAGGCGGGCCTCGGCTTCGAAGGGGCAATGGCCCGGGCCGGCGAAAACGGCAAGGGACCGCTGGCCGAGGAACTGGTGCGCACCCTGCAGGACATGCAGGTGGGCCGCAGCCGCCGCGAGTCCTACCAGGCGCTGGCCGAACGGACCAGCATCCCCGAACTGCGGAGCTTCGTCCAGGCCGTGGTCCAGGCCGATACGTACGGCATTGCCATCAGCCGGGTGCTGCGGATCCAGGCCAAAGTCATGCGGGTGAAACGCCGCCAGCGCGCCGAGGAAAAGGCCATGAAACTGCCCGTGATGATCCTTTTCCCCTTGCTGTTCTTCATTTTTCCCGTGCTTTTTATCGCCATTCTCGGCCCTGCTGTTATCAACACGGTTGTCACGTTCAGCGCCCAATGACGGCGGGACACCTGAGGCAAGGATGACTCAAGGTTTCCACAGGATCTACTGAAAATGGGCTCCCACTAAACAACAGGAAGTAGCCTTGAAGCATGGACAGTCCACCACCCACCTCCAGCAGCGGGGGTGCCCCTGCGGAGCCCTCTGCTGCGGGCTCCGCAGGGAGCGTGGGTGCTGCTATGCCGACGGCGGGCGGGGAACCTTCGCGCTGGGTTGAACCGGAGGTCCTCGCCGAGCTGGAAAGCGAACTGGACGGCCCCGAGCTCGCCCGCGGCTTTGCCCGCGACTACGCCGCTTTGTGGGACCAGCGTTTCAGCCGGCTCGAGGCAGCCGTCAAGGCCCAGGACCGCCCGGCCGCCCTGGACGCCGTCATCAGCCTGCGCATCACCTCGGCCATGGTGGGCGGCATCCGGTTGGCCGTTCTGGCACAGGCCGTAGAGGACGCCCTCCGCAAGGACGACTTCGTCCAGGGACACAAACTTCTGGCAGGCGTGGCCGAGCACGGTGTTCGGACTGTCTCAGAGCTCCAGACCAACTACATCCGCAACGATTAGGCCCCGGTCAGGCCTGTCCCGGCCAGCCCTGCAGGTCGGTCCTCGGGGGAGCAAGCCGGTAGCCCACTCCGCGTACCGTCTGGAGCCAGCGCGGAGAATGCGGGTCCTCCCGGAGCTTGCGGCGGAGATTCCCGACGTGCACTTCGACGGCCCGCTCATCAGCCTCACTGATATAGGCATCGGGCTCATAAAGGTCGCCCCGCACCGCTCGGACCAGATCGGACCGCGTACACACGGCACCCTCGCCGCGAAGCAGCGTATGCAGCAGGTCGAACTCGCTGCGCGTGAGCCCCAGATTTGCGTCACCGATCACCACGGTGCGCGTCCGGTAGTTCAAAACCAGGCCGTTGTGCTGCAGGATGCCGGACTGTCCGGCTGAAGAGTGCCCGGACACGGAGTGGCCGGATGCCGGGTGGCCGGACAAAGCGTGGCCGGAGGACGTCTGCCCCACTGCAGTGTGTCCCCATGAAGCCTGTCCGAACGCTGCCGGTGCCGCCGGAGCAGCCGCCCAGGAGGGCGCCGCCTGCGGCGGACGTTGGATCTCATGACGGGGCCGGCGCATCATTGCGGCCACCCTCGCCCTGAGCTCGCGCGGCCGGAAAGGCTTCGCGATGTAGTCATCCGCGCCGGCGTTCAAGGCCGAGAGCAGATCCGGTTCCTCAGTCCGCCCGGTCAGCATGACCACGTAGGCATCGCTGAAGTTCCTGATCCGCCGCAGGACCTCAAAACCGTCAATGTCCGGAAGACCGATGTCCAACGTGACCACCTGGGCCGCGTTGTTCCGGACCACCTCCACACCTTCCCGCCCCTCGGCGGCGGTATGGACCACAAACCCTGCCTGACGCAGCACACCCTCCAGGAGGTTGCGTATGTCCGCGTCATCCTCGATTACTACTGCTACCCCAAGATCTTCCATTTACAATCCCTGTTGCCAGGTGGAAAAGGCCCCCATCAGCCCAGCGCTAATCCCCTTTTCCACTCCAACTCTCTATACGCTACAAGTATGAACCGCAGATGACACCCCTTCTGGCGTTTAGGTTTGAAAAGTCAATTACCATGACAACACATGCACATTAGGATTCTGAGGGTTGCCTGCTGCAGCCTTCAGAAATTCGGCTGCTGGAAAATTTCATTGGGGACGGATGGGGGCCGTCAGGAAAGTTGGAGACCCTATGGCTGTGCGCCCTTCACCCCGGGGAGTGGCACTCTATTTCAGGAAGCTCGGCCGCCGCACCCAAGTGGCCTTATGCCAGCTTCCGCTGTCCCTTATTGTCAGCATTATTGGCGTGGCCACTCCCTTTACGTGGCCGTCCCTTCTCTCGAGTCCTGCCTATCTGGCGGGACTCGCACTCCATCTCCTGCTGTTCGTGGCCTGCTTTGTGACACCCTGGGAGCGGCTGCGAAACAGCGCTTATCTGATCATTCCGGTGCTGGACCTGTTGGCGATCGGACTTCTGCGGAACGGAGCCGCACCGCTCCTGCCAGGGCTGGCAATCCTGGTGGTCTTTCCGGTCATCTGGCTCGCGGCTTCCGGAATGCTGGTCCGCACCAACCTCGTGTTGAGCGCCGTGGGGCCGTTCCTGATCATGCTTCCTTCAACGGCTGGGAAGCTTCCCCATCTCACGGCGGCCGACATCACCGCGCTGGTGCTCTTTCCGCTGATGATGCTGGCCGTATCCCTGGCGATCCGCTTTGCCAGCGTCAACATGCGCGGCCAGCAGCGCGAGCTGCAGGCCCTGGGCGAGGAGCTGAGGGAGCTGCTCGCCGCCAGCCGGGAACGCGAGAAACTGCTGATGACCATCCTGGACGCTACCGACGTCGGAATTGTTGCCGTTGATTCGAACGGAACCCAGCTGCTGACGAACAACCAGATGCGGCGCTGGCAGCAGTCCGTGGCACCGTCCGGCGTCGGTCTCGCCGACGACACCCAGCAGCCTGTCTTCGCGCAGGACAAGGTGACTCCCCTGCTGCCGGACAAGCGCCCCATCCGCCGCGCCATCGACGGCGAATCATTCGCGGACTATCTCGTCTGGATCGGCGAGGCCCCGCAACAGCGTGCGGTGTCCACCGCTGCCAGGCCGTTGATGGACGACGGCGGCCGCCTCACCGGAGCGGTGGTGGTCTTCAGCGACGTCACGGGGCTGGTGGAGGCCATCGGGGCGAACCAGGAGCTGGTCTCGAACGTGTCCCACGAGTTCCGGTCCCCGCTCAACTCCATCCTCGGCAACGTTGACCTGGCGCTGGAGGACAGCGACGGCATGTCCGCCGTCGCTGTCCAGCGCCTGGAGGTTGTGCAACGCAACTCCGAGCGCCTGCTTGCCCTTGTCTCGGACCTGACGCTTGAGGCGTCCTCTGCCTTGAAGGTCCATCCCAAACGCACTGACATTTCCGGGCTCGTGGAGACCAGCATCGGCTCAGCCCAGGCGCAGGCCGAACGCTCGTCCGTGGCCCTGGTGGCCGACGTGCCCTCCCCGCTGTGGGCCTACGCCGACCCTCTGCGGATCGGGCAGGCACTGGACAACCTGGTGTCGAACGCCATCAAGTACTCCCCCGGCGGCGGCACCGTGACCATCAGTGCCTCCGGTACCAGGGAATGGGTCCGGCTTGCCGTCCAGGACACCGGGATGGGCATGGCCCCGGAGGACGCCGCGAAGGTCTTCAGCCGCTTCTTCCGCGCCGAGTCCGCCCGCGACGCGGCCATCCCGGGAGCGGGACTGGGCCTGTCCATCACCAAGACCATCCTGGAACGCCACGGCGGGGCCATCGCGTGCCACAGCGCCCTTGGCGACGGCAGCACGTTCACCATGACCCTCCCGGTCGAAACCCCATCCGCTGGTTGAGCCTGTCGAAACCAGCCCCCGGTGGTTGAGCCGCCCCCGGTGGTTGAGCCTGTCGAAACCAGCCCGGTGGTTGAGCCTGCAAACCAGCCTGTCGAAACCGTCCGGTTTTCCACATAGGCGTTTTTCCAATTTTGAAGGCTCAGAAATCGGTGAAGAATCGGCACATGCCTTTTGCCTATATGCTCCGATGCTCAGACGCTTCCTACTACGTGGGCAGCACAACAAACATGGAAATTCGCCTCGCGCAGCACCAGTCGGGCGAAGGGGCCGCCTACACGCGCCGCCGAAGGCCCGTAGAACTTGTTTGGATTGAAGAGTTCAGCCGTGTTGACCAGGCGTTCGCTCGTGAAAAGCAGGTCCAGGGATGGAGCCGCGTCAAGAGGGAAGCCCTAATATCAGGACGTTATTCGGACTTACCGCGGCTCTCCGCCGGACCCGATGCAAGCAGGTCGACAGCTCAACCACCGATATGGGGTTTCGACAAGCTCAACCACCGGGCACGGGTTTCGACAAGCTCAACCACCGGGCACGGTTTCGACAAGCTCAACCACCGGGGCTGGGTTTAGTGCTTCCGCACGGCCCTCGTCAGCTCGGCCCTCGCCAGCATCTCATCGTCGGACGGGTACGCCACTTCCTCAAGGACCAGCGGGTGTGGGGCAGCCAGGACGGACTTTGCGTCGCGTTTCTTGGCCATGAGCCGGTCATGCAGCCAGCCCGGTTCCTCCTCGCCTTCACCCACGAACAGGGCCGAGCCAACCAGGGAGCGGACCATGTTGTGGCAGAAGGCGTCGGCCTGGACGGTGGCCACAATAACGCCGTCCTCACTGCGGTGGAACTCGAAGCGCTGCAGCTCACGGATGGTGGTGGCGCCCTCCCGCGGTTTGCAGTAGGACAGGAAGTTCTGCAGTCCCAGCAGTTTTGAGGCGCCCTCGTTCAGGAGGTCAATATCCAGCGGGTTCTTGTGCCACAGCGTGAAATAGCGTTCGAGCGGGTCCCACAGGGCAGGACCATCCGCAATCCGGTAGCTGTAGCGGCGCCACAGGGCCGAGAAGCGGGCGTCGAACCCGACAGGAGCCAAGGAGACCAGATGAACTTCGATGGCCCCGGACAAGTCACCCAGGCCGCGGCTCAATGCCCCTCGGATCCGGCGCAACAGCGCGACGGCGGGATCAAGTTCGTGTCCGCGCGGCAGCGCCAGCCACTCGGCTTCGGTCAGGTCCAGGTGCACCACCTGCCCGCGGGCGTGCACGCCGGCGTCGGTCCGCCCCGCCACGGTCACCCGGATCGGACGCCGGACCAACAAGGCCAGCGCCTCTTCCAGGACGCCCTGGATGGTACGCAGGCCAGGCTGCAGGGCCCACCCGCTGAAGGGGCCGCCGTCGTACGATAAATCAAGCCGGATACGCAAAAACCCGCCGCCCCCTGAAACGGGGGCCGCGGGTTTTTGGTGGTTCATAGACCTAAGTCTACTGGAGCGTCAGCGCCTGATTACTCAGCTTCGACGGCCTGTGCAGCTTCGCCACCGGCAGGCGCGAAGCCTGCGGCTGCGGCGGACTCTGCAGAGTCGAACCAGACTTCAGCAGTCGTGTTGTCGTACCAGCGTGAGCCGGGAACATGGTACTTCATGGAGTCCTTGTTGCCCTTGACCGCGAAGCCCTCAGGGGCAACGTTGTCAGCCGTAGCAGGCTTGGAGCCGGCGAACTCGGCTTCAGCAGCTTCGGTCTCGGCAACTTCGGTCTCAGCAGCCTCGGCAGCCGGAGCTTCTTCAGCAACCGGAGCAGCCTTATCAGCATCGCGCTTAGCAGCAGCAGTAGCCTCGGCTACAACGGCCTGCTTCGCGGAAACCGGCTCAAGAACCAGTTCGATGACAGCCATGGGAGCGTTGTCGCCCTTACGGTTGCCGATCTTGGTGATGCGGGTGTAGCCGCCATCGCGGTTCTCCACTGCCTGTGCAATGTCGGTGAACAGCTCGTGGACGATGCCCTTGTTGCTGATCAGGCCGAGTACACGGCGGCGGGAAGCCAGGTCGCCGCGCTTGGCGAAAGTCACCAGACGCTCGGCGTACGGCTTCAGGCGCTTGGCCTTGGTCACCGTGGTGGTGATCCGCTTGTGCTCGAACAGTGCGGCGGACAGGTTCGCGAGCATAAGACGCTCGTGAGCCGCTCCGCCTCCGAGGCGCGGACCCTTAGCGGGGGTAG
Organism: uncultured Actinomycetota bacterium; assembly: GCA_963741285.1. Lineage (GTDB taxonomy): Bacteria > Actinomycetota > Actinomycetes > Actinomycetales > Micrococcaceae > Arthrobacter. The sequence goes on from CAVUHH010000008.1 coordinate 16,308, forward strand.
GCATAATAGTTTCTCCTCATATGGAAGCCAGTGGGCTGCGCACACCGTGGTGCATCCAGCCAGCCGGCCAAGATCTGTTTGTTAGAGTTCGTCGTCGCCGAAAGCGGCGTCGTCCTCTTCAATTGCTGCGGCGCGTGCTGCGAGGTCAAAACCGGGAGGCGAGTCCTTGAGGGACAGGCCCAGTTCAACCAGCTTTGCCTTGACCTCGTCAATGGACTTCGCACCGAAGTTACGGATGTCCATGAGGTCAGCCTCGGAGCGTGCAACGAGTTCACCCACGGTGTGGATGCCCTCACGCTTGAGGCAGTTGTAGGAACGGACGGTGAGGTCCAGATCCTCGATCGGCAGGGCCATGTCTGCTGCCAGGGCAGCATCCGTCGGCGACGGGCCAATCTCGATACCTTCAGCTGCGGTGTTCAGCTCGCGGGCCAGACCGAAGAGTTCCACCAGGGTGGTACCTGCGGAAGCAACAGCATCGCGCGGGGCGATGGCCTGCTTGGTCTCGACGTCGACAATGAGCTTGTCGAAGTCGGTGCGCTGCTCAACACGGGTTGCTTCCACGCGGAAAGTAACCTTCAGGACCGGCGAGTAGATCGAGTCGACCGGGATACGGCCGATCTCGGAGTCGCCGGACTTGTTCTGAGCTGCCGAAACGTAGCCGCGGCCGCGCTCGATGGTCAGTTCGAGTTCGAACTTGCCCTTCGAGTTCAGCGTGGCAATGTGCAGATCCGGGTTGTGGAATTCGACGCCGGCCGGCGGAGCGATGTCCGCGGCGGTGACGACTCCGGGGCCCTGCTTGCGCAGGTAAGCAACAACCGGCTCATCGTGCTCGGAGGAGACCGACAGGCTCTTGATGTTCAGGATGATCTCAGTGACATCTTCCTTGACACCCGGAACCGTGGTGAACTCGTGCAGCACGCCATCGATCCGGATGCTGGTTACAGCGGCACCGGGGATGGAGGAAAGCAGGGTACGGCGGAGGGAGTTACCGAGGGTGTAGCCGAAGCCCGGTTCCAGCGGTTCGATGATGAACCGCGAACGGTTTTCGGAGACTACCTCTTCGGAGAGGGTGGGGCGCTGTGCAATGAGCACTTAGGTTTCCTTTCGGCGAGCATCCGCTATATGACGCAACACAGGTGGTGGAAATTCGGTCTGAAGACTTAACGCGGCTGGGCTTGCCCGGACCAGCGAGGGTCCGGGCAAGCTCACAGCTGCTGGAAAGGCTTAGACGCGGCGGCGCTTCGGCGGACGGCAGCCGTTGTGCGCTGCGGGGGTGACGTCCTGGATGGAGCCAACCTCCAGGCCAGCGGCCTGCAGCGAGCGGATTGCGGTCTCGCGTCCTGATCCCGGTCCCTTGACGAAAACGTCAACCTTGCGCATGCCGTGCTCCTGAGCACGCTTGGCAGCAGCTTCGGCAGCCATCTGGGCTGCGAACGGGGTGGACTTACGTGAGCCCTTGAAGCCAACCTCACCTGAGGAAGCCCAAGAGATAACAGCGCCGTTCGGATCCGTGATGGAAACGATGGTGTTGTTAAAAGTGCTCTTGATGTGCGCCTGGCCCAGCGCGATATTCTTTTTGTCCTTCTTACGCGGCTTGCGAACCGCGCCACGAGTCTTCGGGGGCATTTTTTCTCCTACAGAAAGTTATTGGGGGAAGGCCGTTGGATGGGCCCACACTTGCAGGGTTCCTTGAAATCGCGCCAGCGATTTTAGGGGCAAGTGGGGAGGTTTAACGGGCCTTCTTCTTGCCTGCAACGGTGCGCTTCGGACCCTTGCGGGTACGTGCGTTCGTCTTCGTACGCTGTCCGCGCACTGGCAGGCCCTTACGGTGGCGAATACCTTCGTAGCTGCCGATTTCAACCTTGCGGCGGATATCAGCTGCTACTTCGCGGCGAAGGTCACCCTCAACCTTGTAGTTGCCTTCAATGTAGTCACGCAGCTCAACCAGCTGGGTATCAGTGAGGTCCTTAACACGGACGTCAGCGCTGATGCCAGTGGCAGCCAGGGTTTCGTGTGCACGGGTCTTGCCCACGCCGTAGATGTAAGTAAGCGCAATTTCCAACCGCTTTTCGCGGGGAATGTCTACGCCAGCGAGACGAGCCATAGTGGCAGTGCTCCTTGAATAAACCGGAGGTCGTAGGCAGTACACCCGCACGTTCTGTGCGGCCCCAGCCTCCGACCGGGGGTTAGCTGTCCGGGCTCATACGTCCCAGTTCAGCTTGTGCTGCCTTTTATTTACTTGCGTGGGTTAGCAACCCAGGATTTCCCTCAGGAGGGAAATTAGCCCTGGCGCTGCTTGTGGCGCGGGTTCTCGCAGATCACCATGACCCGGCCATTACGGCGGATCACTTTGCACTTTTCGCAGATCTGCTTGACGCTCGGCTTGACCTTCATGGCGTTCCTTTGCGTGTGGCAGTTGGTCAACTGGAGCAGCCTTCAGCTCACGCTGATGCCGCCCAGAATTTACTTGTAGCGGTAGACGATACGACCCCGAGTGAGGTCATAAGGGCTCAGTTCCACCACTACCCGGTCCTCAGGGAGAATCCTGATGTAGTGCTGGCGCATCTTGCCTGAGATATGCGCGAGTACGATGTGCTTGTTGGTCAGCTCAACGCGAAACATCGCGTTAGGCAGCGCCTCAGTCACAACGCCTTCGATCTCAATGACCCCGTCCTTCTTGGCCATACCCTCCGCTAACTGTTGTTGCCGCAGCCCTGCCGGATTGCACCGGACATGACCACGAACGTTTTTGTTGGATCGGTTGTCACCTCTGGCCCCAAACAGGGCACAGCAGGGCAGACAACCAACAAGCAACACTACCCTCTATCGGCGTAAATGTTAAATCGAGCATAGTAACCTACGGAGCGCCGTACGCACCATATTCACCGGCGGGAGTGCTCACCGCCTCCGCGCTCTGTACGCCGTCCAGAATTGCCAAGCGTACGACGTCGGCTGCCGCACTCTGGAGCGTGATGAGACTTATCTGCCGGGCAGTTTCTGTACTCCGGTCCAGTGCCACCTCACCAGTAGCGAGGCAGAAGACAGTGTCCCCGTCAGCCAGAGTGTGCGATGGGTTCAATGCCCGGGCCAAGCCTGCATGTGCAGCGGAGGCCGTCCGGTAACACTCGGCGGGGTCCAGGACGGCGTTGGTAGCGACCACCACGAGGGTCGTGTTGAGTCCGTGTGGTTCCGGCGCAGCCGGGGCCGCAACCCTCGGCGTGCTAGCTCGTGCCTCGCTTTTACGCACGCTGCCGGGTTCCACCCCCGTCTGCTCGGTCGTGGTCTCGCCGCCTTCGTCGCTCGCCACCCACGGCAGCCCCAGCGCGTTCACCACTGCGATTGCCCCTACAACAACGCCGTTCTCGAGCGTGACCGAGGCCGTGCCCACTCCGCCTTTGTAGGTCCGTGCCGATGACCGCTCCGGTTCCGGCGCCTACGTTGCCGCGTCCGACGTCGTGCCCTTCCTTCTCCGCTGCGGCGGCGACGGCAGCCGCGTAGCCCATGTCCGCCGTCGGACGTGCTGAGAAGTCGCCGCCGCGGCCCAGGTCGAAGATGGCGGCGGCCGGGACGATCGGCACCACTCCCCCGGTCACCGGGAATCCCCTGCCGTTTTCCTCGCACCAGCGCTGCGCGCCGTGGGCCGAGACCAAGCCGTAGGCACTGCCGCCGGTGAGGACCACGGCGTCCACGGTGGAAACCAGAGTGGTCGGATTCAGCGCGTCCGTTTCATGCGTGCCCGGACCGCCGCCACGGACGTCCACCGACCCCACTGTCCCCGGCGGCGGCAGCACCACCGTCACCCCGCTCAGCCAGCCGTCGTCGTTCTTCTGCACGTGGCCCACCCGGATTCCCGGTACGTCGGTAATGGCTCCCATGGGCTCCATTCTGCCCCTGGCGAAGAAGGCGAAGCGAAGAAGGCAAGTGCGGAGGGGGCGAGCCGGGAGGCCGTCCGGCCGCAAAAACAAACGTTATGTAATCCTCAGGCGAACGGGCCGTGAATGGCTGCGGAAGCCTTCGCAACAATCTCCGGGACGGCCTATATGCGGGATTTCACCCGTCCGGCCGTGTGGTGAAGTGATGTCAGGATCCCCCACCAAGTCGCCTGCCTTTGCAGGCCCGCGATCCGATTAGAGATGCGAATGACTCAGACAACTGACTGACCAGGCCGCCCGCCGTCGGCGGCCAGGCCGGCACACGCCGGACGCCGCTCCGCGAGCCCCGCTGGTCCGGCCGGTCCCGCCGGGACTTCTTCGTCTTCCTGGCCCTCGCATTCCCCAACCTCGCTGCTGATCGCGGTGTTCACCTACCTGCCGCTGATCAACAACATCTACTACTCCACGCTGGACTGGACGCTGGGTTCCGCCTCCGCCACCGTCGGTCGGGCTGGGCAACTACGTCACCGTTCTTCACCAGCGCCGATGCCGCGCAAGGTCCTCGGCACCACCGCGCGTCTTCACCGTGGTCACGGTCGGCGGGTCCATGGTGCTGGGCCTCCTGGTGGCGCTGGCGCTGAACTCGCAAGGTCCGCGGCACCACGCTTTGCCCGGTCGGCGGTGTTCGCGCCCTACGTGCTGTCCGGCGTGGGCGTGGGCCTCGTCTGGCTCTTCATCTTCGACCCCGGCTATGGTGTCCTGGCCTGGCTGCTGCGCGGCACTCGGCCAGCAGAGCCCGCAGTGGATCAACGATCCCCAACTGTCGCTGGTCATGGTGATCGTCGTCTACATCTGGAAGAACCTCGGCTACTGCGCGGTGGTCTACCTTGCCGGACTGCAGTCGCTGCCGCAGGACGTCATGGAGGCGGCCGCCCTGGACGGGGCCGAACGGCTTCCGGCCGCTTCCATCGAACATGTCCCTGCCGCTGCTATCACCCACCACCTTCTTCCTGCTGATCACCACCATGCTGAGCTCGCTGCAGGCCTTCGACCTGATCCGGATCATGACGCCGCTGGGCAACGGCACCAGCACCCTGATCTACGAGGCGTACCTGCAGGCCTTCGGCGCCTTCAACCGGGCCGGCTATTCAGCCGCCATCTCGCGTGGTGCTCTTCGCAATCCTGCTGGTCATCACCGTCCTGCCAGCTCCGGTTCGTCGAACGGAAGGTGCACTACTCGTGAGCGCTCTCGCCACCAGCCCCTGCCCGGCCGCATCAGCCCGACGTCGCACCGCTCGACGCCGTCCGCCCCGGCGCCCGCGCCGTTCTCCCGACCAACCTGCGTCCAGACGTCGCCGGCGGCTACATCCCGCTGCTGCTCGCCACCCTGGTGGTGTTCCTGCCGCTGCTGTGGATGCTCCTGAGCTCCTTCAAGCAGCCGGGCGAGATCATCACCATGGACCTGCGGATCCTTCCGGAGAGCGTGGACCTGGAGAACTACGCGACGTAGCCATGACCACGGTGCCGTTCGCGCAGTTCTTCCTGAACAGCACTGATCGTCACCGTGGTGGGCTCCACCATCAAGGTGATCCTGGCGGTCCTGACGGCCTACGCGCTGGTGTTTGTCCGCTTCCCCTTCAAGAACGCTCATCTTCGTCGCTGATCCTTGTGGCCCTCATGGTCCCGCCGCAGGTCTCCATCCTGCCCAACTACATCCTGATCGCCGGGATGGGCGGCAAGAACACCTTGTGGGGCATCATCCTGCCCGGGCCTCGGCACCGGCCTTCGGCACGTTCCTGCTGCGCCAGCACTTCCTCACGCTGCCCGGCTTCCATCCTGGAGGCCGCCGAGATCGACGGCGCCGGCCACTGGCGGCGGCTCTGGCAGATCGTGGTGCCGGTCTCCGTCCCCTCCATCGCCACCGTCGCCCTGGTGACAGTGGTCAGCGAATGGAATGACTACATCTGGCCGCTGATCATCACCGACCGAGCCCGAAACCATGACCTTGCCCGTCGGCCTGACGCTGCTGCAGAACTCCGAGGGCAACGGCGCCGGCTGGGGCATCCTGATGGCCGGCGCCGTCGCTGGTGATCGTCCCCATCCTGCGTGGTCTTCGCCGCGCTGCAGCGCTACATCGTGGCCGGCCTCACCCAGGGCAGCGTCACCGGCTGAGTCTGCCCGTGCGCTGGCCCCGCCTACTTCCCGTCCATCGATCTACCGTCATCAAAACCAAAGCAGCTTCAGGCACCACCGAAAGGAACCACCATGGCACATCAATCTTGACCGGAGGCATTTCCTGGGGCTGGCCGGTGCCAGGCGCAGGAGCAGCTGCACTCGCCGCCTGCGGCGGCCCGTCGACCGCCGGGACTACCGCCGCCACCGGCGCCGCCGACATCGACTTCAGCGGCGTCAAGCCGGCCGCGTCCATCGACTTCTGGACCAACCACCCGGGCAAGTCGCAGGAGGTGGAGACAGGCGATCATCGACGAAGTTCCACGCCAAGTACCCGGACATCAAGGTCAACCTGGTGACGGCCGGCGCCAACTACGAGGAAATCGCCCAGAAGTTCCAGACCGCCCAGGCCGCAAAGTCGGGCCTGCCCGGCCTCGTGGTCCTCTCCGACGTCTGGTGGTTCCGCTACTTCACCTGAACGGGAGCATCATCCCGCTCGACGGCCTGATCAAGCAGCTCGGACATCAAGGTGGACGATTTCCGACGTCGCTGCGTGGACGGACTACAAGTACGACGACAAGCAGTGGGCGCTCCCCTATGGCCGCTCCACCCCGCTGTTCTACTACAACAAGGACCATTTCAAGCCGCGGCCGGACTGCCGGACCGGGCCCCCAGCCACCTGGCAGGAATTCGCGCGAGTGGGCCCCGAAGCTCAAGGCCAGCTCCGGGGCCCAGTACGCGCTACATGCTACCCGGCCCTGGCCGGATACGCGGGCTGGACCCTGCAGAACAACCTGTGGGGCGAGGGCGGCGGCTGGTCCAAGGAGTGGGACATCACCTGTGATTCCGCCGAGTCGGTGGCGGCACTGCAGGCGGCCCAGGACTCCGTCTACAAGGACGGTGGGCCGGGGTCTCCTCCAAGGAAGCCGGCCGACGACTTCGCCGCCGGCCTGACCTCGGCCACGATGTCTTCGACGGGATCGCTGATCGGCATCCTGAAGTCCGCCACGTTCAACGTCGGCGTCGGGTTCCTGCCGGGCGGGTCCGAAGGAGACAGACCGGAGTCTGCCCCACCGGCGGGGCCGGGCCTGGGCATCCCCAGCGGCGTCACCAAGGAGGAACAGCTGGCCGCAGCCATGTTCCTGAAGTTCATGACCGAACCGGAGAACACGGCGGACGTTCTCCGCCGCCACCGGCTACATGCCCACCGCGGACGTCCGCCGACATGACCGCGGTGCTGGCCAAGACCCCGCAGATCAAGATCGCCATGGACCAGCTGGCCGTGACCAGGGTCCAGGACAACGCCCGCGCGTTCCTGCCCGGCGCCGACCAGGAGATGGCCAAGGCCGCGGCGAAGATCCTGACCCAGCAGGGCGACGTCAAGGCCACCATGACCGAGCTGAAGGCAACGCTGGAGGGGATCTACACCAAGGACGTCAAGCCGAAGCTCAAAGCCTGACGCCGCCCGTTGAGCGACCCGGTTTCGACGCGCTAATTCGCGCGACACGCAAAATCCCTGGGGACACCCGTATTCCGGTGTCCCCAGGGATTTTCTGTGTCGCAGGGGAAAGTGCGCGTCGAGACCTACGGGATCGGCACCGGCGTGACGCCGAGCGGCACCAGGTGCTCCGCGCCGCCGTCGGGCGCTGAAAGGACCCAGATCCCCCGGTCGTGGACGGCCACGGAGTGTTCCCACTGGCAGGAGCGCTGGCCGTCAGTGGTCACCACGGTCCAGTCGTCGGCCAGGACAGCGGTGTCGATGCTGCCGCGGACCAGCATGGGCTCAATGGCAAGGCACAGCCCGGCCTTGACCTTGGGGCCGCGGTGGCTGGTCCGGTAGTTCAGCACATCCGGTGCCATGTGCATCTCGGAGCCGATGCCGTGGCCCACGTAGTCCTCCAGGATGCCCAGCGGCTTGCCCGGGACTGAAGACACGTAGTCATCGATGGCCGCGCCGACGTCGCCGACGTGGCCCCTCTTGGCCAGCGCCGCGATGCCGTGCCACATGGCCGCCTGGGTGACGTCGGAGAGCCGCTGGTCCTCGGGATCGGCCGTGCCCACGATGACTGTCCGCGCGGAGTCCGAATGCCAGCCGTCAACAATCGCGCCGCCGTCGATCGAGATGATGTCGCCGTCGTTGAGGACCTTGCCGCCGGGGATGCCGTGGACCACTTCCTCGTTCACGGACGTGCAGACGGTGGCCGGGAAGCCGTGGTAGCCCAGGAAGTTGGACTTGGCACCGGCCTCGTTCAGCACTGCGGCGAAGACGTCGTCCAGGTGCTTGGTGGTGACGCCGGGCACCGCAGCCGCGACGGCGGCATCCAGTGCACGGCTCAGGACCAGGCCGGCCTCGTGCATGGTGCGCATCTGGGCGTTGGTTTTGTATTCGATACGGGGCTGGCCGAAGGCCATGGTGTGTCCTTTCAATGGCTGAGGCTCCTCCCGGGTGCCGGGAGGAGCCTCGAAATGCTGTTTGCCTGGCTCAGGCGGCCTGAGCGGCCTTGATGGCGGACATGACGCGGTCGGTGACCTCGTCGATGCCGCCGATGCCGTCAACCTGGGTCAGGATGCCGCGCTCGGCATACTTGGCCACAACGGCTTCGGTCTGCTCGTGGTAGAGGTCCAGGCGGTGGCGGATTACGGCTTCATTGTCGTCGCTCCGGCCGGTTTCCTTGGCGCGGCCCAGCAGGCGGGAAACGAGTTCCTCGTCGTCGGCCGTGAGCTGCAGGACGACGTCGAGCTTTTCTTCGCTGTTGGCGAGGATGCCGTCGAGGTAATCAACCTGCGCGGTGGTGCGCGGGTAACCGTCCAGGAGGAAGCCGTTTTCGACGTCGTCCTCGCTGAGGCGGTCGCGGACCATCTTGTTGGTCACGCTGTCCGGAACGAAGTCCCCTGCGTCCATGTACTTCTTGGCCTCGATGCCAAGGGGCGTTTCGCCCTTTACATTGGCGCGGAAGATATCACCGGTGGAAATCGCCACGACACCGAGGCGCTCGGAAATACGTTCTGCCTGGGTTCCTTTACCGGAACCGGGCGGTCCAATAATCAACATTTTCGTCATCGCAAAAGCCCTTCGTAGTGACGTTGCTGTAGTTGCGCATCTATTTGCTTGACGGTCTCAAGGCCAACGCCCACCATGATCAGGATCGAGGTGCCACCGAACGGGAAGTTCTGGTTCGCGTTGATCAGTACCAGTGCAACCAATGGAATCAGCGCCACGAAGCCCAGGTACAGGGCGCCGGGCAGCGTGATCCGGGAGAGCACGTACTGCAGGTAGTCCGCGGTCGGTTTACCGGCACGGATACCCGGAATGAAACCGCCGTACTTCTTCATGTTGTCGGAGACCTCTTCAGGGTTGAAGGTGATCGCGACGTAGAAGTATGTGAAAAACACGATCATGGCGAAGTACAGCGCCATATAGATCGGGTGGTCGCCACGGGTCAGGTTGTTGTTGATCCACTCAACCCACGGCTGGAGCGGTTCACCGGCCTTGGGCTGGTTGAACTGCGAGATCAGTCCCGGCAGGTAAAGCATGGAGGAAGCGAAGATCACGGGGATCACGCCTGCCATGTTCACCTTGATGGGAATGTACGTGCTGGTGCCGCCCACGGTGCGGCGTCCGATCATGCGCTTGGCATACTGCACCGGAACGCGGCGCTGGGACTGCTCCACGAACACCACCAGGGCTACGGTCACCAGGCCGATGGCCAGGACCATAAAGAACGTGCCCGGACCCTGCGAGGTCCAGATGGCGCCCAGGGACGTGGGGAACGTCGCTGCGATGGAGGTGAAGATGAGCAGCGACATTCCGTTGCCCACACCCTTTTCGGTGACGAGTTCGCCCATCCACATGATGAGCCCGGTGCCGGCGGTGAGGGTGATGATCAGCAGGATCGTGGTGATGATGCTGTCGTCAGGAATGATCGGCAGGGCACAGCCCGGAAGCAGCTGGCCCTGAACGGGCCAAGCGAGACCAGCGTCGTTGCGTTCAGCAGGCCCAGGGCGATGGTGAGGTACCGCGTGTACTGCGTGAGCTTGGACTGCCCGGAGGCGCCCTCCTCATACAGCTGCTGGAACCGGGGAATGACCACACGGAGCAGCTGCACGATGATGCTGGCCGTGATGTACGGCATGATGCCCAGCGCGAAGATGGACACCTGTAGCAATGCACCGCCGCTGAACAGGTTGACGAGCTGGTAGAGCCCGCCTGCGGTCTGACCGTTCTGCAAGCATTGCTGGACATTCTGGTAGTTCACACCAGGCGAGGGAATGAAGGCACCCAAGCGGAAGATTGTGATGATTCCCAGCGTGAACAACAACTTGCGTCGCAGATCAGGCGTGCGAAAGGCCCGGCCAAATGCGCTAAGCAAGCGTCCTCCTGTGTTGTAAATAAGCGTGGTGTGATGGGTCTCAATAATCCCAACAACCGAGTCTAACGGGTGGATGCGTCCTGCGAATAATCCGCAGGGTCAACCGCGCGACGGGCGGCGGGAAATATTCGGCGGGCGGATATGAAGAAACTCCCGGCGTGCAGGGCCCTGGGGTCCTGCACGCCGGGAGTCAGCAACGGGCTTCAGCCCACCGTCTCGCTAGAGAGCGGTGGTGCTTCCGCCTGCTGCAGCAATCTTTTCTGTGGCGCTGGCCGAGAATGCGTGGGCGGTGACGTCAACCTTGACGGTGATGTCGCCGGTGCCAAGCACCTTGACGGGCTGGTTCTTGCGAACGGCACCCTTTTCGACCAGGTTCTCCACGGTGACTGCGCCACCTTCCGGGAACAGCTCGTTGAGCTTGTCCAGGTTTACAACCTGGAACTCAACCCGGAACGGGTTCTTGAAGCCGCGCAGCTTCGGCAGGCGCATGTGCAGCGGCAGCTGGCCGCCGGCAAAGCCAGCCTTGATCTGGTAGCGGGCCTTCGTACCCTTGGTACCGCGACCAGCGGTCTTACCCTTGGAACCTTCACCACGACCAACACGGGTCTTGGCGGTCTTGGCACCCGGGGCGGGACGCAGGTGGTGGACCTTCAGAGCGTTCTGCTTCTCAGCAGCCGCGCCCTGTGCCTTCTCGGCAGTGTTTTTCTCTGCCATTTACTTCGCCTCCTCTACCTTTACCAGGTGCGGAACCGTGTTGAGCATTCCAACGGTCACGGCGTCGGCGGTGCGGACAACGGTGTGTCCGATCCGCTTCAGGCCGAGGGACCGCAGGGTGTCGCGCTGGTTCTGCTTGCCGCCAATGACGGACTTGATCTGAGTGATCTCCAACTGGGCGTCGGAGGGAATCAGGTTCTTAGCCATGACTTAGACACCCGCCTTCTGGTTCAGGATTGCCTTCACCATTGCCGGCGGAGCAACCTCGTCGAGGGGCAGGCCGCGGCGTGCTGCCACTGCTGCCGGCTCTTCGAGGCGCTTCAGGGCATCAACGGTCGCGTGAACGATGTTGATGGCGTTGGAGGAACCGAGCGACTTGGAGAGGATGTCGTGGATGCCCACGCACTCCAGTACTGCACGGACCGGGCCACCGGCGATAACACCGGTACCGGCGGAAGCCGGACGCAGCATTACGACGCCTGCAGCAGCCTCACCCTGAACGCGGTGCGGGATGGTGTTGCCAATGCGGGGAACGCGGAAGAAGGACTTCTTGGCCTCTTCTACGCCCTTCGCGATTGCGGCAGGAACTTCCTTAGCCTTGCCGTAGCCAACGCCGACCATGCCGTTACCGTCACCAACGACGACCAGAGCGGTGAAGCTGAAGCGACGACCACCCTTGACCACCTTGGAAACGCGGTTGATGGTGACAACGCGCTCTACGAACTGGCTCTTCTCAGCTTCACGGCCGCCGTCGCGGCCGCCACGGCCACCACGGTCGCCGCGGCCCTGGCCACGGTCTCCACGCTCGCCACGACGAGCGCCACCACGGCGGTCATCGGCAGCGGCTGCGGGAGCAGTGGTCTCAGTGGCCGGAGCAGCTACGGCTTCAGTCGCCTTCTGATCTGCAGACACAGTGTCCTTTTCCTTGTTTGCTTCCGTCACAGTGACAGCCCACCTTCACGTGCGCCGTCAGCGACAGCAGCGATCCGGCCGTGGTACTTGTTACCACCGCGGTCGAAGACAACAGCTTCGATACCGGCAGCCTTCGCACGCTCGGCAACGAGCTCGCCAACGCGCTTGGCCTTGGCGGTCTTGTCGCCTTCGAATGCACGAAGGTCGGCTTCCAGTGTGGAGGCGCTCGCTACGGTCAGGCCCTTGGTGTCATCGACAACCTGGACGAATACGTGGCGTGCGGAACGGTTGACGACCAGACGAGGACGTACAGCCGTACCGGAGATGCGCTTGCGGATACGAAGCTGGCGGCGGCTGCGCGAAGCAGACTTGCTCTTGTTCGTACGCTTCTTGTTAATTGAGATGGCCATGGTTACTTACCAGCCTTTCCGACCTTGCGGCGGATGACTTCGCCTGCGTAGCGAATGCCCTTGCCCTTGTAGGGGTCCGGCTTCCGCAGCTTGCGAATGTTGGCAGCAACCTCGCCGACCTGCTGCTTGTTGATACCTGAAACAGAGAGCTTGGTCGGGGTCTCAACTGCAAAGGTGATGCCGTCCGGTGCGGTGACATTTACCGGGTGGCTGTAGCCGAGAGCGAACTCAAGGTCAGATCCCTTGGCCTGAACGCGGTAACCAGTACCAACGATTTCAAGCTTCTTCTCGTAGCCCTTGGTAACGCCCTCGATCATGTTGGAGATCAGGGTGCGGGTCAGGCCGTGGAGTGAACGGGAGGCGCGCTCGTCGTTCGGGCGGGCGACAGTCAGGGTCTCTGCTTCCAGGGAAACCTCGATCGGGCTGGCCACAGTGTGGTTCAGCTCGCCTTTGGCACCCTTGACGCTGACGACAGAGCCGTCAACCTTGACCTCAACGCCGGCAGGAACGGTGATGGGGAGACGTCCAATACGTGACATTATTCTCTTCCTTTCCCGTTACCAGACGTAGGCGAGGACTTCGCCGCCCACGCCCTTCTTGCCGGCCTGCTTATCAGTCAAGAGGCCGGAAGAGGTGGACAGGATTGCGACACCCAGGCCACCGAGCACGTGCGGCAGGTTGGTGGACTTTGCGTAAACACGCAGTCCCGGCTTGGAAATACGACGAACACCAGCGATTGAACGCTCGCGGTTCGGACCGAACTTGAGCTCGAGGGTCAGCTTCTTGCCAACCTCAGCGTCTTCTTCTTTCCAGGAGGCGATGTAACCTTCGGCCTTCAGGATGTCGGCAACGCGTGCCTTGAGCTTGCTGTACGGCATGGACACGGAATCGTGGTATGCCGAGTTTGCATTGCGCAGACGCGTAAGCATGTCTGCGACAGGATCTGTCATTGTCATGTTGGGCTCTTGCCCTTCCTCATAACGGTTTCCTCGCTGCGGCCGCAAAGCGCTCAGCGAAGGACCTGTTACGTAGTTAGATTAGTCTTCGGCCTTGAACGGGAAACCAAGCGCCTTCAGCAGCGCGCGGCCTTCGTCATCGGTCTTGGCAGTGGTAACAACCGTGATGTCCATACCGCGGGTGCGGTCGATGGAATCCTGGTCGATTTCGTGGAACATAACCTGCTCGGTCAGACCGAAGGTGTAGTTGCCGTTGCCATCGAACTGCTTGCCGCTGAGGCCGCGGAAGTCGCGGATACGGGGCAGAGCCAGCGTGACCAGACGATCCAGGAATTCCCACATGCGGTCTCCACGCAGAGTTGCGTGTGCGCCGATGGGCATGCCTTCGCGCAGCTTGAACTGTGCGATCGACTTGCGGGCCTTGGTTACCTGCGGCTTCTGGCCGGTGATCAGGGTCAGATCGCGGACAGCGCCGTCGATCAGCTTGGAGTCCTTGGCGGCATCTCCAACACCCATGTTCACAACGACCTTCACCAGGCGGGGAACCTGGTTGACGTTGTCGTACTTGAATTCCTCAATGAGCGTGCTCTTGATGGAATCGGCGTACTTGGTCTTCAGACGAGGAACGATCTTCGTTGCCGGAGTCTCGAGAGTCTCAGTCATTAGATGTCCTTCCCGGAGCTCTTGGCCACGCGGACACGCACTTCGCGCTTCACGCCATCGCGCTCAACGGTCTCGGTGCGGAAACCGACGCGGGTGGGCTTCTTGGTGGACGGGTCAACCAGAGCCACGTTGGAGATGTGGATCGAAGCTTCTACGACCTCGATGCCACCGGTCTTGGTGCCGCGCTGCGACTGACCGACCTTGGTGTGCTTGGTTACGCGGTTAATGCCTTCAACCAACACGCGGTTGGTCTCCGGGAATACGCGCAGAACCTTGCCCTGCTTACCCTTGTCGCCGCCGCGCTCAGCCTTGGCGCCAGTGATGACCTGAACGAGGTCACCCTTTTTGATCTTAGCCATGGACTAGAGCACCTCCGGAGCCAGAGAAACGATCTTCATGAACTTCTTGTCACGGAGTTCACGACCAACCGGTCCGAAGATACGGGTACCGCGGGGGTCACCGTCAGCCTTCAGGATCACAGCTGCGTTCTCGTCAAACTTGATGTAGGAACCATCCGCACGGCGGCGTTCCTTCTTGGTACGGACGATGACTGCCTTAACAACATCGCCCTTCTTTACGTTGCCGCCCGGAATTGCGTCCTTGACGGTAGCGACGATGACGTCGCCAATGCCTGCGTAGCGACGGCCAGATCCACCGAGAACGCGAATGGTAAGGATTTCCTTAGCACCCGTGTTGTCGGCGACCTTGAGTCGCGACTCCTGCTGAATCACTATTTACTCCTTGCGTCGCGCCGGTTCTCAGACCGAAAATCTTCCTACGGAATGAGCCTTGCGGAACGGTTGATCGGGGTGTCTCTTGACCTGCCTGGATTTTGCCAGACCAGGCCTAAACTCCCGTGCCAAAAACATTTGCTTCCCAGGCGGTTTCGGACAGGTCCGAAGCGCGAGGGGGCACTATGCCGTGGCACGATTGTTTACGAGGTTGATGTCGGCGCACGAAAGGCGCCATACAAACTCAAAATCTTAGCA
>CAVUHH010000009.1:0-13861 GCA_963741285.1 uncultured Actinomycetota bacterium
CATCCCCGGAGTCGCCTTCCGTGCCGCGTCATCAACCATGGCTATCGCCTCGCGGGTGGCCTGGGCAAAGTCCTCATCGGCGTAGGTCCGCAGCCACTCGGCGTAAGGGTGCGCCGCCGGGGCGCCGCATCAAGGAACTGGGCGTGAAGCGTTTTACCCGCCTCGGCATACAACCAGAAGCACGGCAGGAGGGCCGCCACCAGCACTCCGTAGCTCCCGGAGGCTGAGGCTGCCAGCAGATGGTCCACATAGGACTTGGTGACCGGACCCACGACGTGCTCCACGGTGCGCGTGCTGAGCCAGTTGGGTGCAGCTCCGATTCGACTTCCAGGCATTGCTGGGCGGACCGGGCCCAGAACAGCTGCTCGGCTTCTGTCGGCGCCAGCGCACTGGCGCGGGCAAGCACTGAATAGCCGTTGAGGTAGATGGCGTCCTGGGCGAGGTAGTAGGCAAACTGATGTTGCGCCAGCGTGCCCGCCGCCAGGCCGCGGACGAATTCCAGTCCGTAGATGGCCTCAAGGTACGGGGCCGTTGCCTGGCGCAGCGCCGCAGCGAATTCCCCGGCAGCGAGGGGCTGCTGCAGATGGTGGAAGTGGTTGATGGGGCCGTTGCCTGCCCCGACCTCCAGCTGGCCGGAAGCCTGCAGCGCGCCAGCGAGCCATGGCTTCACCTGCCGCAGCGAGGCTTCCCAGTCCCCCAGCCTGGCCTGTGCCGTAGCCATGGCAGAAGACAGCGAGCAGCCGGTGCCGTGGCTGTTGCGGGTAGGGATCCTGTCTCCGGCCACTTCCACCACTGGCCGGGAGAGGAGTCCGCCGGCGTTGACCAGGGCATCCGGGCAGGCATCGCCGTCGAGATGGCCTCCCTTGACCAGGATGGTGGCACCGGTGGCCGCGGCCAACCGTTTCCCCTGCTCCAGCGCATCTGCCCAGTCCCGCGCCAGCGGCTCCCGCACCAGGATGGCAAGCTCCGCGAGGTTGGGCGTGATCAGGTCCGCGAGCGGCAGCAGGGCCAGCAGGGCAGCCTCGGCCGATTCCCTCAGCAGCCGGTCACCGCTCGTGGCTACCATCACCGGATCAAGAACCACGACGGCGGGACGCACCTTTTCCAGCCAGCTGCGGACCACGTCGATCACGTCCGCGTTGCCCAGCATCCCGATCTTGACGGCGTCGATGGTGATGTCGTCACTGATGGCATCAAGCTGCTGCCCCAGGAAGGCGGCAGGCGGTACGTGGACCGCCTGGACGCCGAGGGTGTTCTGTACCGTCAGGGCCGTAATGGCGGCCATGCCGTAGCCGCCCAGGGCGGCAATGCTTTTGAGGTCGGCCTGGATGCCGGCGCCACCGGACGGATCCGATCCGGCAATGGACAGCACCCGCGGTGTATCGCACAGGACGTCCACTGGCGTGGATGGTCCACGTGCAGGGCGGGCAGCCGGGCCCGCCTGCATATCGGGGGTTGCGGGTGTTGCGGGCGTTGCGGGAGGAAGGACATAGGTCGAAGCCAAGAGAGACATCCCTTCGCCGGTGCTAACCGGACAGGTTCAACGGGTCTGGATCTCAGCCGGCTCTTTGCGCGGCACCCCGTGTCGGTAACCCCACCCTAGCGTTTCCGCGGTGCCGGCGCCCCAGATGAAGCCGGAACGCAAAATGCCCGGACGCGCCCCGTGAAGGACGTGTCCGGGCATTCAGACCCATGTCTTCCTGCGAAGGATTAGAGCTCTGAGGCAGGAACCCCTACGCCCAGGATGATCGGCGCGCTGGCCTCTGCCGGTTTGGCAGGAGCGTTGGCGGGCTCCGGCGCCTTCGCGGCGTGGGTATGTCCCGCTGACGCTACCGGGACGGGTTCGTGATGCTCCACGGTGGTGGCGTTGGCTGCGCCCTGGGCACGGCTGGCACTGCGGTTCCGCCGCGGCCGGCGGGCACGGGGCTCTTCGGTGTGGTCGGAGTAGTCCTTCTCCACCGCGGCAGGAACCTGCCGGGCAGGCGCTGCAGCCGGCTGGTTGGCCGCCTGCTGGCTGGCCTGCTTGACCTCGGCGGGCTGGCCTTCGGCCGGCCTGCTTTCGGCCGGCGTGCTTTCGGTTTCGGGGACCGGCCCGCCGAGCTTGGCAAAGGCCTCCGCGAGGCGGTCAAGGGTCAGCGCGGGGGCCTGCGGCTGGTCCTCGTGGTGCTCCACGAACGGCAGCACTACCTGCTCGCCGCCGAAGGTCAGCACGGCGGCAGGACGGCCGTTGTCCGTCTCTGGCCGCTCTGCCGGTGCAGGAGCCGGGGCTTCCGCGCCGGAAACCCGGCCCGCCGCTGCGGCCTGGGCCACTTCGTCGTCGTGCAGGTGGGCTGCGTGGGCTGCGGCGGCAATGTTGGCAAGGGCTGCCCTGGTAGCCTCCGCCTTGGCGTGGCGCTCGGCGTCACTGGGCTCCGGGTGGACCGTGTGGATCTGCACCGGAGCTGCCGGTGCCATCTCCAGGGGCTGGCCGCCGCGGCCACGGCGGCGCTTCCGGTCGGTCCGGCCGCCCTGCTGGGCGTCCGGGCGCTGCGTGTCGCCACGCTGGCTGTCCGCACGTTGGGTGTCCGGGCGGCTGTCCGCACGCTGCACGTGGTGTTCGGCGGCAACGGTGTTGGCGCGGCGGTGCTCCACGGGATCGTCATGGGTGACGATGCCACGGCCAGCGCAGGTTTCGCACTGCTCGCCGAAGACCTCCAGGAGCCCGGTGCCCATGCGCTTGCGCGTCATCTGGACCAGACCCAGCGAGGTCACTTCGGCCACCTGGTGCTTGGTGCGGTCACGCCCCAGGCATTCCACCATGCGGCGGAGCACCAGGTCGCGGTTGGACTCAAGGACCATGTCGATGAAGTCGATGACAATGATGCCGCCAATGTCGCGGAGCCGGAGCTGCCGGACCACTTCTTCGGCCGCTTCGAGGTTGTTCTTGGTGACGGTTTCCTCGAGGTTGCCGCCGCTGCCGGTGAACTTGCCGGTGTTGACGTCCACCACAGTCATGGCTTCGGTGCGGTCAATGACCAGCGAGCCGCCGGAGGGCAGGAAGACCTTGCGTTCCAGCGCCTTGTGGATCTGCTCGTCGATCCGCCATGCGGCGAAGATGTCCTGGTCCTTGGTCCACTTTTCCAGGCGGCCCACCAGGTCCGGGGCAACGTAGGTGACGTAGGCCTCGATGGTGTCCCAGGCCTCTTCACCGGAAACGATCAGCTTGGAGAAGTCCTCGTTGAAGACGTCGCGGACCACCTTGATGGTGAGGTCCGGTTCGCCGTAGAGCAGTTCCGGGGCCAGGATCTTGGTGGACGTGGACTGGCTTTCGATGCCCTCCCACTGCGCCCGCAGCCGGTTGATGTCGTGCGTGAGTTCCTCTTCCGAGGCGCCTTCGGCCGCGGTCCGGACAATCACACCGGCGTGCTCGGGCAGGCGGTCCTTGAGGATGCGCTTGAGGCGGTTGCGTTCGACGTCGGGCAGCTTGCGGGAGATGCCGGTCATGGAGCCGCCGGGCACGTAGACAAGGTAACGGCCCGGGAGGGAGATCTGGCTGGTCAGGCGCGCGCCCTTGTGGCCCACGGGATCCTTGGTGACCTGGACCAGGACGGTATCGCCGGACTTCAGCGCGTTTTCGATCCGGCGCTGCTTGCCTTCGAGGTTGACGGATTCCCAGTTCACTTCACCGGCGTACAGCACAGCATTGCGGCCGCGTCCGATGTCAACGAACGCCGCTTCCATGGAGGGCAGGACGTTCTGCACCTTGCCGAGGTAGACGTTGCCGATCAGGGAGTCCTGCTGGGTCTTGGAGACAAAGTGCTCGGCCAGGACGCCGTCTTCCAGGACGCCGATCTGGATTCTGTCGTCGCGCTGGCGGACGATCATCTGCCGGTCCACTGATTCACGCCGGGCAAGGAACTCAGCTTCGGTGATGACGGTGCGGCGACGGCCGGTGTCGCGGGATTCGCGGCGGCGCTGCTTCTTCGCTTCCAGCCTGGTGGAGCCCTTGACGCTGGTCACCCGGTTGTTGACCGGCGCTTCGGTGACAGCGCGCGGAGCGCGGACACGGGTGACCGTGTTGGGCGGGTCGTCGCCTTCTCCACCGGTCAGTTCCAGGTCCTGGTCGCCACGGCGGCGGCGGCGGCGACGGCGTGACGTCACTCCTTCGTCAGCCTGGCCGCTGGTTTCTTCCTCGTCCTCGCCACCGTCCTGGTCGGCATCGGACCCCTCGGTCTCGGCGTCAGCCTCGCCTTCGCCGGTGCGGGTGCGCCCGCGGCGGCCACGGCTGCGGCGCCTGCGGCGGCTGTTGGCGTCGTCCGCTTCGCCCTCTTCGGCGTCGTCCTCTTCCGGCTCTTCCACAGCAGCTGCGGGAACAGGCCGGACGACGGTGGTCAGGTCCGGGGCCTGGAAGAGCACCGATGTTGCCGAGCCCGGTTCCAGGAACAGCGAACCGAAGGGGCTTGCGGGCGCCGCGGCCGGCTCTTCAGCCGGAGCGGCCTGTGCCGGGGTTTCTGCGGCGGCAGCGGGGGCTGCTACCGACGTGGCAGCGGGCGCTGCTGCAGTGGTCGCTGCGGGTGCAGCGGCTTCCGGCGATGCCGGGGCCTCCGCGGGCACGCCTTCGACGGCGGCGTCTTCCGGCACGGCGCGCGTCCGGCGCTGCACGCGGGCTGCGACGTCCGGCGCTGAGGTCTTGCGGGTGGCAACGCGACGGCGGCGGACGGGCTTTGCGTCGGCTGCAACCTCCGTGGCCTGGGCTTCGGCTGGGGGCTCCGCGGCAGCAGGCCCGGTGCGGCGCTTCGGTGGCAGATGCTTCGGTGGCCTCGACGGCGAACGCGGGCAGCGGTTCCGCGGCTTCGGGCTTCTTGCGGGCGCGCGGGTCCGGCGGACGGGGGCCTTGGCTTCCGGGGCGGCCTCTACCACGGCAACTGACTCAAGCAGCGCAGCAGTTTCGGCGTCGGGCTGAGCCTCGGATCCGGTGTGGTGCTGCTGCTTCGGCTGCCTTCGGAGCTGCTTTACGGCGGGTCCTGGTGACTTTCTTGGGTGCCTCGGCGGCTTCCGGGGCCGCTGCTTCAGCGTTAACGGCTGGTGCTTGTTCATTTTCCATATGTGGCAACACTCCTGCCCCTGACGTACCGCCACATCCGGCACCCATTGGGGCACATATTGTCAAAACCCGCAGGCGTTGACAGAAGTCA
This sequence comes from uncultured Actinomycetota bacterium, assembly GCA_963741285.1. Classification (GTDB taxonomy): domain Bacteria; phylum Actinomycetota; class Actinomycetes; order Actinomycetales; family Micrococcaceae; genus Arthrobacter. The sequence goes on from CAVUHH010000009.1 coordinate 5,175, forward strand.
AGTGGATACTCCCAGGTTCGCACCGGCATTGGGGTGCGGCAGCCCGTGGGAGCCGTCGGCTGTGTCCTGAAACCCGTTGTTCTACATGCCACAACCAGGTGCCGACCAATGGAATTGCGGGAAGCCGGATCAGAGAATCCGAAGCCTGCCCTGCTCATCATTGGCGGTCTTGAAACAAGCCACCGGACCGGAGTCCGAATGTGGGTCGGCCTCCAGCCACGTTCATTCTCTCACACCCGGGCTGAAAGGCTGCGGAAGCGGGGGCAAATGATCCGCGGAGGTGCACGCCGGCTGGATGCCTTGGCTGCAGACCGTCTTCAGGTGTCGGCGTTACAATCGGGCAAGGAGCACCCCGAAGCAAAGGACCCACACACCATGCCCAGCATTTCCCCGCACGGCACGGACACGCCGGCCGCCTCCCCCGCCGTCGAACCGTCACCGGCGGACTCGCCTTCCGTACCGCCCATGACGCGCAACCGGCCGTTCGGTTGGCTGATGGTCATCACCGGTGCCATCGGCTGGCTTGCCTCGGGAACCCTGGTCCTGGAGAAGCTCGAGGTCCTCAAGGATCCCAACCACACCACCGTCTGCGACGTGAATCCGTGGATCTCCTGCGGCCAGGTGATGCAAACCTGGCAGAGTTCGGTCTTCGGGTTCCCCAACATGTTTATTGGCATTGTGGCGTTCGCCATCATCATCACCGTGGGGATGGCCTTGCTGTCCGGGGCCACGTTCGCGCGCTGGTACTGGGCAGGGCTTCAGGCCGGCGTCACGCTGGGCTTCGCGTTTGTGGTGTGGCTGTGGTCCCAGGCCCTCTATGACATCCACGTCCTGTGCCCGTTCTGCATGATTGTGTGGGCCGCCATGATCCCGCTGTTCGTCTGGGTGACCATCCGGAACATCACCCACGGCGTCATCCCGGTTTCCGCAGGCGCGGCCCGCGTCCTGGGCGATTCGGGCTGGATCATCACCGCGCTGCTCTACGTGGCGGTCATCGCCACGATCTTCTTCGCCTTCATCCAGGTGTTCGCCGGAACCTCAGGCTTCTAGGCAGCCCTTGTCCAGTAACACCCCGCAACTCAGTAACAGTTAAGGCCAATGTCCGCGTCGGGACATTGGCCTTAACTGTTACCTCGATGAGGCGTGCTGGTGCAGGTCCTTAGCCCTGGAACCAGATCTTGATTTCCCGCTCGGCAGAGTCCACGGAGTCGGAGCCGTGGACCAGGTTCTGCTGGACCTTCAGGCCCCAGTCGCGGCCGAAGTCGCCACGGATGGTGCCGGGGGCGGCCGTGGTGGGGTCGGTGGTTCCGGCCAGGGAGCGGAAGCCTTCAATGACGCGGTGGCCTTCGAAGATCGCGGCCACTACCGGACCGCTGAGCATGAATTCCACGAGCGGCTCGTAGAACGGCTTGCCCACGTGCTCCTCGTAGTGCTGCTCCAGGAGTTCGCGGCTGGCGTCAACCTTCTTCAACTCGGCGAGGGTGTATCCCTTGGCCTCGATGCGGCTCGAGGATGGCGCCGCTGAGGTTGCGGGCCACGCCGTCGGGCTTAATCAAAACGAGGGTGCGCTCAATGCTCACAGTTGCTCCAATGCGTTGGTGGGGGTTTCGGGATAAGTCTACGAGGCCGGCGGGGTGTCCCCGTGCGCCGCGTTCCATTCAGCCTGTTCGCGTTCGCGCTGCGCGGATTCCGAGTCGATTCTGATGCCGGTGCGGATCCCGTACCACCATGCCAGGCCGAACAGGGCGCCCACCAGGAACATCATGGGCTCCACGATGCCGGTGAGGATCAGCACGATCTGGAGGATCCAGCCCAGCCCCACGCCCCACGGCTTGGACAGCACAGCGCAGGCGAAGACCATCACCAGGCTGAGGGCGATGCCGATCCCCAGGATCAGCGCGGGCGGGAATTCACCGCGTTTGAGGCCGAACACGGCAAGGGTGGCAAAAAAGACCACAAACGCCTCGAGCAGCAGCACGGTGGAGGCAAACATCACCTTGGTGGAGCGGCGCTTCTTGGGCATCCCCGGGCGCCATTCCCGCTGGGCTTTGGTCAGCTTTGCCATGGCTAAGCCTCCGTCTTTCCGAGCAGGATCCGTGCTTCTGCCACCAGGGTGATGGAACCGGTCACCAGGACGCCGCCGGACAGGTCATCGTTGGCTTCGGCGCGCTCCACCGCCCACTCGAGGGCGTCGTCGAGCTTCTCCGCAATGTGGATGTTGTCTTCCCCGAAGCCCATCTCCACGGCCAGCTCCGCGAGTTCGGCTGCCGGGACGGCACGCGGGGAGTTTGACTGGGTGAAGCAGTACTCCTCGGCAAGGTCGCCCAGGGATTCCTTGAGCTGGCGCAGGATCTCTTCGGCGTCCTTCTCCTTGAGGACACCCACCACCGGCACCAGCCGGGTAAAGGTGAAGGCCTCCTGGATGGCCTCGGCCGAAACCCTGATGCCGTCCGGGTTGTGCGCGGCGTCCACGATGATGGTGGGCGCCGTCCGGACAACCTCAAGCCGGCCCGGGGACGTGACGGAGGCGAACGCCTCCTGCAGCACCTCGGCATCCAGTTCCTTTTCGCCGCCGAAGAAGGCCTCGAGTGCGGCCACGGCCACGGCCGCGTTCTGGGCCTGGTGCGCACCGTGCAGCGGCAGCAGCAGGTCCGGGTAGCGGCCGGCGATGCCCTGGATGCTGACTACCTGCCCGCCCACGGCAACGGTCCGGGATTCGACGCCGAATTCCACGCCTTCGAACCGGAACGGGCACTGCCACTTCCTTGGCTTTTTCGAGCAGTACCTGGGCAGCGTCCACGGGCTGGGCCGCGCTGATGAGGTAGCCGCCGGGCTTGATGATGCCGGCCTTCTCGTAGGCGATGTCCTCGGTGGTGTCGCCCAGCAGGTCGGTGTGGTCCAGCGAGATGGGCGTGACCACGGAGACCTGGCCGTCGCCCACGTTGGTGGCGTCCGTGATGCCGCCCAGGCCCACCTCGATCACGGCCACGTTGACGGGCTGGTCGGCGAAGATCGGCGAAGCCCAGGATGGTCAGGCACTCGAAGTAGGTGAGCCGGGGCTCCCCCGCCGCTGTGAGTTCGTCGTCGACGATCTGCAGGTACGGGCGGATCTCGTCCCAGATCCGGACGAACGTCTCGTCCGGCACGGGGTGCGCCGTCGATGCTGATCCGTTCGGTGACCTTGGACAGGTGCGGGCTGGTGTAGCGGCCGGTGCTCAGGCCGTGTGCACGCAGCCCGGCCTCGATCATCCGGGCCGTGGAGGTCTTGCCGTTGGTGCCGGTGACGTGGATGATCGGGAACGCCTTGTTCGGCTCCCCCAGCACGTCCATGGCCCGGAACAGCGGGGCCAGCCGCGGTTCCATCTTGTTTTCCGGCGCACGGCCCAGCAGTTCGGCGTAGACACTCTCTACGGAGAATTCGTCGGTCATGTCCTAGGCCTCTGTCTTTTGCGACGGTGATGCGGGGTTGCCGGACTCCGCCGGAACAGTGTCCAGCTCAAGGGTCAGGGTTTCGGCCTTGACCAGCTCGGCGTTGGCCAGCAGGGCGTCGACGCACGGTCTGGGTGGCGGTGACGGTGGTCCGGATCCGGTCGCTGACGTTCAGCCCGGCGTCCTTGCGTGCCTGCTGGATGGCGCGGACCATGTCGCGGGCCAGCCCTTCGGCTTCAAGCTCCGGGGTGACCTCGGTGTTGAGCACCACGAACCCGCCGCCCGGCAGCACTGCGGCCGCGCGCGTGAACCGGCGCCCTCCGCAGCCTCCGCCACCACGGTTTCCAGCGTGTATTCCTGCGGTTCCAGCTCCAGGCCGCCGGCGGTGACCACACCGTCGTCGGAAACCGACCAGTCGCCGGACTTGGAGCCCTTGATGGCCTGCTGGACGTTTTTGCCCAGGCGCGGACCGGCGGCCCGGGCGTTGACCACGAGCTTCTGCTCGATGCCGAACTCCTCCGGGGAGGCGCTGTCGGCGTCGAGCAGGCGGACCGAACGGATGTTCAGTTCATCGGCGACGACGGCGGCGAACCCTTCCAGCGCATCCGCGCCGGGTGCCACCACGGTCAGTTCCTGCAGCGGGAGGCGGACGCGGAGGTTCGCTGCCTTGCGGAGCGAGGATCCGGTGGAGCAGATCTGCTGCACGCGGTCCATCGCTTCCACGAGCGCGGCGTTGGACGGGAAGAGGTCCGCGTCCGGCCAGTCGGCCAGGTGCACGGAGCGGCCACCGGTCAGGCCGCGCCAGATCTCCTCGGAGACCAGCGGCAGCAGCGAGGCGGCCACGCGGGACACCGTCTCCAGCGCGGTGTAGAGCGCGTCGAACGCGTCAGCGCTCTCATCGAAGAAGCGCTGGCGGCTGCGGCGGACGTACCAGTTGGTGAGCATGTCCAGGTAGCTGCGCAGCTCGTCGCAGGCACCGGAGATGTCGTAGCTGTCCAGCTGCGCGGTCATGTTGCGGACCAGGTCGCCGGTGTTGGCCAGCAGGTACTGGTCCAGGGTGTCGGCGTAGCCGTCGTAGCGGAGCTTCGCGTCGTAGCCCTTGCCGCCGTCCGCGGCGTTCGTGTAGAGCGTGAAGAAGCTGTACACGTTCCACAGCGGCAGGATGACCTGGCGGACGCCGTCGCGGATTCCCTGCTCGGTGACCACCAGGTTGCCGCCGCGCAGGATGGGGCTGGACATGAGGAACCAGCGCATGGCGTCGGAGCCGTCGCGGTCCAGGACCTCGGAAACGTCCGGGTAGTTCCGCAGGCTCTTGGACATCTTCTGCCCGTCCGAGCCCAGCACGATGCCGTGGCTGATGACGTTCCGGAAGGCCGGCCGGTCGAACAGCGCCGTGGAGAGGATGTGCAGCATGTAGAACCAGCCGCGGGTCTGCCCGATGTACTCCACGATGAAGTCCGCCGGGTTGTGGGTGTCGAACCAGGCTTCATTCTGGAACGGGTAGTGGACCTGGCCGTACGGCATGGAGCCGGAGTCGAACCAGACGTCCAGGACGTCCTCAACGCGGCGCATCACGGACTGGCCCTCTTCGGGAGTCCGGGGATCGTCCGGGTTGGGCCGGGTCAGTTCGTCGATGAACGGGCGGTGCAGGTCAACCTGGCCGGCCTTGTTCAGCGGCAGGCGGCCGAAGTCGGCCTCGATCTCGGCCAGGGAGCCGTAGACGTCGGTGCGCGGGGAATTCGGGGTCGCTGGACTGCCACACCGGGATGGGGCTGCCCCAGTAGCGGTTGCGGCTGATGGACCAGTCGCGGGCGTTGGCCAGCCATTTACCGAACTGGCCGTCCTTGACGTTGCCCGGGATCCAGTTGATGTCCTGGTTCAGTTCGGACATCCGGTCCTTGAACTTGGTGACCTCCACGTACCAGGAGGACACCGCGCGGTAGATCAGCGGGTTGCGGCAGCGCCAGCAGTGCGGGTAGCTGTGCTCGTAGCTTGCCTGGCGGACCAGCCGGCCCTGGGCGCGGAGCACCTGGGTGATGGGCTTGTTGGCCTCGAAGACCTGCAGGCCCACGATGTCATGCAGGTCGCCGTGGCTGAACAGGGGCAGGAACTTGGCGCCCTCGTCCACGGACAGCACCACGGGGATGCCGGCCTCTTCACAGACTTTCTGGTCGTCTTCACCGTAGGCCGGAGCCTGGTGGACAATGCCGGTGCCGTCGGTGGTGGTGACGTAGTCGGCCACCAGGAAGCGCCAGGCGTTCTGGGTTCCGAACTTTTCGGCGTCGCTGAAGTCGTTCCACAGCGGCTGGTACGCCAGGCCCTCAAGGTCGGCGCCGGTGTGGGTTGACGTCACGGCGGCCTCGGCGGAGTCCACATCCTCATAGCCCAGGTCCTTGGCGTACGCGGCCAGCAGGTCCGCGGCCAGCAGGAAACTGCCGGTGACAGGTGCGTCGGGCGAGGCGGCCTTTACACCGTTGGGGCCGGCAGGGAGCACGGCATAGGTGATGGCAGGCCCGACGGCGAGCGCCAGGTTGGTGGGCAGCGTCCAGGGTGTGGTGGTCCAGGCGAGCGCCTGCACGCCGGCCAGCTGCTGTGACAGCGCGGACTCCCCCGCCGTGATGGGGAACGTGACCGTGACGGTCTGGTCCTGGCGGTTCTTGTAGACGTCGTCGTCCATGCGCAGTTCATGGTTGGACAGCGGCGTTTCGTCCTTCCAGCAGTACGGCAGGACGCGGTAGCCGTTGTAGGTCAGGCCCTTTTCATGCAGCTGCTTGAAGGCCCAGAGGACCGACTCCATGTATTCGACGTTGAGGGTTTTGTAGTCGTTATCGAAGTCCACCCAGCGGGCCTGGCGGGTGACGTAGCTCTTCCACTCGTCCGCGTACTTCATCACCGAGGCCCGGCAGGCGTCGTTGAATTTGTCGATGCCCATGGCTTCGATCTGGGTCTTGTCCGTCATGCCCAGCTGCTTCATGGCTTCCAGTTCGGCCGGCAGGCCGTGGGTGTCCCAGCCGAAGCGCCGCTCCACCCGGCGGCCGCGCTGGGTCTGGTAGCGGCCCACCAGGTCCTTGGCATACCCGGTCAGCAGGTGTCCGTAGTGCGGGAGGCCGTTGGCGAAGGGAGGTCCGTCGTAGAAGACGAATTCGTTACTGCCGGGTTCGCCGCCGGGCGCGTCCGCGCTGCGCTGGTCGATGCTGGCCTGGAAGGTGCCATCCTGGTCCCAGTACTTCAGGATGCGCTCTTCGATCTCCGGGAACTTCACGGAGTGGGAGACAGCAGCGGCTGCGCCGCCCGAAGCAGTGGCCGACGGGGAAGCTGAGGCTTTGGGGTAATACGTCATTCTCGACATCCTGGGTTGAGCTGGTGAACCGACCAGCCGTTGCTGGATGATTCCGTTCAGGATGCGAGGACGGCTCCTGCGCAGTCCTGGGACTGCACGCTTACCGCGGTACCACCTCACTTACCGGCACTCCACCTGCTCCACAAGGGGGCTGCGTCGTACCGGCCGCTCATTACTGCTGTGACGGGCATACCCGTCCGGGTCTAGTGACACAGGCTGCCAGGTGCCTGGCGGCCAGTGCGTTCTTCCGGAAGCTCACCGGTGATAGCCGGGTCGTAGCCATCTTTGAGTCTACTATCGCCGGGCTGTCCACCGCCATTCCCCGGCCCGCGCTGGGATACGCGCTGAGATAGGGGGGATGATTAGGGGCCCGGCTCGTTGGTAGGCGCCGGCCGGCGGCCAATAATGGACGGTATGCAGACGGCCGGTACGCGCGGGCAGGGCATTCGGTTCCGGCGTGCCAGCGCCTGGTTCTGCTGGGCTGCGGCGGCGCTCCTCTGCCTGCCGGGCGCCGCGCTGGCCATTCTGCGTCTGCAACAGGTGGACATCGGCACCCCATGGATCCAGCTGCTGTCCTTGTTTCCGGCCAGCATTGCCATCACGACGGCGGCACTCGCTGCCGCTGTCCTGGCAGTGTGCCTCGATTCCCGGCTCAGCCGTACCATCCTGGCCGCGTTGGTTACCGCCCTCCTGCTGGTGCAGCTGCATATGGTCGCGCCGCGCCTTGTGCCCAGTGGAACCGGCATGGCGCCGCAGGCCGCGGGACCCGCCCACGCGCCCGCCCCGGCTCGCCTGGTCACCGTCATGGCCCTCAATGTCGGCGCCGCAGGAGTTGACTCCACCACCCTTTTGGCAGAGGTACGTGCCCGGAAGGTCGACATCTTGGCACTCCCTGAACTGCAGCCTCTCGGCCTGGAGGCCCTTGAGGGTGCCGGCCTCGCGGCCGCCTTCCCGTACCGTGCCGTGGACGTCGACTGGGCCGGCGTGGGCAGTTCGATCTTTTCCCGGTTTCCGCTGGAGATCTCAGAGCGCGTGCCGGGAAGTTCTTTCTACCAGAGCAGGGCGGTGGTGTCCGTCCCGGGCGTCGCCGGGGGCATTCACCTGACGGCCGTCCACGTTGCCTCGCCCCGTCCCGGACAAATACCCAACTGGCGCCAGGAGTTGCAGCAGTTGGGCGACCTCCGGAGGGGATTGCCCGGTTCTTCGCCGGCCATCCTCCTGGGCGATTTCAACGCCAGCCACGACCATCGCGAGTTCCGGGGTCTTCTGGCCACCGGACTGACGGACGCCGCGCAGGCATCAGGCAAGGGCCTGGCGCCCACCTGGCCGGCGGGTTCCCGTATTCCTTCCTTTGTTGCCGTGGACCATGTTCTGGTCACCCCGGACATCCGCGTCCGGGATTTCACGACTGTGGCCGTGGCGGGCACGGACCATGCCGGCATTCTTGCGGAACTCCTGCTGCCGGAATAGGCAGCAAGCCACGCCATCCTCCGGTCACTGCCTAGACTCGGACTTATGACTGCTTCGGCCCACGGGTCCACTGACGCGCCGCCATACAACGCTACGGTCACTCCCCCGCCGCCCGCCCCGGCGGCAGCGGGCGGCAGCCCAGCCAGGAATTTCCTGGCCCTGGCATGCCGCTGGCTGTCACTCGTGGTGGCTTTGCCTGTCCTGGTGCTCTCCGTATTCCGGGCGATCCCCGCCGAATGGCCCGTCCTGGTAGTCCAGCTCCTGTCCTTCACGCCCTGGCTGGCCATCCCTGCAGCCGTGGCCGTGATCCTGGCGATACTGGGTAGGGGCAAGTGGCTGCTGCTGTCCGTCGTTGCCTTGTTGGGGTGCCAGGTCTTCTGGCTCTTTCCCCTCGATGCCGGCCGTCCCGCGGCTGCAACCGAGGCGGAGGCTGCCGGAGCGGCGGTCA
>CAVUHH010000010.1:0-309725 GCA_963741285.1 uncultured Actinomycetota bacterium
GCGCCAGTACCCCATGAACGCGACCTGCTTCCGATCAATGCCGACGTCGCGTACGAGGTACCGGCGCATGTCCTTGATGACGGCGGCTTCGCCGGCGATCCAGGCATCGAAGGGCATCGCACCGGCGGGGAGGGCGGGGTTCTCGGCTGGCCTCGATCTCGGCCGTCTCCATCCGCGCGGGGGTCTCCCAGAGGATGTCCACGTCCACGTTGACGTCCTCGGGCTCGGGGCCCGCACCGCCGTCGGCCGCTTTGATGCCTACCCAGCCGGGCACCGGCACCGCCCTCTGCACGGCCTGCTGCAGCAGCTGCGCCGTGCGGGCGTGAGCGGCCGATGGCCGCGCCGCGGGCAAGCCAGGTGATCTCGATGTCGGCGTCGGGTCTTGAGATCCAGGAAGTCACCGGCCTCCGGGACCTCCAGGAAGGCGTGGCCGCTCATATAGGACGGCAGGCTCTCAAGGATGGCGGAGATGGCGGGAACGGCGGTTTCGTCGCCGGCGAGCAGCACCCGCTGGGCCAGGCCCGGACGCCATTCGATGCCGCCGTACGTTTCGGCGGTTTGGCACTGCGCGGCCGGTTGTTGGGTCCGATGATGGTGAGCGGCATCGCCGGGTCTGGCGGTCTGCGCCCAGTTGGCGGCCGGCCCGCCGTGGCCATCGGCGTCGAAGTGCATCACGAAGTCCACGTCGATTTCCGGGTAGACCGCATCCAGGGGCGTTCGCGCGAACCGTGTAGGTGCGCATCGAACCGCGGAGGGCGGGGTCCATCGCGAGCCATGCCTGGTACCAGCCGGAGGGCATTCATATCGAAGGCGGGCAGCGGGATCTGCTGGCCGGAGCCGTCAAGCGAGGGGATCATCAGTTTGATCCGCAGGTCCTGCGTCTCTCCGGGAAACGCCGAAGTCGCGCAGTGAGTAGCCGCCGAAGGTGATGCGTCGGAAGTTGGGGCTGAGCTCCTCCACCGAGGAAACCGTCACCTCAAAAGCGAGGGTCATGGGCTCGGTGTTCATGGTCTTTGCGGCGGCAGTTTCGCGGGTCTTCATGAAACGAGCTCCAGTTCGTTGGCGGTGGTGTGGTGGCGGCCGATCGGCAGCACCAACGGCGTGCTGGAGATCGGGTCGAGGATGACCCGGACTCGCAGGCCGAAGACGGTGTGGACCCGGTCTGCGGTGAGCACCTCGCTCGGGATCGCCGGCGGCGAGGATCCGCCCCGGCCTGATGGTGATCAGGTGGTCGGCGTAGCGGGCGGCAAGGTTCAGGTCGTGCAGCACCATCGCCATGGTGGTGCCGCGGTCCGGTTGAGATCGGTCAGCAGGTCGAGCACCTCGACCTGATGGGTCACGTCGAGAAAGGTGGTGGGCTCGTCCAGCAGCAGGATGTCGGTCTGCTGGGCCAGGGCCATGGCGATCCAGACCCGCTGCCGCTGGCCGCCGGACAGCTCGTCGACGGCCCGGTCGGCGAGGTCCAGCGTCTCGGTGAGCTCCAGCGCCTCGGCCACGGCCGCGTCGTCGTCCGCGGTCCAGCCGCGAAAGCATCCGCTGATGCGGATGCCGGCCGCGGGCCACCAGGTCGCGGCACGACGATGCCCTCCGGGGCGATCGGGGACTGCGGCAGCAGGCCAAGGGTGCGGGCCACCTCCTTGGTCGGGCAGCTGGTGCAGTTCCTTGCCGTCGAGGGCACGACCTGCCGGTCCGCGGCTTGAGCAGCCGGGCCATCGCCCGGAGCAGCGTCGACTTGCCGCAGGCGTTGGCCCCGACGATCGTGGTGATCCGGCCGGGCGGCAGCGTCCGAGGTCGAGCGTGTCGACGACGGGCGGTCGCCGTAGCCGAGGGTGAGCCTGTGCGAGCCAGGGAGTGCGCGTCGGTCACAGCGATCCTCCGGTGCGGTTGTCCGGACGAGCAGAGTACAGCAGGTAGGGGGCGCCCAGCACACCGGTGATGACGCCGACCGGGTACACGGTGCCGAACGCAAGGGGGAAATGTGGCGGCGAAGTCGGCCGCAGCACCAGCAGCGCACCGACGAGCGGCCGGCGCCGGCAGGCGGCTCTCCGGGTGAAGCGGGCGGCGATCGGGCCGGAGAGGAAGGCGACGAACGCGATCGGGCCGGCCGCGGCCGTCGCGAACGCTGTCGGCCGACCGCGGTGATGACGATGGTGAGGCGGGTGCGCTCGACCCGTACGCCGAGCGCCGGCCGCCGCGTCATCGCCCAGTTCCAGGTTGCGGCGCGGCCCGGCGCAGCGGTGAAGACCGCGGGGACCAGGGCCAAGAGCGCCAGGCCGAGCAGGCCTGGCGTCCCAGTGTGCGCCGTTGAGACTGCCGGTCAGCCAGCGCAGTGCGCGTCTGCAGGTCCCGATGTCCGGCCCGGATGATGAGGTAGTCGACCACGGCGTGCAGACCGCGGCGATCCCGATGCCGACCAGGACCAGCCGGTCCCGGAACGACCACGGTGCCGCCCCTGACTCCGGCGCAGGCCCGCGGGAGATGTAGATGACCGCGGCAATGGCCAGGCGCCGCCAGTGCCGCCCCGACACGGCCGGACCGGTCGCGCTGAAGATCACGATGGCGGCGACGGCGGCCGCGCTCGCACCCGAACTGATGCCGATGACGTCGGGCGGCGAGCGGGTTGCGCAGCATGGTCTGGAACACACCGCCGGACAGGCCGAACGCGAGCCCGACCAGGATGGCCATGCCCGCCCGGGGCAGCGTTCTCCACCACGATGAAGGAGGCGCCGGGGACCGTTCGCCGCCGGTGAGGTGGGCGACCCGGATCGTGACGAAGTCGGGGATGGTCACGGTGTAGCTGCCGAGCAGGACATCAGGCGGAAAACAGCACGACCACGGCGAGCCGAGGAGGCGGTCCGGGCAGTACGCGGGACGGCAGTTCGGCCAGTGCTTGCGCGTTGGGTCGGCCGTACGCGCGATCCCGGCGGGAGCGTTGAGGGTCTTCACAGGCCAGCCCCCTTGCCGCGGCGGATCAGGAAGATGAAGACCGGCGCGCCGACCAGTGCCGTGATGATGCCGGCCGCCAACTTCGCCCGGAGCGGCGACCACGCGGCCGATCACGTCCGCGCCCAGCAGCAGGCCGGCCAGGACGAGGGAGAACGGCAGCAGCCAGCGGTGGTCGATCCCGATCAGCGGCCGGCAGCATGTGGGACGACCAGTCCGACGAACCGATCGGCCCGGCCACCGCGGTGACGGCGCCGCACAGCAGGACGGAGCCCGGCGCGGTCAAGCGCCGGGTGTGGCCGACACGCTCGCCCAGTCCGGCCGCGACCTCGTCACCCAGGGCCAGCGAGTTGAGATTCGGCCGGCGCAAAGGCAGATCAGCGGCACCAACGACAAGGAAGGGCGAGACCCGGCAGGACCACTCCCAGTCGCGGCCGGCCACCCCGCCGATCTGCCAGAAGCGGAACTCGTTCATCACGTGTCCGGCGGGAGCAGGATGACGCTCGATGAGCGAACTAAGCGCGGCGTCGAGTGCCGCGCCCGGCGAGCGCGAGCTTGAGCGGCGTCGCTCCGCCGCGGCCCAACGAGCCGACGCGCGTAGACGAAGGCGGCCGCTGCGCGCCAATGAGGCGACCAAGATGTAGGCGCTGGTGAGGTGACGCCAAGAAGGCGATCCCGGTGACCACGGCCAGCGCGGCGCCGACGTCACGCCCAGGATGCCGGGGTCGGCCAGCGGGTTGCGGGTCACCCCCTGCATCACGGCGCCGGCCAGCCCCAGGGCCCCGCCGACCAGGAGGCCGAGCACCGTGCGCGGGATGCGGGCGTGAACCACCGCATGGTCGCCGTTGGCGGGATCGAACTGGGTGAACGCCTGCCAGACCGTCGCGAGGGAAAGTCCCCGGGCGCCGAGGGCCACCGAAGCGGCGGTCAGGACAACAAGTACGACGACGGCGGCCAGCAGCCAGGCTGCCTGCCTGCCCCGGGAGCGCGGGCGGCGGCGTCGGGGTTTCGAGAGGTGAGATCCCGGCGCTTTGGCGACGCCAAAGCGGTCGAGACCTCGCCCCTGGGCGGCCGCCGTCGTCGTACTTTCCGTCATGGGACGGTGCTTACTTCACTGCGTCCGCTGCGCTGGCAAGTGCGCAAGAACGTCGTCGAGTGACCACGGCCGGACAGCGGCGAGGATGCCGAGGTGGACAGCGTCGGGTCTTGCAGGATCGCACGAGGGCGCCGTTGTTGAGGGCGGGAACTGGCCAGGAACGGATCTGCCTTGATGGCATCGGTGGTGGCGGCAGTCCGGAACCCAGGTGACCAGGATGTCGAGTCCAGTTGGTTGACCTTCTCGGCGGACCCGGGATGAAGAATTACTTGGAGGCGGTCGAGTTGTCCGCCACCACGGAAGCGAGCTTCATCCCGATCTGGGCTCAGGAACCGGGGGCGGTTGTCGTTGGTGGTGTAGACGTTGACGCCCTCAGCCATGCGGGCTCGAGGTTGCCTAGATGAAGCTCTTGCCGGCGATCTGCGGGTACTTGGAGACCTTGTCCTTGATGGTGGCTCGGTGTCGGAGACCAGTTTGCTCGGCCTCCGCGTCCTGCCCGGGCCTGGCCGATGATGGAGGTGGATCCTGCCACGAGGTTCCCTACGCGAGCTCCGGGGTAGGCCACCACCGGGGCGATCTGGCTGAGGGTCTTGTAGTCCTCTTCGGTCAGGCCGGAGTACGAGGCCAGGATGACGTCGGGGTGAGCTTGGCGATCTCGTTGAAGTCGATGCCGTCCGTCTCGTCGAACTGGGCCGGGGCCTCTCCGTGCCGAAGCCGGCGCCGAGTTCTCGCAGGGCCGCATCCTTCCACGGCGTGGAGCCCTGTTCGTTGCCGCCCCAGTCGTTCCTGGGGACGCCCACGGGGACGACTCCGAGGGCAATGGCGACGTCGTCATTGGCCCAGGAGACGGTGGCTACGCCGGTGGGCTGTTCCTTGATGGTCGTCTCCCCGAAGACGTGCTTGATGGTGACCGGGAACTGTGCGGTGCTTGAGCTGGAGGCGCTGGCGTCAGAGGTGCTGGCTGCGGGGCCGGTGGAGCAGGCGGACAGGGTAAGCGCCGCTGTGGCCAGGACCGCAGTCGGCCTTGCCGGCTGATTTGAACAGCGTGCGGCGGGTGGCGCGGGGGCCACGGGAAAAGGGGGGAAGTCACGGAACTCCTTAGGTGAATGATGCAAACCTAAGTAAGGGTAGCCTAGCCTGCGCCGCCATTACGAAAGCTTTGCGTTGCCTAATTGGTCCTGTGACGAAATAAACAGCAAATCAACATTGCTGGCGTGGGGTGAACGGTGGTTCACTGGATGGCGGTAACCGTACCTTTACGGCTGTCCCTTCCTAGATCTGAAAGCAGCCCATGCCGCGCTCCCACGCCCCCGAATCGCGACGGCGCCCGTCTCCGTCCGCCATCACCGCCGTCCTGGCCCTCAGCGGCACGCTCGTGGCTCTGATGCAGACGCTGGTGGTGCCGCTTCTTCCTGACTTCCCCGGGATACTGGGCGTAACGGCCGACGACGCCTCCTGGCTGGTAACCGCCACCCTGCTCTCCAGCGCCGTGGCCACTCCCATCGTTTCCCGCAGTGCGGACATGTACGGCAAGCGCAAGATGATGGTGGTGTGCCTGGCCATCATGGTGGCGGGCTCTGTTTTGGCAGCCGTTGGCGGAGCCTTCGTGTGGCTGGTCATCGGCCGGGCACTCCAAGGCTTCGCGTCTGCCCTGATTCCGGTGGGCATCAGCATCATGCGCGATGAGCTGCCCAAGGAGAAAATGGGTTCCGCGGTGGCCCTGATGAGTGCCACATTGGGAATCGGCAGTGCCCTGGGTCTGCCCTTGGCGGGTGTGCTGTACGAAAGCCTGGGCTGGGCCTCGATCTTCTGGGTTTCCGCAGCTGCACGGGACACTGCTGCTCCTTGCCGTGGTGCTGGTGGTTCCGGAATCGAAGGTCCGCACGCCCGGGAGCTTCGACTATGCAGGCGCGCTCGTGCTGTCGGCGGCGCTAGCTTCCCTGCTCCTGGCGATCTCCAAGGGCGGCTCCTGGGGCTGGGGATCCGAGCCGGTCCTGCTCCTGTTCCTCACAGCGGCCATTCTGTTGGCCGTCTGGGTCCCTATGAGTTGAAAGTCAGCCAGCCGATGGTTGATCTGCGGACGTCCGGTCGCCGTCCCGTGCTGATGACCAACCTGGCCTCGCTACTCATTGGCTTCGCCATGTTTGCCAACATGCTTCTCACTACCCAGCAGCTCCAGCTGCCCACCAGCACAGGCTACGGTTTCGGGCTGGAGGTGATCACCGCAGGCTTGTGCATGCTGCCTTCCGGGATAGCCATGGTGGTCTTCGCACCAGTTTCCGGGCGAATTATCCGGGTCTTCGGCGGTAAGCCTGCGCTGATTGCCGGAGCAATCGTCATGATTGTGGGCTACGTGGGCCGCGTCTTCTTTTACGACTCCATCGCGTGGGTCATTGTTGGTTCGACAGTGGTCAGCGTGGGAACGGCCATCGCCTATGCTGCCATGCCCACACTGATCATGGGCGTAGTTCCCATCACCGAGACGGCCTCCGCCAACGGCCTGAACAGCCTTGTCCGGTCCATCGGTACCTCGACCTCGAGCGCCGCCGTCGCCGCGGTCTTCACCTCAATCACGATGACGGTCGGGACCACGCGCTCCCTGTCCTTTGATGCGTTCAAGGACGTTTTCTGGCTGGCCGCGCTGGCGTCGGCCGCTTCAATGCTGGCCGCGGTGTTCATACCGCGGGCCGCCGCCGTCCGCCGTGCGGCCGCGCCCGCTGCCGGCGCCGTCGAAGCTTGTGGTGCAGGGGCGCGTCCTCGCTGCCTGATCGCCGCCCCCTCGTTCCCGCCGTCGTGACGGTCCTTCAGACGGACGGCGAGCCAGTGGACTGGAGCCGCGTGGATGCCGAGGGCAACTACTCCGTGGCGCTCCCCGGCGCCGGAAAATACCTCATGGTGGCAAATGCCGGCGGCTGGGCGCCCATGGCGGAGGTCTTTGACTTCGACGGCCTCACACTAAAACAGAACTTCATGCTTCGGGAACGCCTGGAGCTCGGCGGCTCCGTCATGGCTGGGGGCAAGCCCGTTGCCGGCGCCGTGGTGACGCTCCTTGAGGCCAGCGGTGGACATGTGGCCACTACTCGGACGGACGGCGACGGCGCGTACGCCTTTCCGCTGCCCGTCATCGGCCGCTACGTCGTCACCATGCTTCATCCCGTGACCCTTCAGACTGTGGCACAAAAGGTCGCCCTGGACATCCAGTCCGTCACCCTGGACCTGGACGTGCCGAGCGGAGACGCGCAGGCAGAAAACTCCAGAATGCCGGCAAGCGCGTGAGCAGCGCCAGCCACGCCGCGATCCTCCAATCCGCCGGACGCCTCTTCGGGGAACGCGGCTACCGCGCCGTGCACCGTCCGGGACATCGCCGCGGACGCCGGAGTCTCCGCCGCCCTGGTCATGAAATTGTTCCTGTCCAAGGAAAAGCTCTACGCCGCAGTGCAGCCTAACGAGTCGCTGCTCGCCGAGCTGAACGTCCCAACGTCGGAACTCGGCAGGGCGCTCGTGTTCCGTGTGCTGATGCGACGGGAACGCGGCGTGCAGGAGCCCTGGGCCATCATTCCGTTTGCCGTCCTGGACTCCCCCGACCCCGAAGCCGCGCGGGCGGACATCCGCGAACGCTACGTCGCCGCCATCGCACGGCTGATCGGGGACACCACACCGGACCGCCGTTTCGCCTCGACCGTGACCGCCCTGATGGCCGGCTTCGGTGAGACCGTCCGCACCCTGGGTCTCTTCGCCGGCTGGGACTTCGACGAACTGGTGGCACATTACGGAGCGATTGTGCAGGCGCAGATCGACGCCTGCACCACCCCCAGGCCCCTACCCAACCACCTGCACCAGTTGAAACGCTCTCTCACTACTTAATGCGGTGAAGCGCGGACGCTCTCTCATTAATGTGGGAAATTCCTCAGCGCTCTCTCACTTTCTTTAGAAGTGAGAGAGCGTCTGCGTCAAACCCGGCAACGTGAAGACGGTCCGGGGGTGGGGTCAGCGGTAGGTGAAGCTCATCAGAATAGCCTTCAGGGTTTTGCCGTCAGCTCCCCAGTACCAGTGCTTCGCCGCATCATCACTTGCGAACGGCGGACCGTCGAACAGCACGTCGGCAGTCAGGACGCGGTTGCCGAGCATAATGAGCCCGTTCTGCACCTGACCGTCCGGCGAGACCGGCAATCCTGCTGTAAGACCCATTCGATACTGTGCAGCGCCACCGCTGCGATCAACAAAGAACGACGAATGGGGCGTTGGAACAGCATGGCCCCGCAGGCCCAGGACCGGGTCCGTCTCGAGCACGGTCCGGGCGCGGAGCCGGCTACCACGTCGGCAATCTCGCCGGTATAGACGGTGATCCGCATCCGGCCGGCGGGGTCGTAGACCGTGGCAGTCCCCACGAAGGGCGAGGCGGATGCCTCGAAGAGCTCCACCCGCCAGTCCTTCGGGTGCTGGTTAAGGAAAGCCGGCCGTCCGGAAAGGTGTAGGTCCCAGGCTGTCGGCGGCTGTGGCGTGCCGGCCGCGGTTGAGAGGGTCGGAGCTGCCGGTAGTATTGCCGAGGCCTTCGGGGACCGGTGGAATCAGGGCTTCCGACGAGACGTTGGCCGCGCAGCCTGCGAGGGTGAGGGCTGCGACGGCGGTGAGCGCCATGTAGGTTGGTGGCGCGGCGTGCTGGGCGCATTTGTATATTGCCTTTCAAGGGAAGCGCCGCCAACCTCATCAGGCGTCAGATGCAGGACCCAGCGTTCCGCATGTACCCTTGGTAAGAGGATGAAGGCGATTTGTGTTTGATGCCGACAAGCATGGCACTCAGGACAACGCCCTCTCAACAGTCATCCGGACAATATATCCATCGATTTGTTATAAACACCGCGGTCCGCTGAATAACGGTCAGCGGAGCACGATGTCCACGGGGTTGGCCTCGGACCGCCATTCGCCCTCCGGGCCCGGCCTGGGGCCGGATCACCGGGGCGGTCAGCACGCCGGAGCGGTTGGTGCGCTTGTCCCGCAGGATCTCGGTGACGGAGCCCAGGTGCCGGGACAGGTCGATCACGTTCTCCGGCGCGGCCAGCAGCAGCTGGAACCCGAACTCGTGCAGCGCCTTGATGCCCGCGCCGGCGAACTCCTCGGACGCCAGCACGAACGCCTCGTCCATCATCACCGTGCCGTACGTGGTGAAGCCCTGCTCGGCGATGCCCAGCTGGTAGCTCAGCGCCGCGGCCATGATGAACGCGGTGAAGCGCTGCCGCTCGCCGCCGGACATGGAGCCGGTATCGGCGTGCATGTAGACGTCGGTGCGCTTGCCGGCTTCCCGGTGCTCCTTGCACTGGATGAACAGGTGGCCGCGGACGTCCAGCACCTCGGCGCGCCAGCGCCGGTCCTCGGGCGTGGGCGATCCCAGCCGCTTCACCAGCGTTTCCAGGGTCTTGTAGCGCGCGGTGAGCTCGGCGTCGTCGTCCCCGCCGGCGTCCGCAGCACCGCGGCCGGGCCGCGTGTGCCGGGCCTTCAGCGCATTCTGGATGGCGTCCTTGAACTGCTTCGCCGTGGCGGGCAGCGTCTGCTTGATGTCGAGTTCCAGGAAGCTGCCCTCGTGGAAGTTGACCTCGGACAGGATGCCGTTCAGCGGCAGGATGCGGCTGGTGATGGAGCGCCGTTCCTCGTCCAGCAGGTGCAGCAGGGTGCTGAACGATTCGTGCGTGCGCTGGTTGAAGAACTGCCGGAACTCGGTCTCCTGCGCGGGCAGGCCGTCGCTGACGATGGCGTGGTAGCGGGCTTCGAACTCCCCGGCCGCGCCGATGGAGGTGCCGTGGTCCGCGGAGATCGCGGAGCCCCACTCGCGCACAAAGCCCTCGAAGATCCGGGTCAGCCGCTCGGAGGTGGCCTGCCCGCGCGTCTCGGCGGTGTGCAGCTCCCCCAGCAGGGCGGTCCGGACGCGGTTGGCCAGGTTGTCCAGCTCATGCATCTCGCTGACGTCGCCGAAGTCCGCAAAGTACGGTTCCAGCGCGGTGACGGTGGCGTCCGACGGCGGCGCCTGCTCCAGGCGGGCACGCGCGGCTTCCAGCAGCGAATCGGCGGTGCTCAGCTGCCGGTCGAGTGCCTTGTATTCGCTCTGCAGGACGGCCGCGGCCTCGGTGCTGGCCTGGTGTTTCTGCCGCGCCGTTTCGATGTTGGCGCGCAGCGGTTCCAGGTCCGCCTGGGCCGCGAGGGCGTCCTTGAGCCGCTGTTCAATCCTGGCGAGTTCCTCGGCGGCCACTGCAGCCGACACCTGCTCCCAGGGCCGGTGGTCCTCGGCGATGCGGCGCAGCGCGTCGAGCTGCCGGCTCATGCCCTGGTGGGATTCTTCGCGGCTCTGGGCCAGCTCGGCTGCCTTGGCCAGTTCCTGCTGCAGGTCCTCCACCTGGGCGGCCACGAGCTCCAGCTTGGCGGCGTTGTCGAACCCGAGCACGTAGTCCTGGCGGCTGGTGAAACGGTCGTCCTTCTCCACCGTGTGGCGGTTGCGTTTGACCACACC
Organism: uncultured Actinomycetota bacterium; assembly: GCA_963741285.1. GTDB lineage: Bacteria > Actinomycetota > Actinomycetes > Actinomycetales > Micrococcaceae > Arthrobacter. The sequence goes on from CAVUHH010000010.1 coordinate 10,539, forward strand.
GCCCAGGCTCAGGCCCTTGTCCAGCTTGGCCAGCTCGTCAGGGTCCTCCACGCACGGGTACGCGAAATCGAGGGCGATCCGCTCGCGGATCCATTCCCCGGCGTCGGTCACCGCGCCGCTGGCGAGGATGTCCAGCTTGGTCAGCAGGTCGCCGTCGCGCACGTCCTCCACGGCGAGCGCGCCGCCCGCGAGCGGCTTGGACACATCCACGGCGCGCAGGGCGCCGCGCACCTTGTTGTCGTTCAGGTAGCGGGTCACCGCGGCGAAGTGTTCGCCGGGGACCAGCAGGGTGGTGGCGAGGTTCCGGAGCGCGCGCTCAGCGGCCGGCCGCCACTGTTCCTCGCCCTCGGCGAGGTCCATCAGCTCGCCGCCGAACGGCATCCGGTCCTCGGGCACGCCGGTGGCCGCGGCGATCGCCGCACGGTTTTCAATGCTCGACGGCGGCAGCAGGGACTTGCGCGTCTTCAGCGAGACGAGCTCCTGCTGGGCAGCCGCCAGCTCGCGTTTTTTCGTGGCGTGGCCGTCGAAGGCTTCGAAGCGGAGTTCCTGCAGGGCCTGGGAATCATCCTTGAGCTCGGCTGACCTGGCGGCGGCCTGCTCGTGGGCCTGCTCCCAGCCCTCGGCGGTCCACTCAAGCTGCAGGCCGGCGTCGGACAGGGCCTTGCGGGCCGCTTCCTCCACCTGCTCGCGGAGCCTCAGCCCCACCCGGGCGTTCTCCAGCGACTGCTCGATCGCGGAGATCGCGTTGCCGCCCTGGTTGTTGTAGTCGGTCTCGAGCTGGCGCAGTTCCTTGGCCAGCCCGTCGCGGATGCCCGCGTTCCGCCCCGAGCTCCTTGGCCTTGGCCTGGGCCAGCTCCTTGAACCGGGCCAGGGTTTTCTGGTGCACCGTGACCGCGAGCTGCTGCTTGTAGGCCTCGAATTCCTCGCCCGCCAGCTCCCGGAGCCGGTTCGCGTCCAGCAGCGACTGCGCGTACTCCTTGTTCAGGCCGGGCACGGGGGCCAGCTGGTCCCGCTGCTGCCGCACATCCTCCAGCCGCTGCCGGATGGACATCAGGTTGCTGAATTCCTCCACCACGTCATCGGCCGCGGCGAGGGTGGCCGGGGCGTCCAGCACCTGGTCGCGGAAGAACGTGTTGACGCTGCCGCCCAGGCCCTTGCCGGCCTGGATCACGCGGAGCAGCGGCAGGGCCTGGTCCGAGCTGATGCCCAGCAGCCGGCGGAAACGCTCGGCGAAGGCTTTGTGGACGTCGAAGATCTGGGCGTCCGGGAAGATCGTCTCCAGCGCGGCCTTGGTGAAGCGCTTCTCCGCGATGTCCTCGATGGCCGGCAGGTCCAGCGGCTTGCTGTCGATCAGGTAGAAACGCCCAACGCTGGACTCCGTGCCGTTCTTGGGCACATCAAACAATGCCGACACGGTAACGCGGGTGCCCGCGGCGTTATCGAACGTCAGCGCGACGGCGGACCAGGTGGCACCCGGGCGCTGGAACGCACTGGCCGAGCCTTCGCCCACCGCCTTGTCGCCCACCTTGCCGCGCATGTACGTGAACGTGGTCCGCTTGTCCTCCACCGCCCCGCCGGAGCGCTGGGCCGCGGCCTCATTGGAGCGCGGCCGGGCATCGAACACCCGCAGCATGGCGTCAAACAGCGTGGACTTGCCCACGCCCGAGTTGCCCGTCAGCAGCGTTCCGTTGCGGTCCACGTGCATCGTGTGCGCGCCGTGGAACGTGCCCCAGTTGACCACCTGCACCAGGGCCAGGCGCATCTGGCCGGGGTTCGTGAGCTCGCCCATCGGCAGCATGGTTGCGATGCTCACTTGGCTGTCCTCCGTCGTGTGGTTGCGTTCCGCGGCGTCGTCGGCCTCGTCGTCCTCGGTTTCGCAGGCTCAACCACCGGGCGTGTCGAGGTCGATGAGCGGTTCTGTGCCTGTGGGGTCTGTGGTGGCTGCCACCAGGGCTTCGATTTGGGCCGGGATGTCGCCGATGTTTTCGAACGGGAGGGCCAGGGGGAGGGCGTTGGAGATGGTGTAGACGTCGTCCAGGCCGGTGGTGAGGAGCAGTTGGCGGGCCAGGAGCTTGGTGATGGCGCGGTTGACCACGTCCGAGTCGCGCAGGGCGTCCTGCTGTCCGGCGGGCTGGTAGTGGGCCACGAGGTCCGCGATTTCCTCGCGGGTGATGGTGGGATCGGTCTGGGCCGTGACGTGGCGGTCCAGCAGCAGGCGCAGGCGGAGCAGCACGATGGTCTCCACACGGCTCAGGGCACGCTGCTGGCGCAGGATGCTGGAACGGGTGCTGCCGCCGATGGCCTCCGGGTCCACCGGGCGCAGGACCGCAATCTTGCGCTCGTGGTCCAGCTGCAGCGTCAGGAAAACCTCGGACAGGCGGCTGCGCAGGATCAGCTGGTTGTCCAGCAGCGTGGTCCACAGCTTCTCGTCCCGGCCGCCGTCGACGTACGGGCCCTTCAGCAGCTTCACCAGCGCCTGGCGCACCTTCATCGAGAGCACGCCGGTGTCGCCCGGGAACAGCGCCGCGCCGTCCACAAAGGTGTCGCGGGGCGTAACCCCGGCGCCTCTGCTGATTGAGCTTGTCGAAATCTCCTGGGTCTCGACAGGCTCGACCACCGGAGCGTCCTGAGTCTCGCTCCCCGCCGGGGCTGCCGCCGTCGTATTTCTTCAGTCATCATGAATCCTTTTTGAGCGTGACCACTGGCAGGTACGCCTTGCGGGTGGTGCCGTCTATCTGTTCGAAGTCCAGGCCGTCCCAGGTTGCGCGGTCGAAGGCCGCGCCTTCCTGGAGGGCGTGGGAGAGGAGCGCCCGGATGGAGTTGATGTGCTGTTCCTCGGCCGGCAGCTGTTCCCAGGCTTCGGCCAGGGTGGACGCGCCGGCAACGGCGGCGCGGATGGCGTCGGGGCTCGCCTTGCCCGTCCTCGGCGAGCGCACGCGGTCAGAGTCGCTGAAGGCGATGGGGTCCGCGAGCTTGGGCGGGACGGCGAACTCGTCCGGGTCGTAGAGCTTGACCATGGCCAGCGATTCGAAGCCGGCGTTGAACAGCACCGGACCGCGGACCAGGCCCGGACCGTTCGCGTTCATAGGGCAGGGACCTGATGGCCTGCTCGGCCTCGCGCAGGACCTTCCGGAGCCGGACGGACTGGCGGAAGTCGTCGCTCTGGACGTAGGTGTTCAGGCTTTCGCTGAGCTTGCCGTAGATGCGCTGGATCTGGCCGTGCTGGTGGCGGAGCTCGGCCACCAGGTTCTTCAGGGTCTCGCGGTCCTCCGGCGAGAGGTCGTCGGCGAACTGCCTGCTGAGGACCTCGCCGATCGCCGACCGGAACCGCAGCTGCTGCTGCGGGTCCTCCAGGAACGCGGTGAAGGAGCGGAAGGTCCTGCCTTCGGGGCTCTGCCGGAGCCGCTTGTCAGCCTCGAGCACCTGGGCCATGGTGGCACCCTTGCTCAGCGACTCCTCGATGATCTGGTTGCGCAGCGCGCCCACCAGTTCCTCGATGCGGTCGCGCATCTTTTTGTAGTCGGCGGGCAGGCTCGCGGCCAGGTCCAGGATGTTGCCGGCGGCCTCCACGGCTTCGTCGTCATCCAGCAGGCCATCGAAGTCGCCGGAGCTGATGTCCTGGATCAGCTGCCGCCTCTCCTCGATCTCCTCGCCGAGTGATTCCAGCCGGGCGCTCTGGTCCGGGTTGGTCTCGTTGGCCAGCTTCTCCACGTCGCCCAGGAGCGTTCCCAGCCGGGAACCGTTCAGCGTGGACCGCTCGCTGGAAAGGCTGTCCAGGAACGCGAGCACGCGGGCGGCAGGCTCGGTGACCTCGTACACGATCTGCCCCGACTGGTTGCGGCGGGTCAGGAAGTTCTTGCGTGTCCATTCGTCCGCGTAGTTCCTGCCGGAGGACGTGCCGTGCGCGGCGCCGCCCAGCCCCGGCTCCTGGCGCCGGAGCTGCTCAAGGAAGGAGTCGACGTCGGCATGGAACTCCTCGAGCGGAAGCTGCGGACGGGTGCGGGTAAAGGATGCCTGCAGCACGGCGATGACCCACGGCGCGGAGCGCGTGAGCGCCCAGGCCGGTCCTTTGGTGAGGAGTTCGAGGTCCCGGAGCCGGGCGCTGATCACGTCAGCGGATGACCTGGCGGAGCGGGGCACGCACTCTCCTTCAGCTGTTGGGGGATGGTTGGGCAGAAAACTGCCAACTACAAGGTTAACGCAGAGCCCCTGCACCCCTAACAGTGACCGTTCCGCGACCGCCCCGTGACCTACCTCCGGGTAGCATTGCGATCCCGTATCAACCCGCTCTCCGGGCGCGGCACGTCTGGTTGGGGACGCCCGGCAGCCCCTACGCTCAGTCCTACTGACTCAACCGAGGCAATGGCGCAGCAGGGGGAACAATGCAGTTCGACTTAAGTTCAGTGGAAACGGCCACCATGGTGTTCATCGGAACACTGGTGTTTGCCCTGGTCCTGGTGGCCTTCGTCCTGACCGCAGGGTTCCTTGCCCTGGTCCTGGTGGGGGTGGGCAAGCTCGCCTGGTTCCTCGTTTCCACGTCGCTGCTGGCAGTGGTCCATGGCATCAACCAAGGCTGGGACCGGCTGGTGCGCCACGCCTCCACCGTGGAGATCCCCGGCGGACTTTCAGGGGCAGCCCTCCCCTAGCACCGGAAGCTACCCGCGGGTAATGTTGAGAGACAGCTGAAGGGTTCTCCAACCCGGCGGATCCATGGCTTGAACCGGCCATCCCGGGCAGAGGAGATACCCCATGAGCTCCGCCACTGACAGTCCCGCAACCAAAGCAGCTGGCACCGACAGTCCTCCCAAGGATGCCCCGGCCGTCAGACGTTCCCGATCGCCGCGGACAGCCTCGGCCCCGAAGCCACCGCCGAGGACGCCCGCGCGCTTGCGGAGGCGTCCCGCGAGACCGGCTGGGACCGGCCCAGCTTTGCCAAGGGACTGTACCTGGGGAACTTCGACCTGGGCCTCATCCACCCCTGGCCGAAGGCAAAGGCTGATGACGTGGAACGCGGCGAGGCGTTTATGGAGCGGCTCACCGCGTACGCCCGCACCATGTCCGGCCGGGTGATCGAACGTGACGCCAAAATCCCGGACGAATACCTCCGGGGCCTGGCAGACCTTGGCGTCTTTGGCATGAAGATCCCCCAGGAGTACGGCGGCCTGGGCCTGTCGCTGGTGTACTACGGCCGTGCGCTGGCGCTCCTGGGCAGCGTTCACCCCAGCATCGGCGCCCTGCTTTCCGCGCACCAGTCCATCGGCGTCCCCGAGCCGGTTAAGGTTTTCGGCACCGATGAGCAGAAGCGCGAATACCTGCCGCGGTGCGCCGCCGGAGCCATCACCGCCTACCTCCTGACGGAACCGGACGTGGGCAGCGATCCCGCCCGGATGGGCAGCACGGCCGTGCCCACGGACGACGGCGAGGCCTACATTCTGGACGGCGTGAAACTGTGGACCACCAACGGTGTGATCGCCGAACTGGTGGTGGTGATGGCGGTAGTACCGGCGCACACCGACGCGGACGGCACCAAACACAAGGGCGGCATCAGTGCCTTTGTGGTGGAGATGGACTCCCCCGGCATCACCGTGGAGAACCGCAACGCCTTTATGGGACTGCGCGGCATCGAAAACGGCGTGACCCGGTTCCACCAGGTGCGGGTGCCAGCAGCGAACAGGCTGGGGCGTGAAGGCCAGGGCCTGAAAATTGCCCTGACCACGCTGAACACGGGGCGGCTTTCCATTCCGGCCCTGTGCGTCGCCTCCGGCCGCTGGAGCCTGAAGATCGCCCGCGAATGGTCAAGCGCCCGCGTCCAGTGGGGCCAGCCGGTGGGCATGCATGAGGCCGTCAGCAAGAAGATCGCCTTCATCGCAGCTACGGCATTCGCCCTCGACGCCGTGTTCGAGCTGTGCGCCGAAATGGCCGACGCCGGGCAGAAGGACGTGCGGATCGAGGCCGCACTGGCCAAGCTGTGGTCCACGGAGATCAGCTACCGCATCGCCGATGAACTGGTGCAGATCCGCGGCGGACGCGGGTTCGAGACCGCGGATTCCCTGGCAGCCCGGGGCGAGCGGGCCGTCCCGGCCGAGCAGCAGCTGCGCGACCTCCGGATCAACCGGATCTTCGAGGGATCCTCGGAGATCATGAAACTGCTCATCGCGCGCGAAGCGGTGGATGCCCACCTGGCCGCGGCGGGCGATCTCGCCTCCGTCACGGCGAGCCTGCAGGACAAGGCGAAGGCCGCCGTCGGGGCTTCAGGTTTTTACGCGAAGTGGCTGCCCAAGCTGGTGGCCGGCGCCGGCATGGATCCGCGCTCCTACGGCGAGTTCGGGCGGCTGGCCAAGCAGCTGCGCTTTGTGGAGCGGTCCTCGCGGCGGCTTGCCCGCCAGACCTTCTATGGCATGGGCCGCTGGCAGGCCAACCTGGCGTACAAGCAGGCGTTCCTGGGCCGGGTGGTGGACATCGGCGCCGAACTGTTCGCCATGGCCGCGTGCTGTTCACGCGCCGAGATGATCCTGCACACGGCGCCGGAACATGCCGCCAGCGCCTATGAACTGGCCGAGGCGTTCTGCGAGCAGGCCCGGGTCCGGGTGGACGAGTACTTCGACCAGCTCTGGCGCAACACGGACGACGGCGACCAGGAACTTTCGCGAAAGGTTCTGGCCGGGGACTACACCTGGCTGGAGGCCGGCGTGCTGGACCAGTCGGAAGGGCACAGGGCCGTGGATCGCGGACGCGACGCCGGGCGCCTCCACGAAGCAAAACCTGCACCGGGACTACCGCTAGCAGATAGTAAGCATCCTTGTTATCACTGTCCACCAGTGGTTGAGTTGACCCATGAGCAACCACATGGAACCAGGGGACGGATTTCCGCGGCGGGCCCGGAATGACAATCTGCGGAGTGAAACTGCTCGTGATGCGGCCTTCGCGGGCGGCGAGCCAACGCGCGCCCTCGATCAGCCCCTGCCGCCCGGCGCTGCAGCAGCCCGACGCCGGGCAGCCATACGCTGAGCGGGCCTACCCGGCGGAACAGTACGCCGCAGAACCGGCGCCGGCCGCTGCCGGTGATGTGACCCGCGCCTGACAGACCCCCGCCTGACCGACAGGCAGACCGCCGTGGCCCGCGAGAAGGAACAGTTCGGCGGCGTCAAGGTGGGCTCCGCGTTCTTCGGCTGGCTGGCCGCCACCGGCATGGCCGTCCTGCTGACTGCTTTCGTGGCCGCGGCGGGCACCGCCGTGGGGCTGGCCAGCAACACGGACGTCAATGAGGCCGTGAACCAGGTGGCCAACAACGGCACGGTGGGTGTGGTGGGCATCGTCGTGCTGCTGGTGATCCTCTTCGTCTCCTACTATTCGGGCGGCTACGTGGCCGGCCGGATGGCGCGGTTCAACGGCGCCAGGCAGGGAATGATGGTGTGGGCCTGGGCCCTGATCGCCGCCGTGGTGGTGGCGCTGCTGGGCCTGATCGCCGGGCAGCAGTTCAACGTCCTGGCCAACCTCAACAGCTTCCCGCGGATCCCCCTCAACGAAGGCGAACTGACCACCACCAGCATCATCGCCGCCGTTGTGGTGGCCCTGGTTGCACTGGTGGGAGCGGTGCTCGGCGGCCTGGCGGGCATGCGCTTCCACCGCAAGGTGGACCGGGCCGGCTTTACCCCGGACGAAGCCGACAGCGAAGGCTAGGCGAGGCAGCACGGCGTCCACGTAGTACCAGCGCCGGTTTTCGCGCACAAAGCGGCTCGTTTCGTGGTGGACTCCGCGTTCGCCGTCGTGCCGGAAATGCGCTTTGAACTCCACGGTCCCTTCCGTGTCCAGCGGCCCGCCGCGGTTCGTGGAGAGGATATCCAGGCGGCGCCATTCCATGGCCGGGTCCAGTTCCAGGTCCGCCGGCACGGTATCCGGATGCCAGGTTTTCCGGAGATATTCGGCGTCCAGCAGCACAAACGCGCTGTAGCGGGAGCGCATCAGCTGCTCCGCCGTGGCGGCGTCGGCGCCGCCGCTGTGGAACCGCCCGCAGCAGTCCGCGTACGCCTCACCGGAAAGGCAAACGCAGTTGGCAGCTGTGCCTGGGTTCTCGGGCAATGGTGCTCCTTTGGTGGGTCTGGACCGCCCCGCGGCGGCCTGATGGGTCGCTTCCGACTATAGGCGGCACGGCGGTTTGTCATTTCCGGTAACAGCTTCGAAACAACCTCGGATTCACCCCCGCGGGCGGGGGCAAGGCCAAAAAATAGTCCGTAAGGTAGTGGAGGGGCTTGGTGCCCGTGGTGAGGGGTGCCGGCGACGGGCTCCGCCGCTGGCAGATTGGAGAGATGACGTGGGAGATTCAACGACGATCGCTCTCAACCTGACGTTTTTCGGCACGCTCGGCCTCGCATTCCTGATGTTCCTGGGCCTGTTCCTGCTGGTGGTCCTCACCCTGGTGCTCGCCGGCGTTGGACGGCTCCTGGTGCTGACCGTACTGGCCCTTTTTGGCCGCCTCCCCAAGAACGAAACCCTCCCCTTGGTCCGTCTTTCCGGGGAGGCGGGGACGCCGCCGTCCGTTGCAACGCACGACGACGACGCTGCCGCCCACTCCCCCGCCAAACCGCCCCGCGCCGGGGTGCTCCGCGCCGGACCGCGGCTGCTCCGCGCCGAAAGCGCAGTCGCCGCTCCGGACGAAGCACCCGCGCACGCGCTGTGCGCAACGGCCGCGACCCTCCTGAAACCATCCGAACTCCGGCCGCGGCTCCACGAAGCCGTGGAGCACCACCCCCTGCTCACCGCAGCCCGCCGTGAGCCGCCGTCGCTCGCCGAGGACTGGGCCGCCGCCGTCGCGGAAGCCGACGCCCGTGCCGTAGCGCGCGCCCGTGCCTCCGCCCCGGAGATCAAGGTGTCAGTCCGCGAACTTCCCGCCCCTTCCGTCCCCGCGGCAAAGGTGGAGGCGGTGGCCCCGCTGGTGGAGTCGGCCCTGCACCGGGATATTCCCGAGCACGCCACTCCAGGACGCGATGGCGGCGGGGCGGCCCGGTCCTTTACGAAGCCACCGGCCCCCGCGCCGATGTCGCTGCTGGACACCGGCTCCCTGATGTCGCTTTCCGGACATGCGAAGGCCCTCAAGGCCAAGCTGCCTGCAGACCGCAACTGATGCCGCCGGAGCCCACGAACCTTCACAAATCGTCACGGCGCCGCGCCGCGTTACGCCCCGCTACGAAAAGCGAAGCACTAAGGCACGAATCCTCTCCGCTCCGGCGAATTTGTGTAGCGTCATGACGATCCACAGCAATCCGCGTGGGAAATCGATCGTGAGGAGCCGGGGATGAGCCTCAGCGAACTTCGGGTATTCGGCCGGTCGGGCACGCCCATCAGCCCGCTCACCCTGGGCACCATGAACTTCGGCGAGGGCCCGGGCGGCGCTCGCCGGCGCTGCGCCCCACCGGCGCGGACGAAAGCATCCGCATCATCCAGTCGGCGCTGGACGCCGGCATCACCGCCGTGGACACCGCCGATGTCTACTCGCAGGGTGAGTCCGAACAGGTGGTGGGCCGGGCGCTCCGCGGCCGCCGCGACGACGTCTTCCTGGCCACCAAATTCCACGGGCAGATGAGCCCCAACCCGGCCCACTCCGGCAACTCCCGGCGCTGGATCATGCAGGCCGTGGAAGGCAGCCTCCGCCGGCTGCAGACGGACCGGATCGACCTCTACCAGGCGCACCGGCCGGACTACAACACGGACGTCCTGGAGACCATCACCGCCCTGAACGACCTCATCCGGCAGGGCAAGATCCTCTATTACGGCACGTCGGTATTCACACCGGCCCAGCTGGTGGAGGCCCAGTGGCTTGCCACCACCAACCACCTGATCCCGCCCGTGGCCAACCAGGTGCCCTACTCCATGCTGGTGCGCGGCAACGAACGCGACGTCCTGCCCATTTCCCAGCAGTACGGCCTGGGCGTGCTCGCCTACGGCCCGCTGGCCGGGGGCTGGCTGTCCGGCGAGTTTGTCCTGGACGCCGGCAAGCCGCCAACCCGCGTTCATTCACTGCCGGGACGCTACGACATCTCCGGGCCCACCAGCGAACGGAAGCTCCTGGCCGCGGATTCGCTGGCCCGGCTGGCCGACAAGCTGGAGATCTCCCTGGTGGAACTCTCGATCGGGTTCGCCCTGAACCACCCTGCCGTGAGCAGCGTGATCATCGGCCCGCGCACCGAAGCCCACCTCCAGGCCTACCTCAAGGCGGCGGACACGCTGCTGAGTGAACCCGTGCTGGATGCGATCGATGAACTGGTGCCGCCCGGAACCAACTTCGTGGAACGCGATGCAGGCGCCGTGGTGCCGTCCCTGGAGTACGCGGAGCTCCGCCGCCGCTGAGCACGTAACCCGGCGCAACGCCGTCGTACGTTCCCAACGCGCACCCGGCCAAGCCCTTACCCTGAGCAACCATCTCCGTTAGCGTGGAACCCATGGAATTCAGATACCTCGGAAACAGCGGCTTCAAAGTCTCGGAAATCACGTTCGGCAACTGGCTGACGCACGGCTCACAGGTGGAGAACGACGTCGCCACCCAGTGCGTGCGGGCAGCGCTCGACGCCGGCATCAGCACCTTCGACACGGCGGACGTCTACGCCAACACCGCCGCGGAAACCGTCCTCGGCGAGGCGCTGAAGGGCGAACGCCGCGAATCCCTGGAGATCTTCACCAAGGTCTACGGCCCCACCGGCCCCAAGGGCAAGAACGATCGTGGGCCTGTCCCGCAAGCACATCATGGAGTCCATCAACGGCTCCCTCAGCCGGCTGCAGACGGACTATGTGGACCTCTACCAGGCCCACCGCTACGACTACGAAACGCCGCTGGAAGAGACCATGCAGGCGTTCGCGGACATCGTCCGGCAGGGCAAGGCGCTGTACATCGGCGTCAGCGAGTGGACAGCGGAGCAGCTCACGCGCCGGCCACGCCCTGTCCAAGGAACTGGGCTTCCAGCTGATCTCCAACCAGCCGCAGTACTCCATGCTGTGGCGGGTCATCGAAGCCGAGGTTGTGCCGGCGTCGGAGGAACTGGGCGTGTCCCAGATCGTCTGGTCGCCCATGGCGCAGGGCGTGCTGAGCGGAAAGTACCTGCCCGGCCAGCCCGCCCCTGAAGGCAGCCGCGCCACCGATGACAAGGGCGGCGCCAAGATGATCGAGCGCTGGATGCGTGACGACGTCCTCGCCGGCGTCCAGGACCTCAAGCCGGTGGCCGCGGAGGCCGGGCTCTCCATGCCGCAGCTGGCCATGGCCTGGGTGCTGCAGAACCCGAACATCGCCTCGGCCATCGTCGGCGCCTCCCGTCCGGAGCAGATCGCGGACACGCGTGGCGGCCGCGGGTGTGACGCTTGAGCCCGAGACCATGAAGAAGATCGACGACGCCATCGGTCCGCTGGCGGAACGCGATCCGGCGCAGACCAAGTCCCCCGCCACCCGCGACGGCTAGGAGTTCCCTTGACTTCCCTTCCAGACCTGGCCGTCACCGGCTCCACGGGAGGCCTGGGCGGGATGGTGGCCCGGCAGCTCGCCGACGCCGGGACCGCCCAGCGCCTGCTGGTCCGCGACGCCGGGCGCGCCCCGGAACTCGAGGACGCGGTCCCGCTGGTGTTCAGCTATGCGGACACTGCCCTGGCGGGCCAGGCTCTGGAGGGAGTCAAGGTCCTGTTTATGGTGTCCGCGGCCGAGGCCGAGGACAGGCTGGAGCAGCACTACAGCTTCATCGATGCCGCGGCCGCCGCCGGCGTGCAGCACGTGGTGTACACGTCGTTCTACGGCGCGGCCCCGGACGCCACGTTCACGCTGGCAAGGGACCACTACGCCACCGAGGCGAGGATCAGGGCGTCCGGGATGGACTTCACGTTCCTCCGGGACAACTTCTACCTGGACTTCCTGCCGCTCCTGGCGGGTGAGGACGGCGTGATCCGCGGGCCCGCAGGCGACTGGCGTGGTCTCGGCAGTCTCCCGCGAGGACGTTGCCCGGTCAGCCGTGACAGTCCTGCGGGATCCAGCGCTCCATGTGGGGACCACCTACAACCTCACCGGGCCGCAGGAGATGACGCTGGCGGCTGCCGCGGACATCCTCACGGCCGAAACCGGACGGAGCATCACGTACCACCCGGAAACCGTTGAGGAAGCGTACGCATCCCGCGCGTCATACGGCGCACCGCCGTGGCAGGTGGACGCGTGGGTGAGCACGTACACGGCGATTGCCGCGGGCGAGCTGGCCGGGCTGTCACCGGATGTGCGGACGCTGACCGGCCAGGAGCCGCTGCAGCTTTGCGGCGTTCCTGCAGCAGCCGCAGCTGTAGCGGGCGGACGTTCAACGGCCGGGATGCGTCCCGGCCGTTGACCCGGCGGGTGGCCGGGCGTAAACCTGTGAGGAGGGGGAACGCCTGGCCGCATCGAGCAGAATCGCACCGCCATGAAGCAGATCTACAAGCACCGACAGTCCGCCCGCCTGGCACCGCACCCCGGCGAACCCACCACGGGTCCGCTGACCGCGGAGGAACTGCAGTTGGCGGTTCGCAACCATTCAATGCCGCTCGAGGCACTCCGCCGGGACCTCACTCCCCCGGGGCTGCATTACGTGCTCACGCACTTCGACATCCCGGACACCGAGGCGGCGCCGTGGCATCTTCAGGTCAAGGGCGCGGTGGAGCGGTGCCTGGAGCTGAACCTCGCCGCGCTGAAGCGGGATCCGGCCATCACGGTCCCGGTCACCCTTGAATGTGCGGGCAACGGCCGCTCCCTGCTCAAGCCCCGGCCGCTGAGCCAGCCGTGGGTCCTCGAAGGGGTGGGGACAGCGGAATGGACCGGCGTGCCGCTGGCCTATCTGCTGGCGAAAGCCGGGGTGCTGCCCGGTGCCGTGGAAGTGGTGTTCACCGGGGCCGACGCCGGCATCCAGGGCGGCGTCCGGCAACAGTATGCGCGCAGCCTGCCGATCCGCGAGGCGATGCGTCCCGACGTCGTGCTTGCCTACAGGATGAACGGCAGCGACCTGCCGCCGCAGCATGGCTATCCGCTCCGGCTGGTGGTTCCGGGCTGGTACGGCATGGCCAGCGTCAAGTGGCTGCAGTCCATCGACGTGGTGACAGTTCCCTTCGAGGGGTTCCAGCAGACAGTGGCGTACAAGTACCAGGACAACGCGGACGACGCCGGTGTGCCGGTTTCGCGGATCCGGATCCGTTCGCTGATGGTCCCGCCGGGCATCCCGGACTTCTTCTACCGCAAGCGGGTGCTGCCGCACGGGCCGGTGATGCTGCAGGGCAGGGCGTGGTCCGGGGAGGGCGCGGTGACCGGAGTTGAGGTGGGGATCGACGGCCAGTGGGTTCCGGCGCACCTGGAAAAGCCGGCCGGGCCGTTCGCCTGGTGCAAATGGACGCTGCCGTGGGTGGCGGATCCGGGCGAACACGAACTCGCCTGCCGGGCCACGGACAGCACCGGCGCCACCCAGCCCCTGGCGCAGAACTGGAATTACCAGGGGATGGGCAACAACATGGTGCAGCGGGTCAGCGTCACGGTGGAGTAACCTCCCACCGCAGTCCAGCGCGTCAGCAGCCTTCGAAGTCTGTGAGGACCTTGACCTTGTCCGCCGAGGCCGAGCTCGGGATCAAAGGTGTAGCCGATCCATTCCTTCGCCAGCCGGCTGGCCAGTTCCACGCCGATAACCCGCTGCCCCATCGTGAGCACCTGGCAGTCGTTGGACAGCACCGAGCGCTCCACGGAGAACGAGTCGTGGGCCGTGGTGGCGCGGATGCCGTCCACCTTGTTGGCGGCGATGGCCACCCCGATGCCCGTGCCGCAGAACAGGATGGCGCGGTCGGCCTTGCCGTCACGGATCAGCTCGCCGGCGGCGATGCCCACGTAGGGGTAGGGCCTGGACGAAGTCCTCCGGGGCGTCGGTCCGGTTGACCCCGATGTCGATGATTTCGCTGATCCGGGGATCGGCCTGCAGGTCGGCCAGGATGCGGTTTTTGTAGTCGACGCCGGCTTCATCGGCGCCCAGGACCAGGCGCAGGCCCGGTTCTTCCGCGCCGCAGCCGGTGCCGGGGTGGTGCGTTGCTGCTGTGGTGGTCATGAGAGTGCTCCTGCCGGCTGGCTGTCGTTGGTGGCGGCGGCGAGGTTGGCCGGACCCGGCAAGGAACGGGCCCATCACGGTGAAGATCATGGCCAGGGACGTGGCCCCGGGATCCGGCGTGCCCACGCTCTTTTCGGCGAGGGGCCGTGCCCGTCCCTTCAGGGGGCGCAGCGATGCCGTGGCCTCGGCCGCCGCCGTTGCTTCAAGGGCCGCGGCGTCCCAGGCCTGGCGCGGCTCTGCGCCTTCCGCTGCCAGGCGGGTGAAGGTTTCCGTGAAGGGCACCAGCGCATCCACCATGGTCTTGTCACCGGGCTCTGCCTTGCCGAGCCCGGTGATCCTGTCCGAAAAGGCACGCACGCCGGCCGCCAGTTCCTCGGCGTCAGGGCTCTGCTGGTCCCCCAGCGACTCGCCGAACGCCCGCAATCCTGCGCCCCAGAGGACGCCGGAGGTGCCGCCGGCTTTGTCCGCCCAGGCGTCACCCGCGGCGATCAGGACCGAACCTGCCCCGGCACCCTGCCCGGCCGCGGCTGAGGCGGCGGCGGTTGCGGCGTCGATCCCGCGGACCATGCCGCGGCCGTGGTCGCCGTCCCCGGCAATGGCGTCCATGTCCCCGAGCCGGGTTTCGGCGGTGTGCAGACTGTCACGGGCGGCGTCCAGCGCCGAAACGCAACGGCCGGCGTACTCCCGCGAATCCTCTGTTGCCTCAAAAGCGGCAGGTGCGGCGGCGCCGTCGGACGTTTCCTCGCCGGACGCATCACCGGACTGGACGGCGGCATTTCCCCGGCGGTAGGCGGGCGTCTCGGCCGGCGCGGTCCAGAGCGGCTCCAGTTCGTCGTCCAGCCACGTGATGGTGAGGGACACACCGGACATGTCCAGGCTGGTGACCAGCTCGCCCACCTCGGGCATCACCAGCGTGTAGCCGGCGTCCCGGAGCAGCGGGGCCACGGTCAGCCAGAGGACAAAGAGCTCCTCGTGCTTGGTGGAGCCCAGGCCGTTGAGGATGACGGCCAGCCGGTCGCCGGCACCTTCCGGCGTTTCCGCCAGCAGCCGGGTGACGAACTCCTGGCCGAGTTCCTTGGCGGAGGGCAGGTCGGTGTCGAACAGGCCCGGCTCGCCGTGGATTCCGAGCCCGAGGCCCATCTGCTTGTCCTTGAGCGAGAACAGCGGGGCGTCCGCGCCGGGGAACGTGCAGCCGTGGAAGGCGCTGCCGATGGTCCGGGTGAGGCCGTTGGCCTTCCGGCCCAGGCGGACGACGTCAGCGAGGTCCGCACCCGCTTCGGCTGCGGCACCCATGATTTTGAAGACCGTGAAGTCACCGGCGATGCCGCGGCGTTTTTCGGCTTCCGACGGCGGCGCGCTGGCGATGTCGTCCGTCACCAGGACATTTTCAACCTGGATCCCTTCGGCGGCGAGGCGTTCGCTGGCCATGCCGAAGTTCATCACGTCGCCGGCGTAGTTGCCGTACGTGAACACCACGCCGGCGCCGGACTCCGCGGCCTTGGCCACGGCGTAGGCCTGCTGCGCGGAAGGCGAGGTGAAGATGTTGCCCACCACGGCGCCGTCGGCCAGTCCGGTGCCGATCAGCCCGGCGAACGCCGGGTAGTGCCCGGACCCGCCGCCGGCGAGGACCGCCACCTTGGGCTTGGCCGGACGGTGGCGCCGCACGGCGCCGCCGGGGACCTGGCGGACAAGGCCGGAATGGACGTCGCAGAATCCGGCAAGGGCTTCTTCCGCGAACTCGGAGGGATCGTTGAAAATCTTGGTCATGGTGGGCTCTCTGACGTGGACGTGGTCTTCGGGGCGGGCTGTTAGTGGATGTGGCTTCCGCCGTTGATGTCGATGGTGGTGCCGGTGAGGTAGGCGGATTCCTCGGAGGACAGGAAGGTGATGACGGCGGCGACTTCCTCGGTGGTGGCGTTGCGGCCCAGGGGGATGCCGGCGTTGATGGCGGCTTCCTGCTCCTCGGTGCTGCCCACGCGGATGTTGGTGTCCACGGCGCCGGGGGTGATGGCGTTGACCGTGACGCCGGCGGTGCCGAGTTCGCGGGCCAGTGCCTTGGTGAAGCCGAGGATGGCGGCCTTCGCGGCGGAGTAGGGGACCTTGCCGAACACGCCGCCGCCGCGCTGGGCGGAGACGGAGGACATGTTCACGATCCGGCCCCAGCCGTTCTCGATCATGTCCGGCAGGAACGCCTTGGTGACCAGGTAGGTGCCGGTGGCGTTGACGTCCATGACCTTGTGCCAGAGCTCAAGAGTGGTTTCCAGGAACGGGACCGGGGAGGTGATGCCGGCGATGTTGGCCAGGGCGCCCACCGGGGGGAGGATGCCGGCGGTGACCTCCGCTTTGACGGCGGCGTAGGCGGCGTTGACGGAGCCTTCGTTGGCGACGTCGATCTCGTGGCCGAACGCCGGCACGTTGAACTCGTTGCCGATTTCGGCGGCGACCTTGGCGGACTTCTCGCCGTCGAGGTCCAGGATCACCACACCCCAGCCCTGGCTGGCGTAGCGGCGGGCGGTGGTGATGCCGATGCCCCGGTCCGAGGTGGCTCCGGTGAGGACGGCGGTGCGCTGGATGGTGGTCATGATGCTCCTTGGGTTACTGTGGGTGGTGGTTCAGGGTGACGGTCAGATGAGGTCGGTGATGAAGCTTGCCGCTTTGGCTGCGGCGGCGGGGCGTTCGTCGTGCGTGATGTCGCGGGTTTCGAGTTCGAGGGAGAAGTGGCCGGTGTAGCCGCTCGCCGCGAGGCCGCTGAGCCCGGCGGCGAAGTCCGCCTGGCCGTTGCCGATGCTGAGGTTGATGTTGCCCGGCACGGCGTCGCGGAGGTGGACGTGGGAGATCCGGCCCTGATGGCGTTCGAGGTACTCCAGCGGATCTTCGCCGGCGGCGACGATATGGCTGAAGTCCATAACAATTCCGACGCCGGTACCCGCCAGCCGCTGGGCCAGCAGTTCAGCGCGTTCCAGGTTCCAGCAGAACCGGAGGAAGTGCAGGGATTCGGTCCAGAGCTCGACGCCGAACTCCGCCGCGCGCTGTGCGGCGTGGGTGAGCTGGGCGGCGATGAGGTCCAGGTCCTCGTCGAGGCTCCGTACCGGTTCGTGGCTGAGCGCCCCGCACGGAAGGACCAGCGCCTTCGCCCCGGTGTTGGCAGTGAGGGTGAGCAGCGCCTCAAGGTGCCGCTCGCGGGCCGCCTGCTGCCCGGCGTCGAGCACTGCGTTGAGGTCGCCGATATCCCCGTTGACTGAACGGACCCGCAGGCCGGAAGCGGCAACCTCCGCCGTCACCGCGCTAACGGCAGCTGCATCCAGCTTGTACGGAACGTGGTCGCACACTCCCGGGAGGGCGCCGAGATCGATTTCTTCGAAGCCCAGGCCGCTGATGGTCCGCAGGGCGGCCGGCAGGTCCTGGTGCCTGAAGCTGATGGACGAGCAGCCGAGTCGGGAGTTGAACATCGTCGTTGATCCTCTGGATAAGCGGGTGGTGATGTGAATCACTGTAGGCCAATTCATTGTTGACAGTCAACCTCAAACATTGACTGTTGACATTGCATGCATGATGCGGGTCACACTTGGGGCATATCATTTGTTAACAGTCGACAGCGGCGGTGCGGAAGCGTTCCTCGCTCTTCGAAAGGGATTCAGCAATGAGCAATGAAGCTCTGAAAATGCGCGGCCACGTGCATGGCACGAAGGACGCAAAGCGCGTCGCCATTGGTTCCGGTGTTGGCGCCGTCATCGAGACGTACGACTTCATCGGATTCGGCACCGCCGCGGCCCTGTACTTCGGCACGGCCTTCTTCCCCACCGGCGATCCGGTGACAGGCACGCTCGCAGCGTTCGCCACCCTCGGCGTCGGCTTCGCTGCCCGCCCCATCGGCGGCATCATTGGCGGCCATCTTGGCGACAAGGTGGGCCGCAAGCCCGTCCTGGTAGCTTCTCTGATCCTCATGGGTGTGGCCACGTTCCTCATCGGCCTCCTGCCCACCTACGAGCAGGTTGGCCTGCTGGCTCCCGCGCTGCTGGTCTTCGTCCGCGTGGTCCAGGGCCTGGCGTTCGGCGCTGAATGGGGCGGCGCCATCCTGATGAGCTACGAGCACGCACCCTGGAAGTCCAAGGGCAAGTACACCGGCATCGTCCAGGCCGGCTTCCCCGTAGGCCTGCTCCTGGCCAACCTCGTCTTCCTGGTCAGCGTGAACCTCGGCGGCGAACTCGCCTGGCGCGTCCCGTTCCTGGCCAGCATCGTGCTGGTGGCCGTCGGCCTGATCATCCGCTCGAAGGTCCCGGAGTCCCCGGTGTTCGACGAGGTCAAGGACAGCGGCTCGATCGTCAAGAACCCCATCATGGAGGTCATCAAGACCGACTGGCGCAGCATCGTCCGCGGCATCGGCCTGCGCATCGCCGAGACCGCCGGCTACGCCGTCTCCATCACCTACATGATTTCCTACCTGCACACCCAGCAGCTCGCGGACAAGACCCAGACCCTCGTGGCTCTCTGCATCGCCTCAGCAATCGGCATCTTCGCCACCATGGCCTGGGCCCGGCTCACGGACAGGATCGGCCGCCGGCCGCTGTACATCTGGTCCACAGCCTTCGCCCTGCTCTTCGGCATCCCGATGTTCCTGCTGGTGAACACCGGAATGTTCATCTTCGTCATCGCCACCATCGTCATCTCCTACGCCGTCTGCCAGAACTCCCTGGCCGGCGCCCAGGGCCCATGGTTCCCCGAACTGTTCCAGGCCAAGACCCGCTCCTCGGGAGCCTCACTGGCCTACCAGATCTCCGCCATGGTCTCCGGCTTCACCCCCTTCATCACCACGCTGCTGTTCGTGGCCCTCGGCTGGATGGGCCCCGCCCTGCTCTTCAGCTTCTACGCAGCCATCGGCCTCTGGGCAGCCCTCGTCACCCGGGAAACCTGGGGCAAGCGCGAACGCCAGCTGGCAGATGAGGCCACCAAAAGCACCCCCCAGATCGGTGAACGCCTGATGACTGCCACCCAGGAACTGCACACCCCCGAACTCCCGCCTAAGGAACGAATGCTCCAGGAAACTGCCTCAGAACGCCTCGAACGCGTCAGCGCCGCGGCGTACCGGATCCGCCACCACGCCCTGAACATGGGCGAGGTCCAGGGCCAGGGCTACGTGGGCCAGGCCCTCGGCGCCGCGGACATGCTCGCCACCGTCTACGCGGACCAGCTCCGAACTACCGCGCCGAGGACCCCGAATGGGAGGCCCGGGACCGGTTCCTGCTCTCCACCGGCCACTACGCCATCGGCCACTACGCCGCCCTGGCCGAAGCCGGCATCGTCCCGGTCTCCGAGCTGGAGACCTACGGCTCGGACGATTCCCGCCTGCCGATGTCCGGGATGTCCACCTACACCCCCGGCATGGAAATCTCCGGCGGCTCCCTGGGCCACGGCCTGACCATCGCCGTGGGCATGGCCCTGGGCCTGCGCTACCAGGGCTCCGACGCGAGGATCTACAACTTCCTCTCCGACGGCGAACTGGACGAAGGCTCCACCTGGGAGGCAGCCATGGGCGCCCACCACCACCAGCTCGGCAACCTCACCGCCATGGTGGACATCAACGCCCTGCAGGCCGACGGCAAGACCGACACCGTGCTCCGCACCGAACCCGTCACCGAGAAGTGGGAATCGTTCGGCTGGTACACCCAGCGCGTGGACGGGAACGACGTCGGCGCGCTGCTCGCAGCGTTCGACAACGCAGCCGCCCAGGCCGCCGCCGTCGGACGTCCTTCCGTGATCCTCTGCGACACGAAGGTGGGCCGCGGCGTGACCCTGCTGGAGGAACGCGAAAAGGCGCACTTCATGCGCATCGAAGAACACGAATGGCAGACCTGCCGCGAACAACTCACCGCGGGATACGAAGGAAAGGCTTCAGCATGAGCACCACAGCCGTCACCAAGCCGAAGCTGAAGACCTCGGCGATGATCGCCTCCTTCGCGGATCCCGGCCAGAAAACCGCGTCCGCACCGTTCGGCCACGCCCTGGTCAAGGCCGCGCAGGAGAACGACAAGATCGTGGGCCTCACCGCGGACCTGGGCAAGTACACGGACATGCACATCTTCGCCCAGGCGTTCCCGGAGCGGTTCTTCCAGATGGGCATGGCCGAGCAGCTGCTCTTCGGCGCCGCCGCCGGCCTGGCCGAAACCGGCCTGGTCCCGTTCGCGTCCACCTACTCCGTGTTCGCCGCCCGCCGCGCCTACGACTTCCTCTGCCTCGATTCCGCCGAGCCGAACCTGAACGTGAACATCGTGGGCGGGCTGCCCGGCCTGACCACCGGCTACGGCCCCAGCCACCAGGCCACCGAGGACATGGCGATCTTCCGCGGCATGCCCAACCTGACCATCGTGGACCCCTGCGACTCGATCGACATCGAACAGGCCGTCCCCCAGCTCGCCGCCTCCGAGGGCCCCACCTACCTCCGGCTGCTCCGCGGCAACGTGCCCACCGTCCTGGACGAGTACGGCTACACCTTCGAACTCGGCAAAGCCAAGGTCCTGCGCGGCGGCAACGACGTTGTGTTCATCTCCTCCGGGCTGATGACCATGCGCGCCCTCCAGGCAGCCAAGGCCCTGGCCGAGCACAACGTGGACGTCGCCGTGGTCCACACCCCCACCATCAAGCCGTTCGACGCCGAAACCGTCCTCGCCGAAATCAACACCGACCGGCTCGCCGTCACCCTGGAAAACCACAGCGTGATCGGCGGCCTCTTCGAAACCGTGGCCTCCGCCGTCGTCACCGCCGGACTCGGCAAACGCGTGGTGCCCGTGGCCCTGCCGGACGAGTTCCTCGACGCCGGTGCGCTGCCCACCCTGCACGACCGCTACGGACTCACCGTCCAGAAGATCGTGGCGAAGGTGCTCGCCGAACTGAAGTAGGACCGCTCATATCCATCGGTCAGAAGCGCGGCGCCGGAACCACCCGGCGTCGCGCTTCTGCCGTACCATCGACTGTTAACAGATCGACTGTAAACAGTCGACCACTGACATTGAGGAAGTATCACGATGGCCGGAGCTACAGCACCGCTGCTGGGACTGCAGAAGAAGAGCCTGCGCGAGCAGGCACTTGCCGCATTGCGCGCCGCCATCACCAGCGGGGAACTGGAACCGGGCCGGCACCTGGTGGAAACCGAACTGTCCGAGATGCTCCAGATCAGCCGCGGCACCCTCCGGGAAGCCCTGCGCCAGCTGGAGCAGGAGGGCCTGCTGTCCGCCGGACCCCGCGGCCGCCTTTCCGTCCGGCACCTGGATGCCAAGGAAATCCGTGACATCTACTCCGTCCGGGCGGCGCTGGAATCCCTGGCGGCCCGCACGTTGTGCGAACTCCCCGACCGCCAGCACGTCATCGGCTCGCTGAAGACCGCCATCGAGGCCATGGCCGCAGCCGAGAAGTCCAGCCTGCAGGACCGGGTCGAGTCGGACCTGGAATTCCACCGGACCCTGTGCCGGCTCACCGGCAACGAGACCCTGCTGCACTCGTGGGAGTCGCTGGAGGGGTCCATCCGGATGTCCATCATGTTCGCCGGCCAGGACAAGGGCGTGATGAACATGAGCGTGGACCGGCACTACGACATCGTCGCCGCGATCGAGACCGGCGATGCCACATTGGCCCGGAACACCATCCGGGAGCACATGGACACCGCTGCGGCGAACCTCGTGGCGTAGGCGGGCGGGCCTTAGTCGCCGCCCAGCCAAAGCCCGACGCCGTATACTCGGTGCCAGCCATGACCAGCCTTCCCTCCTCCCCCGCCAGCGTCCGCCTCGATGCGTGGCTGTGGGCGATCCGCGCCTACAAAACCCGCTCCGCCGCTACTGCCGCGTGCCGGGCCGGCCACGTGCGGCTTAACGGCAGCCCTGCCAAGGCTTCGGCCACGCTCGTCACCGGCGAGACAGTGACTATTCGCATGTCCGGCTTCGAACGCATCCTTGAAGTCCGCCGCCTGATCGCCAAACGCGTGGGTGCGGAGGCGGCGTCACACTGCTTCACCGACCACACTCCGCCCCGGCCCGTCGCGCCGGCGCTGGGGCTCCCCCAGCGGGACCGTGGTGCGGGACGGCCCACCAAGAAGGACCGGCGGGAAATGGAACGGCTTAAGGGCTCGTAGTTCAGGCTAGTTTTTTGGTTTGGCCTGCACGAGGTTGGCGAACGGCAGCTTGCCGTGGTCCGCGAGGAAGGCTGCGTGATACGAAGCCTCAGCCTGGCTCACTTCCTCCGCAGGAAGCTCTCTCCACGCCAGGATCAGTTCGTCTGTGTGGGTCAGCTGCCAGATCAGCCGGCTGTCCCAGTGGCCTGGCGGCAGGCCCCTCCCGAAGTCCAGGAACTCCTTGATCTGGATGCGGAGGCCGCGATTGCCCTTGCTCCCGGACCCTGCCTTGCCGATGTAGAGAATGTCGGCCCCGTCCACCCATTCCGCCCAGATGGCGTCCGCCGGCAGGGTAGGGATCTTCTTTTTGAAAACGCCTGCGGTGCTTCTTTTCAGGAAGTGGGGTTCGAACTCGTTAGGCCGCAGGACGGCGAACAAGCCGGGGCCCTGCGGAACCCTGATGATCTCCAGGCTGTCGAACGGCCTGAAGCCAACAAAGCCGTCAGACTTGAGCGTTTTCCTGTTCATCCTGACGACGTTACCCGGCCCGGCGCTGGTCCGGTGCGCGAATCAGCACTGCGCACCCAAACCTCCAAAAGCGTAGAGTGGCATAAGACGCCTGATTCTGGACGCCGTGCTGCTGAGGGAGAGATCGTGACGATTGACTGGGACGAAAAAAAGGCCCTGCTACAGGAACCAAACATCGCAGCTGTAACGCAGCTCTGCGATGAACTGATGGAAAAGAAGCCAGGGTCTGTCGTCCCGTACATCGACCCCGTGCATGACGAGGACGAATGCCGGATCGTCAGCCTCCACGTGAGCCCCGGCAAGGGCACTGAATCGGGGTTCGTCTCCCATTTCAACGATGACGAAGCAGCCCGCCGCGCCACCCAAATCTACGAACTCGCGGAACTCGAGCCGCGTTACGTGATGCCGTGGAACGCCTACCCGTGGGTCCGGGATCCGGAACTGCCGTCGGCCCTGAACGTCCAGGAAAAGACCGATGGACTGCGGCCGTTCCGGCAGTTCCTGAAGATCAACCGCCGCGTCTCCGCAGTCATCGCCCACGGCACGGATGCGTCCACGTTCCTCACCCTCTTCGAGAAGACCTACCACTCTTCGCTGAAGAACAGCGGCATCAAGATCTACAAGGCCAGCGCGCTCGGCGGGCGGGCCTTTGCTGTTTCCGAAGCCAAGCAGGAGGACCTCCTGGCCAAGAGCGTGGAGGTCTACAAGGACGCCATGCAGCGGGCGGGCATCCAGCACCTGTAACCTCACCGGAACGCACGACGGCGGGACTCCCCTCTGTGGCGCCGCCCGCCGCGGTGCTAGGTTGGGCGAATGGACGTGCTCGACTGGCTTCTCGACTCCGATCCCGCCATCCGCTGGCAGGTTATGCGAGACCTCACCGGCACTCCAGCTGACGCGGTTCAGGCCGAGCGGAACCTCGTTGCCACCCACGGCTGGGGCGCCCGGCTGCTTCAACTCCAGGGCGCCGACGGGCAATGGGACGGCGGCACCTATTGGCCGGCGCATGACGACGATCCGGACAGCCAGCCCTGGACCGCCACCACCTACAGCCTGCTGCTGCTCCGCGACTTCGGGCTGGACCCAGCCAGCCGGGAGGCCCGGCACGCGATCACCCTGGTGCGGGACAACAGCCGCTGGGAGGAAGGCAACCAGCTTTTCTTCGAGGGTGAAACCGAACCCTGCATCAACGGCATGACCGTGGCACTCGGGGCGTACTTCGGCGAAAACGTGGACTCCGTGGTGGAGAGGCTGGGCCGGGAACAGCTCGCCGACGGCGGCTGGAACTGCGAGGCAGAAAGAGGATCAACGCGCTCCTCTTTCCACACCACCATCTGCGTCCTGGAGGGTCTCCTCGAGCACGAGCGTTCCACCGGCGGGACCTCCCAATCGCGGCAGGCGCGGCAGCGCGGAGAGGAATACCTCCTGGAACGCGCCTTGCTGCGGCGAAAGTCCTCCGGCGAGGTGATCAGCCCGGACTGGCTGCAGTTCTCCTACCCCACCCGATGGTTCTACGACGTACTCCGCGGCCTGGACTACTTCCGCGCCACCGGCTGCAGTCCGGACGAACGCCTGCGGGAAGCAGTGGACGTGGTGCGGTCCAACAACAGTCCAACGGCACATGGCTGCTGGAGAACACCCACCCCGGCCGGGTCCACTTCGCCCTGGAAGACGGCGACGGGCAACCAAGCCGGTGGAATACCCTCCGCGCCCTGCGCGTCATCAAGTGGTTCGACGGTTCGTGACGTCTTGAACCTCACCCTGCTCAGCCTTCCAGCAGCCTCCGCCGGTGCTTCAGCTCCTTGACCCATGCCCGGGTGACCATGTCCGGAAATGGCGAGCCGCCGTCGTCGTTCCTGCCCGGACTCATTGGCACACGGCGAACGCCGTGCCGGCTTCCAGGTCGGCGATCAGCGGACCTGACGCCTTGAGGGCGAGCTCCACCACCTGGGTGGCAGTGCGGTCGGTGAGTCCAAGGTCCGGTTGGCCCAGGCCAGGAAGTGCCGCCGCGAGATGCCGCTCCGCTTCCCGCCCAGGGTCAGGGCGAGGGTTTTGTCGCCGTAGACCACTGTGGAGGGAATGTCGTAGACGGGCGCGATGGTCCACTCCCCGTGCGGCTGCTGGACCATGGAGACGTTCTTGGCGTGCAGGTCCCCGTTGCCGCTCAGCCACGCAAAGGCTCCCTGGATGGCGAGGTTGCGCAGGGCCGGGAGCGGCGCGGAACAGTAGTCGGCCAGCGCATGGCACACCGTCCCGTACCCCACGTTGTATTTGTCCGCCGGGTACAGCTTCAGCACCTGGGCGCCGTCCTCCACCGCCAACCGCTGGACCTCGTTGGCCCCTCCGCCGGGAACGGGGATCCGGTCGAACCGCTCCACGAGCAGGCCGGGCCGGCCCGCGACGTCCCGGATCAGCTGCACCGGGCTCACGGGAATGCGCAGTTTGGCCGCGTAGCGGAACATCACCAGCTCGTTCTCCACCACGTGCGGGAATTCCGGCGCGTTGAGTTTGAGGATGAATCGTTTGCCGGCGCTGGCCACGGGGAGCGAGATCATCCCGGCGGACAACTTGTCCTGCACACCGGCGAGGGCCACGGGGTCGATCAGGTCCGGGTCGCCCAGCAGCTGGTCGAAATCCATGGGCAGCTTGGGGTCCAGCTCGACGGCGTGCTCATCCGGGTCCAGCGGTTCGCCGTGGCCCACGATCTGGACGTC
This sequence comes from uncultured Actinomycetota bacterium, assembly GCA_963741285.1. Lineage (GTDB taxonomy): Bacteria > Actinomycetota > Actinomycetes > Actinomycetales > Micrococcaceae > Arthrobacter. The sequence continues at coordinate 35,954 of CAVUHH010000010.1, forward strand.
GCCCACCGGGTTCCCGCCGGCGGCGATGAGCAGGGACAGATCGTCATCGGCGCTGGTCTTGATGGAGCGCCGCAGCGCATTGAGCCGGCGGCCCTCCGGCAGCAGCCCGGTGAAATACGGCGGCGCCGCCCCGGCCGCTGAAAGCACCGGCTCGCTGGTGAGCGGAAGGGAACTGGCGACGGCGGGTCCCCCGGACGTGAGGTAGGCCGGCAGGTAGCTGAACCGGGTGCCGCCGTCGTGCCGTTCAAGCCGTGCGGCCAGAACGCCCGCCTTGTAGATGTCGGCGACGCGGTGCTTCATGGCTTGATGTTCCGTGTGCGCTGGCAGGTGCACGCCGCCGGACTGCCGAGAGTGCGGGCGGCTTGGCTGGTTCTGGTGGCGAGCCGGAGCTCGAGGCCCAGGGTTTCCAGCACGGCGGTCAGAGAATCCAGCTGCACACTCGGCTTGCCCTGCTCAACGAACCGGACAAAACGCTCGGAGACGCCTGCCATGTCCGCAAGGTCCTGCTGGGTGAGGCCCAGATCTGCCCGCGCGGCGAGCGGACCTCAGCGGCCAGCAGGTCGGTGAGTTGGTTCAGCCATGACGCTCCAATAGGTACGATCGTGCCGTTTTTCTTTTATTGGGGAGTCTACGCCGGATGGGGACCCCTTGAACAGACACAGAGCGGCACGAACGTACCGTTTTCGTACGAGAACTTACAACTTGCAACATCTTGAGCCAGCCTTGACCAACCCTTGCGTCGGAACGTCCAGCATGATTGGAGGAAACTCTCAGGTTCAACCAAGGTTTGCGTTCATCTTCGCAGCCCGATCGCCTGTTTTAGAAAAGAGCTTTGAATGAAGAAACTACTCGTTGCCTCCGTGGCCGCGGCCGCGTTGGTGGCAGGGTCCGTGGTGGTCGCCTCCGCTGCAAATGCAGATTCAGGCACGGTGGTCCGGATTATTGACGGTGACACACTGGTGGTTTCTATCAATAACGGCGACCACACCATCCGGCTGCTCAATATAGACACGCCGGAGACGAAGGACCCCAACCAGCCTGTGGAGTGCCTCGGACCGCAGGCCACGGAATACCTGGAGGACCTGCTGCCGAAAGGCACGCAGGTCAGGCTTGAGTTTGACGCCGAGCGTCACGACAAATACGGCCGGACCCTCGCGGGGGTGTTTGCGCCGGACGGTTCACTTGTAAACGCCAGCATCGCCCGGGAAGGGCTGGGAATTCCCGTGCAGTTCGGCGGCAACACTAAGTTCCTGCCGCCGGTCGAAGCGGCGTATGCAGAAGCCAGGGCCGGCAAGAGTGGCCTGTTCTCTGATCAGGTCGACTGCACCATTCCTGCCCAAGTTGCACAGACTACGGAAGCGCTCGAGACGGCTGCTGCGGCCGAACCCGCAAGCACATCATCTGCTGCAAGTATTGCGGTTGCGGCACTTGTGACCGAACTGGCGGCGGCCAAGGCCCTCAGAACTGTTCTTGCTGCCAGCAAGGATGCCCAGAGGGCAATCTACTGGGCCGGCCTGACGGCCACCGTCACTGCGGCATACCTTTCAACTCTGGACAGCAAGGTCGCGGCGGCAGAGAAAAAGCGGGACGAAACGAAGACGCTGCAAGGCACCCTTGCCGCCGCAGAGAAGAAAGCCTACGAGGACCGGCTGGCGGCTGAGGCGAAGGCAGCAGCCGAAAAGAAGGCTGCAAAGGAACGTGCGGCGGCGAAAAAGAAGGCGGCGGATGAGGCAGCTGCCGCTGCCAAGGCTGCAGCAACGGCAGAAGCAGCAGCCGAAGCTGCGCGCCAGGCCGAAGCCGAACGCCTGCGCCGGTTGCCGGCACCTGCACCGTATGTCCCACCGGCACCCCAACCCTACGTTCCGCCGGCCCCTGCCCCTTATGTACCTCCGGCTACCAAGTACACAGGTCCGCGCTGCTACGCACCCGGCGGGCAGAGCTGGACTCCCTGCTGATCCGCAAACGACAACGGGTCCGAGAGGTTCACGCGCTCTTCGGACCCGCTGTCGCGATTAGCGGGACTCAGGAAGTTGTTATCGTCCGAGTGGGCGCGCTGCCGGCGTTCCTCAATGCTTTGGGCTACGTGCAGGATGCTGTCCTCCACGCCCCCAACGATGACCTTTGGTGCTGCCGCAACAGTGCCGGCTGCAGCACCAACGGCTCCGGCCACCGCACTTCCGGCCGCATGTCCGACGTCGAGCAGGGACGCATGCCATTCCTTGCGCTCGAATGCCTCGGTCGCTGGCATGCTGTACGCCTCAGAGAACACCGTGATTAGCCGCTGGATCTCCGATGCGGCATCGTAGAATTTGGGCATCTCGAAGGGATTCGCCACGCGGGTGAAAGCATCAACCTTCGACGCTGCCGCCGATGCGTCGGCCAGCTTTTGGACCTTGGAGCGCGTCAGCTCCAGTCGGCGCTCCCGCGCCTGCTCGACGTGACGGGCGTGGGCGCCGGCGGGGTCTGACCCAGTGCCGTGGACGATCTCAAGTGAATCCATGCGAACCATGTTCGTCAGTGCGACCGCTGTGATGATCAGCCAATGCTGGAGTTCACCGGAGGCTGCATACCTTGCTCCGTCCAGCCGCTTACCAAAACTCTTGGCACTCAATCCATCCGTGAGCGCATCTAGGTGATTGAGGGCGACGGCGTGCATCTGCGAGAGCGCTGCCGCCTGTCCTGACACCTGGTCCCACAGGGTTGCCGTCAGTTCGCCGGTTTCTTCACAATAGCCAAAGGCCTTGTCCAGGATGAAGGTGGTTCCCTGGATGTTTCCCAGTGCTTCGTTCCGGGTGTCGCGGAGCACCGTCTCCAGCTTGGCGTCGATGGATTCGAGCTGAACCTCCAGGCTGAAAATGGCTGATCGAATCGCAACGGCGGCTGCCAACGTGGTCTACACGAATTTCCAGGACGCACTGGGGGAGCTTGAAGAGATCGAACTCGGCGGGGCTTCCAACGGCCACGTCGACCTGGTCCGGTATCGCGAAAACATCCGCCTCTACCTTGCTGACCATCAGGACCATGCGACCATCCAGCGCCTGCGCCGGAACAAGCAGCTCACGGTCCTGGACCTCTCAGAGCTGGAACGCATCCTCTTGAAAGCGGCCTCGGCTCCCGGGAAGACCTGGACCGGGCCGCCGCCGAAGGACTAGGCCTCTACGTACGGCCTCTGGTGGGCTTGGATCGCGACGCCGTTGAGGAAGCCCTAGCGGAATTTGTCGCCGGAACAACTCTCAGTTCGCAACAATTGGACTTCCTCCAGGTCCTGACAGCGCACTTGGTGGAAAACGGCAAGGTGGCTCCGGCTTCCCTCTTCGATTCCCCGTACAACGAGCTGGCCCCGTCAGGCCCGGACATTCTGTTCGGTGACGCCGGCGTGGTGAAACTGTTCAGCATCCTGCGCTCCATCGAGAACCGCGCCAGGGTCGGCTAACCGTCACAATCCGCGTTCTTGACACTGCATAGTGACAGGTGCCATAGTCATCACATGGACCTGTTGGACAGCTGGACAGCTAGACAAGATCGCGTGGTGCGTGTGGGCGCCGCCGAAGCCGTCTTCGCCTCCCTGCGGAACGCCATCGAAGGCGGGAAGATTCCCGTCGGCACACGCCTGGATTCGGAGACGTCCCTGGCCAAGCAATACGGCGTCAGCCGGACCATGGTCCGGGAAGCCCTGCGTTCATGCACGGCACTCGGGCTCACCGCCACCCACACCGGCAAGGGCACGTTCGTCATCTCGGACCGGGTGGCCCCCGACCTGAAGCTAGGCAAGTATTCCGCCCGCGCCCTGGTGGAGGCGCGGCCCCACATCGAAGTTCCTGCAGCAGGCCTTGCCGCCGAGCGCCGCAGCAACGAAGATGTGGAGGCGCTTCGGGAAATTCTCCAGGAGATGTCCCGGGCGGATGACCTGCAGCAGTGGGTGCTCCTGAACACCGAGTTCCACGCCACGATCGCCCGGTGCAGCGGTAACGGCGTCTTCGAGCAGTTCCTGTCAGACATCGTCGACGCAATGGCAAACCAGTCGAACACGCTGAACCTCGTGGCGGACCGGCGCGCTGAGTCCGGCGAAGAACATGCCCGCATCTTCGAGGCCATCGAGATGGGTTCGGTCGAGGGTGCGCGCGAAGCGATGACCCAGCACCTGCATGGCGTGGAATGCGCCTTGAGCACCATTATCCCCGGAGGAAAGACGCCACCCGGCCTCACCCCCTAGCCCACCGTCACGCCTGAACCCGCCTCCCCATGCTTGCCCAGCCCCAAGGCCTGAATGGCCCGCGCCCACTGCCGCACCGTGCAGCCCAAACGTGCCTCCCGCACGCCCTGAACCAATTCCGTCCACGCCCGTCAACGAAGCCCTGTGAGGACCCCCATGACCAACCTGACCACACCTGAGACCATGGATGCCGTACCGGAAACCCGGTCCGAGCACGATCTCCTGGGCGACCGCGATGTCCCCGCCGACGCATACTGGGGCGTCCACACGCTGCGCGCCGTGGAAAACTTCCCCATCACCGGGCAGCCGCTGTCCTCCAACATGCACCTGGTCCGCGGCCTGGCCGCCGTGAAGCTCGCCGCCGCCCGGACCAACCACGAGCTGGGCCTGCTGGACGCGGAACGCGCCCAGGCCATCGAGCAGGCGTGCCAGGACGTCATGGACGGGAAACTCAGCGACCAGTTCGTGGTGGACGTGATCCAGGGCGGCGCCGGGACGTCGTCGAACATGAACGCGAACGAGGTCATCGCCAACCGGGCCCTCGAAATCCTCGGCCACCCCAAGGGCGACTACGCCCGCCTGCACCCCAACGACCACGTGAACCTCAGCCAGTCCACCAACGACGTCTACCCCACGGCCGTGAAGCTGGGCACCATCTTCGCCGCCCGGGAACTGCTGGACGCGCTGGCCGAACTCGAAGAGGCCTTCGCGCGCAAAGGCCCTTGAATTCCGCACCGTGGTGAAAATGGGCCGCACCCAGCTGCAGGATGCCGTCCCCATGACCCTGGGCCAGGAATTCGGCACCTACGCCATCACCATCGGCGAGGACCGCCTGCGCCTGGCAGAGGCCGAACTGCTCATCCACGAAATCAACCTCGGCGCCACGGCCATCGGCACCGGCCTGAACGCCCCCGCCGGCTACGCCGAGGCAGCCTGCCGGCACCTGGCCGAAGTCACCGGCCTTCCCCTGGTCACCGCCGTCGACCTCATCGAAGCCACCCAGGACGTGGGCGCCTTTGTGCACCTGTCCGGCGTGCTCAAGCGGGTGGCCGTGAAGCTCTCCAAGATCTGCAACGACCTCCGCCTGCTCTCCTCGGGCCCGCGCGCGGGCTTCGGCGAGATCAACCTCCCGGCCGTCCAGTCCGGCTCCTCCATCATGCCCGGCAAGATCAACCCGGTGATCCCGGAAGTGGTCAGCCAGGTGGCCTACGAGGTCATCGGCAACGACGTCACCATCACCATGGCCGCCGAGGCCGGGCAACTCCAGCTCAACGCCTTCGAACCGATCATTGTCCACAGCCTCCACAAGAGCATCTCCCACCTGGAAGCCGCCTGCCGCACCCTCACGGCCCGCTGCGTCCGGGGCATCACCGCCAACACCGAGCACCTCCGCCTCACCGTCGAGCAGTCGATCGGCCTGGTCACCGCCCTGAATCCCCACCTCGGCTACGCCACCGCCACGGCCATCGCCCAGGAAGCACTCGCCACCGGCAAGGGCGTCGCGGAACTCGTCCTCGAGCACGGCCTGCTCACCGCCGTCCAGCTTGAGGAACTCCTCAGCCCCGAACGCCTCGCCAACCTCAGCAAGTAACCCCAGCCGCCCCTAATCTCCAAGTCCCACCGGCTCCAGCCTTCGCAAGCTCAGGCAGGGCCCGCGCCGGTGTGGGCCCACGGTCAGGGAACCCGGCGGTCGTGAACCCACCCAACCGCACGTCCCTCCGATCGCCATCCTGATACGGGGCACATCGTTGTGCCCAAAATCCCCGCCGGGGTTCAGAGAACTCAAAGACGAGGACCCTTCCAGAGGGCTGAATCCCGGTACCTATCCAAGGACTGACTTTGAAAAATAGATCAACGAAATGGATCCTGGCCTCGCTCCTGATGGGAATCATCAGCGGCCTGGTGTTCCATTGGCTCCTCCCCGCGGATGTGCGGGACGCCTTCGTTGCCGTCTTCGACACGGTGACACACATGTTCCTGAACCTGATCAAGATGATCATTGCCCCGCTGATCTTCGCCACCCTGGTCTCGGGCATCGCCGGCGCCGCGAAGTCAGCCGGGGTGGGAAAGCTGTTCGGCCGTTCGATGATCTGGTTCCTCTCCGCCTCAGTGCTGGTGGGCGCCTTTGGCTTCATCATGGCCCACCTGCTCAACGTCGGCTATGGCCTTCACCTCGTGCCAACCGGTGATGCCGGGCTGGAGTCCAAGCCGCTCGACTTCCAGGCATTTATCACCAACATCATCCCCACCAGCGTTTTCTCAGCACTGACCACGAACAACCCGCTCCAGATCCTCGTGTTCGGCGCGCTCTTCGGCATCGCCCTGCTGAACCTCCGGAAGAGTGGCCACTCCTCCATAGCTGATGCGATCGACGAACTGATGAAGATCATGCTGAAGGTCACCGGCTATGTGATGCTGGCAGCCCCGGTGGGCGTTTTCGCCGGAATCGCCTCGGCATTCACGGCGAAGGGGCTCGACGCGTTCGCCACTTATGCCTCATTCATTGGCGGATTCTATGTTTCCCTCTCGGCCCTATGGGTGATTATGATCGCCGTCGCCACGGCGTTCCTCGGCCGGGCGGCCTTCCGCCTGGTGCGAATGGTCCGCGAACCTATGGTCATAGCGTTCGCCACGTCCAGCAGCGAAGCGGCCCTGCCCAAACTCATCGAAGGCCTGACCAAGTTCGGCATCGAAAAGCGGACCACCGGCTTCGTGCTGCCGCTGGGATATTCATTCAACGTTGACGGTTCCATGATGTACATGACCTTCGCTTCGGTCTTCCTCATCAACGCCTATGGCATCGATATGGACCTCGGCCAGCAGATCGCCATGACAGCCATGCTCCTGCTCAGCAGCAAAGGCATGGCCGGCGTGCCACGAGGTTCGCTCGTGGTAGTCGCCGCCGTCATCCCCGGCTTCGGTGTCCCGGCCGCCGGTATCGCGGTTCTGCTGGTAGTGGACCAACTGCTGGACATGGGCCGCACCGCCACCAACATCCTCGGAAACGCCATCGCCACCGCCGTCATCGGAAGGAAACACGACGACGCCATGCCCGACACCGCCGGCCTCCCGGCTGAGGACGCAGGAGAAACCCGGGTTCCCGCTCCAGCAATGCACTAATCGAGTCACGCCCGGAAAGGCATTCGAAATGGTTCATTCATTCAGGTTCACCGAAGGCGCAGACCGTCCCCGCGACGTCCGGTCGAGGATCATCGAATATCTCGCCAGCAACGGAGCAAGCAAGGTGTCCGAGATCAGCAGCGCCGTCCTTTCTTCCAGGGACAACGTCCGCTACCACTTGGCGGCACTTGAGGCCGCTTCGCTGGTCCGCTCCAACATATCCCCAGGGACCAGGGCCGGCTGCACTCCCTTTTATGCCCTTACCCCTGTGACTGTGGAGGCCCGGGAGCGGATCCACTGATCCGTGAATGACGGCCGGTTGGGCTCGCCCGAGGATGATGACCTGCTTCATCTCCTCGGGCGAGAGCCCACCAGGGTTCTTGCCAGCTGACACCCGGATTGACACGCCGTGTGACGCGTGCCATATTTTAAGCATGAACCTGTCAGACAGCCGGACAGCAGGACAGCCTGCAGAGTCCGTCGAAGCCCAGCCGCTGGCCCGCCTCAGCGCTGCCGAGGCGGTGTTCAACGCCATCCGTACGGACGTCGAGTCCGGTCAGGTGCCGGTAGGTGGAAAGCTCAGTTCCGAGGCCGCCCTTTCCCAGCAGTACGGGGTCAGCCGGTCTGTCATCCGCGAGGCGCTTCGCTCCTGCACCGCCCTGGGCCTGACCGTCACGAAGACCGGAAAAGGCACGTTTGTGGTTGCCAACAAGGTGGCCAATGACCTGACGCTGGGTCAGTACTCCGCCAGGGACCTCACCGAAGCCCGCCCGCACATCGAAGTTCCGGCAGCAGGACTGGCCGCGCAGCGCCGGACCGACGAGGAACTCGAGACGCTGCGGCACATCGTGGCCGCCATGACCACTGAAACGGACCCCGAATCCTGGGTTGCCCTGGACTCCAGCTTCCACGCCGCCGTCGCCCGCGCCAGCGGCAACAAAGTGTTCGCCAGCGTGGTGGCCGACATCCGGGGAGCCCTGGCCTTCCAGTCTGAAACCCTGAACATGGTGGCCGACCGCCAGCACGCGTCAGACATTGAGCACCAGCAGATCCTCGCCGCCATCGAGGCCGGCTCCGCGCGAGGCCGCAAGCAGCGCCATGGCCGAACACCTGCGCGCCGTGGGCGTTGCCCTCGATTCCATCCTTAACAAGTAACCCCTGCCTTAACAAGTAACCCCTGCCCCGAGGACTCCATGCCACCCCCTGCCATGCCCGCCGCCCAGACCGCTCCCCCCGGCACGGCCGCGACCGGGACTCTCCCGAAGCACGCACCCTTGGTTGTCGCCACCCGCGACGGCCTCGTGGAAAGCATTCACTACGGCTCAGCCATCGCCACCGCCCCCGACGGCGGCATCCTTGCCACGGTCGGCGACCCCCTGGCCCCGTTCTACCCCCGTTCCTCACTCAAGCCGTTGCAGGCTGTGGCGATGGTCCGCGCAGGCCTGAAACTGCCCGCAGACCTGCTCGCCCTGGCCGCAGCAAGCCACTCCGGCGGAGCTAAACACCGCGGCGGCACCCAACGCATCCTCGCCATGCACGGCCTCGCTGCCAGCGACCTGGAGAACAGCACCGACCTGCCCTACGGCATCAACGAGCGCGAGGACTGGCTTACGCTCCGGCTTCCACGCCACGCGGCTAACCCAGAATTGCTCCGGCAAACACGCAGCCATGGCCGCCACCTGTGTCATCAACGGCTGGCCGGTCCAGGGGTATCTGGACCCGTCCCACCCGCTGCAGCAGTTGGTCGCGGCCACTGTCGCCGAGCTGACCGGCGAGGAGCCTTTCGCCCGCAGCACCGACGGCTGCGGGACGCCGCTTTTCGCCCTTACCCTCCGCGGTATGGCCCGCGCCTTTGGCACCATCGCGGCCGCCGCCGCAGTCTCAGAAAGCACCTCCGACGACGGCGGGCCGGCCCGGCTGGTTGCGGAAGCCGCCGTCGGACTGGCCATGCGGCAGCACCCGGACATGGTCGCCGGCGAGCGTCGCGACGTCACCGAGCTGATGCGGTTGCTCCCCGGCTCAGTGGCGAAAGATGGCTTCGAAGGCGTGCAGCTCGTCGGCCTGCCCGATGGCCGCGCCGTGGCCGTGAAGATTTCCGACGGCGGCGACCGCGCCCGGATGCCCGCCACCGTCCGTGTGCTCGAAGCCCTCGGCGTGGCCACTGCGCCGCTGGAAGGCATCGGCACCGCCCCGGTTTTGGGCGGCTGCCGCACAGTCGGACTCCTCCATCCCATCCATTTCCTGTCCAAGCCCGTCAACGAAGCCCCGTAAGGACACCCCCATGACTAATCCCCCCATCACGGACCACACGGTCCCGCCCCAGGCACACGCCACCGAGTCCGCCCTGCACGCGGAGGACAAGGGCTACCACAAGAACCTCAAGCCCCGGCAGATCCAGATGATCGCCATCGGCGGAGCGATCGGCACCGGCCTGTTCCTCGGCGCCGGCGGCCGCCTCAACGCCGCAGGACCCTCGCTGGTCATCGCCTACGCGGTCTGCGGCTTCTTCGCCTTCCTCATCCTCCGGGCCCTGGGCGAACTGGTGCTGCACCGGCCCTCGTCGGGCTCGTTTGTCTCCTACGCCCGCGAATTCTTCGGCGAGAAGGCCGCGTTCGTTTCCGGCTGGTTCTACTGGATCAACTGGGCCACCACCACCATCGTGGACATCACCGCCGCCGCCCTCTACATGAACTTCTTCGGCAACTACATCCCCTGGATGGCCGCCGTCCCGCAGTGGGCGTGGGCCCTGATCGCCCTGCTGGTGGTCCTCGCCCTGAACCTCGTCTCCGTGAAGGTCTTCGGCGAGATGGAATTCTGGTTCGCCCTGATCAAGGTCGCCGCGCTGGTGGTCTTCCTCGTGGTGGGCACCTACTTCGTCATCTTCGGTACCCCCGTGGACGGCCAGCAGGTTGGGCTCAGCCTCCTCTCGGACAACGGCGGCGTGTTCCCCAACGGCCTGCTCCCCATGATCATCCTGATGCAAGGCGTCCTGTTCGCCTACGCCTCCATCGAACTCGTCGGCACCGCCGCCGGCGAAACCGAAAACCCGGAAAAGATCATGCCCAAGGCCATCAACTCGGTCGTCTTCCGCATCGCCGTCTTCTACGTCGGCTCCGTCATCCTGCTCGCCCTGCTGCTGCCGTACACCTCCTACGAGAAGGGCGTCAGCCCGTTCGTGACCTTCTTCGGGTCCATCGGCATCCAGGGCGTGGACGTCATCATGAACCTCGTGGTCCTCACCGCCGCACTCTCCTCCCTCAACGCCGGCCTCTATTCCACCGGCCGCATCCTTCGCTCCATGTCCGTAAACGGCTCCGCCCCGAAGTTCGCCGGCCGGATGAACAAAGCCGGCGTCCCCTACGGCGGCATCGCCATCACCGCCGGCGTATCCCTGCTGGGCGTCCCGCTGAACTACCTCGTCCCCGCCCAGGCCTTCGAAATCGTCCTCAACGTCGCCTCCGTAGGCATCATCATGACCTGGGCAACCATCGTGCTCTGCCAAATCCAGCTCAAGCGCTGGGCGGACAAGGGCTGGCTCGAAGCGCCCGAGCTTCCGGATGTTCGGGGCCCCCTACACCGGCTACCTCTCGCTGCTCTTCCTCGTGGGCGTCCTGGTGATGGTCTTCATCGAATCCCCGCTCACCATGCTGGTCACAGCCATCGCCTCGGTCCTGATGGTGTTCGGCTGGTACGCCTGCCGCACACCGCATCCGCGAAATCGCCGAGGCCCGCGACGGCTTCACCGGCACCGCCCCGGTGGTCGCCAACCCGCCCGCGGAGACGTTCAGAAAGTAAGGCTCCAGTAACGCCCGACGGCGGCACCCTGGTTCTGTTTCCACGGAACCCGGGTGCCGCCGTCGTCCGTAAAAGGCATTGACCGCGCCCTGCCGCGGGCGTACTTTACGAAGAGCCGGACCCATCGCAGCGCCCGGCTCCTGGCTGTATTCCGCAGCCGCGCACTAACAAAGCACGCCTTGGCAGAGCGTGCGGCCAGGCCGCACCGATCTGCTGCGGTGCATCGGTCTCACAACTCCACATCGGGTACGGCCAGCTGGCGGGGCGTGGTGCCTGAACACCCGAGCGTTCACAGAGCTTGGAGTTCACCATGAACAGCAGCACCCTGCAGGCTTTACAGGAAAAAGTACGCGGACCCCTCATCACGCCGGAGCATATGGACTACGACACAGCCCGCGCCGTCTACAACGGGATGATTAACAAGCGCCCAGCCGCCATACTCCCGGTTTCCCAGGTAGCGGATGTGATCTCGGCCGTGAACTTCGCCCGCGACGCGGGAATGGACATCGCTGTGCGCGGTGGCGGTCACAGCGCCCCCGGCTTCGGCACGTGGGACGACGGGCTGGTTATTGATTTCGTTAATCGCCGGGGAGTGCGCGTGGACCCGGCCTCGGCTACGGCCCGGGCCGAAGCAGGCACTACCTGGGCCGATTTCAATCACGCCACCCACGCGTTCGGCCTTGCCACCACGGGAGGCATCATCGGCTCCACCGGAGTGGCTGGCCTGACCCTGGGCGGCGGGATCGGCTACCTTTCGAGGAAATACGGGCTGTCCTGTGACAACCTCAAGTCCGCCGACGTGGTCACAGCGGACGGAAAATTCCTGGTAGCCAGCGCCACCGAAAACGAGGACCTCTTCTGGGCACTCCGCGGCGGAACCGGAAATTTTGGTGTTGTCACCTCCCTCGAATTCAACCTGCACCCGGTGGATATTGTGTACGGCGGTGTGGTCATCTACCTGCTCGAACACATCGACGCCGTGGGACAGCTGTACCGGGAGACACTCGCTTCGGCGCCGGAGGACCTCGGTATTTTCCTCGGCGTCCATCAGGGCCCCGAAGTCCCCTTCCTGCCGGCGGAGTACCACGGACGTCCCGTAGTGGTCATTGTGGGCGGCTGGACAGGCCCGCAGGACGAGGGACCGCGGCAGTGGCAGCCCTTCCTGGACGTCGCGCCCGTGGCAGGCTCGTTTGTGGGTCCGCTCCCCTACCCGGTCCTTAACACGCTGTTCGACGAGTCCTTACCAAAGGGGCTTCAGGCGCACTGGAAGGCTGAATTCCTGCCCACGATGAGCGACGAGGTCATCAAGGTGGCCAAGCACTTCGGCGAAGGGGTGCCCAGCCAGCAGACGGCCAACCACTTCTATGCCATCAACGGTGCAGTCCAGAGGGTGCCAAAGGATGCCACGGCCTTCCCGTACCGGGATGCCGACATCGCCGCCGTGATCGCCGGCATGTGGGAGGATCCTGCGCACAACGAGGCGAACGTGCGCTGGGTGCGCGAGTACAGCAACGCACTGCACGAGCACAGTGCAGGCGGGGCCTATATCAACTTCATGGACGCCGATGACCAGTCCCGGATCAAGGACAACTACGCCGGCAACTACGATCGTCTGGCCAGCATCAAGGCGAAATACGATCCGGCTAACCTCTTCCACGTCAACCAGAACATCAAACCGGCGGCCTGAACTTCCGCCCCACCCTTGTAACGCAACGTTCCCGCAACCCATCGTCGCGGGCAGATCGCCTATGCTCAGCAGAGCGCCTCACCGCGCTGCACTGTGCACTTTACGACCTGCAGTTCAACGACGAACCACCCGGGAGACACGGCATGACCAACTGGCGGATCAGGGATTTCCACTCGGCGGACCTGGACGGGATCCTGCACCTGTGGGAGACCCTCAAGGCCTCTGACGTGGAGCCCGTCTATGCCCTCTCCGAGGTACTGGCCTCATGCGAGAAGGACCATGCCGTGGTGGCGGTGCAGGGCGACATGGTGGTGGGCGCCGCCGTCGGACGCGCCGCGCACGACCAGGGCTGGATCGTTTTCCTCGCCACGCTGCCGGAGTACCGCGGCCGGGGAATCGGCACCTCGCTGCTCGCCGCCGTCGAAAACCGGATGGCCCCGCATGGCCTGAACAAGCTCTCCGCCCTGATGCCCGAGGCCGAAACCCGCGTGGAGGCGTTCCTCAGCCGCGGCTTCGCGCTCAAAAAGAACCTGCGCTACTTCGAGCGGACCATCCCCGTGCAGCGCCAGGAACTCGACGCGCTCGGCCAGCTGGGCGGCCGGATCCTGGCCCGGGACCTGTGGGAAAACGTGGCCGGCATGCGGAAGGAAAAGGAACTCCTGGAACGGCGCCTGGTCCTGCCGCTCGCGGAGGCCGACCTTGCCGACGAATACGGTGTTGTTCCGCCGCGGGCCGTGGTGCTGTTTGGGCCTCCGGGGACCGGAAAAACCACCTTCGCAAAGGCCATCGCGTCCCGGCTGGAGTGGCCGTTCGTGGAGGTTTTCCCGTCTCGCCTGGCCTCCGATCCCAAGGGACTCGCCGGTGCCCTGCGCGAGACGTTCCTGGAGATCGCCGAGCTGGAGCACTGCGTGGTGTTCATCGACGAGGTGGAGGAGATCGCCGCGCAGCGCTCCGGCGAACCGCCGTCGCCGCTGCAGGGCGTCACCAACGAGCTGCTGAAAATCATCCCGGCGTTCCGTGAACAGCCCGGCCGCCTGCTGGTCTGCGCCACGAACTTCATCAAGGCCCTGGACAGCGCCTTCCTGCGGCACGGCCGGTTCGACTACGTCATCCCCATCGGCCTCCCGGACCGCCAGGCCCGCGAAGCCATGTGGCAGCGCTTCATCCCGGCCGCCGTGGTGGACGACGTCGATGTGGAACTCCTCGTGGAGCGCACCGAGGGCTTCTCCCCCGCGGACATTGAGTACGCCGCCCGCAGCGCCTCCCAGCGTGCGCTGGAAAAGGCAGTGTACGACGACGGCGGCGCGGCTTCCGGCGGCAGCGTTTCAGTCCGCGAGGCGGTCCGGAAGGGGCCCTCCACGCAGGACTACCTGGACGCTATCGGGGAGACCCGGACAACCGTCAGCGAGGAAGTGCACCAGGACTTCCTCGAGGACATCGACGCCCTCGGCCGGGTCTAGGCCGGTCCCGGCTGCTCCTGCGGACTGCTCAAAAAATTTTCCAAAAATCTTTTTGGGGTGGTCAGGCTGTGGGGCTTGAATGTCGTACCCCCTCGACATGATGGAGGTATGGAGAGCAAAGCATCTGACGAGCGGTCAGCTGGAGCGGCGTCGGCGGGCGCCGTGCCCTGCAGCTGCCGGTTCGGTGGATGCGGCGTTTGAGGACGTTGTGGCCGCTGTTGCGGTGCTCGCCGAGCTTCGTCGCCGTCAGCGTGAGGATCCTGCCGGGCAGGATCCTCTGCGCCGGGGTGTCGACGGTTCCTTGGACCGCTTGGCCGCGATCTCCCGGCTCGAAGCGATGCACGGCCGCGTTCAAGGTCCTCACCGCCGCTGAGTTCACGGCAGGGACAAAGGCCTAACTCCCCCACCGCGTCCCCGCAGGAGAACAGACGCCCAGGAAATGGCTGCCGTCGCGGAGGTCGCCTGCGTCCTGACCGTGAGTGAGCCGACCGCCGCAACGCTGCTGGCCACAGCCCACCGGCTCACCACCACCCTGCCGCTGACGCTGGCCGCCCTGCAGGCAGGGACGATTTCGTGGCAGCACGCCCGGATCATGGTCGACGAAACCCCAACCTGGACCCGGCCGGCGCGGCGGCGTTGGAGGCCCACTTCCTGGACCCCGGGGCGCCGAACCCGGCCCGGGGCCCGGCCGGTGAGCTGACCCCCGGCCGGTTCCGTGCCAAGGCCCGGACCTGGCGCGAACGCCACCACCCGGACAGCATCGAAAAACGCCACACCAGGAGCGCCGCGGACCGGCGGGTTGAGTATTGCCCCGGACCGGGACGGGATGGCCTGGCTCTCGGCCTACCTGCCCGCCGATCAGGCCTCCGGGATCTGGGACCGCGCCACCACCGCTGCCCGCGCCCTGCAAGGCCCTACCGAGTCCCGGACCCTCACCCAACTCCGGGCC
Organism: uncultured Actinomycetota bacterium; assembly: GCA_963741285.1. GTDB lineage: Bacteria > Actinomycetota > Actinomycetes > Actinomycetales > Micrococcaceae > Arthrobacter. Next base: position 51,178 of record CAVUHH010000010.1, read on the forward strand.
GACAATGTCGCGGACTGGCTCCTCGGCGGCACTCTGGACGGCACCGCTGATTCGATCCGGTCGCCGAAGGCCCAGGTCCTGGTCACGGTGCCGGTGTTCGCGCTGATGGGCCTGACCGAAGAACCCGCCACCCTCGACGGGTACGGGCCCATCCCGCCGTCCATGGCCCGGGCGCTTGTCGCCGACGGGGCGGAGTCGTTCCACCGGGTCCTGACCGACCCCCGCGACGGGGCGCCGCTGGAGATCGGCCGGGAAAGCTACCGGATCCCGAAAGCCATGCGCCAATGGCTCAGGCTCAGGGACGGCAAGTGCCCGTTCCCCGGCTGCACCAACCAGTCCCTGGACAACGAAGCCGACCACATCCTCGCCTGGGCCAACGGCGGGACCACCGGCATCTCGAATCTCGGCCAGCCCTGCCACAAACACCACCGGCTCAAACACACCACACGCATGGACACCCACCGACAGCCACCACACGAACCACCCGGCTGGACTCACCCACCGGCCGCCACTACACCAGCGAACACCCCGACTGGGAACCACCACCCTGGCCGGACCAAATCGCTGGACCGACCCCCCACGGGGAATCTGGCCCCTCCTTGCCCAAGAGCCAACTACCGGCGGATCCAGTGCCGGAGTGGAACTGGCTGGCGGCGCCTGCAGGAACCGGAACCGGTACCTTACCCTTCCGTGCCCGACTTTCTCTGGCTGACAGAACAGCCATTGGCGGGCAGCGGCGCGCGTTCGACCGCAGGCAGCACGGGCTAATCGGTCCGTCAGACATCCTGCGCCGCAGATCAAAGGCGTCGCGCCGAAGGCGATTTTTGGGCCCATGCCCTCAATCGCTACGTCAGCACTGGCTGAGCCTTTGTCACGCAGCCGGGAACAGTAGAGCAGGGCGTTTTGCCACGGTAATCTTTGACGCATGCCCTCAAATCCCCTCCGGCACGCCCTCGCCCGCATGGGCGGCCGGGACCCGCATGAAAAACACCGTGCCGCCACCCCGCTGGAACTCTTCTTCGACCTGACCTTCGTCATTGCCTTCGGAGTGGCCGGCAGCCAGTTTGCCCATGAGATCGCAGAAGCCCACGTCGGCGCAGGACTGTTGGGGTTCTCCTTCGCGATGTTCGCGGTGATCTGGGCGTGGATCAATTTCACGTGGTTCGCGAGCGCCTATGACACCGACGACTGGGTGTTCCGCGTTGTCACCATGGTCCAGATAGTTGGCGTCCTGATTCTGGCTATGGGCATCGAACCCATGTTTCACTCCCTCGTGGAGGGAGACCATGTCGACAACAGGGTCATTGTTGGCGGCTATGTGCTGATGCGCCTGGCCCTGGTGACGCAGTGGGTGCGGGCTTCGAGACAGGACCCCGCCCGCCGCGAGACCTGCCTGCGCTACGCGAAATACCTGGCAGTGGTCCAGCTTGGCTGGATCGCGGTGCTCATCATCGAAGCGGACATCGCCACCACGTTCGCCATGACAGTGCCGCTCATCATGCTGGAGATGGCCACACCCTACGCCGCCGAACGCAAGGCCAAGACGCCCTGGCACGCGCACCACATTGCCGAACGCTACGGCCTCCTCGCCATCATCGCCCTGGGTGAATGCCTCATCGGCGCCATTGAGACCCTCCGTGCCATCGTGGCCAACCACGGCTGGAGCGTGGACGCGGCCCTTGTCGGCTTCGGCGGAACCGCCCTGGCATTTGGCATGTGGTGGATCTACTTCATGCTTCCCGCGGGCCGGGCGCTGCACTTGCGCCGTCAGCGGTCGTACCTGTTCGGCTATGGCCACATCCCCATCTTCGCGGCGATCGCGGCCACCGGCGCCGGCCTGCACGTGGCCGCCTACTTCATCGACCACGAGGCGCACATCAGCGCCGCAGCGGCTGTGGCAAGCATCGCGGTGCCCGTCGCGCTGTTCAAGCTCTCGCTGACGTGGCTCTACAGCGTGATGGTCGGCGCGGACCGCACCATCATCACTGTCGCCGCCTGTGTGCTGGCGGCGCTGGCAGGCTCAATCGGCCTGGCGGCCGCCGGGGCGTCAGTGCCGGTCTGTTTGTTGGTGATTGTGCTGGCGCTCGGCGTTTCGATTGTCGTCGATGAGCGCCGGGGTTCTGAACGGCTCCACCGGGCTCTCGAAAAGCTTGAGTCAGACGCTACCGCTCCGGGTCCGTAGCCGTGTCCGCCGCTTCCGGGGTGTCGGCAGGTTCGACGTCGGCCGCCGGGCGGTCCGGAGTTGGAACGTCCGGGGTTGGCGTGCCCCCGGTGCAGGCTCCCGCTCTGCAGCAGCATCGGTATGGGCAGGCTGATCGTAGGAGAGGTTCTCGTAGTCGGTGTCGTCTTCCTCATCCAGCCGGTCATCAAGTTCTTCCAGCAGCCATGGGTTGACGCGGGCCAGGATATTGCGGATTTCCTCCGTCTCCACAGCTGCATAAAGCACCGGCCGTGCGTCCCGGTACTTCGTGACCGGTGGCTTGTCCGGCCATTTCTCGGCGAGTGCCTTCACGCGCTCGGGCAAGGAATTGTGGGCGTTGTCCGCGATCTTGACGAGGGCGGCGTCGTGATCCTCGGCGATGAAGCGGATGCCGGCCTGGTAGTCATCGGGGTTGTCGTGGAGCCGGTTGGTGACCCGCTCGATGATGTCCACGGCCCGCTCCGAAACGCCCATCTCCAACAGCGCCTGCCGGGTGATGGGGGTGTCCTCGGCGATGTCATGGAGGTAGCCGGCAATCCGGATGTCGTCGTCGAAATCCGCCAAGGCATCCCCGACGGCGATCACGTGGTCCCGGTAGGGCCGCTTGAGCTTGTCCTTCTGCCGGTTGTGCGCCACCTCGGCCAAAACCCTGGCGGTCTCGACGGTGAATCCCGGTTGGGGGAATTGCGCTTCAGTGAATTCAGGTTCCGACATGGTTCCAGCCTACGCGCCGGGAGGGTCCTATCCAGCGGCTGGCCCGGCTCCCGCGGCCGACCCGGCTCCAGCGGCCGACCCCGCCGAACCCATACCGGCCCAAACCCACGGTTCCCGCGGGAGTTCGCCCGGCACGAACGCGGCGAGTGCCTGTTCCAGGCTCCCGGACGGCAGCCCCAGGGACTGCAGGATGAAGGCCCGCACCTCCGTCACCGAAGCGCCGACGAGCGCGAGGTCAGCCAGCGTGACGGCGCCATCACGCTTGGCCAGCCGGGCGCCGTCGGATTAACCACCAGCGGTACGTGCGCATATTCCGGAACGGGAATATGCAAGAGCGACGCAAGATAGGCCTGCCGGGGGGTGGACGGCAACAGGTCGTCGCCGCGCACCACCTGATCGATGCCTTGAGCGGCGTCATCTACCACGACGGCCAAGTTGTATGCGGTCACACCGTCGTTGCGGCGCAGGACGAAGTCATCCACCACACCCGTGAACTCACCGTGCAGTAAATCCTGCACCGTGTACTCCGTGACCTCGGCGCGGAGCCTGATGGCCGCCGGCCGCGTAGAGCGTTTGAACTCCAGCTCCGCGGGACCAAGATTGCGGCACGTTCCCGGGTAGGCGCCCTGCGGCGCATGCGGAGCCGATGGCGCTTCCTGGATCTCCCGCCGCGTGCAGAAACATTCATACGTCAGGCCCGCGTCAGAGAGCCGGCGGATCGCTTCGTCGTACATCTCACCGCGGTCTGTCTGGCGGACGACGGCGCCGTCCCAGGTCACGCCAATGGCTGCCAGATCGCGGAGCTGCTCGGCCTCCGCACCGGCACGCGCGCGGTCCAGGTCCTCCACGCGCAGCAGGAAGTCCCGGCCGGTGGAACGGGCAAACAGCCAGGCAAGGATGGCCGTGCGGAGGTTGCCTACATGGAGTTCACCGGAAGGGCTGGGGGCGAAGCGCCCGGCTGGAGTCATAAACCAACCCTAATCCGGACAACACAAGAGCCCCTCAGCTACCGATGACGCCGAAGATTCGACGCCCGGGAGTTCAGGGGCTCTTGCCGTGTTTGCAGAATGACCGTGGTGTGAACAAGTGTCATCAGCGGCAGCCTCCTTGCGGGAAGCGGTGTCCAGTTTCCGGGTGGTGTGCCGGAGAGCCTGTGAGCCAGCGGGATCGGCGGTAGCCTGTTGCCTGCGTGTTGCCACCATTTGAGCAGACGCCATACAGTTGGCACAACCGGCACCGGAATCACTAGTCAGACTGATCAATGCGCATGGCAAAGACCGACGGAGAATGATCACATTGCAGGAATTGGACGCCACGGACAAACGGATCCTCAACGCCCTCGATGACGATCCCCGCGTCCCGATCATGGTCCTGGCCCAACGGCTGGGCCTGGCGCGTGGGACCGTACAGTCACGCCTGGAGCGGATGACGGCGTCGGGCGCTCTCCGGCCCAACAGCAGCCGCGTGCTCCCGTCCGCCCTCGGCCGCGGCGTCGCGGCCGCAGTGAGCGCCGAACTGGACCAAAGCCACCTCAACGAAGCCATCGCTGCGCTCCGAAAGATCCCCGAGGTTTTGGAATGCCACGCCCCCGCCGGGGACACCGACCTGGTGATCAGGGTAGTGGCCACGAGCCCGGACGATCTCTACCGCGTGTCGGAGGAAATCCGGCTCTGCCCGGGAATCGTCCGCACGTCCACGAGCATGTTCCTGCGCGAGGTGATCCCGTACCGGACCACCGGGCTGCTCAAGGACTGACCCCCACGGGCCACGGGACCGCGGGGAGCTCTCCCCATCGCCCGTGGGTGCCGCACGCCGCTAGGCTGGCACGGGAATCCATTCAGGGGGAAGCATGGCGGGGAAACAGGCACGTTCGGCACCAAGGGCAGTTCTCGCAGTTCTCTGCGCAGCGGTCCTGGGCGGCTGTGGGATGGTTCCCGGTGCACCATCCACCAACGGGGATCCCATCGTGGTGGACGGCAACTCCCAATTCACCTCCGAGGGCATCGAAGCCATGGAAAACAGCCGCAAGGCGGTCTTCGACTTCACCAATCTTCCAATGGACATGTCCGAACTCGGATTTGCTGAGGGAACCGACGGCGCCCTGGTTGCGACCGATGCGGACAAACTGATCGATGTCTCCATGACCACACCCCGCGGCGTCATTGAAATGCGGACGGACACCATCCGCGTCCGCCCGGGCGCGGACAACATGGTGGACCACATAGATATCTTCATCAATTACCCGGATGCCCAGGATGCCAACCAGGAAATCCGGCGAGCTGCGAACGAACTGGGCTTCGTGGCCCTGGAAGAAGCAGAAGAGATCGGTCCCGATTTCAAAGACGGATCCGGCAAGGAGCAGTGGTACCCCGGCATGGGCAACAAGACCGGAACAGTATTCTCCACCGAGATTCATTCCAACCGTACAACCGGCCGGATGACTTTCATCTACTCCGTGCACCTGGCCGACAAGTACTACACCCCCCACGCTGAAGCCAGCATCGCCTCGACGGGCAGGCTGTGACCGCGCTACGGGGCAGGCTTCGAATCAGGACCGCATCGCCCATGTCAGCCCACGGCCGAGGCCGGGCGGCGTGGGGGGCCGCGGCCATGAGGGGCCGGGCTTTATTGATGATGCTGGCCTCCCTGCTTCTGAGCAGTTGCGCACTGGCGCCGCCCCCAGCCACGGACCCGATCATCGTCAACGGCAACTCCCAGTTCACGAAGGCCGGCATCAAGGCGATGAAATCCAGCCGGCAGGTGAGCTTTGACTTCACGTCCCTGCCACTGGACATGGCCGCACTGGGCTTGGACGAGAACTCCGATGGCGCCATGGTCGCGACCGATACAGACCGGCGGATGAGGGTCGCGATGACTACGCCCAGCGGTGTGGTGCAGATGGAGACGGACACATCCGGGTCCGGGGCGGCGGGATTGCAAACAAGGTGGACAGCGTAGACATTTTCGTCAACTACCCGGACGCGCAGGATGCCAATCCTGAAATCGAACGGGCCGCGAACGAACTGGGAATCCTCCCGTTGAAGAATGCCACGACCATTGGCCCGGAGTTCAAGGACGGCACAGGCAAGGAAACCTGGAACCCCGGCTACGGCAACGCCACCGGCACGGTCTTCGCCCTGTCGATCATGTCCAACCACACCACCGGAAGGATGACTTTCATCTACACGATCTTTTTGTCCGATGAGTACTACACGCCAGAGGCCACGGCTGAGATCGCAACAACCGGCAGACACCGGCTTTAAACCGGCGGGCCGGCGTTGGACTTCAGGTTCTTCATCACCAACGTGGACGTCAGCCGCTCAACACCCGGCAATGACGTGAGCTCGGCGTCGTAGAAGCGCTGGTACGCCGGCAGGTCCTCGGCGATGACCTTCAGCAGGTAGTCCGGCGAACCGAAGAGGCGCTGCGCCTCCACGATGTTAGGGTTGTCCGCCACCCGGTTCTCGAAGATCTCCATGGTGGGGCGGTCCACCTGGCGCAGCGTCACGAACACAATCGCCTCGAACCCCAGCCCCACGGCAGCCGGATCAATGTCCGCCTTGTAGCCCCGGATCACCCCCGAGGACTCCAAATCGCGCAGCCTCCGGTGGCACGGCGCGACAGTCAGACCCACCTTTGCCGCGAGGGCGGTGGCAGTCATCCTGCCGTCCTCTTTGAGGTGGCGCAAAATATTTCTGTCGATGTGGTCAATCACGCAAAAAGCTTACCAACCATGCATCTGAACCGGGCGAAAAAGGTAAGCACTTATGGCCGCAAAGTTCATAGGGTTTGTGCTGTAGCCATCAGACAGGAGCCCACCATGAATCCCCAGCTGTTTTTCGCCTTCGTGCTGGTAGCCGCGGCCCTCGCCTGCACGCCCGGCGTGGACTGGGCGTACTCGATCACCGCCGGGCTGCGGCAGCGCAGCTTTGTCCCGGCAGTGGCCGGACTGTGTGGCGGCTACGTCCTGCACACCCTGCTGATGGTGGCTGGCCTGGCGGCCCTGCTGTCCGGGATGCCCGGCCTCCTCGGCTGGCTCACCGTGGCCGGGGCGGGGTACCTCCTGTGGCTGGGCATCAGCACCCTCCGCTCCTGGCGCGGGGCCTCCTTCAGCGCGGCAGACGCCGTCGGGAAGCCTGCCAACCAGCTCCGGACCTTCCTGCAGGGCATGGGCACCAGCGGCATCAACCCCAAAGGGCTGCTCTTCTATGTGGCGTTGGTGCCGCAGTTCGTCAGCCCGGACGCCGCCTTCCCGCTGCCCGTCCAGTCCGGGCTGCTGGGACTGACGTTTGTCCTGCTGGCCGGAACCGTCTACACCTGCGTGGCGCTCATGGCCCGCAAGCTCCTGCAGTCACGTCCCGGCGCCGCCCGCGCGGTCACGCTGGCCAGCGGCATCATCATGATCGGCCTGGGTTCGGTGCTCCTGGCCGAGCAGGTGGTCCCGCTGGTCGCCGGGCTCACGCAGCACGCCTAGACCCCGCTCCTAGACCTTGCGCTCCATGAACCATTCGGTGAACTCGGACGCGCGGCCGTCAGGCTCCAGCCGGATCACCCACAGGTTGTCATAGCTTGGCCGGTCGCCCAGATAGTGTGTGAAACCCTGGACGAAGGCCAGGCCGCCGTCGGCCCCCAGCAATCGTCCAGTCGAAGGTCCATTCGTCGGGTTCGTCCCGCTCAACCAGCCAGCGGTCCACGATGTGCTCGCGGCCGCGCCACGGATCCTGGTCGTGCGGCCGGGTGGCATAGACGGCTTCCTCGGTGAACAGCGCGCGGATGTCGTCGGGCTCGTTGGTGGTCCACGCCGCGATGTACTTTTCCATCCAGGACCGGACTGCGTCGCTCATCCCTCCGTTGTACCCCGGGGCGGGTGGCTCCACAAGGCGCGCGCGGTCCGAAGCCTATTTCCCGTCCAGGTTCTCCCACTCCTGCTCCCACAGCCTGCGTTCGTCCACGTCCTTGCGGATCACCTCGAACGTTTCCAGCTCCGCCGGGCGGCCGCGGAGCCAGTCGCGGGGGTTGAGCGATTTGCGGCCGTTGTCCAGCACCAGGAGGGCGCGGTCCGTCAGGGCGTCATTGCGGAGCACCGCGTCAGTCTTCCGACGGCGGAGCACCTCCTTCAGCGCCTCGTGCGCCTTGGTGTGGGCGCCGAGGCGCCGCAGCGCGCGGCCCCGGAGCAGCAGCAGCGCGGCCGAGAGGTCATCGGAATTCAGCAGCCCCTCGGTCCAGATCACCACTTCCTTGTCCCGCCCCAGCGCGAAGGCCAGCGCACAGCGCGCCAGCGCTGAGGGCAACGACGGCGGCAACCCCACCACCGTCTGCAGCGCGGCTTCCAGCTGGCCCGTCTCCCGCAGGGAGTGCGACAGTGCCAGGAAGACCGACTCCTGCCCGAACAGCACCGGGACTTCGATGCGCTCGGCAACCTCAACCCGGGTGACCACCCGCGTCAGGTACGTGGCCGCATACTGGTTGGCGTCGTCGTCGTTCCTGATGGACAGGCCGCGCTGGAGGAGCTCGGAAGCGCGGAGGTAGCCGCCGTGCTGGTACGCCAGCAGTCCGGCCATCACGGAGCACAGGCCTGCCCAGCCGGGGTACGTGCGGCCCACGGCGATGAGGGGTTCCGGTTCCCTGCTGGTGAAGATGGCGTCGTGGACTGCCCGGACCGCCTTGCCCGGCATCAGCTTCAGCCTGGGGACGTCGCCGTCCACGGCGATCAGCGCAGCACCGCGGCCGCCAAGCACACCGTGAATCAGCCCGCCCACACTGCCCGCGAGCTCCCGCACGGGCGTCTGGAACTGGACGTTCCCGAACGGCGTCATATCCCGGGTGTCCCGGTAAATCGGTCCTCTGGCATCCCCCACGGTCATCTCTCCATGCTACGGCGGGAGCGGGCGACAGCCCTACGTGACGGCGGCCACCCAGAGCCCGATCACCCAGGTGCTGGCGGCCAGGCACGCCAGCCCGAACTCCGCGAGCATGCCCAGCCCGGTGGCCTTCAGCGCTGCCCAGCTGGTGGTGGTTGCGGTGTGGATCTTCCGTGTCCGGCGCAGCTCGCTGAGCAGCAGGCCGGCGGCGAACCCCACAAAGAGTCCCACGACGGGGATGATGAACATGCCGATCACGCCGGCCACCAGGCCCACCACAACGCTCCGGCTGGGAATGCCGTGCTGCTTGAGCTTCCGGCCGGTCAGGACGGCGCTGGCCGACATGCCGGCGACCACAAAAACCATTCCCACCGCGAAAACCACCCAGCCCAGTACTCCGGCGCCACCCCAGATGGCCCAGGCCAGCAGGCTGAGGCCGATCAGGAAGCTGCCGGGGAGCACCGGGATGATGGTCCCGGCCACGCCGACGAGAATGGCCAGGCCGCACAGGATACTGACAACGGTTTCGGAGTTCATGAGCCCCAGTTTAGGGCGGCCCCCGCCTCCCGGACGGTACTGGGATGGCACTCCGGCTTAACGCCCGACGGCGGTGCCCCACCTTTCAAAGGGAGGCACCGCCGTCGGGCGTTAGGGCAGTGTGTGGCTGCGGAGGTTATTCAGCTTCCACAGCGGCGGCCACGGCGGCCGTCACTGCGGGGGCAACGCGCGGGTCCAGCGGGCTGGGCACGATGTAGTCCACGGACAGGTCCTCTTCGGCGAGCTCGGCAATGGCGCGTGCCGCGGCGAGCTTCATGGCGGGCGTGATGCGGCGGGCGCCGGCGTCCAGCGCGCCGCGGAAGATGCCGGGGAAGGCCAGCACGTTGTTGATCTGGTTGGGGAAGTCGCTGCGGCCGGTGGCCACAACGGCCGCGTACTTGACGGCTACCTCGGGCAGGACTTCGGGGTCCGGGTTGGAGAGGGCGAAGACGATGGAGTTGGCGTTCATCAGCTTCAGGTGCGCCTCGTCCAGCTTCGAGGAGGAAACCCCGATGAACACGTCCGCGCCGAGCAGCGCTTCGCCGGGGCCGCCGGTGACGCCGCGGGGGTTGCTGCGCTGGGCCATCTGGGACTTCTTGCTCTGCGGGTCGGCAGCAATGTCCGCCCGGTCGCGGTTGATGACTCCCTTGGAGTCGAGCAGGACAACGTCCTCGATCCCTGCGGCGAGCAGGATTTCGGCGACGGCGATGCCTGCAGCACCGGCGCCGGAAACGACAACGCGGAGGCCTGCCAGTTCGCGGCCGGTGACCTTGGCGGCGTTCGTCAGGGCGGCGAGGGCCACCACGGCGGTGCCGTGCTGGTCATCGTGCATGACGGGGCAGTCCAGGGCCTCGATGAGCTTCTCTTCGAGCTCGAAGCAGCGCGGGGCGGAGATGTCCTCGAGGTTGACGGCGCCGAAGCTGGGGCGGAGCCGGACGAGGGTTTCGACGATCTCGTCAACATCGGTGGTGTTCAGGACCAGGGGAATGGAATCCAGTTCGCCGAACGTCTTGAACAGGGCGGACTTGCCTTCCATCACGGGCAGTGAGGCGCTGGCGCCGATGTTGCCCAGGCCGAGCACCGCGGTGCCGTCGCTGACCACTACCACCAGGCGCTGCGCCCAGGTGAGGGTCTTGGCGAGCTCCGGGTTGGTGTGGATGGCACGGCTGACCTCGGCCACACCGGGGGTGTAGGCGATGGACAGGTCGCGCTTGTTGGACAGCGGGACAGTGCTGGTGACCGAGAGCTTGCCGCCCTGGTGGGCGTCGAAAATCTCGGCTTCGGTCAGGGCCGTTGCTGCGGAGTTGTCAGTGGGTGCAATTGCGTCAATGGACACGTCGTTGTCTCCTGGTGCTAGCCGTGGGCGCACGGCGCAGAATGGCTCAAGCGCAGGGAGGCTCAAGGTGGTCTAGTTCGGCGCTTCGTGGGCCCAGTGATGGCGGGCCCGGGGTGAAGACCTTTGCAGAGGCGGGTTCCCAACCTCTCCGGTCCTGCAATGATAGACAGCGCCCTGAGGCGAAAACGGTCGCTTTCGGGTCCCAGCCCGGTGCCAAATCGTTTAATCAAGCCAAATTGTGATCCACATCACGGCATAAAGGCGTATTTAATCGCCGATTGGTCTAGACCAGTTACGCCGATCGGTGCGCCGCGCGGGCATTCGGAACCACCGGAGCGAGCAGGGTGCAGGCCTTTTTGAGGTCCTCTTCGGCCTCGAAGAGGGACAAACGGCGGTTGCGGACTGACTGGACCAGACCAGTGACCGTCAGCAGGAGCACCCGGGCCGCCACGGCGTCGTCGGAGGCGGTAGCCACTGCCTTTTCACTGAGGGTGTCGATTTCCTCGAGGAGCGCGGTGGTGTCCTTGCCCTTGAGGTAGACGCTGCGGGCCAGGCACTGCTCCACGGCGGGCTGCATCACCCGCATATGGAAGATCTCCATGACCACGCCGGTGAGGGCACGGCCGCCGAAGCTGGCAGCCGACGTGCGGGCACGGGTCTGGAGCTCGTCCAGCTGCTGGCGGTAGAGCGAGAGCACCAGGTGCGTTGGCGAGGGGAAATACCGGTACACGGTACCCAGCGGGACGCCTGATTTTTCCGAAATTTCCGCCAGGTCCACGGATTCCAGCCCCTTGCGGGCAAAGCCTCCGGCCGATTCGAGGACGCGCGCATAACGCAGCCTCTGGCGTGGGGTGGCGGGCCGGGCGGCCATGGGCGGATGGTCGGGAAGGGTCTCGGGCATCAGCATTCCGGGGTAGTGAATTTATGGTGCAGCGGCCGGCGGATCCCCATCCCGGCCGCCCTGCAGTCCGCCTCAACTATACGCCACGCGGCGTTGGCGCCTCAGTCCACGCCCTTGATCTTGACCACGAACACGGCGCCGAGCAGCCCAATGACGGCCGCCGTGGTGAACAGCGTGACGTACCCGCCGAACTGCGTCACCGCGAGGAAAGCGAGGCCTGTCGCAAACACCTGCGGCAGCGAGGCGGCCACGTTAATGACCCCCATATCCTTGCCGCGGTCCGCGGCCTGCGGCAGCACCTGCGTCAGCAGCGCAAAGTCAACGGCCTGGTAGGCGCCGTAGCCGATGCCCAGGATGGCGGCCCCAACCAGGGCGCCGGTCCACACGGGGAAGAACGCCATCGTGAGGCCTGCCATGGCGATCATGGCGGAGGAGGCAATCACGAAGGGCTTGCGCTTGCCCACCCTGTCGCTCCACGGCCCCGCAATCACCGCAGTAACCATGACCAGCGCCGCATAGATGCCGGTCAGGGTCAGGACTCCCAGCGCCGGGTTCTCATGCTTGAGGACGTCTCCGAGGAAAAAGATCAGGTACACAATGGTCAGCTGGTTGCAGACGTTGACCAGGAAGCGGGTGAGCCAGGCCCAGGCGAAGTCAGGGTGGCGGGCCGGGCTGATCCAGAAGCCGCGGAGGAAACTGCCCCACGAGAACGGCGGCCGGAGCTCCCTGGGCAGCGGCGGGTCATTCCGGTGGAACAGGTACGGCACCACGGAGAACAGCAGGGCGGCCGCACACATGGTGTACCCCACCATGAAGTTTCCCGACACCACCGCCCCGAAGACTGCGCCCAGGAGGATGCCCGCCGTCTGGCCCAGGGCCGCCAGTCCCCCCACGCCGCCGCGCTGCAGCACCGGCACCCGGTCCGGGATGGCGGCGGTAATGGCCGCATAGGCGGCGTTGGCGCCCAGCTGGACCAGGCACCAGAACAGGACCATCAGGGCAACAGCCGTGGCTCCGGACATCGCCAGCAAGGCGGCGGTGGCCAGGACGGCGCCGGCCAGGACCCAGGGGGAACGACGGCCGAAACCGGAGACCGTCCGGTCGGACAGCGCCCCGAAGAGCGGATTGGCCACCAGGGATACGGCGGCGCCGCACCCAAGTACGAGGGAAGCGATGGCTTCCTTGTTTGTTTCGTCGATGCCAATGGCCTGCTGGGCGATGAAGATGTTGATGGGTCCGAAGAACGCGGCGTTGATGCCAACATTGACCAGTACCAGACCGGTCACCCAGCGCGCGGTGACCTTCGTGGTCGGCTCGGCGAGCGCCGCCGTCGTATGCTCCGCTCCTGCGGTGGGTTCTAGCGAAGAGCCGGGATCCGACGCACGGCTGGGATCCGCTGCTGCGGGTGTGTCGGGCAGGCTCATGGCTGGTTCCCCCTGGAACGGTTGGTAATTCTGAAGATCAGACTATCGTGGGCATCAAGCCCCGCTTGTCATACGGCGCACGCTCGTACGGTGGGCCGCCTTGAACACCAAACACTGGACTCTTGGAGATGCAATGAACGCACCTGCCCAACGCCCCGCCGCCACCGTCAACACCGCCGACCTCTACGACGAGCGTGGTGAGGAACTGGCCTCCGTGTCACTCCAGTTCCAGTCCCTGGGCGGGCGCTCACACTTCAGCGGCCCGGTCCGGACCATCCGCTGCTTCCAGGACAACGGGCTCGTGAAATCCACCCTGGCCACCCCGGGCAACGGTGCCGTGCTGGTGGTGGACGGCGGCGGCTCCCTGGGCACGGCCCTGATGGGGGACATGATTGCCGAGAGCGCCGTCGCAAACGGGTGGGCCGGCGTCGTCATTAACGGCGCCATCCGCGACCGCGAGGCGATCGCCGCGCTGGACCTCGGCGTCAAGGCACTGGGCAGCAATCCGCGCAAGAGCGCCAAGGCCAGTGCCGGCGAGGTTGACGTGGATGTAGTGCTCGACGGCGTGACCTTCCGTCCCGGCGTCACCGTCTGGTGCGATCCGGACGGCATCCTCGTGGAGCGCTGAGCGCGCCTGCATCCAGCGGGCGTCATCCAGACGCGAGATCTCGGCGCTTTGGCCCTTCCTTAGCGCCGGGATCCCGCCGCTCGAATCCGCTCCGCCACAATCCGGGTATACCGCGGGAATGAAACGGCACCTAACATAGTTACTGAAAGCAACTATCGAGCGTGTTCCCTTTTTTCTGCCTGGAGTAGCCATGTCCAAAACCCCTGCCGCGCGTGCCGCCGGCCAAACCCTGACCCGGCGTCAGATGATCACCGTGATGGTGGGACTCATGCTGGGCATGTTCCTGGCTTCCCTGGACCAGACCATCGTGTCCACCTCCATCTACACCATCGCCAACGACCTCGACGGGCTCTCCCTGCAGGCGTGGGCCACCACCGCGTACCTCATCACCTCCACCGTCAGCACCCCGCTGTACGGCAAGCTCAGCGACATTTTCGGCCGCCGGCCGCTGTACCTGACCGCGATCGCCATCTTCCTGGCCGGTTCGCTCTACGCCGGCTCCGTGAACTCCATGACGGAACTGGCCCTCGCCCGCGGCGTCCAGGGCCTGGGTGCCGGCGGCCTGCTGGCCCTGGCGCTGACCATCATCGGCGACATCGTGTCCCTGAAGGAGCGGTCCAAATACCAGGGCTATTTCATGTCCGTGTTTGGCATCTCCTCCGTCCTTGGCCCGGTAGTGGGCGGCGCATTCGCCGGTTCCGCCAACATCCTGGGCTTCGATGGCTGGCGCTGGGTCTTCTTTATCAACCTGCCCATCGGCCTGGCCGCGCTGGCCGTGGTGTTTATGTTCCTGCACCTGCCGGCCAAGCACGTGAAGCAGAAGATCGACTACTGGGGCGCCGCCGCCATCACGCTCGCCATCGTCCCGCTGCTGCTGGTGGCCGAGCAGGGCCGCAGCTGGGGCTTCGCGTCCACGAACGCCTTCCTCTGCTACGGCCTGGGCATGGTGGGCATCATCTGGTTCCTGCTCGCGGAAAAGCGCGCCGGCGACTACGCCCTGATCCCGCTCCGGCTCTTCCGGAACATGACCTTCGGCCTGTCCTCGCTGCTGAACTTCATCATCGGCATCGGCATGTTCGGTGCCATCGCCATGCTGCCCATGTACCTGCAGCTGGTCAAGGGACTGACGCCCACTGAGGCCGGCCTCATGATGATCACCTTCACCGTGGGCATTCTGACCGGTTCCATCACCGCCGGGCGCACCATCTCGGCGTCGGGCACGTACCGGATCTTCCCCATCATGGGAACCGGAATCCTCACCGTGGCCGCTGTGACGATGGGACTGGTCCTGGGCGTGGATACCGGCCTGTGGGTTCCCGGACTGATCGCGGTGTTCTTCGGCATGGGCCTGGGTTTCTGCATGCAGCCGCTCACCCTGGCCATGCAGGTCTCGGTTCCGCCGAAGGACATGGGTGTAGGTACGTCCTCCGCCGCCTTCTTCCGGTCCATGGGCGGCGCGGTGGGCACGGCGGTGTTCATCTCCATGCTGTTCAGCCTGGCCGCCAGCCGGATCGCGGACACCATGAAGTCAGCCATGGCCAGCGCCGACTACCAGGCCGTCCTCAAGGATCCAGCCGTGGCGGCGGACCCCGCCAACGCCAAGCTCTACGAGTTCTTCCAGAACGGAGCGTCCGACGATTCGCTCAACGACACCAGCTGGCTGCACTCGGCCAACAGCGTACTCACCCGGCCCATCACTGAGGGTTTCGCGTACGCGATCGACACCGTGATGCTCACTGCGGCCGTGCTCACCGGCATCGCGTTCCTGATCAGCTTCGCCCTGCCAAACAAGAAGCTGACGGACCCGAAGGTCGCCAAAGAACCGGTGGCGGCCCACTAAGGGCCCCAGCTCTGAAACCGAGGACGACGACGGCGGCGCACCCCGCCGTCGTCGTCTTTCTGTTTTCAGAGGGCAAAAGTCCCTAAGTGGAACGGCGGGCGGTGACGTGCCACACTGTTTAGCGCGTGTGCGCCGGCTGTCTGGGCCGGTACCGCAGCCGATGACGTCCGCACCGCAGCCACCCACCCCCAAACCCAGGGAGCACCATGCCCACCGCCCAGGAGCAGACAACCGCCAAAATCCCGCAGCGGGTGATCTGGCTGGCACTCGCAGGTGCGGTGGGCGGCTTCCTGTTCGGCTTCGATTCCTCCGTGGTGAATGGCGCGGTGGATGCCATCAAGGATGAGTTCGCGCTCTCCGAGGCTGTTACCGGCTTCGCCGTGGCCATCGCCCTGCTGGGCTGCGCCGCCGGCGCCTTCCTCGCCGGCAAGGTGGCCGACCGCTATGGCCGCATCCCGGCCATGAAGCTCGGCGCGCTGCTGTTCCTGGTCAGCGCCATCGGAACAGGCTTCGCTTTCGGCGTCTGGGACCTTATTTTCTGGCGCCTGGTGGGCGGCCTGGGCATCGGCCTCGCCTCAGTGATCGCGCCCGGCCTACATTTCCGAGATTTCCCCGCGGCACGTACGTGGCCGGCTGGCCTCGCTGCAGCAACTGGCCATCACCACCGGTATCTTCGCCGCGCTCCTGTCCGACGCCCTCTTCGCCACCAGCGCGGGCGGCGCGGACCAGGCGTTCTGGCTGGGCATCGAAGCGTGGCGCTGGATGTTCCTCGCCGCAGCGGTTCCGGCCGTGGTCTACGGCTGGATCGCTTACACGCTGCCCGAATCCCCGCGGTTCCTGGTGTTCCAGGGCAAGGAAGACGAAGCCCGCAAGGTGTTCGACTCCATCGCCCCGTCCGAGGACACGGACCGGCACATCCGCGAGATCCAGGACGCCATCGAAGAGGACAAGCTGGCTGGCCAGAAGGGTTCGCTTCGGGGCAAAACCTTCGGGCTGCAGGCCGTGGTCTGGATTGGCATTATCCTCTCCGTCCTGCAGCAGTTCGTGGGCATCAACGTGATTTTCTACTACTCCACCACCCTGTGGAAGGCCGTCGGGTTCCAGGAAAAGGACTCGCTCACCATCTCGGTGGCCACCTCCATCACCAACATCCTGGTGACCCTCGTGGCCATCGCGCTGGTGGACCGCATCGGCCGCCGCCCCATCCTCCTGGCCGGTTCCATCGGCATGGCGGTCTCACTGGGCACCATGGCGCTGGCGTTCTCCTCCGCCGTGGGCTCAGGCTCCGAGATCTCCCTGCCCGGCGCCTGGGGTCCGGTGGCCCTGGTGGCCGCCAACATCTTTGTGGTCAGCTTCGGCGCGTCCTGGGGCCCGCTGGTCTGGGTGCTCCTCGGCGAGATCTTCCCGTCCCGGATCCGCGCCCGCGCCCTGGGCCTGGCCGCCGCCGCGCAGTGGGTGGCCAACTTCGCCATCACGCTCAGCTTCCCCGTCATGGCAGCCGCGTCGCTGCCCCTGACCTATGCCATGTACGCGCTGTTCGCGGCGGCGTCGTTCTTCTTTGTGATGTTCAAAGTGCCGGAGACCAATGGCATGTCCCTGGAGCAGGCGGAGACCCTCTTCGTGGCCAAGGGTTCCAAGAAGGCCTAACCCCAGCTGTCAGAGCGTGAGCTTCATGCCCTCATGGCTGGCGTCAAAGCCGAGGCGTTCGTAGAAGCGGTGGGCGGCCGTCCGGGTCTTGTGGGTGGTCAGCTGCATCAGCGTGCAGCCGCGCCGCCGCGACTCGTCGATGGCCCACTGCACCATCAGGTTGCCGATGCCCTGGCCGCGAAGGCCGTCTGCGACCCGGACCGCCTCAAGCTGCGAGCGCCAGGCACCCTGCCGCGAGATCCCGGGCAGGAAGCTCAGCTGGAAGGTTGCCATCACGGGACCTGATTCAGCGCCACCGGAAACCAGCTCCCCCACCACCAGGAGATGGGCGGGGTCGGAATCGATCGCTTGGAAGGCCTTCTCGTACGGCGCCATGTCCTGGCTCTGTTCACGGCCGGCGCCCAGCGAATCGTCGGCCAGCAGCGCCACGATGGCCGGGAGGTCCGCGGGCACGGCGTGCCGGAGACGGAACGTCCCGCCGTCGACGTCGGCAGTCAGCAAGGGGGCAAGGGCACCGGGATTCACCCCACCAGCATTCCACACAGCCACCGTGGCTTCCGGGCCGGAGGACTGTACGCTGGCACCAACAGTCAATTGGGGGAGAGCCTGTCATGGATCAAAACACGGTTTCTGGATTGCCACGAAAAACTCTGCGCGCGGGAATAGTTGTGGGTGCCGTCGGCGCGTTCGCGGTCATTCTTGCGCCACAGATCATGCAGCTTTTGGTGTTTGGACCCAGCTATTCCCAGGCACTGGGTGCAATCCTCCAGGTGCTCTTTCAGCTCGTCACCCTGTTCTTCCTGCCGTTTTCCGCCGCCCTGATTGCCGCTTCCCTGGTCATGCGCCATCTTGATACGGCACTCGCGCCGAGGGCGCACGCACCACTCGACGCTCCGCCGCCAACGGAGTAGCTCAGCCACAGATAAAGCTCGACGACGGCACTCGCGGTGAGTGCCGTCGTCGTGCGTTAAGTGCGAGAGCGTTTCAGGAAAATCCGCATTAAGTGAGAGAGCGTCACCGAAAAACCCGCATTAAGTGAGAGAGCGTTGGGGTCAGGCGAAGTAGACGCCGATGCGGTTGCCGTCGATCTCTTCGATCCGGATGTCGATGTCGTAGACGTCGTGCAGCATGGCGGCCTGCATGATTTCCGCCGGTGTGCCCTGGTGGACCAGGCGGCCGTTCTTCATGGCCAGGATGGTGTCCGAGTAGCAGGACGCGAAGTTGATGTCGTGGACCACCAGGACGATGGTTTTGCCCAGTTCGTCAGCCAGACGGCGGAGCAGGCGCATCATCTCCACCGAGTGCTTCATGTCCAGGTTGTTCAGCGGCTCGTCCAGGAGCAGGTATTCGGTGTCCTGCGCCAGGACCATGGCGATGTAGGCGCGCTGCCGCTGGCCGCCGGAGAGCTCGTCCACGAACTTGTCCGCCATGGCGCTCAGGTCCAGGTGCGCGATGGCCTCCTCCACCTTGGCCAGGTCCTCCACCGTGGGCCGGCCGCCCGAGTGCGGGAAGCGGCCGAAGGCCACCAGGTCGCGGACGGTCAGCCGCATGGTCAGGTGGTTTTCCTGGCGGAGGATGGCCATGGTGCGGGCCAGGTCACGGCTGGGAGTGGCCGCGATGTCCAGCCCGGCCACCGTCACGGCGCCGGTTTCCAGCGGCTGGAGCCGGCTGATCAGGGACAGCAGCGTGGACTTGCCTGCGCCGTTGGGCCCGATGATCGAGGTGATGCCGCCGCGGGGAATCATGCAGCTGACGTCGTCGAGGACCTGCTGGCCGCCGTAGCTCTTGGAGACGTTCCGGACGTCAATCATTTCAGCGAGCCTTTCAGCAGGAGGTAAAGGAAGAGGATGCCGCCGGCGAACTCGATGACCACGCTCAGCGCGGTGGCGAAGCCGAAGACCCGTTCCAGGATCAGCTGCCCGCCCACCAGCGCCACGGCCCCGATCAGCACCACAATCGGAAGCAGCCGGGCGTGGTTGAAGCCGCGGCAGAGCTGGTAGCCGAGGCTGACAACGAGCAGGCCGAAGAACGTCACCGGCCCCACCAGCGCGGTGGAAACGGCCACCAGCAGGGAGCAGGCCAGCAGGATCCGCATCACCACCCGGCGGTGGTCCACCCCCACGTTGATGGCCAGTTCGCGGCCCAGGGCCAGGACATCCAGCGTGTGCCGGGCCCGCCATACGGCCACACAGACAGCACCGATGATCACGGCGGAGACGCCCAGCAGTGCCGGATCCACGTTGTTGAAGCTGGCGAAGAAGAGGTCCTGCAGGATGATGAACTCGCTGGGTTCCATCAGCCGCTGCAGGAGCGAGGAGAAGCCGCGGAACAGGCTGCCCAGGATGATGCCCACCAGCAGCAGCAGGTGCAACGACCGGGTGGCGCCGGTGAACATCCAGCGGTACAGCAGGGCGCTGAAGGCCACCATCAGGACAACTTCGACGCCGAACTGCAGCGTGGGCGGCGCTGCGGTGACCGCCGCCGCACTCACGGTGAAGACGAGTGTGGTCTGCACCAGGATGTAGAGCGAGTCGAAACCCATGATGGAGGGCGTAAGGATCCGGTTGGCGGTGACGGTCTGGAACAACAGGGTGGAAACGCCCACCGCCACCGCCACCAGCAGCATCGCGGCCACCTTCAGGGCGCGCCGCGGAAGCACGTAGCCCACGTTGCCCTTCAGGTCGCTGAACAGGAAGAACGCGACGGCGGCGATAGTGACAGCGAGCAGGATGCCGATCACCAGCCGGGGTGGCGCGTTCCGGACGCGGGCCCGCAGGCGTGCACCTGGACGTGCAGAGGGTTTGACCGCCGGGGCATGAGGAGCGGTTGGGCGCGGCGGTTTCAGGCATTGCGCTTCCTCAGGATCAGGACGAGGAACAGGATGGCTCCCACCACGGCCATCACCATGCCCACGGGAACTTCGTAGGGGTAGCGGATGGTCCGGCCAATGATGTCGCAGACCAGCACAAACCCTGCCCCGAACAGCGCCGTCCAAGGTACGGCGCGGCGCAGGTTGTCGCCGAACAGCAGGGAGACAATATTGGGCACCACCAGGCCGAGGAACGGCACGGCACCCACGGTGGTCACCACCACCGCCGAGATCAGCGAGACGATGATGAGGCCCAGCCGCATGGTCGCGGTGTAGTTCAGGCCAAGGTTGGTGGTGAAGTCCTCCCCCATGCCGGCCACCGTGAACCGGTCCGCGGCCAGCAGCCCCACCAGCATCAGGGCGGCCACGATCCACAGCAGCTCATACCGGCCGCGGAGCACGCCGGAGAAGTCGCCGATCATCCAGTTGCTCAGCGTCTGGAGCAGGTCGTAGCGGTAGGCGAAGAACGTGGTGATGGCCGCGATGACCCCGCCCAGCATGATGCCCACCAGCGGGATGAGCAGCGTGTTGCGGGTGGGCAGGCGCCGCAGGATGGCGAGGAACAGCGCCGTGCCCAGGACCGCAAAAACGCTGGCGACGCCCATCCGGAGGAGGATCGGCGCCGTCGGAACGGCCACGGTGACCACCAGGATGCCCAGCGTGGCGGATTCGACGGTTCCCACGGTGGACGGTTCCACAAAGCGGTTCCGGGCCATCAGCTGCATAATCAGTCCGGCCACGGCCACCGCCATGCCGGCGAGGACCACGGCCAGGGTGCGCGGGACGCGGGAAACCCAGAAGATTTCGACGGCGGCGGGGTCGCCCGCGAGCAGCGCCGGCAGCGATACGTCGCTGACACCCACGAACATGCTCGCGGTGGCCAGCGCCAGCACAACGGCCGCAGCCGCAGCCAGGCCCGCATATTCGCGGGACCGGCTGCGGCTTACGGGCGCGGCAGTCCGCACCGCCGTCGTTGTCATGATCGAACGTCAGTCAGTGGTCAGGGAAGGCTCAGGCCACCGAATCGGCAACGGCCTCAACCATTGCCTGGACGTTGTTCAGGCCGTAGCCCACGATGTACCAGGCCGCGGGGTCCAGGCTGATGACCTTGTTGTTCTTGGCGGCGTTGGTGGACTTGACCAGTTCGTTGTCCAGGACCGGGTTGGCGGCGGCGGCTTCGGCGCCGATGGCGGTATCGCGGTTGATCACGTACAGGAGGTCGGGGTTGACCTGCTTGATGTATTCGAAGGAGACGGACTCGCCGTGGCTGCCCTCGGACTTGACGTCGGCCGCGGTGGGCACGCCCAGGACGTCGTGGATGAGTCCGAAGCGGGAGCCGGCGCCGTAGGCGGTCACTTCGCCGCCGGAGGTCAGGACGATCAGGCCCTTGCCAGCGTCGGCTGCTTTCGTTTTGGTCTCGGCGACGGTGGCGTCAACTGCCGCCAGCTTCGCCTCCACGTCGGCCGACTTGTTGAAGATGGTTCCCAGCTTCGTGGTCTGGTCCTTGAAGCTTTCCATCGGGTTCTTGGCATCGATGGACAGGTCGATGGTGGGGGCGATCTTGCTCAGTTCCTCGTAGGCCCCGGCGGTGCGGCCCGAGATGATGATGAGGTCCGGTGCGCCGGCGCTGACGGCTTCGAAATCGGGTTCCTTGAGCGAACCGATCTTTTCGTACTTCGCGTCCGCGTACTTCGAGAGCGACTCCGGGTAGCTGGCCTCGGGGACGCCCGCGGGCTCCACACCGAGCGCATCGAGGGTGTCCAGGACGCCGAGATCGAACGTGAAGACCTTCTCCGGGTTGACCGGCACGTTGGCGGTGCTGCCCTGGGCGTGCTCCACCGTGATGCTGGAGGCTGCCTCGGATGCGGGCGTCGCGGTGGCAGCGCCGCCGCATGCGGTCATCGTCAGAAGCGCCGCTCCCGCCGCCAGTGCCCCCAGGTAGCTCGAAAGCTTCTTCTTCACGATCGTTCTCCAGTCCGCTAATAACGTCACACGTTTGTTGCCTAATGTCCCTGCACTTTATAAGTAAGGTGAGGCTAACTTCAAAACGTAACGCCACTTATTGGACTAATTGTGGGTGGGATCACAACGCACGACGCCGGCACTCGAGGTGAGTGCCGGCGTCGTACTTTTGCTGCGAGAGGGTTCCCCAAAAACCCGCGTTAAGTGAGAGAGGGTTGCCCAAAAACCCGCATTAAGTGAGAGAGCGTCCCGGGGGTGGCCGCGCTAGGCCGGGGCTTTGGCCCCTTCCGCCTGGCGTTCCTCCACCAGGGTGGACACGGCACTGAACAGCGGATGGTCGGGAGCCAGCCCGGTGATCCGTTCGGTGGCGTCCGCGGGCGAAGAGGAGGCCAGGATCTGCGCGAGTTCCGTGGCCTCGGCGTCGGCGGGATCGTTGAAGCGCAGTGCCGCGGCGATGGCGCCCAGCAGGGCCTCGGGCACAATCCCACGCTCTGCCAGCTCAGCCGCCGGGCCGATGAACCGCTCGTGCCGGCTGAGCTTGCGCATCGGGGCGCGGCCCACGCGGTTCACCGTGTCCGGCAGGTGCGGGTTGGAGAACCGGACCAGGATCTTCTGGACGTAGGCTTCCTGCTCATCGTTGCTGAAGCCGTGCTTGGCCACCAGCAGCTGCTTGGTCTCTTCCAGGACGGCGCGGACGTCCTCTGCCACGTCCTGGTCGGCCATGGCGTCGGAGAGTTTCTCCAACCCGGCTTCGAACCCGAAGTACGCCGCGGAGGCGTGCCCGGTGTTCACCGTGAAGAGCTTCCGCTCGATATAGGGCGAGAGCTCGTCCACAAAGGTGGCGCCCGGAATGACGGGCGCCGCATCGCCAAACGCGGCCCGCTCGATGACCCACTCGTAGAACGTCTCTACCGTGACATCCAGCCCCTGCCCGGGCTCCTGGTTGGGCACGATCCGGTCCACGGCGGTGTTCGCGAACACCGCCATGGAGTCCAGTGTGCCGGCGGCGTCGTCCCAGAGCGCGGCCACCTCGGCCCGGAGGATATCCGTGGCGTTGATGGCGTTCTCGCACGCCATCACCTGCAGCGGCGCCAGCCCGGCCTCCCGCGCCGCGATGCCCTTGGTGATGGCGGGCGCCACGAACTTCAGGATGTGCGGCCCCACCGCGGTGGTGACCATGTCCGCCGTCGCGATTTCCCGCACCAGCTCCGCTTCCTGGGTGCCTGAGTTCAGTGCCCGGAAATTGTCTACTGTCCGGACGGCGGGGTTCTCCCCCACCTCGTTGACGTTGTAGCTGTCCGCTGCCGCCAGCTGGGTGATGAGGGCGTCCGCGACGTCGGCGAACACCACCTCATACCCGGCCTGGTGCAGCAGCAGCCCGACAAACCCGCGGCCGATGTTCCCGGCGCCAAAATGTACTGCCTTCACTATGCGTTGACCTTTCCGAACAGCTCCAGGACTTCGTCGACGGACGTCGCGGCCTCCAGCTGGGCCACCTGGGCCTTGTTGGTGAAGACCTTGGCGATCGAGGACAGGATGTGGAGGTGCTCGTTGTTGATGCCGGCAACGCCCACCACGAACTTGACCTGCTTGCCGTTCCAGTCGATGCCGTCCGGGTAGCGGATCACGGACACCGCGGACTTCATGATGTGGTCCTTGGCCGCGTTGGTGCCGTGCGGGATGGCCAGGAAGCTGCCCATGTACGTGGACACGGACTCTTCGCGCTCGTGCATCGCCGCGATGTAGCCCTCGTCCACGGCGCCGCGGTCCAGCAGGAGCCGGCCCGCTTCGTCGATCGCCGCATCACGGGTGGTGGCGGTGCCGTTGAGGACAACGCTGTCGGCCACAAGGATGTCCGACGGCGGTGCGGCGTGCGGCAGGTTCCGCGTCCACGGGAGCGTCGGCGACGTGCGCGCCATGGCCCGCCGCTGCGGCGCCTGCTGCGGCCGCGGCAGCGGCGGTCGCAGCACCGGCGGCGCCAGCACCGGCGTCGGGCGTTGCACCCTCGGTGTTGTGCTCCTTGACCAGTTCCACGATCTCGTCGTACCGCGGGCTGTTCATGAAGTTGTCCACGGAGAAGTGCGCGGCGCTCGAGGTGACCGGCTTGGCCCGCTCGGTCAGGTCCTGGTGCGTGATCACAACGTCGTACGTGTCGCTGAGGTTGGCGATGGCCGAATTGGTGACCTTGACGTCCGGGAACCCGGCGGCCTTGATCTTGTTGCGGAGCACGGAGGCGCCCATGGCGCTGGAGCCCATGCCGGCGTCGCACGCAAAAACGATGTTCTTGATGGGGCCGGCCAGGACGGCCGTGCCAACACCGGCGCCTGCGCCTGCGCCCGTCAGGACCGAGGAGACCGAGCTCTTTTTGCCCTTCATGGCCTCCATCTTGGACGTGGCATCGTTAAGGTCCACCTCGTCGCTGTGCTTGGTGGTTTTCAGGATCACGGAGGCCACCAGGAAGGAAACCGTGGTGGCGAGAAGCACCGCGAGGATCACTCCGAGGTAGCTGTCACGGGAGGTCTGGGCGAGCACCGCAATGATCGAGCCAGGTGCCGCGGGGGCAACCAGGCCGGAGTTGGTGATGGCCAGGGTGGCAATGCCCGTCATGCCGCCGGCGATCGCGGCCAGGATCAGCAGCGGGCGCATCAGGACATACGGGAAGTAGATCTCGTGGATGCCGCCGAGGAAGTGGATGATCGCCGCGCCGGAGGCCGACGCCTTGGCCACACCCTTGCCGAAGAACATGTACGCCAGCAGGATGCCGAGGCCCGGGCCGGGGTTGGCTTCGAGCAGGAACAGGATGGACTTGCCCTGCTCCAGCGACTGCTGGATGCCCAGCGGGGTCAGCACGCCGTGGTTGATGGCGTTGTTCAGGAACAGCACCTTGGCCGGCTCGATGAAGATGCTGGTGAGCGGCAGCAAGCCCGTTGTTGACCAGGAACTGGACCACGTTTCCGGCGCCCGTGCTGAAGGCCTGCACCAGCGGCGAGATGCCGTAGAAGCCAAGCATCGCCAGCAGCGCACCCCAGATGCCGGCGGCGAAGTTGTTCACCAGCATCTCGAAGCCGGGCCGGATCTTGCCGTCCCAGAGGGAGTCGATCTTCTTCATGGTCCAGCCGCCAAGCGGGCCCATGATCATGGCACCGATGAACATCGGGATGCCGGCGCCCACAATGACACCCATGGTGCCGATTGCGCCCACCACGCCGCCACGGACGTCGTAGACCATCCGGCCGCCGGTGTAGGCGATCAGCAGGGGCAGCAGGTAGGTGATCATGGGGCCAACCAGGCCCACGTTGGGATCGCCGTCGGCGTTGGTGCCGAAGCCGCCCAATCCGGGGACCGGAATCCAGCCCTTCTCGATGAAGAGGGCGGTGATGAGGCCCCAGGCGATGAAAGCCCCGATGTTGGGCATGATCATTCCGGACAGGAACGTCCCGAACTTCTGGACGCCGACCCGCACACTGGTGCGGGGTTTTGCAACTGTCTCTGTTGCCATGTGATTTCCTAACCGTCATTCCTGCTGCAGCGCAGGATGGGTCTGATATTTACGACGACGTGCTGGTGGAGATCCGGTGTAGCCATTCGAGGAACAGCTTGAGTTCCGAGCTGGAGAGCTGGTCCGAGTGCGATGCCTGGAGTGCGGCATTCAAGGCGATCGCTGCCACCACCACCGAGGACTTCCCCGAGTCTTCCGGGGAGGCTCCTGCGGCCTGCTCCGTGGACACCGCAAAGATCATGGCGTCCCGGGTCATGGTGGACAGTTCGAGGTTCCGTTCAGCGGCGGGCTCCGCGATCAGCATGAGAGTCACCCCCACGTTGGCCGCCAGGATGGACCTGGCCGCTTCCCGCGGCTGGACATTCAGCTGGCCCGCAGCCGCCGCTTTGGTCAGCATTTCCTCCAGGAGTGCCTCGGCATCGGCAACGATGGCGGGGCGGCTTTCCGGGCGGATATTGCCGAACATGACCAGGTAGAGTTCCGGCTGCTTGAGCCCGAACTGGACGTGGTTGTCCCACATCCGCCGGATGTCCTCCAAGGGCTGTCCGGACGGGGCGAAATCCCTCTCGCCCGCAACATATTCCTCAAAACCTGCGGCGACGACGGCGTCGAAAAGACCTTCCTTGTCACCGAAGTGGTGGTACAGCGTGGGTGCCGTGACACCAGCCAGCTGCGTGATCTGGCGGGTGGACACGGATGCCCCCGCGGATTTTGCCAGCAACTCTGCCGCTGCTTTGAGCAGTCGCATTTTGGGGGGAAGCTGGCCATCCAAACTCATAGCCGCTACCCTATCACCTATAGCATTGCTATATGAACTGAATCACATACAATTTTTTCAGGCACGTTTCCGCCGTCGCACATAGTTGTCGCGGCGGCCCCGGCATGGCGCCGGGACTACCCAGAGCGGGCCTGGCTACCGGCAGAGAATGAGGACCTTCAGTGCAGACCTTCCCAGGAGTAGGCGTCAGCCCCGGCCGCATCATCGGAACCATCCGCCAGATGCCTAAACCGATCAGCGAACCCCCAGCAGGCGAGCAGCTGGCGGCGGGCACCTCCGCCGAAGAGGCCACCGCCGGTCTCAAGGCAGCCTCACAGGCCGTCCACGACGAACTTAAGGCCCGGGCCGCGCACGCCACCGGCGACGGCAAGGCCGTCCTGGAAGCAACGGCGCTGATGGCCAAGGACACCATGCTGATCAAGGGCGCGGCCAAGCTCATTGCCCGCGGCCTCTCGGGCGAGCGCGCCATCTGGGAATCCGGTTCCTCCGTCTCCGAAATGCTTCATAACCTGGGCGGCTACATGGCCGAACGCGCCACGGACGTCCTGGATGTCCGGGCCCGGATTGTGGCCGAACTGCGCGGCGTCCCTGCGCCCGGCATCCCCACTTCCAGCACGCCGTTTGTGCTGGTGGCCGAGGACCTGGCGCCGGCCGACACCGCAACCCTGGATCCGAACAAGGTCCTGGCCCTGGTGACAGCGGGCGGCGGTCCGCAGTCCCACACGGCCATCATTGCGCGTTCGCTCGGCCTGCCGGCCGTCGTGGCTGCCGTAGGGGTGGACGAACTCCCTGACGGCACGGAAGTTTATGTTGACGGTGCCGCAGGCAGCATCACCGCCGAGCCCGACGACTCGCTGCGTTCCGCAGCGGATGCGTGGGCCGCCACGGCTTCCCTGCTGGCCGAGTTCAGCGGCACGGGCACGACGGCGGACGGCCACCTGGTGCCGCTGCTCGCCAACGTAGGCGGCGGCAAGGATGCCGAGGCTGCCGCCAAGCTGGGCGCCCAGGGCGTGGGCCTCTTCCGCACCGAATTCTGCTTCCTCGAACGGGACTCAGAGCCCACGGTGGAGGAACAGGCCGCGGCCTACAAGAGCGTTTTTGATGCGTTCCCGGGAAAGAAAGTGGTTCTCCGTACGCTCGACGCCGGCGCCGACAAGCCGCTCCCGTTCCTGACCGACTCCACCGAGCCCAACCCGGCCCTGGGCGTCCGCGGCTACCGCACGGACTTCACCACACCGGGCGTCCTGGACCGCCAGCTGGAAGCCATCGCTTTGGCCGAGGCGCAGTCCGAAGCAGACGTGTGGGTCATGGCCCCGATGATCTCGACGGCGGAAGAGGCGGCGCGCTTCGCCTCCATGTGCGCCGACGCCGGCATCAAGACGCCCGGCGTGATGGTGGAGGTCCCCTCCGCCGCACTCACCGCCGAGGCCATCCTGCGCGAGGTGGGCTTCGCGAGCCTGGGCACCAACGACCTCACCCAGTACGCCATGGCGGCCGACCGCCAGCTGGGCCCGCTCGCCGGACTGAACACCCCGTGGCAGCCCGCCGTGCTGCGCCTGGTGGGACTGACAGTGGAAGGCTCCCGCGCCGAAGGCAACAACAAACCCGTGGGCGTCTGCGGTGAGGCCGCCGCGGACCCGGCCCTCGCCGTCGTACTCACCGGGCTGGGGGTCACCACGCTGTCCATGACCGCCCGGTCCCTTGCCGCCGTGGCGGCAGTCCTGAAGACGGTCACCCTCGGCGAGGCCCAGCAGCTGGCCAAGCTGGCACTGTCCGCGCCCAGCGCTACCGAGGCCCGCGCCTGGGTACGCGAAAAGCTTCCCGTGCTCGAAGAACTCGGGCTCTGAACCGCACCGACACCTGCCCCACCATCAACTGCAAAGCATCAACCAGGAGGAACCATGCCCGAACGCATCGCCACCATCGCCAGCCGCTCCGGCCTGCACGCCCGTCCCGCCGCACTCTTCGCCGAAGCCGCCGGTGAGGTGGGGGTGGAGGTCACCATTGCCATGCAGGGCGACCCGGAGGATGAGGCGCTGGATGCTTCGAGCATCCTCTCGCTGATGACCCTCGGCGCCGCCAAGGGCGATGTGGTGGTGCTGCGGGCCGACGGTGACGGCGCGGACGCGGCACTGGATTCGCTGGTCAAGCTCCTGGAAACGGACCTCGACGCCGAATAGGCCGCACCACAAACCGTACGACGCCGGCGCTCACCTTACGCGGTGCGCGCCGGTTGGTGCTTCATTGCGCCGCTGGCGCATGCAGAAGGTGATGGGCATTAGGCCGTCACGCCGAAGCCGTCCACCGCACGGGCCCAACTGCTGATCGCCGCGGCAGCCGGCCCCGTGGCGGTGTGCTGGAAAACGTGGCCGTGGCCGGGGATCTCGGCTGCGCTGCCGTGGGGTGCACGGGCCGCGAGCCGGTGGCACCAATCGCGGCCGGCGATCGGGTCCTTGCCGCCGCGCAGCACCAGCAGCGGCTGGCCGACTCCGCTGATCCTGGCTTCCAGCGGATACTGCATCATGACGGGCAACTCGGTGAGGTACCAGCGGGGGCCCGCCCGGAAATAGTCCGAGAAGACCATGGCATTCGCGGACAGGCTTTCACTGAACAAGGCATCGCGGGTTAAGGCGAGCGCCTGCCGCGCAACCGACTTGCGGCGGGGGTCCACCACCGGCCCCATCAGCACAACACCGGCCACGAGGCCCGGCTCCTGCAGGGCAAGTTCAACGGCATGCTGGGTCCCCATGGAATGGCCGATCACCACACAGGACGTCACGCCCGCATCTGCGAGCGCCGAACGGACAAAAGCCGCGTACTCACCAACCGGTACCTGGCGCGGGGGCTTGGGCGCATCGCCGAACCCCGGGAGGTCAAAGGAGTAGACATCGGCCGCCAAAGAAAGCTCCTGGTGCAGCCGGGCGAGGTAGCGGTGGGAGACGCCGATCCCGTGCAGCAGGACATACGTCCGGCGCGGACCGTCGCCCGCGGGCGCCACGGACGAGTAGAGCCTGCCCGTTAGGCCGCCGGATTCAGTGACCCTGCCACCATTGAGTTTCACCCAGCGAGCATACCGCCAGCGCCTGCTGGTGCCGGTTAGGCTGTTGGCATGGCACTGATAGCTCCCCGGATGACTGCCGGCCTGCCGGCCGAGGACGCAGGGAAACTGCGGCAGGCACTGGAAGGCGGCCACGACATCACTGTTTTTGTGGACGGCACCGTCCACCGGCTGACGCCCCAGGCGAGGGACGCCGTCGTCGATCTGCTCAGCCGGTTCGGCCGCGGCGAAGCGGTGACCGTCAGCAGCGTGGAGGAAATGCTCACCACCTCGCAGGCGGCCGAACTCGCCGGCATTTCCCACACGTACCTGCGCAACATGACCGATCGCGGCGAGATTCCGGTGGAATACCGCGGCACGCACCGCCGGATCAGGCTGGCGTCCATCATGGCCTGGCTGGACGAGCAGAAGAAGAACGAGAAGGCTGCCGGCACCGGCTAGATCCGTGGCCGCGCCGCCCAGCGCCGCATTTTCAGCGCCGCGTGGAGTTCCAGCCGGGGCATGCCTTTGAGCGGGTCGACGCCCAGGAGCTGGCGGATCCGGCCCAGCCGGTTGTAGATGCTGCTGCGGTGCAGGTGGAGTTTTGTGGCCACGTCCTGGACCGAGCCGTCGTTGTCATAGATGAGCTCCAGCACCGGCAAGAGCTCGTTGTTCCGGTCATGGTCCTCCAGCATGCGGACGTACACGGACCCGGAGTCTGCCCAGGCGCCCGCTCCCCCTCCCGCCGATGCCAGCAGCTGGTAGACCCCGGTGGCACGGCAGTCCACCAGTTCGCCCAGCTGCGGATCCACCGCCGCTGCCTGCGCCGCCCACCGCGACTGCCGGTAGGCCTCGGCCAGCTCGCGCGGCTTCGCGAAACCCTCGCTGATGCCCAGGATGATCCGGTGCACCGGCCGGCCGGAACGCTTGGCCAGCTCCAGCTGGTAGTGGACCAGCACCTGGGCATGGTTGGCGCGGCCCACGGACTCACTGAAAAGCACCACCGAGTGGGTTTCCGTGCCCGCACTGAACAGCGCCATGTCCACGCCTATAGTGGCCTGCAGGGCGGCTGAGCGGTGGATCAGTGTCGAGGCGATGGGGTCAGGACCGCCGGCCCAGCCATCGGCGTCGAGCACTGTGACCATCTGCCACGGCCCCTTGCCCTGGATTTCCTTCCACCCGGAAACGGCTGCCACCGCGTTCGCCTCGCCGGCGCAGGCCGCCAGGAACTCGCGTTCGCGGCTGCGCCTGAACTCGGACTCTGCGGTATTGGAGTCCAGCAGCATGCCCGAAAGCAGCTCGATTTCCTGGGTCACCGCCGGCAGCTGGGAAACGATCGCCGTCGGATTTTCCTCCGCCGATTCCTGCTGCACCCAGAGATAGCCCACCCGGAAACCCCGCACCATCAGGGGGACGCACACCCGGCCCAGCATGCCCAGCTCCGGATTGGCCGGGATCACCACCGGACGGACCGCGGTGGCGATGCCATGCGAAAGCTGCCAGGCACTGACGTCGGCAGGGACCTTCTTGCTCAACAGGAAGTTCACCCTGACACGGTCCGCGTGGGACTGGTTGGAGCTGTAGGCGAGCAGCAGTCCGTCCAGGTCTTCCAGCGAGAGCCCGCGCCCGAGCTTCTGGGCCACTTGCTCCACCAGCTGTTCCACATCCTGCTGCATGGGCTAACACTACTGCCCGGCACGCTCTTCCGGCGAACGAACACTAGGCGACACCTGACGCTTCCAGACTGAACATTTGTCGATCCGAAAAAGCCAAAAAGCCCGGAATCACGCGGTACTGGTGCGTTCCGGATCCCGGTTTGCTGTCGGGTGGGTCACAGCCGGATTTATTCTGGAAGCACAACCTTCCCCGCAATTTCGGACGTATCCGGTCCGAGAACATGGAGCCCCAAATGATCATCGGTGTCCCCAAAGAGATCAAGAACAATGAATTCCGCGTCGCCATCACCGCCGCCGGCGTTCACGAGTTCCGCAGCAACGGCCATGCCGTCCTGGTGGAACGCGGGGCAGGGCTCGGTTCAGGGATCACGGATGAGGAATACGCGATCGCCGGTGCCGAAATCGTGGCCGAGGCCGATGACGTCTGGGCCCGCGCGGACATGGTCATGAAGGTCAAGGAACCCATCAAGGCCGAGTACCACCGCTTCCGCAAGGGCCTGGTCCTCTTCACCTACCTCCACCTCGCCGCCGAGCCCGAACTCACGCAGGAGCTCATCAACTCCGGCGTCACCGCCATCGCCTACGAGACCGTGCAGGAAGGCCGCACCTTGCCGCTGCTGGCCCCGATGTCCGAGGTAGCCGGCCGGTTGTCCGTCCAGGTGGGCGCCACCTCGCTGATGGCACCCGCGGGCGGCAAGGGTGTCCTCCTGGGCGGCGTTCCCGGCGTCCGCCCGGCCAAGGTAGTTGTCCTTGGCGCCGGTGTTGCCGGCACCAACGCCGCAGCAATGGCCCTGGGCCTCGGCGCGGACGTGACCATCCTGGACATCAACATCAACCGCCTCCGCGAACTGGACGCCCAGTACGCCGGCCGGCTCAAGACGGTGGCGTCAAACAAGTACGAGATCGAGAAGTCAGTGGTGGACGCGGACCTCGTGATCGGCTCCGTCCTGATCCCCGGCGCCAAGGCCCCCAAGCTGGTCACCAACGAACTCGTGGCGCGCATGAAGCCGGGCTCTGTGCTGGTGGACATTGCCGTGGACCAGGGTGGCTGCTTCGAGGACACCCACCCCACCACGCACCAGGAACCCACGTACAAGGTGCACAACACCATCTTCTACTGCGTGGCCAACATGCCCGGCGCCGTACCCAACACGTCCACGTACGCCCTGACCAACGTCACCCTGCGCTACGCCGTGGCACTGGCCAACCTGGGTGTGCGGGCCGCCTTTGACCGCGATCCCGCCCTCGCCGCAGGCCTCAACATCGCCGGCGGCCACGTGGCACACCACTCCGTCTCCGAGGCGCACAACCTGCCCCTCGTGGCGGACTGGCACGAGCTGGTTTCGGCCTAGTCCTGGACTGCCGTCGGAACGGCAGTCATCCAACGCGTGCTGCTCCTTCGTCGCTCTGACGCACGCTTTCTGGATGGCTGCCGTTTCGACGTTCCGGTGGGTGAGCCTGCCGAAACTTTCGGCCGCTAACGCGCCTCTGCGACCTCTCGCGCTGCTTCTATTATTTTCAGGGTCTCGACGGCGTCTGCCGGGTCTACCGGTACGGGCAGCGCGGAGGTGGTTCCGCCGTCGAGGATCTTGGCCCCGAGCAGCCGGTAGAACTCGGGGTAGGCGCCCCGTTCGGTGGGCAGCGCATCCAGGTGTCCGTCGCGGCCCAGCGCTCCGGCCCACTCCGATGCCTCAACGCCGTACTCTGCGTCCAGCGGGCTGCCGCCGGCAAGGATGTACGGTTCCTGCGGGTCGATCCCGTGCTTGGTGAAGGCGCCGCTGGTGCCCAGGACGCGGAAACGCGGACCCTGCTGGGCGCAGAGCATGTTCATGGTCAGGTGGCTGAGGACGCCCGACTCGTGCTGGAGGACCACAAACGCGTCGTCGTCGGCTTTCTCCTCGGGGCGGCGGATCCGAAGTTCGGAGTGGATCACAGTGGCCGGTCCGAACAGCTGCAGGGCCTGGTCGATCAGATGCGTGCCGAGGTCGAACAGCACACCGCCGCCGTCTGACGCCGTGGCACTCGCCTTCCATGCCTTGGAAATCTCCGGCGACCAACGCTCGAAGCTGGACTCGAAGCGTGTCACGCTGCCCAATGCGTCGCCCGCCAACAGCTTCTGGACCGTCAGGAAATCCCCGTCCCAGCGCCGGTTCTGGAAGACCGTGAGAACCCGGCCAAGCTGCTCCGCGAGCGTGATCAGCTCCTGCCCCTCGGCACTGCTGACGGCGAACGGCTTGTCCACCACAACGTCCAGGCCGGCCTCCAGGGCAGCCTTCGCCAACGGGTAATGGGTGGCCGGCGGGGTCCCCAGCACCACGAGGTCAAGGTCACCGGCAAGCTCGAGGACGGCACCGCCGTCGCGGACTGTTTTGACGCCCGGGTACCGCTGTGTCGCCGCAGCCTGCCGGCCGGCGTCGGACGTTGCGATGACGTCGAGCGAGTAACGGGGGTCGGCTGCGACAAGCGGCGCGTGGAAAACGCTGCCGGAGAGGCCGTAGCCGACGACGGCGGTCCGGATGGTGCGTTCAGGTTCTATCGGGCTCATAGGGAAACCGTACCCGGACGCTCTCTCACTTAACGTATGTTTCTGGCGAACGCTCTCTCACGGGTGAAAGAGGGTTCTGGAAAAACCCACATTAAGTGAGAGAGCGTCTGAGGCGGCGGGGCGGACGGCGAAGGCCGGCACCTCCCGGAATCGAGGAGGGGCCGGCCTTCGCCGCGGTAATTCAGTTCAGCTGGTGCCGTTCAGGCGGGACGAGCTACTTCTTTTCCCAGCCGAGGGTGGTCCAGTCCGGAACCTGGGACAGGCTCTGGAACAGCGACGGACCGTAGTTGGCAAGGCCGGTGCGGACGAAGGAGATCTGCGGGCCGTTCATCACAACACCCATGGAGAAGTACTTCGCCATGTGCTCCTTTTCAATTTCCATGGCTGCCTTGTTGCGCTCCGCGTTGTCCTCGATGGAGGTCAGTTCGGCGATCTTCTTGTCCAGCTCGGCGTCGCCCAGACCGTTCTCGTTGATCTTGGAGTCGTAGTACTGCTTGACGGCGGACGTGGCGTCCGGGCCCACGGTGTAGCCCGAGACGCTCAAGTCGAATTCACGGCCACCGATGACCTTGCCGAAGTCGGCGGATGCACGCTGGTCGATGCCAACATCCATACCGCCGGCCTGCAGCTGCTTCTGCAGAGTCTGCGTAAATGCCAGCGTGGTGGGATCGTCGCCGAAGTTGCTGATCTTGAAGGCGGCCGGCTTGCCGTCCTTCTCCATGACGCCTGCGGCGTTTGCGGTGTAACCGGCGTCGGTCAGGATCTTCTTGGCGGCGTCGGCGCCGGTTTCCTTGACCGGGTAGTTGTCCTGGTAGTAGTCCGAGAACGGCAGGAGCATCATGGAGCCGGAGCTGGGCTCTTCCCAGTTCAGGCCGTTGAAGCGGACCTTGCGGAGCGCTTCGCGGTCGACGGCGGCGAAGATGGCTTCGCGGACGGCAACATCGGCGATCCGCTGGGCGTTGATGTTCAGGCCGCCGGCGAAGAGGCGCTGGCCGCGGCGGACCTCGGAGTTATTGGTGCCCTCGAGCTGCTTGTACAGAGCGATGGTGTTCGCGGACATGGCATCGATCTCGCCGTTCTTGAACGCTGCGATCTGCGCGCTGGTTTCCAGCTGGCGGAAGACCACGCTCGCCAGGACAGGCTTGGCGCCCCACCATTTGTCGTTGGGAACCAGGGTTACGGTCTTCGCGGCGGTGTCGTACTGGTCCAGCTTGAACGGACCGGCCATCCACTCGGGGTGCATCTCGCCGACGAAGCCCTCGTTGAAGATTTTGGGGGTGTTCACGGCCGGGTGGATCAGGCCGAAGAAGAGGTCTTCCAGCGGGTACACGGGCTGGGTCATCTTGACGATGACTTCCTTGTCGCTGCTGCCGGCTTCGACTGACTCGACAAAGGCATAGGAGCCGGACGTGACAATGTCGTAGCCGGCGTCCGGGCTTTTCAGGATGTTCCAGGTGTTCTGGAAGGCCTTGATGTCGATGGGCGTGCCGTCGTTGTACGTCGCCTTGTCGTTAACCTTGATGGTCACGGTCTGCTTGCCGTCAACCACTTCGCTCTTCACGGACTCGCAGAAGTCCGTATTGGGCGTTGCCTTGCCCTCGAAGTCCACCTTCCAGCAGCCGCCGATGCCGCCGCCTGTGACGGCAACCGGATTAATCGGCGCCATCAGCGCGGAGTTATCCGAGCTGTTGCCGTTGTTGGAGAAGCCGTTGAAATCCGGTCCGATGCTGCCCAGCGGCAAGGTGACCTTGCCGCCCTGCTCAAGATCCGCGGCCGGCTTCTCATGGATGCTGATGAGCTTGGACAGATCGCTGCCCGCTCCCTGCCCCTGGGCCGTTTCCGGTCCGGTGGGAGTACCCCCGCCGCCGCAGGCCGTCAGCGTCAAAGCTGCGGCAATGGCCGCGGCTCCGCCGATCTTGGTCAGATTCCTCATTGTTTTCCCTTCATAGGTGCGGGTGGTGCTTGTGATGGGTATGTAAAACCTAGGGTGCATGGGGGTCCGCCGTTTCATGGACCACCAGCATGTCCTCGTCCAGTTCACCGTCCGGGAAGAAGCAGGCGAACTGCTGGTCCAGGGACACCGGAGGGCCGGCTTCCAGTGTCTGCACCGCCGGGGATGGCCGGACAGCTTCGAGTGGCGGCTCCAGGGTGAGGCAGCGCTCCTGCTTGACTGCAGGAAGGGCAGCGAACACGGGGCAGCGGGTAGCAAAGTTGCAGCCCTTGGGCGCATCCAGCGGCGAGGGCAGGTCGCCTTTGAGGATGATCCGCTCCCGGGTCCGCTCGAACTGCGGATCCGGAACGGGGATGGCAGACAGCAGGGCGCGGGTGTACGGGTGGCGCGGGTTGTCAAAGACCCGGTCCACCTCGCCGATTTCCACGATCTTGCCGAGGTACATCACGGCCACCCGGTTGGAGATGTGCCGGACCACAGAAAGATCGTGCGCCACCATCAGGTAGCTGAGGCCCAGTTCGGCGCGGAGCTTGTCCAGGAGGTTGATGACGCCGGCCTGGACGGACACGTCCAGCGCGGACACCGGTTCGTCCAGGACCACAAGCTTCGGGTTCACGGCCAGGGCCCTGGCAATGCCGACGCGTTGCCGCTGGCCGCCGGAGAACTGGTTGGGGAAACGGTTGACGTGGTCGGGCTGCAGACCCACGAGCTTCATCAGCTCCATGATGCGCTTCTTGATGGCCCGCTTGTCCATGCCCGCGTTCTGGAGCGGTTCGGCCAGCACCTCATACACCGTGAAACGCGGGTCAAGGGCTCCGGTGGGATCCTGGAAAACCATCTGCATTTCCCTGCGCATGGCCCCCTTGACCTTGGCATCGGCGGCCTGCTTGTTGCTGATTCCGCCGATGATCACCTCGCCGTCCTGGTCCTTATGGAACTCCATGATTTCCAGGAGGGTGGTGGTTTTACCGGAGCCGGACTCCCCCACGATGGAGAAGCACTCGCCTTCGCGGATGTCGAAGCTCAGGCCGTCCACCGCTTTGACCGTGCCGATGCGCCGCTTCAGGAGGGCGCCCTTGGTCAGCGGGAAATGCTTGCGGACGTCCTTGAGTTCCAGCACCCTGGCGCGTTCACCGCGCGGGATGGCGTCAAACCGGGACACGGCCACCGGCGGCGCCGAGAAGATCTCGAGGACGTCCACATCCCCACCGAGCTCACCGGATTTGATGCAGGCGGCATGGTGCCCGGCGCTTCCCTCGGCCGGCAGCAGCGCCGGCTCGCCGTCGAGGCAGGCGTCGATCGCCAGCGGGCACCGCGGCGCGAAGGAGCAGCCGGTGGGAGTATGCAACAGGTTCGGCGGGATACCGTCGATGGGGACCAGCGAAGACTTCTCCGCGACGTCCACCCGGGGCACCGCGCCCAGCAGGCCCATGGTGTAAGGCATACGGGGGTTGTAGTAGATGTCGTCCACCGTGCCGGTTTCCACCGGCTTTCCGGCGTACATCACCATGATGTCGTCGGCGATGCCCGCCACCACGCCCAGATCGTGCGTGATCATCACGACGGCGGCGCCTGTCTCCTCCTGTGCGGTATGCAGCACCTCAAGCACCTGGGCCTGGATGGTGACGTCCAGGGCCGTCGTCGGCTCATCCGCGATCAGCACCCGCGGGTTGTTGGCGATGGCGATGGCGATCATGACGCGCTGGCGCATGCCGCCGGAGAACTCGTGCGGGAAGGCCCTGAGCCTGTTCTTCGGACTGGGGATGCCCACCATCGCCAGAAGTTCGACGGCGCGGGCCTCCTTCGCCAGTTTGCTCATGCCGGGATGGTGGATGGTGAGGGCCTCGGTAATCTGGGCTCCCACCGTGTACACCGGGGTGAGGGAGGACAACGGGTCCTGGAACACCATGGCAATGTCGTTGCCGCGGTAGGCGCACATGGCCTTGTCGCTGAGGCCCAGCAGTTCCTTGCCCTTGAGCCGCACCGAGCCGGAAACCTCCGCCGTGGCCGGCAGCAGGCCCATGATGGCCAGCGACGTTACCGACTTGCCGGAGCCGGACTCCCCCACGATGCCCAGTGTCTTGCCGGGCAGAAGGTCAAAGTCGACTCCACGCACGGCGTGCACTGACCCGTTTTCGGAGTTGAAGCTGACATTCAGGTCCCGGACAGACAGCACCGCGTCCGATGGCGAGTGCAGGCCCGCCACATGGAGCCGTTCCGCTGCCGCAGGGGCCTGGTCAGACGGCTCAATAAACGTTCCGTTACTCATTTGCCCTTCCTCAGTCCGCTGTCCTTTTTGGCCCGGCCAACCGAACTGGAGCTCGGGTCGAAAGCGTCCCGCAGGCCGTCATTCATCATGGCCAGGGACCCCGTCAGCAGGAACATCACGGTCAGGGGAACCCAGAACATCCACGGGAAGGTCTGGACCTGCGAGGTGGCTCCGCCGATCAGCACGCCCAGGCTCACATCGGGAAGCTTGATGCCGATGCCGATGAAGGAGAAGGCCACCTCCGCCAGGATGGCGCCGGTGACGCCGCGCGTAATGTCCAGGACAAGCAGCGACCCGATGTTGGGCACCAGGTGCCGCCACACGATCCTGCGCGGCGGAACGCCCATGTACTGGGCTGCCTTGACGAAGTCCCGCTGCATCAGCGACATGGACAGGGAGCGGATCAGCCTGGCTGTGCCCATCCAGCTGAAAACCAGGAGCACGATGATCAGCAGGAGCCAGCTGGGGAGGTTCTTCTTCAGCGCGTCCCCGCCGCCGCTCGTAGCCACCGCCACCACCAGCAGGGCAGGCATCATGATGAGCGCCTCGAGGACAAAGAGCATGACCTTGTCCACTTTCCCGCCGAAGTAGGCCATGGCGCAGCCGTACACGGCAGCAATCAGGACAGACACCAGGCCCACGATCAGGCCGATGAGTATGGAAATGCGCGTACCTTCAACGGTCAGGGCGTAGAGATCGATGCCCGCCTGCGACGTGCCGAGGTAGTGGTCGCCGGAGGGAGGCATCCCGATGTTGAAGGGGTCGATGGTTTCCTTGTCCCAGGACGTGAAAAAGCCGCCGACGAAAGAGAAGAGAGTCAGCGCCAGGAAGATCGCCAGCCCCGCGACGGCGGTTCTGTTGCGCATGAAGCGCCGGAAAATGATGGCGGATTTGGCCATCACCACATCGGCGCCCTCCAGGTGCGCGTCCTGGGCAACAGCTGCCGGATCGACGGCATTGAGGTTGGTCATGGCTACTGCACCCGCACTCTCGGGTCAACAAGCGTGGTGGCAAAGTCGGCGAGGATGGCGCCGATGGCGAAGATGACCGAGCCGTACGCCAGCGTGGCCGTTGCGGCATTCACGTCCTGCAGCGCGATCGCGTCGATGCTCCAGGAACCGACGCCAGGCCAGGCGAAGATCTTCTCCGCGAAGAAGCCGCCCGCGAAAATGGCCGGGATGGTGAAGGCGATGCTCTGGGCAACAGGGATGAAGGACACCCGGAGAGCGTGCCGGGAGATGGCCTGGTTTCGGGTCAGGCCCTTGGCGCGGGCCGTGCGGACAAAGTCAGCGTTGACGTTGTCCAACAAATACTGCCGCTGGGCGATCTGGTACGAGCCCCAGCCCACCAGGGTGATGGCAATGGTGGGCACCGCGTAGTGCGCCAGCATGTCCACGAACTGGGCCCACCCCGGCGCCATGCCAGGTGTGGAAATACCGGTCACGAAGAAGATGCGTTCCCCGACAGTCTCGTTGATATTGATGGCACCCAGCTGCACCAGGAAGTACGCAATGGGTGCGGGCACGATGTACGCGAGATAGCTGTAGGAGGTGATGACCCGGTCCTGGAACTTGTACTGGCGGGCCGCCGAGTAGACGCCGAGGGCCACGCCGATCACCAGCGTGAGGATGATGGCGCCGAGGAAGAGCCGGGTGGAGATCCAGACGCGGTCGCCGAACTCAGCGTTGATGAAGGCGCCGTTGGGGCTGCGGCCCCAATCCCAGCGGGTCACGATCCCGGTCAGCCACTGGACGTAGCGCTCCCACGGACTGAGGTCCGGGTCCAGCCCCTTCAGGCGCATGGAACTGGCAACCTGCTCGGGCGTGGGGCGGGGAATCCGTTCCTGTTCCAGGAGCGCGGGTTTGAGCGAACTGACCGCCAGGAAGTACCCGGCCGAAGTGGTCAGGAAGATCATAAAAACGTAGGTGATGCCGCGTTTGGCGAGATACCGGAGCATGTGGCGTCTATTCCAGGATCGGGGCCGCCTGGACTGCGGAAGAAAGCCCCAAGGGATCGCCTTGGGCTGTCAATGGACTACGTGCCGTGATTACATCCATGTTCCAGATCCTTCCGATTTCCGGCAACCTACGGGTCTCGCGGCTGCCAGGCGTCTACCAGCGCGTCGCCGGCCTCCGCGACCGTCACAGCATGCCCGGATAGTGGACTATGTTGCGGGTCACATTCCAGAGGAAACTACCACATAGAAAGCGGACGGAAGCCCGCCAGCCAGCGGAAACGCCCGTACCGTATCAGATCGTTATGAATAATTCAGTAAAATTGATGTGACTGGACGAGTTGACCCGAATCGCGCGTAGTCTACGGCCCGCCCATAACCCGTGTGACAAGTTCGCGCCACGTGGCCGTCAGCCGCTCGGGGGCCAGGCCCTGGACGCGGACCGCGTACAGCAGCCGCTCCGGCTCCAGGGTTGAGATCAGCGCCATGGCCATCACAGCAGGGTCGGCATCCATCCCCGCCTCCCGCAGCAGAACCTCGACATGCCGCCGCGACAGCACGGCCGCCGGCACCTCATGGCGGTTCTGGGCAGTGCTCTCCGCGGCGCGCACCAGATCCCCGTGCTCGAGGACATAGTCGATCCGCGCAGCACCAAAAGCGACAAGCCGCTCCATCGCCG
Source organism: uncultured Actinomycetota bacterium (assembly GCA_963741285.1). GTDB lineage: Bacteria > Actinomycetota > Actinomycetes > Actinomycetales > Micrococcaceae > Arthrobacter. Next base: position 91,485 of record CAVUHH010000010.1, read on the forward strand.
CCGCCCCCGGCCCCAGGGGCGGCGGCCCGAACATAAAGCCGGCCTGGAAGGCGGCCTCGGAGTCGCTCAGCAGCGTCATCATGAGCCCGGTCCGGCTGCCGAATCGGCGGAAGATGGTTCCCTTGCCTACCCCGGCGCGCTCGGCCAGCCCGTCCATGGTGAGGGCTTCCACGCCACATTGAGCAATCAGTTCCCGCGCCGCGCTCAGCAGCCGTTCCCGGTTCCGCGCCGCGTCACTGCGCTCGGCAGCAGGGCCCGGGCGCGGTCCGGGCAGCAATGGGATGTAGCTCACACTCCATATTCTAGCCGCTGGGAATATTAACCGGACCGTGGTCCGTTTAGTCCTCAGAGGCAGCAATGCCCCCTTCCACCGGCCAGCGGTCCCCGCCGCGGCCCGACCACAGGAGTCCGTATGTCAAAGAACACCGTCCTTACCCTTGTTGGCAGCCTCCGCGCTGGATCCACCAATCAGCAGCTCGCCGAGGCCATCCAGCTGAACGCCCCCGAGCAGGTTGACGTGGTCATCCACGAAAGCCTCGGCAACATCCCGTTCTACAACGAGGACATTGACGTCGAGGGCCAGATCCCCGCTGCTGCCGCCGCCCTCCGTGCCGCCGCCAACGAAGCCGACACCCTCCTCCTGGTCACCCCGGAGCACAACGGCACCGTCCCGGCATCACTGAAGAACGCCATCGACTGGCTGTCCCGCCCCTTCGGCGCCGGCGCCCTCGCAGGCAAGCCCACCGCCGTCGTCGGCACCGCATTTGGCCAGTTCGGCGGCGTGTGGGCCCAGGACGAGGCCCGCAAGGCCGTCGGCATCGCCGGCGCCCAGGTCCTGGAGGACGTCAAGCTGGCCGTTCCGGGTTCGATGGTCCGTTTCGCCGAGCTGCACCCGAAGGACGACGCCGAGGTTGTTGAGCAGATCAAGGGTGTCTTCGACGCCCTCACTGCAGCACAGCCCGCAGCGTAAGGCCGCCACGGGCAAAATCCCGCGAACACGCCAGCTGAAGCCCCGGCCACCGAAGAGGTGCCCGGGGCTTCAGTCTGACCGGGCACTTTGTTACCGCACCGTGAGCGCGCGGGGCATCATCGGGAGCAGGCGTGACCAAGTCTTGCCCCAACCGGTACCGCCCGGGCATTTTCAGGGCCCCGGGACCGCCGTACCGTTAATGCACGGCAGGCACACGGAGATTGGAACGCGGTGCGGACATGGCAGGGATCTGGCGGTCCGGGGGACTCTTGGCGACGGCGGCGGCGCTGACGCTTCCGCTGTGGCTGGGCTCCTGCTCTCCGGGGTCCGCTCCCTCCGCGGGCAGCGGCACCCCCGCCGGGGCCACCGCGGTTGAACCCGCGGAGCCCGGCACAGTTCCGGCCCCGGCTCCCCGGCCGCAGGCTCCTCCCCCGCCCCTGACCGCGCCGGTTGAAGCTGCCGCGCCACCCGCCCAGCAGCAACCCACGCCGTCGGTCTCCGCGGGAACACCCGAGGCCGGCGCCACCGCTCCAGTGCCCGGCGCGGGGCCCGCGCCCGGCGCGATCCCCCCTGCGGCGCCACGGCCGTCCCCTACACCCGAAGTCTCAGCGCCGCCGCCGGCCCGGCCATCCACCGGATCCCCCGGCCAGGAACCCGGGACCAGGCTGGTCACGGCATACTATGTGCTGCTTGACGACGGCGGAGCCGGAGGTGTGCGCTTTGGCTGCAATGACAGCCTGGCCAGCGTCCGCCGCTCCGTGGCAGGATCCGCCGAACCGTTGCCCGCAGCCATGAACGCCCTGCTGGACGGATCCGCAAAGCCTGCGCCCGGGCTGTACAACGCGCTGGCAGCCTCAACGCTGACGTTCCTGTCCGGCACCTTCGACGGCACCACCGTCACCGTGTATCTGTCCGGAACACTCCGTCCGGGCGGCGTGTGCGACATCCCCCGGATCGAGGCCCAACTCACGCAGACCGCCGTCGCGTCCGTCGGCGCCATCCGCGCCGAGGTCTATGTCAACGGTGCGGGCCTGACCGAAGCCCTGAGCCTCAAGTAACGCCCCGGGCAGTTCAGGCCCACGGCTCAGTTCTCGAAAAGCGCGTCCATTTCTGCATGGCTGCGCGCGCCGGCCAGTTCCGACCAGTTGCCGTCGCCGAAGATCTCTTCGGCCACCCTGAAGACGGTCGCATACGCCGCCTTGGCAGTGTTGCCGCCGATGCTGATCCGCCGCACACCGGCGTCGTGCAGTTCCCCCACCGATGGCGCCCCCACCCCGGCGAGCGCGTTCAGCGGTGCGGGCAGGCGGCGGGCAAGCTCATGCAGGACATGGAGATCCGTCACGCCGGGCACAAAGATGCCGCTGGCGCCGGCAGCCAGGTACGCCTCGGCACGGCGGACCGTCTCGTCAAAGGCATCCTCCCCATACGCGCCGGACAGGTAGGTGTCCGTGCGCGCGTTGATAAAAAGGTCGACGCCGGCGGTTGCGGCGGTCTCCCGGATCACCGTCAGGCGGCGGCACTGTTCGTCGACGTTGGTGAGCCTCCCGCCGTCGGCGTCCTCGAAGTTCACCCCTGCCGCGCCGGCGTCAAGCACCGCACGGATGGTCTCCCCCAGGAGGGTGTGACGGTAGTCTTCGCCCCCGCCGGCATAGCCGGTCTCGATGTCCGCCGTCACCGGAAGACTGGTGGCGGCAACAATCCTCGTGAGTGCGTCCAGGGCCAATCCACGGGGCAGGCGGTTGCCGTCCGGATAGCCCAGGCTCCATGACATCGCGGAACTGGAGGTGGCGATGGCGGCGGCTCCGGCTTCCTCAACGAGCTTCGCCGAGGCCGCATCCCATGCGTTGACCAGGAGGAGCGGTGCCCGGCCGGGCTGATGGAGGGCGTGAAACCCGGCTGCGCCTGCGGCGGAAATTGTCATTGGTCCATTCCAGCCCCTCAGGGCCCGCCCGTAAAGAGAGTTTCCAATTCTGCTTATTTGAACAACAGGTGTTGCCTTATTAGCAACTGGCGGCTGTATCCTGAGGATGTGACCCACGAAACACTTGACGCTGCAGCAGCGCCGCTCCCAGCCGAAGCCATCGATGCCATCGAGCGCGCGGCCACGTCCGCCCATCGCTCGGCCCATCCGCACGAGGCGCTGTTTTCGGAGCGCGCAGCCAACATCAAACAATCCGCCGTCCGGGACGTATTCGACATCTCCCTGCGTCCTGGCCTCGTGTCCCTCGCCGGCGGCAGCCCCTACCTGCAGTCCCTTCCGCTGGAGCGGCTGGCCGCGACGGCAGCCGGCATCATCGCCGACCGACGGGCTGACCGCACTGCAGTACGGCGGCGGCCAGGGCACGGAGGAACTCCGCACGCAGATCTGCGAGGTCATGGCGGCCGAAGGAATCCTGGACGCCCTGCCGCAGAACGTGGTGATCACAGCAGGCTCCCAGTCGGCGCAGGACGTGGCCACCAAGGTCTTCTGCAACCCGGGGGACGTGGTGCTTGTGGAAAATCCCACCTACGTGGGCGCCCTCAACACGTTCGAGTCATACCAGGTGGAGGTGGCCACCGTGGAGATGGACCAGGACGGCCTGGTGCCTGAGCTGTTGGAGGCCAGGATCGCAGCACTCCAGACCGCCGGGAAAAGCATCAAGTTCCTCTACACCATCCCCAACTTCAACAACCCCTCAGGAATAACCCTGGCCGCGGAGCGCCGGCAGCAGATCGTCGATATATGCCGCAATGCGAATATTCTGGTTCTGGAGGACAACCCTTACGGCCTGCTGCGCTACACCGGCGAGCCGCTGGAGCCGCTGCGCGCGGCCAACCCCGCCGATGTCATCTACCTGGGGTCCTTCTCCAAGATTTTCGCCCCTGGCCTGCGCATCGGCTGGGCCCTTGTTCCGGAGCATCTCCAGCGGCGCTACTACCTGGCCTCGGAGTCCGTCACGCTGTGCCCGCCCACCTTGAACCAGATGCTGGTGTCCGCCTACCTCCGGGACTACGACTGGAAGGGCCAGATCGAGACCTACCGCGGCCTGTACGCCGAACGGTGCGCGGCGATGCTCACCGCACTGGACGAACACATGCCCGCCGGCACCAGCTGGACCAGCCCCGAAGGCGGCTTCTTCGTGTGGGTCACGCTGCCGGAGGGCGTGGACACGTACCCCCTGCTGCAGAAGGCGATCGATGCCGGCGTCGTCTTTATCCCGGGGGCTGCTTTCACCCCGTCGGATGAGCCCTCCAACAGGCTGCGGCTGGCGTTCAGCGCCGTGCCGCCTGCGGCCATCGAGGAAGGCGTGCGCCGGTTGGCCGGGGTACTGCGGGAATCCCTCGCTGCGTTGTAACGTTGGCGGGACTGAGAATGGCCAATTTCATATCGAACAAGGAGTGCAAAGCATGAGCGGAATTATTGTTGTGGGCGTTGACGGCAGCGGAACCGCCAAGAAGGCCGCCGAATCGGCCCGGGACCTCGCCGCCGCCGTGGGCGCGTCGCTGCACGTCGTCTCAGCCTTCGACAGCGACCGCACCGAGGTCTTCGGCTCCGGCAGCGACCAGTGGATCGTTTCCGACGCCGACGGCGCCGAGCACGTTGCCAAGACCGTTGCCGATTCCCTCGCCGGTTCCATCAAGGTGACCTACTCAGCCGCCCGCGGCAAGCCCGCCGAGGCACTGATCAGCGAAGCCGAGCGCCTTGGTGCCCAGATGATCGTGGTGGGCAACCGGCGGATGCGCGGCATTGGCCGGGTGCTGGGCAGCGTGGCCAACAGCGTGGCCCACAACGCCACCTGCGACGTCTACATCGCCAACACCTACGACGCCGACTGACTGATCACCGGACACCATGCACCCGCCGCACGGCCGGTGCATGGTGTCCGTTCTCACCCCCATAAGGCCGGATTCGGCAGTGCCCAGGCGATAAAATGGAAGTGCCCCCAACGGAGCGGTCAACCACTCTCCACGTCAGCCAAAGGGGCCCCCTTGCTTACTCTCCAGCGCCGCCAACTTGTCGGCCACGACATCCTCCTTGCCCGCCATGGCAACCACATCTGCTCCATGCGCGTGGACCACAGCAACGGCCGGGTCATAGCGCTCCTGGATGACGGCTCCGTGGACAGCGCCCCCAACCTCATCTCTCCGGGCCTCCGCCTGCCGGACACCATCCAGAGCGTCCTGCGCGAGGACTGGAAGTTCTTTGCCGCCATCTCCTCCGGCGCCCTCATCCTCGGCGGCCTGATGTTCGGAACATGCGCTGCCCTGGCCGGAACGTGGGCCGGCAGTCCGGAGATGGTCGAGATGCTGACGACCTACTCCGCCTACGGCCTACTGACAGCAGCCTGGCGCCGGCCGGCGGCTAGAGGAGCCAGCCGCGCAGCAACCACCACAGGCCGGCCATCACCAGCGCGCCGAACAGCGAGCCGGCTACCACCTGGGCCCGAGTGTGTGCCCGAAGCACCACGCGGGACCAGCCGACGGCGGGGATCAGCACGAGCAGCGGCAGCCAGGCGGGGCCCGAGCATCAGGACGGAAATCGTCGCCGCCGATGACACTGCGGCCGCGTGCCCGCTGATCTTCCAGAACGGGCTGACAGCAGCCAGCACAACTATGCCGGCCACGATGGCCAGCACCATCACCACAACGCTCCGCGGCGACCCGACGGCCGCCAGCACCACCAGCCCCGCGATGACGGATGCCAGTGCCATCAGCAGCACCGGCGCCCGCTGGTGGCGGTTGCTGACATGGTGGTCCGTCACCTTGCCCAGCCTCACGAGGACGAGCAGCACAACCAGTGGCAGCACGCAGACAAAAAGGGCAGCCAGTGCGCCATACACGATGGTTCCCGGGAAGCCCGCCTCGATGACGGGGCTGATGAGCAGCTGCAGCGTCACCACCACGGGCGGCTGGAACACCTCGGTCAGCCATTTGGCAGTCCGGTTCCTGGCGCGGAGCGCGGCAGGGCCCGGGGTTCCGGTGTTCCTGGTTCTGGTGTTCTCAGTCAAGAAGAAGCGCCGGCTCCTCGAGGATCGCGGCGACGTCGGCCATAAAGCGGGCGGACAGGTCGCCGTCAACCACCCTGTGGTCGAAGGAACCGCCGAGCGTGGTGATCCAGCGCGGGATGACTTCGCCGTCCAGCACCCAGGGCTTCTGCTTGATGGTTCCGAAGGCCACAATGGCCACTTCGCCAGGGTTGATGATGGGTGTTCCGGTATCGATCCCCAGGGCACCGATGTTGGTGATGGTCAGTGTTCCGCCCTGCATCTCGGCCGGCTGGGTCTTACCCGCGCGGGCTGTGGTTGCCAGGTTGTTCAGCGCCAGCGCCAGCTCTTTGAGCGAGAGATCCTGCGCGTCCTTGATGTTCGGAACCATCAGTCCGCGCGGGGTGGCTGCGGCGATGCCCAGGTTCATGTAGTGCTTGACCTGGATCTCGGCGGCGTCTGTACCCTCCACGTTGTCCACCCAGGTGGCGTTGACACTGGGGTTCCGGGCTGCGGCCCAGATGACGGCCTTGGCCAGGATCAGCAGCGGCGAAACCCTGATTCCTTCGAAGTCGCGTGACGCCTTGAGCCGCTTGACGAACTCCATGGTGCGGCTGGCATCAACGTCAACAAAGATACTCACGTGCGGCGCCGAGAATGCCGACTCCACCATGGCCTTGGCTGTCGCCTTGCGGACCCCCTTGACGGGAATCCGTTCAATCCGCTGGTCCTGCGGCTTGCCTGCTTTGCCCCAGAAGCCGTCTGCCTTGTCGAGCTCGGCATCACGCTGGGCCTGGTAGCTGACCAGGTCCTCGCGCGTCACTTCGCCGCGGAAGCCGGTGGCCACCACGTCGGCGAGGTCGATCCCCAGGTCCCGGGCGATTTTGCGGACGGGCGGCTTGGCCAGGACGCGGTTCACCAGGCCGGTGATGGTTCCGCCCAGCGTGGGACGGGTGTCGGCGACATCGGCGATTGAGCCTGGCCCACGACCGCAGGGTCCCCTGGCCGAGCTTGCGAGGTCAGGGAGCGGTTGGGGAGCGAATCCGTGCGTCGGAGACTTCAGCCAGTGTGTGCGGCTGTACAGGCTCGACCTCCGGGGCGTTGCGCGAAACGAGCGGCGGCGGGGCGGCACACTTTCCGGGGACGGCGCTTGACGGCGTCTGCCTTCGGACCCGATCCCACCAGCGGACCGCCGGCCGGGGCACCGCCTGAAGTGTCGCCGTCGTCCGCGGGAAGCTTGCCGTACAAGGGCTGGACCGGAGTGGCGGGTGCCGGGACATCGGCGGGAGTCGGGTCGCCGGAGACGGCATCCGAGACACTGATGATGGCAGTGCCGACGTCGATGGTCACGCCTTCAGGGACCAGCAGTTCGGTGACAGTGCCGGCGAAAGGGGACGGCAGCTCAACGAGCGACTTGGCGGTCTCGATCTCGCACAGGACGTCGTTGACGGCCACTGTGTCGCCCGGCTTGACCTTCCAGGCGACGATTTCCGCCTCGGTGAGGCCTTCGCCCACGTCGGGCAGGTTGAACTTGTTCAGAGCCATGGTGTCCTCTTTTGCGACGGGTTTTGCGGCGGGCGCCAGCGGGGCGGGGCGCCTAGTAGGCCAAGGCGCGGTCCAGCGCCTCAAGGATGCGGTCGATGCCGGGAAGGTAGTCTTCCTCGACCTTGGCCACGGGGTACGGCATGTGGAAGCCGCCAACGCGGATCACGGGAGCCTCCAGGGAAAGGAAGGCGCGTTCGCTGATCCGGGCCGCGATCTCGCCGCCGATGCCGCCGAATGTGGGCGCCTCATGGGCCACCACCAGGCGGCCGGTTTTCTTGGCCGAAGCGGTGACCGTGTCGAAGTCGATCGGGGAGATGGAGCGCAGGTCGATGACCTCGATGCTGCGGCCGTCCTCGGCAGCGGCGTCGGCCGCGGCAAGGGCCACCGGCACCAGCGGTCCGTAGGCCACCACCGTGGCATCCGTCCCCTCGCGCAGCACGTGTGCCTTGAACGGATCGGCCGATGCTCCGGGAGATTCGGTGTCAACCTCGCCCTTGAGCCAGTAGCGGCGCTTCGGTTCGAAGAAGATCACGGGGTCCTGGCACTCGACCGCCTGGCGGATCATCCAGTAGGCGTCATGGGCGTTCGACGGCGTGATGATGCGCAGGCCGGGCGTGTGGGCGAACAGCGCTTCCGGTGATTCCGAGTGGTGTTCAATCGAGCCGATTCCGCCGCCGTACGGGATGCGGATGACCACGGGAACGGTCAGGTTGCCGTTGCTGCGGGCGTGCATCTTGGCCAGCTGCGTGGTGATCTGGTTGAAGCCGGGGAACACAAAGCCGTCGAACTGGATCTCGCAGATGGGCAGGTAGCCGCGCAGGGCCAGCCCGATGGCCGTGCCGATGATGCCGGACTCTGCGAGCGGGGTGTCCACCACCCGGTCTTCGCCGAACTCCGCGAGGAGGCCGTCTGTGACGCGGTAGACGCCGCCCAGGGCGCCAATGTCCTCGCCCATCAGCAGGGAACGGGGGTTGCTGCCCAGGGTTGCGCGCAGGCCCTCGTTGATGGCCTTGGCTATGGTCATGGTGGTCATCAGCGGGCCGCTCCTGTCGCTGCGTCATCATTGTCCGTGCTGTCAGGTTCCGCTTCGTCAACGAACCCCGCGCTGTACTCCTCGAACCAGGCCAGTTCCTCGGCCACCAGCGGGTGGGCCTCAACGTACGTGTTGGCGAAGGCAGTCCGGATGTCCGGGGTTTCGAGGTCGTGGGTGGTCTTGCGGACGTAGGCGGCCAGTTCGTCGCCGTCGGCCTTGACCTTCTCGAAGAAGGCGTCATCCGCCAGGCCCTGGGCACGGAGGTACTTTTCCAGGCGGTCGAGCGGATCTTTGGCCCGCCAGAGCGTTTCTTCGGAGGATTGCCGGTACTTCGTGGGGTCATCGGCTGTGGTGTGCGCGCCGACCCGGTAGGTGAAGGCCTCGATCAGCACGGGCCCGTTGCCCTCGCGGGCGTGTTCCAGGGCCCACTCGGTCACGGCGTGGACGGCGATGACATCGTTGCCGTCCACACGGATGCCCGGGAAGCCGTAGCCCTTGGCACGGTTGGACAGCGGAATGCGGGTCTGCACGGAACTGGGCACGGAGATGGCCCAGTGGTTGTTCTGGCAGAAGAACACCACCGGCGCGTTGTAGGAGGACGCGAAAACCATGGATTCGTGGACGTCGCCTTCGGAGCTGGCGCCGTCACCGAAGTAGACCATGACTGCGGCCTTCGGCTCGGCCGGCCGGTCAGCTGCTCCGGCAGTGGCCGCGGCAGCCAGTTTCTGGTCCCGCTGGATGCCCATCGCATAGCCGACGGCGTGCGGGGTCTGTGCGGCAAGGACCAGGGTATAGAGGTGGAAATTGGTGTCCTTGGGGTTCCAGCCGCCGTTGGAGACGCCGCGGAACTGGCGCAGGAGTTCGGCCAGGTCCACGTTGCGGGTCAGCGCCACACCGTGTTCGCGGTAGGTGGGGAAGATGTAGTCCTGCGGCTGGCTGGCCCGGCCGGAGCCGATCTGCGCGCCTTCCTGGCCCGTCAGCGGAACCCACAGCGCGAGCTGGCCCTGGCGCTGGAGCGCGGTTGCCTCCACATCGAACCGGCGGATCTTCGCCATGTCGGCGTAGAAGCCCCGGAGCTTTTCGGCGTCCAGCCGATCCGCGTACGCCGAGAAGACCGGGTCGGTGCCCAGCGTCCCGTCCGGCGCCAAGCAACTGCACCATGGGTTCGGCCGGTCCGCCCAGCCTGGCCTCAGCCTCGGCCTCGAGCTGGTCGTCTACCGCTGTTCCGTCGAACTCGGTGGAGGGCAGATGTGTGGCGCCCATACCGTCTCCTTGCTTGCTGCACGCGGATGCGTTGCAATGTCGCTGGGATATATGCCGCTCGAGGAATGCATTCCGCTGCTGGCATATATATTGGCTTACTGGTCCTTACTTTATCTTCAGTAGGTGCCGCTGCTGGCGCATGTTAAGCGCTAGGAACGCCGTGGCGGCTTTGTATAGTTCGCACAGAGCTGGAGGAACCGGCTGTTGGCTTCCGGTTCGCCGATGCTCACGCGTACTCCCTCGGCGCCGAATGCCCGCACCGAAAGCGCCTGCTCCCCTGCCAGTTCGGCGAATTCCGCGCTGTTCTCGCCAAGATCCAGCCAGACAAAGTTGCCCTGGGCCTCGGGGACAAACCAGCCAAGCTCGCGCAGCCCGGCGGCAACCCGGGCACGTTCGTCCACGATGCTTTGTACCCTTTCTACAACCTGCGGGTAGTGCTGCAGCGAAACAATGGCGGCCTGTTCGGCGATCTGTGACACGGCGAAGGGCGTGGCTGCCACCCGCAGGTACTGTGTCAGTCCGGGGTTTGAGACGCTGTAACCCACCCGCAGGCCCGCGAGTCCGTGGGCCTTGGAAAACGTCCGGAGCACCACCACGTTCGGGTATTTGCGGTACATGGCGATGCCGTCCACTGCGTCCTGGTCGCGGACGAACTCCTGGTAGGCCTCATCGATGACCACCACCACGTCCGACGGGACGGCCTGGATGAACCGCTCCGTCTCCGCAGTGGTGAGGACGGGGCCGGTGGGGTTGTTCGGCGTGCAGAGCAGGATGACCCTGGTGCGGACCGTGACGGCTGCAGCCATCGCCTCAAGGTCGTGGCGGCCGTCTGCCGTGAGCGGGATACGGACGCTTTCCGCGCCTGCCAGGCCCACGCTGATGGGGTACGCCTCGAAGGAACGCCACGCATAGATCACTTCGTCGGCTTTGCCGTCGTCGTTCTGGCCGGCGAACGTGGACAGGAGCTGGTTGAGGGCGCCGAGGCTTCCGGCGCCGGTGACAATGTCCTCCGCCGGGACGTCCAGGAAATCGGCGAGCGCCACACGCAGCTTGCTGCTGAGCGGGTCCGGGTAACGGTTGAAGTCCGTCTGGCCGGCGATGGCCTCCAGCACCGCCGGGAGCGGTGGCAGGGGGTTCTCGTTGGAGGAAAGTTTGTAGCTTGCCAGCCCGTCCACGGCAGCCGGGGGCTTTCCTGCGGCGTAGCGGGGAAGCCTGCCAACCACGGGGCGGGGCCGGATTTCCCCAGACAGGATCTCTGATGACGTCATGCAAACTAGCCTACTTTCTCCCGGGCAGGGCGGGGGCGGGCTGACAACCCCGGCCGCAGCCTTGGCGCACTCGGACGGAGCTGGAGCCCACCTCGGAGTGGCGCCCTGCGTCCCCACGGCGTGTCCGGGGAGCTCACAGGGCAGTGTGAAAGCATGGACCTATGCGCTCATTTATTGTTCGGGTCCTGATCAACGGGCTGGCTCTCTGGATTGCCAGCTGGATTTTGCCGGGCCTCGATATCTCCACGTCTGCCACCACCGAGGCTGTGGCCAACACGGGCGTAACGCAGGGCACGGAGACCATCGGCATCATCCTGGCCTATCTGTTCATCGGGCTGATTTTCGGCGTGGTGAACGCGTTTGTCCGCCCCCTGGTCAGCTTCCTGTCCTTGCCCATCACCATCCTGACGCTGGGCCTGTTTACGATCGTCATCAACGCCGCCATGCTTTACCTGACGTCCTGGCTCAGCAGCTACACGCCGGTGCATTTCACCATCGACTCGTTCTTCTGGACAGCGGTCCTCGCGGCGATCATCATCACGCTCATCTCGCTCGTGGCGGGCAGGGTTCCGGGCGGCCGCAGGCGCTGAGCCCAGCCATCACCGTCCCCGGTCAATGCTCTGACGGCCGCGGGGCATTCTCCGGTGGCCTGGTTCCGTCTCGGCGCCGGGCCGCGGCGGGCGCAGCCGGCCCGGGGAGCCTCGGTCCGGGTCGAGCGCGAAGCGTGTGGCCGTTGCCGTGCCGCCGGCGCCGAGCACGCCGGCAAGTACGGCAGTTGACGCCATCAGGGAGGGGTCGTCGCTCTCCGACACGAGCCGCGCGCCTTCCGTGTAGTTGCTCAGCCGATGACCCGGGCCCAAGGCCTGGGTCCACGCCGTCCGGCGTGGTCACGGGGCTGCTGAGCGTCACGGTGACCCGTTGCCTGGCGTCCGGGTTCGGGGTCCCGTCAGCCCCAGGGACCCAGTCCTGCCGGTGCTCCAGATGCAGCGAACTGACGTCCGGCGGCCGGAACGATGCCACCTACCGGCGAGCCTGCCGTCAGCACATACTTCATGTCGTAGCGTTGAGGAACAGATCGTTGGTGGCGAGGTTCATGGCATGGATCCCGCCCTGGCTGTAGCCGACGGCCACCACCGGCGCCCCGTTCTCCGCGCCGGCGGCCTGCAGTGCTTCCAGGACGGCTGCGTTGACTTCAGCGGAACGGTGGCCCAGCCCTTCTGCGATGCCTGCCTCATCGAACGGGTTGTTCCCGCCCATGTCCCCGCCGGCCTGCGTTCCGGGAATGACCACTACGTAGGCCTTCTGCCCGTCCGTTATCCACTTCGATGACCTCGACGTAGCCATCGCCCCGCTCGTCGATGATCCGGGCCCGTTCCAGGAGGGCGGCGGGCGAGCCATCGAAATCAATGGGCAATGTCTCCTTGCGGTCCACCACCACCGGCCGCGGCTGCAAGGCGGGAGCGAGCGGCCGAACACGCCGGTGAGCAAGGGAACGGCTGCCGCAAGGTGCCTCCCTGCCGCCAGGTCCACCGCAAGCGCAACAAAGAAGCGCTCCCGCGAGAGGGCCAGCAAGGCCACCATGGCCAGCGGCCCGGCGACGAGTTCGGCCACTTCCCTGTTGGGCGTCAAGCCCAACTAAGGTCTCCCGCCTGCCGGCCCAGCGTTTCGATGCCGGTCAGCCCAAAGCCGAGTCCGCGCGCGAAACCGGCCCATGCCTCCGCCGCTTCGTAGTCCTGCTTGCTGGCGCGGACCTGCCTGCTGATGTCCTGCAGTTCGTCACGCGGACGGCCTGGACGCTCCACCGCGCCTCGCCGACACACAGCAGGCCTCCGTCCCCGTGGGCGCGCGACGTTCTGGTAGGCCCCCAGTTCTCCCCGGATGCGGTGGACTTCGCACTTCCACGTCGGCCAACTCCTCCGCAAGGTCATCGAGCTTGCCGGCCCCGCCCATGAGCTCCTCCAGCTGGAAGGTGATGCCCCCAAGGCCGCCCCTGATTTCCAGGCCGCCGTCCACAGCTGGCCCGGTCAGCCCTATGGGCCCGCCGCTGCCCGACGGCGTCACCTCGGCCATCAGTACTGCCCCGCCGGGCTGGGCCGGCCGACGCCGCAACCTCCGCGCGTGGCGGCCCACGGCGAGCCATGGCATCCTCAGTCGCGCCGCGCGCCCTTCCCAAGCGCGACCTCCTGGAGGGCCACCGAATTCCGGTAGGCCCGCCCGGCCGGTGACTGCCATTCCAGCATCTGGATGTCCCGAAACTCTGGCCATGACCGTTTCCACCTGTTCCGCGCACACGGGCAACCCGGGACGCCAACTGCTGGATCTCGTGGCCGCGCGCCATGCGTCCCGCCAGATCGCCGCCAGTCGCCTCACCGCTCATGCGTCCCCCTGGTGCACTGGTGTTGCCTGCCGCATCACGTGATGCTTCGCTCCCTGGATCCCGACGCTACGGAAGCCGCCGCACCACGGAAGCACCGCCGTCGGCTATGTGGACAAGTCCCGCCGCCAAGTCACACGGAACCAGCCGCTTAAGCCGCGGCTGGAGTTCGTGAAAGAATCAGCACATGCCTGAAACTGCCGCCACAGCTGATACCCGCACGCCCTCCGGACGCCTGGCCCTCGCCGCGTCACCGGAGCCGATCGCCCTGGGCCCGCTGGACGGCCGCTACCAGTCCGCCGTCGGACCCCTCGTTGACTACCTCTCCGAGGCGGCCCTCAACCGTGACCGCGTGGCCGTGGAAGTCGAATGGCTCATCCACCTGACCAGCAACAACGTCCTTCCCGGGCGCCGGTCCGCTGACCCAGGAGCAGCAGGACCAGCTCCGCGCCATCGTCACGGAATTCAACGCCGCGTCGGTCTCCGAACTGGCCGAAATCGAAGCCGTCACGGTCCACGACGTCAAGGCCGTGGAGTACTACATCGGCCGCCGCCTGCCCGGCCATCGGCATCGAAAACCTGACCGCCATGGTCCACTTCGGCTGCACGTCCGAGGACATCAACAACCTCTCCTACGCCCTCGGGCGTCAAGGGTGCTGTGGAGGACGTGTGGCTGCCCGCCGCCCGCGCCCTGGTGGCCCAGATCAGCAAGATGGCCGAGGACAACCGCGCGGTTCCCATGCTGTCCCGCACGCACGGCCAGCCCGCCACGCCCACCACGCTGGGCAAGGAACTGGCCGTCATCGCGCACCGCCTGACCCGCCAGCTGGACCGGATCGCCAAGACCGAATACCTGGGCAAGATCAACGGCGCCACCGGCACCTACGCCGCCCACGTCGCGTCCGTTCCCGGCGCCGACTGGCAGCACGTCGCCAAGTCCTTCGTCGAGGGCCTGGGCCTGGCCTGGAACCCGCTGACCACCCAGATCGAAAGCCACGACTGGCAGGCCGAGCTGTACGCCGACGTCGCCCGCTTCAACCGGATCCTGCACAACGTCTGCACGGACATCTGGAGCTACATCTCCATCGGCTACTTCGCCCAGATCCCCGTTGCCGGCGCCACCGGATCCTCCACCATGCCGCACAAGGTCAACCCGATCCGCTTCGAAAACGCCGAGGCCAACCTGGAAATCTCCTCCGGCCTCCTGGACGTCCTGGGCTCCACCCTGGTGACCTCCCGCTGGCAGCGCGACCTCACGGACTCCTCCAGCCAGCGCAACATCGGCGTGGCATTCGGCCACTCCCTGCTCGCCATCTCCAACGTCGCCAAGGGCCTGGACCGGCTGGACGTTGCCGAAGACGTCCTCGCCGGTGACCTCGACACCAACTGGGAAGTCCTGGGCGAGGCCATCCAGATGGTCATGCGCGCCGAGGCGATCGCCGGCGTCGAAGGCATGGAAAACCCCTACGAGCGGCTCAAGGACCTCACCCGCGGCCAGCGCGTGGACGGCTGCCCGCATGCAGGAATTCGTCCAGAGCCTGGGCCTCTCCGCCGACGCCGAGGCGCGGCTGCTCGCCCTGACGCCCGGCAAGTACACCGGCATCGCGGACCAGCTGGTGGACCACCTCAAGTAAGGTCCCAACAGCAACAAAGTACGACGGCGGCGCCGGGCTCCTCTGGGCCCGGCGCCTTCCGCTTCCGGTGGGTGGGCCTGTCGAGACCCGGCCGCGGCCTTGGGCGGCACGGCCCACCGCGGGGTGCGAAACTGGAGTCATGAAGCTGCTCCTCATCCGCCACGGACAAACCCCCGGCAACGTACTCGGCCAGTTGGACACCGCCCACCCGGGGCCCGGGCTCACGGAACTGGGAGAGCGGCAGGCTGAGGCCATGGCACGGTCCCTGGCCAACGAGCAGATCGGCGCCCTGTACGCGTCCACGCTGCTGCGGACCCAGATCACGGCCGCGCCGCTCGCGCGGGTCCATGGCCTCGACGTCGAAGTACTGGACGGCCTGCACGAGATCGAGGCCGGGGCCCTGGAAAAACTGACGGATCACGAGTCGCACAAGCGCTACATGACCACAGTGTTTTGCCTGGGCGGCCGGCGACCTTGACCGCAGGATGCCGGCCGGCCCGGACGGCCACGAATTCTTCGAGACGGTACGACGCCGACATCGTCCGGATTGCCGAACGCGCCTCCCGCGACGGAGACTCCGCCGTTGCCGCCGTGGTCAGCCACGGCGCCGCAATCCGCACCTGGACAGGACTGCGCGCTGCAGACGCCGACGCCGAGTTTGTGGCCCGGCACATCCTGGCCAACACGGGCATCGTGGCCGTGGAAGGTGACCCCGACGCCGGCTGGAAGCTGATCCACTGGGACGGCAGCCCCATCGGCGGCCTCGCCCTGGCGGATCCGACGGCCGAAGACCCCATGGGGGATGCCCAGTAGTCCGCGCCGGCACTCCGGAGCACTGGACGGCCCCGCCTCATCCGGCCATGATGAAAGGTAGGCGCGGGGACCGGAATCCCGGGAGCCTCCCGCGCGGTGGAGGCGCACTTGCATGGCACGGACATCGGGGCAGGCTGAGGCCGGATCGGTGGAGCCGGACGGGGATTTCCTCGAGGCGTACTATGCCCATGTAGCCGCTGAGGACCTGCACAACTACGACCCCGAAACCCTCCGGACCAGGGCCGCCCACCATCTGGAACTGGCCGCCCGGCGCCCGCCGGGACAGGCCGCCGTCGGGATCCTGAACGAACTGGACACCAGTGTGGTGGCGGTGGTCGCCGAGGACCTGCCGTATCTGGTCCAGTCGCTGACCGCGGAACTCACCCGTGAAGACACCCCCATCCGTTTCCTGGTCCATCCGACGTTCCTGGTCCACCGCGACCCCGCAACCCATGCCGTGCTGGGGGTTCATCCAGGTCACGTGCGGGAAGGATTCCTGCCGGGAATCGCGGCTCCTGATGGCGAAACGCCCGAGGTCTGGGTGGGCATGGAAATCGGCAGGCTCGCCGATACCGGGGCAGCCGCTGAACTGACCCGGCGCCTGCATGACGTGGTTGCGGACGTGCGGGCGGCAGCCCGGGATGAGCAGGCCATCCGCGCCAAGCTGTCCGACGCCATGGCCGAGTCGGATAACCTGCGGCCCGGCGCCGTCCCTACAGCCCGGCAGCTCCGCGACCTGCTCGGGTGGCTGGCGGACGGCAACTTCGTGTTCCTCGGCTACCGCGAGCATGAACTGACGACGGCGGCAGGCCGGGACCTGCTCACCGCCCGCCCGGGTTCGGGGCTGGGCCTGCTGCGCGGGACGGACCCCGGCGCCACGGACCCCGCGCCGCCGCGGACCCAGCCGCCGAACCCGGGCTCCCGGGTCCGCAGGTTCTCAAGCTGGCCACCTCGGATCTGCGGTCCACCGTCCTCCGGGGATCGTACCTGGACGAAATCCGGCTCCAGTCCTTCGACCGGAGCGGCCAGCCGGCCGGTGAGCGGCGCTTCCTGGGGCTGTTCACCCCCAGCGCCGAACACCAATCCGTGCGGCGGATTCCGGTGATCAGGGAGAAGCTGGTCGCGGTCCGGGACCGGCTCGGCGCCGGACCGGATTCGCAGCAGGCAAAGGACCTTGTGGCGGTGCTGGAGGCCATCCCCCGCGACGAACTGTTCCAGGTTGACGTGCCGGAACTCAGCCGGCTGGCACAGGAAATCATGCGGGCCGAGCAGTTCCGCCAGACGCGGGTGTTCCTCCGCACGGATAATTTGGGCAAATTCGTGCTGGCGCTCGTTTTCTTTCCGCGCAAACGGTACAGCACCGCCGTCCGGCTGCAGATGGAGCAGGTGTTCACGCACGCCTTCCACCCCGCCTCCATCGAATTCGAGGTGCGGCTCTCCGAATCCCCCATGGCCAGGATCTTCTTCCGGATCAGGACGGCCACAGCCACCGCCGGGGACGGTGCCCGGGCAAGCACCCCCGCAGAAGGTGACCTCAACGCTGGCGGCGGACCCGCCGTCGTCGGCCCTTCCCCTGTTGACCCTGCCACCGTGGACGCTGCCACTGGTGACCCTGCCGCCGTCGATCCTGCCCGTCTGGAGCAGGATCTCATTGCCGCCACACGCTCCTGGGCCGAGGGCCTTGACGAACTGATCCGCGACCGCTTTCCGGCCGGGGAGGCCGCCCGGATCTCGCGCCTGTGGTCCGACGCGTTTCCGCCCGCCTACCGTGCGGACTACCGGCCGGAGGACGCACTCCACGACATCACCAGCTTCGAGGCCTTCGACCTGGACGGCGCCGGCGGCCGGCCGTACGACGACCCGGTCCTGGCGGTTTCCCGGCCGCACGGCGCCGCGGAACTGCCTGCCGTGGCCAGGATCCGCCTCTACCTGACCCGCCCGCGGAGCCTCAGCCACATCCTGCCGTTCCTGCACAACCTGGGCCTGGAGGTGGTGGACCAGCGGCCGTTCGAGATCCACCGCGCAACCGGCCAGAGCCTGCACCTGTACGACCTCAACGTGACATATCCGGCCGGCGTGGACCCTGTAGCCAGCAGCGGGCTGCTGGCCGAGGCCTTCCGCGCCGCGATGCGCGGGGACATCGAGTCGGATGCCATCGACGCCCTGGTCATCACGGAAGGAGTGGGCTGGCGGCGGGCGGCCCTCCTGCGCAGCTATGCCAAGTACCTGCAGCAGTTGGGCACCACCACGTCCTACGGATTTATGGCCGAGACCCTCAAGGCAAATGTCCGTGCAACCCACGCCCTCCTGGCCCTCTTCCAGGCGAAGTTTGATCCCGCCCTGGACGCGCCTGCCCGGTTCCGTGAAACGGCTGCGGCGCGCACCGAACTCCTGGCCGCCATCGAGGCCGTACCGGTCCTCGACGCCGACCGGCTGCTGCGCACCTTCATGAACCTGATGGAGTCCACGCTCCGCACGAACTACTTCCAGGACAAGCCGCACCTGAGCTTCAAACTCACCCCGGCGGCCATCGCCAACGCACCGTTTCCCCGGCCGAAATTCGAGATCTGGGTCTACTCGCCCCGGGTGGAAGGCGTCCACCTGCGCTTCGGCGAACTGGCCCGCGGCGGCCTGCGGTGGTCGGAACGGAGCGAGGATTTCCGGACCGAAGTGCTGGGCCTGGTCAAAGCCCAGAACCTGAAGAACTCCGTGATTGTCCCCACCGGCGCCAAGGGTGGTTTTTATCCCAAGCGGCTGCCCGATCCAACGGCGGACCGGGCCGGCTGGTTTGCGGAAGGAACCGAATGCTACCGGATCTTCATCCGCGGGCTGCTGGACCTGACGGACAACCTCGTGGTCTCGCCGGCCGGGGAAAAAGTGGTGCCGCCGCCCCTGGTGGTGCGCCACGACGAGGACGACTACTACCTGGTGGTGGCAGCCGACAAGGGCACTGCGGCCTTCTCCGACACCGCGAACGCCGTGGCCGCCGAGTACGGCTTCTGGCTCGGCGACGCCTTCGCCTCCGGCGGCTCGGTGGGCTATGACCACAAAAAGATGGGCATCACGGCCCGCGGAGCCTGGGAGTCCGTCAGGCAGCATTTCCGCGCGCTGGGCAAGGATCCCCAGGCGCAGGATTTCACGGTGGCCGGCATCGGGGACATGAGCGGGGACGTCTTCGGCAACGGCATGCTGCTCTCACCGCACATCAGGCTCGTGGCGGCGTTTGACCACCGGCACATCTTCCTCGATCCCGCTCCCGACGCCGGGGCCTCCTTCCGGGAGCGCCAGCGGCTCTTTGCCCTGCCGCGCTCAGCCTGGGCCGACTACGATCCGTCGCTGATCAGCGAGGGCGGGGGCGTCCATTCCCGCGCCGCAAAGGCCATCGCCATCACCGAACAGGTCCGGGCCTGCCTTGCCCTGCCGGCGGGAACAACCGCCCTGCCGCCGCATGCCCTCCTGCAGGCCATCCTCCGGGCTCCGGTGGACCTCCTGTACAACGGCGGGATCGGAACCTACATCAAGGCCTCCTTTGAGCGAAACCCCGATGTGGGCGACAAAGCCAACGATCCCATCCGGATCGACGGCAACCAGGTGCGCGCCCGGGTGATGGTGGAGGGCGGCAACCTCGGCATCACCCAGCACGGCCGGATCGAGGCCGCCCTGGGCGGAACCCTGTTGAACACGGACGCGATCGACAACTCCGCCGGGGTGGACTGCTCGGACCATGAGGTCAACATCAAGATCTTTGTGGACCGGATGATCGCCGCGCGGCGCATGGCGGCCACGGAACGCGACGCATTCCTGCATTCGCTGACGGACGAAGTATCCCGGCTGGTGCTGGCCAACAACGCCGACCAGAATGTCCTCCTGCTCAACGACAGGCACCTGGTCCTGGAGTGGAGCCCCGGGTTCGAACGGACCATGGACTGGCTCGAAAAAGCCTCCGGACCTGGACCGGGAGCAGGAAGCACTGCCCGGCACGGACCAGCTCAACGAACGGCTGACGTCCGGCAAGGGGCTGACCTCACCCGAGCTGGCCGTCCTTGCCGGCTACGCAAAGATCGAGCTCGCCAAGGAGCTCACAGCCAGCGACCTGGCCGATGACCCATGGTTCAAAGCGACCCTGCGCGGCTACTTCCCCCACCAGCTGTCCGAACGCTTCGCAGCCGAGCTGGACTCCCACCCACTGCGCCGCCAGATCATCTGCACCGTGGTGGCCAACGACATGATCAACCTCGGCGGCATCACCTTTGCCTTCCGGGCGAAGGAAGAAACCACAGCCACGGCAGCCGCGGTGGCGCGGGCCTTCGTGGTGGTCCGCGAGGCTTTTGGCCTGACCTCGATCATGGACCGGCTCGCCGCGCTGCCGCCGGACGTGCCCAGTGAGCTCGCGGCCGACATTGCCATCCACATGCGCCGCGTCCTGGACCGGGCCACACGCTGGTACGTGACCCACGACCACCGCGACCAGCCGATCGCCACCGCCTTGGGCAGGATCATGCCCACCCTTGACCTGCTCCGCACCAAGACCTCGGACTACCTGCGCGGCTCCGATATCGACCGCGTGCAGAACCGCCTGGCGCACTGGACCAGCGGGGGGCTGCCGGAGGACGTGGCCGTGCGTGCCTCCGACCTGCTGGAAAGCTTCGGGCTGCTGGACATCTCCCTCGTGTCCGAACAGGTGCACGAGCCGCTCACCACCATCACCGACCTGTATTACACGGTCTTCCAACGGATTGACGCCGCGGGCCTGCTCCTGCGCATCACCGACCTGCCGCGCCAAAGCCGCTGGGAAACCCTCGCCCGGGCATCCCTGCGGGACGACGTCTACTCGGCCGTTGCGGACATGACCGTTTCGGTGATGCAGACGGACACCCCGCCCGGAGCGGACGCCGTGGAACGCATCGTGGCGTGGGAACGCGGCCACCAGGAACAACTGGCACGCATCAAGGACACGTTCGCCGAAGTCACCGGACCGGGCCAGGTGGACATCGCGTCGATCTCCGTGGCGCTCAAGCTCCTGCGGACCCTGGTGCGCCAGTAACGCCTGGCGCGGCCGGCCGTTCCAGGGGCGCTTGGCCCAGTGTTATCTGGCCGCTTACGCGGAGGAAACACCGCGGTAACCCTGCCCTCTTAGGCTTGTCAGGCATAACCCTTCGGCGAATCGAGGCAGTCATGCAGACCAACCCCCGTCTCAACATCAGGGCCGTGACCTGGGCCAACCCCGTTGGCGCCGATCTGCGGAGGGCCCAGCAGGCCGAACTGGACGCCCGCTTTGGTACGCCGGACCACGAACCCGGGACCCCGCCGTCGGGCGCTGACTGCGCCGTTTTCCTCGTGGCGTACGACAAGGGCTCCGGCCAGCCCGTGGGCTGCGGCGGGCTGAGGATCCTGGACGACACCACGGCGGAAATCAAGCGGCTTTACGTGCTCCCGTACACGCGCGGCTCGGGCGTTGCCAGCTCCATCCTGGCCGCCCTCGAAGCCGAGGCCTACAAGCAGGGGATCACGCAGGATCAAGGCCGAGGCAGGCTCAGCCCAGCCCGATGGCCGGAACTTCTACGAGAACTCCGGGTTTGAACCGGTGCCCAACTTTGGCGCCTACATCGGCGTGGAGCACTCCTACTGTTATGCGAAGCTGATCGACTCGCACAGCGCCGCCCACACGGCCATGGCCTGAACCGAAACGGGACGGGCTCCAAGCCGATGCCGCGTCACACGGCGGCCGGCACTGCGCACGCGCCCGGCACGGTGGGCTAACCTCGCCCTATGGAATCAGCAGACATCACCTTCCGGACCCGCAAATGGGTCCGGCCCGAGGACCTCAACGCCAACGGCACCCTGTTCGGCGGCAGCCTGCTGAAGTGGATCGACGAGGAAGCGGCCATCTACGCCATCCTCCAGCTCGGCAACGGGCGCGCGGTGACCAAGTACATCTCGGAAATCAACTTCGTCAGCTCCGCCGTCCAGGGCGACCTGATCGAGATGGGCCTGACGGCCACGCGCTTCGGCCGCACGTCGCTGACCATGCGGGCAGAAGTCCGCAACATGATCACGCGCCAGAGCATCCTCACCATTGAGCAGATCGTCTTTGTGAACCTCAGCCCGTCCGGCCAGCCCGAGCCGCACGGCTACACCGAAATCACCTATGACCGGGACAGGATCCCCACGCACCACCTCACCGAAACGCTGAACCAGGACTGACGACGGCGGGACGCGCCTTCGCGCTCCGGCGCACCCGCTTCGCAAGGTTCACCGCGCGTTTACGCACCGTGCCCTGAATGTTCCGGCAATGGGACCAGACTCGACAGCCAGGCTGTTTATCGAATCGATAGCTATAAACGCCCCCATAAGCCGAGTCCAGCTATAGGCTTGCCGGACCATGCTCCGAGCCAAGTCCAGAAACGAGTCCTGATCGTGCGTAAATTCCAGACTTTGATGGCGGCCGCCGTCGCCGCCACCCTGTTGGCCGGCTGCGGCGCCGGCACTGCAACCCCGGCGGCGTCCGAGGCCCCCTCCTCCACGTCAACCGCTCCTTCCGGCGAAACCCTGGTGGTCTACACGAACTCCAACGGCGAAGGCCGCGGCGAGTGGCTGACCGCGGA
The DNA here is from genome assembly GCA_963741285.1 of uncultured Actinomycetota bacterium. Lineage (GTDB taxonomy): Bacteria > Actinomycetota > Actinomycetes > Actinomycetales > Micrococcaceae > Arthrobacter. The sequence continues at coordinate 113,954 of CAVUHH010000010.1, forward strand.
GGCCGCCAAAGCCGGCTTCAAAATCGAAGTGGTGGGGGCCGGCGGCGCAGACGCCACGAACAAGCTCATCGCGGAGAAGAACAATCCCATCGCCGATGTCGCATTCGGACTGAACAACATGTACTTCGCCCAGATCAAGGCCGCCGGTGCCCTTGAGGCCTTCGAGCCTGCGTGGGCCGGCGAAGTGGACACGGCCGTGGGGGACACCGGCGATGGCAAGGCGTACTGGCCGCTGGTGAAGCAGGCCATCCTCCTCGGCTACAACTCGGACAAGTTCAGCGCCGACGCCGCGCCCAAGGACTGGACGGACCTCTGGACCAAGGACGAATTCAAGTCCCGCTACGAGCGGGTTACCGGGCTGGGAACCGCAACAGCGCAGCTGGTTTTCGCCGGCATCCTCTCCCGCTACAAGGACGATTCCGGTGACCTTGGCATCTCCGACGAGGGCTGGAAGCAGGTGGAGCAGTACTTCCAGAACGGCAGCCCCGCCGTGGCCAAGACCGACCTCTTCGCACGGATTGCTTCCGGCGAAGTGGACATGGGCCAAATGCCGTCCTCGATCATTGCCGAGCGTGAAAAGTCCTTCAAGGTCAACGCCGAAACGGTGATTCCCTCGGTCGGCGTTCCGCTCGCCGTGGAGCAGATCGCCCTGGTGAAGGGAACGGACAAGAAGGCTGAGGCAGTGAAGTTCATCGACTGGTTCGGCAGCGCGGAGGTGCAGGCTGCCTTCGCCAAGAAGTTCAACTCGATGCCGGTCAACAAGGTCGCGGCAGAGCAGGCCAACCCTGACGTGGTGGAGTTCTTCGCCACCGTCAAGCAGCAGGACATCGACTGGGAGATTCGTCCAGGAGAACATGGGCGCCTGGGTGGAGAAGATCGAGCTCGAATACATGCAGTAGGACTCCCTACCGCCTCGTCCCCGCACCGCAGCCGGGCCAGCCGGCTTTCCCTCAGACAGGTACCCATGATCCGCCTAGACAACATCGAAGTGACCTTCGGCGATTTCGTAGCCATCCCGAACCTTGACCTGCACGTCAAACCCGGTGAGTTCTTCACGCTGCTTGGTCCTTCCGGGTGCGGTAAGACGACGGCGTTGCGCACGTTGGCGGGTTTCATCGAACCGTCTGCCGGAACGGTCCATGTGGACGGGAAGAACGTCACCCGGCTTCCGAGCGACAAGCGTCAGGTGGGCATGGTGTTCCAGAACTATGCCCTGTTCCCCAGCATGAGCGTCTGGGAGAACATCGCCTTCGGGCTGCGGGTCCGCAAGGAAAAATCTGCTGAGAGCGACCGCCTGGTGCGCGACATCGCGCGCCGGGTGGAGCTCAGCGATGAGCAGCTGCACAAGAACGTGGCGGAACTCTCCGGCGGCCAGCAGCAGCGCGTGGCCGTGGCCCGGGCACTGGTGCTGCGGCCCAAGATCCTCCTGCTGGATGAACCGCTGTCCAACCTTGATGCCAAGCTCCGGCACCAACTCCGGCAGCAGCTCAAGGACCTGCAGAGCGAGTTCGGCATCACCACCGTGTATGTCACGCACGATCAGGATGAAGCCCTGGCCATGAGCGACAGGGTGGCCGTCTTCAACAAGGGCGTGGTGGAGCAGGTGGGCACGCCGCAGTCCATTTACGATGACGCCGCCACGGAATTTGTCTGCAACTTCATCGGTGACAGTTCGCCGCTGACCCCGGAATTCATCGCTGAGCTCAACAGGCTCTCCGGCGCGGGCCTCAGCCCCGCCGCCAACTCCTATCTCCGCGTGGAAAAAGCATCACTGACGCAGCCCGCCAACGGAGGCACCGCCGTCGGGCTTTCCGGACAGGTGGTTTCGCGCACCTACCACGGCCTCCACAGCCGCTACATTGTGCGGAGCCACGGCGCGGACCTCCGCCTGCTGGTTAAGGAAGACGGCGGCACCCACCCGGAGGCCGGAGCGGAAACCACTGTCTACGTCCAGCCGGGACACGTACTGCAGTACCACCCGGACACCGGCAAGGCCCTGAACAGGCGGGAGCAGGCGGTGGCCCTGCCATGAGCGGGTCCTCCGGGGGCGGGCCCTCCACAAAAAGCATGCTCCGTTCCCCGTTCATCCTCATCGTGGGAACGGTCCTGACCTGGTTCATCGCCGCATTCCTGGTGTGGCCCAACCTGAACGTCCTGATCGCCACGTTCTTCCCGGACGGCAGCTTCTCGGGACGGGCCGCGGAGAAACTGTTCTCCTCCCAGCGCGCCATGAAGTCCCTGGGCAACAGCTTCCTGCTTGCCGTGGCGCTGTCCATCACGGTGAACGTGGTGGGCATCTTCATTGTGCTGGTCACGCACTACTTCAAGATCCGCGGTTCCAGGATTTTGTTCCTGGGGTATGCCTCCACGTTCATCTACGGCGGCATCGTGCTGGCCGCGGGGTACAAATTCATCTATGGGGATAAGGGCATCGTCACGTCCCTGCTGCTCAAGGTCGTTCCCGGCATGGATGCGGCGTGGTTCTCCGGTTTCTTCGCCGTCCTGGTGGTGATGACGTTCGCCACCACCACCAACCACATGCTTTTCGTTGCCAATGCGCTCAAGGGCGTGGACTACCAGACCATCGAGGCCGCCAAAAACCTGGGCGCCTCCACCTGGACCATCCTCCGCAGGGTGGTGCTGCCCATGCTCAAGCCCACGCTGTTCGCCGTCACCATCCTGTCCTTCCTGACCGGGCTCGGGGCACTCAGCGCGCCGCAGGTCCTGGGCGGCCGCGATTTCCAGACCATCACGCCGATGATCCTGACCTTTACGAACAGCCCCACGTCGCGGGACCTGGCGGCGTTGCTGGCCGTTATCCTGGGTGTGGCCACCATCCTGATGCTGGCCGTGATGACGCGGCTGGAGAAGGGCGGCACCTACTTCTCGGTGTCCAAAGTTTCATCGGCCCTGCAGAAGCAGCAGATCACCAACCGGGCAGCCAACGCCGCCGTGCACGTGATCGCTTATCTGCTGTTCGCGGTGTACAGCCTGCCGGTGCTGCTGATTGTGCTGTATTCGTTCGCTGACGGGGCAGCCATCCAGACCGGGCAGCTCTCGCTGGGCAGCCTGACCCTGGAGAACTACATCCGCGTGCTGACCCAGGAATCCGGCCTGCGGCCTTTCATCATCAGCGTTATCTACAGCGCACTCGCCGCGGTGATTGCCGTGGGTGGCCTGCTGTTTGTGGCCCGGCTCCTGCAGAAGTACCGGAACTGGGTCAGCAGCCTTTTCGAGTACCTCCTCCACATCCCCTGGATCCTGCCCTCGGCCCTGCTCGCCCTCGGGCTCATCATCAGCTACGACCACCCCAACCCCCTGGTGGGCGGCGCCGTCCTGACCGGGACCACGGTGATCCTGCTGATTGCGTTCGTGACGGTCAAGATCCCCTTTACGCTTCGTATGCTCAAGGCGTCGTTTGCGTCGGTCAACTCATCGCTGGAGGAAGCCGCGGCCATCATGGGCGCCCGGACCCTCTACGTGTTCCGGCGAATCCTGCTGCCGCTGGTGCTGCCTGCCGCCGCGGCCATCGCCGCGTTGAACTTCAACAGCATGCTGGATGACTATGACACAGCGATCTTCCTGGCGCACCCGCTGGTCCAGCCGCTGGGCCTGGTGATCAAGGCGAACACCGACGGCGCAGAAGGTGTGCAGGGCGTGGCGAACACGTTTGTTTACACCGTGCTGCTGATGATCATCACGGGGCTGACCATGTACCTGGTCTACGGCCGGACCAGCCGGCGGGGCGCGAAAGGCAAGGGCGGTTCGAAGGGCAAGGGCGTCCGTGCGTTCCCAGCCGCATCCGCACCTGCAGCAGCTCCTTCCCTCGCTGAAGTCCCGGGCGCCCAAGCGACATCGGCTCCACTGCGCTGAGGAATCCGAGGCAAACGCCAACTGCCATCCGAACTTTCTGGGCACAACCATCTAGACTCTCGCCACGACATCCTCCGGCGGCAGCACGATTTCCACCACCTGTTCGACGTAGCGTGCGGCCAGCGGGCCCACAACGGCCATGATCAGCACATAGGCGGTAGCCATGGCTGCCAGTTCCGGGGCGACGGCACCGGCTGCCACCGCCAGTCCGGAGATGACGATCGAGAATTCCCCGCGGGCAATAAGCGCGGCTCCGGCACGCAGCCGGCCAGCGCGGGCAATGCCCACCCGCTTCGCGGCCCAGATGCCGGTAGCCATCTTGGTGGCCGCGGTGATAACAGCGAGGACGAGCGCCCAGCCAAGCACTGGCGGAATGGACGCGGGATCAGTGTTCAGCCCGAACGCCACAAAGAAGATCGCCGCAAAGAGGTCCCGCAGCGGTGCCAGGATGCGCGTGGCATTGTGAGAGGTGACGCCGGAGATCGCGATGCCGAGCAAAAAGGCCCCCACTGCCGCAGATACCTGCATGGCTGATGCCACGCCGGCTACGAGCAGGGCCGCGCCCAGGACGTTCAGGAGGAACACCTCTGAGTTTTCGCTGTGGACAGCCTTTGACACATGGTGTCCGTGGCGAAGGGCAACCAGAAGGACCAGGCTCACCACTGCCAGTGCGATGCCCACGGTGGTGAGCCCGCCGAGGAAACTAACGCCGGCAAGAATGGTGGTCAGGACGGGAAGATAGACAGCCATCGTCAGGTCTTCAAACACCAGGAGGGAGATCACCACACGGGTTTCGCGGTTGCCGAGCCAGCCCAAGTCGCTGATCACCTTCGCCGCGATGCCCGACGAGGAGATGTAGGTGACGCCGCCCATCACCATGGCACCCACCATCCCCCAACCCAGGAAAAGGGCGAGCGCCGCCCCGGGCAGGAAGTTCAGGACGAGGTCAAGGAGACCGGCTTGCCACGATCTCCGCAGTCCAGTGAAAAGCTCAGAGGCCGTGTATTCCAGCCCGAGCATAAGCAACAACAGAATGACGCCGATTTCCCCAAAGAGATGTGCCAGGTCCGTCATGCCTTCAAGCTCAATGATCCCGCCAGTGCCAAAGGCGAGGCCGCCCAAGAGATATAACGGGATGGGCGACATTCCGATCTGTCCCGCCAGCCGGGCCAACAGGCCGAGGGAGAACACAACGGCTCCGAGTTCAATGAGGCTCAAAGCAAGCGGGGTCATGCCGGATCATGCCAACATGGTGGCGAACATGAGGGCCATGACGGCGGCACCGATGGCTTCGAGTCCGTGTTCTGTGCGGGCGGAGAGCCTTGGCCCCATCCCATGGCGGTGGCTGGATCTTGATCCCCCGAAGCGCACTAGAAGGAGCACGAACACCACAGCAGCGGCTCCGAATAATACTGTCAGCACGATCGCCAGTCCTGGTGAGTGGTCAAAGGTTGCTGCAGCCGTGCTGGGGACCGCAGTCGTCACCGAGTGATGGGCGTGCGTCATTGGTAATGCCCCTGCCGGAGCGTGTCCGGTGGTGGCCAGGCCCATCATGGCGACCATGGCGGCAGCGCCGGCCATGCTGAGGCTGTGGTAGAGGCACTTTATCCGGCCTTGGCTGCCCGCGCAGAGCATTTTGAACTCCGGCCGGGCGACCGCCTGAATGACAAACCACAATGCCGCGCCGGCGAGGACGGCGATCTGGGCCAGCACGGTGGAGGGCACGAGGTTCCACAGCATGGCCGCCATCAGGACGTTCATGAGGGCATGCAGAATATTGTTTACCCGGTCCGTGAGCTGGTGGGACCTTGCCGCCTGCAGGAAGTGGTAGCTTCCGCTGAGCAACAGGACGGCCGTGAGGGTCCAGGTAATTGCGGGGACATTGAACACGCGGATCACACTCTCACTGGGTTTGGGTTAGATGCGGGTCATGTCCCCGGTGCGGCCATCGACCGCACCGGGGACTGCCTGTTACAGCAAGCGAGAAGCCGTAAGTGCCGGTTCCCGTTTAGGTAAGGTCCAGGACCTTTTCCCGATCGTCGACAGCGTTTTCCGAAGAGGGTTCGCTGATCGCCAAGGAGTCGGTGCGTCGCGATTCACGCTGGGAATACAGCCAGATGGGCAGGTAGAGCGCCAGGACGAGGAATCCAACCCAGGTTGAGGTCCAGCCGATTTCCAGGCTGTTGAGGTAGACCACACCAATCAGGCACAGAGGCACATTGAAGAGGCCAAAGATCATGGAGACGTTCTTCCAGCCCTTGGGGGCTTTGAAGGGCCTTTCCAGGTTGGCGAAGGCGGGGTGTTTTTTGGCCTTGACGTAGGCGAACAGGCTGATGCCGTTGGCGCAGGTATAACCGATTGCCGAGGCTGCAAGAATTGCCGCGGCGTTTCCCATGGAGATCAGCACCAGGTTGAAGGCCCCGATGAGCAGCATGGCAACAAACGGAGTTCCCTGGCGGTTCGTCTTGCCGAAGACCTTGGGAAGATTCCCCTCCATGGACATGGAGTGCATAGCGCGGGAGGAACCCAGGTAGGCCGTTTGGATGATGAGGATCATGGCGGCGATCAGCATGATGATGGTGATGATTGAACCGGCCTGGCCGAAGACTGCCTGGGCCACCGGGATCAGGGGCGAGACAGCCTCGGCCTGCACACCCTCGACACCCAGCACGCCGATTACTGCCGCTTGCAGCAGTACATACAAAGCGAAGCAGATGATGCCGCAGGCAAGCAGCGCCTTGGGGAGGTCCTTGGAAGGTTTCTTGTACTCGGGGCCGTAAATCGCTGCCGTTTCCCAGGCGCAGGCACTCCACTGTGCGATCCCAAAGATGCCGAACAGCATCACGATATGGTGCATGTCCCAGGCCCAGTCGGCCGGCCACCAGTTGCCGGTGATGTTGGTCAGCTCAACGTGTCCGGTAGCAAAGGGCGCCACGGCCAGGATCACCAGCGGAATCAGGGATATGGCAGCCAGGATGTACCCCAGGATGGCGCCGTCCTTCAGGCCGAACCAGTTCACGATGAACAACCCGGTGAAGATCACCAGCCCGGAGATCAGCGCGAGCTGATACTCGGTAAAGGTCTCGCCCAGCACCGGGAACAGCCCATGCAGGTAACTGCCGGCCGTGATGGCGAAGATCGCCAGGATCGGATTCCAGCCAAACCAGTAGCTCCAGGCGGTAAAGCCGCCGATCAGCTTGCCCTTGTCGTACTTGCCTTTGTAGTTCTCGGTGCGGAATACATGCTGCGCAAACCCTGGCAGGCCGGAGGCCTTGGGAAAGGTGGTGGCCATCTCGGCATACGCCGCGTTCTGCACAAAGCCCTGAAGGACAGATATTCCCCAGATAAGAATTGCTGCGGCGGATACATACATCGGCAGGTAGCCCAGCGAGGGCAGAATCAGCATGGGAACACCCAGCGCGATGGCCGCACCCTGCTTCCAGTCGATCGACCTTTTCAGGTGATCGGCTTCATCCAAACGATTTTCACTCATAACATCTCCTTTGATGAACTGAACGTCGTGTGATCTTTACTGCCTGGACGCCTCTGGCGGCCAGTGAGTATGGGACGGACCCCGATGCGCGAACGTCCAGGCACGTAGGAAGGTCCGAGAGGATTTCGCCCTTGTGGCGAACGAGTCCGCGGGAGCGCCGTGACGAATCACCGCGCTCCCGCGGACTCAGTTATGGACGTCAGTCCTTGGTGCAGCACTGCCCGGCATCCGCGGACGTGGAGGCGGTGATGTTGCTGGGGAGGTTGAGGGTTGGGTTTTGGTCGAAGAAGCCGTGGGGTTCGAGCATGAAGCCGATGTTTTGGCGGGGCATGATGGGCCAGTCTTCGAGGCGGACGACGTGGTGCATGCCGAAGGTGTACCAGACGACGAGGTCCTGGTCGACGATGTTCCGGTTTTTTTGGGTCCAGATGTGCAGGCCGTCGTCGGCGCCGGTGGCTTGGTTGGGGAATTCGCCGGCGGCGAAGCGTTCGGTGCGGTCGTAGGCGGTGACCCAGAGGTTGTTGCCGGGCGAACTGGGCGCGTTTGGAGACGTAGGATTCGTCGCCGGCGGCGAGTTGGATGCCGTCGGTGGGGATCAGGCGGTAGGCGACGGGTTCGTTGACGAGGTTTTTGCTTTCGTGGTTGGCGATTTTCCAGAAGCGGTGTTTGGCGGAGTCGGTTTTGCGGATGGCGGCCTGTTCGGTTTCCAGGAGCCGGTCCACGGCCATGAACGCGGTGTGGGTGGGGTTGTTTTCGGGGATTTCCATGTCGACTTCGTAGACGGCGTTGTTGGGTCCGTCGATTTCGAAGTCCATGCGGACGTTGAACATGTGCTGGTGGATGGGGGCGTAGAGGCCGTCGTTGTTCAGGGTCTGGCCGTAGGGGCTCTTCTCGCCGGGTTTCTGGCCGGCGGTGGAGAGGATGCCGGTGGCCTTGACGAGGAATTCGATGGACCCGTCGAGGAAGAGGTGCCAGTAGAAGGCGTATTCGTAGTTCGCGACGGTGGCGATGAAGGAGATGACGAGTTTGCGGGAGCGGCGGGTTTCGGTGGTGCCTTCGCGGAAGTCGAAGTGCTTCCAGAGGATGGAGTCGTCTTCCTCGTGCATGCAGATGGCGTTCTCGATGGTCAGCGGGTTGCCGTGGCTGTCGGCGGTGATGCCGTCGAAGTATTTGATTTCGCCGAGGCAGTCGCAGCCCAGGGTCAGGGAGTTGGCCATGTTCCCGATGTTGTATTCGCCGGAGTCGAAGGCGTTTTTCTTGGCCTGGACGGGGGCGGTGTCGCCGTAGGGGACGACCATTTCCGAGAGTGAGGCGCGGTTGAGCACGGGCCGTTCGACGCCCTTGTTGCGGAATTTGAGCTGGTGCAGGACCAGGCCTTCGCGGGGGGTGAAGCCGACGCGGAAGGACCAGTCGGCCCACTGGACGTGGTTGCCGGTGACGGTGAAGGACGCGCCTTCGGGCTGGGTGATGGAGATGGGTTTGAGGTCGGTGCGGGCTTCGCCGACGTATTTGGGCAGGTAGTTCCCGGACGCGGACGGGACCGGGATGGCCTGGTCGTCTTGGACCGTGACGACCTGCCCGGAGTTCAGGTCCACGATCACGATGAAGTTCTCGATCGGGTGGGCGTAGGGGCTGTCGTCGGCTTCCTCGCGGACGAAGACCAGGGCGCGCATCAGGCGCCGGCCCAGGTCGTCCTCGCCGAAGTAGCCCACGGACCAGGGCTCGAAGCAGACCAGGGACATGTCGGTGATCCCGCGCTTGGCCAGGGCGGCCTGGACCTCGGGGTTGGTCCGGCAGGACTCTTCACCCTCGGCGAACTCATCGAGCATGAACGGCGGGTGGATGTGCGCGGCGAGCTGGGTCCATTTGGACACGATGCCCGATTCCAGGTCCACGATCGCTTCGTAGGAACGTGCCTCGGCACGGTTGACCAGGACCGCGTCGGCCTCACGGATGACCGCGGCACCGGACCGGAGCAGCGCCTTCTCCGGCTCGCGCAGCTCAATACTGATGAAACGGAACGATTCCGCCGCGGCCGGGCCGTCCTTCAGGATCGCAGCCGCCCGGGAAATCTCCTCACGCGACAGCGGATCGAGAGGGTGCGCAACCCCAACTACGGCCTGGACTTCAGTGTTCAGAGTCATTGTTTCTCCTTGGTTTCTAATCAAAATGACGGCTCTTATAGCTGGCAGCCAGCATTGGTTTTATTGCCATCGCGGGATAAGGGACAAAACATCCACGGAATATCAGAACTGTTAATCTTTTGATTTCCCAGAACTGCTAATTCTTTCGTGCATACGATGCTGCGCTAAAAGACCCTCCCCGAGCCCGATTGAGGCCGGAGAAGGGATCGCTTGCAATCGGCATCCTCTATTCCAGAGTGTCAGCGGGGCTCTACTCCGGGCCCTGCTGGCGTGATTCAGATCACTCGCATTCCGTCTGTGTAAGAAAACTACGTCATTCAACTCGGCCAGGCGAGGCTTTCTTGCATATTTACGTGAGAAATTCACCGCGGCATTTTCCCGTCGCAGTTAACATGCTGGAAACATTCGGGCGCGGGCAGAGAGTGCCGGCCCGTGAGAAATTTGGGGCCGAATTTTCCCACCGCAGTTAACATGCTGGAAACATTCATAAACGCGTTCGCACCCGTCATCGGGGCAGGGAATGCTAATGTTTTGCACCTCAGGCCAGTGACCCGTGTCACGCGAAATCAAAGACGAGCCTGCACGCCGGAGAGAAAGTTGGTTCCCAGTGTCTGCCCGCGGTGATCGCTTCATCACGCCCCGCTCTCCCGTGGAGGGCCTGAGGCGCCGGAAGCTTTCCTTCCTGCCGGTCTTCGCGCAGTCAATAGCCAACGTGGCACCCGCGGGTGCCATGACTGTCATCCCGGCCCTGATCTTTCCGGGTCTTGTCTTTGGCTCCGGCGGACCGAACCTTGTGCTGACATTCGGCGCAGCCATGGTGGTCATGGTCCTGGTTTCCCTATGCCTGAGACCGATGGCACAGCGCATGGCCGCCGTCAGCGGGCTCTACAGCTACACAGCCAAGGGGCTCGGCCAACGGACCGCAATTACCGCCGGCTGGTCTGCCATTTTCGGTTATGGCCTTGTTGCCATGGCAAGTCTGTTGGCTGTTGGAACCTACATCGTTGAACTGTTCGTCAACCTTGGCATCCCCGTGGCGGACCCTAAGGTTGTATCGGCGCTGGCCATTCTTGCCGCCGCAGGCGCCGCCTGCTTGCTGATGGTCAGGGGGATCCAGTTATCCGCGTGGTCCACGCTGTTAATGGAAAGCATCTCAATTGGGATACTCGCCGTCCTTATGGTGGTCTACTTCGCCTTCAATGAACCGAAGGTCAGCCTCGGGAGCGTGTTTGCCTGGAACGGACACCTTGATTCGTTATCGATCGCAATCGTGGTGGCCGTCAGCGCCTTCGTGGGTTTCGAAAGCCCAACCACACTCGGCGGGGAGGCACACAAACCCTTCGTCAGCGTGCCACGGGCCATCACCTGGACCCCGATCCTGGCGGGAGTGCTCTACCTCCTCGCCGCGACTGCCCAGGACGTAGCCCTCAGGGATGCACCGTCAGAAATCACCGCCAGCTCCACGCCTTTGTCTGACCTGTTTTCCCAGACTTCCCCGGTATTCGCTGCAGTCCTCGACCTGGGAATCGCCGCATCCTGGTTTGCGTGCGCCATCGCGTCTGTTAACGCCCTTGCCAGGATATTTTTCTGCATGGGAAGAGAAGGCGTTGCCCCACGCGCAGTCGGCCGGACACATCCCGCCTTCCGGACGCCCTCGACGGCGATCCTGGCCGTGATGCCTGTTGTTGTCATCGTTCCCATCGCGATCATCGCCTCCGGAGCCAGTCCCGAGCAGGGCCTCGCCAACCTCTTCACGCTTGGGGCCTACGGATACCTTGGGTCCTATGTCCTTGCCAGCGCGTCCCTGCCCTTCTTCCTGCGCAGGATCGGGGAGAACACGTACGCCAGCTGGGTCCTTGGAGCAGCGACGTCCTTTGTCCTCTGTGCGGTGCTGTGGACGGCTGCGACAACATCGATTGGATCCGGCAACCTGCAGACCCTCATCTACGGCGGGGTCCTCCTGGCCAGCGTCATTTACGCCCTGTTCCTTCACCGCCGGCTACCCATGCGCCTGGCGTCAGTGGGCATCTACGACGAGACCCGGGAATCAGACCTGTTTCATGGCGGGCCGATCAAATGAACTACAGGCCCTCACACTCCGGTTCCGGCTCAGCGTCAAGCTCGCTGAGGATCCTGGAGGTCGTGGCACGGTACGGCACCGGGACCACGGCGAAGGAGATCACCGATTCCCTGCGCATGCCTCCGGCCACCGCTTACCGGCTATTGAATGCCCTGGTCGGCGACGAATACCTGGTCCGCACATCCGATCTCCGCGGATTCGCGCTGGGACACGCAATTTCAGGCCTGGTGACGGCTGCTACCCCGCCGACCGTTCCCACCGCGGCCCGCGCCGTCATCGAAGAGTTCCGGCAGGGAAACCGGTTCGCAGTGCATCTCCTGATGTTCAGGAGCGCTTCCCTCAGGGTTGCCGATGAAGATCCTGATTATCCGCTGCACTCGTCATTCGAGATGCTTCGGTATCCACACACCTCCGCCGCAGGGAAGCTGATGCTCGCTGAACTTGGCGATTCGGCGTCCGCCCTTCCGGGCGGCCATTTGGTGAAGCTGACAGAGCACACCATTACGGACAGTGGCCGGTTGGAAGAACAACTCGCGGAAATAAGGCGCACAGGCCAGGCCTCGGAAATCAATGAACTCGAATCAGGATCCGCCAGCCTGGCGCTTCCAGTGCGGCTGCCCGATGGGTCGGTGGGCGCGGCACTCTGCCTCACCGGACCCGCAGAACGTTTCGCCACCATCTGCGAACACGCGGAAGCTGCCCGGGAACTGACCACTCGGCTGGCACCCCTCCTGTTCTGACTGTCTGGGGCGTTCTGACTGTCTGGAACGGTTTCACAGGCACCCTGGTGCCTCATCCGGCTGGCATGCCCTGGCGATATCCGGCATAGGATCGATAGCCGGACCCATTGAAAGGACCCCCTTGGCCAAGCTCTATTTCCGCTACGGCGCCATGAACTCGGGAAAGTCCACCGGACTCCTGCAGGCCGCCTTCAACTACGAGGAGCGGGGCCAGCGCGTCCTGCTGGCCAAGCCCGATGTGGACACCAAAGGTGATACGGACATTGTGTCCCGGCTGGGCATGACCCGGTCCGTGGACTTCCTGATCTCCCCCGCAACGTCCGTCCGGGATCTTTACGCCGCGCATGCGGCCGGTGATGACCCCGATGCCCTCCTGGAGCACGTGGACCAGAAGCCTGTGGCGTGCCTGCTGGTGGACGAGGCACAGTTCCTCACCCCGGACCAGGTGGACGACCTTTTCCGCATCGCGGTTCTGGACAACGTGCCGGTGCTGGCCTACGGGATCCGGACCGATTTCCTCACGCACGCCTTCCCGGGTTCACGCCGGCTGATGGAGGTCGCCCACACGCTGGAAGAGCTCAAGACCATCTGCCGCTGCGGGCGCAAGGCCATCTTCAACACCCGGCGCGTGGGCAACGAGGTAGTGTTCGACGGCGACCAGGTGGCCATCGACGGCCAGGACGTCTGGTACGAGTCCCTGTGCGGTTCCTGCTACCTCGAGGTATCCGGAGGACGGCTGGGCGCAAAGCGGCCGGAGGCATAGCCCCCGGCCGCAAACGACCGCTACGAAACGTCCCGGGACCTAGTGTGCTCCGGGCCAGCCGGTGTAGGCCTCGGCCAGGTAGGCCCTGCCGTGCCTCGAGGAGACAACCGAGTTGAGTTCGCCGAGCTGCCGGGCACGGGAGAAGTCGTCGGCGTCGGTGGGGGTGTGCAGCATGGTGGTCATCCAGTAGGAGAACTGCTGTGCCTTCCACACGCGCTCGAGGGCGCGGTCGCTGAAGCCGTCCAGCAACGCCGTTGAACCGTTGCTGTAGAAGGATTCCAGTCCTTCAAAAAGCACCTTGACGTCCTGGATGGCCAGGTTAAGGCCCTTGGCGCCGGTAGGGGGAACCGTATGGGCGGCGTCGCCGGCCAGGAACAGGTTTCCGTGCCGCATGGGGGTGTGCACAAAGCTCCGGAACGGCAGGACCATCTTGTCGATGACCGGGCCCTCCTTCAGCTCGAAGCCGTTGCCGTTGACCCGGCTGCGGAACTCTGCCCAGATCCGGTCATCGTCCCACTCGGCCACGTTTTCCTTGGGATCGCACTGGAAGTACATCCGCTGGACCGTTTCGGTCCGCTGGCTGATCAGGGCGAACCCGTTGTCCGAGTTGGCGTAGATCAGCTCATCGGAGCTGCGCGGGGCTTCGGCCAGGATGCCGAACCAGGCGAAGGGGTATTCATGGAAATAGTGCGTCCGTGAGGCTTCCGGCATCTGCCGCCGGCAGTAACTGCGTGAACCGTCCGCGCCCACCAGGAACTCGGCCTGGATCTCGTACTCCACCCCGTCCGAGTCGGTGAACCAGACTTTGGGCTTGCCCTCGAGGTCGTGGACGGTGGTGTCCGTGACGCTGTAGCGGACGTCGCCGCCGTCGGCCTTCCGCCGTGCGGCAAGGTCCAGGAAGACGTCCGTCTGCGGGTAAAGCCACACGGACTCGCCCACGAGGTCCTTGAAGTCGATGCGGTGGCTTTCACCGTTGAACCGCAGCTCGATGCCGTCGTGCCGGTCGCCGTCCCGCAGCACCCGGTCCGAGACTCCGCTGTCCACGAGCAGGTTGACCGTTCCGTGTTCCAGGATTCCGGCGCGGACCGTTTCGGAGATCTCCTGGTGGCTGCGGACCTCGATCACGGTTGATTCGATGCCGGCCTTGGCCAGGAGGTGGGAGAGCATCAGGCCGGCGGGGCCGGCGCCCATAATGGCCACCTGGGTGGTGATGACTTTGCGTTGTGCCATGGCAGTACTCGCTTCGCTGCGGGGCTCCGCGCTGGCGGCGGGCCGGTAGGTGGGTCTGGCTAACAGTGTGCGCCGGACCCTGTGATCAGCGTTATACAAATTCCGTTGAACGGAAGGGCGCTAGGAAGCCGAATCCCGCAGGCGGCGCGCAATGCCGCGGGCCGCAGTCTGCAGCGCTGGAACCAGGGCCTGCAGCCGGACCTCATGAAGGGGAACCACAACCCCGAGGGCTGCCACCGTGTGCTGCCGGCTGTCGATCACGGGGACGGCAATGCCCCACGTGTCCGGATCGACCACACCGGCCAGCTGTGCGAATCCGGTGTGCGCGGTCTCGGCGAGCAGGGTCCGCACGGTTTCCGCCGTCACCTTTCCCTCCGGATCCACGAACTGCGCCAGATATTCCCCCTGCAGCGCCTTGCTCTGGTGCGCCATCAGGGCGAGGCCGGCGGACGAGACATGGACCGGCATCCTGCCAGCGATCTGGGCCCGGTTTGCCACGGATCCGCGGCGGGAAAGCCGTTCCACGAACAGGGCCTCCCAGCCGTCGAGGACCGCCAGGTTCACGTTCTGGTTGAGGACCTGCTGGATGTCCTCCATGAACGGCATGGCAGCCTGCCGCAAAGCCAGGGTGGGCGAGTTCCGGTTTACCAGTTCCCACAGCCGCAACCCCAGCCGGACCGTCCCGCCGCCGCCGGTTTCCAGCAGCCCGTGCGCCGCGAGCTGCCGGACCAGCCGGTGGGCAGTGGTGAGCGGCAGGCCTGAGCGGGTGGCCAGTTCGGAGAGCTGCAGGCTTCCGGACCCCTCGGGAAACGCGGAGATCACGCGGACCACGCGGTCCACAACTGAGTCTCCGGAGAGGGAATTTGCCATGATCAAGCTTCCATTCAATGGTGGGACTTGACCTAGATTACACCTCCGGGTGATAGAACTCTCAGTACAACTGCATAGCCGCGCGATGCGCGCTGTGCCTAAAATCAGCCGCTCACGATCCACCGAGGTTTGCCATGCCAACGACGACAGTCCAGCAACGATCCAAATGGCCAGTGTGGCTGTGCTGGCTGGCCATGGTGCTGGACGGCTTCGACCTGGTGGTCCTCGGTACCGTGATCCCCACGCTGATCAAGACCAACGAACTGGGCTTCGATGCGGTGGGCGCAACCTTTGCTGCCACCATCTCACTGGTAGGTGTGGGCATCGGCGCCCTGTTCATCGCCCCGTTGTCTGACCGGTTCGGGCGCCGCCGGCTGCTGGTGGCCTGCGTTCTTTGGTTCTCGCTCTTCACCCTCGCGGTGGTGTTCGCCCCGAATGTGGCCATCTTCAGCATCTTCCGCATGCTCGCCGGCCTGGGCCTCGGCGCCTGCCTCCCCGCGGCGCTGGCCTACATGAACGACTACGCGCGGCCGGGAACGGCCGGCAAGTCCACTACCCTCACCATGACCGGCTACCACGTGGGCGCCGTGGCCACGGCCTTCCTTGCCATCCTTGTGGTTCCTGATTGGCGGATCATGTTTGTGGTGGGCGGCCTGGCGGGCTTCGCGCTGGCCCCGTTCCTGTGGTTCAAGCTGCCCGAGACCCTCCCGCCGGTCCATGCGGAGGCAACCGCGCCGGCGGCGGCGAACCAGCCGGCCGCCGCCGAAAACCGTGCGTCCTTCCGGGACCTGGCCAAGAAGCCTTACCCGCTGGTGGCACTGGGCATCGCCATCGCCTCCTTTATGGGGCTGCTTCTGGTCTACGGCCTGAACACCTGGCTGCCCCAGCTCATGGCCGCCGCAGGCTACACCGTGAGCACGGGGCTGGTGCTGCTGCTGGTCCTGAACGTGGGCGCAGTGGCGGGCCTGGTAGTGGCCGGCATCCTGGCCGACAAACACGGCACCAAGAAGATCGTCCTGCTGTGGTTCGGGCTCTCCGCGGTCTTCCTGGCAATCCTCAGCGTTAAGATCCAGAACGAGCTGCTGCTCAACGCCGCGGTGTTCGTCACAGGCGTCTTTGTGTTCAGCTCCCAGGTGCTGGTGTACGCGTGGGTCAGCCAGCTCTTCCCCGCCCGGCTTCGCGCCACGGCATTGGGATTTGCGGCCGGCGTGGGCCGCTTGGGCGCCATCATGGGGCCGGCAGTGACCGGAACACTGGTGGCGGCGGGCATCGCCTACCCATGGGGCTTCTACGCCTTCGCAGGAGCCGCTGTTATTGCCGTCCTGGCGCTGGTGACCGTGCCCCACGCGATCAAGGTTGCCCCGGGCCGTTCTGCCGGCGTCGGCACCCAACTGGACTGACGCCGTCGGGCGCTCTGAAAGTCAGTCCTGACGGAAGCCCAAATGCAGCGGGCCGCTGGCCGGTCAATCCGGGAGGGGTTCCCCGCGCAGCCGCCGCCACACCGGCGGTGCCAGCACCACGGCAATTCCGACGGCGGCACCAATCAATGTCTCGATGATGCGGTCCCGGAGCAAAACCGTGGGCGACGCGGGCACCACCAGCAGCGTGGAGATCAAGGCCAGCGGGGTGACGAAGAGCTGCGCCAGCACGTACTGGCGGGCGATGAACAGCTCCGCGCCGAACTGGCAGACCGCGATCACCAGCACCGTCTGCCAGGGCGCAAGGCCGAGCAGCAGAATGGCGGCGAGCAGCGCCAGGCCCAGGACGGTGCCGACGATCCTTTGCACGACCGCGGCTGACACGGTGCCGGGTGGTGTGCCCTACCAGCGGGACCACTGCGGCCACCATCGCCCAGTAGTTGTGGCCGAAACCCAGCCATTGTCCCGCCCACGTGGCGAGGGTGCCGGCCAGGCCGGCCGCCACCAGGTAGCCCAGGCCCTCCAGCCAGGCCGTCCGCCGCTCATCAGCCGTGCGCCGGATGCGGGCGCGGACGCACCCACGGCGTGCGGTGGCGCGGCAGGACCCGCGCGGAGAACCCGATCAGCAGGCAGAAGACGGTGGTGAGCACGGCCACCAGCATGCCCTCCCATAGCGGTGGCTGGTTGGGGATGGACGCGATGGCGGCGAAAGCGAAGATATGGAACAGCGAGCCGGCAGGACGCAGCCGAAGCCAGGAGATGGCCACAGAACAGCCGCCGGCCACGAGCGTTGTGGCCAGGACCAGGAGCCAGGTGGTGGCGGCACTGTCCAGCCCCCAGGCCCCGCCGGCGCGGGCCGCGAGCGCTGCCAGCAGGATGACAGCCAGCATCAGCAGGCCGGCACGGAGCTGCAGGGCGAACCGGATGCCGTGAGGTTCACCGCGGCCGTAGATCCCGGTGAACGCGCCGAACGAGGCGAAGATCGCCAGGTCCAGCCGGCCCAGCAGCACCAGCGTGATCAGGGGGACAAAGATTCCCACGGCGCACCGGATGGCCGGGTGGTGGTCCTTGTTGCCGGGAGCGATGCTGAACATCTCAGCGAGGATCTTCACGTGCTGATGGCGCCTTCCTGCAGTACAGCTGGTACATTCTCTGGCGGGCGGCCGCGCTGACGTCCACATCGATCCTACGCCGCGGCCTGTTCCCACAATCGGAACGGCCGGGCAACACCGCCGAAACACCCCCAAGCAATCCTTAGGGCATGAAGCCCACCGCAAGCATCCCTGCCACGGCTGATCTGAGCTGCGAAGTCTGCGGCCTGATGCCCGAACCCACCAAGACCCGCCTCACCTTGGCGAATGTGGCCGTGATGCTCCCCATTGAGCTGCTGGTCCACGCCCTTGTGGTGGAGACGCACCTGCCGTATCTGGCCAAGGTGCTGGTCCTCACCCTCACCGCCACCGTGCTGGTGATCTGGGTGGCTGAGCCGTCCGCAGCCCGCATCCTGCGTGGCTGGCTGCACGCCCCGGCGCTCCGGCACCGCAGGAAGCTGGGCACCGCGCCGGCCCTGTGGCGGGCGCGCACGGTCCTGCTGGACCAGCCGGGTGCGCTGCAGAAGGTCACCCGGGCGCTGGCCCGCCTGGACACCAACATCCTGAGCATCCATGTCCACCCTGTGGCCGGCGGCGTGCTGGACGAGTTTGTGCTCTCGGCGCCGGGGAACCTGAGCGAACGCCAACTGCTGGAGGCACTGCACGACGGCGGCGGCGCCCGTTCCAAAGTCTGGCCCACCACCGCGCTGGCCATGGCGGACGGCCAGACCAAGGCGCTGAGCCTCGCGGCCAGGATCGCCGACGCACCGGACGAACTGCCGCTGGCCGTGGCCGAACTGCTGCGTGCCCGGGTCCTCACGCCTGCCGAGGCTGCCTTGGAAAGGCACGACGCCGGCACCCGCCTGAAGATCCCCACCGCCTGGCACGGGCCCATCATCTTTGCCCGTCCCGGCGAGCCGTTCACGCCCGCCGAGTCCGCCCGCGCGCACCGGCTCGCGGAGCTCGCCGAAATCCTGGCCCACCGCCCGGCCCCGGCCCAGCGTGACTGGCACTTAACGTCGCCATTTCCGCGTTTGACGACGCTAAATGCGAGCTAGTTGGGAGGGCTACATGCGGACGGTGAGCGCGCCGGGCTCGATGGTCATCGGCCACGTGCTTGCCTTCGCCCTCGTGGTCACCGTCCAACTGGTAGTCGTCGTTGTGTTCCAGGGTGATCTCCACGGATTTGCCCTGGTAGTACTCCACCGCGGTGTCCTTGCCCCGCCCCTTGCCGATCATGCCGGCGATCACGGAGAGCCAGCCCAGCTTGCCGTGATGGGGGGCGAGCACCGCTACATCCAGCAGGCCATCGTCCATTTTGGCGTCGGGGAAGATCTCCAGCCCGCCCTGGACCTTGCCGCAGTTGCCCACCATGACGCTGCGGACGCCGCGGTGCACTACGTCCTTGCCGTCGATCGCGATGGTGGCCTTAACGGGCTTGCCGGGCAGGTTCCGGATGCCGGCGTCCACGTAGGCCAGCCAGCCCACCTTGTCCTTGAGGTCCTCGTTGGTGTCGGCCATGATGGTGGCGTCGTAGCCGACGCCCGCCATGACCAGGAAGACCTGCTCCTTGTCGGGATCGTTCCGGCGGGCACGGACCACGTCGATTTTCCGGTCGGTTCCCGCCAGCGCCCCTGCCATGGCGCCGTCAAAGTCCGTGACGTCCATGCCCAGGTTGCGGGCCAGGAGGTTGCCCGTTCCGAACGGAAGAAGCCCCATCGGCACATCGCCGCCGGCCAGGACCTCCGCCACGCAGCGCACGGTGCCGTCACCTCCTGCTGCAATAACGACGTCGGCCCCTTGCTTGAGTGCCTCCTTCGCCTGGCCGACGCCGGGGTCCTCCTTGGTGGTCTCCAGCCAGATGGGCTCACCCCACCCGTTCGCCGTGCAGTGCTTGGCCGCGAGCGCCTTCACGTCAACGTCCACCGGCTTGGCAGGATTGATGATGATGGCCGGGCGTTTGAGGCCGGTGGAGCTGTTGGCAGTCATGGTGTCCTTCGGTGACGTTGAGTGTGCCTGTGGAGAAAAGGGTACGTGCCGTTCCCGTACCGCAGCGGAGCTGCGCTAGGGGCGGCTGTGGAGTTCCCGGTCCCGGGTTTCCTGGTTGCGGGCATTGATCCGGGCCGAGCGGATGATGGTGAAGACACCCACGGCATCAACCAGGGCTATCACGGGGACCATCCAGTACAGGCCCTGTCCTGCCACGAGGATCATGGCCACAATGCCGGTGGAAATGGACATGATGACGGGCAGCAGCCACGCGGGACGGGCCGGCCGGGCTGCGGTGGACGCATCTGTGGGGGAACCGGTGGTCTGCGGGTCGCTCATACGTGTGTCTCCTGGAAGGGCCGGGTGAAGACCCGGCGTGAAAGTGTGTGGTGCTACGGTCTGAACGCTACAGCGCCTTCACGGCTCCCAGCACCTTGGCCAGTGAATCCTTGGCGTCACCGAACAGCAGGGACGTCTGCGGTTCGTACAGGAGTTCGTTCTCAATGCCGGCAAAACCGGGCCGCATGGAGCGCTTCAGGAAGATCACCTGGCGGGCGTCGGACACTTCCAGGATGGGCATGCCGTAGATGGGCGAGCCGGAGGACGTCTTCGCCGCCGGGTTCACCACATCGTTGGCGCCCACCACCAGCGCCACGTCCGCGGTCCGGAATTCGGAGTTGATCTCGCCCATTTCCTTGAGCGACTCGTAGGGCACGTTGGCCTCGGCCAGAAGCACGTTCATGTGCCCCGGCATGCGGCCGGCCACGGGATGGATGGCGAAGTCCACGTCGATGCCGCGGGCTTCCAGGGCCTGCGCCAGTTCGGCGGCGGTGTGCTGGCCCTGCGCCACGGCCAGGCCGTAGCCGGGCACAATGATGACCCGCTGCGCATAGCCCAGGAGCACCGCCACGTCTTCGGCGCTGGAGGACCTGACGGGACGTTCGCTCACGGCGGTGGATCCCGCCGTCGAGCCTCCCTTGAAGGCGCCGAACAGGATGCCGGCCACGCTGCGTCCCATCGCCGCGGCCATGGCGCGCGTGAGGATGGTACCGGAGGCACCCACCAGCGTGCCCGCCACCACCAGGAGGACGTTGCCCAGCACCACGCCGGATGCGGCCACCGCGAGGCCGGTGAAGGCGTTCAGGAGCGAGATGACGATTGGCACGTCGGCCCCGCCCACCGGAAGCACCAGCAGCGCGCCGGCGGCAAGGCCCAGCACCATGAGCAGCACCGCGAGCGCCAGGGAACCGGTGAGGACGACGGCGACGGCGGTGCCCACCGCGGCGAGCAGCACCGCGGCCATGACCACGGGCAGTCCCGGGAACACCACCGGGCGGGTGGTCATAAGCTCCTGGAGCTTGGCGAACGTGACCCCGGAGCCGGCGAAGGACACGGCGCCCACCAGGAGCGTGAAGACGATGGCGAGGCGCACCCAGGGGTCTGCGTTGTGGCTGAGCTCCAGGAGCGCGACGAGTGCCGCGGCACCGCCGCCCACGCCGTTGAACAGGGCCACCAGCTGCGGCATCTGGGTCATTTTCACGCGCCGGGCCACGGGGGCGGCCACTGCCGTTCCCACCGCGATGGCGCCGATGATCCAGGGGATGTTCTCCAGCCGCGCTGAAAGGAACACTGTGACGACGGCGAGCAGCGCGCCGAAGGCGCCGATCAGGTTGCCGCGGCGGGCAGTGCGTGGCGAGCTGAGGCCGCGGAGCGCCAGGATGAAAAAGACGGCGGCGGCGAGGTAGAGCAGGGAGGTCCAGACCGGATCGAGGAGGCTCACCGGCCGTCCTCCCTGGCCGCAGGTGCGGGCCCGGTTCCGCTGGCGCCTGCTGTTCCGGCGCCTTGTGCTCCGGCGCGGACGGGTTCCTTGCGGCCGTGGAACATGTGCAGCATCCGGTCGGTGACCACAAAGCCGCCCACCAGGTTGGCGGTGGCCAGCACCACGGCCAGCAGCGCGATGGCCAGGACCCAGGGGTCGGCGGCCTGGCCGGCCACGATGATGGCGCCCACCAGGATGATGCCGTGGATGGCGTTGGCGCCGGACATCAGGGGCGTGTGCAGGGTGCTGGAGACCTTGGAGACCACCTCGAAGCCCACAAACACCGCCAGCACGGTGACTGTCAGCAGGCTCATGCCATCCATCAGATTCCCCCCTCGTTCCGGACCCTGTCGTCCTGCACGCTGACGTCCTGCGCACTGTCGTCGCGCACCGGGTCATCATGCACGCTCGGCGCATGGTCCGGCAGTGCAGGGATGAGCGCCGCCAAAGCCTCGGCCGTCGGCGCGTGCCGCACCGCGCCGTCGTGCGTGAGGCAGGCACCGGCGATCACGTCGTCGTCGAAATCGGGCGCCACCGTGCCGTCGCGGACCATCAGGGCGAGCAGGTTGGCCACGTTCTTGGCGTAGAGCCGGGACGCGTCCGAGGCCATCGCGGACGGCGCGTCCTTCAGCCCCACCAGGGTGACGTGGCCCTGGCCGTCGGCGGTGGGCACCAGGATGTCCTCGCCGGGAACGGCGCCCTCCACGTTGCCGCCGGACTCGGCGGCGAGGTCGACGACGACGGAACCGGGGCGCATGCCCTGCACCATCTGGCGGCTCACCAGGAGCGGGGCGCGCCTGCCGGGGACGGCCGCCGTCGTGATCAGGACGTCAGCCTGGGCGACATGCGGGGCGAGGAGTTCACGCTGGAGTGCGCCGCGGTCGGCACTGAGTTCGCGGGCGTAGCCGCCGGAGGCCTCTGCCGTTTCCAGGTCCAGTTTGATGAACGTGCCGCCCATCGATGCGACTTCGTCGGCGGAGGCGGGCCGGATGTCGTTGGCGGAGACGCGGGCGCCCAGCCGTTTGGCGGTGCCGATGGCCTGCAGCCCGGCCACGCCGGCGCCGAGCACCAGGACGCGGGCGGGCGGGACGGTGCCGGCCGCCGTCATGTAGAGCGGGAAGAACCGGGGGAACCGGATGGCGGCCTCCAGCACACAGCGGTAGCCGGCCACCAGGGCCTGGGAGCTGAGGGCATCCATGGACTGGGCGCGGGAGATGCGGGGCACCAGTTCCAGGGCGAACGAGGTGACGCCGGCCTCGGCGAGCGCCTGCACCGTGGCCAGCTCGGACGACGGCGAGGCCAGGCCCACGGTGACCGCGCCCTTTTTCAGGGCCTTCGCCGTCGCGGGTTCCAGCGGGCGGACGTGGACCAGGATGTCCAGGTCCGCGGGGTCGAGGGCCGGGACAATCGCGGGCGCCGGCCTGGTCGTATCGTGGTCGGAATGGCCGGCGGCGGCACCGGCACCCGCTTCGATCAGGACCTCGAGGCCCAGCCCGGCCAGTTGCTTGACCGTTTCCGGTGTGGCGGCAACACGGCGCTCACCCTCATGCCGTTCCCGCGGTATGCCCAGTTTCAACCGCCAGCTCCCTTACGGACGTAGTTGGCTCGAGTCTATGACCAGCCGTGCGGGATATGCACTCATTTTGTGCCGGTAGGTTCGCCGCGGCCCGGGGTCAGGGACGGGTCTAGCGCGCGCGGCGGTCAGGTCCGCCGAGACGAGCTTCGCCGTGGCCACGGTTTCGCGGGCAACGGCAGCCAGGTAGGCCTCGGGGTCGGGTCGGGCGGCCACGGACTGGGCCTGCAGCGACACATTGATCGCCGCCACCACCTTGGTGGGACCGTCATACACCGGCGCCGCCACGGACATCAGGCCGGGCTCCAGCTCCTGGTCCAGCAGGCACCAGCCCTGCTCCCGGACGGTGTCCAGTACCGCCAGCAGCTCCGGGACCGTTCCGAGGGCCCGCGGCGTCAGCGGCGTGATCTCCGCGGCGGCCAGGTAGTCCTTGAGTCCGGCGGGCGGCAGCGCAGCCAGCAGCACCCGGCCCATGGAGGTGGCGTAGGCCGGGAACCGCGTGCCCACCGTGATGCCCACGTTCATGATCCGGCGCGTGGTCACCCGGGCAATGTAGGCGATGTCCGTCCCGTCCAGTACTGCTGCCGAGGTGGACTCGCCCAGTTTGAGGGACAGTTCCTCCAGGTGCGGCTGGGCCAGCTGGGGCAGGGACAGCCCGGAGAGGTAGGCGTAGCCGAGCTGCAGGACCTTGGCCGTGAGGGCGAACGTCTTGCCGTCGGTCCGGACATAGTCCAGCTCCACGAGGGTGTGCAGGAACCGCCGGGCGGTGGCCCTGGTCAGGTCCGTCCGGGCCGCCACCTCGGTGAGGGTCATGACGGGGTGCTCGTTATCAAACGCGCGGATGACGGCCAGCCCGCGCGCCAGCGACTGCACGTACTGATCGCTCGCCTGCGGAGCGGTCCGTGCAGCTGCTGGTGCGTTGGTCATGGTTATCAATCCTATGGGCGTTGACTGGGGTCAGGTTTCGGCAGGCTCAACCAACGACGGCGGTTGCTGCCTTGAGCGCGACGGGCACCAGCTCCTGGAGTTCCTCGAGGGTGCAGCCGAACGTCTCGCGGACAGTGACGCCGTCGGGACCTGTCAGGAAGACGGCCTTGTCCGTGTAAACGCGGGTGACGCAGCCGACGCCGGTGAGCGGGTAGGTGCACGCTTCCACGATCTTGGAGGCGCCCTCGCGGGTCAGGAGCGTCATCATCACAAAGACGTCCTTCGCGCCGGTGGCCAGGTCCATCGCGCCGCCCACGGCCGGGATGGCGTCCGGGGCGCCGGTGTGCCAGTTGGCGAGGTCACCCGTGGCCGAGACCTGGAACGCGCCGAGCACGCAGATGTCCAGGTGGCCGCCGCGCATGATCGCGAACGAATCGGCGTGGTGGAAGTAGGACGCGCCCGGGAGTTCGGTGACGGGGATCTTGCCGGCGTTGATGAGGTCGCCGTCGATCTCGTCGCCCTGGGCTTCCGGGCCCATGCCCAGCATGCCGTTCTCGGTGTGGAGCGTGATGTTCTGCTCCGGCTTGAGGTAGTTGGACACCAGGGTGGGCTGGCCGATGCCGAGGTTCACGAACGAGCCCGGGGCTGATGTCCCGGGCCACGAGTTCGGCGAGGGCGTCGCGGCCCAGGGGCTTGTCGACTGGTCTGGATGGAAGTTGCGGTGCTCATGCTCAGGCCACCTTCACGATGCTGTTGACGTAGATTCCGGGGGTGACGACGTTTTCCGGGTCGAGTCCGCCGGTGGGGACGATCTCGGAGACCTGGACCACCGTGTGCTTGGCGGCGGCGGCCATGATGGGGCCGAAGTTCCGGGCGGTCTTGCGGTACACGAGGTTCCCCACGCCGTCGGCCTTCAGCGCCTTGATCAGCGCGACGTCGGCGTGGATGGGGGTCTCGAACACCTGGCCGCGGCCATCGATGATGCGGGTTTCCTTGCCCTCGGCCAGCATGGTGCCGTACCCGGTGGGCGTGAAGAAGCCGCCGATGCCGGCGCCGGCGGCACGGATCCGTTCGGCCAGGTTGCCCTGCGGGACGAGTTCCAGTTCGATCTCGCCGGCGTGGTACTTGGCGTCGAAGTGCCAGGAGTCGGACTGCCGCGGGAAGGAGCAGATCATCTTCTTCGACCCGGCCTTCCTTGATCAGCAGCGCCAGGCCCTGATCGCCCTGGCCGGCGTTGTTGTTCACCACGGTCAGGTCCTTGGCGCCGCAGTCCATCAGCGCGTCGATCAGTTCGAACGGCTGCCCGGCGTTGCCGAACCCGCCGATCATCACGGTGGAGCCGTCCTTGATGCCGGACACGGCCTCGTTGACGGAGTCAACAAAATTCAGCATGGTTATGCCTTTCCTGTGCCGTTACCGGCAGTGACGTTTTCGAGGACGACGGCGAGGCCCTGGCCCACGCCGATGCAGATCGCGGCGACGCCCCAGCGTTCACCGGAGGCCTGCAGGGACCGGGCGAGGGTGCCCAGGATCCGGGTGCCGGACGCGCCGAGCGGGTGGCCCATGGCGATCGCGCCGCCGTGCCGGTTCACGATCGTGGGGTCGATGCCCCAGGCGTTGATGCAGGCCAGGGACTGCGCGGCGAACGCTTCGTTAAGTTCGACGGCGCCCACCTGGTCCCAGCTGATGCCCGCCTTCGCGAGGGCCTTGTTCGCGGCCTCCACCGGGGCGTAGCCGAAGAACTGGGGATCGTTGCCGTGCGCGCCGCGGCCGGCGATGCGGGCCAGAGGTTCGAGCCCGAGCAGCCCGGCGGCACTCTCGGATCCGATCCAGGCCGCGGAGGCGCCGTCGGACAGCGGCGAGGCGTTCCCGGCGGTGACGGTGCCGTTCTCGGTCCGGAACACGGTCTTGAGGCCGGCGAGCTTCTCCGCCGAGGACCCGGCGCGGATGCCTTCGTCGCGGACCAGGTCCGTGCCCGGGACCGGGGTGACCAGGTTGTCGTAGAAGCCTTCATCCCACGCGGCCGCGGAGAGGTTGTGAGAGTTCGCGGCGAACTCGTCCTGCGCCTCGCGGGTCACGCCGTACTTCTCGCGGAGCCGTTCGGTGGCCTCGCCCAGGGAGATGGTCCATTCCTTGGGCATGGCCTTGTTCACCAGGCGCCAGCCCAGCGTGGTGGAGGCCAGGGTCATGTCCCCGGCCGGGTACGGCTTCTCCGTCTTGGGCAGCACCCAGGGGGCGCGGGACATCGACTCGGCACCGCCCACCAGCATCAGCTCGGCGTCGCCGGCGTTGATCTGGCGCGAGGCGATGATCGCCGCATCCAGGGAGGAACCGCAGAGCCGGTTCACGGACGTGCCCGGGATCGAGACCGGCAGGCCGGCGAGCAGCGTGCCCATCCGGGCGATATTGCGGTTCTCCTCACCGGCGCCGTTGGCGTTGCCAAAGACCACCTCATCGATCCGCTCGGGGTCCAGCCCCGGGGCGCGCTTCACCGATTCCTTGATCACGTGCGCGGCAAGGTCATCCGGGCGCACGGCCGCGAGGCCGGAGCCGAACTTCCCGAACGGCGTGCGTACGGCGTCGTAAACAAATGCCTGGTTCAAAATGCTCCTCTTGATTCTGTGCGGTCCCAACTAGGTAGCAGTAACTGTCGTTATGGGGGTCCAAAACGACAGTTAGCGCTACTTAGTTGGGAGGGGTGGGGGCGTCTGATGTGTTTGTGGGGTTGCCGTCGGTGCGCGCGGCGTCCAACACTGCGTCGTCCATTGCATGGAACACCTGCTGTGCGGTCTTGAAGGCTGTGTTGGCGGACGGGACGCCGCAGTAGATGGCGGTCTGGAGCAGGATTTCCTTGATCTCGTCCCTGTTCAGGCCGTTGGTGATGGCCGCGCGGATGTGCATGGCCAGCTCCTCCCAGTGCCCGTGCGCCACCATCGCGGTGATGGTCACCGCCGAGCGCATCTGGCGGGAGATGCCGGGCCGGGTCCAGATGCCACCCCACGCGATCCGCGTGATCATGTCCTGGAAGTCCTCGGTGAACTCGTCCTTGTTGGCGTTGGCCCGGTCCACGTGCGCGGCGCCGAGCACTTCGCGGCGGACCACCATGCCGCCGTCGTAAATCTCCTGGCTGGTGGCGTCCGGCTGGACCACGCCGTGGCGCTCGGTTCCGGAAACCTGCCCGCTCACTTGGCTGTTGCTCATTTCGCAGACCGCGATTCGCTCCAGGTGATGAGGCTCCGCAGCAGTTCGGCAACGTGGGCGGGTGCCTCGGCGGGCGCCAGGTGCGCCACGCCTTCCAGGGACACGGCATTCGCGGTGCCTCCCCCGGCGGTGATGCCGGCAGCGATTTCTTCCGCGAACGACGGCGGCACAACAGTATCCGCCACACCGGCAACAGCCTGCGTGGGGACCGTGATGCTGCCGAGTTCTGCGCGGACGTCGTAGCCTGCCAGCGCTTCGCAGCAGAAGGCGTAGCTGAAGCGGTCGGCGTCGCGGAGGGAGTGCAGGAGCCTGCTGCTCAGGTCCGGCTGGCGGTCCATAAACCCGGGTGCGAACCAGCGTTCCGCCGAGCCCTGGATGACCACGGGGGTGCCCTGGCCGCGGACCAGTTCGGCACGGTCCAGCCAGCCTTCGGGGGTGCCGATCTTGGCGCCGGAGCACTGGACGGACAGGCTCTTGAGGCGTTCGCCGTGCTTGATGCCCAGCTGCAGGCCGGTGGCGCCGCCCAGGGAGACGCCGGCGTAGTGGAAGGATTCGCCGGGGGCGATCGAGTCCACCAGGTCCACCACGGAGTCAGCCAGGCCGGCGACGTCGAAGGTCTCGGTGGCCTTGGGTGAGACGCCGTGGCCGGGCAGGTCCCAGGCCACCACGTCGTAATCGTTGGCCAGCAGCGCAGCCGTCCCGCCCCACAGAACGGCGGAGGAGGTGCCCAGGGAGGGGCCCACCACCAGCAGCGGGCGTTCGCCCAGGGCACGTTCGGGCGAAAGCAGGACTGCCTTCAGGGTCGGTTTAGCCACGGTTGGCTCCGTTCTGGTCGGGGTCTGTTGAGGACGCGGGGTTTTCTGATGCACCGTGCCCGGGATAGGACGGGGCGAAGTCGGAGTACGCGGCCAGGATCCGCCGCGAGATCTCGGCTGACCGGCCGAGGTAGCTGGCCGGATCCAGGAGCTCATCCAGCCGCAGATCCGTGAGCGAACCCACGGGCACAGCCTCGCGGAGCAGCCGCCGGTAGGTGGCACCCTGCTCGGCAGCGGGCACGGCAAGGGTCCGGTCCACCACGTCCTGCAGCTGCTCCTTGCCGGTGCGGCCATCCTTCTCGGCCAGCAAGGGTGCGACGGCGGCGCCCACCCCTTCGGACAGGAGCAGCGGTCCGGCGAGGTCCGAGGTTGCGGCGCATGGCCGTCCGGGTAAACCTGCAGGCCTTCGGCGAGTTCCCGGAGGTGCCCGGCGGCGCCCAGGGCCAGCCGCAGGAGTTCACGCAGGGCAGGCCACTCGGTGTGCCAGGCGGCGTCCGGGCGTTCGTCGTTGAAGTTGGCGGTGGCCAGGTGCAGCTGGGCCACCAGCTGCGGGGCCTGCAGCGCGGCGCTGCGGATCAGGACCGACAGCACCGGGTTCTGCTTCTGCGGCATGGCCGAGGACACGCCGCGGCCCGCCGCGCGGGGTTCGGCGAGTTCGGCCACTTCGGGCCGGCTCAGGAACAGGACGTCCGTGGCGATCTTGCCCGCGGCGCCCAGCACGGCCGCCAGCGCATTGCCGAGCGACGTGACGGCCAGCCGGTTGGTGTGCCACGGTGCCGGGGCAGCGGCGAGACCCAGCTGTGTGGCCAGCGAATCGGCCAGGGTGAAGGGGGTGGCGGACGTGCCGGCAGTCAGTACAGTGCCCGCAGCCAGGGTTCCTGCCGCCCCGCCGAACTGCACCGGGAACTCCACACCGGCCAGCTGCCGGCCCGCGGCGGCCACACCGTGGAACCACTGCGCCGCCCGCAGCCCGAACGTAAACGGGAGGGAGTGCTGGGTCAGGCTCCTGCCCACGCCCAGCGTGTCCGCATGCTGTTCCGCCAGGGTGGCGAGCGCCGCCGTCGTGCTTTTCAGGTCGCCGAGCAGCGCCTCAACAGTGTTGCGCGCGAGCAGCATCAGCGCGGTATCGAGCACGTCCTGGCTGGTCAGCGAGGTGTGGACGGCCTTCCCGGCACCGACGCCGGCGGCATCCAGCGCCGAAACCTGCTTCCGCAGGTCCGCCAGCAGCGGGATAACGGGGTTGCCGCCGCCCTGGGCCCGGAGCGCGATGCCTGCTGCGTCGTAGCGGCCCGCCTGCGCGGCGGAAGCCACGACGGCGGCGGAACCGGCGGGCGCGAGGCCCGCCTTCTCCAGCACCGCGGCCCAGCCGGACTCGACGGCGAGGATCGCCGCGAGCACCGCACGGTCACCGGTCAGCGCCGCCACCAGGGGCGACGCCGAGACAGGACTCAGCAGGCCGACGTCGCCGTCAGCCGCGCTTCCGAAGTATAGCCCAGGGCGGGGTCGCTCACTGGAAGTCCAGGAAGACTGTCTCGCCCTCACCCTGCAGACGGATGTCCCAGGTGAGTCCGCCGTCGGGATCGCGGCGGGCGATCAGGGTCTTCCGGCGTTCCGGGTCCAGGGAGCTGAGCAGCGGGTCCTTGGCGAGGGCTTCCTCGTTCTCGGGCAGGTAAACGCGGGTGAAGAGCCGGTTCATCAGGCCGCGGGCAAACACGGCCACGGAAATAAACGGCGCTGAGCCCTGCTCGGTGGGGCCCGGGTTCACGGTGGTGAAGGTGTACACGCCGGAGTTGCCCACGGCGGCGCGGCCCCAGCCGGTGAAGGTGTAGCCGTCGCGGACCAGGGAGCCGGTCCGCTGCACGATCTTGCCCTCGGCGTCGGGCTGCCAGATCTCCAGGATGGCGTCCGGGATCGCTTCGCCGGAGCCGTCGTAGACAGTGCCCTGGAGGCGGATGGAGCCGGCCGAGCCGGGGGCCAGGAGTTCGTTGTCCTTCTCGTACGGCAGGGCGTAGCCGTAGAACGGGCCAACGGTCTGGCCCGGGGTGGCAACAAGTTTGGTGGTAGTCACGTTATTCCTCGTCTCCTGCTGCGCCCAGCGCTTCGTTTTCGGTCCAGGTCCGCTTGGAACCGGTCAGGACGATGTCCCAGTTGTAGCCCAGGGCCCACTCGGGCTCAGTCAGGTCGTGATCGTAGGTGGCCACGAGGCGGTCGCGGGCGTCCTGGTCCACGATGGACTGGTAGATGGGGTCCAGCGGGAACAGCTGGTCACCCGGGAAGTACATCTGGGTGACGATGCGCTGGGTGAACTCGGTGCCGAACATCGAGAAGTGGATGTGCGCCGGACGCCAGGCGTTGAGGTGGTTCTTCCACGGGTAGGCGCCGGGCTTGATGGTGGTGAACCGGTAGGAGCCGTCCGGGCCGGTGATGCAGCGGCCCACGCCGGTGAAGTTGGGGTCCAGCGGTGCCGGGTGCTGGTCGCGCTTGTGGATGTAGCGGCCGGACGAGTTGGCCTGCCAGATCTCCACGAGCTGGCCGGCCACGGGGCGGCCGTCGCCGTCCAGGACCTTGCCGGCCACGATGATCCGCTCGCCCTGGGGTTCGCCGTTGTGCTGGATGGTCAGGTCGGCTTCGAGCGCGTGCACGTCCTGGTGGCCGAACGCCGGAGAATACAGCTCGATGGTCTCCGGGTCCGCGTGGTGCAGGCTCTTGGTGGGGTGCCGGAGGATGCTGCTGCGGTACGGGGCGTAGTCCAGCCGGGGCTGGGTCTCGGCGGCGCCGCCGTCCTTGAGCGCCCGGGCGTAGGCGTCACCCAGGGCGCTGATCTCTGCACTGAGATCGGCCTGGGTTTCGATGGCGCGGTCCAGGGGGAGGTGCGCGGCGTGGGGTTCGGCGGCCGGTACGAACTCGTCGGTCTCAAGCTGGTGGGCTGTGATGTCCTGCGGCACGGTTGGCTCCTTTCGTGGTTGCTTTGCTGGTTTGGTAGGGCTTGGTGCGGTCTGGTTGCTGGGCTGGTTTGGGAAAAGGGTGGTCTTAGGGGCGGTGCAGGAGGTCGTACTGGACGGCATGCCTGACGGGGGCGTTGGGCGCCCCGTAGCCGTCATAGTTGCCGCGGCGTTCCACCATTTCGAAGAACACGCTGCCCACGGTGGCGGTGTAGAAGTGCAGGAACTCGCCGTCGGCGTCACGGTCGTACAGGAGGTTCAGTTCCTGCAGCGTGGCCAGGAAGTCCGGCGCCAGGCCGAAGCGGGCGTCCAGGTCCTCGTAGTAGTTCGCCGGGATCTCCAGGAACTCCAGTCCGCGGGCCTTGCAGTCCCGGGCGGTGGCCACCAGGTCATCCACCGCGAAGGCGATGTGTTCCTGGTACGTTTTCCGCTGCCCGGAGCCGTCCTGCTGGGTGAGCGGCGCCAGGTTCAGCACCAGCCGCACGGAGCGGTCACCCGTGACCATCACCTGCGAGCGGACCAGGCCGGTGGGGCTGGGCACCTCCGCGAACGGCTGCGGCGCCAGGGCGAGGGCGCTGGTGTAGAAGAGAACGGCCTCGTCGAAGTGCTGCCACGGCTGGGCGAGGTTGACGTGGTCGATCACCGCAGTGGCTCCGGCGGGCGGCGTCTCACCGAATTCACCCGCCTCGCCGAATTCACTCGTCCAGGCTGCGGTGCCGTCCGGGCTGCCCTGGCACAGGAAGACCTCGGTGGAGTCCGGCGCGGCGAAGCCCTGGAACACTTCCTCGTTGGCCTGGCTCTTGCGCGGAACCGCGGGGGCCTTGAGCTGCTGGGCGCGGGCGGAGGCAATCACGGGTGAGGCGACGTCGAACCCCAAAGCGGCAATCGCCGGTGACGCATCCGCCGCGTTGCCCCCGGCCGCGGGCGAGCCCTCGTTGACGATCACGCGGGCGTGGCCCATGGTCCACAGCTGGACGTCCTTGGTGCGGTGCCGGCCGTTGAATTCAAAGCCGAGCTGGCCCAGGACGGTTTCGAGCCCCTTGGTGTCGGCGGCCCTGACCTCGGCAAAGTTGTAGCCCGCCGGTTCGGCCACCTGCGGGAGGGTGGCCAGTTCCATGGGATAACGACGGCGGGCATGGGCCGCAGGACCGCCAGCACTTGTGCCCGCGCCGCCCGCAGCGGCAAGCGCCGGGGCGTTCGCATCGAGCCACTTGGCGCTCTGTTCCTCCAGCCAGATGAGCGAGCGCATGCCGTCCACGGCCGTGCGCTCCACGTCCGACTGGCGGAAGACGTCGTTGAAGATTTCCAGCGACACCGGTCCGCTGTAGCCGGCCCGGACGATGTGGCCCATGAACTTCGCGAGCTCGAACTGGCCCTCGCCCGGGAACACCCGGTAGTGCCGGCTCCAGGACAGGACGTCCATGGAGAGCTTCGGGGCGTCCGCCACCTGCACAAAGAAGATCTTCTCCGGGCTGAAGGCCTCGATGGGCGCGGTGTCCCAGTTGCGGGAAAGGATGTGGAAGGAATCCAGGCAGGTGCCCAGGTTGGGGTGGTCCACGGCTTCCACCAGCCGGTGGGCGTGCTCGTAGTCGCTGACGTACTTGCCCCAGGCCAGGGCCTCGTAGGCAACCTTGACGCCGTGGTCCCCTGCCAGCGCAGCCAGCCGGCCGAGCTGCTCCGCCCGGAGGTCGTCGCTGTCGATGCTGGCGGTGGCCACGTTGGAGCAGACCAGGATGGTGTCCATGCCCAGGCGGCCCATGAGCTTGAACTTGGCTTCGGCGCGGCGGAGGTTGGCGGCGAGCAGGTCCTCGGACACGCTGTCGAAGTCGCGGAACGGCTGGTAGAGGTCCAGCGTGAGGCCAAGGTCTGCCGCCATCTTGCGGACGTCCTCGGGCGTGACGGGCGAGGTGACCAGGTCCTGCTCAAAGATTTCAATGCCGTCGAAGCCCGCAATGGCGCAGGCCTGCATCTTTTCCTTCAGGGTGCCGGAGAGGCAGACCGTGGCGATTCCGGTGCGCATCAGGCAGCCACCTCTTCCTGGGCTACGAGCTCCAGGAAGTGTCCGCGCATGCGGTCCGCGTTGGCTTCCAGCCCGGTGAAGATCCGGAAGGAGTCCGCCGCCTGGCCCACGGCCATCCGGCCACCGTCCAGGACCTCGCAGCCCTTGGCGCGGGCACCCAGGACAAGCTCGGTCTCGATGGGGCGGTAGACGATGTCCGCCACCCAGTGCCGTGATTCGAGCAGGTCCAGGTCCAGCGGGACGCCCGGGTGGGCGGCCATGCCTACCGGCGTGCAGTGCACCAGACCGTCGGCCAGCGGCATCAGCTGCGGCAGCTCCGCCGTCGTACGGGGTGTGATGGTGCGGTCCGGGAAGAAGCCGGCCAGCTCTGCGGCGCGCGCCGCACAGCGGGCGGCGTCAGTGTCCACCAGGTCCAGCGTCTTCACGCCGGCGGTGAGCAGGGCATAGGCGACGGCGGACCCGGCACCTCCTGCGCCGAGCTGGACCACGCGGTCCAGCCGGGCGCCCGGAAGGCCGGAGGCCAGGGCGGCGGCAAAGCCGGAGAAGTCGGTGTTGTGGCCGATGAAGCGGCCGTCCTCGATCACCACGGTGTTGACGGCGCCGAGCCGGAGGGCGTCCGGCGAAACCTCGTCCAGGTGCTGGAGGACCAGCTGCTTGCACGGATGGGTGATGTTCAGGCCGTTGAAGCCGAGGCTGCGGGCGCTTTTGAGCAGCTCCCCCACGGCGTCGCCGGACAGTCCGAGCTCCAGCAGGTCGATGGGGCGGTAGAGGTAGCGCAGGCCTTGGACATCGCCTTCGCGTTCGTGCATGGGAGGAGTGAGTGACGGCATCACGCCATCGCCGACCAGTCCCACAAGGTAGGACTCAGTTCGATTGCTCATCCGGGCAGCTCCTTTGATACGGCACGTGGCGGGCGGCGGCGCTCAGGGAGGACGCGGCAGGCCAGGTGATAGGGATTACAGTACAACACTTGTTCACTTATCGCACGCTTGTTCTACATGCGAACATTTGGGTAATGCAGTTAGCGCTGCGGCAGCCGGGCAGCCAGTTCGGCAGCTGCATCCTGGAGCAGGGGCACGTGGGCCAACAGGCCCTCCATGCTGAGGCGGAAGACGGGGACGGCCGTGGCCAGCGAGGCGAAGGCGTGGCCCTGGGAGTTGAGCAACGGCACGGCCACCGCGCGCATCCCGTTCTCGTTTTCCTCATCCATCACGGCATATCCCTGGCGCCGGACCCGGTCCATTTCGGCCCGGAAGGCGGCGCGGTCGGTGATGGTGTGCTCCGTGAGGGGCTCCAGCTCAAGCTCCTCGATGAGGGCTTCCCGCTCCGCACTGTCCGCAAACGCCACGAGGGCCTTCCCGACGGCGGTCGCATGCAGGGCGCCCAGGTGGCCCGGGTCGCTGGTCACCCGGAACATCTGCGGGCCGTCCACCTTGTTGACCGTGAGGTGATGGTGGCCGTCGCGGACACTGAGGATGGTGGCCTCCCCCGTCTGCTCGGTCACGCGGCGAAGCACCGGCATGGCCGCACCGGCGAAGCCATGATGCTGGGACACCCGCTGCCCCAGCTGGAAGATGCGAAGGCCCAGGTGGTAGCGGCGGCCGTCCGGCTCATAGTCCACAAAGCCGTCGCGGGTCAGGGAGCCCAGCAGGCGGTACGTGGTGCTGAAGGGAAGGTCGGCGCGGCGGGAGATCTCCGCGGCACTGGCACCGCGGGGCTCGTCGCCCAGGAGGACCAGCAGGCCCAGGGCCTTGCCCACCATGTCAGTACGGTCGGCTTTGGGCTTTACCTCTGCGGCAACGGTGGCAGGGTCAACATCATCGTCGGGAACAATGCCGCCGGGGGCTGTGGTTTGATTCACACTCATAACTCGATGTTGCCACATCGTGGGAGCTATTTCTAGATGGTGATTATTTTCTTGACAAGTGACTGTGCTCACAGCCATCATTGTCGTATCGCACAAGTAGCTCCCACCATGTGGCTACTGGTCCGGGTCTTTCCACGGACACCAGCCGCACCGCCCTCTGCCAGCACAGGCAGGTGCGGCTGCGCTTCCCCAGATCCATCCGCGACAATGTCGTCACACCTAAAGGAACTCCATGAGCCAGACACTTCCGTCCGCCGGGCAGGGCACTGTTGCCCCGGCCGGGACGCCCAAGAAAGCAGCCCTCGCCAGCTTCCTGGGCAGCGCCGTCGAATACTACGACTTCTTCATCTTCGGTTCTGCGGCGGCACTGATCTTCCCCACGGTGTTCTTCCCGGACGCCGGCGCCAACGCGGCCGTTATGTCCTTCGCCACCTTCGGCTTTGCCTACGTGGCACGGCCGGTGGGTGCCGTGATCCTGGGCCACTTCGGTGACCGCGTGGGCCGGCGGAAGGTCCTCATGTTCACGCTGCTGCTGATGGGCGCCTCGACCTTCCTCATCGGCTGCCTCCCCGACTTCAATACCGTGGGCTGGTGGGCTCCGGCCCTGCTGGTGCTGGCACGGCTCTGCCAGGGCCTCTCCGCCGCCGGCGAGCAGGCCGGCGCCTCCTCGATGACGCTCGAGCACGCACCGGACAACCGCCGCTCCTTCTTCACCTCCTGGACCCTCACCGGCACGCAGGGCGGCCAGATCCTCGCAGCCCTCGTCTTCATCCCCGTCCTCGCCCTCCCGGACGAGATCAAGTACGGCATCGGCTGGCGCGTCCCGTTCTGGCTCAGCGCCGTGGTGGTTATGGTTGCGTTCTTCATCCGCCGCACGCTGCACGAACCCCCGGCCTTCGAGGAAGCCCAGAAAACGGCCCAGATCGCCAAGCTCCCCGTTGCCGACCTCCTCAAGGGACACTGGCGCGACGTCCTCCGCGTTATTGCCTGCGCGTTCATCGCCGCCGTCTCCACCGTGTTCGGCACCCTGGCCATCAGCTACGCCAAGACCGTCGCCGGCGTTGACGGCACCACCACCCTGTGGCTGGTGGTTGGCGCCAACCTGGTAGCCCTCGGCACCCAGCCGCTCTTCGGCATGCTCGCCGACAGGATTGGCCGCAAGCCGGTCTTCATCTACGGCGCCGTGGCCAGCGCCGATCCTCACCCCGGTGTTCCTGCTCAGCCTGGAATCCGGCAGCACCCCGCTGATGTTCCTCGCCGCCATCGGCTTCTTCTCCTTCGGCTACGCAGCCTCCAACGCCGTCTGGCCGTCCTTCTACGCCGAGATGTTCAGCACCAAGGTCCGCTTCTCCGGCCTGGCAATCGGCACGCAGCTCGGCTTCCTGATGGCAGGCTTTGCTCCCGCCATCGTGGCAGCGATGGGCGGCATCAAGCCCGGCGGCTGGGTGCAGATCAGCATCTTCACCGCCGTCATCTGCGGCATCGCCGCCCTCTCCGCCCTGACGGCCAAGGAAACCTTCAAGGTCCCCACCAAGCAGCTCGGCCTGAAGTAGGCCTGCGGGCCTGGATGAGCGGCCCGGCCCTTCCAGCATCCCGGCCCTTCCAGCCCGGTTGCCCACCGGCCAAGCCCGGCGTGTCCCCAGGACGCGCCGGGCTTTTCCGTGTCCCTGCCGGACGAACTGGGCGGGAAGGCACGGGCTCGGGCCCGCGCTGGGCGGGCACCCGGGAAGGAGCGTCAGGCGGAGGGAACGAAGCCGAGTCTTTTGTCCACCACGTTCAGCAGTGGCCTGCCGCTGCAGTAGCGCTGCAGGTTGTCCAGGAACACCTTGCCCAGGCCGTCAAGGTGGTCCTCGGTGTCGCCGCTCATGTGGGGTGTGATGATCACATTTTCCATCGCCCAGAGTGCGTGCCCGGCGGGCAGCGGCTCCGGATGCACCACGTCCAGCGCAGCTCCCCCTATCCCACCGGCGGCGAGCGCCTCCACCAAGGCTTCGGTATCCACAAGCCCACCGCGTCCCACGTTGACCAGGCAGGCCGCGGGGTTCATGGCAGCCAGGACAGAGGCATCCACGATGCCCCTCGTATCCGCAGTCAGCGGCGCGGCGAGAATGACATAGTCATAGCCAGGGACAACCTGCGCCAGGTCACGCGACGAGTAAATGCGCTCGAAATCCGCATCCCCCGCCCGGCCTGTCCTGCCGGCGCCGTCCACCCGCATACCGGCCGCACGGAGCAACCGGGCGGCCTCCCGCCCGACGGAGCCCGTGCCCACAACAAGCACCGGCCGGCCCTGGATGGTGCGGGTGAGCCTGTGCTGCCAGCGCTGCTCCTGCTGCAGCCTGAAGGACCCGCGGGAATCCTTGGCTAGGTCCAGGACCATCCCCAGCGTGAACTCCGCGATCGCCCTGCTGAGCACGCCCCGGGAATTTGTATAGGTGACATCGCTGCCGGCGAGTTCATCGAACAGCAGCCCGTCGACGCCGGCGGCCGAAACGTGGACCCATTTCAGCGAGGACGCGGCACTCCAGTTCGCCCGCAGGGCCGGCGAAAACGAGTGCCACTGGAACAGGACATCCGCCCCGTCCAGCGCAGCCGCCAGTCCGTCCGCCCGGGTGAGCCGGACCTCGGCCAGCTCCCCGATCTCTGCCAGGCATGGCGGCAGTGCTTCCCGGTACAGGACGGCGACGGCGGGACGCCTGCCGTCTGGGGGACGCGATGTCATGTGAGCCTTTCCTCTGACGGCTGGCCTACAAGCCCAGGATCCTGTTGAGCTCTTCGAGGGTGCGGACGGTGGTGTAGTTGTAGCCCGGTCCCGGCGGATCATATCCGCGGTCCAGCAGGACGGTGCTGGTGAACCCCAGATCGTGGGCGGGCATCAGGTCATAGCGGGTGTGGGACGACACGTGCAGGAACTGCTCCGGAGCAGCATCCAGCTGGTCCAGCATGTACTCGAACGCCTGGTAGCGGGGCTTGTAGGCGCCCGCCTGCTCTGCGGAATACACGGCGTGGAAGGCTGCGCCGAGCCTGGGAACGCTGACGTCCAGGAAGCTTGTGTCCGCGTTGGACAGCACCACGAGTTTGTAGTTCTCCCCCATGGTCTTCAGTGCCGCCGGCACATCCCCATGAGGCCCCCAGCCCAGGACGGCTTCGGCGAACCGGGCACCGGCATCGTCACTGCGGGCAAGCCTCCATTTCCGGCAGACCCGGTCGAATGCGTCCTGGAGCACCTGCTGGTAGGCGTAGTAGTCACCGCACACCTGGTCATAGCGGTAGGCCCGGAAGTCACGGAGAAACTGCTGCATCTGCTCTTCGGGAATCCGGCCGGCCAGCAACTGGCGCGTGGCGGGGACGATGTTGAAGTTGATCAGGGTGCCGTAGCAATCAAAGGAGATGTACTCCGGCCGCAAAGTGGCATCTGCCATGTGGTCCGTTCCGTTCGCAAGAAGGGGGCTTCCAAGAACTTTAGGCGGCCCCTTTCCCGCCGGCGCGCCCGAACGGACACGAACCGACATGAAAGGGAAGCGGGATGACATGAAGTTCTTGTTCATGCACAGGTGAGGCTACCCTAAGTAGTCCCCATTTTTCGCTGCCCCTTGAGGCAGCCCTGCAAGGCGGTTTCTTGTGCGTTCCTTCCTTCGGCCCTCCGCCCTCTTCGCTGCAGCACTGACACTGGCCCTGTCAGGCTGCGGTTTCAGCGGCAACCAGACACAGCCCGGCCAGCCCACGGCCACGGCCGACACCAGCCAGCGGATTGTGGTGGACAATTTCCGGGCACCCGTGGCCAACTGGGCCCTGGAGTCCGATGCGGCCTACATCCTTTCCCTGTCCGGCTGCCTGGAGACGCTGACCAGCTACGACCAGGCCGCAGGCAAGGTGGTCCCCTCCCTCGCCACCGAATGGAAGCAGTCTTCACCCCTTGACTGGGACTTCAGCATCCGCCCGGGCGTTAAGTTCCAGGACGGAACGGAGCTCACCGCCGAATCCGTGGTGTCGGCACTGAACCACGTGCTCGACGCAAAAGTTCCGGCCCGTGCTTTCAACCGCACCATGATCAGCAATGTCGCCGCGGTGGATGCCCAGACCGTCCGGGTCAGCACGCCTGCCGAAAACCCGCTGGTGCCCTACCGGCTCGCCAGCGTCAACACCGGCATCCTGTCACCGGCCGCCTACAAAGCTGAGGGCGTGGATCCGTTCGGCCACTGCACCGGGCCCTTCACCCCCGTCTCCGAGAAGGCGAAGCAGTCCCTGACGCTGGACCGCAACGAGAACTACTGGGGCGGGGACGTGCAGCTCGCCGGCGCCGAAATCCGCTTCATCACCAACGGCGCCACCCGCGCCGCGCAGGTCCAGACCGGCGAAGCGGACATCTCGCTGTCCATCCCCGTCGCCAGCCTTGCAGCGTTGAAAGCGGACGACGGCGTCACCGTCCTGGGTGCCGATTCCCCCCGCACTGCCACGCTGTACATGAACAACGGCCGCGCCCCGCTGGACAACGTTGACACCCGCAGGGCGATCCGGGAAGCCCTGGACCTCGATGCCCTCGCTGCCAGCGTCTACGAAGGTGCCGCCCTGCCGGCCACCGGACCGTTTGCGCCGTCCGAGCCCTGGGCAGGCGAAAAGCAGGAAAAACAGCAGCAGAACCTTGAGGAAGCCCGCAAACTGCTCGCCGGCGCCGGCTACACCGCCGGCCGTCCGCTGGAAATCATCGCCATCGTGGAGCGGGCCGAATTCGCCGATGTTGCCGCCGTCGTGCAGGAAAACCTCAAAAGTATCGGCATCCCCGTCACCATCCAGTCCAAGGAGTACGCGGCAGCGGAGCCGGACGTCCTGGCAGGGAACTACGACATGCTGCTCAGCCAGCGGAACCGGCTGATCGACATCGCCGACCCCATCGGGTTCCTCACCGCCGACTACACGTGCAAGGGCACCTACAACCTGAGCCACTTCTGCGACGCGGAGTACGACAGGATCATCGCTCAGGCGGCCACCACTGTGGACACCACCGAGCGTTACAAGCTCTACGCCGAGGCGGGCCGGATCCTCCAGGACAAGGCGGTCAACGCCTGGCTTGTCAACGAACAGGCAACCGACGCCATCGGCACCAACGTCCTCTCCTACGTCCAGGACCCGCTGTCCCGCTACGTCCTGACGGCGAAGACGGCCAAGTCCGGCTCCTAGAACCCCGAAGCCCGCCGCACATGCTGCAGTTCATCACCAAACGGACGGCCACCCTGGTGGCCGCCGTTGTGGTGTCCTCGTTTGCGGTCTTCCTGATCCCGTACTTCACGCCGGGGGATCCGGTCCGGAAAATCATCCGGTCCCGGGTGGCCGGGGACGCGGTGGACGAGGCCGCGGTGCAGGGCCTCGGCCGAGAGCCTGGGCCTGAACGACCCCCTGGCGGTCCAGTACTTCCGCTGGCTGGGGGATTTCTTCAGCGGAGACATGGGACTGTCCTTCGTCAGCCGTACCCCGGTGGCGGAACAGGTGCTGCCGGCACTTTCCGTCACACTCAGCCTGGTCACCATGTCCCTGGTTTTGGCAGCGGCGGTATCGCTTCCCCTGGGAATCATTGCCGGGCTCCGGCCGGGAAGCGCCGCAGACAAGGGCATCACCGCAGTGACCCAGGCCCTGATCGCCATGCCGGAATACTGGGTGGCCCCCCTGCTGGTGCTGGTGTTCGCGCTGAAGCTGTCCGTGCTGCCGACCGCGGGCTGGAACGATCTCTCATCCGCGGTCCTGCCGGCCCTGACCCTGGCCCTGCGCCCCATCAGCTTCTTCACCTCGGCCGTGCGGTCCGGCATCATCGATGCCGCCGCCGCGGAGCACGTGCCGGCGGCGCGCGCCAGGGGATTGAGCCAGGGCCAGGCCATCCTCCGCCATGTGGTGCCAAACGGCCTCGTGCCGCTGACAACCCTGTTCGCTGTGTGGTTCGCCGGCCTGCTGGGCGGATCGGTCATTGTGGAGGTCATTTTCGCCGTACCCGGGATGGGCAGGCTGCTCTTCGACGCCGTGGTCAACAGCGACATCCCCCTCGCCCAGGGCGGCGTGGTGGTTGTGGTGGCCCTCGCTGTCGGCGTGACCACCCTGGCCGACTTTATGCACCGTTTCCTCAGCCGCACGGTGGGAGGAACCCTTGCGTAGCCGGGTTACCGTTACCACCGTCGCAGCCGCTGTGCTTGCCGTCATTGTGCTGGCAGTGCTGCTGGCGCCCTGGATCTCGCCCTACCCGCCCGCCGGGCAGAACCTGTCGGAACGGCTGGCACCGCCCTCGGCGGCGCATTGGCTGGGCACGGACAACCTGGGCCGGGACACCCTGAGCCGGATCCTTGAAGGCGGCCAGTTCTCCATGTCCGTGGCCGCGTTGGCCACCCTGTTGACCTGCCTGCTGGGCGTTGGCATCGGTATCCTCAGCGCCAGGCGGCGGGGCTGGGTGGACGAATTCCTGACCCGTACCAACGATGTGCTGCTTGCGCTGCCGGAAATGGTGGTGGCGCTGTTCATCGTGGCGGCGCTTGGCACCGGCTTCGGGCCGCTGCTGCTCGCCCTGACGGTCACCGGGTGGACACCCTTTGCCCGCCTCGCGAGGACCCTGGCCTACGACGTCTCAGCCCGGGGCTTTGTGGAGGCAGCCCGCGTAGTGGGCTGCCCGCCGTCGTTCATCATCTTCCGGCACGTCCTGCCCCACCTCGCAGCGCCGATCCTGGGGCAGGCCACGCTGCGCTTCGGGCACCTGCTCATCAGCGTGGGCGCGCTCTCCTACCTGGGCCTCGGCGTCCAGCCGCCGCAATCGGACTGGGGCTCCATGCTGGCAGCTGCACAACCTTTCGCGGACCGCGCCCCGATGGGGATCCTTGCCCCCGGCCTGGTCATCTTCACTGTGGCCCTCTGCGTGACCCTGATTGGCCAGCGGGCAGCCCACATGGCCGCGGCACCGCTCCTTATGCCGCAGGCGGCAGAAAAATGAGCGGCGGCACACGGAACATCGGGTTGGTCCTGGATGGCCTGGAGGTCAGTCACAGGGCGCCCGACGGCGGGACTCACGGCAGTCCCATCCTCTCGGGTGTCTCCCTCTCGGTGGATCCCGGGGAATTCGTGGCCCTGGTGGGCGGTTCCGGTTCCGGCAAGACGCTGACCGCGATGTCCTGCCTCCAGCTCCTGCCGCCAAGCCTGGACGTCACCGGCGGATCCATCCGGCTCGGGGGCCTGGATCTGACCAAGGCATCCGAAAACGAGCTCAACACCGTCCGCGGCGGCCAGCTGGGGATGCTGTTCCAGCAGCCCAAGCGCATGTTCAACCCGAACCGGACCATTGAACAGCACCTCAGGGAACCGCTGCGGCTCCATGCCGGCCTGCGTGGCTCGAAGGCACGCACCAAGGCGCTGGAGCTGCTCGAGGAGGTGGGCTTCGCGGACCCGGTCAAGGGAGTCCGGGCCT
Source organism: uncultured Actinomycetota bacterium (assembly GCA_963741285.1). Lineage (GTDB taxonomy): Bacteria > Actinomycetota > Actinomycetes > Actinomycetales > Micrococcaceae > Arthrobacter. The sequence continues at coordinate 156,244 of CAVUHH010000010.1, forward strand.
ACCCGCACCAGCTTTCGGGCGGCATGGCCCAGCGTGCGATGACGGCCCTGGCACTGGCCGGGCGGCCCGGGATGCTGCTGGCGGATGAGCCGACGTCGGCGCTGGACAAAGTGCTCGAGCGCCAGATCCTGCAGTTACTGGACAGGGAGCGCCGGGAACGCGGCCTGGGCATTCTCTACATCACCCACAACGTCGCTTCGGTTGCCGCCTTCGCCGACCGGGTGCTGGTGATGAACGCCGGAAGAATCGTGGAGGCCGGTCCGGCCGGCGAGCTTCTGACCCGCCCCAAGACTGACTATGCACGGGAGCTGCTGGCCGCCGCTCGCCTGGCGCCGGAGTCCCGCCGCCGTCCGCCGTCCACGGACCGGGAAGTCCTGGTCCTGGACCGCGTGGGCAAGCACTTCGGATCCAGGCGGAAAGCTGGGCCACGCCGCGCTGCAGGACGTATCGCTGACCCTGCGACGCGGGGAAATCCTCGGTGTATTGGGCCAGTCCGGCTCCGGCAAGAGCACCCTGGCCAAGGCCATCGTGGGCCTGGAGGCGGCCAGCACAGGATCCATCACCCGCCTGCTGGATGCGGCGGGCCCCCGCCCCGCCACGGCCGTCCAGCTGGTTTTCCAGGAACCCCACAGCGCCTTTGACCCGCGGATGACGCTGCGGGCCAGCCTGCAGGCGCCGTTGCGCTCACATCGTGCCCTTTCGCAGGAACAGCGCGACGAGCGGACCGCCGCGGTGATGGCCGAAGTGGAACTGGACGCCGCGCTGCTGGACAAGCGCCCGGGCCAATGCTCCGGCGGCCAGCTCCAGCGCGCCACCATCGCCCGCGCCCTCCTGCTGGAGCCGCAAATACTGATCTGCGACGAAGCCACCTCGGCACTGGATGCCCTCACGCAGCGGACCATCCTCAACCTGTTGCTGCGGCTGCAGCGGGAACACAACCTGTCCCTGATCGTCATCTCGCATGACATGGACGTGGTGCGGTACATGTGCGACCGGGTTGCGGTCCTGCTCCAGGGCCAAGTGATAGAGGTGGCGGAAACCAAGGACTTCTTCGCAGCGCCCACGCACCCGCACAGCCAGGCGCTCGTCGAAGCGTCGATCCCGTGCCGGGCAGACGGGCTATGGACCGTGCTGGCCGCCGCCGAAGTGCCCCGCGCGCTCGGCACGCTTGGTCAGGGCGCGCATACGGTTACGGCAGGCCAGTCTCCAGCACCGAGGCCAGGTCGAAGTTAACTGGTTCCTCCAGCTGGGCGTACGTGCAGGATTCGGGATCCCGGTCCGGCCGCCAGCGTGAGAACTGGGCGGTGTGCCGGAAGCGCTCACCCTCCATGTGGTCATACCTGACTTCAACCACGAGTTCCGGGCGCAGCGGCACGAAGGACAGGTCCTTGCCGGCGCTCCACCGGCTGCCCTCGGAGTTGCGCGGGGTCCGTTCGCCTTCCGCCTGTTTGGCCCAGGCCCACGGGTGGTCGTCGAAATCCGTGACGAGCGGCTGGAGCTCCTGGAACAGTTCCTGCCGCCGCTTCATCGGGAAGGCGCCGATCACGCCCACACTGGCCAGGCCGCCGTCGTCCTTGTACAAACCGAGCAGCAGCGAGCCGATGGCGTCCGGGCCGCTCTTGTGCACCCGGTAACCGGCCACCACGCAGTCGGCCGTGCGCTCGTGCTTGATCTTGAACATCACGCGCTTGTCCGGCTGGTAGCTGCCTTCCAGCGGTTTGGCCACGATCCCGTCCAGGCCTGCGCCCTCGAACTGCTGGAACCACTGCTCGGCGGTGTTTTTGTCCAGCGTGGCGGCGGTGAGGTGGACGGGTGCCTTGCTGCCGGCGAGCGCCTTTTCCAGTGCGGCCCGCCGTTCGGAGAAGGGCCGGCTGGTGTAGTCCTCGTCGCCCAGCGCCAGCAGGTCGAAGGCCACAAACGACGCCGGGGTCTGCTCCGCGAGGAGCTTCACCCGGCTGGCGGCCGGATGAATGCGCTGCTGCAGGGCGTCGAAGTCCAGCCGGTCCCCCGACCGGCCCACCAGGATGATCTCGCCATCCAGGACACACCGCGGGCGGCAGGTTCTCCTTGAGGGCCTCCACCAGCTCCGGGAAGTACCGGGTCATGGGTTTCTCGTTGCGGCTGCCGATCTCCAGCTCGTCCCCGTCGCGGAAGATGATGGACCGGAACCCGTCCCATTTTGGTTCGTAGCTGACTTCGACCCCTGCGGGGGTGCCGCCGAGGCCGCTGACGGCCTTGGCGAGCATGGGCGGGACGGGAGGCATCACGGGAAGTCGCATAGTGCCCATTCTTGCCCGCGTAAGGCTGCGGGCGGAAGGCCTCGTCCGGCAGAAGCCCAGCTGAAAGCCTCGACACCGCACGCCGGTGGACTGTAGACCTTAACGAATGGTCACTCTCGGCTTCCATGCCTCCCATGAACAGATCAGTCCCGGACAGCTGCTCCAGGACGTCCAGCACGCGGAGCAGGCAGGCTTTGATGCTGCCATGTGCTCCGACCACATCGAGCCGTGGTCGGCCCGGCAGGGTCATTCCGGCTTTGCGTGGTCCTGGCTGGGGGCCGCGCTGGCCACCACGGGCCTTCGTTTCGGGGTGGTGACGGCGCCGGGCCAGCGCTACCACCCCGCCATGATCGCCCACGCTTCGGCAACCCTGGGAGCCATGTTTCCGGGGCGGTTCTGGATGGCGCCAGGCAGCGGCGAAAACATGAACGAGCATGTCACCGGTGATGCCTGGCCGCCCAAGGAGACCCGCCAGCAGCGGCTTGAGGAGTGCGTGGACATCATCCGCCGCCTGCACCGCGGCGAGGAGGTCACCCATCACGGGCTGGTGACCGTGGAACAGGCCCGGATCTGGGATGTTCCGGAGCCTCCCCCGCCGCTGATCGCCCCGGCCATCAGCGTGGCGACGGCCCGGCGGGCCGCGGACTGGGCGGACGGCCTGGTCACGGTGAACCAGCCGCCGGAGAAGCTGAAGCACATGCTCGCCGCCTATCGGGACAACGGCGGGCAGGGCAAAGCGGTCCTGCAGGTGCACCTGTCGTGGGCGCCGCGCGAAGAGGATGCCCTGGCTTTTGCGCTGGACCAGTGGCGGACCAACACGTTCGCTCCTCCCGTCCCGTGGGACCTGCCCACCGCCGCCCATTTCGACGGCGTCAGCAACCACATCGGCGAGGAGCAGGTCCGGAAGTCGGTGAACATCTCCGCCAGCCTGGACCAGCACGCCGAGTGGCTGGCCGGCTACGCCGCGCTGGGGTTCGACGAGCTGTACCTGCACTTTGTGGGGCAACACCAGGCTCCGTTCATCGACGCATTCGCGGCTGAGGTGCTGCCTCAGCTGCGCCGGGCGCCCGTTCCGGCAACAGGGGCCCAACCTCCAGCGGCCCAGTCACGGGTGGAGGCCACGCCGTGAGGATCGCCGAAACCTCTGACCTCTGGTGGAAGAATGCCGTCATCTACTGCCTGGACGTGGAGACTTTCTTCGATGACGACGGCGACGGCACCGGTGATTTCGCCGGCCTCACCCAGCGCGTGGACTACCTCGCAGCGCTGGGCGTGACGTGCATCTGGCTGATGCCGTTCTACCCCTCCCCGGACCGCGACGACGGCTACGACGTGACGGATTTCTTCACCGTGGATCCCCGGCTGGGCACCATGGGGGACCTGGTGGAATTCATCCGCAGCGCCAAGGACCGGGGCATGCGGGTGATCGCCGACTTCGTGGTCAACCACACCTCCAACCAGCATCCGTGGTTCCTGGAAGCAAGCAAGTCGAAGGACAACCCCTACCGGGACTACTACGTCTGGCGGGCAGACACTCCCCCGGACACGTCCTCGGAAGTGGTGTTCCCGGGCGAGCAGACCTCGCTGTGGACCAAAGACGAGGCCACCGGCGAGTGGTACCTGCACATGTTCGCTGAGCACCAGCCGGACCTGAACGTGACCAATCCCAAGGTCCGGAACGAAATCGCCAAGGCCATGGGCCTCTGGCTCGAACTGGGACTGGACGGCTTCCGGCTGGACGCTGTGCCGTTCTTCCTCGAAACCCGCGGCCAGCCCAAGGACGAGGCCGCGAACCTCGACCCGCACGAGTACCTCAGCGCGCTCCGCAGCTTCCTGAGCCGGCGAAACGGCAGTGCGGTGATGCTGGGCGAGGTGAACCTGCCCTACAAGGAGCAGTTGGAGTACTTCGGCGGCCCAGAGGGCAACGAGCTGAATATGCAGTTCGACTTCATGACCATGCAGCACCTGTATCTTGCCCTCGCCCGCCATGATGCGCGTCCCTTGGCGGAAAACCTGAAGAGCCGCCCGCCGCTGCATCCCGACAACCAGTGGGCCATGTTTGTCCGCAACCATGACGAACTCACCCTGGACAAGCTCAACGATGCCGAACGCGAAGAGGTCTTCGCCGCGTTCGGGCCCGAGAAGAACATGCAGGTTTACGGCCGCGGACTCCGCCGCCGGATCCCGCCGATGCTCGGGGGTGACGCCGAACGGATCCGGATGGTGTACTCGCTGATGTTCTCGCTCCCCGGCACCCCTGTCCTCTTCTACGGCGAGGAAATCGGCATGGGTGAGGACCTGCGGCAAAAAAGCCGGTCAGCCGTGCGCACCCCCATGCAATGGAACAACACCAAAAACGGCGGCTTCTCCGACGCGAAGGTGTCTGACCTGGTGGCCCCGCTGGTCCGGGGCGAATTTGGCCCGGACGACGTGAACGCCGCTGCGGCCAAACGGGACCCGGAGTCCCTCTGGAACTTCATGGCCACGCTGATCCAGCGCTACCGGGAGTCCCCGGAGCTCGGCTGGGGCGAATTCGCACTGATCGACCAGCCCGAGCCCGCGGTGTTTGCCCACACTGCACCTCTGACGGAGGCACCATGGTGCTGCTGCACAACTTCGGCACCGCAACGGTAAAGGTCACCGGGACTGTGGCACCCGAGGACGGGCCGAAGCGGGCCTACAAGGGGGCCTTGCTGCTGGATGTCCTCGACGGCGGCAACGTGCCGCTGGAGCCCGACGGCGGCTTCACGGTTGAGCTGGGCCGCTACGGGTACCGGTGGTTCCGCGTGCAGCAGCCGGGTGATCGGCTGGCGCCGTGATGGGTTGACGCCCAGGGCCGGTCATTGTTGCACTTCAGCCTTTACGTGTCCGGGCGCAGCACCGTCACGCCGCTGGCCGCGGAGCGGCGACGAGTTTCTCGGCCTCGCGGAGAATTCGGGCCACCGCCGCGGAGTCCACAACCACCGTCTCGTCCCGTGAATCAAGCCGCACTTCGTGACGGGTGCCGGGCGGCCCATCGGCACGCACCCCGGTTGTCCGGGCCTCACGCGGAGGCCGGCCCAACTCCTGGTCCTGGATCCCCACGGCCAGTGCGCTCATCAGGTCAGCGTCCTCCGGCGTGGCCAGATCGCTGCCAATGAGCTGGACCAGGACTTTAATCCCGGCCAGCCGCCGCTGCGGATCGGCGTCGTTCAGGGCGGAGTCGATGCCCCACTGGGCGCGCTTCCACCACTGGTCCCGCTTGTCCGCGTGCGCTTTCTGCCGGTAGGTCAGATAGGCCACCAGGACCACCCCGAATGTCGCCAGCGGTGCCACTGCCGCCGCGGCCAGCACCCCGGTCCAGATCCCCTGTGCGAACTCCATGCCACCACCTTAGGCATCCACCCGCCGAAAGAGTTGCTGGCGGCCGAAACCGGCCCGGCGCAGAGAACTAACCGGGCCCTAACCGTCAGGAAACCAGCCTGCAACAATGCGCCGCCACACTGGAATAGCCGGCAAGTGCAGGCATCAGCTCCAGCCAGGAGGCCCCCGCCATGTTGAAGGAAGCCAAAGCCCATGTAACCCGAATCCGTGCCCTGGACCAGCTCCACCGCGGCGACGAAATCGAAGCCCGCCTGTCAGTGGGCCCGAACTACGACGACGTGGTCATCCGCCGCGGCAGCGTCCAGGAAACAGCCCCCGGCATCGGCGTTGTGTGGATCATGGACCACCACACCGGCTCGCGGAAGGCCATCAACACGGACGAATGCAGCGTGTGGCGGGTCGCCTGAGGCTAGCCGCCGGCCACTGACTGGATAACCAGCACCTCCTGACCGGCAGCCACCTCAGTTTCCAGGCCCTGGAGACGCCGCACTTCGTCGCCGTTCACGTAAATATTCACGTAGCGGCGAAGTGCCCCGGTTTCGTCCCGCAGGCGCCGCGCCAGCACCGGGTAATCCCCGGTCACCGTTTCGAGCAACTTCCCCACCGTCAAAGGCCCTTCGGCGGGCGCAGTCAGGATGGACTGCCCGCCGGCCAGCGGCTGCAGGACGCTGGGAAGCACCACACTGATGTCAGGCACTGTGGGTTGCTGCCGTTTCCGGAACCGGCAGCACCGCATCCGAGATCACGGCCGCCCTGACACACAGGACGTCCGGAAGGTGCGATGCCACCTCGGCGAACGTCTCGCCTTCGTCAGCACTGGCGTAGACCGTGCCGCCGCGTGTCCCGAAGTAGACGCCCGCCGGTTCAGCGGAATCGACGGACGCGGCGTCGCGCAGCACGCTGTTGTATTCGCCGGTGGGCAGCCCGGAATCCAGCCGCTTCCAGGTGGCCCCGGCGTCGTCCGTGCGGTGCACGGCAAGTTTGCCCTCAGGCGGGTTCCGCTCGCTGTCGGCCTTCAGCGGGACAACCCAGGCGGTCCCCTCCCGGCGGGGGTGGGTCAGCATCACAAAACCAAAGTCCGCCGGAAGGCCTTCGGCGATGGAGTTCCAGTTCTCGCCGTTATCGTCCGTGCGGTAGACGCCGTGGTGGTTCTGCGCGTACAGGCGGCCTTCGACGGCGGCATCCGCCGCGATCTTGTGCACGCACTGGCCGAACTCGGGGTTGGGATCCGGCATGAAGTAGGCCGAGATCCCCTTGTTCCGGGGCTCCCAGGAGGTTCCGCCGTCGAGCGAGCGGTACACGCCCCCGGTGCTCATGGCGATGTGGACGTTGTCCCCCGCGGGATTGACCACGATCGAGTGGGCGGCCGCCCCGCCGTACCCGGCGCCCCATTCGCTGCGGTGGGGATGGTCCCAAAGTCCGCGGTTGAGCTCGAAGTGTTCGCCGCCGTCTGTGGATTTCCAGACGGAAATCGGTTCTGCCCCTGCCCACACCACGCCGGGCCGCGACGCTGCGTCCGGGTAGATCTGCCAGATCCGTTCCACCGCCGCGCCCGTGTCTTCGGGAAAAGTAATGGCCCCCTTTTCGGGTTCGGTCCAGGTGGCTCCCAGATCATCCGAGTGCGCCACCGCGGGGCCCCAATGCTCGGATCTGACGCCCACCATGATCCGCGTACGGCCGTCCCGGGTGTCTATGCCGATACTGGGTATTTCGCTCATGAGGAAGTGCGGGCCGGAGAAGGACCAGTGTTGCCGGTCCTGGCTCGTAGCCAGCCAAAGGCCTTTTTTGGTCCCGATTGCCAGGACAAAACTCTCTGCGGTTGCCATGCACCCCATGCAACCACCACGGCCGGGAGGCCGCAACGGTTTGTTCGGCTATGTGGGGCTAAGCCGACGGGGCGCCGACGGCTCAGTCGACAAATTCGGACTGGGTCTCGATGAAATCCCAATCGGCCTCCGTGAGGACCGCAATGGGCGTCTCGGGGTGCGGTCCGCCTGCCTCGGCGATGCCCTGCAGCACCTTCAGCGGCAATTCTTCCGCGCGGAGGTTCTCCCGCAGCCATTCCTTGCTATCCAGCTCCAGATCCAGCCACCACATGTAGATTTCCATGCCAGTCACCCATCTTTCGTATGACTCAACGTTAGGCGCGGGCAAGTCACCGTACAAGAGTGCCGGATACCTGAGCCAGGCCGCCTGCATGAGCGCTGCGCGCACTCCCTGCCCCGGGCGTTCGTGCCGCTGTCCGGGTGTTCAATTCCGGGAGCGCCCTGCCACTTCCGCGTAGAAGCAGGTATCGCCGCAGGTCAGCGGCGGCAAAAGACGAGTACCCCCTACTCACGACCTGCACCTGCCGCCGGCCCTAGCCTGAAATAACAAGCAAGCTGACCGTGCTGCTGGGGCATAAGGAATCTGCTACTCCCCCTCGTCATGGTCCGTTTCAAACAACTGGGGAGAAACACCATGAAACGAGCCTTACCAATTTTGGGGGTTGCAGGGCTGGCACTGCTCTGCATCTCCGCGCCGGCCACTGCGCTCAACAAACAAACGTGGATATTTGTCATGACGGGAAGATGATCAGCGTCAACTTCAATGCTGCGGCACTGAACGGACACACCGGTCACAGTGACGACATCATCGCACCCAACGAGTTCGTGCCTGCCGGGCTGCACTGGAATCCGGCTCAGGGATACGCATCCTGCGGCGTCGTCGTGACGCCGCCCGGCGACGAGGAACCGCCGGCGCGAGGAAGAGCCGACCGGTGGCGGGAGGAACCCGGCGGAGGAACAGCCAGCCGGCGGACGGCGAACCGGCGGCGAGGAGACAGCCAGACCGGCGGCGAGCGAACCCGGCGGAGGCGAACAGACCGGCGGCGGCGGACGACGAAGAGCCGAACCAGTCCGCGGAGGAACAGCCGACCGTGGTAGTTAAGACCCCGGTCAAGCTCACCCCGGCAGTGAAAACGCCTGCAGGCCAGGCCGCCGTTCCGCAGGGTGCAGTTGCCCAGGTACCGGCAGCAGCCGTCAGCCGCGGCACCAACCAAGGCTTCAACGCGCAAACGTCCGTTGGCGGAACCGCGGACAGCACCACCTGGCTGGCCGGACTGGGCGTCCTGCTGGGTGCGGGCGCCGTGGTTGCGGTACGGCGCAAGTCCCGTACGGAATCGCCGACGGCGGGCTGACGCCGCCAGAACCTCCGACGACTCCACTGAGGGCGTCCTGCCACCTGGCGGGACGCCCTCGGCACTCTCTCAATCTTCTGCATCTGATCATCTGCACGGGCAAGGGGGCATCATGGCAAGGCAGGCAGGCAGGCATGGTGCCCGGGGTCGCTTCAGGCTCACGCCCGGACGGGGCAGGGTCCGGGGATGGAACCGGGGAGACCTCGCCATCCTCGTCTGCGGCGTCCTGGGCTTCCTCTCGCTCACCTTTGGCGGTCCGTTGCTCCACGATTTGGACACCGGCAGCCCGGGAACTGTCAGCGTGCATGCGGGAGGGTCGGCACTGTCCGTTGGCCCGCCGTCGTCCATTCCCTGGCCGCTGTCCCGCACGGGACAGGCAGCCGCGGCCGCCCCCGAGACGCCCGCATCCAGCCCAACGACGGTTGCCGCCACCCCCGGGCCGGCCCTCCCCGACGCATCCGCGCCGCTGCGCATCCTCTACCCGGCGGCAGCGATCGACACCGCGGTCCACCCGCTCGAACCGGATGCCGCCGCGGCAGCCAGCCGCACCGTGGTGCCGCCATCCACCATGGACGGATACTGGCTGACGCCGTTCGGAGTTCCGGGCAACGGCTCGGGCAACACCACCTACATCATTGGGCACAGCTGGGAAGACCGGGACGCCCCCTTCAACCACCTCAGCTCCGCCGCGGCCAAAGGCGACGAGTTCACGGTGGTGACAGCAACGGGCAGGATCCGTTACCGCGTGGACAGTGTCACCACCTACCTCAAGGCCGGCCTCAAGGACAGCCCCATCTGGGACATGGTGCCCAGCCGCGTTGTGCTCATCAGCTGCTACACCGAAGATCCGTGGGGGAAGAACGTGGTGGTCTCGGCATCACCGGCCGTCGCGTAGTCCGCCCGATCCGCCCCGTCTGGGCCTGTTCAACGGCCGCCGCCGGGCACAAAATGGGGGTATGACTCCCGAACGGTTCAGTGGCCCGCCCCCTCTCCTGGTGGGAGTGCTGCCCAATCAGCATCCGGAGGTGCTGACCACGGCAGCGAACCTCGCGGCCAGGCTGTCGGCGCCTTTGCTGTGCGCCTACGTGGACGAGGCCAGCTATCTGGTGGAATGGGATCCGGGCAGGTCGGCGCATCGCCTGTCGCTGCATCCGGGCCAGGATGACGAGGACGTCCGCGCGGTGACCACCGATCTCAAAGCGGCCATCGAACGCACCGTGGCCAATGCCGGTACGGGAGGCGTACCCGTGGAATGGACCCTGCGCACACTGGCGGGCGACCCGGCCCGGGCACTCGCCCGGCTCGCCGCGGAAAGCAACGTTCCCATGATCATCGTGGGCACGTCGGAGCGGGGTTTGTCGCACCGGCTGTCCGAGATGCTCAACGGTTCGGTGGGCCTCTGGCTGACCCATCATCAAAGCCGCCCGGTGCTGGTGGTCCCCTACCGAAGGCCCGCGCACCAGGACCGCGAATAGGTCCCATCCGCGTCCGGAAAGGGGCGTGGGAAGGGCCCGGGATAATAAAGCGAAAGTAGTTATTCGAGGTGGTGGCGGACAGCCATACTGGCAAGTAAGCTAATTCATGCAGAGAGATCCGGCCGCGGGCCGGGGAGATTCTGCCAAAAGACTGCTCCGGAGTGCGTATCCCCCAATAACGCACTCCGGAGCTTTTTTGTGGGCAAATCAGCCCCTCATATACCCCCTGGGGGTAGTTGCAATGATACCCCCATGGGGTATATGTTGAGGTCATGGAATCTCCACAAGCAACCGTTGCCAGCCGCGAAGGCGCCGCCGCCGCCCCGCTGCACGGCTACACCGCCAACAAAGACGCCTATCTGCGCAGGCTCAAGCGGATCGAGGGCCAGGTCCGGGGCATCGCCCGGATGGTGGACGAAGACAAATACTGCATCGACATCCTGACCCAGGTCTCTGCAGTCACCAAGGCCCTGCACGCCGTGAGTCTCGGACTCGTCGAAGAACACATCGGACACTGCGTGGTGGGCGCCGCCGCAGAACCCGATCCTGACCTTCGGGCGGAAGCCATCGACGCCAAGGTCAAGGAGGCGGCGGAGGCCATCGGCCGCCTCCTGCGCTGACGACACCGGATCACACCGCCAACAGCATCCGCCAGCCGGCCACCCGCCGGCCCTCAACAAGGAGCCACCATGAGCACCATCACCACCACCGTCAGCGTGTCCGGCATGACCTGCGGTCACTGCATTTCCTCCGTCAGTGAAGAAATCGAGTCGCTTGCAGGGGTCGAAGAGGTGGACGTCGACCTCAATGCCGGGGGCATCTCCACCGTCACCATCACGTCCAGCCAGGAGTTGTCGCCGGCCGAGATCGGTGAAGCAGTGGCCGAGGCCGGCTACCTGGTTGTAGCCAACGACGCCTAAACGAGTACAGATCGGGGGATCCCCCATGAGCACCGAACATTTACTGAACCAGGCGGCCAGCCGGGTGGTTGAACTGGACATCGAGGGCATGACCTGCGCCTCCTGCGTGAACCGCGTGGAGCGGAAACTCGGCAAGCTCGACGGCGTGGAAGCCTCGGTGAATCTCCCGCTGGAGTCCGCCCACATCACCGTCCCGGCCGGCATCTCGGACCAGCAGATTGTGGACACAGTCAACGCCACAGGCTACAAGGCAACATTGCGCCCCCACGCTACCCGAACCAAAGTGCCGAGCACGGGACCGCAACGCTCGGCGCGCTGCCCACAAGCGGCGACGCCGGGGACATGCGGCAGCATGCGTCTAAGCGAAGAATGAGCGAGCATGCAGAGCATGTCGCCGGTGGCGCCGCGCAAGGTGACCACATGGCCCACGGCGGAACCGCCTGCAGGCGCTGCGCCCGCGGCTCATCGTGGCGGCAGTGCTGACCGTTCCCGTATTCCTGATCTCGATGGTCCCGGCGCTGCAGTTCGCCAACTGGGGCTGGGTGGCCGGGCTGCTGGCCCTGCCGGTGGTCAGCTGGGCCGCCTGGCCGTTCCATCACGCCGCAGCCGTGAACGCGCGCCATCTTGCCTCCACGATGGATACGCTCGTCTCCATCGGCGTCTCCGCCGCCTACCTTTTCAGTGTCTGGCAGCTGGCCCTCGACCCCCGCATGACCGAGCACCCGGCCATGGAGGGGATGGAATCGGGCGGACTGTACTTTGAAGTGGCCGCCGTGGTCACCACGTTCCTGCTGCTGGGCCGGTTCCTGGAGGCGAACGCCAAGCAGAAGGCCGGCGACGCCCTCAAGGCGCTGCTGAACCTGGGCGCCAAGGACGCCACCATTCTGGACGACGGTTTCGAGCTTCGGGTCCCTGCCGATCAGCTTAGGGTGGGAGACGTTGTGGTGGTCCGCCCCGGCGAGAAGATCGCCACCGACGGCGTGGTCATCGACGGGAGCTCCGCCGTCGACGCTTCGCTGCTGACCGGCGAGTCCGTCCCGGTGGAGGTGGGCCCGGAGAGCAAGGTCACCGGCGCGACGATCAATACCTCCGGCCGCCTGCTGGTTCGGGCCACAAGAGTCGGTTCTGAAACCACACTGGCCCAGATGGCCCGGCTGGTATCACAGGCGCAAACCGGCAAGGCCCCCATCGCGCGTCTCGCCGACCGGATCAGCGCCGTTTTTGTCCCGGTCGTCCTGGCCATCGCGGTGCTCACCTTTGGTCTCTGGCTCCTCCTCAGCGGCCCGGTGGTTGATCCAGCCGAGCTTCGGGCCGCGTTCACCGCCGCCGTCACGGTCCTGGTCATTGCCTGCCCCTGCGCACTGGGGCTCGCCACCCCGGTGGGCCTGCTCACCGGAACCGGACGGGGAGCCCAGCTGGGCATCCTGATCAAGGGCCCGCAGGTCCTCGAAGACACCCGCACCGTGGACACCATCCTGCTCGACAAAACCGGCACCGTCACCAGCGGAAAGCTCGCCGTGGACGGCACTGTGGCTTTTGACGGCCACCAGAGCCAGGACGTGCTGCGGCTGGCCGGCGCTGTCGAGGCTGCCTCGGAGCACCCGATCGCCCATGCCATCGCGGCAGCGGCCCTGGCGGCACAAACGGGGCACGACGACGGCGGGCGGCTTCCCGCCGTCGGGCACTTCCGTTCAGCGCCGGGCGGCGGAGTCGCCGGAACCGTGGAAGGGCGCGTTGTCCTTGCGGGCCGCAGCGGCTGGCTCAGCGAAAACGGCGTCAGTCATTTCCCCCGCGCAGCAGGACGCGCTGGCCGCCGCGGAAGCAACCGGCGCCACGGCAATCTGGGTTGCCGTGGACAGCACACCTGCCGGGATCATCAGCCTCCGGGACACCATTAAGCCGGGTTCCGCGGCAGCCATCGCACGGCTCAGGAACCTGGGGCTGCGGCCCATCCTGCTGACCGGGGACAACGCCGCAGTGGCAACACAAGTGGCCGCCGCCGTCGGGATTTCCCCCGGCGATGTTTACGCAGGCGTCCTGCCGGCCGGAAAAGTCGAGGCCGTCAGGAAACTCCAGGCCGGCGGTGCCACCGTGGCCATGGCCGGCGACGGCGTGAATGACGCCGCCGCACTGGCGCAGGCTGATCTGGGCATCGCCATGGGGTCAGGGACGGATGTGGCCATTGAAGCGGCGGACCTCACCGTGATGGGCGATGACCTCGGCCAGGTGGCCCAGGCCATCGAGCTCTCGCGGCGGACGCTGGCCACCATCAAAGCCAACCTGTTCTGGGCGTTCTTCTACAACGCCATCGGCGTTCCGGTGGCCGCCTTGGGCCTTCTGAACCCGATGATCGCCGGCGCCGCGATGGCGGCGAGTTCCGTCCTGGTGGTGGCCAACTCACTGCGGCTGCGGAGCTTCGGCAAAGACGCTGCGCCTGGCCCCACCGGGTAGACCCGCTCAGGCGGTGCCGAAGCGAACGGCCGCCCGGGCCCTGGCCTTTGCCGCCTCTTCGTCGCGGTCCTTGGCGGGTGCGTGCGTCACCAGCGAGTCCAGCAGGTGCTGGGTGATGTGGGCGATCTCGTGCACGGCCGCTTCGAAGGCGTCCTCGTTGGCCTTGGAGGGCTTGGTGCTGCCGCTGATCTTGCGGACGTACTGCAGGGCGGCGGCGTGCACCTCCTCTGAGGTGGCGTGCGGTTCGTAGTTGTGGAGGGTTCGGATATTCCGGCACATACCGCCATGCTAGGCTCTGGAACGCCTGGAATCGACCCCTGCCTGCAGTGACCGGGCTTGTCGGGACACAGGTTTCGCAAGCTCAACCACCGGGATTGTGCATGGGCAGCCGTGCCCATCGACAGTACTTTTGGGGCCGGGATAGGTTTTAGGCAATGGATCTTCCGGATGAGCCGGGGGCCGCTGGGGATGCCGATCTGGATCGGATCCAATGACATATGAGGAGAAACTGATGGCTATTTGGGGCGCAGATGTAGAGCAGCTCAGGACTCTTGGCACGAAACTGCAGACCGGTGCGTCGGAGATCGAGCAGCAGCGGATCAACCTGTCGCGCATGCTGGACAACACCACCTGGGAAGGCCCGGACGCGAAGCTCTTCCGCAGCGAATGGAGTGGCACGCACACCAGTGCCCTGAACCAGGTCATTCAGGCGCTGAAGGAAGCGGGCCAGAAGGCCACGCAGAACGCCAACGAGCAGGACCAGGCTTCACGCTAGCCAGCAGCCTGACGGAGGGCCCGGACACCACAACGTGTCCGGGCCTTCGCGTGCTTTAAGGGCGTCGGCACTTAGGGGACGGGTTCGACGTCGTTCGCGTGATCCAGCGGTGCAGGCGTCGCCGGCGGGAACCACGGCACCGGGGCGCAGCTCGTCCAGCCGCACCAGGACCACGCCGCCAACAATGAGCAACCCACCCAGAAGCTGGATGGCGCCGGGCAGCTCACCCAGAAGCAGCCACGCCCAGACCACGGCGAACAGCACCTCCGTCAGTGAGACGAAAGACGCAACTTTTGAGCCGAGCGCGCGGGCGGCCATGATGCCGGACACGTAGGCCAGGACAGTCGCCAGGATCACCAGGCCGCCCAGGGCAACCCACCAGGGCGTAACCCAGGGCCCGAGCCGGGTGTCCGCGGTACTGAAGGCCATGGGAAGCAGTCCCGTGGCTGCGGCAATCCACATGACGGCCGCACCCACCATGAGTCCGGCTGACGCAAGGACGATGGGCGGCAGGGAATCGTTTTCCTTGGCCGTGATAAAGAAATAGATGGCCAGGCAGACCGCAGCGGCCAAGCCCCACAGCACTCCGACGACGTCGATTTTGACGCTGCCGGTCAGGTCCAGCACCAGGACCAGGCCGGCGAGGGACAGCACCGTTCCGCCGAAGGTCAAGACCCGTGGGCGTTTGCGGCTGGCGGCCCAAAGCCACAGCACAATGAGCACCGGGGCGAGGTATTCAAGCAACAGTGCTACCCCCACGGAGAGCCGCTCCACCGCGTTGAAGTAGAACAGTTGGCACGCGGCCACGCCGATCAGGCCAAACAGGCCGATGGTGACCCAGTTGTCCCGCAGCTGGTGCCACCGTCCCCGCAACGCCAGGATGGCCGGGATGGCAAGGATCAGCGCGGCGCCGGTCAGCCGGGCCGTCACGGCTGCGCCCGGAGACCAGCCGCTCTCCAGGAGTGCTTTCGCGAAAGAGCCGGACAGTCCGAAGACGGCCGACGAGAACAGGGCGATACCCAGGCCGGAGCCAAGGATTCCCCGCGCAGCTGCGGGTTTGAGGGCGGCAGACACCGTCGCCTCCTGTCAGGAGTAAAGTGGGGTATTGGTCCTGACATTACGCCCCGACTGAGTAAGGAGTCAAGATGGTTTTTGCCCCTGACACCGAGATTGCCCTGCGAACGGTGGTCAACCTGATCAACACGGCCGCGAACGGACGGGAAACGCTAGCCACCGGGGCGGAGCTGGACCTCTTCCTCGAAACGGAGCGGTTCAGCGGCTCCCGTACGCGGGATGCGGCGGAATTGGCCAGCGTCCACGAGCTGCGCGGTCGGCTGGCGGCGCTGTGGACCGTAGATGAGGACACCGCGGTGGCCGCGGTCAACCAGCTGCTGCGTGAGGCCAATGCGCTCCCCCAGCTGATGAAGCATGACGGGTGGGACTGGCATCTGCACGCCACCACCATGGAAGCACCCCTGGCGGACCGGATGAGCACTGAGGCCGCAATGGCCCTGGTGGACGTCATCCGCAGCAAAGAGATGGACCGGCTGTTGGTCTGCGAGGCGGAGGATTGCGATGCGGTACTCCTGGACCTCAGCCGCAACCGGTCAAAAAGGTACTGCGATACAGGGAACTGCGCCAACCGCGCGCATGTCGCGGCCTACCGTGCGAGGCAGGCTGCAGCGGGGTAGGCCGCAGGGCGCCAGGGCTGAGCGGGTTAGCGCCACAAAGGGTGAGCGCCGTTCCAGAATCGGCGAGCGTGGGGCGCCGGGAGCTAGGAGTGGCCCGGGCCGTCAGCGTCAGGAGCCCCGGACGCGCCGCCCTGCTGGCCCTGGCTGTGCCCGCCGAACCCATGCGATGACTTTTTGGCCGAGCTGAGGTTGACCCCGGAACCCTTGCCCAGGTGCTCGGCGTTTTCCTTGTGGCTCATGGAAAGCATGGCCGCAATCACCAGCGTGACAATGAACGCGATGCCGGCGCCGGTGAAGGCGAGATCGAACCGCGGTGCACGGGAACTGCCGCCCGAGGCGAAAATGAGTACCGCAACGAAGGTGAGGGCGGCCCAGAACGCGGAGAACATCAGCGGCCCCTTCACCGAGGTCCGCAGCTTGCGCGGTTTGCCTGGTTTCTGGTCTGCCACGATAGTTCCTCTCCTACAGCCACGCCGCTACAGCCTGCTGGTTCGAATGTGTGCGGTTGGCCCGCGGGTTTTCTACGCCGGGTAGAAACGTTTGCTTCTAGTTTACGGCTTCGGGGAGGCAGTCCGGGCATCGTGCCTCAACGTCAGGCCGGACAGGACCCACAGCACGCCCGAGATGATGGCCCCGCCGCCGGCGACGCCGAGCAGGGCATGGGCTCCGAGGCTGATGAAGAAGGGCAGGGTGGCCGCCGTGCCGAGGCCAATGATGCCCGAAGCCAGCCAGTCGCGGGCCAGCAGGTGCCGGCCGCGGTAGAGGATCCCGCAATAGAGCTCCACCGCTCCTGCGACGGCGAGACCCAGGGCCGCGACGATGCCGAAGACCCTGTCGCCGTGAAGCAGCAGCAGCGCAGCGCCCGCACCGGTCAGCGCTGCCCCCGCGGCGGAAAGGATCTTGCCTGGCATGCCGTCCCGGGCAAAGCCGGCCTTCGGGATTCCCCAGAGCAGCAGAAGGCCCGTGGCCAGCAGGTACAGTCCGCCTGACCAGCCCATCACCTGCAAGGGACGGTCCCGGCCAGAAGATCGTCACGGCACCGAAGACCAGTGCGGCCATGGCACGGAGCAGTACCGGCTTCCACAGGTCAGCCTGCTGGGCGGTACCGGCGGCTGTGTCTGCGGGTGTCAGTGGTTGGTTCACCGGTCCAGTTTAGTGGCCGCGGGTCCTATGGCGAACCCAGCACCATCCAGCGGTCCGAGCGGGCGCGGAGCCCCAGGGTCACGGCGCGGGCGGCCATGTAGGCCAGGGCGAACGCGGCCCACAGCCACACAAGCCCGGCAGCCGCGGATACTCCGGAGACTGCCACAGCCACCAGCAGCGGGGCGTAGACGGCGAGGTTGGCCACCCCCGCCAGCGCCAGGTACTTGGCGTCGCCGGCTCCGATCAGCACCCCATCCAGGACAAAGACGTATCCGGCGATGGGCTGGCCGGCCGCCAGGATCCACAGGGCGTACATCAGAGCCGACTGGACGTCGGCGTCGGACGTGAACAGCGCGCCTGCCCACGGTGCAGCGACGGCCAGCAGGATCCCGGTCACCACACCGAATCCGGCACCCCAGCGGATCATCGTCCGGGTCAGGTGCCGCGCCTTGGCAGGGTTGGAGGCGCCCAGTTCCTTGCCGATCAGGGCCTGGGCAGCGATGGCCAGGGCATCCAGGGCAAAGGCGAGGAAGGAGAAGATGGTCATGGCCAGCTGGTGCGCCGCGAGATTCACGGCACCCTGGCCGGTGACCACAAAGACCGTGGCCAGGATGGCGATGCGCAGGCTCAGTGTACGGAGCATCAGCCACGACCCCACGCGTGTCATCGCCCTGATACCGCCCCAACTGGGCAGCAGGCTCACACCGTGCCTGGCGGCGTTCCGCTGGACCATCACCAGATAGACGGCAGCCATGGCCCACTGCGCCGCGCTGGTGCCGATCGCCGAGCCGGCCACGGACAAGCCCAGGCCGTAGACCAGCCACAGGTTAAGGACGATATTCAGGGCAAAGCCGGCGGAGGCCACCACCAGCGGCGTCCTGGTGTCCTGCAGGCCGCGCAGGACACCCGTGCCGGCAAAAATCAGCAACATGGCCACCAGTCCGGGCATTGACCAGCGCAGATAGTCCACGGCGAAGGCGCGCACCTCGCCCTCCGCGCCCATCAGGGTTACCAGCGGTTCAGCCGCGAAGAACCCGGCCACCGCAAGGACAGTTCCCAGCAGAAGTGCCAGCCAGACGCCGTCGCGCCCGGCGGCGAGGGCCTTGCCCAACTGGCCGTTGCCCATGGCGCGGGCCACGGCCGGAGTCGTGGAGTAGGCGAGGAAGACCATCAGGCCAACCGCGGTGTGCAGCACCGCGGAGGCGAGCCCCACCCCCGCCAGCTGGGCAACGCCCAGATGGCCCACGATGGCGGAGTCCGCCAGCAGGAACAGTGGTTCGGCGATCAGCGCGCCAAAGGCGGGAACGGCCAGCCGCAGGATCTCCCGGGAGTGACTGGCAGGGCGTTCCACGGCGGGGGCGGATTGGTTGGGCACAGAGCCAGCCTAGCGGGCTTCACCGGCGTCCCGGCCGGGCTTTCGTGACGCCCCGTGTCATGACAAAGGACACAAAAGCGATGATTTAGTTGACACTTCAACAAATTATCCGGGACACTTGAACTATGAACCAGTCACGCCTCACCACCTCCGCCCTGACCATTTTGCGCGTCGCCCTCGGCTTCCTCTTTGCTGCCCACGGCTGGCAGAAGTTCAACGAATGGACCATCGCGGGCACGCAGGCCGCCTTCGCCCAGATGGGCGTACCCGCAGCCAACCTGACCGCACCCCTCGTCGCCGGCCTCGAACTCGCCGGTGGCATCGCCCTCATCCTGGGCGTGCTTACCCGCGTTGTCGCCGCCCTGCTGGCCGTGAACATGATCGGCGCCCTCTTCATGGTGCACGCCGCCGCCGGCGTCTTCGCGGACAAGGGCGGGTACGAACTCGTCCTCCTCCTCGGCGCAGCAGCCCTGGCCCTCGCCCTCACCGGCGCCGGACGGATTTCCGTGGACCGCGCCCTGTTCGGCCGCATGAACAACAAGCTGGCAGTCCTGGCCTAACTCGATCCCCCTCAGACGCTCTATCACTTAATGCGCGTTTGAACGGAATGCTCTCTCACTTTCTTGAGGAAAGTGAGAGAGCATTCCGCGTTTAAGCGCATTAAGTGAGAGAGCGTCTGCTTGAGTGGGCGTACGACGACGGGTGGGCACCTTGGTGCCCACCCGTCGTCGTGCTTAGCAGCGTTTCCCGTGGAACGGTCAGCCCGCGACTCCGCTTATTTCATTCGGCGCGTACGCCAGTTCAGCACTCTTGACCACTTTGCCCGCCTTCAGATCCACAGCATGAATGCGCGACGTCGCCGGCTCGGTGATGTAGGCCTTTGAGCCAAGGACAAACAATGCCGGGCGGGGTTCCTGCCACACGTCCGGCTCCTCCCACGCACCCACCACCGGGATGTCCGCGGTGACTTTCCCTGTGAGCGGGTCAATCACGTGCAGCGCCCCGTCGGTCCCGAGCACCAGGGCTTCACCGGCCGGGCCGCGCCCCAGGGACCTGAAGGAATAACTCACGCCCAGATCCACCAGCTGCAACGTGCCGGCGTCAGTGTTAACCAGCGAGATCCTGGTGGGCCGTTCAAGGTCGGCATCCCGGTCCACCTTGTAGTCACCGAGGATCACCGGGGAGGCGGGGCTGCCGGCCTGGTTGCCCATGCGGCCGTATGGGTCCGGGCTTGCAACCTTGGTGAAGGCGCCGTCGCGGTAGACCAGCATGCCGTCTTCGCAGCCCACCACCACCGTTCCCTCGCCTGCCACTGCCTCGCCATGCACGCCGGGGCATTCCTCGTTCCGCAGGAGCTCGGGGCGCTCCTGCCCGCCCCCTTCCGCCGGACCCAGCAGCGCCACCCCGGAGCGGCCCTCCTCGTTGCCCAGCGTGACCAGCAGCTTCCCGTCCTCCAGCCCGACGGCCACGCCATGGTGGGCTTCAGGAGCGGTGTAGGTGCTCGTGGGAGGAAGCCCCGTGGCGAGAGCGTCCGTCAGTGCGGCAGGATCAAAAATCTCAGCTTTGCCGGAGCCGTCGCTGAAGAGGACGGTTGTGTCCGCGTGGTTAACCACATGGCCGGCCTTGTTGGCGCTGAAGGCCCGGTCCATGAGCCGGGGTGCGCCGGCGTAGGAGTGCCCGTGGTCGCCGTGCGCCTCGGTCCACACTCCAGTATCAAAGACGCGGAAGGAATCTCCGGTGGACACCAGCACATGGCGGCCGTCGCCGGCGGGGTTCAATCTGTTAAAGCCATCCATGGGCAGCTCCGCCACGGATTCGAGCGTCCTGGCGTCCAGCACGGACAGGCCTTGATCGTGGGTCAGGACAAGGCGCGGCGTGGGGCCGGGCGTCTCCTGGGCGGCCGGCCCGGTCTCAGTGCCACCGCCGGCGGCAGCACCGGATGCCTGGTCCACAGCGGAGCCTGTGCCGCCGGTGCCGCAGCCCGCAAGGACTAAAGCGGACACGGCCAGGAGTGCCGTGGTGAGGAGAGGGGAGCGATTGGCCCGAGGGCCGGAGTGATGGGTAGTTATCTGCATGGCTTAATGATAGTGATTATCATTAACGTAGCAAATCGCCACTACCGCAAAGTAACCGCAGCCGTCAGTAAGATCGCAGCATGACTGAGACCGCGGCCAATTCCGTAACCCTCCGCTTCCTGGCAGCCCCGATGGATGTGGGCCACAGCGGTTCTGTGGATGCGGGCACGGTGCTTGAGTGGGTGGACAAGGCGGCCTACGCCGCCGCGGTGGGCTGGGCCAAGTCCTATTGCGTCACGGCCTATGTGGGCAACATCCACTTCGCGGACCCGGTGAACAGTGGTGACATGGTGGAGGTGGAAGCCACCATCGTCTATACGGGCCGTTCCTCCATGCACATTCGGACGGTGGTCTCCTCCGGCGATCCAAAGGGCGGCCCGGCCACGATGCGCAGCCAGTGCATGGTGATCTTTGTGGCGGTGGGCGACGACGGCAAGCCCATCCCGGTCAAGCAGTTCGAACCGGTGACAGCAGCCGAGATCGAGGAGCGGGACCACGCCCTGGCGCGGATCAGGATCCGCGAACAGATCGTGGAAGCCATGAACGCCCAGGAATATACCGACGCCGGAACGGCCGAACGCGTGACGCTTCGGTTCATGGCCGCGCCCACCGATGTCAACTGGGGCGGGAAGGTCCACGGCGGAATCGTGATGAAGTGGATCGACGAAGCAGCCTATGTCTGCGCCTCGCGCTACTGCGGGAAGGACACCGTTGCCGTGTTCTCCGGCGGCGTGCGCTTCTACCGGCCACTGCTGATTGGCCACGTGGTGGAAGTCGAAGCCAGGCTGGTCTATACGGGGACGAAAGGCATGCACATCGCGGTACACGTCCGCTCCGGGGACCCGAAGAGCGGGGAGCTGAACCTCACCACCTATTGCCTGACGGTGATGGTGGCGCGCGACGCCAACGGCAACTCGGTTTCCATCCCCGGCTGGGTGCCGGTGTCGGAAGAGGACAAACGCCTGCATGCCCATGCCCGCGAACTGCTCGAAATCCGCGGGACCGCCCCGGGGAACCGGCTGCCCAACCACCTGCTGCAGCGGGGCTGAGCCGGCCGGCTCCTCCGCGCACGGGCCGCTTAGAAGCCGCCGCCTCCGGCGTCGGCCGCCATATTGGCAAAGCGCGAATAGTGGCCCTGGAAGGCAACCACGATGTCCTTGGTGGGGCCGTTACGGTGCTTGGCGATCAGGATGTCCGCCTCACCGGCACGCGGTGACTCCTTGTCGTAGACATCCTCGCGGTGCAGCAGGATGACCATGTCGGCGTCCTGCTCGATGGAGCCGGATTCGCGGAGGTCAGAGACCATGGGCCGCTTGTCCTGGCGCTGCTCCGAGCCACGGTTCAGCTGCGACAGGGCGATGACCGGGACCTGGAGCTCCTTGGCCAGGAGCTTGAGAGCACGGGAGAACTCGGAGACTTCCTGCTGGCGTGATTCCACTTTCTTGCCGGAGCTCATGAGCTGCAGGTAGTCCAGGATCACCAGCTTGAGGTCATGCTGCTGCTTCAGGCGGCGGCACTTGGCCCTGATCTCCATCAGCGACATGTTGGGGCTGTCGTCGATGAAGAGCGGGGCATCATTCATCCGGCCCATGGTGGTGGCGATCTTGGACCATTGCTCGTCCTTGATGGTGCCCTTGCGGAGGTCCTGAAGGCCGATGGTTGCCTCGGCGGACAGGAGACGCATGGCGATTTCGTTCCGGCCCATTTCGAGCGAGAACATCACCGTGGCCAGGTTGTTCTTGATCGCTGCCGACCGTGCAAAGTCCAGGGCGAACGTGGACTTGCCGACGGCCGGGCGGGCGGCGATAACGATCATCTGGCCCGGGTGCAGGCCATGGGTGAGCTCGTCCAGCTCATAGAAACCCGTGGGCACACCGGTCATGCCTTCGCCGCGGTGTCCGGAGGCCTCGATCTCATCCACCGTGGATTCCATGACGTCCTTGAGGACCACATAGTCCTCCGCGGTCCGCCGCTCAGCCACGGCGTAGACCTCGGCCTGTGCCTGGTTGACCAGATCCTCGACTTCACCATCGGAGCCGTAGCCCAGCTGGACAATCTTGGTGCCTGCGTTAACCAGGCGGCGCAGAACCGCGCGCTCGGCCACGATCTCGGCGTAGTACCCGGCGTTGGCGGCCGTAGGAACAGTCTGGATGAGCTCATGCAGATAGGCGGGCCCGCCGATCCTGTTGATTTCCGCGCGTTTGGTCAGTTCATCCGAAACGGTCACGGCGTCCGCGGGCTCACCGCGGCCGTAGAGGTCGATGATCGCTTCGTAGATGGTCTCGTGTGCGGGCCGGTAAAAGTCCTGGCCCCGGAGGATTTCCACAACGTCGGCGATGGCGTCCTTGGACAGCATCATGCCGCCGAGCACGGACTGTTCCGCCGGAATGTCCTGGGGAGGCTTTCGGCTGGCTTCCGAACCGCGGGTACCCTCGATCGAGTCCAGGTGCGTTACTGACAAAGCTGCCGTCCTCCGTTGTGCCGCTGATGCGGCGGTAAGCCATTTATCCTGCCCGGAACCGTCCTGCGGAATTCCACAGAGCGGCGTGCCCTCAGGTCTACCAGTGGCCACTGACAACCAGGACCGTCCGGCGCCTGGATGGAGTCAGTGCGGCGCGCGCAGGAGTTATCCCCACAATCCACAGGTTATCCACAGAAGGTACATCCAGTGCCCAGGCCTGGGCCGTCGGGGTGGTCCCACCTGCCGGCGGCGGCGTTCCCTCGCTCCCCAAAAACAGGTATCCCGCAACGGTAGCCGTCGCCGCCCCAGCCTCCAAGCCAGCAACCACTCCGGCCTGTGGATAACCTGTGCACTACGCGGCATAGCTTGTGCACAGCCTGTGCATGACCCTGTGGATACAAAAAAACTTTGACTCCATTTGCGGGTTTGACCTGCGGAAACGCTCAATTCCGGATGTGGACTAAATATTCTTTTGCGGAACCTTCATCCACAGCTTGCAGGACGGCTCTGTTGATACGGGGGCGGATTGGGGGCCCCGCCGGGCCGATCCATGCCGCCTTGATGATGAAACTCACACGCGACAGTCCGGGTTTGACCCCACGGCCGCAGGGCTGTATGCGACATGGGGAATGTGCTGTGGATAACGGCCATCTGGCATAAGCTCTAAGCATGGGCGACATACTGATGGTGCTATTGCCGGCCGGAATCCTGGTGGCAGTCCTATGGACGCTCGCAACGGCTTTGAGGCCGCGCGATTCCGGGACGTCGGATGCCGAGAAATACCAGCAGGACCTCGCCAGGCGCTCCGCCGAGCACTATGCCGAGCAGGTGCGTGTGGCTACGGCAGTGCGCGCACGCCTCGAAGCCAACACCCGTCCGAGCCAGAACGAGCAGCAGCAGTCCCAGCAGGAGGACCACGCCCGCGCGGCACGGCGTGCCCAGCCCGGGTCAGGGACCGGCCCCTACGGCCCGTCTGCACTCCCTGGCGGGCAGCTGGATCCACAGCTTGCCATGCAACTGCAGATGATGGCGCGCGACGGGCACAAGATCCAGGCCATCAAGCTCCTGCGCCAAGCAACCCATACAGACCTGGCCACCGCCAAGAAGTACATAGATCGGCTTTAAAAATGGAATCGCTCGTGATCCCCATCATCATCCTTGCGGTCGTGGCCGCCGGCGTAGCACTGGCAGCGCGCGCGTTCGGCAAACGTCAGGCGGCGGCCAGTCAGGCCAGAAGCGCCCCTGCCCCGGACGCAGCCGAGCTGGCCCGCATGGCCGCCGGCAAGCTCAGCGAAGACCAGCACCGCAAGTTGTATGCGTTGATTGCCCAAGGGCAGGCGATGGCAGCCATCAAGTTCTACTACGAGTCCACGGGGGACGGCCTGCGCGCCTCCCGGGACGCGGTGGGCGCGCTTGCTGCCCACCCGCAGCCCTATCGGAGCCCGGATCCCGAAGCGGCAGAAACAGAGCCCGACGAGGACGATGCTCCCCAGCGGTTCCCCTACCGCTACCGTGCCATTGCCAGCAAGGGCGACGTCACTCGTGAGGTCAGCAGCAACATGCTCAACGATGAGATCTACGGACGGATCCGTACGCTGGCTCGCAGTGGCGATACAGAGGCCGCCGCCACCGCGCTGACCAAGCACTCAGATATTTCCCTCAAGCAGGCCCGCGAGTTCATCGCCCTCCTCGACGACTAGAAGTCGAACAGGTCGCCAAGCCAGCCTTCCTTCTTCTTGGGCCGCCGGCGGTCGTAGTCCCGGTCATAGCCCTGCTTGCCATACTTACGGTCATCGTATTTGCGGTCGTCGTAGCGCGGCTGGTCAAACCGCGGCTGCTCGCGGCGCGGTTCAAAGTTCGGATACAGCGGCGGCGGCACCGGACCGGGAGGCGCGGCTACCGGGCGCGGTGGCGTGGGACCGTTGCCACCCGCAGCCTCGTTGACGCGGTCGATGATCTTGTCCAGCTCGCCGCGGTCCAGCCAAACGCCACGGCACTGCGGGCAGTAATCGATCTCCACGCCGCTGCGTTCGCTCATGATCAGGTCAATTGAATCCACAGGACATTTCATGTCCCGGTCAACGACCGGCGGCATCAGTTAGTTCGCCCGGCCCGAACCTGTGGCGCCGGTACCGTCCGCCGGAGAGCCAGCCGCTACCGTCCGCCGGAGATGCCGGCCAGGAGCTGCTCAAACGGCAGGGACTCCGCCACGGCCGGCTTCCGGCCAGGCTGTGCGCCCTTCAGGAGCCCGGCGAACTCTGACGCTGCCCGCTCCACGCGGTCCGAAAGGGGCGAGGCGCCGTCGTCGGTGTTTCCCCAATCCTGGGGGCCGGCAAAGACGGCCGTCGCGGCCATCCGGGTGCGCAGGTAGCTGAACAGCGGACGCATGGCATATTCGAGGACCATCTGGTGGCGGTCCGTGCCGCCGGTGGCACCCAGCAGGACAGCCTTGCCTTCCAGGGACTTCGGGTCGAGGACGTCGATAAAGGATTTGAACAGGCCGCTGTAGGAGGCACTGAACACCGGGCTGACGGCGATGATGCCATCGGACGCCTCTACACCGGCGATGACCTCTGCCAGGCGCGGAGCCGCATAGCCGGTGACAAAGTTGTTGGCGATGTCCACCGCGAGGTCCCGGAGCTCAACGACATCCACGGTCACCTGGTAGCCGGCGTCCGCCAGCTGGTGCTCTGCGGCGGCAGCGAGCTGGTCGGCGAGCAGCCTGCTCGAGGACGGCACGCCCAGGCCAGCGGACAAGACAGTGATGCGGCGGGTTTCCACCATGGACTCCTCAGGTTCGGTACGAACTACACTACATGTGTTTGCATGTACTGAGGTAACCGGCGGCATCCCGCGTTTATTCCAGCGGCACTACAGCACCACCGTTCCGCTGATGCACGTGGTGGAACTGCCGCCCACCCAGACGTCATCGCCCACGGAGTTCACGTGGACGCGCCCCGCCCGGCCCAGCACGGTACCTTGCGCGGCCGTGTACGACGACGGCGCGCGGCCGCTGCCGATCAGCCACTGCGCCGCGCCGGCGTTGAAGCTGCCCGTGACCGGGTCCTCAACGGCAGCATCGCCCGGAACGAATGTCCGCACCTCAAAATCCGGTCCGGCGCCCACCGGGTGCGGGCCGATCACCCCCACTTTCAGGCCTCCCAGGGCGGCGAAGTCCGGCCTGATGCCGAGCACCTCCCCCGCGGACGCCAGGAGCACGCCGATCCACTCGGGGCCATTGACCAGCCAGGAGGCATCAAGCAGCGCGTGGCGGGGCAGGCGCAGGCCCGCAGCGATCCTGTCCACGTCCGCTTCAGCCACGGGTCCGGAGCGCGTGAGGGGCGGCGCAGCAAAGGCCAGCTCTCCGCCGTCGCGCTTCACGCGGACCAGCCCGGCCCCGCACTCCTGGACCAGCACGCCGGCCTGTTTGGGGACGCCGCCGGCTTCCAGCCATGCGTGCGCCGAGCCCAGCGTGGGATGGCCCGCGAAGGGGAACTCCTCATGGGCCGTGAAGATGCGCACGCGGTAGTCGGCCTCCGGATGGGTGGGCGGCAGGAGAAAGGTGGTCTCGGAGAGGTTGGTCCAGTTGGCAAACTGCTGCATCTGCTCCGTGCCAAGACCATCGGAATCAACAACTACGGCAAGGGGATTTCCCCGGTAGGGCTCGTCCGTGAAGACGTCCACTTGGGTGAACGGACGACGGCGGCGGGCGGGGGTAGGGTTCTGGCTCACCGCCGCAGGCTATCACCCGGGGCGGCACGAGAGACCGGGCCGCGCGACTGACAAGCGGCCCCGGCTCTGCCAGACTTCCGTCATGGCTGAAAACAAGACCCGGGCGACCGGCGAGTCAGTGGAGGAATTCCTGGCGGCAGTGGAACACCCGGTCCGACATAGGGATGGACTGCGCCTGCTGGAGCTGATGAGGGAAATCACCGGCGAAGAACCCGAGATGTGGGGCCCTACCATCGTGGGCTTCGGGCAGTACCACTACAAGTACGAGAGCGGCCGGGAAGGGGACGCGGCGGCGGTGGGCTTTTCACCCCGGAAGGCGAGCCTCTCCCTGTACGGGCTGACGTACGGGCCCGAGGCCGCGGACCTGCTGCCCCGGCTCGGGAAGCACAAGACCGGCGCGGGCTGCCTGTATGTGACCAAGCTCGAGGACGTCAACGAGGACGTGCTCGCCGAACTGATCAGGGCCGGCTACCGGCACGTGACCACGGTCCTCCACAGCCCGTGACATCCCAACTCCGGCACAGCAACGCAGCAAACGCGGGGTCACTTAATGCCTCTCCGGAGGCCGTTATTGGGCATTGAGTGACCCCGCGTTGCACGAAGAAGGCACAGAAAACCCCCGCCGCCGAATTCCGGCAACGGGGGTTTTCGTGCAGTTCAGGACTGCGTAGCCGTGATGACTACTTGCCTGCTACTACGTTGAGTTCGATCACAGCGGCAACGTCAGCGTGGAGGCGGACGTTGGCCTGGTAGGAACCAACCGACTTGATGTGTGCCGGCAGTTCAACCTTGCGCTTGTCGATTTTGCCAAGGCCAGCGGCCTCAACAGCATCGGCTACGTCGGCCTGCTTGACGGTGCCGAACAGGCGTCCGGTCTCGCCAGCCTTGACGACGAGCTTGACCGGCTTGGCGGAGAGAGCAGCGGCCTGCTTCTGAGCATCTTCCAGGGAAGCGTGCTCGCGGGCGGCGCGGGCAGCCTTGATGGACTCAACCTGCTTCTCGCCACCCTTCGACCAGGTCAGGGCGAAGTTGCGGGGCAGCAGGTAGTTACGTGCGTAACCGTCCTTGACCTCGACAACGTCGCCAGCGGCACCGAGACCGGTTACTTCGTGGGTCAGAATGAGCTTTGCCATGTTAGTCAGTCCCTTCCTTAGCCGCGGCCAGCGCCGGAGTAGGGCAGCAGTGCAACTTCGCGGGCGTTCTTGATTGCCTGGGCGATTTTGCGCTGTTCCTGCACCGTGACGCCAGTGACGCGACGGGCGCGGATCTTTCCGCGGTCGGAGATGAACTTGCGCAGCAATGCTACGTCCTTGTAGTCGATGACAGTGATGTCAGCGGCCTTCAAGGGGTTGGACTTTGGTTTGGGCTTACGGAGTTCAGCCTTAGCCATCGTGGAGCTCCTATTCTATGGAGCCCGTGGATGTTGATCCACGGGATGGTGGTGGTCCGACGGCGGCAGTCGCGTCAGGTGCCTTGCGGCACTTTCGGCGGTCCCGGCGTCGGGCCTAAATGATTGGTTTAGAAGGGAGGTTCGGAATCGGGGCCGTTGCCCCAGCCGCCGCCTGCGTTGGATACACCGGGCGTTGCCCAGGGATCCTCCTGTGCAGCCTGCTGGTTGCCGCCGCCGAAGCCGCCACCGGAGTTGCCGCCCTGGTTTCCACCAGAGTTGCCTCCTCCGAAGCCACCGCCGCTGTTGCCGCCGCCGAAACCACCCTGTCCACCCTGTCCGCCGGAGCGCTGGGTGCGGTTGACCTTGGCATTGGCATAGCGCAGGCTCGGGCCGATTTCATCGACTTCGAGCTCGATAACGGTGCGCTTTTCGCCTTCTTTTGTTTCGTAGGAACGGCTCTTCAAACGGCCGGAAACGATCACGCGCATGCCCTTGGTGAGGGACTCGGCGACGTTCTCGGCTGCTTCGCGCCATACCGCTGCGCGGAGGAACAGGGTTTCCCCGTCCTTCCACTCATTGGACTGGCGGTCAAAGGTGCGCGGGGTGGAAGCGATGGTGAAGTTCGCTACTGCCGAACCTGACGGTGTGAACCGCAATTCCGGGTCATTGGTGAGGTTACCGATGACCGTAATGGTGGTCTCGCCTGCCATCTACTGCCTCCTTGTTCGATCCTGGGTGAAGAATTCGATCCTGCGGGGTGAAGAATAAAAATTGGAGCTGAAATTACTCAGCAACAACCTTCTGCTCTTCGGGGCGGGTGATCTTGGTGCGCATGATGGTCTCGTTAAGAGACAACTGGCGGTCAAGTTCCTTGGCGGTCTCCGGCTTGGCGGTGAAGTTCACCACGGCGTAGATTCCTTCGGACTTCTTCTTGATTTCGTAAGCCAGTCGACGACGGCCCCAGATGTCAACCTTTTCGATGGTTCCACCATCGTTCGTGATGACGTTCAGGAACTTCTGAAGCGACGGCTCAACGGTACGCTCTTCGACCTCGGGGTCGATGATTACCATCAATTCGTAAGGACGCATATGTGAACCCACCTCCTTTGGGCTAAGCGGTTACGGCATTTCCGTAACAGGAGGTTCATTTGCGATGCTGTGCGTGCCCGCCAACGGAACGGAGGCAGGGCGCAGCACAGACTTCAATATCTTAGTGCATTTGGACCGGATAGGCGATTCGCGCTTGACTCTAGGCTAGGCGACCGCGGTTCCGGCCCGGGTGCCGGAGTGCGGCTATGTGGAAAACCCCACCACCCTGCGGGGAGGCCCGGCTGGCATCAAAACCCGCCCACGCTTCTCTGGTGAGTACCCACCACACCACCCAAGTGGTGTACCTAGGTGGTGCGGCCGGCAAATACTGTGGTGCGCCCGGACCCTTGGCCGCTAGATTGTCATCCATCGGCTGGGTATCCGTGAAATTGGCCCGCACAGTCAGCAGTTGACTGGACGGGCCTTGTCGTTAGTGAAGTGCAGAGCAGTAGGCAGGTCTCCTTCTTCGATGGATGGGGACTTCATGTCATTAATAGGCCGAAACAAGGAGCTGGACCGGATCCTCGCGGTGATCCGCGGTCCGAAGGAATCAGCACTCACGGTTGTGGGCCGGCGGGGAATGGGCAAGTCCGCGCTGTTGTCCGAGATTCCCCGGCTTTCGGACCACCGGACCGTTTTCCTGCGGGCAAGCGCATCCGAGTCCGACTGGCCCCTCTCAGGCCTCACTGCACTGCTGAACGGAATCGACGATCCGGTCCTGAGCCGGTTCGCCGACGAACTGCTCCGGGATTCGACCGGCGCCATGGACGTCGCCACGGTTGCCACAATGCTCCTTAATGGGCTTCATCAGCGTTCCTCCTCACGGACCGTCGTGGTCATCGATGATGCAGACCAGCTGGACTCCAGCAGCCAGGCCGTCATCGGCTTCATCGCCCGCCGCCTGGCCGGAACTGACATAGCGCTCTTCGCCAGCGTCCGGGAGGAGGCGCCGGACAGCCCGTTCGGCAGCCTCCCTGCCCTCCGCCTGAAGGCACTGAATTACAACGACACCGTCCGGATGCTGGAGTCGATCCCGGCGCAACAGATCTGCGACGACGGCGGTCCACGCTGTCGCCGCGGCAACGCAGGGGAACCCGCTGGCCGCCGTCGAGCTTTACACCTGCCTGCTGGAACGTCATGCCGAGGGGAAATACGCGCTTCCCATTCCGCTTCCCTGCAAAGGAAGTTTTGAATCCGAGTTCGCCGCGACAGTCGGCGCTCTCACTCCGGCTGCACGGCAGGCCCTTGATCTGATGTCACTGTCCTGCCGGAGCGACATCGGCACACTGGAAAAGGTGTACGGCGAGTTGTGGACGGGCATGGATGAGCTCTTGGCGAACGGCATGGTCAGCCGGTCCGGTCCGCATCTGCGAATCCAGGACCAACTCCTGCGCGGTTATGTTTTCGCCGCCATGACACCGTCGGTCCGCACCGCCCACCACCGCGCGCTGGCGGAAGCAGCCGGTGAAACTGACCAGTACGCCCGCCGGTGGCATCTGAGCTTCAGCGCGCTGGAGCGTCAGACTCCTTTCGGCCTCCTCCGGTTTGCCGTGGACCTGATCCGGACCGGGGAAGTGTCCTTCGCCGTGGAGTACATCGAGCGCGCACTGACCATCAACCCGTGGGAGGCCGAGACGGCGGCGCGGCTCACCACCGTGGCTGAGCTGATGTTCAACAGGGGTGAATTCGTCTACGCCAAGCGTTACCTGGACTGGGGCCGTCGAGTGACGCGCAACCCGGCGCTGATTCTTCGGCTCACGGGGCTGGCTTTCGAAATCCAGTTCATCCAGGGTGCCGCAGTGCGCTCAAGCATGGTGCTGCGCCTGGTGAAGGAGTTCGGCAAGCACGACCCCGCCTACGCGGCAACGCTGTTGGCCGTCGGTTCGCTGTACTACGCCGAGCGGTGGGAGCTGGACGACGCCGTCAGTCTGCTCCACCAGGCCGACGAGTTCCGGGACGCCGCTTCGAAGGATTGCCTCGCGGTGGCCGACCGTGCCAAGCTCCTGATCGAGGCCATCCGCGGGAAAACGGAGCATCACGGCCGCAAACACGACGCCAGCACGGTCGCCGGCCTCTTAGTGCAGGGCCGGGCCCTGACCTATGCAGAGCACCACGAACTTGCGCAGGAGGCCTTCGCGATGGTGCGGAGCTCCGTTGAGCCGGGCAGCGTCAACTGGCGGGAGACGGCAGAGTACCTTGCTGTGGACAACGAGATCCGGGCGGGGAACGTCGGAAAGGCGGTCCGGCTCATCGAGGACCTCGAACTCGCTGAGCCCGAAACCAAATACCATCGCGGGATGCGGCACATTTTCCGGGTGTGGCGGGCACATGCGCTCGGCGATGAGGCGCTGGCACAGCTCTATGTTGCTGATGCCCACCATTTCTCCGGGGCGGACAGCCATCCGGCCATCACTGCCCAGCTGGCTGCCTGCCAGGGTCATTTCGCGCTGATGCGCGGCAACCTGGCCGAGTCCTGCGCCCAGTTGTCCCGTGCCGCAGAGATCGGCATGAGGTTCGCCAATCCCACGCTGCTCCGCTGCGAAGCGGACCTCGTGGAGGTCCTGGTCCGGCTGGGGCGGCACCGCGAAGCCACCCAGGCTCTTTACAGGCTGGAGAGCCGCGCCGTCGGGCTGAGGTCCCCTTGGCTGCTGATGGCCGTAGCCCGCAGCCGCGCGATGCTGGCCGACGGCGAGCAGTCGCTTCAACTTTTCAGCCATGCACTCGAGGGCAGGAACGGCCACGATTCGCTGCTGGAACGCGCCCGGACCTTGCTGTGCTACGCGGAGCGGCTGGGCGCCTTGGGCCGGCTGCGGGATGCCAGGGACGGCCTGCTGCGCGCGAAGGTGATGTTTGACGAAGCCGGCGCCGATGCCTGGACACAGCATGTTGATTCGCTCCTTCTTGACGAACGGGTGGAGCCAGCGCGCACGCCCGGCAACCCGGCCTTGCTGATGCTCGCCGACCACGAACGCGCCCTCGCACAGATGGTGGCCCGCGGCATGCGCAACAAGGAAATCGCTGCCACACTGTTCGTCTCCATCCGGACCGTGGAGGTGCGCCTTACGGCCATCTACCGCAAGCTCGGCGTGGAGTCGCGGGCGCAGCTGACAGCCTTGGCCGCCGCCAAGGAAGCCGCCGCCCGGGAACCATACGTCCTGCCGGTCGTATAGGCATACCTCCGCAATTGCAGGTACCCGCAGTTCCCGCAGTGTTCCGTCCTCCCACCCACATAGCCCCGGCTTTTCCCGGGAATCGCTGCCGGTTCCGGACTAATTTTGCATCACGGCCAGAACAAACAGCCCACACTCCGGGAAAGGGATCATCATGGTGGAAATTCCAGAAGTCCGAACCCGGCATGCAGGCTTTGACTGGCCCGTTGCCTCCGTTGCTGCACAGCGGAACGCAACAGCGCGGTTGGCGGCAGCAGAAGCTGCAGGAACCCGGTTTCTGCTGCCGCCAATTGCCGTCCCGGCAACGCCCGGCCGGAAGGCGGGGGCAGCATGGATCTCCACGCACATCAACCATCTCCGTGTCACCGACTCGCTGATGGTGGCAGGCGCCGTACTTGTCGGCGATCTCCTGTCCGGCGTCGGATTTGTGCCAAGGTTTGAGAGCGCCAAAGACGGCCTCCTCACCGCAGTCACCGTCATGCTGCTCTGGCTCATAGCGCTTGAGATCTACCGGACGCGGGATTCGAAAGTCCTCGGCGTCGGGGCTGACGAGTACAAGCGGGTCGTCTCGGCGACCCTGCGGATCTTCGGACTGATGGCAATCGCCGCCGTTGTCTTTTCCGTCCACGGCGGGATCGCCTTCGTTACGGTCTCCCTGCCGCTTGGGCTGATGGCGCTGACTGGAAACCGCTGGGCGTTCCGACGCCGGCTGACTAAGGAAAAGGCCCGCGGCCGCCACCTCTCACGGGCCGTCGTAGTGGGAGAACCGGAGGACGTGCGCTACGTCGTGCAACAGGTGGCCAAGAAATCAGGGCCGGTGTACGAGATTCTGGGAGTCTGCCTTCCCGGGGCCCGGCGCGGGGGGCAGCTGCGGGTCGACGGCCGCCAAATTCCCGTCCTCTCCTCCACCGATGACATCGCCCGGACAGCGCGACTGGCCGATGCGGATGCGGTCATCGTGGCGGGACCCCTGCCGGGGGGCAACAAGTTTATCCGTGAGCTCGGCTGGAAGCTGGAGGAATGCGCCGCCGAAATGGTCCTCGCAGCAACGCTGACAAACGTAGCCGGGCCCCGCATCCACTGGCGGCCGGTGGAGGGCCTGCCCCTGATGCATGTGGACATCCCGCAGTATTCGGGCGCAAAGCATGAGCTTAAGCGGGTAATGGATGTGGCGATGGCGCTCGGCGCCCTCCTGGCGCTGTCGCCACTGCTCCTGGTGCTGGCCGTGATCGTCCGGTTGGACAGTCCGGGGCCCATACTTTTCCGCCAGGACCGGATTGGCAAGGATGGCAACGCGTTCGGGATGTTCAAGTTCCGGTCAATGGTGGCTGACGCCGAGGCCCGCCTGACCGGCCTGGATCAGCTCAACGAAGGCGCCGGCGTGCTGTTCAAGCTACGTGACGACCCGCGCGTAACGCGGTGCGGCCGCTGGATGCGCAAGTACTCGCTCGACGAGCTCCCACAGCTGTGGAACGTGGTCCTGGGCAACATGAGCATGGTGGGACCGCGCCCGCCGCTGGACCGCGAAGTCAATGGCTATGAACGCCACACGCACCGGCGCCTGCTCATCAAGCCGGGCATCACCGGCCTCTGGCAGATCAACGGCCGCTCTGACCTTTCGTGGGAAGAGGCCGTGCGGCTGGACCTCTATTACGTCGAAAACTGGTCCATCGCCGGGGACTTGCTGATCCTGTGGCGGACTTTCCGCGCAGTCGTCAAGCCCTCCGGCGCGTACTAACCACCTCCCTGGAAAGAAAGTGACATGAGAACATTCACCAATCCGTTCCACGTCCCCACCCACCGGCAGCCGACGCCGAAACTGAAGATCGCCGTCGTCGGAGCCGGATACTGGGGGCCGAATCTCGCCCGCAACCTGCAAGCCAGCCCCGACTGGGACCTGGTGGCAATTTGCGATCTCGACCTCGAGCGGGCGGCAAAGCTGGCCGCCACCCTGGGTGACATTCCCGTCGTCGAATCCCTGGACGAACTGCTGGACACGCTCGACGTGGACGCCGTAGCGATCGCGACGCCCGCCCGCACCCACTACGGAACAGTCATGACGGCGTTGCGTGCCGGAAAGCATGTGCTGGTCGAAAAGCCGCTGGCGGACAGCCGCGAACACGGGCTGGAAATGGTGGCCGAAGCCGAGGCACACGGCCTGGTGCTGATGGCGGACCACACGTACTGCTACACGCCGGCTGTGCTCAAGATGCAGGAACTGGTGCAGGAGGGCTCCCTGGGCGAGATCCTGTTTGTTGATTCCATCAGGATCAATCTCGGCCTCGTCCAGCCCGATGTGGATGTGTTCTGGGACCTGGCGCCGCACGACCTGGCGATCCTGGACTTTGTGCTTCCCGGCGGCCTGAACCCTGCCGAAGTTTCGGCGTTCGGAGCGGACCCGCTGGGCACCGGACGGGACTGCGTAGGGCATCTGAACTTCAGGCTTCCCAACGATGCCACTGCCCACGTACACGTGAACTGGCTGAGTCCAACGAAGATCCGGCAAATGGTGATCGGCGGGTCGTTGCGGACCCTCGTGTGGGACGACCTGAACCCGCAGCAGCGGCTCAGCGTTTACGACCGGGGCGTCAGCCTGGACCGGCAGCCGAAATCGGCTGGGGAGAGAAAGTCATCGGCAATCTCCTACCGGCTTGGCGACACGTGGTCGCCGGCGCTTCCCGAAAGGGAGGCCCTGGGCCAGGTGGTGCAGGAGCTGGCTTCCTGCATCCGGAACAAGCGGGAGGCCCGCACGGGTGGTGCGTCCGGGCTGCGGGTCCTGTCCGTATTGGAAGCCGTGACGCGCAGCCTGAGCCTGGATGGACAGTCCGCTCCCGTGGCAGGGTCCGAGCTGGCCGGGGCCGGCGCACAGCTGGGGGGCGCGCTGTGAGCGAGCTCCAGGGAGCCAACGTCCTGGTGACCGGCGGGGCCGGAACCATCGGTTCAACGCTGGTGGATGCCCTGCTGGATGCCGGAGTGAACCGGATTGAGGTGTTGGACAATCTGGTCCGCGGCCGGCTTGGCAACCTCGAGGGGGCGCTGGAAAGCGGCCAGGTTGAACTGATCCACGGAGACATCGGCAACCGCGATCTGGTCCACGACCTTACCAACGGCAAGGACCTGGTCTTCCACCAGGCAGCCATCCGGATCACCCAGTGCGCAGAAGAACCGCGGCTCGCCCTCGAAGTCATGGTGGACGGGACCTTCAACATCCTCGAGGCCGCCGCCGAGCACCAGGTGGACAAGCTCATCGCAGCCTCCAGCGCCTCGGTCTATGGCATGGCGGAGGAGTTCCCCACCACGGAACGCCACCACCATGCCAACAACGACACCTTCTATGGCGCCGCGAAGTCGTTCAACGAAGGCATGGCCCGGAGCTTCCACGCCATGACCGGGCTGGACTACGTGCTGCTGCGCTATTTCAATGTCTACGGACCCAGGATGGATGTCCACGGCCTCTACACCGAGGTCCTGGTCCGGTGGATGGAAAGGATCATGGACGGCGAACCGCCGCTGATTTTCGGCGATGGCCTGCAGACCATGGACTTCGTGTACACCGCGGATGTGGCCCGGGCCAACGTATTGGCCGCCGCGAGCGGCGTCAGCCAGGGCATCTATAACGTGGCCAGCGGAACCGAGACCAGCCTTCTGGAAATGGCGCAGGCACTGCTGCGGGTCATGGGTTCGGACCTGGAAGTGGAACACGGCCCGGACCGCCTGGTTAACGGCGTGGTCCGCCGGCTTGCCGACACGTCGGCCGCCCGGCAGGACCTGGGCTTCAAAGCAGAGGTGGAGCTCGAAGAAGGACTTCGCGAACTCGTCAGCTGGTGGAAGCCACTGCGGGAAGAAATCGCCGCGAGCCGGAAAGTTGGTGTCCGATGACTTCAGAAACAGCCCTGGCCCGGATCAATGTCATGAAGCCCTGGCTCGGTGACGAAGAAGCACAGGCACTGGCGGAGGTGGTGGCCTCCGGCTGGGTGGCGCAGGGGCCCAAGGTCAAGGAATTTGAGGCGGCCTTCAGTGCCTCGCAGGAAGTCCATCATGCGGTCGCGGTGTCCAGCTGCACCACCGCCCTGCACCTCGCGCTGGTGGTTGCCGGCATCGGTCCGGGGGATGACGTGGTGGTGCCGTCGCTGTCCTTCATTGCCACGGCCAACGCGGTGACGTACGTGGGGGCGCGTCCCGTCTTCTGCGATGTCGACCCCGCCACCGGCAATGTGACCGCAGAGACCATCCACGCGGCCCTGACGCTGGACACGCGCGCGGTCATCATCGTCGACCAAGGGCGGCGTGCCGGTAGACCTGGATCCCATCCGCGAGCTCTGCGACCGGCACGAAATTACCGTTATCGAGGACGCCGCCTGCGCCGTGGGGTCCCAATATAAGGGCCGGCCGGTGGGCACCGGGGCAGACCTGACCGTCTGGTCGTTCCACCCGCGCAAGATTCTCACCACCGGGGAAGGCGGGATGCTCACCACGCAACGGGCGGACTGGGCAGCGCGTGCGCGGACGCTCAGGGAACATTCAATGAGCGTGTCCGCGACTGACCGGCACGGCTCTTTGCTGGCGCCGCCGGAAGTTTATCTCGAGATCGGGTTCAACTACCGGATGACTGACCTGCAGGCCGCCGTCGGGATCGTCCAGCTGCGGCGGCTCGCCCGGATCGTGGAGCGGCGCCGGGAAATAGCGGCGGCGTATGTGGCCGGGCTGGCGGGAGTCAGGGGCCTGCGGTTCGTGTCTGATCCCCCCTACGGAACCACGAACTTCCAGTCCTTCTGGGTGGAGGTGCTGCCCGCATTTCCCATCAGCCGCGAGGGACTGCTTTCGCGCCTTGCGGACGCCGGCATTTCGGCCAGGCGTGGCATCATGGCCGCGCACCGCCAGCCCGCCTACCGCTGGCGCGACAACGGTAACGCGGGGCTGCGGCACACGGAGCGAATGACGGACAGGACCCTGATCCTGCCCGTATTCCACGAGCTGGACAACGTCAGCATGAACCGGGTCATCAACACCATCCAAGAGGCCGCAAAAGGCGGAGGCACATGAGTGAGCTGATTCTGATCGCCGCCAGTGGCCTGGCCCGTGAAGTTTTGGCCATGGTGCGCAGCAGCGGTCAATACGACGTCGTGGGCCTGCTTGATGATGACAAGGAGATGGCAGGCGTCACCGTAGACGGGGCGCCGGTCCTGGGCACCATCGACGACGCCGCCCGGTACACGCACGCGTTCATCCTGGTCTGCATTGGCTCCGGAAAGTCGAGGGAAATGGTGGTGGATAGGCTCAGCGCCATGGGGCTGCACGAGGCGCGGTACGCCACCGCGATTGACCCGTCCGTGCAGTATCCGGAGGGGTGCCGGATCGGCCGGGGCTGCATTCTTATGCGCAACGTGACGCTGACAGCCTCGGTCACCCTGGGCTCGCACGTGGTGGCCATGCCGTCAGTAACTTTCACGCACGACGACGACGTGGAGGACTTCGCGACGTTCGCCGCCGGCGTGTCGCTGGGAGGCGGCGTCAGGATTGGCCGGGCCGCGTACCTGGGGATGAATTCCAGCGTCCGGGAAAGGACATCGGTGGGAGCCTACGCCACAGTGGGGATGGGCGCCGCGGTGCTCAGCAACGTGCCCGACGGCGAGACCTGGGTAGGCGTCCCGGCCCACGAGATAGACCGGGAACCATTCAGATTCGGGAGCGAACAATGAGCGCGCGGATTCCGGTACAGGCTGACGCTTCCGTCCCCTTGGTGGACCTGGTGGCGCAGCAGGCCGACGTGAATGCGGAGGTCATGGAGGGCCTTACGGAGGTCTTCCGGAACGCGGCTTTCATCGGTGGACCGGCCGTGGCAGGGTTCGAGGCTGCATACGCCGAATTCCTGGGCGCCCGCCACTGCGTAGGCGTGGCCAATGGAACTGACGCGCTGGAACTGGCGCTCCGGGCGAGTGGTGTTGCTGCCGGCGACGAGGTCATCCTGCCGGCAAATACCTTCATAGCCACAGCTGAGGCGGCGAGTCGGATCGGAGCGGTCCCGGTGCCCGTTGACGTGGACCCGCAGTATTTGCTGATTGACCCTGAGGCCGTAGCAGCGGCTGTCACGGTGCGTACGCGGGCCATTGTGCCAGTGCATCTTTTCGGCCAGACGGCCTTCGTGGAGCGGCTCATTCCTGTCGCTTCGGCGTGCGGAGCCGTGGTGGTCGAAGACGCCGCGCAGTCGCAGGGCGCCACCCGGTTCGGCCGTTCGGCGGGAACGCTGGGGCTGGCAGCCGGAACCAGTTTCTACCCTGGGAAGAACCTGGGGGCCGCCGGCGACGCCGGTGCGGTAGTGACGGACGACGGCGGCCTGGCTGCCCGGGTGCGTACGATCAGTGCCCACGGGAGCTTGCGCAAATACGAGCACGACGTGGTCGGGTTCAACTCGCGTCTGGATGCCGTCCAGGCGGTGGTGCTTCGCGCGAAACTCGCGAAGCTCCAGTCGTGGAACCTTCTGCGGCGGGCCGCTGCTGAACGGTACAGCCGACTGCTCGCTGACGTTCCGGGCGTGGAAACGCCCTGCGAGGCTCCCGGAAATGTGGATGTCTGGCACCTGTATGTTGTTCGTGTTCCTGACAGGGATGCGGTGCTCGCCGCCCTTCAGGCTGCAGGAATCCAGGCAGGGGTCCACTATCCGGTGCCGGTGCATCTCAGTGGCGCCTACGCTGGCGCGGCAATGCGTGAAGGCGCGTTCCCTGTTGCAGAGGATGCCGCCCGACATATCCTTTCCCTTCCGCTGTTTCCGCACATCACGGAGGCGCAGCAGGAACGGGTTGTGGGGGCGCTGCGATGCGCAGTAACGAAGCCGTAGTCCTTTGAGGACGTCCGCGTGGGGCAGTCGATGAAACGCCCCGGCTTGGCATCCGTCCAGGAGGGCGGGCAGCCGCCCACGGGCCGGCGGAATGCGTCCGGCGCCTCCTCGGCTCTAGCCTGGAGCGTGCTGAACAGCGCGGTTGCCAGGTTCGGCACCCTGGGAATTGGAATCGTGCTGGCCCGCTTGCTGGGTCCGGATTCATACGGCAGCTTCGCCGTCGCCATGGTGGCATTGCTCGCCGTCCTGACTATTAACGAACTGGGGGTCAGCCTCGCAATCGTGAGATGGCCGGACGATCCCGAACGGATTGCACCGACCGTGACCACCATCTCGATCCTGTCCAGCGCTGTGCTCTGCTTTGCCGGCCTTGCCGTTGCCCCCTGGTTTGCGGACCGTATGGGTGACCCCGAAGCGACTGACGTAGTCCGTGTAATGGTGTGCTGCGTACTGGTAAGCGGTGTTGTCGCCACTCCCGCAGCCCTGATGCAGCGGGCATTTGATCAGAAAACGAAGATGCTCATCGACCAAGTGAATGTCTGGGTGGGGGCCATCGTCTCGATCTGCCTGGTATTGGCCGGCATGGGGGCGATGAGCCTGGCTGTTGGCCGGTTGGCAGGGACGGTGGCCGGCGGGCTGCTCTTCGTCCTCAAGTCGCCCCTGCCCCTGCGTCTTGGACTGGATCGGAGCGTCCTTATGCCGCTGCTGCGGTTTGGGCTGCCACTCGCAGGGACCAGCATCATCGTGTTTTGCGTCGGCTACCTGGACCAATTGGTTACGGGCAGTACGCTCGGGTCGGTCATGTTGGGGATGTATGTACTGGCCTTCAACCTGTCAAGTTGGCCGGTAGCCGTGTTCTCCCAGCCGCTGCGAAGTGTGGCCCCTGCGGTGCTTGCTCGGCTGCAGCATGACCCGGAAAAGATGCGCTCAACAGTCATCGCCTTAATCGGCGTGATGTCGTGCGTTGTCTTCCCCGCAGTCACGTTTTTGGCGGCAGAGTCCGAAGCCATCGTCCAGATTGTGTACGGCGAAGCCTGGGCGGGTGCAAGCGCCGCCCTGTTTTGGCTTGCCATGGTGGCGGGACTCCGGATCCTGTTCGAATTGATCTACGACTATCTCGTCGTTGCAGGACTGACAGGCTCCATCATGTCCATCCAGGTGTGTTGGTTGTTGGCCCTGATACCGGCCCTGTTCCTCGGCGCCACCGCTGGCATCGCCGGGGTCGCCATGGCCCAATTCGTCGTCGTCGCCGCGCTGGTCCTGCCACTGTACCTCTGGCGACTGCGGGCCGGGGGTGTCCAGCCGCTCCGAGTCGTCCGCCAGCTGCTGCTGCCAGCGGGCACCTCGGTAGTGCTGTTGGCCGCCTCTGCCTCTCTTCGGCCGAATGGAACTCGCTGTTCCATGGGCGCTGCTGCTCTCCGGGGCTGCTGCCGCCTTCGTCACATTAGGCCTGCTGTGGTCCAAGCGCACAGACGTTGCCTCGTTGAAAAAACTGGGAAGGAGCGGGGGCCTTGAAGAGCATCAGCAGTAACAGGGAAACCTTTGAAGCCTTAGTGGGGGCTGCAGGCGTGTTGGCGGCAGCCGGGTTGTGGGAACGGGCGGCGGTGCAGGCACAACTCGCAGCGCGTTTCGCTTGGACCGACCACACTGGGTACTTTGGCCACCAAGGGCTGGAAGAAGTTCTTGGTATGGTTCGGCGCTCCATCGCACCACCCCCACCCGCACTCCCGCGGAGATCGTCGAAGCGCCTCGTCGTCCACGTTGCCACGCAACTATACGGGACTGGCGGCCATACTCAGAGCATTGCCCACTGGATCCGTCAGGATCCGGACTCGCGCCATCAATTGGTTGTCACACGCCAAGGCAATGCCGAGTGTCCGGCCAAAATTATGGCCTGCCTTTCCGATCCCCGCGGCCTGCTTCTCCTGGACCGTGGACCCGGTGGGCTCATCAGGCGGGCGGCCACATTGCGACGGATCACAGCTCCGGCCGACGTTGTTGTTGTGCACGCCCATCCGCACGACGTCGTCCCCTCGCTTGCGTTGGGGGTTCCCGGTGCGCCTCCCACTGTCTACGTCAACCATGCCGACCATGTCTTTTGGCAGGGGACATCGGCGGCTGCCATCGTCCTTTGCCTGCGTGGGAGCGGACGGGATCTGACCGTCCACCGCCGGGGAGTTGATGCTAACCGTTGTGTGGTGGCCAACCGGCCACTCGAACTCGCTCCCGCCCTGACAGCCGAACGATCACAGAGGTCAGCGGCACGGACTAGCTGGGGCATCACCGATAAGGACTTCGTGGTGGTGTCCGCCGCGGCCGGCAGCAAATACGACCCCGTCGGTCCGGACTCTTTGATCGATCTGTTCTGTTCCTTCCTGCTGCGGCGGCCGAATGCGCGCCTCCTCGTCGCCGGCCCAGCTCCCACAGGGACGTGGGCCGAGGCGGCAGCTGCCACCAGCGGAAGGATTCGAGCCGTCGGGAGGCTCGCCAATATTTCAACGCTTCTATCCATCGCCGATGCCTACGTGGACTCCTTTCCGTTCGCTTCGCTGACATCAATGCTGGAGGCTGGAGCACACGGGTTGCCGCTGGTGACGTTCAGGGGCCATTCGGCAGACTGTGCCGTCCTTGGATCGGATTCCCCGGGCCTTGAGGGCCTTCGACCGGCGCCGTCAACACCCGCCGGGTTCGTATCCGTCCTCACGGAGCTGGCAGACTCCGTTTCCACCAGGACGGCGAGCGGGGCAGCCATCCGCAAGGCAATAGTCGACGGCCACAGCCCCTCAGCCTGGCGGGAGACGGCGGGACTTGTCTACGCC
Source organism: uncultured Actinomycetota bacterium (assembly GCA_963741285.1). Lineage (GTDB taxonomy): Bacteria > Actinomycetota > Actinomycetes > Actinomycetales > Micrococcaceae > Arthrobacter. The sequence goes on from CAVUHH010000010.1 coordinate 198,465, forward strand.
AAGGCCGCCCTGGCGCGAACTGCGACTCTTGCACCAGGTCCGACTGCCTGGGGAGACGGTCCGCTTGATCGGTTGGTGGGCTTAGTGCAGCAAGAAACCGGGTTTGCCGGGCTGGACGCGGCATGGGCTGACATCATGCCTTTCCTTGGAACATCACAGCGCATCAAGCAGTGGGCGGTCTTGCGGAGGTCACCCCATATGGGCCTCTCACAGCTGGTTCCAGACCGTAGCCGCGCGTGGATATCAGACACTCGCAGGCGTCTGATCAAACCTTCATAGCGAGAGGTGTCGACCGGGGGGTGCGGTAGTGTGCCTCCGCCGCATCGACACCCGGCCCCGTGAGGAGCCATGGTCCGGTATTTTCGTGAAATCCCAGGACTACCCTTCTTCCTTTCAAGGCGCCGACCACCTCACCCGCTGTATCAAAGCTGATGTTGGTCACGGCCACGGTGGAGTCCGGCTCCCGGGAGGACAAAAGTGCAGCAACGGCCGCCTCATCCACTGTCAGGAAGCTGAACCGGACACTTCGTCGGCTCAGCTCCAGGGGTTTGGCCAGTGCATGTGCTCCGGCACCGGTGGGAAGCGCGTTAATGACGGTGACAGCGCCGATGCCGGCGGCGGTACAGATGTCGTCAATGTCGCGACGAAGGTCACCGAGGACTGTGACAGCGCGCACCTTGGATCTGTTGCGGAGCTTATGAGCAGATAGAGATTCCCGGAGCCATCGGTACCGCCACTTCTGTGCGCTAATCAGACCGGCAAATATGGAGGGAACGCCGGCGCGTTGCTGCACAGTACCGCACGTGGTCACAATCGGCAGCTGATCAGGATACGCTCCGAGCGATCCACTTGGTGCGCCTCAGCTAGCCGATCCAGATTGATGGTGAGGCTGTTATGGGTCAAGGGAATGTTGGCCACCGCCACCCGGTAGCCCATCGACCGAAGCCGGGCTCCGTATTCGACTGCATACGCGTGCCACGACAGGTCCGCCTCCTCGCTGAGCGGATGCCGGAGGATTTGATCCCGCCGCATCATGAACAGGACTTCATCCAGGCTGTCTACTTCCGCCAGGCCCGATTTCGTGGTGACCGGACAAAACGATGCGGTCACGTATGAGTCCCAGGGAGGCGGCCTTCTCCGGTCATTCCGGTCGCCCCAACCATTCCCAGGGACAGATCTTCAATTAAAGCTGCGGCGACTTTCTCCAACGCGGGGACGGAGTGGAGAAATACGTCCTGGTGGACAAAAACCACCACATCGTTTCGTGCCAATGCCGCACCGTCGGTTTCAAAAGCCGCCCCGGCGGAGGGAAACTGCCGTGTCGTATTGTCCACGGGCAAGTATTCGATGCCTGCCGCTTCAGGGATAGCTGCTGCCACGGAAGCCGTGAGGCACTCCTGGAGCACTGCCGGGTTGTTGAAGACACAAAACAGATACCGGCACTGCGCCGCTCCCGTTCAACGTTTGACAGGGACATCAGAGCCTCTTTCCTCATAGGAGTGGTCCTGCAGCTTGTGCTGTGGCAGCAGGAAGGACGAATTATGCACCGCTGCGGCCGCATATTCCCGTGGCACCCGGCCCTCCAATGTCCGCGCTGTCGCAGCAATACCGGCGACCGGTTCCCCGTCATTATTCTTGGAGATGCAGCGGACTCTGCATGGTGGTCCGCGGAACGCCGGCGCCGTGGAAAGATCTTAGCCTTGTCCGCTGCGTCCTTTCTGGCAGCGCGCGAATTTTCCAGCATCCGGGCAATCGAGACAGTGCCGAACAGAAGAATGACGCCACCGATCAGTACCACGATCATCGAACGGAGGCGGCTCGGAGAATTGCTCTGTTGCCTTGCTCGGCGGGTCAATCTGAAGCGCCGTGAACAGATAACGGTCACCTGCCCCGTCACTTTCTGGGCGTCCCCGGCTCCGCGGTGAGATGCTGGCCGAATGCTTCTGCTGTTGTAATGGCCAGCTGCTGGCTCGATCCCGTCGCTCGATCCCGTCAGTTGCCCCTACCAGTGGTGGCCGGCAGGGTCACGGTGTAATCCGGTGACAACGCTGCGGCCTTGAGCGAGTCAACTACGTCGGTCGAGCTCAACTTTGTCGCCATGGACCTGCGTAATCGGGAAGCTATCAGCCGAGCGCAGGTAGGGGTTGTCCGAGTTTGCGGCCGCGAGTGCAGGGTCGGTTCGCATTTCTTCAACGGTGGGCACCCGAGGCGTCACCAGGACGTAGACAGTCGAAGCCATGTAGCTCCGGGGCGCGTAGAAGAATACGTAGGCCGCCGCGAAAAGGGTGAGCACCAATACGGAAATCATCGGGACCTTGTGGCGCCACAGGATTTTGAGAACCGAGACGGGAGTCATGGGAACCTTTCAGATTCTGCACGATTGGAGCCGTGTTCGTTCGTAGTCGGGCTAAGCAGCACCCGCCGTTCGCCGGCAACGAGCAACCAGACCGTTCCGGAGAGCCCGACGCAAATGGGGTACACGAGGGCGAGCACGGGGAAGCCCAAGGAGTCAAAGGCGGCTGAGGCGGGGGCAGCCACCATGCAGGCCGCCGCAACTGCCGCCGCGAGTGTCTTCAAGCGTTCTTCCTTGGCGCTGAACGCTGCAAGCCAAGCTGCGATCCCTGGAACAACCATGTACAGAAGCAGTGCCAGGAAGCCTGGAACGCCCATTTCGATGATCGTTTTCAGGTACTGGTTGTCCAGGACCTCGATGGCGTTCCGCGTCAGGTACGCCCCGGGGCCTATTCCAAGCCAGGGCCGGGCGGACACCATGGCTTCCACCCTGGGGTAATCCTCGAGCCTTGCGGTGATGGAAGGATCGGCCGTCCCGCTGTTACAGATCCAAACAGCGTTGCGACGAAAATCCTGGGAACTGCCAAGAAAAGGAGTGTGGCAGCACCGACGAAACCCAGAACTGTCCATTGCCTTGATCTAGCCGGCAGGAAGGGGAAAAACACTAGTGATGGTCAGGACGCCTAGGACCGCCGAGCGGGAGATCGTCGCGGCGATAGCGAAAACAATGAAGCCTGTGCCCGCCCAGTGCAACCATTTGCAGCCTTCCTTGTCGTACAGCGCGCGCCAAAGCGACAGCGGAAGGAGCATGGATGCGATGACTCCTAGCTCGATGGGATGGAATGTGCTGCCGGCAACGCGCAGGAAGCTTCCACGTTCTTGGAACGGCTGGTTCCCGCCGTTGTCTTTGAAACCGGGGAGTACTCCCTGGAACCACGCCATGGGATCCACGTGGGTAGTGAACTGGATTGCCGCCACGATGCTGCAGAATACGGCGCCGCGCAGGAGCGCGCGCACCAGCATCATCGCAGCGTCGACGTTGCGCGTCGTCTCACTTGTCACCAGCACCAGGCCGGACGAGGCGACCATCAAAAACATCCAGCGGTCCGCACTCGCACGCGTTGCGTCGGTTGTGCCCCCGCTGATACCTACATACATGGCGGCGTAGGAGGCGCAGGACACCGCAACGAGGGCCAGCAGCGCAAACCGGCCTGGATGCTCGCGGTCGATGGTTTTGTGCAGGCCCAGCATTACGGAAGTTACCCACAGTGCGAAAACCAACAACGCCAGCATGTGTGCGACGTAGCCGGCGGCACCCAGCGGTTCCAACACCAAATTAGACGGGAAAACAAAACAGGCCGCAGCCGTCACCCGCAGCAGCAGTGGTGGCTTTTGATCCACGCCGTCAACGTGCAGGGGGCCGTCCAGTCGGACGGCCGGACCCAGCACGGATTGGGCTAGCAGATGTTTTCCCACATCCCCCCAATCTTCCTGCCGGGTCTAGAATAGCCTCACACGCGTAATGTTTAGAGTGATAGCGTAGCCCCAAAATCACTATTTGTCGCCAATTATTTGACCCTTTATTCGGCGTGGCATTGGAGCCATGATTTCACGACAGGAACTCCATGAAAAACCTGTTCGAAACACCTAGATTAGCGACTCAGCGCATGCGCTTTTCCACAAAGTTCATCAAGAAAACCACAATTCTATTGACTTGCCTTTTGGGAACGTTATGCGTCTCATCAAGCGCCATCACCCAATCCGCAGGATTAGCTCAAGATCCCCTACCTGCAGGAATCAGCGTTCTCGGCATAGACGGCGGTCCGGGCTTCTACGGCAGGTTCTCGCCATCATTGCCGGCAGACCAGAATTTTTTTCCTATTGGGGTTTGGTTTGAAAGCGTCTTGCAGGCATCGGATATCGCAGCGGACCGCGGGGTTGGCCTGAACACTTATGTGCAGCTCACTGAGGACTCCAATCTGGCGCTGGTGCGATCCAGCGGTCTTCACGCCCTTCCCTCCGTGGTTGCGCCAAGTTCCTCCGGGTTCGTTGTCTCCGATGAAGTGGACATGTGGGCCGGCGGGGGAAACTCCACGTGGACCGGGAGGTTTCAAGGGGAAGGTGTCATCTGTGATCCCGCCGGCTCCGAATGCGGCTACACCGTCCAGGATGCGTTGGTGAAACAGTTCCCGCCCCGGGCCTTGCTCTATTCAAACTACGGCAAGGGCGTTACGTTTCACCTGAAGAACCCACAGGCAGCCCAGTTTGTCAACGGATACCAGGATGTTGTCTCCGCAGATAACTACTGGTTCACCGATCCCTACATTTGCAGCCATGTGGAAGGCGGGGCCGTCTTCGCCGGCGGGCGTGACTTGAGCGACGCGGAATGTCGCACCGGAGCCCATTACGGCTGGACGGTTGAACGGGTACGATCCCTTGTCCAGCCGGCAGGCTCCAAACCGGTGTGGGCGTTTGTTGAGGTGGGCCATCCATTTTCTGAAAGTAATTCGCTGACCATTAGTCCCGCCCAGTTTCGGTCGGCCGTGTGGAGCAGCATCGTCCACGGTGCCCGGGGCATTGTCTATTTCAACCATAACTTTGGTGGCCAGTGCCAGACCCAACATGTGCTTCGGGATGAATGCGGTGATGCCATACGACCCACGGTAACTGCTGTAAATCAACTCATCACCAAGCTGGCTCCGGCTCTCAACACAGGTTCGATAACAGGGCTCATTACCGCCAGCAGTAAAGACGTTGACTTCTTCGCAAAAGCCAGCGCGGGCCATTTTTATGTTTTTGCGGTGTCCGCGCGTCCCGGTTCCCAATCAGTGACCTTCGCTGTACGTTGCGGCGCGCCAAGCCAGGCAGAAGTAATGGATGAAAACCGTTCATTGGTGATAACTAACAACACCTTTACAGATACCTTCAGCGATGCCAACGCGGTTCACATCTACCGCCTCCACGGTGGAAACACCTGCGGCCTTGGCGTAAGCTCATTTCCCCAGCCTCATGGGGTATAGAGCCGAGAGGGACTCGTCGGGTTTTTAGTCTTCAAATACTACCAATCCAGTTTAAACCGGGAATAACCATTCTGGGCGACGGTGCCTGCACTACCCGGAGCGCGGAATTGGTGGCCAGTAAAAACACGGAAATGAAATTTGTTTCGATAAGCATCGGGAATTCAACCCCAACCCACCCCCAACGATTGCAATCATTGATTGCGGCTGCTGTCGTCCCGCTCCCAAGAGGGGCTTATGCGGCGGGGCGCCGCACGGCCAGCAAGGGCGAAGACGGCATACACCACGGCATCCACCACCGAGCCAGGAGCACGCATTGAATGTGCCAGTTGCCAAACCGTCTTTCCTGCATGGGCACCCGGGACATCGCGGAGTTCGCGATTTCCCCGATTCAGGCGCCTCAGTGTGGAGAGTAGTGCCCTGCTGGTCCGCGGTGTACGAACTATCACGGCAGGCAGGCAACCGTTGCTTTTTCGGAGGCATCGAACAGCCGGTCGATGTAACAGTCGTCGCCCGTGACAGGCAGGAATTCCCGCCCAGCCGTTCATAACTTACCCCTCCCGGCTTAGCCCGTAGACACCCGCCCCCCACATCGACGCCGATGCCTGGGGAAGTCGGTTGCGCGCCCGGTAGTAGGCGCGAACAGCCCACGAAGCGCCCTCCGTATCGTAAGCAAAGGCCGGCCGGGCGCACAGGGGCCCATCGTCGTCGGCAAGTGCCGCCAAAACGTGGCACGCAGCGCCGCCGCAGGTATTTCGATGTCGGCGTCAACATATAACCGCGGCCAACTGCCAGCGGCTTGATCGCCGGCGTTGAGCGCAACGGTCTTGGACGCGTCCTGCACGCAGACCACCTGGATGCCGGGCACTGAACCGGCCACGGTCTGAGTCCATCGGTACATCCGTTACAGGCAACTATGACTTCTACATTCCCGCTGGCGAGGGGCGCCTTGAGCGCTTCCAGCGTCCGTCCCAGTACCGAAGCCTCATTGTGTGCCGGGATGATGACCGCCCCGGAGGGGAAGTCCTCTTCCGGTTCCGGGCGGGCCGGATAAGCGACAGCGTGGGGTAGGTCGGCCCACCGGGATTCCCTGGCAACCAGTCCCAAGATTCCCGGTCAGGCAGTGCAGTGGTGCCGCAGCAGGCAGGAAAGCACGACGGCGGCACGGAAAGTTCGTGCGTAGCTCCCGTGATGGAATTTGCGGACATAGCGGATCCTGTTCGCACCCATGAGCGCATCTAGGGAGGGCGAACTCCCAGACGCACCACGGGAGTGCACCATGGCGGCCAGGGGCTCGAACCATACGGCCTCCCGCAGGTCACGGACGCGGTGCAAATAGTCAGTCTCTTCCGAGTACAGAAAATTACCGATTCGTCCCAGCCGCCAACCTGTTCCGCAATATCGGACCGGATCAGCAGCGCAGCCCCCGTGGCCCAATCCACCTTGTGCGGGTGAGCGTAGCTTTCCGCATTGAAGTCCATCTCCGTGAGCCATCCCGGACGCCCTTGAAACCTGCTTCCGAGGAAGGCGTCACCCAGCGCGCGCGAAATGCTCGGCTCCCGGCGAAGGGAGGGGTAGACGCTTCCGTCATCATCCCGCAATAGCGGCACCACCACTCCCGCACCGGTGCTCTCCATGGACTTGCGCAATGTCCGACCGCACCCGGGCAGAGCCTGAGATCAGGGTTCAGGACCAGGTATGTATCCGCACTCCCCGCTTTCGAGTAGGCCGAATTGATGCCACCCGCGTACCCGAGGTTCCCCCCGGTAGCGAAGGCGGCCACACCGGGAAACTGCCGCAGGCAAGAGAGCGTCTCCGGGTCCGGCGAGTTATCCGCAACCACCACCTTTGATGGACTGTTCCCGGGTCTCAAGCCGGAGGCTCTCCAGCAACCCACACACGTCCGCGCCATTCTTGTAGGTCACCACTATTGCGGCAACATCGGCGTGTTCGTCGATGGGGGTGAACCCATCGGTCGCGGCCCGGGCCCCATGCATTGCAGCGGAAACGGGTTCAGGCGCACGCTGCGAAGGGGCTCCCGGCTCACCGTCGGTACTGTGTCGGCGGAGCTTCAGGTAGGCTTCCGGTCCCTCGACAACGTACCGTTTGGCAAGCCGTCGGGGTTCCATGGCCAGCCGCCAAGCCCATTCAAGGCCCAAGTTGCTTACCTGGACCGGAGCCCGCCGTATGTGGCCGGCGAGAAAGTCGATAACAGCCCCAAAAGCAAGCAGAACTTTGGCCCCAGCAAGCTCCCCATAGTCCCCGATCCAGAGTTCCTGGCGTGGTTTACCCAGGCAGACCACCAGGATGTCCACCCCCGCGGCCCGGATGTCTGCACATAACTCCGTGGAAGCGGCTGAATCAGTCAGTACGTGCCGGGGCGGAGCCCACCAGCCGGCCACGCGGAGAGCTGGCCGCTCTGTCTTCGAGTCGCATGGAAACCAACTGCTGTGCTTCCCGGCTCCCGCCAAGGAACCCAACAGACCGCCCCGTGCCGCTGCCTCATCAAGAATCCGTTCTATAAGGTCACTCCCTGCGAGGCGGGGCCACAATTGGCCCGTGAGCTGTTCCGCCTTGGCCACCAGCGGGGCACCGTCCAGCAGGGTCAGCCACTCCACCGCGGGTATTCCAAGAGTGCCTTCCCAGCGGCTACCAGTTCCGAAGTGGTTCACGTGGTCTAGGTTCGCTGACAGTACCCCCAAGGGCACTGCGGCGTCACTCGCCGCACGTTCCATGATGGCCGCCAGTGCGTTCTCACGGCTCATCAGGTCCACCCTGACGCCACCGAGCGTTACAGTCCTTTTCAGCGGGCCCTCGCCGGCCGATATCCCCCGCGGTGTCACCAACCCGGCTATCCCCAGCTTGTGGGATGCGGCGGGGCAGGCGCCCAGGTGCAGACTTCATTTTTCGGCTCCATAGTCGCGGCACAACCACGCAGCGGCAGGATCCGGGGTCTGCACTCCCCTGTCCTGCCAGCGGCACCGGCTTCCCGGCACCTGACTGTCGCGTTCAGTTAGCTGTTACCGGTGTCCTGCGGTGGCGAGACGGTTGAGTCTCTCCTCCATGCGGCCCGGAACCATGGACCGCATACCCACCGGGCATCCGTTGCTTTCAACCGTAGGCGCGGCTCGAGCGCATCCACTACGCGAAGCCGGCGCGACTATGTGGGTATCCGCAGCAGTTATGTGGGGCGGAAAGCGCCGACCCTAAGCCGCTGTCCGGAAGAACAGCTCCGTCACCGTGGCCAGCCGGTGCGGGTCCTCCACGCCGCAGAGCTCGCGGGCGGAGTGCATCGAGAGCAGCGGCACCCCGACGTCGACCGTCCGGATCCCCAGGCGGGTGGCGGTCAGCGGGCCGATGGTGGAGCCGCAGGGCATCACGTTGTTGGACACGAATTCCTGGTACGGCACCCTAGCCTCCCCGCAGAGCCGTGCCCAGAAAGCGGCACCGTTGGCGTCGGTGGCATACCGCTGGTTGGCGTTGATCTTCAGCAGCGGGCCGCCGTTCAGGACCGGGTGGTTGGCCGGATCGTGCCGTTCAGGATAGTTGGGGTGTACGGCATGGCCGGCGTCGGCGGAAACGCAGAACGACGCCGCCAGCGCCTGCCGCCGCTGGCTCACCGTTGCGCCGAGGCCGTCGGAGATCCGCACCAGCACGTCCTCAAGGATGGGACCGCAGGCCCCGGAACGGGAGTTGGAGCCGATCTCCTCATGGTCGAAGGCCGCCAGGACGGCGATGGGCGCCGCACCGCGGCTGCCGGAAGCAGCAGCAGCGTGCGCGATCAGCGCCGCCAGCCCGGCATGCGTCGCCGAAAGGTTGTCCAGCCGCCCGGAGGCGAAGAACTCCCCGTTGGCCCCGAAAACCGCAGGCGGCTGCGTGTCCGCAATGACGACGTCGTACCCGCCAATCTCCGCAGCGATCACCGCAGCGCCGCCCGGCACATGCGAGGCCAGAACCTCCAGCAGGTCGAAATCGGCAGGATTGCCCAGCCCCCACACGGGATTCATGTGCCGCTGCTTGTCCAGCGTGAGGCCGTCGTTCACCGCGCGGTCCAGGTGGATGGCCAACTGCGGGAAGCGGAGCATCGGGCCGGTGGCCGTGAGGTGCTGGGTTCCGTCCAGCATGACCAGCCGGCCGGCCAGCTGCAGCTCGCGGTCCAGCCAGGAGTTCAGGAGCGGGCCGCCGTAGACTTCGACGCCGGCCTGCAGCCAGCCGAACGCGCCCGTGGTGGGCTTGGGCTTGAGCTTGAAGGACGGCGAGTCCGTGTGCGCGCCCAGGACGTTGAACCCGGTGGTGGGTCCGGCGTCCTCCGGCACCACCCAGGCGATCAGCGCGCCGTCGCGGACCAGGTAGAAGGAGCCCGCCCCGCCGGCCCACGGCTCACGCTCGTCCAGGCCGGTGAACCCTGCCTCGTCCAGCCGGCGTGCGGCCTCGTGGACGGCATGGAAGCTCGACGGCGATGCGCTGACGTACGCGCCGAGGTCCTGGATGTGGTCTGCGGCGGCGGAAGGTGAAGGCATGGTTCCGAGTCTAACGCCGCCTCCAGTGCCTACAGGGTGACGTTCAGGCCCGCGGTGTAGCCCGTGGCGGCGGAGCCGGTCATCGTGGCCAGCTGGTAGATGCCGCCATCGTCCCCGAAGACGTTGTCCGACTGCAGCGTGGTCCGTTGCATGTTGGCGACGCTGTCCTCGTAGCCCGGGGTGGCGTAGACGTCGTCACAGGCGGCCTTCGTCAGCGCAATCTGTGACACCGCCAGCACCTGTCCTGCGGCGGTGGCGTTGCTCATGGACTCGAACACTTCGAAATGGATGTGCGGCCAGCGCCCGGAGTAGGCGCCGGGGAAGACTGGAGGTGAAGGTGACCTGGCCGTTGGCGTCGGCTTCCTGCACCCCGCGCAGGTAGTTTTCGTTGGACAGGCCGGAATCGTAGAGGGAGTACCTTCCCTCCCGGTCGCAGTGCCAGGCGTAGACGGCCGCCCCGGCCAGCGGAACACAGCCGTTGGCGTTGTCCAGCAGGGTCAGGGTGAAGGTCAGCGGCACGCCCTCGGCCTTGCCGCTGCCAGTCCCGAAACTTGCGGTGATGTCCTGCCGGACCACTCCGGAGGCGGCCAGGACATTGGGCCCGTTGGAGCCGTCACCGGGGTAAGGGCCCGCCGTTTCCTCGGGGATCTCCACACCGCACTCGGCGATCGCCCGGGTGAGCGTGGGGCTGGCGGTGGGAGTCGCCGTCGTGCTTGCTGCGGCGGCTGGCGGCGGCACTTTCCGTGGCGGCCGACGACGGCGTGCTGGCTGTGCTGCCCGACCCGCCGGGGGTGCACGCTGCCAGGGCCGCTGCCGCGCCGCCGGCGCCGAAGAACATGCCGAGCGAGCGGCGGCTCATGAGGGTGGAAAGGTCGAACTCGAGGCCGCGGTCGTGGTTGGGGTGGGGAACGTGATTGCTCATGGCTCCATCCAACGCGCCGCCCCTGTCGCTTGCATAGGGCGTACCTGTGCCCAAGCTGTGCGCCGGGCCGGCCGCGCCAGCGTCAGTAGTCAGGGTTGCTGGGGACCACCAGGCCGGTTTCGTACGCGTAGACCACTGCCTGCACCCGGTCCCGCAGGTGGAGTTTGGTGAGGATCCTGCGGACGTGGGTCTTGACTGTGGCTTCGGACAGGAAGTACCGGTGCGCGATCTCGGCGTTGGACAGGCCCTCCGCCATGGCCTCGAGCATCTCCGTTTCGCGCGGGGTCAGGTCTTCCAGCAGGGGATCCTTCGGCGTGGCCGCCGCGGGCCGGGCAGCACCGCGGACGTAGGTTTCCAGCAGCCGCTGGGTCACCCGCGGCGCCACCACGGCATCCCCGCTGGCCACCACCCGGACGGCGTGGATCAGTTCCGACGGCGCCACGTCCTTGAGCAGGAACGCGGACGCCCCGGCCTGGAGTCCGGCGAAGGCGTATTCATCCACATCGAAGGTCGTGAGGATGATGACGCGGGCGGAGGCTCCGGTGGCGGTGATGGCACGGGTTGCCTCGATGCCGTCCAGCACGGGCATCCGGACGTCCATCAGCACCACGTCCGGCTTGAGCTCGCGCACCTGGCGGACGGCTTCGGCGCCGTCGGACGCTTCCCCCACAATGCTGAGGTCGTCCTCGCCCTCCAGAATGAGGCGGAACCCCATCCTCAGCAGCGGCTGGTCATCCACCAGCAGGACGGTGATGGGTTGGGTCTCAGTCATGCTCTGCCTTGCAGTTGGGGGACGTGGTCAGCTTCCGGAATGTCATCACCTGGCCAGCTCAGGACGGCACGCACGCGCCAGCCTCGGCCGCTGCGCCCAGCCTCCACGGTGCCTGCATAGATCCGGGCCCGTTCCGCCATTCCCGCCAGCCCCTGGCCCGAGCCGGTGCCCCCCGCACCCTGGTGCCCCGCCCACGGCCCGCCACCCTCGGCGGTGCCCGGCCCTGCCACGCCAGCGCCGTCGTCGAGCACTTCAATGGTGACGGTGGAACCGTCCCGGACGATGCTGACGTCCACCCGCCCGAGTGACCTGCCGTAGCGGAGCACGTTGGTCAGCGACTCCTGCACAATCCGGTAGACGGTCAGCTGGAACGCTGCGTCGTTGGGCAGCGCCGGGCCGGTGTGTGAGTAGTACAGGGGCAGGCCTGCGGTGCGGAAGCCTTCCAGGAGTTTCGCCAGGCTGTCGCCGGACGCGAGCGGCTGCCGCGGCGCCGTTCCGGCGTCATCGCGGAGCACACCCAGGACACGCCGCATGTCCGCCAGCGCCGTCCGGCCGGTCCGCGAAAGCTCCCCCAGCACCTCGCCGGCACGGTCGGGACTTTTCCGGACCACGACGGCGGCACCATCGGAGAGGCTGACCATGACGGTCAGGGAGTGCGCCACGACGTCGTGCATTTCGCGGGCGATCCGGTTCCGTTCGTTGACGGACGCCAGGCTGGCGGTCCGCGCGGCCCAGGCCGCGATTTCCTGCTCGTGTTCCCGGCGCTGCCGCACCGAGATGCCGATCCCGGTGGCGATGACGTTGGACAGGGCGATGGTGGCGCCGGTGGCGATGCTCGTCAGCAGGTGGAAGTCCCCGGGGTTGCTCGCGGCTTCACGGACGAAGGAATTCTCCATGGGAGTTACCGCGGCGAGGAGGTACAGCAGGGCAAGCGGTGCCGTTGCCGCGGCCATGGTCACCAGGGCGAACCTGCGCGTATGCACCACCGCCACCGCGTAGAGCGAGAACCACAGCCCCGCCGAGACATTCGAGCCCCACGGGTGAAGCAGGGTGACCGCCACTTCCATCACCGCCACGAAGGCTGCCAGCGCCACGGGATAGGAACGCCGGACAAACAGCGCTCCTGCCACCGCGAGAAGGAGCGCCGCCGCCAGCCAGGCTCCCTGCAGGATGGCATCCACCATGGTGGGGGCCACCAGAAGGGTGTAACTGGCGGCAACCACTGCATCCATAACGCGCGGACGCTGGTAAAGGTACCGCCGGAGCAGCCCGCGGCGCTTGGCCGTGATTTCGGCAAAGGACGCGTGGGCCAGTCCGGCCGACGCGTCCTTCACCAATGCCGCTTCAGTCATGCTCTGAGCCTAGCTTCAGCTCAGACGTCGCGTTTCTTGAGCACCAGCATCGCCGGTACGAGGAACAGCAGCACGTAGCCCAGGAAGATCAGGCCACCCTGCCAGGGATCGATGACGCCGTCGGTGTGGCCGATGGACAGGAACCGTCCGCCGGCGTCGCTGGGGAGGTACTGGGGCACGTACTTCCAGAAATCACCGGGGATCAGCGTCAGGAAGCTGGAGGCGATGGACAGGACGAAGAACAGCCCCACCAGCACGGTGATGCCGCCGGCGGAGTTGCGCAGCAGCGCACCGAGCGACAGGCCGATCAGCGCCACGCCGGCAACGTAGAGGCCGCCCGTGAAGACGCTGTACAGCACGCCTTCCGTGGACCAGTCCAGGTCAAACCCCAGTCCCTGGAACACCGGCATCGCGATCAGGAAGGTGGCTACGGCGGCGATGGTGGTGATGACATAGGAGATCACCGCGAGGATGATCGCCTTGGCCACGAACGCGGGAGTGCGGCGCGGGACGGCGTTCATGGTGGACCGGATCATGCCGGTGGCGTATTCCGATGAAATGAACAGGACAGCAAGCGAACCCAGCACCAGGATGCCGATCTGGAGGCCGGCGTTGGGCAGGTTGTAGAGGTCAAAGCCCGATCCCGGCGGGAAGGACTGCGCCATCATTTCCGGCGTCATGGTCTGGCCCTGTGCCCTCGCCTGCCGGGTCATTTCGTCCAGGAAGGAGAAGCGGATCAGGACGGCAAGGGCCCCGACGCCCACAATGGCCACAAGGGTCAGGAGCAGCAGGATGCGGGTGGACATCAGGGACCACAGCTTGATCCATTCAGAGCGCAGCACGCCGGAGAACGTAACCCCTCTCGTGCCGGCGGTGGAGCGGACGCGGGAAGCCTGGGTTTCGGTCATGGTGGTCATCGTCCTTACTTTCCTGCCGTGACGGGGGCGGCTTCGGGGGCGGGCGCGGCCGCCGGTCCACCGGTCAGGTGTGAGTGGTATTCCACTTCGTCCTTCGTGAGGTCGAAGTAGGCGTCTTCCAGAGACGAGAGCTGTGGGGTGAGTTCATAGACCAGCACGGCGTTGTCCAGGGCCACCTGGGCGATCTGGCGCGAATCCAGGCCAGTCACTTCCAAGGTTTCCTGCTCGTTCTGGTCCACCGTCACTCCATTACCCGCCAGCAGGGCGGACAGTTGCGTGGCGGCCGACGTGCGCACGAGGGTCCGGACCTGCCGCGTGCCCGCAATGATTTCCTGGACGGGGGCGTCGGCAATGATCTTGCCGCGGCCGATCACGATCAGGTGGTCTGCCGTCTGGGCCATTTCACTCATCAGGTGCGAGGACAGGAAGATCGTCTTTCCCTGGTTGGCGAGGTAGCGGACCAGGTTGCGGACCCACAGGACACCTTCGGGATCAAGGCCGTTGACCGGCTCATCGAGAATCAGGGTCTGCGGATCGCCAAGGAGCGCCGCCGCAATGCCCAGGCGCTGGCCCATGCCCAGGGAGAATCCGCCGGCCTTCTTTTTGGCCACGGCTTCCAGGCCGGTCATTTCGATGACCTCGTGCACCCGGGCCGTGGGAATGTTGTGCGTGGCCGCCATGGCGCGCAGGTGGTTGTAGGCGCTGCGGCTGGTGTGGACCGCCTTGGCGTCCAGCAGCGCACCCACCTCGTGCAGGGGCGCCTTGTGGTCGGCGTAGTGCAGGCCGTTCACGGTGACCGTGCCCGACGTCGGCCGGTCCAGTCCCATGATCATGCGCATGGTGGTGGATTTGCCGGCGCCGTTCGGGCCCAGGAAGCCCGTCACCTGCCCTGCCTTGACGGTGAAGCTGACGCCGTCAACGGCCGTCTTGCTTCCGTAGACCTTGCTCAGGCCTGTTGCCTCAATCATGGAGTGTTCCTTCGAACAGCAGCCAGGGGGCTGCGGGATGCTGGGACGTTTGGGTGTGTACGCTCCACGCTACCGACGGGAATCACCGATTTCGCCTGTCTCAGGGATGATTCAGGGTCGAATCAGGGTCATCCGGACGGATGATCAGGGGACCAACGCGGTCCAGGGCCATTTCACGGCTGGACCACGGCCCCCGCCCCCGGCTCAGGACCGGGGCGAGTAATAGGTCAGGGCCCGCGGCTCCACCCGGACCAGGACACTGCGCACGCCAGCCAGTGCTTCGCCGTCGACGGCCAGTGCCATCGGGGAGCCCTCCGACTCAATGCGGACCTCCGTGGCCTCCCTCAGATGGGTGATCCGTGATGTCGCCACCGTTCCGGTCAGCACCGACCACAGGAGCCGCAGCCGCGCAAAGGATTCATCCGCGGTGATCATGCGAATGTCCAGAACGCCGTCGTCCAGCACCGGCCGCAGCAGGGGCGCGTGGTCCCGGGGATAGTAGCGGCCGCGCCCCACGTATGCGATCCAGACCTTGTGCCGGGTACCGTCAACGGTCAGTGTGGTGGGGGTTCCCACGGCGAAGGTCCGGAACATGGCCACCACTCCGGCCAACGGCTTGCCCAGGGCGGGTTGAAGCTGTTCGCGGCGCCGGACCAGGTCGGGGTACAGGCCGACGCTGGCCGTATTGACCATGATGAGTTCGGCAGTCTCCGGGTTTCCGGCCAGCCCGCGCTCGACGGTCACGATACCCACGTCTGCCTGCGCCGCCTCACCCTTGGTTGCGGCAGCGACTGCCTCCTTGAGGCTCCCGGTCCCTGTATCGCGTGCGAAGTGGTTCAGCGTGCCGCCCGGCAACACCAGCAAGGGCAGTGAATGTTCGACGGCGGCTGCGGCCGCCGCGCTGACGGTTCCGTCGCCGCCCCACACGCCGAGGGCCGACGTGGCCGGGTGTGTCCCCGCGGCCCTGATTGCGTCCGCCAGGCTTTCGTCCGGGTGCGACCGTCTTTATATACGCTTCAGGGAATACTTCCTGGAGGGCTGCAGCCGTTTGCTCCGTGAAGGACCCTCCCAAGGTGTTCACCACAATGCTGAGGCCCGCGCCTCCCGGCAATTCCGGGCGCCTGGCCTGCTGTGCGGGCCACCGCGGGAAAGGGCGGACGGACCGGCCACCAGGTGCGGGTGACCAGCGCGGCACCGGCACCAATGGCGGAACCGAAAAACACATCAGAGGGCCAGTGCGCCCCGGTGTGGACGCGTGAGTAGGCAACACCCAACGCCGCTGGTGCCAGTGCTGCGCCGAGGGCCGGCTTGACCAGACCTGCACCGAGTGCGAAAGCGATGGCAGACGCCGAATGCCCGGATGGCATGGAGGAACTGGTGGGCTGCGGATGGACAAAGCGGAACACCGGCAGGTGCTCCGGCAGGGGCCGGGCGCGCGGCAACAATGTTTTGAATCCCGCGTTGGTCACAGCGGAAGCCACGGCCTGGGCGATCAGGCCGTGCAGGGCGGCCCGGCGGGGCCTCCCTGGAAACAGTGCCATGACCGCGGCTGCGCCCATCCAGAGCTTTCCATGGTTGGCGGACGCGGAGAGCCTGCGGAAGAACGTGTCATGGTTCCCGCCGGGGAAGGAGGAAACACGCCGGACCAGATGCCGGTCAAGGCGGCTGATCCACCCCGATCTTTTGCGCCACTTGGTGTGCATCTCTCCACCCTAATCCCGGTGTGCCCTGCCTCAGCGGACCGGCCGTGAATCGCGGCGGCATGTGGCGGTGCACCACACCGTTTTCGAAGGGGTTGCCTCGGTCACCATGAGGTTTGGGCTCCCCTGACCTGAACCTGAGCCGCCGTCGTCCTAATGAGTGCCTGTGGCTTACCGGATGAAAGAGGTTTCGCGGCTCCCGCGAGGACCAGCGCAACCACTATCGGAGCGAGGATGGCGAGCAGGGCCAAATGTATTCCCGTGAGGTCGCCCAGGTAGCCCAACAGTGGCGGCCCGGCAAGAAATGAAACATACCCCAGAGTGGATACAACAGAAACCCTGGCTGCCGCATGCTTCGGATCGTCCGCTGCCGCGGACATTCCCATGGGGAAGGCGAGAGCGGCGCCGACGCCCCAGAGCGCAGCGCCAAGGCCGGCCAGCCATACGTTCCCGGCGAGCACAAACAGGCAGAGGCCGGCAGCCGCTGCCGCCATGCTGGCACGGAGCACTGCCACCCGGCCGTAGGCGTCAATCACCTGGCCGCCGAAGAACCGCATCGCGGTCATGGCCAGGACGAACAGGGCAAACATCAGGGCGCCGGTGGATTCTGAAGTCCCCAGGCCGTCAACTGTTGCCTTGGCGATCCAGTCGTTTCCGGCACCTTCAGTGAGGGTCGCGCCGAGGACTACAACGCCAATCAGCAGGGTACGGCTGTCACGCCAGGCGGACGGGCCCTTCACCGCCTTTGGCTCGCCGTCGACGGGAGCTTCCAGCGTCACATGGGGGAGGAAGTAGCGGGGCGCAACCAGTGCCACCACCACCACAACCCGGCGATGACCAGCAGGTGCTCCGGCAGTCCGACACCGATGGTCGACAGCCCCGCACCGATCAGTGCACCAACAAAGGCCCCGCCGCTGAAGGCAGCGTGGAACTGGGGCATGATGGTCCGCCGCAGCTTGTGCTCGACGTCGGCCCCTTCAATGTTCTGGGACACATCCCACAGCCCGATGCCGATGCCGAAGAAGAAGAGGGAAACGGCCGTGGCTGGAATCGATTCAGCCGACAGGGAGAGCGCAATGCCCACTCCGGCCAGGGCGGCCAGCACCCCGGCTGACCGTACGGCGTTGGCGGTGCCGATCCTGCCCACCACCAGTCCCGCCGTCGGAAGCGCCAGCAGCGAGCCGATGGCCGTGCACAGCAGGAGGGTGCCCATCTGGCCCGATGTCAGATGCAGCGTCTCGGTGACCGCGGGGATCCGCGCCGCCCAGCTGGCAAAAACAAAGCCGTTGACGCCGAAGACCACAAAAGTGGCGGCGGCCGCTGCCCGGAGGGAGGGGCCGGCCGAGGTACTGGAGATGTCGGTCTTCATGCTCGAAATGCTAGCAACCGCTGGGAAATCCACCCGGCCCCGTGCCCAACCCTCTCTCACTTAATGCGCTTAAATGACCGGCGCTCTCTCACTTTCTTGAAGAAAGTGAGAGAGCGTCAGCGTTTAACCCACATTAAGTGAGAGAGCGTCCGGGGTTAGCGGGCGCGTTCGACGCGCTTTTCGTCCCATACAGGCTCGGTGGATTCGTAGACCTTGCCGTCGGAGCCGAACACCAGGAAGCGGTCGAACGTGCGGGCGAACCACCGGTCGTGCGTCACGGCCAGGACGGTTCCCTCGAAGTGGTCGATGGCCTTCTCCAGCGCCTCGGCGGAGTGCAGGTCCAGGTTGTCGGTCGGCTCGTCCAGCAGCAGGAGCGTGGCCCCGGAGAGCTGGAGCAGCAGGATCTGGAACCGGGCCTGCTGGCCACCGGACAGGGACTCGTACTTCTGTTCCGACTGTGAGGCCAGGCCGTAACCGTCCAGCGCGCCGGCAGCAGCCTCGCGGCCCAGCCCGGAGCGGTGTTCGTCGCCGCGGTGCAGGATTTCCAGCAGGGTCTTGCCCAGGAGGTCCGGGCGGACGTGGGTCTGCGCGAAGAAACCGGGACGGATGCGGGCGCCGAGTTTCACGGTGCCCTCGTGCGGCACTTCGGCGATTTCGACGTCGGAGACGGGCAGGTGCTCCCGCTCCGGATCGGTGCCGCCGGTGGCGAGCAGCCGCAGGAAGTGGCTCTTGCCTGACCCGTTGGAGCCCAGCACGCCCACGCGGTCACCGAACCAGACCTCGGTGGAGAATGGCTTCATCAGCCCGGTGAGTTCCAGCTTCTCCGCCACGATGGCGCGCTTGGCGGTCCGGCCGCCCTTGAGCCGCATCTGCACGTTCTGTTCGATGGGCAGCGCCTCCGGCGGACCCACCTCCAGAAACTTCGCCAGCCGGGTCTGCGCTGCGTGGTACCGGTTGGCCATGTCGGAGCGGAACGCCGCCTTGTTTTTGTACATGTTGACGAGTTCCTTGAGCTTCACGTGCTCCTCGTCCCAGCGTTTGCGCAGCTCCTCGAAACGGGCGTTCCGGTCCGCGCGGGCATCCACGTAGGAGCCGAAGCTGCCGCCATGAACCCACGCGCCGGCGCCGTTGATGCCCGGTTCGAGGGTGACGATGCGGCCGGCGGCATTGTTGAGCAGCTCGCGGTCGTGGCTGATGAAGAAGACGGTCTTTTTGGACTCGTTGAGCTTGTCCTCGAGCCAGCGTTTCCCGGGCACGTCGAGGTAGTTGTCCGGTTCGTCCAGGAGCAGGAGCTCGTCGGGTCCAGCGAACAGGGCCTCGAGGACCAGGCGCTTCTGCTCGCCGCCGGAAAGGCTCGACGCCGGGCGGTGCTGTGCGCGGTCAAAGGGCAGTCCCAGCGCGGCCATGCAGACCTCGTCCCAGACGGTCTCCACGTCGTAGCCGCCGGCGTCCCCCCAGTCCACGATGGACTGGGCGTAACGCATCTGGGAGGGCTCGTCGTCGAGTTCCACCATGGCCAGCTCAGCCTCGTCCACTTCGCGGGCTGCGGCGGCCAGGGCGGGTGGCGCGGCGGATACCAGCAGGTCGCGGACGGTGGAATCGTCCCGGACCTGGCCCACGAACTGGCGCATGATGCCCATGTTTCCGGAACGCCCGATCACACCTTCGTCCGGGACAAGGTCGCCGGAAATGATCCGGAACAGCGTGGTTTTGCCCGTGCCGTTCGGGCCGATCAGGGCGGTTTTGGTGCCGTCCGGGACCTTGAAAGTCACGCCGTTGAGGAGCTGGGTGCCGTCGGAGAGGAAGTAGTCAATACCGGAAACGTCTATGTGGGCCACGCCAACAATCTTCCCACGCCCGGCAGCCGGGCTCATCGCCGGCTGCACCAGTCGGCAGCCGGGTCAGCCGGCGGCGGTCAGGAACTGCTTGAGCAGCGGCCCGGACGTGGTGGCGCCCAGCCCGCCGTCCTCGACAAACACGGCAACGGCCAGGTCGCCGTGGACCGCCACAATCCAGGCGTGCGTCTTGGGCGGTGTTTCCTTGCCGTACTCCGCCGTGCCGGTCTTGGCGCCCACGGGTTCCCCCGGCACGCTGGACAGGAACCCGGCGTGGCCCGAGGTGACCACTGCCCGCATCATGTCGGACAGGGCCGCGGCTTCTTCGGCCGTGATCGGTTTCTCGGACGCCTGGGACGGCGCTTCGGGCGTAACAGTCGACGACGGCGACGCGGCCTCCGCGGTCGGCTCGCCGGGTGTGCCTCCCGTGGCTCCGGCGTCGGGGTTCAGGACCAGCTGCGGTGAGACGGGGGAGCCCTTGGCTACGGAACCGGCCATGACGGCCGCGGCCAGCGGGGACAGCAGCACCTTGCCCTGGCCGATCATCGACGCCGCGTGTTCTGTGCCGGCGGCCTCGCCGGGGACGGAGCCGAGGAATGCCAAGGCACCCAGCTTCGGGGCCTCCACGGCGACGCCGATGGCAACCGCAGCAGCCTCAAGATCGGTCTGGGTGACAGTGTCCCGCGCAGCGATGAAGGCCGTGTTGCAGGAGTGGGCGAAGGCATCGCGGAGTGCAACCGAGCCCAGGGAATCCTTCGGGTAGCCTTCCGAGTTCTTGAAGGTGCGGCCGTCCACCTTGAGGGTGGGGGTGCACTCGACTTTCGAATCCGGCGTCAGCCCGTTGCGGATCATGGCGAGCGAATCAACGATCTTAAAGATGGAACCCGGTGCGTACTGGCCCAGCATCGCGGTGTTGTAGCCGTTGCTTCCGGGTCCCGAGGCAGCCGCGAGGACGGCACCGGTGGAGGGCCGGAGCGCCACAATGGCCGACGCCGGATCCACGCCGGCCAGCGTGGTTTCCGCGAGGGACTGGAGGGCCGGGTCCAGCGTGGTTTTCAGGGGCGTACCGGGGGTTGGTGCGGTTTCGAAGACCACACGGCGGGGATCAGTTCCGGCGGCGTTGATCTGCTCGCGGGTGAGGTCCGCCCGGTGGGCACGGATCACCACTGCATCGGTGCCCCGGAGCTGGGCGTCATACTGCTGTTGCAGGCCGCCGATGCCCGTCACATCGCCCGCGGTCAGCGCGCCGCCTGACGCTTCAATCTGTTCGGCAGTGGCCTCGCCCACGGAACCGAGGACTGCCCGGGCGAAAGTGCGGCTCGGCGCCAGCGGCAGGCTTTCCGGAATGGCGCGGGCACCCGGGATGGCCGCGATCTGCTCATCCGTGATGGTTCGCCCTTCTTCACGGAGGGTAATGGCTGCCACGAAGGCTTCGGCACCGGACGCCGCAACCTGGTCGGCGTAGGCGGCGGCATCCACACCCACCAGTTCCGCCAGTTTGGTGGCGGACGCGGACGGGTTTGCTGACCCCAGGAGTGGCTTGTCGATGCCAACCTTCACCACGGGCCGGGACGTGACCAGCTTGGCGTCGCCGGCGCCCAGGATGTCAGCCCGCTGGGGCGACTGCGTGCCTTTGGTGAGGATTTCGTTGTCGGCGAGTTCCGGAACCAAGGATTCGGGGTTCCACACCGTCAGCCATTTGTCGCCGGATTTCGTGAATTCGGCAGAGACCGTGTACTTCCACTCGGCGGAGCCGATTTTCCACGTGTAGTTCAGCGGCACAGTCGCGGTATCGCCCTCCAGCGACAGCTCACCAGTTTCCACCGTGGGCTTGTCCGGGTCGAGTGACTTGAAAACGTCCTGGACCTGCTGTTTGGCCACGGCAGAGTCCTTGCCGTCAAACGCAACAGAGCCGACGTCGAGGGCGGCCACCGCGGCGGCAAACTCTCGAGCCGCGCTTTCAGCACCCCCTCTGCCGTCGTCGCAGGCCACCAGGGAGGCGCCGAGGATGAGACCAGCTATGGCAAGTGACAGTTTGTTTGAGTTCCCCACGGCGCTATTATCCCCCAGCGCGGCAAATGCTCAGCCCCCGAAAACGCCCTTACGTGATTCCCAGCGGCGGGACCTCCAAGCCGAATATGTCTTTCAAGGCATATTTGGCGGCGAAAAAGCCGGGCATCCCCGTCACTCCGGGTCCTGGCGGCGTGGAGGAAGAACAGAGGTAGACGCCGGGGACAGGTGTCCGCCACGGAACAGGGGAGACAACGGGCCGCTGCAGGAGCCCCCGCATGTCCATGATGCCCGCACTGAAGTCCCCGCCAATGTAGTTGCGGTTGTAGCTGGCCAGTCCCGCAGCCGTGGTCACGTGGGTTTCCA
This sequence comes from uncultured Actinomycetota bacterium, assembly GCA_963741285.1. Taxonomy (GTDB): domain Bacteria; phylum Actinomycetota; class Actinomycetes; order Actinomycetales; family Micrococcaceae; genus Arthrobacter. The sequence continues at coordinate 220,505 of CAVUHH010000010.1, forward strand.
CCACTAGGTCCCGGAACCCGGGCGCGAACCGTTCCAGCTGCGCGGTCACGGCCTCGCCCATGTCCTGCGTTGATCCCGCGGGAACATGGCAGTAGGCCCACAGGATCTGACGCCCGGCCGGCGCCCGGCCGCCGTCAAACCGCGAGGGCTGGGCCACCAGCACATAGGGGCGCTCCGGGTGTTTCCCGGCGGCGACCTCGTTTTCGGAACGTGCCAGCTCCTCCCGTGTCCCGCCAACGTGCACGGTTCCGGCGTCCGCCAGTTCCGGGGCAGCCCACGGAACCGGCCCGGACAGGATGTAATCCACTTTGCAGGAACCATTCCCGTAGCGGTACGACTCAAGGGAGCGCCGGTACTTGCCTGGCAGCTGGTCGCCGGCGATGTCCAACAGCCCCCGCGGCGCAACGTCGAGCAAGGTGGCGCGCGCACCGCCGAGTTGCTGCAGGCTATCGATCGGCTCCCCAGTGCGGATCACCCCGCCGTGCGCCCGGATGTCAGCAGCCAAAGCTTCCGCAATCGCCGCCGAACCGCCGAGGGGGATCGGCCAGCCTTGGGCGTGGGCCAAGGCGGTCAGCATCAGGCCGGCCCCCGCCGCGGCCAGCGAAGGCAACCGCGATACCGCATGGGCGGCCACCCCGCTGAGCAAGGCAGGCGCCAGGTGCTCCCGGAACCGCACATTCCACAACGGAGATCCCTGTTCGAAGGTCCGTAGCCCGAACAGTGCTGCCGCCACTGGAGCCCGGGGAACCCTCAGCAACTGGTGCTGCGTCAGGTCCATCACCCCGTCAATGCGGCTGACAAGAGGTCCAAGGAGCCTGCGGTACGCCGGACCGTCGCGGCCCAGCGCCTCGACGGTCCGGTCGAGCGAGTGATACCCCAGGGCCGCCCGACCGCCGTCCAGCGGTGAGCCAAACCCGAGTTCCGGGACCACCAGGTCTATCCGGCGTCCCAATTCGAAGTCGCGGAAGAAGGGCGACGCCAAAGCCATGGGGTGCACGGCCGAGCAGATGTCATGAAGGTGCCCCGGCTGCATGAGCTCGACGGTGCGCGTTCCGCCGCCGATGGTCCCGGCCGCCTCATGGATTTCCACAGAGAGCCCGGCCCGGGCCATCACAGCGGCGGCGGCCAGCCCGTTGGGCCCGGATCCCACAACGGCGACATCAGGCATGGTGTTTCGCCCGCCGTGGAAGGACCGCCTCGGAGCGACGGAATGGGCTGAAGCGCAAACGGTCGGGCAGCCCGTCAAATGGCCCCCCGTGCGGATCGTCCAGGTGGTGCCGGCGCACGGGGTCGTAATTCGGGTCGTAGATGTCCCAAACAACCCGGAGCATCAAATATGCCGTTGCAAGCATATGCGCGGCCACCGCCAACACGTAGTAGGGCATATCAATATTGTGCTGCGTGGGGCCCTGGCTGGTCACCTGCGCCAGGAACATCCAGATGGCCGCCCAGTAGAGGCCTTCCACGCCCTTGCCACACCAGGAAATCGCGCCACCGCGGCCTGGCCAGTGCCAGGAGCGGAATCAGCCAGAGTACATACTGCGGTGAGTAGACCTTGTTCGTCAGAATAAGGGCGGCGACCAGCAGGAAAGCCAGCTGGGCCAGGCGTGGCCGCCTGGCCGCCGTCAGCGCCACGAAGGCCACCGCGGCGCACGCAAGCAGGAAAAAGGCCAGGGCCAGCACGTTGATGGCCGCTGGATCCAGGACCTGCCAGCGGAGGCGCCGCGCCACCAGGTTGTAGGCGAACCACACCGAACCGTAGCCGGCCTCCCGCGAATGCTGTGGATCCGACGGAGTACCCCCAGCCGACCGGATTGGCCACAGCCACGGGTATGTTAACGGCCAGCCAGGCAACCACGGCCGCGCCGGCGGTGACCAGGAATGCCCTGATCCGCCCGGTACGGACGGACAGCAGGAAGATGGCGGCAAGAATCAGAGCGGCGTAAGGCTTGGTGGCCGCCGCGAGGCCGAACAGGATGCCCGCCAGCACCAGCCGCTCGCGGGCAAAACACAGCATGCCCGCGGCCAACAGCACCAACCGCCCACAGGTCCCAGTTGATGGTCCCGGCCAGGACGATGCACAGGCGCAAGGGCCACCATGGCCGCATCCCAGGGGCGCCGCTGGGACATCCGGGCAGTAGCCAGGACAGTGACAATCCAGACGGCGGCGATCAGCGTGGCATTGGCGTCGAAATACCCCAGGATCCGGGCGTCCGTGACACCGTCACCTGGGATGAGCCAGGCGACCGCCCCGGCAATAAACCCCAGAAGGGCCGGGTATTCAAAGAGGGTCCCCTGGCTGAGGAACGTGAACGGGTCCTCGCCCAGGCCGCGGTTCCGGAAGAACTCCGGGAAGTCGGAATAGCAGGTGGAGTAGAACTGGCCGGGGGTCTGCCAGCCGTTGGTCCGGCAGTAGCCCTTGGCGGCGAGGCTCACCAACGCCGCCAGAACCGTCAGGATGATCAGCACCCGTTCCACGGTGAACACACCGGGGGAGAGGAGGCCGGGCGCCGACCGGGCGCCCATCGGCCCGCCTATCACTTCCGTGAAGTTCTTCAGCAGCAGGTCACTGCGGCTGGGAACAACCAGGCGGGCACGCTGTGGGCGCGCCGGCGGCTTCGTCTCCTGCATGTCCTCGAGCTTACCGGGGTGATGCCCCGGCGGGTCGTGGGATATTCGCCATGCATGGGAGCTTCAGTTCAGGCCGGCCATCTGCTGGTGCATCAGGACAAAAACGTCTTCGCGTCGTTGGTCCAGCAGCTCCCCGTTGAATTCGCGGCGGTCAGCCCGGACAGGCCGGCGCAGCAGGAACATCGCCTTCTTGATCTTCTTGATCATGGCGGTCACCTCCTTTCGAAAAGAATTGGGCATGGCAAATAGCGCCACTTAAAGTCGAGACAATAAAGGCAGTAATTAGGCACAGAAATGCCCGGTGTTTATGAGTGGTTCGCAAATGCGACAACCGACCCCGGAAATAGCGGCGGCACAGAGCCCAACCAGAAGCCGGGTTCCGAACTATGGGGTTGCTGCGCTACCGCACGGGCCGGCCGTGATGAAGCGCCGAAGCGCTACAAGAGGCTCTACGACCAGAAAGTACCGGGAGATGGGGCCTGCACCAGTGATACCGCCAGGGAGGCGGGATCAGACTCTTGGTGCTAGGAGGCAAACACTCCGCGAAAATGGCGCGCAGAAGCAGCAGAGGCCGGGGTGGCGGTGATGGTCATCTTCCATCCGCTAGTCAAAGTAATCATTTCTCCCAACCTCCTTTTCTGTTAAGCCGTTGCACCAGCCGTTTGGCCTGGCAACGTGCGCCGTGACCCCGGCAGAGACGCTCTGGGGTCAGGAATAAAAATACCCTACGAATGCGGCAGTCCGCCAGTTAATTCGCAAAGATTTTCAAGAAAGTTTATGAATGCGTGTTTATAGACCCCAGCGGACAATGGCCGGCGTCTTTTTGTCCCAGCCCAGCGTGCAGACTTTTGCGGTACCCAGAATGAAGTGGCGTCCTTCGGTGGGGGCCAATTCAAGCCAGCGCGCGGTCAGAATCCGGGAGAAGTGTCCGTGGGCCACGATCAGCACGTTGTCGAGGCCGGATTCCAGCACGCGGGCCACAATCTTGTCCGCACGGGCGGCCACCTCGTCCAGCGTTTCGCCATTGGGCACGCCGTGCGTCCAGATCAGGTAGTCGGGGTTGTCCTTGCGGATCAGGTCCGAGCTGATGCCCTCGTAGTCGCCGTAGTTCCATTCCACCGCCAGCGGCTCGTGCTGCGCGTCGGGGTATCCGGCCAGTTCGGCTGTCCGCCGGGCGCGGCGGAGCGGTGAGGTCAGAACCAGGTCGAAGTCCACCTGGTCCAGCACCTTTCGGGCTTCCACTGCCTGCTGCTCGCCTTCGACGGTCAGCGGGAGGTCCGTGAGGCCGGTGTATTGCCCGCTCTTGGACCATTCGGTCTCGCCGTGGCGCAGGATCCACAGCTGGGGGCGGGGCACAGAGATCGGAACAGTCATTTGGACTCCTCGTTCGGGGAAAGTTCGACGGCGTCGGCTGGCTCTGTTGCGTCCGGAACCGGAGGTGCCGCCTCGGGCTGCTGTGCCCACCAGGCGAGCAGCCGGGCTTCGGCGTCCTCCGGCTGCAGCGGTCCGTGCTCCATGCGTTCCTCCAGCAGGAACTTGTAGGCACGGCCCACCACGGGACCTGGTTTGAGGTTAAGGAGGGCCATGATCTGGGCCCCGTCCAGGTCGGGGCGGACCGCCTCCAGGGACTCCTGTTCCCGCAGGGCGGCGATCCTGTCTTCCAGGTCGTCGTAGGCGAAGGCCAGCCGTTCAGCCTTCCGCTGGTTGCGGGTGGTGACGTCCGATCGGGTCAGCCGGTGCAGCCGTTCCAGCAGGGGGCCGGCGTCGGTGACGTAGCGCCGGACAGCGGAGTCGCTCCAGCCAGCGTCGCCGTAGCCGTAGAAACGCATGTGCAGCTCCACCAGCCGGGCCACGGCCTTGATGGTGTCATTGTCGAAGCGCAGGGTCTTCATCCGCTTCGCGGTGAGTTTGGAGCCCACCATGTCGTGGTGGCGGAAGCTGACCGCGCCGCCCGGTTCGAAACGCCGCGTAGCCGGCTTGCCGACGTCGTGCATTAACGCTGCGAACCGCAGCACAAAGTCGGGAGCCGGCACAGCGCCGTCGGCATCGGTTTCCAGGGCAGCGGCCTGCTCCAGCACCTGCAGGGAATGCTGGTAGACGTCCTTGTGGCGGTGGTGCTCGTCCGATTCCAGCCGCAGGGCGGACACTTCGGGCAGCACGAATTCGGCCAGTCCGGTGTCCACCAGCAGGTCCACGCCAATCCTCGGGCGCGCACCGCAGATCAGTTTGACCAGTTCGTCGCGGACGCGTTCAGCGGAGATGATGTTGATGCGTTCGGCCATCTGGGTCATGGCCAGCCGGACATCCGGGTGCACGGAAATGCCCAGCTGCGACGCGAACCGGGCGGCGCGCATCATCCGCAGGGGATCGTCGGAGAAGGAGTCCTCGGGGGAGCCGGGCGTGGTCAGCACGGAGCGCGTGGAGGTCCCGGACGCCGCCAAAAGGGTCCACAAGTTCAAGGGACGGGAGCCGCAGCGCCATCGCGTTGATGGTGAAGTCCCGGCGCAGCAGGTCGTCAGTCAGCGAGGTCCCGAAGGCCACAACAGGCTTGCGTGATTCGGGATCGTACGCCTCGGCCCGGTACGTGGTGATCTCGATCTGGAAGCCTGCCTTGCGCATGCCGATGGTCCCGAAGGCCCTGCCGATTTCCCAGAAGTTGTCCGCCCACTTCTTGATCAGGGCAACTGTCTGGTCCGGCGTGGCGTCCGTGGTGAAATCCAGGTCCGGCGACGTACGGCCCAGGAAGAGGTCCCGCACCGGACCACCCACCAGCGACAGCTCATGGCCGGCGTCGACAAAGCGCTGGCCGAGCTCCAGGACCACCGGGTCCACCTGGAAATCGACGGTGTGGGAATCAGTCTTGTGATGTGCGTGCGCCATAGTTACTTAAGCTTGTCAGAAACCAGCGGCTTGGCAGGCCAAAATCTGGTCTAAGATCGTGCCGACTCGCTCACGGACCCTCAAAGTGCGTCATACGCAGTCCATCTTGATGTCATGTTCCGGTCATCAAGATTGGGCAAGAGTCGTTAGAGTGGACTGCATGGCCCATCCCGTACCGAGCGCTCCCGGCAGGAGGACAAACCCACCGTTGCCGTCGGCAATCGGTGCCCACGTCGCGCCTGCCCTGCATTCGGCTCCGGCGTCGCTGCCAACGGTGGAGGAAATCTCCGCCGGCGGCGTAGTGGTGGACACGTCCGACGCCGAACTCAGGGTTGCGATCATCGCCCGCCTTAACAGGGGCGGACGTCTGGAGTGGTGCCTGCCCAAGGGCCATCCGGAGGGCAAGGAAAACAACGATCAGGCGGCAGTCCGCGAGATTGCCGAGGAAACCGGCATCGAAGGCGACATCCTGGCGCCGCTGGGCAGCATCGACTACTGGTTCACCGTCAGCGGGCACCGGGTCCACAAGACCGTTCACCATTATTTGCTGCGCGCCACCGGCGGTGAGCTCACCATCGAAAACGATCCCGACCAGGAAGCCGTGGACGTTGCGTGGGTGCCCATCAAGGAACTTGCCCGGAAGCTGTCCTTCCCCAATGAGCGCCGCATCGCGGACCTGGCCCGGGACGTCCTGCCCGAACACCTCTAAGCCTGCCGCCGGCGGTCAGTGCCCTACCAAGGACCACGACGCCGGCCGGTCCGGTGCGGAACAAACAGCGTCCGGGTGAGACGATGAACTCGATGTCAGCTTCCAATTTCCCCTCCGATAGAGCAGGCCGCCCCGGTCACAGCGGGCCTGAGGCCGGGCCGACGGCTCCGGCCGATGATCCGGTTCCCGCCGAAGCGGGCGCTCCCACCGGTGCGAGCGAAACACGGTCCAGCGCCATCATGGCCGCCGGTACCCTGGTCTCGCGTTTCCTGGGCTTCGGCAAGACCTGGATGCTCGGCACGGCCCTGGGTCTGGGCTCCACGGTCAACGACACGTTCATCAACGCCAACAACCTGCCCAACCTGATCTTCCTGCTGGTGGCCGGCGGCGTGTTCAACGCCGTGCTGGTGCCGCAGATCATCAAGGCGAGCAAGGCTCCGGACAGGGGAGCGGACTACATCAGCCGGCTGCTGACCCTGGCGGTCCTGCTGCTGCTGGGCCTGACTGCGCTGGTGACGCTGGCCGCGCCCGTGGGTCATCGAACTGACCACGCAGGGTTACTCGCCGCAGCAGAAGGCGCTGGCCAGTTGCCTTCGCGTTCTGGTGCCTGCCGCAGATCTTCTTCTACGGCCTCTACGCCCTCCTCACCCAGGTCCTGAACGCCAACGGCGCCTTCGGGCCGGCCATGTGGGCGCCCATCCTGAACAACGTGGTGGCCATCGCCGGGCTGGGCATGTTCATCTGGATCTTCGGCGCCAACGAGGTCAATCCGCACACCCTGGACAACTGGGGCCCCACCCAGACCCTGTTCGTGGCGGGCTTCTCCACCATCGGCGTGGTGGCCCAGACCGCCATCCTGCTGATCCCGGTCTTCCGCCTGAAACTGGGCCTCCGGCCGAAGTTCGGGTGGCGGGGAGTGGGACTGGGCCAGGCAGCGAAGCTGAGCGTCTGGACGCTGCTGACCGCCGCCGTCGGGCAGTTGGCTTTCCTGTACGTCATGCGCATTGCCACCATTCCCGGTGCGGAGCGCCTCCGGTTGAAGGAGGCGGGGGATCCGGCGGCGGAAATGCTGCCCGGAAACGCTGTCCTGGAGGTGGCCAGCCAGCTGTACCTGCTGCCGCACTCGATCATTGCCCTGTCCCTCGCCACCGTCCTCTTTAACCGGATGACCCGCGCGTCGCAGGACGGCAACCGCGCGGAACTGCGCGATGCGCTCTCGCATGGGCTCCGGACCATGGCAGTGGCCACGGTATTCGGCGCGCTGGCGCTCTTCGCCCTGGCCGGGCCGCTGGGTATGTTCTTCTCCGGCGGTCTGCGCCAGGACGGCGTGATGCTGGCCCAGACCCTGACCATCCTGGCGCTCAGCACGCCTTTTATGAGCGCCAACTTCATGATGTCGCGGGTTTTCTACGCCAACGAGGACGCCCGTACGCCGTTCTACATCCAGCTTCTTCTCGCCGTTGTCTACGTGGCCGGCGCTTTTGCCATCCAGTTCATGCCGGTGGGGCAGATCATCTACGCCATCGCCATCCTGTACATGGTGGGCAACATCCTCTCGGTGGTGATCAGTGCCTTCTTCCTGCGCCGCCTGCTCGGCCACCTCGACGGTCCACGCATTGCCAACTCCTACATCCGGATGGGTTACGCCGCGCTCGGCTCCGCTGTTGCCGGTGCCGGTGCCCTGTGGCTGATGGGCAGCTACAGCCCGGACGGCTTCGCGTGGAGCGACCGCCTGGCCGCCCTGGTGACGCTGATCGTCGTCGGACCCATCATGCTCGTGGTCTATGTCTTCCTGCTCAAGATTTTCCACGTCGCGGAACTCCGCGATCTCCTGCGCCCCCTGCTCGGACGGCTGGGACGCGGCGGCGGGGCACCGCCAGGTGGAAACGGGGGGACGCCGCCGTCGTCTGCTTCCGGCGCGGGTTCCCGTTCAGAAACGGAACGTCCGACGCCGGAACGCGCCACGGTCTCGGTGGATACCGGCCTGATTCCGCGGATTTCGGGCGAATTCGACGCCACATCATTCCGCGCCGGGCCGGAGCCCGAGCGCCACATGCCAGCCACACCGCTTCTTCCTGCCGATTCCGACGGACAACGCAACTATGCCCTCCGGAGAATATCTTCCCGCCGAGGATGTGCCCGGCACTGCACGCGGTGGACTTCTGCGCGAGGAGATCCCGCTGCCGGGCCGGCGCACATTCCAGGGGCAGCCCGGGCGGAACCCTCATTTCAAGCCCCGGCGGCCACGGAAAAAGTGACCTTCCAGGCGTTTCCGGCTGCCTGTCGACCACGGCGGCCAGGGCTAATCGGCTAGGATCGACAGTGAACAGGGGTAGTTGCAGGCAAGCGAAAACCGGCTCGCCGGCCGGCATTTGACCGGCTGCTGACCGTCGGTGGCATCATCTGCGCCGGCAATTCCCGGACAGTCTAGGAGGAACACGTGTCCCACCCGATCGACGTTGGATCAGTGCTCGGCGGCCGCTACAAGGTCACAGCCACAGTACTGACCTCACACGACCATGATCTGGTGCTGGACGGGGTGGACCAGGTGCTCAACCGTCCGGTCAGCATTCTGGTCGCAGGCCCGGACAACACCGAGCAAGTGGCCCAGAGCGCCCGCGAGGTTGCTACCGGCGAGCGTCCCGGCAGCGTGCAGGTGCTCGACCTCGGGGTCACCGAAGCTGCCACGTACCTCATCACCAACCACACCTCTGCAGCAGACCTGCTCGATCTCGTCGTCGCGTCCGATGCGCCCTATGTTGAACCGTTCTTCACGGACACCCTGGGCAGCGAAATCTTCGGCCAGGCGCGTTCACATGAGCCGGAACCGTACGACGACGAAGAGAACGTCGATGCCGGTTACATCAACTACTCGGGCAATCACCCCAGCCAGGTGGACCCTTACCGGTCAGCCCCGCCTGTTGCGCCCGTGGTTCCGCCCCGGCCGCCTCTCCGCCCGGCCACGCGCCCCGCTTCGGGAACGGCACGTACCGCCGCTGGTACCGGAATTGCCGCTGGGACCGTCGATGGCGCTGCTGCCGCGCGTCAACAGGGCACCGCCCCGCATCCGGTGCAGCCAGCCGAGCGCGAGGCCGGCTCCGGTGCCGGGGCAGCGAACCGGAAGGAAAATGGCCCGGACGCTGCTACGCCCAAGGTTTCACTGTGGTCCGAGGACGACTACTCCGACGACGGCCAGGACACTGGATACGACGAAGCTGCAAAGGAGGCCCCGCCAGCCAAACAGTCCAATCGTGCAGCGGCCGCATTCCCGTCCCTTGCCCGGAAGACGTCTCCCGCGGCGGCAGTCCCTCCATCCGGCGGTACTGACGGCTACTATGACGACGACGAGCCCGAGCGCGAGCCCCGATCCATGCGGTGGCTCGTGGGTGGCCTCCTTGCCGTGGTGCTGATTGCAGGGCTGGTGTTCGCCCTCACCAACCTAGGCAGCCTCTTCCAGTCCGCCCCGCAGGCCAACCCCACCACCAATTCGGCCGGCACCACAGCTCCAGGCACGGAAACGCCCACCGCGAAGCCGAGTTCTGCACCCCCGGCAGTGCCGCCCGCCATCGAAAACATCACCCGCCAGGGCGACTTCGACTTCGCAGCCACCTACGACGTGGACCTTGTGAAGGCGTTTGATGGCAACGCTGCCAGCTACTGGTCCGACATGGAGTTCGCCACCGAAGGATGGGGTGGTCTGGCCACCGACGGTGTACCGCTTTTTGTGAAGTTGAAGAGCCCCGCTACGGTTTCTTCCATCACACTGACCCAGCTCGGAGCCTCCGGCGGCAACCTCAGTGTCTACACCAACGACCGTCCGTCACTGGACGGGGCGAAACTGGTGGGGACCAACAGCTTCACGTCCACTGATCTCACCATGCCGCTGGCCGAACCGGTCGAGGCCCAGTACGTGATTGTGTCCATCAAGGCGCTGCCCAGGCTGGCTGCCCCGAAGACCCGCTTCGGCTACGGTATCCGGCTGGCCGAAATCAAGGTCCAGTAGCGGAGACCTGCGTCGCTCCGTGAGCCGCGTCTGTTCCGCCGGGGCACTGCTCCCGCGGTAACAGACGCGGCTCAGCCGTATCCAGACGGTAATCTTGGAGGGCGTCCTGTTGAGGCGACTCCGCCGTGACCGTTGATAGTTCGTCCGTTCGCGCGGAGCCCGGAATATTCAACACCAAGTTTCAGTTGTGCCATGTGGCCGGTCCAGAAAACCGGCGCATCGACTAAGGAAGAGGTTCACCGTTCAGTGAGCAACGCAGAAAACACCGCGTCCGAAGTACGTGATGTCATCATCGTCGGCTCCGGCCCGGCAGGGTACACGGCCGCGGTCTATACGGCCCGGGCCAACCTGAAACCCCTGCTCCTGGCGGGTTCAGTCACCGCCGGCGGCGAACTGATGAACACGACGGACGTCGAAAACTACCCGGGCTTCCCTGACGGCATCATGGGACCGGACCTCATGGAGAACTTCGAGAAGCAGGCGGCCCGCTTTGGGACCGAAATCCAGTTTGAGGACGTCACCGACCTCGACCTTGAGGGCGACATCAAGACCGTCACCATCGGTACCGGCGAGACCTTCCAGGCCCGGGCGATCATCCTGTCCACCGGCTCCGCTTACCGCGAGCTCGGCCTTCCCAACGAAAAGCGCCTGTCCGGTCACGGAGTGAGCTGGTGTGCAACCTGCGACGGTTTCTTCTTCAAGGGCCAGGACATTGCAGTCATCGGCGGGGGAGACTCCGCCATGGAGGAAGCACTCTTCCTGACCAAGTTCGCTAAGTCCGTCACGGTAGTGCACCGCCGCGACTCGCTGAAGGCATCCAAGATCATGGCTGACCGGGCCCTTGCTCACGAGAAGATCTCCTTCATCTGGAACAGCACCGTGGACGACGTCATCGGCGAGGACAAGGTCACCAGCCTCAAGATCAAGAACCTGCAGGACGGAACCGTATCCGACCTCGCCGTCACTGGCGTATTCGTCGCCATCGGAAACGACCCCCGCACTGACCTGGTCAAGGACACGCTGAAGATTACGGCCGAGGGCACCATAGCCGTAGAGGGCCGGAGCTCCAAGACCAGCGTCCGGGGCGTCTTTGCTGCCGGAGATGTTGTTGACCCCACGTACCGCCAGGCGATCACCGCGTCAGGCTCCGGCTGTGTTGCTGCCATCGATGTGGAGCACTACCTCGCAGACCTGACACGCGTAATCCGCGTCACCGCCATACGAAGAGAGAGACAAACTATGAGCAACGCTAAAGACGTAACAGATGCAAGCTTCGGCACGGACGTTCTGTCCGCCGACAAGCCGGTGATTGTGGACTTCTGGGCAGAATGGTGCGGTCCCTGCCGCAAGCTGGGACCCATCCTCGACGAGATCTCCGTCGAGTACAGCGAGAAGGTGGACGTCGTTAAGGTCAACGTCGATGACAACCCGGGCATTGCTGCCGAGTACGGCATCACATCCATTCCGGCCGTCTACCTCTTCCAGGGCGGCGAAGTGAAGGGCACCGTTATCGGAGCCCGACCGAAGCAGTTCTTCGAAAAGGAATTTGCTTCCGTTCTTTCCTGACGGACGATAGGTCCGCGATGCTGTTCTGTCGTTGACGCCAAGCTTCCAGGAGCCGGCGGCTTCGCCACTTACCTCGTAGACGCGTGTGGCCACTGCTTCGATGAAGCGGTGGCCACACGCATTTAAGCCAAGGTCTGAGATTTCGCTGACCAAATGATTCCGGCTTCATACGGGGGAGACTTGCGCCCAGAATGACCTGGATAGTTCGTGATGAGTCATCGCACTAGGGTTGGCCCCTGCGCTGTGGAATTCGATTGGGCGGCCGCAGGTTCCTTAGGAAATCGCCAGCAGTTAGACCCGGTGACGGGAGTGGTGGACCGTATGTTTCACGTGAAACACGCGATGATCGCCATGACGTTCCGATGGCCTCAAGACAAGTCTTCTGTCTCCGCCCCTCCTGCCTGCTGATGTGCGGCCATCAGAAGCACCCTGACGCAAGGCAAACGAGCGCCTCATGCCTCGTCGAGGCGCCGGCACACATTTGAGCTCTGGCCACGCTCTGCGCATGGGCGCTGCATCCCAGCCGCAACCATTCATGCCACGCCAGGCACACCGGTCTACTCCGCTGTTTCGAACGGCCCCGGACTGACTGCTGTGTTCGACCATCCCGACAATGTTTCACGTGAAACATGTACAGTCCCGCCCAAAAGCCCAATACCGCCCATAATAGGTGCGGCCTTTCCTGTGTTGACCTGCCTGGCACATGTAGGGCGCTTTGGCAGAGAGCTGGTGGCACGACGCCATGGCACGCAGCGAGGCTGCTTGTCACGGGAAGCTGTTGCCCCGGGCCAACTGGTGAAGGTCCCATTACACACCACAAATCACGCCGGATTTGATGTTCGTACGGAGCAACTAGAAGGTGACCGTGCCCCTCCAGCCGACGCCTTCGCAGATACTCCATGTTTCACGTGAAACATATGATCGGTAGTCTCCAATCCGGCATAGCAAGATCGAAGACCGAAACTAGAGCGAAGGCACGCACGCCCTGGTAGATTCTTCTTCTGCCGCTGGCATATACGGATGCGCGGACTGTCACTGTTCTGTTCCGCCTGCACCTACGACCCGATCCCATACGCCACAAAAGGGCGGCCACTTCTAGGGCAAGCAGCCAACTCTTCTATGGCAAACAGCAAAATAACGTTGATTTCACTAGTACGGGCTGCTGAGACCGGCCGCAAAACTGAAGATTGTGCAGTACGATGCGTCGCACGCGAAGAGCAAGACCAAACACCATCAGAAGTCTAGACGAGAATGAGATGAATCGACTGTAGGGCAAACTCCAAAATCCCACAGAACCTTCCGGAGAGACGACCCGCAGGGGAGGTGCTGTACACCCAACCACTTTATCGTCGACGCCCTTATCGGAGGCGCCCCAACGAATGCCCGCTTGCTGTAATCACGATGAATGAACAGACCCACCTTTCTGGGGCTCACATCTTGGCGGCGCTGACCCTCAATTTGTCTTAGGCATTCAAGGTAAGGAGCGGCGGGCCAGGCCGGTTTCATCTGCGCTGGACCACCTGCGGTCCCACCAGCTGAATCTGCACCATAAATCGAGCCTGAACGAATCAAGGGGCAATCATTCAGAAGCACACCCCGTGGCATGTCAACTAGGGCACCAAACTGGCAGATCTCGGCACTCATCAGATCTTGATGCTCTCAGTCGTAGCGCCGAGACAGACCTCGGGATCGCGACATGCGAACTGACGAACCCGGGTCTTTCCTCCCAGCAACCTTCAACCCAGATGCCGTGCTATCGATCAGGCGTTCATCCTGAAGCCAACTCCAGTGGTCCACCTGGTCCACCTGCACGTCCTATCTCCAATTCGGAACCATAAGCTGGCTAACGGAGCCTGGTCCTGATTTCGCCGGCAATCCCGATCAACGTGATCCGGCATTGGGCGTGACCCCCAAGGGGCGCTACAGGGCACCTCTAGACCAACAACCCAGTCCACCTCACGCAGGGCAAGCCTCTGCACGGCAATCAAATATCAGTTGCCCACTGGCCGGCGTATGGGTTACCCGTTGACCAGTCTTGATGGACTCGCGTCGGGATCGCCAGGTCTGCACCGTTGCGACAAAGTCTCTACAGCGCCTGCGCTCCAACGCTGACGTGCTCTGAGTGCCGTTGGCCACGACGAGGGCAATGACCCATCGGCTTGCTGGACAACGCCAGCCCTCTGTAGGGTCATGTTTCACGTGAAACCAAGCCGGCCGCAGGTACTGCGGAAGACTGATCGCACCGACCGTTATGTTTCACGTGAAACAGCGCCCGCAGCGAGCACGCAGAGGGCCCGGATAGTTCGAGCAGCAGCACCGTCCCTGCATGGCACTTCCGGCATTGCCGGCTCATCACGTGGTCGTCAGAGCAGCATCCGGCGCGACGCACCAACACCCGGACTTCCACGCACACACTGTCGTCCACGCCCGCATAATGAATATCCACCAGGTCGGAGCCTTCCCACACGAAGGACTCTGCACTCAAGCGAAAGGTGACCGGCTCGGCCTGACGTTGACCAGCCGAGCGTGACGTTGTCCAGCCGGGAGTGACGGTGTCCATGATGAAGGCGTCTGGACCGTTTTGCACGTCTGGTGACGGATGCCACGGGTAAGGCCTCAAAGACCGCCCATATTCGCCGGAGGCAACACAAGCGCTGCTGTGCCGGTACGGCGTCCCGAGAACATCGCCAGTGATCCGCCCGGATTGCAGCGACCAACAATCGGGAGGCACCTTTGGCCGCACCCCGCGCCGGGAGACACCGACGATCCTGTGCTCAGATCGGCAAGGTACCTGATCCGGCCGACTACGAACGAGTCTCCTTGTGCTCGGCGCATTCCCCTTACAGTGCGGTCTAGGGATGCCTGCCGTCCTTGAAATGGTTCCTGGATAGGGTCGGGGCTGACAGCGGAAGTTGTTCAGGCATTGAGCCGTTCATCCGACGAGGCCCTCACAGGGCCACTCTGACTTGAGGAGTTTACTCCGGAACATGGCGAGGCCCGCCTCATTTCACTCACTCCGTCTACGCACAGTTGGCTTCTGAGGCGATCCGCACGAGCATTCTCTTCGCCTAACCATGTGTTATCCCCAAGAGTTATCCACAGCGATATCCACATCGATTTCCACAGAGTTATCCACCGGCCAAACTCCTCAATGAGGGATATCACAGACGGGCCAAAAGATGCGTCCGATCTCACAAGTTGCCCCACCTGGTGAGGCCCAGGACACAGCAGGTTTTCGCCGCCGGCTTTTGCGTGTTTGGCGGTGAAAACGGCATCAAAGTCCACCATTTTCTAGCGATTCCGGAGCCTTGGCACATGCTCGTCATGTTTCACGAGATGTTTCACGTGAAACACTCCGCCAGGGCAGCGGCGACGCCAGCCGGGCATAAATCGTCGGTCGCATCTTCTCCGAAACTGGTGGTCCTTCACAGCGTCATTCTGGCCCACGTATCCACAAAGTTATCCACAGCGATATCCACCGCCTTCGTCCCCATGCGACTACTGCGCAACGCTTCCCGTTTCTCCAGTAACTGGCCATCACGCACTGACAGTTACACAAGGGGGCCGGCGATTCACGATCGGGTTCCAAGCAGAATCTGGGTATGTTGTGCCCGGCACCTTCGGCATAAGTTCCAGTGAGTGGTCAGTGTCGGTCCCACTCGGTCTATCTGCACACTGCCGTCGATCACAGTTCCTCTGCCATCCAAAGATGATCCCCAGCAACGACTCCAACCGGACCAGAAGAGTCCTCAAGCTCTACGGCGATAGCGGCGGCCACACATCGCCTTCTCCCGAGACGTGCTGAGACACCAAGTCAGCTGCAGTGCCAGGCGACTGCATGCTAACCTCCCGTCTAGTCTCGGCCAGGATGCCGCGGAGAAAAGGGCCACACTAGAGACGTGCCACGTTCTGGTCGCCACTTCGATACGACCTGGCACGAGGGTTCTCCCTCCTCTTACTGGCCAGCATCTTTGGGCAGACCGGCGTGCCCACCAAAGTCGAATTCGACGCGGGGAAGGCATCCACCCGGCGAAGCCATCCGGCGGTACCCAGACAAGAAACCAACTCGGAAGCAGAGCCACAAGCAGGCCCAGTCCCAGTCTTGGTCCCGGAGCCACAACCAGAGCCAGTCCCAGAGCCGCAACCACACCCCGGTCTCAATCTGGATCCAGATCCGGACCGACATCAGTGGATCTCACCAACCCTTGCAGCTCGTCCAGGTCACGCCAGACAGCGGCGGGCTGCCAAGGGGAAGCTCGCAGAGAACGGCCACGTGACGCGGCTTCAAACGTCACAGCGCCCAGTGGACAAGTGATTGTCTGACCACAGCGTCGGGGGAGAACCATCCGTACCCCAGAAGAGCCAGAAATCTCTGGGCCCCAGGTGCGACCTCTCGTCACCGACCTCTCTGCGGCAAGTGCGAGCCTGGGCTCCTCAATACTGGGCGCGTGATTGGGCGCGTGATGTCGGATATGGGCTCGTCCTCTGTGCGGCGTCGTCATCGGCGCCTGGCGCTGTCTCGAAGGGCATCCTATCCAATGGCGTCGGGTCGAATGCCCGTTGGTGTCGGCCAGTGCTTCAGCACCAGTAGACAGCAAGCCTGGGGTAACCTCAGCCACGCCAGCAGGCGACTACGGGGCCTCTAACAGTGTCTGTCACATCTGGGGCCCGGCAGTCCCGAGCCCGACTCTAGCGCCCTGGAATACCGGTTTGCGGGTTGGCCTGGCAAGGCAGGGGGAACGTGGTTCTTGCCCCTTGCCCCTTGCCCCTTAGGTTCACGGGGCCTACTAGCGCCGTCTCAGATCGGCCTTTGGTAAACACTCATCCGTCACCTGAGCGCGTACAGTCCGAGTCCACCCTGTGTCGTCATAGCCACGCCGGCTCATGTTTCACGTGAAACGTATGCTCAGGGATGAGAGATGGCCATTTCCGCAAACTCCTGTAAAAGACAGTCGGCAGCATCTGGTCCTTTGGGGGAGTATCACGGGGCTAATGACACTGGCATCTCAGGCTTCGGTTCCCTTATCAGCTAGGCCAAAAGTGCGTTTGCTGTGGCGGTCCCATAGTCGTGTTCAGCTTCCCATTGAACGTCGCCCTGACCTTAGCCTTCACGCCGGCCGCATCCCTGCTACTCTGCCTTGTCGGTGGCACTAGGGTCGGTAGCACTAGGACAGTGCCCCCCGGCTGGGCGGGCAACTGGGCATTCCCGCACAAGTGGGCATTCCCCTGACCATGTTTCACGTGAAACGGCGTCACCGGGGGCGATACGACCGGGGCCGTCCGAAGCTGAAAATAGGGGCTGCACTGGAACTGATAGAAATCCATAAGCCAGAGAACAAAATCCTTCTTCGTCCGCGGTTGACGTCCTGTCTGCTGATGACGGTCCAATGGGGGAGTCCAAAGGGCGACCACCGCTCCAAAATTATGCGGAAACCATTGCACACGTGGAGTTCGATGGTGCCAACCAGCCTCTTCCCCTGGAATGGCCCCTGTTTGGGCGACGCCGACAGGCAGCCACCAAACCGGAAACTGACTTCGACTTGGCATGGCAACGAGCATCTCCCGGGCATAGGGCCCCTTCCTTGTCCTTTCGGGGTTAGGTCCAGAGACTCAATACTCCGAACGCTCAGTAGTCCGAACGGTCATTGTTGAGCCACCAGTCGGGTCGGCTGCGGCATGGAGGCAGTTTTGTGGAGTTGCGGGCACCAAGCCCGTGGGACAAAGCGCCGGCCCCCAAAGCGGCGCCTTTCCGGCAGTTCCAATCGGTGTCTCGATGATTGCCGACGCACGGAACTGGCCAAAGCGGAAGCCACTCCAATGCGGGTTCAAATCAGAACGACGAACCAATCAACAAGGAACTAGAGAAAAAGGGAGGGACTGTTTCACGTGAAACAGTCCCTCCCTTGGCCAGAAACCCGCAGACAGTTGCTGCGGATTCTCCGAAACGCTAGTTTTCTGCCCCCGGCGCCAGAACCTCCATGATGCGGTTCAGGTCTTCCACACTGGCAAATTCAATGCTTACACGTCCCTTGCGGACACCAAGGGAGATCTTCACGTTGGTATCCAGGCGGTCCGACAGGGAAGATGCCAGGTAGTCCAGCCGCTCATGGCGGGCACCCGGGCGAGGAATGTTGTTCTTGGCCGGCTTCGTCGGATCCTGGTACAGCGTCACGGCCTCTTCGGTTGCCCTGACGGACATACCTTCGGCCACGATCTTCTGCGCGAGACGCTCCATGGCGGCCGCATCCGGGAGAGCAAGCAGGGCACGGGCATGGCCGGCGGAAAGTACGCTGGCCGCAACCCGACGCTGCACCAGGGGAGGAAGCTTGAGCAAACGTAGCGTGTTCGACACCTGGGGTCGTGAACGCCCGATCCGGTCGGCAAGCTGTTCGTGGGTGGTTCCGAAGTCCTCGAGAAGCTGCTGATAGGCGGCGGCTTCTTCAAGAGGGTTCAGCTGGCTTCGATGCAGGTTCTCCAGGAGTGCGTCCCTGAGAAGGTCATCGTCGGTGGTGTCCCGCACGATGGCAGGGATGGTTTCCATGCCCGCGGCCTGTACTGCCCGCCATCGACGTTCGCCCATGACCAGCTCATACGGTTCTCCACCCTCTTCGGTTGAAGTTCGCACCACAATTGGCTGGAGGACGCCTATTTCGCGGACAGAGTGAATCAGCTCCGCCATGTCATCCTCATCGAAGACCGAGCGGGGCTGTTTACGGTTCGGATGGATGTCGGAGACGGGAATCTCCGCAAAGCGAACCCCTGGCACCTCAATCAGGTCAACGCCGTTGTCCGCATCGCTGTTCACTGCGTCAGCAGCGGGCGTGACTGTGGTGGCCTCAACCGTCGCTTCGGCCGGCACCGAGGCGGTGTCCGAAGGAGAGTCCGCGGACGAATGCGTCTTG
The DNA here is from genome assembly GCA_963741285.1 of uncultured Actinomycetota bacterium. Lineage (GTDB taxonomy): Bacteria > Actinomycetota > Actinomycetes > Actinomycetales > Micrococcaceae > Arthrobacter. The sequence continues at coordinate 239,196 of CAVUHH010000010.1, forward strand.
ACGGGGGCCTTAGCCGGAGCCTTCGTCGCTGCAGTCTTCTCCGTCGCCTTGGCCACAGGCTTCGCCGGCGAGTCAGCCTTCGACGCAGCCTGGTTTTTCGGAGCCGGAAGGCCTTGCTGCGCCGGTGACTGCTTCTGCGGAGCTACAACGGAGTCTCCGGATCCATCCGGCGTCGTCTCGCCATTGTCCACATCGACGGGCGAGGGGTCGACCTTTTTGCGGCCTTCGGGAAAGAAGAGGTCCACGGGCCGCGACACAGCATGTCCCATTGCCCGACCCGTTACCAGCGGCGGAACTTGGAATGAGTGCGCCAAGACCGCGGCCTAGGCCACGTCGCTTCTCGCTCATGGATAAATCCCTCCGATGGAAGAGTCAGGCATTGCCGGACTCCAGTTGTTGCAGTTTTTTGAAGATTCTAGCGCTCAGCGATTTCCGCTGCGGCTTCCAGGTAAGACAAGGCACCACTGGAGGAAGGATCGTACGTCATCACAGTCTGCTGGTAGCTCGGTGCTTCCGAGATCCGCACCGAGCGGGGAACCACAGCACCCAGGACCTGGTCCGGGAAGTGCTGGCGGACCTCGGCCGCTACCTGGGCCGCAAGGTTGGTACGGCCGTCGTACATCGTGAGGAGAATCGTGGAGACCACCAGATCCGCGTTCAAGTGCTTCTGGATCATTTCGATGTTCTTCAGCAACTGGCTCAGACCTTCCAGTGCGTAGTACTCACACTGGATGGGGATCAGGACTTCACCCGCGGCACAGAAGGCATTCACCGTGAGCAGCCCCAGGCTTGGCGGGCAGTCAATGAAGATGTAGTCCAGACGCTCTTCGCCATTCTTGGCCCGGGTCTTGGCATAGACGTCGATGGCCCTGCGCAGCCGCTGTTCACGGGCCACGAGGGAAACAAGTTCAATCTCGGCACCGGCCAGGTGGATGGTGGCAGGAGCACAGATTAGGTTGTTGATGTCCGGGCAAGGTGCCACAACATCAGCCAGTGGGAAGTCGTTGATCAGGACGTCGTAGATGCTGTCCACATCGGCGTGGTGTTCGACGCCGAGGGCTGTGGAGGCGTTGCCCTGCGGGTCAATGTCGATGACCAGGACGTTCAGGCCGGCAGCAGCAAGGGCTGCGGCAATATTCACGGTCGTGGTGGTCTTACCCACCCCGCCCTTCTGGTTGGACACCGTGAACACGCGCGTCTTGTCCGGCTTCGGCAGTTCCCTGCCAACCAGGCGCTCCCGGCGTTTCGTCTCGTGTGCCAGTTCCCGTGCAATGGGGCTGGAGTCATCCATCGTGTCAATGACGTTCGTTTTGCCGCCCGACGTTGTTTCACGTGAAACAGAGCCAAAAGTTCGCCACGTCTGCAACCGGGGTAGGGTGACTTTCCCCTCGCACCGGTGCGGAACCCATGCCAGCAATTGATCGTGCTGACCCCAAAGACACAAACGGGGGGATCCGTTGTGTGTGAGGCTTCGCTACTGGTCACTGGGACACACTCACTCTCGTTCAGCTGTTGCTGCCGTTGTCTAGCCTAACCGCTTCGTCCTGCAGACCAAGGTTACCGGGCCTGGACTAAGCAATCTTTCGGGACTTGTTTACGACGATCCGGACCACCGTGGTGGGTTCCTCCAGCAGGCTTTCACCAACGGTCACCACAGACGTCTGCACGCCGCCGAGTTTGCGGATAACTTTCGCCGCTTTTTCGATTTCTTCGCCGGCGCTGCGGCCCTTGATGGCCACAACCTCACCCTTGCCCGCAAGCAGGGGGATGGTCAGGCCGGCCAGGTTGCTCAGCGCGGAGACCGCACGGGCAGTGACCACATCCGCGTCAACCATGCCCACCGCAAGTTCCGCGCGGGTCCGCATGATGGTGACGTTGGTCAGGCCCAGATCATCCACCACTTCCTGGAGCCAGATCACCCGGCGTTCCAGCGGCTCGATCAGCGTGAGTTCAAGGTCAGGCCGCGCGATAGCGAGGCAAAGCCCCGGCAGTCCGGCCCCGCTTCCCACGTCGGCAACGTGGCTGCCGTGCGCGATCTCGCTTTCGATGACGGCACAGTTGAGCACATGCCTGCTCCACAAGCGGGGGATCTCGCGGGGCCCGATCAGCCCGCGCTCCGTGCCGGAGGTGGCCAAGTGCTCAACGTAGCGTTTGGCGAGATCCAGGCGGTCACCGAAGATCTTCTCAGCCGCCAGCAGTTCAGCTGCCGTGATATCAACCATGGTCAACGGTTCAGCAATTCTCTAGTCAGCGGATACAACGATATGGCGGCCCGCGCCTTCGCCTTCGGACTCACTGACCAGGCCAAGGTCAGCAACGGCGTCGTGAACGATCTTGCGTTCGTAGGCACTCATCGGTTCCAGAGCCACGGCCTTGCCGGTCTCCTTCACTGTTGCCGCAGCATCCTCAGCAATCTTCTGCAGGTGGCCCGCACGCTGCTGACGGTAGCCGTTGATGTCGAGCACCAGGCGCGAACGGTTCTCCGTCGCGGACAGCACAGAAAGCCTCGTCAGCTCCTGAAGGGCTTCAAGGACTTCGCCGTCTTCGCCTACCAGGCTGTCGAGACCATCGGTCTCTTCCTCGGCAACGATGGAAATGTAGGTGCGTCCGTTGCGGACCTCGATGTCAATGTCACCATCGATGTCCGCGATGTCCAGGAGCTCCTCCAGGTAGTCGGCAGCAACGTCGCCTTCCTCTTCGAGGCGGCTTGCGGCAGTTCCCTTGGGGTTGGCGTCGGCGTCCGTCGAGGCGTCGTCCTGAGTCGTCAATGACCTCGTCGGAAAGGGCGTGTTCGGTGCTTTCGGCTGACATTACTTCTTCTTCCTGTTCTTACGCTGGGGCTGGACGCGCTGTCCCTTTTGCTCGATGACCGCCGCGGCGGCAGCTGCCTCTGCTTCGGCGTCGGCCTTTTTCCCGCCCAGAATGGGCAGTGCCGGCAGGCCCTTGGCGGCCCTGCGCTCGGCGAGTGCCTTGGCGGCGGGGGATCCCGGCGTCGGCATGCGGCGGATGACGAAGAACTGCTGCGCCATGGTCCAGAGGTTGGTGGTGGTCCAGTAGATGAGGACACCGATGGGGAAGTTGATGCCACCCACACCGAACACGACCGGCAGGATGTAGAGCATCATCTTCTGCTGCCGCATGAACGGGCTGGCCATGGCCTCTTCGGACATGTTCTTGGCCATGATCTGCTTCTGCGTGATGAACTGCGAGGCCGTCATGGCGAGGATCATGACGATGGAGAGGATCCAGACGCGACGTCAGATTGCCTGCTCCGCCGTGCAGCAAGGACGCGGACAGCGGTAGCCCCGAAGATGCTGGAATCGTCGAACTGCACCACCTGCTCGTGGCTCATGGCCCCAATGCCGGCGCCCTTGGTCCGGGCCGCGGTGATGCCGGACAGAACCTGGAAGAGGGCGAAGAAGAACGGCATCTGGATCAGCATGGGCAAGCAGGCAGAGAACGGGTTGGTGCCGTGCTTCTTGTACATGGCCATCTGTTCCTGCGCCATGGCCTGGCGGGAGAGCTGGTCGGTCTTGCCCTTGTACTTGTCCTGCAGCTTCTTCAGGTCCGGCTGCAGGAGCTGCATGCCGCGCTGGGCTTTGATCTGCTTGACGAAAACCGGGATCAGCGCGGCGCGGATCACCAGCACCAGGCCGATGATGGACAGCGTCCACGTCCAGCCGGAGGCCTCCGGCAGACCGATGAAGCTCAGGCCCTCATGGAATCCCACCATGATGATGGAAACAAGCCACTTGAACGGAAACATGATTGTTTCAAAGAAGTCCATACGATATCCCTATTCGTCAGGCCGCAAGGCGGCCTTCTCCATCAGTCTGAGCAGCCAGGTACTTGTCCGGGTTGTTCAGCACAACAATTGTGGGGGTCCGGTCATCGGGCCAGTGGCGGTGGCCGGCGGGGACATGGTCCACACCGCCGGCATTCCACGGATGGCAGCGCGCCAAACGGCGGGCGGCGAGCCAGCTGCCCTTCACGGCCCCATGGACGGTGATCGCCTCAAGGGCGTAGGCAGAGCAGGAAGGAAAAAATCGGCAGACCTGGCCGTACAAGGGGGAAATCACCTTGCGGTAGGCCATCAGCAGCAGAATAAGAATATTTTTGGGCAGGTTCCAGAGGAACGTGCCCACAGCGGCAACACCAGGATGAAGGTAGCGGACGACGGCGGCAGTCACGTTACGCACGCGGTGTCCCTTCCTGTGTTGTACCGGTTGAACCGTTTACAGCAGCCCGCGGAAGGCGGCTGCCCAACCGGTTCATGGTCGATTCCAGTGCGGCGTTGTAGTCCGCCAGCAGTTGATCCCAGCTGGCGGTTGCCGACGCAGGCAGGGCCCGGACCACTATGGCGAACCCGGTACCGTACTCGCGCAGCGAGGCAGCACCGGCTTCTCTCAGTCTCCTCTTAACGAGGTTCCTGACCACAGCGTTCCCGACACCTTTGGAAACGATGAACCCGATCCGGCTGGGTTCGTCGGCAGCAAGAGCTGCCGCATATAACACTACGTTCCGGCGTCCATTGCGGACACCGGAACGTACAGTTGTGGAAAAATCGGTTGCAGTCCTCAAACGGTTACGGGTGGCCAGCACCTTAAACTCGCAAAGAAACAGTAAACCGACGAGTCAGAATCTAGGCCGACAGTTCGGTGCGGCCCTTGCCACGACGGGCTGCCAGGATGGCACGGCCGGCACGGGTACGCATACGAAGGCGGAAGCCGTGCTTCTTGGCTCGACGGCGGTTATTCGGCTGAAAAGTCCGCTTGCTCACGTTAGTTACTCCAGTGGATCAAAGGTGCGCCCACCCGATCATAAAAGGGGAAGAACTGGCCGACGCTAAGTTTTGTATATGCACGCTTCCCCCGGCTGCTCAAACGCGGTGCGTCTGAGAGATTCAGATGAGGCTAAAAAGCGGACACAAAGGACTTCACAACGTTAGGGCAAAATACGCCCCAGAGTCAAACCGGGAGGGGTTCCGGTCCCTGTCCGCGGCTGTGGTTAACCTGTCCCCACAGCCTGTGGATGAAGTGGCTCACAGAGCCCGTTTTCGAACCACAACGGTGTAATTATCCACAAGCTACTTCCCAGCTATCTTCTGGCGTTTTGATCCCCTAGAGTGGCTCAGTAGCCGATTATCCACGGACTGTGCATAACCCTGTGGATGAAGCTGGACCAGCATCCTGGTTCGGGACTTGGGGCTGCACGTAATGCAGGCACGCAAGTTTTGAGGAACTGATTTATGACAGTAGACGAAGCCAACCACGCCAATACTGTCGGAAGTTCCTGGCGGCGCGTGGTGAGCCTCCTCGAGCAGGACGACCGCGTTTCGCCGCGGCAGCGGGGCTTTGTCATCCTGGCCCAGGCCCAGGGCCTGATCGGATCCACGCTCCTGGTGGCCGTTCCCAATGAGCTGACCCGCGAGGTCCTCCAGACCCAGGTCAAAGACGCCCTCGACGATGCCCTGCACAACGTGTTCTCCGAAGACATCCGCTGCGCGATCGATGTGGACACCGATCTGGTGCCCATCCACGTCGAGCCGGAACCCGTCGTCGAGCCTTCCTATTCAGCGGACCAGCTGATCGAGCAGAAGCCGCAGCCCATGCTGCCGAGCACGTCGCATGAATTCGGCCGGCTGAATCCCAAGTATGTTTTCGATACATTCGTGATCGGCTCGTCCAACCGGTTCGCCCACGCGGCCGCCGTGGCTGTGGCCGAAGCGCCCGCCAAGGCCTACAACCCCCTGTTCATCTACGGTGATTCGGGCCTTGGCAAGACCCACCTGCTGCACGCGATCGGCCACTACGCCCGGCGCCTGTACAGCGGGATCCGGGTCCGCTACGTGAATTCCGAGGAGTTCACCAACGACTTCATCAACTCCATCCGGGACGACGAAGGCGCCAGCTTCAAGACCACGTACCGCAACGTGGATGTGCTGCTGATTGATGACATCCAGTTCCTGGCCGGCAAGGACCGGACGCTGGAGGAGTTCTTCCACACCTTCAACTCGCTGCACAACAACAACAAGCAGGTGGTCATTACCTCGGACCAGCCGCCCAAACTGCTGGCAGGTTTCGAGGACCGGATGAAGTCCCGCTTCGAGTGGGGCCTCCTCACCGACATCCAGCCGCCCGAACTGGAGACACGCATTGCCATCCTGCGGAAAAAGGCCCTCAGCGAAGGCCTCTCCGCCCCGGACGATGCCCTGGAGTACATTGCCTCCAAGATCTCCAGCAATATCCGGGAACTTGAGGGCGCCCTGATCCGGGTGACGGCATTCGCCAGCCTGAACCGCCAGCCGGTGGACGTTGCCCTCGCTGAGATGGTCCTGAAGGACCTCATCACCGACGACGGCGCCCAGGAAATCACGTCGAGCCAGATCCTGATCCAGACGGCTGACTACTTCAAGCTCACCATGGAAGAACTCTGCAGCAAGTCCCGGACCCGGACCCTGGTCACCGCCCGCCAGATCGCCATGTACCTCTGCCGTGAACTGACGGACATGTCGCTGCCGAAGATCGGCCAGGAACTTGGCGGCCGGGACCACACCACCGTGATCCACGCCGACCGCAAGATCCGGGAGCTGATGGCTGAACGGCGTGTGATCTACAACCAGGTCACCGAACTCACGAACCGCATCAAGCAGCAGCAGCGCGACTCCTGACGCGCCGCCTCTATACCTTATTAACAGGTGCATGTGGATAACCCTGTGGATAGTTAAGGGGACAACCGCGCTTAATGGGCTTAAAACCCTTAAGCCGCCTGTGGATCAGCAAAATCCCAAAAATAGTTATCCCCATCCACAGCCTGTTTAAAACTCCATCGCCCACAATCGATGAACAGGGCTTAACCGCTGGATCCTGCGGCCGGATCGAGTTATCCACAGTTTCCACAGCAGTTATTAACACTACTAATCCCAATTAATTGATTTCCCTCAAACAACAATCTCGATCCGCACTCCGACCCGGCAGGGGCCCAACGGCCCCAAGCCCCCAGGCAGCCCTGCCGGGGATGGGTTAATCAGCGGTCTTCCGGCTAAGCTGTCAGCAGCGCTCCCATCCTCGGGTTTCTCTGTGGTTCAGCATTCGAAGAACCATGCAGGTTCCGTCGTTGGCGCGCGACTACTTTTGGGCTCCCGGTGGGAGTTTCCGGTTTCAGACATGGCAGCAGCAATGAAAGGCGGCACCCTTCCGTGAAGTTCAGAGTCGAACGGGACGTCCTGGCAGAAGCCGTCACCTGGACAGCCCGGTCGTTGTCTCCGAGGCCGCCGGTTCCAGTGCTTTCCGGCCTGCTTCTGAAGGCTGAAGCCGGAACGGTGAGCCTTTCGAGTTTTGATTACGAGACATCTGCACGGCTGGAAATCCCCGCGGACATCCGCACGGAGGGCACCATTCTGGTCTCCGGCCGCCTTCTCGCTGACATCTGCCGCAGCCTCCCTTCCGCTCCGGTGGACGTGGAAACTGATGGCAACAAAGTCACCCTGACCTGCCGCCGCAGCAGCTTCCACCTGGCCACCATGCCCGAGGCTGAATACCCGCCCCTGCCGGCATTGCCCACCATCAGTGGCACCGTCCCGGGTGACGCCTTCGCCCAGGCCGTGTCCCAGGTGATCATTGCGGCCAGCAAAGATGACACCCTCCCCATCCTCACCGGAGTCCGCATGGAGATCGAGGACGATCTCATCACGCTCCTGGCAACGGACCGCTACCGCCTGGCCATGCGCGAAGTCCCGTGGAAGCCGGCCACGCCGGGGATTTCCACCAGTGCGCTGGTCAAGGCAAAAACCCTCAACGAAGTTGCCAAAACCCTGGGCAACAGCGGCGACATCAATCTCGCCCTGGCTGATGACGACAGCCGCCTCATCGGCTTTGAAAGCGGCGGCCGCACCACCACCTCACTGCTGGTGGACGGCGACTACCCCAAGATCCGTTCGCTGTTCCCGGATTCCACGCCCATCCACGCGACGGTTCAGACCCAGGAGCTGGTCGAGGCCGTCCGCCGTGTGTCCCTCGTGGCTGAACGCAACACCCCGGTTCGCCTCGCCTTCACCCAGGGACTGCTGCACCTGGACGCCGGCACCGGCGAAGATGCCCAGGCCTCCGAAGAGCTCGAAGCCCAGCTCTCCGGTGACGACATCACCGTGGCCTTCAACCCGCACTACCTGGTGGAGGGCCTGGCCGTCATTGAAACCAAGTACGTCAGGTTCTCCTTCACCACGGCGCCGAAGCCCGCCATGATCACGGCCCAGGCAGACGCCGACGGCGAGGACCAGGACGATTACCGTTACCTGGTCATGCCCGTCCGCCTCCCCAACTAGTCCCCACCGCCACCCTCGCCTCGCAAGCTCGGCCAGGGAACCCTGGCGGCGTGGGCCCAGACAGTTGTTGTCGTTCTGGGCCCCAAAACGACAACCCACACCCAACGCAGAAAGAGAGCCCGCATCGTGCACATCGGACTGATCGGCCTTGGCAAAATGGGTTTCAACATGCGCGAACGGCTGCGCAAGGGCGGCATCGAGGTCACCGGCTTTGACCGCAACCCCGAAGTCACCGACGTCGCCACACTGGATGAGCTCATCGCGGCAGTTCCCGCGCCGCGCCTGATCTGGGTCATGGTCCCGTCCGGCGAGATTACCGATGCCGTCATCACCGAGCTGGGGAACAAGCTCGACGCCGGCGACCTGGTGATCGACGGCGGCAACTCCCGCTTCACCGAAGACCAGAAGCACGGTGCGGCACTGGCCGAAAAGGGAATCCGTTTCGCCGACTGCGGTGTTTCCGGCGGTGTGTGGGGCCTTCAGAACGGTTACGGCCTGATGGCCGGCGGCGACGCCGCCGACATTGAGCGTGCCCTGCCGGTCTTTGATGTCCTCCGCCCGGAAGGCGAGCGGGCCGACAGCTTCGTCCACGTGGGCGGAGTCGGCGCGGGGCACTACGCGAAGATGGTCCACAACGGCATCGAATACGGCCTGATGCAGGCCTACGCCGAAGGCTACGAGCTGTTGGCCGCCAAGGACATTGTTACCGACCTGCCGGGAACATTCCGCGCCTGGCAAAAAGGCACCGTGGTCCGGTCCTGGTTGCTGGATCTCATGGTCAAGGCCCTGGACGAGGATCCGGGCCTGGCCTCCATTGACGATTACGTCGAGGATTCGGGCGAAGGACGCTGGACTGTTGAAGAGGCCATCGCGAACGCTGTCCCGGCACCGGCCATCACGGCAGCACTCTTCGCGCGCTTTTCGTCCCGGGAAGATAATTCGCCTGCCATGAAGATGGTTTCCGCCCTGCGCCACCAGTTCGGCGGGCATGCCACCCGTCCAGCCAAATAGCACCCACCCCGGATCCCGCGGGGATCCGAGAATTCTGAAGACCGAGTGTACCTAGAACACCTTTCGCTGACCGACTTCCGCAGCTACGCGCAGGTTGATCTTCCGCTCGAACCCGGCGTCACCGTGCTGGTGGGGTCGAACGGAATCGGCAAAACCAACCTCATGGAGGCCATCGGTTACCTGGCCACGCTCAGTTCGCACCGGGTCAGCTCCGACGGCCCGCTGCTGCGGTTCGGTACGGACCGTGCGCTGGTCCGGGCCCGTGTGGTCCGCGGCGGCCAGACCACCGTCCTGGAACTTGAGATCAATGCCAGCCGGGCCAACCGCGGGCGGATCAACCGCAGCAATCCGGTCCGGGCCAGGGATCTTCTGGGAATCTGCCAGACCGTGCTTTTCGCTCCCGAGGACCTGGCCCTGGTCAAGGGAGATCCGTCAAACCGCCGCCGGTTCCTCGACGAGTTGCTGGTCAGCCTCATTCCAAGGCACTCCGCCACACGCTCGGACTACGACCGCGTCCTGAAGCAGCGCAACGCGCTGCTCAAATCCGCCCGGGCCGGGAAATTCACCGCCGGCCATGAAGCCACCCTCGATGTGTGGGACCAGCACATGGCCCGGGCCGGCGCCGAACTTCTGCACGCCCGGCTGGAACTGGTGGAACGGTTGCGCCCGCACCTGGCCAAGGCGTACGCCCAGCTCACCGATGGGTCCAAGGAAGCCGGTGCGGTGTACCGTTCCACGCTGCAGAACCTGATGGACGACGACGGCGGCGCGGCACCGGGTGCCGGGAGTAGTTCCGCGGTTGCCGGGTCTGTAGTGTCCGGCTCTGTGTTGTCCGGCCATGCCGGGGCCGAGGATCTGCGTTTCCTCACCGTCGAAGAGCTCACCGGACGTTATGTCCAGGCGTTCGCGGCGTCTCGCCGCAAGGAGCTGGAGCGCGGCATCTCCCTGGTGGGTCCACACCGGGATGAGCTGGAACTGGTGTTGGGTGAAGCGCCTGCGAAGGGGTATGCCTCGCACGGCGAGACATGGTCCATGTGCCTTTCGCTGCGGCTTGCCTCCTACTACGTGATGCTGGATGACGCCCGCACCGGCGGGTCCGCGCCGATCCTCATCCTCGACGACGTTTTTGCCGAGCTGGACGTCCACCGGCGGCGTAAACTGGCGGCAATAGTCTCCGGCGCGGAACAGGTCCTGGTGACCGCCGCCGTCGACGCCGACATCCCGGACGAGCTCTCCGGCCGGCGGGTGAAGGTTATCCCGGGAGGAATTGATGGATAAGGATGAAAAGGGCGGGCTGCAGCCCGGCCGCGATCCTGACAACATCGATGCGCCCCAGGCGGCACTGAACAGAATGCGTGAGGCCGCTGCAGCGCGCGGCGAAATCCGCCGCAAAGCACCTCCTCCCGGCGGGTCCGCGAAAACGAAGCGCGGCATCACCGACACCCGGGGCTTCAAACAGTTCCATTCGACTGGCAGGGATCCCCTGGGACTCGGCAAGGTGGTGGGGCGCCTTGTGGCCGAGCGCGGCTGGACCTCGCCGGTGGCAGTGGGCTCCGTCATGGCGGAGTGGGCCGCCCTGGTGGGTCCGGAAATCTCGGCGCACTGCACGCCCGAGAGCTTTACCGACACGACCCTGCATGTCCGCTGCGATTCGACAGCCTGGGCCACCCAGCTGAGGCTACTGAGCATCAGCCTGCTGGAGAAATTCCGCACCGAACTGGGTGATGGCGTGGTCACCAGCATTCAGGTGCTCGGACCGTCCGCACCCAGCTGGCGCAAGGGCGGCCGCACAGTCAACGGCCGGGGCCCGCGGGATACGTACGGCTAGCCGCCGCTGCCGGCTCTTGAATATTGGTCCGGCGGCGTGTAGAGCGGTCTAACGCCCTTGGGGCGTATAGGCACCCGGAGAAGGGACCGCTAGGGCTCCCTAGGCGGGGTCAATGGCCTCACACAGGCATATCCGGGCTCCGCGGCGCCCCTGGAATGCGGGGTTACGGCCCATTTCACGGTAGAATCACAGCAGATAACTGGGCGTCGGTGAAACGTTGACTGAGTCCGTTTTCCGCACGCTCTCTTCAAGCGGACTTCGGTTCTTCAGGTCGGCCTACTCGTTGGCGCCATCAGCTTGTGCCTGTTGGCGGCTGCTTTCCCATGGGAAGGGCGCCGCCGGCCATCATCGAAAAAGAGGAGTCGACAGCACCTGTGGCTAACGACAATACAGATACCCAGGCAGTGGAACGCGCGGCGGAGGATGTCCCTACCCCCGATACACCGGTGGAGGCCGCGACACCGCGGGAATATGGCGCAAGCGATATTACTGTACTCGAAGGCCTCGAAGCTGTCCGGAAACGTCCGGGTATGTACATCGGATCCACCGGACCGCGCGGCCTGCACCACCTGGTCTATGAAGTGGTGGATAACTCCGTCGATGAGGCCCTGGCCGGGTACTGCACGCACATCGAAATCGTCCTGCGGGCCGACGGCGGCGTAAAAGTTGTTGATGACGGCCGCGGAATTCCGGTGGACATGCACCCCACCGAGCACAAGCCCACCGTCGAAGTGGTTATGACCATCCTCCACGCCGGCGGCAAGTTCGGCGGCGGTGGTTACGCGGTTTCGGGTGGCCTCCACGGCGTAGGCATCTCCGTGGTGAACGCCCTGTCCAGCCGGGTGGACACCGAAGTCCGCCGCCAGGGCAACGTCTGGCGGATGTCCTTCGCCGACGGCGGCAAGCCCCAGGGCAGCCTGGTCATGGGTGAAGAAACCACTGAGACTGGCACCACCCAGACGTTCTACCCTGATGCAACCATTTTTGAATCCACGGAGTTCGATTTCGAGACGCTCCGGGCACGCTTCCAGCAGATGGCCTTCCTGAACAAGGGCCTGCGCATCACGCTCACGGACGAGCGCCCGGTCGCAGCGAAGTCCGATTCCGACGACGACCTCGACCTTGACGGGGTTGTCACCGAGGGTGAAGTCGCCGCCGACCACCGCACCGTGGTCTACCAATACGACGACGGCCTGCTGGACTACGTGAAGCACCTGAACTCGGGCAAGAAAGTTGATGTTGTCCACGAGGACGTCATTGCCTTCGAAACCGAGGACAAGGACCGCAAAATTGCCCTGGAAATGGCGATGCAGTGGACCAGTGCGTACTCCGAAAGCGTCCACACCTACGCCAACACGATCAATACCCACGAAGGCGGCACCCACGAAGAGGGCTTCCGCGCTGCGATGACATCGCTCATCAACCGCTACGCGCGGGAGAAGAGCATCATCAAGGAAAAGGATGACAACCTCACCGGTGACGACATCCGTGAAGGCCTGACCGCCGTCATCTCGGTCAAGCTGGCCGAGCCCCAGTTCGAAGGCCAGACCAAGACCAAGCTTGGCAACTCAGAGGTCAAGGGCTTCGTCCAGCGCGTTGTGACCGATGGCCTGGGCGACTGGCTGGAACGCAACCCGGGCCCCGCCCGCGATGTGATCCGCAAAGCCATCTCGGCGGCCCAGGCCCGCATGGCGGCCCGAAAGGCCCGCGACAACGCCCGCCGCAAGAGTCCGCTGGAGTCCTTCGGCATGCCGGGCAAACTGTCCGACTGCTCTTCCAAGGACCCTGCCCGCTGTGAGGTGTACATCGTGGAGGGTGACTCCGCAGGTGGTTCGGCAAAGCGCGGCCGCAACCCCGAAACCCAGGCGATCCTGCCGCTGCGCGGCAAAATCCTGAACGTTGAGCGGGCCCGGCTGGACAAGGCCCTGGGGAACGCCGAGGTCCAGTCCATGATCACGGCGTTCGGCACCGGCATCGGCGAGGACTTCGACCTCAGCAAGCTCCGGTACCACAAGATTGTTCTGATGGCCGATGCTGACGTTGACGGCCAGCACATCACCACCCTGCTGATGACGCTCCTGTTCCGCTACATGCGTCCGCTCATCGAAAACGGCTACGTCTATCTGGCGCAGCCGCCGCTGTACCGGATCAAGTGGTCCAACGCGCCGCACGACTACGTCTTCAGCGACAAGCAGCGCGATGCCAAGCTCCTTTCCGGACAGGCAGCCGGCCGCCGGATCCCCAAGGACAACGGCATCCAGCGCTACAAGGGCCTGGGCGAAATGGACTACACCGAACTGTGGGACACCACCATGGACCCGGACAACCGGACCCTCCTGCAGGTCACCATGGACGATGCCCTCGCCGCGGACCAGACCTTCTCCACCCTCATGGGTGAAGACGTGGAGTCCCGCCGAAACTTCATCCAGCAGAACGCCAAGGACGTCAGGTTCCTGGATATCTAGCCGCCTCGCCGACTGATATTCCGCAACCGACATATACCTGAAACGGAAAATATAAACGATGAGTGACGAGACACCCGAGAACCCGGCGGATTCCGCCGATCTTCCGGAAACCGTACTTGAAGGCGATGTGCTGATCGACCGCGTGGAGCAGGTGGACCTGCAGACCGAAATGCAGCGGTCCTACCTGGACTACGCCATGGCCGTCATTGTTGGGCGTGCCCTCCCCGACGTTCGCGACGGCCTGAAGCCCGTGCACCGCCGCGTGCTGTACGCAATGTTCGACGGCGGCTACCGGCCGGACCGTTCGTTCAACAAGTGTGCCCGTGTGGTGGGCGAAGTCATGGGCCAGTACCACCCCCACGGCGACACCGCGATCTACGACGCCCTGGTCCGCCTCATCCAGGACTGGACCATGCGGTACCCGCTGGCCCTGGGCCAGGGCAACTTCGGTTCGCCCGGCAACGACGGTGCCGCCGCGCCGCGGTACACCGAAACCAAGATGGCCCAGCTCGCCATGGAGATGGTCCGGGACATCGACGAGGAGACCGTCGACTTCCAGGACAACTACGACGGCAAGAACCAGGAACCCACCATCCTGCCGGCACGTTTCCCCAACCTGCTGGTCAACGGCTCCTCCGGCATCGCCGTGGGCATGGCCACCAACATTCCGCCGCACAACCTCCGCGAAGTAGCCGACGGCGTCCAGTGGTACCTGGCCAACCCCACCGCCACCCGCGAGGAGCTGCTGGAAGAGCTGCTGCTGCGCGTCAAGGGACCTGACTTCCCCACGGGAGCAACCATCCTGGGCCACAAGGGCATCGAGGACGCGTACCGGACCGGCCGCGGGTCCGTCACCATGCGCGCCGTGGTCAACGTGGAGGAACTCCAGGGCCGCACCTGCCTGGTGGTCACCGAACTGCCGTACCAGGCCAACCCTGACAACCTGGCCATCAAGATCGCCGAGCTGGTTAAGGACGGCAAGATCTCCGGCATCGCGGACCTCCGTGATGAAACCTCCGGCCGCACCGGCCAGCGCCTGGTCATTGTGCTCAAGCGCGACGCCGTGGCCAAGGTGGTGCTGAACAACCTCTACAAGCACACCGAACTGCAGAGCAACTTCTCCGCCAACATGCTGGCCATCGTGGACGGTGTGCCGCGCACGCTGAGCCTGGACGCGTTCATCCGCCACTGGGTCACGCACCAGCTGGACGTCATTGCGCGCCGGACCCGGTACCGCCTGCGCAAGGCCGAGGAAGAGGCGCACATCCTGCGTGCACTCCTGAAGGCCCTGGACATGCTCGATGAAGTGATTGCGCTGATCCGTGCGTCCAACACCACAGAAGCCGCGCGCGACGGACTGATGCAGCTGCTCGATATTGATGAGCTGCAGGCACGGGCCATCCTGGACATGCAGCTGCGCCGCCTGGCCGCCTTGGAACGCCAGAAAATCCAGGACCGGCATTCTGAACTTGAAGCGCTGATCACCGAATACAACTCGATCCTGGCCTCCGAGTCGCGGCAGCGCGAAATCATCAGCACCGAACTGGGCGAGATTGTGGCCAAGCATGGCGATGACCGCCGGACGAAGATCCTGATGGGCTTCGACGGCGACATGTCCATGGAGGACCTGATCCCCGAAGAGGAAATGGTTGTCACCATCACGCGCGGCGGCTACGTCAAGCGCACCCGCAGCGACAACTACCGCTCGCAGCAGCGCGGCGGCAAGGGCATCAAGGGTGCCCAGCTGCGCGGCGACGACGTCGTGGAGCACTTCTTTGTGACCACCACCCACCACTGGCTTCTCTTCTTCACCAACCTGGGCCGCGTCTACCGCGCCAAGGCATACGAACTGGTCGAAGCCGGACGGGACGCCAAGGGACAGCACGTCGCGAACCTGCTGGCCTTCCAGCCGGACGAACACATCGCCCAGGTCCTGGACCTCAAGGACTACCAGCAGGCCCCTTACCTGGTGCTGGCCACCAAGCGCGGCCTGGTCAAGAAGACCCGCCTCGAGGACTATGACACCAACCGGTCCGCCGGTGTCATTGCGATCAACCTCCGTGACGAGGACGAACTGGTTTCGGCGCAGCTGGTTTCGGAAACGGACGACCTCATGCTCGTCTCACGCATGGGCCAGTCCATCCGCTTCACCGCCACCGACGACGCCCTGCGCCCCATGGGCCGGGCCACCTCCGGCGTGACGGGAATGAAGTTCCGTGAGGATGACGAACTCCTGGCCGCCGACGTCGTCACAGATGGCTCGTTCGTCTTCGTCGTCACCGAAGGCGGCTACGCCAAGCGGACGGCCGTGGAGGAATACCGCCTGCAGGGCCGTGGCGGCCTCGGCATCAAGGTGGGCAAGTACCAGGAGGAACGCGGACACCTCGTCGGCGCCCTGATTGTCCAGGAAGAGGATGAGGTCCTGGTGGTCATGGAAGGCGGCAAGGTTGTCCGTTCATCCGTCGCCGGGGTGCCGGCCAAGGGCCGCGACACCATGGGTGTCATCTTCGCAAAACCGGACAAAAACGACCGCATCATCGAAGTGGCCCGCAACAGCGAACGCGGTCTTGAGGGCGAGGAATCCCTGGAGGATGACGTAACGTTGGCTGAAGACGCCGGGTCCTCCGAGGGATCCGCAGGGTCAGCATCAACACCAGAAACATCACCGGCTGTTGAGTCAGAGGACGCCTCCGGCGACGCTGAGCCGAACGAAGACTACACCGGAGGTAACGAGTGAGTAATCCCGACTCATATCCCAAGCCGAGCAGCACTGTCCCCGGCGGAACACCGCCGCCCGCGGCAGCACCCCGGGTGAACGCTCCTGTCCGGCCGCAGCAGCGGCCTGCGGCTCCCACCGGCGCCCCGGGCCAGCGTCCTGCTGTTCCCGGCCAGCGCCCGGCACAAGGCCAGCGGCCTGCGCAGGGCCAGCCGGGACAACGGCCGGTCCAGGGACAACCGGGCCAGCGCCCGGCTGCAGCCGGCCAGCGGCCAGGACAGGCCCAGCCCGGCCTGGTCAAGCCCGCTCCCAAGGCCAAGGTCAGGCGTGCCCGGCTGCTTGTCAGCAAGGTGGACCCCTGGTCCGTCCTGAAGATGGCCTTCCTGCTCTCCGTGGCGTTGGGAATCGTCACCGTGGTGGCGGCCATCGTCCTGTGGACCGTCCTGGACCTCACCGGAATCTTTGACCAGGTGGACAGCCTCCTGGGCACCCTGGCAGGTTCCGAGGGCGCCGGCTTCGAACTTAAGAAGGTTGCGTCCCTGGGCCAGGTGGCATCCTTTGCCACCATCATCGCCGTAGTGAACGTTGTCCTGCTGACGGCCCTGTCCATGCTGTCTGCCGTGCTGTACAACATCTCGGCCACCCTTGTGGGCGGCATCGGCGTGACCCTCACGGACGACTGAAATCCCATAATTTCACCGGAAATTCTCCGGCGAAATGCCTCGATTTGAGATCGGGCCGGGATGTGCTGTAAAGTCATGTCTCGGCCCGATGAGGCATCGGGGCGTATAGCTCAGGCGGTTAGAGCGCTTCGCTGATAACGAAGAGGTCCCAGGTTCAAGTCCTGGTACGCCCACGGAACCTGTGCAGGTTTCATGGAAGGTTTGGTTTGCTTAGCGGCAGGCAGAGCCGGAACGGGGTGCATGTGAAGAAGTTGCTGGTACTCGCAGCTGCGATCGCAGGCGTCCTGCTCTACAAGAAGGCACAGGAATCCGAAGCCCGGAAAACAGTCTGGAGCCAGTCGACCGACCAGGTCGAATAGGCCGGAACCCCGGAACGGAAGCTGGCAAAAGGCTTCACGGTTCTAGGGTATGATTGACGGGTTGCTTCTTATGGGGGCATGGCGCAATTGGTAGCGCACCTGCTTTGCAAGCAGGGGGTTCGGGGTTCGAGTCCCCGTGCCTCCACCATAAGAGAGTCCCGGCCAGCGGAAACGCTGGCCGGGACTCTGTCGTTAAGGCTCCGCAGTGTTAAGGCTCGACAGTAGGGTTAAACAGTGAACCTCCTTCTCGCAGCCCTTGGGGTGCTGGGCGTGGCTTCCTCCGGGCCGCTGATCGCCGCCACCCTCGGTGCCACCACGGTCAGTGCCCTCGCCATCGCCTTCTGGCGCAACGCGATCGCGGCTGCCGTGATGGCCACGCCAACGCTGGTCCGCGAACCCCGGCAGTTCGGCCGCGTCACCGGTCCCGAGTTCCGCTGGTCCCTGCTGGCAGCCGTCGCACTGGCCCTGCACTTCGCCTGCTTCATCACGTCCCTGCAGCTCACGTCCGTGGCTGCCGCCACCGCCTTGGTCTGCCTGCAGTCGGCTTGGATCGCCGTCTTCCAGCTCTTCCGCGGGACCAGGCACCGTTGGCAGGTGCTGGCGGGGCTGGGTATCGCCTTCGGCGGCGTTCTCACCATCACCGGGTTCGACATGGGTTCCTCGCCTGACGCCTTGCTGGGCGACGTCCTGGCCGTGGCAGGAGGGGCGTTGGCAGGCCTCTACACCCTGGCCGGCGGCAAGGCCCGCCAGAGCATGACCACGGGGACCTACACCACGCTCTGCTACGGCATGTGCGCCGCGTTGGTGGCGGTGCTGGCGCTGTTCAGCGGCCAGCCGCTGGTAGGGTTCGACGCCGTTGGCTGGCTGGGGATCCTGGCCATCACCGTGTGTGCCCAACTAATCGGCCACACCGCCTTCAATCACCTGCTGGCCACTATGAGCCCACTTCTGGTGTCGATGATCATCCTGCTGGAGATCCCCGGCGCGGCTCTTCTGGCGGCAGTGTTCCTGGACGAGACGCTCCCTGCGGGCACCTACGCCGGTCTGGGACTCATCCTTGCGGGCCTCGCAGTGGTGGTTATGGGACAGGCGTCCGGGCTTCAGCCGCCAGCGGCGCACTGCCTCAGCGGGAGGCACACAAACGGGGGAACCGCCGTCGGACAGGCTCGCCGAACTCGGAACGGACTGACGGCCGCCGCCGGAGGCAGGAGGGCGGTTACTGACCGCCGCGGCGGACAGGCTGGGCGGTATTGACCGTGTGGATGGCCCGCAGGAGCTTGGCCGGGAAGTAGACCGAGAAGAACACCACCATGGGAGCCTTGAGGGCCATCTTCTTGACGTTATGCGCCTTGTACGTGCGGTCGAAGCGGGTCACGTAGTAGCGGTAGTCGCGAGGGGAATCTTCAAGCCGGCGGGCGGACATGCCGGAGACCATCTGGGGCCAGTACTGAACCTTGAGCTCGTGGTCGGCAAGATGCAGGGAGAGGTCAATGTCCTCATGCATCTCGTCCTTCTCATCACGGCACGTTTCGGCCCGGATGGTTTCCCAGGCGGTGGCCCGCAGGGCCATGTTGGAGCCGAACAGGAAGTGGTACTGGTGCTTGGCGAGCTTCAGCATCAGTTGGCGCATCTTGTCGTCGGCTTTGAGGCCGAAGCGGCGCATGGGCATGTCGTAATAGACCACCGGGCCGGTTGCTGCCTGCACAGACTGGTCCTGGAACGCCTTCTGGACCTGCTCCACCCAGTCCGGCTCCACCACAGAGTCGGCGTCGATGCGGCCCAGGATGTCGCCGGTGGCGTGGTTGAGGCCGAAATTACGGGTGGGAATCAGGCCCTGGTCCTGATGCTGGCTGAGCAGGATGATGGGGCTCTCCGGGTACTCCAGCTGCATCTGCGCCACGATGGCGGCGGTGCGGTCCGTGGAGAGGTTGTCCACCACGATGATCTCGTGGGCGGGCACCGATTGGTAAACGGCAGCAATGAGGCACTGCCGGATAACACTTTCCTCGTTGTACGCCGGGATGACAATGGACACGCGGGGCGGCTGTGCTGCGTCGTTCAAGGCATCCCCAGAGGATTGATCGGCTGACATCAGTCCAAATTTAGCACCGATCGTGGTGCGTCCCACGTGCGACCGGACGGAGGCCGGACAAACTCTGGGAAAACACTGAAGGGGCCCCGCGTCAGGCGGGACCCCTTCAGAGGACGGCGCAGCTGCGCCGGAAAAATCAGATGGTGTTCTTGCCTGCGGAACCGTTCATGTTGGACGCAATGTTCTTAATGGCCGTTTTGGCGTCAGGGGAAGCCTTGGCCTCCGCGTCAGCTGACTCGTCGGCCAGGTGCTTGGCCTTATCGGCAGCCTCGTCCGCGGTGTCCTTGGCATCCTCGGCAACATCCTCTGCCTTGTCAGCAACAGCGGCGGACGCCGAGGCCGTGGCAGCTGCAGCCTTGCTGGCGGCTTCCTCTGCAGTGTCCTTCGCGTCGTTCACCGTGGTGGCAGGAACCGGAGCCGGGGTGGGCGTCACCGGAGACGGCGTCTTCCAGGGATCCTCCACGGGCTTGGACGCCTTCCAGGCGGCAACGCCCGCGGCGACAGCGGCCGCGATGATGCCGAACACCAGCCAGCCGCGCTTCTTGGGCTTCTGGGGCTCCGCGATCTGGATGCCCACGGCCTTGCCCGCTTCATGGGCGGCGGCCCGGAACTGGGTGCCGGCCGTCTGTGCCTGCTCCTGGAGGGAGTGCACTACACCGGAATCGGCCAGCCGCTTAGCCACGGCGTCCACATGCGTGGGAGCGCTTTCCAGCGTGCGGTGTACAGCCTCGGAGGCGTGGCCGATCTGGTCGGAGAGGCGCGGCAGGTATTCCACCACAACGCGGTCCCGGGCGTTCAGGATAACGGGGGTGGCCCTGTCCACGGCCTCGTGCAGGCGAGGAGTGGTGACCTCAACGGCGTCGTGGATTTTGGGGGCAAGGTGCGCCAGACCCTCCTGGATCCGCGGGGTCACTGTAGCAACGCCGTCGGCCAGGTTGTGGGCTGCAGTCTTGAGCCCTTCCTGGATCTTGGGAGATGCGGTGTCCAGGCCATGCTGCAGGCGGGGAACGGCCCAGTCCACTGCTGCTTCCACGCGGGGGGATGCCCAGTCCTTGGCGTTCTCAACTGCGCTGTTGACTGACTGTTCAAGGTCACGGGCAATACGATCCGATTTCTTCACAACTACCTCCCGATTAATGTGACGGTTCTGTTGTTAGCCTACGTGGATTGACCTGCACCGGCTATTCTTCCACCGGATTTACAGCTGATTTCACCCAGCGCGGAACTCCCGGTCCAGCCGCTTTCCGCGTTGACCCGCCGTGGAAGAATGGGCGGTATGACTGCCATCGCAACTGCAAAAGCAACCATCCACACCAGCCTCGGCGACATCGTCGTCAACCTCTTCGGCAACCACGCGCCCAAGACGGTCAAGAACTTTGTTGGCCTGGCCACCGGCGAGCAGGCCTGGACCCACCCCGAGACCGGCGAGGACAAGACCGGCACGCCGCTGTACAACGGCACCATCTTCCACCGCATCATCAAGGACTTCATGATCCAGGCCGGCGATCCGCTGGGCCGCGGCGTGGGCGGACCGGGCTACAAGTTCGACGACGAAATCCACCCCGAGCTCAGCTTCAACGCCCCGTACAAGCTGGCCATGGCCAACGCCGGCATCCAGGGCGGCAAGGGCACCAACGGTTCACAGTTCTTCATCACCACCATCCCCACCGACTGGCTGCAGGGCAAGCACAGCATCTTCGGCGAGGTGGCTGACGAGGATTCCAAGAAGGTCGTGGACGCCATCGAAGGTGTCCGCACCGGCATGGGCGACCGTCCGGTAGAGGATGTCACCATCAACAGCATCGACATCGAGCAGCTCTAACTCCATCGCATGAGCTACGGAATTCCGGCGGCTGAGCCGTCCGCGCAGGTTCCGGTGTGCCCCAGGCACCCGGACAGGCCCTCCTATGTGCGCTGCCAGCGCTGCGGGCGTCCTGCCTGCCCGGACTGCCAGCGGGCGGCCGCCGTCGGGTTCCAGTGCGTTGACTGCGTCAACGAAACAAAACGGACGACGCCGGCCGTCAGGAGTGTGTACGGCGGCGCCGTGACTACGGGCAAACCACTGGTGACGTTCGGCATCATTGCGCTGTGCGCGGTGATGTACGTGCTGCAGTGGATAGTTCCCGACGAGTGGATCTACCAGAACCTGGCGTTCGCCAACATCTTTGCCGCGCCGGAATACGGCCAGTTCGAACCATGGCGCATGCTGACGGCGGCGTTCCTGCACTCCCAGGGTTTCATCCTCCACATTGTGCTGAACATGTACATGCTGTGGATTTTCGGCCAGGCACTCGAACCCCTCATGGGCCGCGTCCGGTTCCTGGCGCTGTATCTGATCTCGGCCATCGGCGGATCTGTGGGCTACCTGGCCCTCACCCCCGGCTACGAACCGGGTGTTCCGCTCACCGGCGTCGTGGGCGCCTCCGGCGCCATCTTCGGCCTCTTCGGAGCAATGCTCCTGGTGCAGCGGCACCGCGGCGGGGACACCCGGCAGCTGTGGGTGCTCATCGCCATCAACGGCGTGATTGGCTTTGTGGTCCCCCAGATTGCCTGGCAGGCCCACCTCGGCGGCCTGATCGCCGGCGGCCTGTGTGCTGCCGTTATTGCCTATACGCCCCGCGGCCCCCGGCAGGGCCTGATCCAGGCGGCCGGGCTCGCCGCCGTACTGGTCCTCCTCATCGCCGTGAGCTGGGTCAAGGTCACCACAGGCTAGGCCGCCCGCCCGCCTGCGGCTAAGCCCCCCAACCCCAGAACCCAAGACCCCGGTGTCCCCCAGTGGACGCCGGGGTCTTCTGCGTTCCTCTGCCAATTGCCCTCCGGTGGCGCGGCCCCGGGGCCAGCTGCGTGTGCCGGGCTCCTTACCTGCGGTGCGGGCCAAACGCTCTCCGCGAAGCGCGACCTGCGACCCTGGACACAGGGCCGCGACCCTGGACCCGCGACCCTGACCCGGACCCTAGACCCGCGACCCTAGACCCGCGACCCTGGACCGGGGGCCGCGACGCTGGGCCCGCTACCGTGAGCGTCGACGCGATCCGCGACCGTGCGCGTCCATGCTGTGCGGGCGGTTTTGCCACGTGATTGAGGCCGCGATGGCTCGCGAGGACTTCAAGGTTATCCACAGGGGTTATCCACACTGTTGGTAACTTACATAGGTGTAGTTCATGCCGGCCACGTGCCCCAGCTCCCGTAAGCCAGCCGTTTTCCAGAATATGCCGCCAAGGCTATCCACAATTGTGGAAAACCTCTGGGGATGAGCCTGTGGTTAAGTGGAAAAACGACCCGTTTCGCGGGCAATTGTGGATAACTTTCCACTTTCTGGCTTCCTGGGTCCAGGGGAGAGCGTCTGACGCATGCGTATCAACAGGGTTATTCACAGTGTTAATAAGTCACAGGCGTGTAGTTAACGTTGCCTGTTTCCTTGAGTGTGGCCTGTGGGAGGTACGTGCCGACCCGGCCTGTGGATTGTTGTCCACAACTGTGGATAAGTTGTGGGTAGTCGAGTGTTAGTAAGTGGAAAACCGTGGCTTATGGCAGGGTGTTTGGTAGACGTCGAGCCACAAATGTTCCCCAGCCAGGAGGACCGCCATGAGCGCCACCACAACACAGCACATCTTTCTCGACAAGCAGCATCCCGCGGTGTGGCGGGCGCTGAACGGGCTGGGGCTGAAAGTGCGTGACGCCGCTGAAGAGGCCGGGATCGACCGGAAGACCATTGAACTGCTGTACGTGCGGATCTCGCAGATCAACGGCTGCGCCTATTGCCTGGATATGCATGTGGGGGACGCTGTGAAGGCCGGGGAGAGCCCGCAGCGGCTGGCCGTGTTGCCTGCCTGGCGCGACACCGAGCTGTTCACGGAGAAGGAGCGGGCGGCGCTTGCCCTGGCCGAGTCCGTTACGGAACTCCCGGACCACCGCACCCGCCAGCTCGAGGAATCAAATGCGCGCGAACATCTCAGCGCTGAGGAGTTTTCTGTGGTTAGCTGGCTCGCGATCACGATCAATGCCTTCAACCGCGTTTCCATCACCAGCCACCATCCGGTCCGCGCGGAAGGCTAGGCGCTGAGCGCGGCTGCGCCGGATGGGAGTCACCGCTGAGCTTCGTGATCCACGGCGAGAGGCGACGCTCGGCGCGCCGTTATCCACAGCTAATCCACACTGTTAATAACTGTGCGTTTAATCAAGTCGGCCGGTGTCCCGTGCGTCAGGGCCTGCCTAAGAGCCCCCTGCCCGGAAATGGACGAAAGTTATACACATTGTGGATAACTTTCCCAACAGCTGGGGAGAACTCGCTTCACAGGACGGCCGGTTAGGCCGGCCAGACGCCTGAGGAACCGCGCCGGTGGCTGGCCACGAGATGCGTGTCCACCATGCCGATCGCCTCCATCAGCGCAAACATGGTGGTGGGGCCAACAAAGGAGAATCCTTGTTTCCGCAGGGCTTTGGACAGCGCCACGGATTCCGCTGATTGCGTGGGAATGTCAGCGTGGCTGGCCGGCTGGGGCGTGGTGTTGGGCTGGAACTGCCAGACAAAGTCAACCAGGCCGCCCCGTTCCCTGAGGCTGACAGTGGCCCGGGCATTGGTGATGGCGGCCCGGATCTTGAGCCGGTTGCGGACAATGCCGGGATCCTGAAGCAGGCGTTCGATGTCCGCCTCGGTAAAGGCGGCAACTGTGTCCGGGTGGAAGTTGTGGAAGGCGGCCCGGAAGGCCGGACGCTTGCGGAGGATGGTGGCCCACGACAGGCCGGCCTGGAAGCCCTCCAGGCTGATGCGTTCGTAAAGTCCCTGCTCGTCCCGGACCGGGAGGCCCCACTCGGTGTCGTAGTACTCCCGCAGGAGCGGATCTGCTGAGGCCCACGGCGGACGGGCAAGGCCGTCGTCACCGAGGATGGTGCCGTCCGTGCGGGCGGCCGCGGGGGTCATGCTGTTGCCGGAGCCAGCGTCAGGAGCGCCAGCGCGTTGTCATCAGGAAGCCGATGATGGCGATGCCGAAGCCGGCCACAATGTTCCATGACTCCCAGGCCTGGACCGGGAAACGGCCTTCGCTGATGTAGAAGGTGATGATCCACAGGAGGCCGATGATCATCAGGCCAAACATCACGGGTTTGAACCAGATGGCGTTGGGCTTGTACGCCTGCGCCGCGGATGCGGGCTGCGCGCTGGAAGGCTTCCGGCGTGGCTTTGACTCGGGCACGTGTTCTCCTTGGCGGACTGGAACAAGCTCGGCGCCGCGGGCTTGATATCCTGCAAGAAGGAAGTTGCCATCGGTCTGCGCGATCTTGGTCAAATCTGGATTCTTACTAGCAGTCAATTCTAGCCGCAGTTCGGGGAGCACTATTGCCCGGCGCGGCCACCCCGGAGGAGAACGCGTGGTAGTGCAGGAAAGGGCGAGGCGTGCCGCCAGGCGGCCCGCACGTGTGCAGCCCGCCCGCACGTCCATCCTGCGTGGAACCGTGCAGGTGTTCGGCGAACTGCTCATCACGGCCGGCATCATCCTGCTGCTGTTTGTGGCCTGGCAACTGTGGTGGACAAATGTGGAATCCGATGCCCGGCAGAGCGCCGTCATCAAGGAATTCGCCCAGGGACTGGGCGACGCGGCATCAGCTGAGCCGTCCGGCGCCGATCAGGAAGAGCCGGCGGAGCCGGTGGACTACGGGCGCCCCGTCGTCGGCACGGCGCCCGGCCACGCCGGCACGATCGGCATTATGTACATCCCCCGGTTCGGCAACAAGTACACCCGGCCCATCGTGCGAGGGAACCAGCGGCGATGTCCTGGACACACTGGGACTGGGTCACTACCCCACCACGGCCATGCCTGGCGCGGTGGGTAACTTCGCGGTTGCCGGCCACCGGCAGACCCACGGCGCTGTCCTGGACAATATCCACACTTTGGTGCCAGGCGACAAAATCTATGTCCAGACCAAGGACGGGTTCTATGTGTACGTGTTCCGGAACAACCAGATCGTGATGCCGTCCCGCACCGACGTCCTGGAACCCGTGCCGACCCGGGCGGGCGTCACCCCCACCGAAAGCTTCCTCACCATGACCAGTTGCAACCCGCGCTTCGGCGCCGAGGAGCGCATCATTGCTTATGCGCTGCTGGACAGCTGGCGTCCGGCGTCTGCGGGTCCGCCAGCCGAAATTGCTGCGCAGGTCGCCGCAGCGGTAGGAGGACGCTGAGCATGTACGGCTGGATATTCCGCCACCTGCCGGGCCCCCTCTGGCTGCGGATTTTCACGTCGCTGGTGCTCATTGCCGGCGCACTGGTCCTCATGGTCCAGTTCCTGTTCCCCTGGATGTCCGATCTCACCCAATTCACCGACTCAACGATTGGTGCCGCAAGCCAGCCATGACCACAACTAAAATCCTGGTCGTAGACAACTACGACAGCTTCGTTTACACCCTGGTGGGATACCTCCAGGAACTCGGCGCCGAAACAACCGTGGTGCGCAATGACGACGTGACCCTCGCCGAGGCCATCGAGATGGCAGAAACCCGCGACGGCGTGCTCGTCTCACCGGGCCCGGGCAACCCCGCCGAAGCAGGCGTGTGCATCGAGCTGATCAAATGGTGCGGCGGAAACAGCAAACCGATGTTCGGCGTCTGCCTGGGCCACCAGGCACTGGCGGAAGCCTACGGCGGCACGGTGACCCACGCGCCGGAACTGATGCACGGCAAAACATCCCTCGTGGAGCACAACGGAACCAGCGTCTTTGCCGGGCTCCCCTCCCCCGTGACGGCCACGCGCTACCACTCGCTGGCGGCCGTGCGGGACACCATCCCGGACGTCCTGGAGATCACAGCCGAGACGGCCTCCGGAGTGATCATGGGACTGCAGCACCGCACGGCACCGCTGTGCGGCGTGCAGTTCCACCCTGAGTCCGTCCTGACTGAAGGCGGCTACCAGATGCTGGGCAACTGGCTCGAGTCGCTGGGCATGGCCGGTGCGGCCGCCCGCGCCGCCACGCTGAGCCCGCTTATCCAGCACTGAGCCCTTTTTAGTACCGAGCCCCTTCCAGCACTGACCCGCTGAAAGCACCGGCCCCGTGTTCCTTGCGAACACGGGGCCGGTTTCATAAACAGGTCAGCTACTAACAGGCGCTACGAAACAGTTCAGTTAGGGCGCCGGCGAGTCTGTGCGGGTCACTCCTCGTCCCTGTCCTCAGGCGGGTCGGTTGGGGTGGGGGACGGTGAGGGCGGAGGCGCGGGCTTCTTGGCCACCACGATATTGACGGTCTTGCCCTGGTCAACCGCTGCGTTGACGGGCTCGCTCTGGTCAGTCACGCGGCCAGCCTCCACCTGGGAGTTCTCCACTTCCTCGACGGTGGGTACCAGGCCCAGTTCCTTGAGCGCCGTTTCCGCCTCTGCGCGCGTGCGGCCACGCAGCTCGGGCATGGCCACCTTGCCGGTGGAAACAACGATCTCCACCGTGCTGCCGGGAGCGACCAGCTGGCCGGGCGCGGGGCTGGTGGTGATCACCCTGCCGCGGGGCACCGTGGCGCTGTTGGTCTCGGTGGTGGAGGGTGCTCCCACCAGCCCGGTCTGGCGCAGGATATCGCGGGCCGCGGCCTCAGTCTGGCCGGGAAGGTTTTCCGGGATCTTCAAGGCGCTGGGACCCTCGGAGATGTTCAGGATCACCCCTGCATTCGGATCCAGCGACGTTCCTGCCGCCGGATCAGTGCCGATGGCTGTCCCCTTGGGCACGGTCTCGTGCGTGCTGCGTTTGATCTCCGGGTCCAGTTTGGCGCCATAGAGTACCTGCAGCGCTTCTGACTCGCTCAGTGAGGCGACTACCGGTACCTCCACCTTGGGGGGCGCGGGAGGAGGCTGATTCATCATCTGAAAGAGCCACAGGCCGCCGCCGGCCAGGACCAGAAGTGTGAAAACTATCAGGACGCCAATCCAGGTGCGACGGCGGGACTTCTGCCGTGCGGTCCGCACACGTTCCGGGGGGAGGCCCAGGGGCAGTTCGTCCGGTTCCTGGGAGTCCAGCGGTGCGGACGCTGACACGCGGACTGCTGTGCCGTCGTCGTGCATGTCCGCGAGGTCGTACCGGCCGGTGGGGGCATCGTCGAGGAAGCCCGCACCGGTGACGTCAAACGCCTCGGTTGCCGGCGTGCGTTCCGGCGTGGGCACGTGGTCGTTGGGATCCGTGGGGGCCTCGGTTGCCGGGGGCGCAGCGACAGCCACACCCGCCCGGGCCGCCCGCAGTGCCCGACGGAAGGCCGCGGCATCCTGGAAGCGGTCGTCCCGGTTCTTTTGCAGGGCCTTGGCCAGGACGCTGTCCAGCGCCGGCGACACCTCCGGGTTCAGGCTGCTGGCGGGCTCGTGAATTTCGCGGACGTGCTGGTACGCCACCGAGACGGGGCTGTCGCCGATGAAGGGCGGGCGGGCGGTGAGCATCTCGTAGAGCAGGCAGGCCGCTGAGTAGAGGTCGCTGCGCGCGTCAACGGTTTCACCCCGGGCCTGTTCCGGTGAAAGGTACTGGGCGGTTCCCACCACTGCCTGGGTCTGGGTCATGGTGGCCGACGAATCGGCCATGGCCCGGGCGATCCCGAAGTCCATGACTTTTACCGAATTGGATCCCTCGCAGTACATCACGTTGGCCGGCTTGATGTCCCGGTGGACGATGCCCGCTTTGTGGCTGTATTCGAGCGCGGAAAGGACGCCGAGGCAGAATTCGATGGCCCTGTCGATGCTCACTTCCTTGGCGCGGATCAGGTCGCGGAGGGTTTTGCCCTCCACGAACTCCATCACGATGTAGGGCACCCGGACGCTGTCCTCGGAGCCGTCCTGAACCAGGTGTTCGCCGGTGTCATAGATGGCCACAATGGATGGATGGTTGAGCGCCGCCACGGACTGCGCTTCCCGCTTGAACCGGGCCTGGAACTGCGGATCCCGTGCCATGTCCGGGCGGAGGAGTTTGATGGCGACCGTCCGGCCAAGCCTGGTGTCCAGTCCGCTGTGGACGTCCGCCATCCCCCCACGGCCGATCAGTCCGCCGAGTTCGTAGCGTCCACTCAGGACACGCTGATTGTCCACCGGGAGGCTGTCCTCACGGTGGAGCGGGGTGCGGGGCGAATCACTCACGTGCAAACCAGGCTGCTACGGTGCGCAGGTAGGGGGCAGTCCCGGCAGTTCGCCGGAGTTGCAGGCGGGCAGTTCGGTCTCCGCAGGAGCCGATTCGGAACTCGTCGGCGGTGCGGCGGTGGTCTCCGTCTGGGTGGGGGCGGGGGGCGCGACGGCGTAGGTGATGGTCACCGCGGAGCCAACCTCCACCCGTCCCGTCCGGGACAACGCGATGACCGTGTTCGGCGCCGAATTCGCGTCCACCTGCGACTCGATGGTGACATCGAGGTCCATGGCGGAGAGTTCCGACTGCACCACCCGGTAATCCTTGCCGAGATATGCCTCGGGGATGATGTTCACGGTTTCGGTGGTAGGCGTGGGCGTAACGCTGGGCTGGGTGGGCGTGGGCGTCGCTGACTGCGAGGTCCTCGTGGGGCTGGCGCTCGTGGACGGCGGGTTGCTGGACGCAGAGCTAGTGGCGGCGTCCTTGGGGAAGAAGATCCCCTGCTGCGTCAGGAAGAACCCAACCAGTGCGAACAGGACCAGCAGGATCAAGGCGATCAGCGGCCACGTCCAGGGGCTGCGGCCGCGACGGTCGGGCTCGTCGGCGGGTTCGTCGTCGTACGTACCTTCGTCCTGGACCCAGCTGCGCTCCGCGGCCAGCGCGTCTGCGCGGGACAGCGTGCTCCCGGCTCCGGTCATGGCGCTGGTGGCCGGGCCGTCAGTTGCCGCATCGGCAGTCCCCGCGGCCGCAGCACCGGCGGCGGCACCCGCAGCCGCGGCGCCGAGCACCGGCAGGGCCGAGGTGGACGTCGTATTGCTGTCCTTCTGGCTGATAACACCCGTGGGTGCCGTGGCAATGTCCACCGGTGCCGTGATGGGGCCGGTGGCCGCTTCGAACAGGAGCATGCCGGGAACGGCGGCATGTGCGGCGCTGATGTCCCCGTTACGGATGGCCTCGGCGGCTTCAGAGAGCTTGATCGCATTGGCCGGACGGTTCTTGGGATCCTTGGCCAGCATGGACATCAGGAGCGCGCGGACCGGTTTGGGCAGGCTTTCCGGAAGCGGTGGCGGTGCGTCGTTGACCTGCGCCAGGGCGATGGCAATCTGGGATTCGCCGGAGAACGGCCGGTGCCCGGTGAGGCACTCGTAGCCGATCACGCCGAGCGAGTAGATGTCCGAGGAGCCCGTGGCTGTCTGGCCGGTGGCCTGCTCCGGGGCAAGGTACTGGGCGGTGCCCATCACCTGGCCTGTCTGCGTCAGCGGGACCTGGTCGGCCAGGCGGGCGATGCCGAAGTCCGTCACCTTCACCCGGCCCTCCGGGGTGATGAGCAGGTTGCCGGGCTTGATGTCGCGGTGCACCAGGCCCTGGGCGTGGGCTACGGACAGGGCGCGGGCAGTCTGCGCCATCATGGACAGGGTCCGGTCCGGGGACAGCACCTGTTCGTGTTCGATGATGCTGCTCAGCGGCTGGCCGGGGACCAGCTCCATGACCAGGTAGGCCGAGCCCTCTTCTTCGCCGTAGTCGAACACATTGGCGATGCCCACATGGTTCAGCAGTGCAGTGTGCCGTGCCTCCGCACGGAAGCGCTGGAGGAAACCGGGATCGCCGGTGTACTCCTCCTTCAGCACCTTGATGGCGACGATGCGGCCCAGGACGAGGTCTTTGGCCTTCCAGACCTCGCCCATCCCGCCGATCGCAATCCGTGTGGTCAGCTGGAATCTGCCGCCGAGGGTGATTCCTGTTGTTGGCCTCACTTATTCAACACCGCCTCAAAAATCTTCTTCGCATTCGGACTGGTTAGCTGTGCGCCGGTGGTGATGTCCACGCCTTCCATGACGATGGTGACACCCACCTGCGGGTTGTTCGCCGGGGCAAACCCGGTGAACCAGGAGTTGTTCAGGCCGTTGCCCAGTTCGGCGGTTCCGGTCTTGCCGGCCACCTGGACACCGGGGATGCCCGCGCCGCCGGCAATACCCTCGCTCACGGCGCTGGTCATCCACTCGGTGATCTGCTTGGCAATTTCCGGGGAAGTCGACGTCCGCAGCGCCTCAGGCTTTGGCTCATCGATGACACGCAGATCCGGGGACCGCAAGGTCTTGACCAGGCTGGGTTTCATCTGGACGCCGTTGTTCGCGATGGCCGCGGTCATCATGGCAATCTGCAGCGGTGTGGCCCGCGTATCCTTCTGGCCGATGACGGACTGGGCCAGGCCTGGCTCGTCCAGGTCGTCCGGGAAGCCGTTGCCCTGGGCGTAGGCGAGCTTGAGCTGGTCACCCATCTCCTCGCCGAAACCGAACTTTGCCGCCTGTTCCGCGATGGCGTCCCGGCCGAGGTCAAGGGCAATGCTGGCGAACGGCGTATTGCAGGATTGCTGCAGGGCAAAGGCAAAGCTGGCGGTGGTCCGGGTGTAGCAGTTGCCGCCGGCGTAGTTGGGCAGTGTGTAGTCGATTCCGGTGAAGGGCATCTGCGCAGGATTGGGCAGCTCGCTGTCCTTGTTGTACTTACCGGAGTTCAGGGCCGCCGCCGTGGTCACCAGCTTGAACACCGAGCCCGGGGCGAGCATCTCTCCCGTGGGTCCGCTGACGTTCTGGTACAGGTTGATCCCGGGCACCTTGAGCAGCTCGTTGATGTTGGCGTCTTCAGCCGTTGGGTCCTGCGTGGCGATGAGGTTGGGGTCATAGGACGGTTTGGAGGCCATGGCGAGAATGGCGCCGGTCTTGGGGTTGGTGACCACGATGGATCCCCGCTGGCCATCCGGAATCAGATCGTAGGCGAGCTTTTGCAGCGCGGGATCGACCGTCAGCTCCACCGACGCCCCCTTCGGCTGGCTGCCGAGGAAGAGCTGGCCGATCCGGTCCAGGAACTGCTGGTCCGAGCTGCCGGCGAGCTGATCACGCATGGCCTGCTCCAGGCCGGTGGCGCCGTGGTTCTGCGAGAAGAAACCGGTCAGGCCGGCATAGAGCTCGGGCTGCGGATACGTGCGTTGGAATCCGCACTGCTCCGAGCCCTCAACGGATTCGGCCACGGGGTCCCCGCCCACAATGATGGCGCCGCGGTCGTTGCAGTAGTCCTGCAGGATGGCGCGGTTGTTCCAGGCGTTGGCCTTGAGATCGTCCGCGCCCACCACCTGGACATAGCTCAGTGCGCCGAAGAGCAGCGCGAACAGGGCGATGGCCGCCACCCATGAGTTCCTGATTGCCTGGTTCACAGGGGTTTCACCGCCTCGGTTGAAGTGTTGCTGGCTACGGGTTTTGTTTCGTTGCCCTCGTTGCCCGGCGGCATGGGAGTGGTGTCAACGGGACCGCGGGCCGCATGCGAAATCATCAGCAGCAGGCCCACGATGATCCAGTTGGCCAACAGGGAAGAACCGCCGGCGGCCAGGAACGGGGTGGTCAGACCGGTCAGCGGAATCAGCCGGGTAACACCGCCGATCACCACAAAGCACTGCAGGGCCACAGCGAACGACAGCCCGCAGGCCAGGAGTTTTCCGAAGGCGTCCCGGGTGCCGAGGGCCGCCCGGAATCCGCGGGTGAACAGCAGCAGGTACATCATGACAATGGCGAAGATCCCGATCAGGCCCAGCTCCTCGCCGAACGATGCGATGATCATGTCGCTGTTGGCGAAAGGGACAAGATTGGGACGGCCCTGGCCGAGGCCCGTACCCACCAGCCCGCCGTTGGCCATGCCGAACAGGCCCTCCACAATCTGGTAGCTGCCGCCGAACTGGCGCCCGTAGACGTCGTCGGTGAAGGCGTTCAGCCAGCCGTCGATGCGCAGGCCGACGTGGGAGAAGACCTTTGAGGCGACGAAACCGCCGCCCAGGATCAGCGCCACGCCGATCACGACCCAGCTGATCCGGCTGGTGGCGACGTAGATCATCACGATGAACAGGCCGAAAAAGAGGACGGAGGAGCCGAGGTCGCGTTGGAAGATCAGCACGCCGATGCTGACCAGCCACGCGGTGATCATGGGGCCCATGTCCTTGAACCGGGGGAACTGCAGCGGCCCGATCTTACGTCCGGCCAGCAGGATCAGGTCACGGTTGGACGAAAGATACCCGGCGAAGAATATAGCCAGCGTAATCTTGGCGATTTCGCCGGGCTGGAAGGTCATGGGGCCCAGCCTGATCCACACCCGTGCCCCCAGGATTTCCCCGGCGCTGATGCCAGGGACCAGCGGAAGGATCAGCAGCAGTGCGCTGACGGCCAGTGAGATGTAGGTGAACCGGCGCAGGATGCGGTGATCCTTGAGGAACCAGATCACGGCGATGGCTACGGCCATGGCGATGACGGTCCAGCGGAGCTGGTTGTTGCCGGTGTCGTCCCCGGGGGCGTCGAGGCGGTGAATCATGGCCAGGCCCAAGCCGTTAAGGGCCACAACCAACGGAAGCATTACCGGATCGGCATATTTAGCCCTGACGCGCAGGACCACATGAAACACCAGCGCGGCTGCCGCCAGGAGGCTGGACTGGAACCAGAAGTCCGAGTCGAACGCTTTCTCCCGGTCTACGCCCACCAGCATGTTGGCGCCGATGCCGACGGAGAGCGCAAGGACCAGCAGCAACAGCTCCACGTTGCGCCGGGGTTTGGGGATGGTGCTGAGCTGGCTCATTGTCCCACCTCACAGACGGCCGTCGGGCTGGGCGACGCGGCAGGGCTGGATGCCGCCGCAGGGTTGGAGGGGCTCGGCGACGGTGCGGTCGGGGTGGCCGTTGCCGGCGCCTTGGTGGCCGTTGCCGTGGGAGACGCGGTGCCTGTGGCGGGCGCCGTAGTGGGCGGCGCGGTGAGGCATTCGTCGGAAGGCGCAATGGTGCCGGTGCCTTCGAGGTTCTTGACGATCCGCTGTGCATCGTAGAGGTCGCGCGCCGGGACCGTTTGCCGGACCCGCTGCTGGGAGAACTGGGGCAATGAATCCATCCGGATGTCTGTCACGGCTTCGAGGGTTGAAAGCTGGATGGGGCCAAGCCGCTGCGAGACCCCGTTATAGATGGCCACGCGCGAATCGAACTCTCCTATGTAGTACCGGGTCTGGGTCCAGGCGTAGCCGAGCCACAGGCCCACGGTCAGCACCACGAGTACGGCCGCTGCGATGGACCAGGTGACCCAGCGGCGCGGTTTGGGCGGTTCCAGGATCTCGTCCGCATCCGTGTCCGGAGCATCGGCCTTGTGCGTCAGGACGGTGGCGGCCCGCCGGGCCACGGTGCGCCCGGCAATGGTGGGGATGGAGCCGGTCTCCGCCGCCGTGGCGGCAGCTCCCACGAGTTCGTGGGGCCGCGAGGCCAGTTCCAGGCGAAGGACTTCAGCCGAGAGGTGCTCGCCCAAATGCGGGTCGGTCGACGCGGACGGTTCGGTGGAGGCGGCAGGTTCGGCGGACGCAGGGTTTTCGTCTACGGGTTTCGGCGCAGGGGGCGTTGCTTCAGGGACGGCCGCTTCGGCTCCGGTGTCAGGTGTGGAGTCTGTGGCGAGCAGCTGGGGAGGAATGACATCGACGGCGGCGGTACTGACGTCGTCGGGCGTTTCCTCCACGATTTCCAGCATGATCACCGTGACGTTGTCCGGTGCCCCGGCTTCAAGTGTGAGGTCAACCAGGGTTTCCGCGCATTCGCGCAGGTCTTTTGTCTCGCGGACGGTGCGCTCCACCACGTGCCCGGCCACATAGTTCAGGCCGTCCGAGCAGAGCAGCCAGCGTTCACCGGGTTTGACGTCCAACGTGTCCAGGTCCAGCTCGGGGCTGGCGTCAACGTCGCCCAGGACGCGCATCAGGACATTCTTGTGGGGGTGGGTCTCGGCTTCCTCGGGACGGAGCCGCCCCTCATCGATGAGCCGCTGGACGAACGTGTGGTCCACACTGACCTGTTCGAACTCTCCGTCGCGCAGCCGGTAGGCGCGGGAGTCACCGATATGTGCGAAGTGGAGCTTGCCCTCGGCAAGCAGCAGGGACGTGACGGTGGTGCCCATGCCGGCGAGTTTGGGGTTGATGTGCACCAGCTCGGACAGCAGCGAGTTGGCGGTCTGGATTTCGTCGGCCAGCACGGTGATGGCATCGCCGTCGTAGTCCCCATGGTCCAGGTGAAGCATGTCCAGAACCGTGGCGGCCGAGGCCACATCGCCGCCTGCGTGACCCCCCATGCCGTCCGCAACCACCGCCAAATGACGGCCCACGTACGCGGAGTCGTCGTTCTTGGCCCGGATGCGGCCCACGTCTGACCGCGCTGCATAGCGCATGATCAGGGGCCGCTGCGGGGGCTTTGCCTCGGCTGCGGGGGTGTCAGCGGCCACGGCTATGGCCTCAATTCGATGACCGTCTTGCCGATTCTCACGGGTACGCCAAGCTCAACGGGCAGGGCCCGGGTAAGTTGCTGGTCGGCCAGATAGGTGCCGTTGGTGGAGCCCAGGTCCTCGATGAACCAGCGGCTCCCTTGCGGGAACAGCCGCGCGTGGCGGCCCGAAGCGTAGTCGTCCTCGAGCACCAGCGTTGCTTCCTGTGCGCGGCCCAGCAGGATGGGGCTGGCCGCGAGGGGGACGGTGGTGCCCTTGAGCGGGCCTTCGGTGACCACAAGCTGGTGGGCCTGCTGTTTGAGCGGCTGCGGCGGAGCCTCGGCCAGCTCAGGGTTCTTGCGGACCTGCCGCGCTGTGGGGGTGCCCGCGGCGGCCTTCCGGCCAACCATGAGGTCGCGGCGCATGGCCGAGACAATGCTGAAGATGAGCACCCAGAGCAGGATCAGGAAGCCAAACCGCAAGGCGGTAATGGTCAGTTCACTCATGTCGCTCATGGGCGGCCACCAGGGCCGGCGGGAAGCAGGCGGAAGATGATCTTTGTCCGTCCCATCGTGATGGTGGAGCCGTCGGTCAGTTCGGTGCTGCCCGCCACTTTATGGCCGTTGACGTAGCTGCCGTTGGTGGAGCCAAGATCAACGGCGCTGGTCACCCCGCTGTCGGTGCGGATCTCCAGGTGGCGCCGTGAAACGCCTGTGTCGTCAACCAGGATGTCGGCCTCTGAGGACCGGCCCAGGACGATGGACGGGGCGTTGAGGGAGTACCGCTGCCCGTCAATGTCCAGGACGGGCTGCAGCCGGACAGGCTGGCGGGTGGGGGCTGCCGGCAGGTTGGGCCGGGGTGCCGGGGTGCCGGCAGCGCCGTTGGACTTCTCCGTGGATGATGCAATCTCGAAATCGCCGGCGCGCAGTTCCTCGGCCCGCCGGAACGAGATCCGGACAGGACCCTGCAGGGTGTAGCCCTGGCTGCGGACGTGGTTGATGACGACGTCGCACAGTTCCTCGGCCAGCGGGGTGCCCCACTCCTGCGCCCTGGTGAAGTCGTCAGCACTGAGCTGGACGTCGAAAACGTTCGGGGCCAGTGTGCGGCCCGCCGCAACGGTAAGTGACTTGTGGTCCAGCTCCCGGCGGAGGCGGCTGGCGATCTCCACCGGCTCCACCTGGGCCCGCGAGCCGGTGGAGAAGACACCGCGGACGGCCTTTTCGATGCCGCGCTCGACCTTGTCCAGCAATCCCATGGTCCTTCTCCTTTCCCCCCGGCTTGCGGGGCAGTTTTCGTTCCGCAACTCAATCAGCCACGCAGTTAAGTCCGTGGTGCTCTGCTGTACAGCGGCAGGCACTCCTACATCAGATACTACTGGGCAGGCCTGTGAATGACCTTAATCGCCAACGGCCGGGCGGCGGGAAAAGTTCGGATTTCCGCGCCGGCCCGACCTTCCGCGGCGCAGGACTTGGGAGCCTCCGGAGCTCAATTGGTGTTTTACCGCTAGTGTCCGTTATGCTTGATCTCGCTGCTTTTACAAGGTTGCGGATCCGGGAAACCGGCCGTGATTCGAGGAAAAGAAGTTGCGCGCGAGTGGCGGAACGGCAGACGCGCTGGCTTCAGGTGCCAGTGTCCGAAAGGGCGTGGGGGTTCAAATCCCCCCTCGCGCACGCAATCAAGGAACCCCGGTCTTCGGACCGGGGTTCCTTGCTTTAACCAAGCGTCCTGCGCTTTACCAAGCGCCATGCGCCTACTCCCGTAACGCCCCGAAGCCCGCAATGAGGGCTTCAAGCCCCAGGCTGAACGCCACATCCGCAGGTTTCTCGTGCCCCTGCGCGGCCAGGCTCCGGACTGCACCCGTGAAGCTCGGTGTGGATTCCGCCATGGTGCCGGAATCGAAAATGTCGGCCGGGGCGGTGACGTCGTAGGCGGACCCGAAGATGAAGGATTCCAAGGCGACGATGGCGGACACGATCCGCTCCTCCGGGAAACCGGCCGCACGGAAGCCGGCGCTGACGGCCTCATACATGGCGAGGGTCTGGGGCGCGTCAGTCACGGGAAGTACTGCGATGACGGGGATCAGGGGCGTGTGCTCCGCGAAGACGTCCCGGTAGCTCCAGGCCCACTTCCGCACCGCGGACTCCCACGGTTCCGCGGCGAACGCGCTCACGTCCACCAGGGCGGTCAGGTGGTCTTCCACGAGCAGGAGCACGTCCCGTTTGGATTCCACGTGGTTGTAGAGGGCCGACGGCGCCACGTGCAGTGAGCGGGCCAGTGCGGCCATGGTGAGTCCGTCGTAGCCGTTCTTGCTGATGAGCCGCAGTGCAGCTGCCGTGATTCCCGCCAGGTCCAGGACGGCCGCGGCGGGCCGCCCCACGCGACGCCGCTCCGCACCGGATTTCGGTGCGGGTTCACGCTCCGTGGTGCTGGGTGAATCGGCTGGGGATGCCGGCATTGCTGGCCTTTCTGCGGGCAGTATCCCCAGCATTATTCCACCGGCCTCTTCCTCACCGGCCCCGCAACAGCTATAGTTCTAATAAATGAATGGCATTCATTTAGTGGTTTGCATCACGTGAATTGCCGAGAGAGAGGACATCATGCTGAATCTTGACCGCGACGTCGTCATCGTTGGCGCCGGGCCGTCCGGGCTCACCGCTGCCCGCGAGCTGAAGAAGGCCGGCCTCAGCGTCGCAGTGCTGGAAGCGCGGGACCGCGTGGGCGGCCGAACCTGGACCGACACCATCGACGGGGCCATGCTGGAAATCGGTGGCCAGTGGGTCTCGCCGGACCAGACGGCACTGCTGGAACTCCTGGACGAGCTCGGCCTGAAGACGTACTCCCGCTACCGTGAAGGCGAGTCCGTCTACATCGGCGCCGACGGCCGGAAGACCCGTTACACCGGTGATTCGTTCCCGGTGAGTGAAGCCACCGGGGCCGAAATGGACAAGCTGATCGGCATTCTGGACGGCCTGGCCGCGGAAATCGGCGCCACGGAACCCTGGGCGCACCCCAAGGCCCGTGAGCTGGACACCATCTCCTTCCACCACTGGCTGCGCCAGAACTCCAGCGACGAGGAGGCCTGCAACAACATTGGCCTGTTCATCGCCGGCGGCATGCTCACCAAGCCCGCGCACGCGTTTTCGGCACTGCAGGCGGTCCTGATGGCAGCCTCCGCCGGGTCCTTCAGCCACCTCACCGACGAGGACTTCATCCTGGACAAGCGGGTCATCGGCGGGATGCAGCAGGTCTCCCTGCTGCAGGCACAGGAGCTGGGAGCCGACGTCGTACTTAACAGTCCGGTGCGCACCATCCACTGGGAGGATGGCGGTGAAGGCGGGCACGGCGTCACTGTTGTTTCGGAGCGCGCCACCGTGAACGCGCGGTTTGTGATCATGGCGGTGCCGCCGAACCTTTACTCGCGGGTCTCCTTCAACCCTCCGCTGCCGCGGCGGCAGCACCAGATGCACCAGCACCAGTCGCTGGGCCTGGTGATCAAGGTCCACGCCGTCTACAGCACGCCGTTCTGGCGTGAAGACGGACTCTCCGGCACGGGCTTCGGTGCCGGGTCGCTGGTCCAGGAGGTCTACGACAACACCAACCACGGTGATTCACGTGGAACGCTGGTGGGCTTCGTGTCGGATGAAAAGGCCGACGCCGTCTTCGAGCTGAGTGCCGCGGACCGCCGCCGCGCCATCCTGGAATCGATCGCCGGGTTCCTGGGGGACAAGGCCCTGGAGCCCGAGGTCTACTACGAATCCGACTGGGGCTCGGAGGAGTGGACCCGGGGCGCCTACGCGGCCAGCTACGACCTGGGCGGCCTGCACCGTTACGGAAAGGACCAGCACGCCCCCGTCGGTCCCATCTACTGGTGCTCCTCGGACATCGCCGCCGAAGGCTACCAGCATGTTGACGGAGCCGTCCGCATGGGCCAGCGCACGGCGGCGGGCATCGTCGCTGCGGCGGAGGCTTCCCGTGCGGCGGCACACGGGGCCGCAGCCGCCGTCGGCTGAGCACACGAGCTCCATCCCATTCAGCGTCGAATGAACTACGAGAGGCAAGGCCATGAGTCCCAAAGAAGTGACAGCACAGCCACCCAGCAGCCTGGACAGTGGCCTGGCTGAGAAAGGCCTGAGCGGGAAGGGCCTGAAGGCCGGGGCGGTGGGGCTGCTGGGCGCCGTCGTGATCGGTGTTTCCTGTATTGCGCCCGCGTACACGCTGACCGCGGCGCTGGGGCCAACGGTGTCGGAAGTGGGGGTCCAGCTGCCGGCGATCTTCCTGGTGGGCTTTATCCCCATGATCCTGGTGGCGTTCGGCTACCGCGAACTGAACAATGCCATGCCCGACGCCGGGACCTCCTTCACGTGGGCATCGCGCGCCTTTGGTCCGTGGATCGGCTGGATGGGTGGCTGGGGGCTGATTGCGGCCACCATCATTGTGCTGTCCAACCTGGCGGCCGTCGCGGTCGACTTCTTCTACCTCATGCTGGCCCAGCTCTTCGGGAACCCGGAACTGGGCGAGCTGAGCAAGAACCTGCCGCTGAACATCGCCACCACCCTGGTGTTCATCGCCCTGGCCTGCTGGATTTCCTACCGTGGCATGGAGGCCACCAAGGGCGTGCAGTACGTCTTGGTGGCGTTCCAGATGCTGGTGCTGGGCTGGTTTGCCGTTGCCGCCTTCAGCCACGTGGCCAACGGCACCGCGTTTGACGCGACCGCCATTTCACCGGACTGGTTCAACCCGTTCGCGGTGGGATCCTTCTCGGCCTTTGCTGCAGGGGTTTCCCTCTCCATCTTCATTTACTGGGGCTGGGACGTCACCCTGACCATGAACGAGGAAACCAAAAACCCGGAGAAGACCCCGGGGCGGGCGGCCACCGTCACCGTCGTGGTGATCGTGGCGATCTACATGACCGTTGCGCTGGCAACCCTGTCCTTTGCGGGCGTGGGCGAAACCGGACTGGGCGCCGGGAATCCGGAGAACCAGTCGAGCATCTTCGCGGTCCTGTCCGGCCCGGTCATGGGTCCGTTCGCCATCCTGATGTCCCTCGCCATCCTGAGCAGTTCGGCGGCCTCGCTGCAGTCCACGTTTGTGTCGCCGGCGCGGACCATGCTGTCGATGGGTCACTACAAGGCACTCCCGGACAGCTTCGGCAAGGTCAGCCAGCGCTTCAAGTCCCCGAGCTACGCCACGATCGCCGCGGGAGTTGCCGCCGCCGGCTTCTACGTCATCACCCGGACCACCTCGGAAAACGCGCTCTGGGACACCATCACGGCGCTGGGCATGATGATCTGCTTCTACTACGGCATTACGGCCCTGGCATGCGTCTGGTTCTTCCGGGCAGAGGCGTTCAGCAACGCCCGCGCCTTCTTCTTCAAGTTCCTGGCGCCGCTGCTGGGCGGTGTCATCCTGCTGGTGATGTTCTTCAAGACCGCGTCCGATTCCATGGACCCCGAGTACGGTTCCGGGTCATCCGTGGGCGGCGTGGGGATGGTTTTCGTCCTGGGCATGGGCGTGATCCTGCTGGGTGTGGTGATCATGCTGGTGATGTCCCGGCTGCGGCCCGAGTTCTTCAAGGGGCAGGTGCTGGCCCGCGGGAACTGAGCGTCCCAGGCCGGCTGCGGGCGGACGGCTTTTCCCCGCCGGACGGTCCATTCCCCGGGTAACGCGGCGGGGAGCAGTCCATCCGGCGGGGAGTGAGCCACTCAGGTGCGCGGGCCGACGTCGGCCTTTACCGCGGTCACCGGGCAGCCGGCTTCCAGGATGACCCGCTGGGCAGTGCTGCCGAGGAAGAGTTTCCCCACCGGGGAGCGCCTGCGCACACCGATGACGATCAGCTCAACGTCCTCTTCGTAGGACGCGTCGATCATGAGGTCCGCTGCGTCGGCGTCGTCGCCTTCGCGGAGGGAAGCCGATACGCCCGCTGCCGCAGCCTCCGCGATGGCGTTCCGGATGTCCGCCTCCGCGTCCGTGGAACCCTGGCCAGGGACCGGGCCCAGGATCTGCAGGCCCGTCCGCCGGAGCGCTGCTTCCCGAATAGCCGCACTCAGGGCGGCCCGGCCCTCCTGCGTGGCGACGTACCCCACCGCCACACTCATGGCTGGACCGCCGTCAGGAGCGAACCGGCAGCTGCGAACTGGCGCAGGTTGGCGAGAGTCAGTTCCGCCATCGCCGCCCTGGTCTCGTGGGTGCCGCTGCCCAGATGCGGCAGGAGCACCACGTTGTCGAGTGCCAGCAGGTCCTCGGGGACCTTCGGCTCGTCGGCAAAAACGTCCAGGCCGGCCCCCGCGAGCCGGCCGCCAAGCAGGGCAGCGACCAGCGCATCCTCATCAACCACGGATCCCCGGGCGATGTTGATCAGGTAGCCGTTGGGACCGATCGCCTCAATGACGCCGGCGTCCACGAGCCTCGCCGAACCGGGTCCACCCGCCGCGGCGACAATCAGCACGTCACAGCCGGCCGCGAGGTCACGGGGTGAAGCTTTGTATTCGTAGCTGACGCCCTCCACGGGATTGCGGCTGTGGTAGCTGATGGCACAGTCGAATGCTTCCAGCCTGCGCGCAATGACCCGTCCGATCCGTCCCAGCCCGAGGATGCCCACGCGTTTGCCGCTGGCTTTGGTGGCCAGGGGAAAGTTTCCCTTGCTGAGCCAGTCGCCGCGGCGGACGAACCTGTCCGCCGCGCTGGTCTGGCGCAGGACGTCCAGGTACAGGGCGATGGCCGTGTCAGCCACACAGTCGTTGAGGACATCGGGGGTGTTGCTGACGGCAATGCCGCGTTCGGCGGCCTGCGCCACATCCGTGGTGTCGTAGCCGACGCCGAAATTGACCACGGCGCGAAGGTTCGGCAGCGCGCGCATGAGTTCCGTGCCGACACCAACCTTTCCGGAGGTCACGGCGACGTCAAAGGACCCGCCGTGCTGTTGCAGGAATTCCTCCCGCCCGGGCCCGGGGTCCGGCAGCCGGACAGCCCCGTACTCGCTGGTGATGGGTTCTTGGACGGCTGGCATGAGGGGCCCTACCTGGAGGACGGCGATGTTCTTCATATCTGCACAGTAGGTTTCTGATCCATACGCGTCCAACATGTAAATGGCATGGTTCGATGCCCGAAGTGGATTGATTCGACCACACTGGCGGAACGGCGCGGATTTCCGGGAGGAGTGGCGCCCATCACAGGCGGTGCCGGCCGCGCCGGGGGCCGGCAGCATGCCCCTCGGCGGCGGGCAACATCCTTGTGGAGCCCCCTGACCTCAATTAGCTTGAGTCCAGCGCGGCCCAAGCAGCTGCTTCTGATGACCCGTCCCGGGTTCCAGAATCAGCCCGCTGCTGCAATATCCAATCCGGAGGAACCCAATGACGTCTTCTTCAAAGCTCTCCTTTCCCGCTGCCGCACTCAAATGGCCGGCCCTGGCATCCGTTGCGGTACTCGGCCTGAGCGGTTGTTCAGTTGCCAACACGGAAGCTGCTGGCACCTCATCAAGCACCGTGCGTGTGGTGCTCGGCCAGGAGCCGCCCACCCTGGAAGCGTGTGAGTCGAACCTGACCTCCACCGGTGTGGTGGTGCGGTCCAACGTCACCGAACCGCTGATCGAACGCAATCCCCAGAGCGGCGAGCTGGAACCCAAGCTCGCCACCGAATGGAAGGCCACCAGCTGACACCGAGTGGACGCTTAAGCTTCGCGAAGGCGTGACCTTCCAGGACGGCACGCCGTTCAACGCCGACGCCGCCGCGTTCACTATCGAACGGGCCGTCAACTCCAAGCTCGGCTGCAACGTGGAAGGCTACGTTTTCGGTGATGCTGACCTGGTGGTGAAGGCCGTGGATGCCACCACACTCACCGTCACC
Organism: uncultured Actinomycetota bacterium; assembly: GCA_963741285.1. GTDB lineage: Bacteria > Actinomycetota > Actinomycetes > Actinomycetales > Micrococcaceae > Arthrobacter. The sequence continues at coordinate 281,843 of CAVUHH010000010.1, forward strand.
ACCCCGGAACCTGACCCCATCCTGCCGCTGCGGCTCTCCTTCCTTGAAGTAGTGCCCACCTCGACCAGTGCGACAGAAAAGGTCCGGGAGCCGATCGGTACGGGCCCCTACAAGATCGAGAAGTGGGACGCCGGCCAGAAGATCACGCTCACCAGCTGGGACGGCTACTGGGGAGAGAAGCCCGCATACGCCAAGGCGGAGTACCAGTGGCGTTCCGAGAGTTCGGTGCGCGCGGCCATGATCACCAGCGGCGAAGCGGACGTGGCCATGGGGCTGAGTCCGGACGACAACATTGGCGACCTGGGCGTTGACTACCCCAACAACGAGACCGTGGCCCTGCGCCTGGACGGCAACGAAGCGCCGCTCAACGACATCCGCATCCGTCAGGCCATCAACTTCGCCATCGACAAAGAAGGCATCGTCAATTCGCTCTACCAGGGCAAGCACCAGGTGGCAGCGCAGCTGGTCCCCGGAGGGATTGTGGGGCACAACGACGGACTCAAGGGCTGGCCGTTCGACCTGGAAAAGGCCAAGTCCCTCGTGGCCGAAGCGAAGGCCGATGGCGTTGATACGTCCAAGCAGATCTCCATGGTGGTCCGCAGCGCCCAGTTCCCCAAGATCACCGAGCTGGGCCAGGTCCTGCAGGAGCAGCTGAGCCAGGCCGGCCTGAACGTCAAGCTCAAGATGCTTGAAACCAGCCAGCACCTGACCTACCAGGTCCGTCCCTTCCCGGACGATGAAGGCGCGGTGGCGCTGATGACGCAGCACGGCAACCAGGCCGGCGACGCAGCCTTCACGGTGGACCAGTACATGCTCTCCACCGGAGCCCAGAGCTACTTCGGCACCCCCGAGTTCGACGCGATGATCAAGAAGGCCGATGCGGCCTCCGGCGACGACCGGAAGAAGGCCTTCGAGGAGGTCTTCGCCTACCAGAACGACAAGGTAGTCCAGTTCGCCCACATCTCCCACCAGACCGGCATCATCGGCAAGGCCAAATCCGTGAACTACACGCCCAATTCGTCCAGCGGCGATGAACTGCGTGTCTCGGAAATGACCCCGGCAAGCTAGCCCGGATCTCCGGGAGAGAAGGACAGCCATGCTGATCTACTTGAGAAAGCGCATTGTCTCCAGCGCTTTGCCACTGGTGGTGGTGATCGTTGGTGTGTTCGCGCTGGCCAGGATGACGGGCAACCCGGCCAGCCTGTACCTGCCGCTGAATGCCACCCAGCAGATGCGCGACGACTTCACCGCACGCAACGGCCTGGACCAGCCGCTGCTGGTGCAAATGGCAGACTACTTCGGCGGGGTGCTCCGGCTCGACTTCGGGCAGTCGCTGCGCACCGGGCAGGACGCCGCCGCCATGGCACTGCGGGCGTTCCCGGCCACCCTGCAGCTGGCCGCCACCACCATGGTGCTGGCCGTCATCCTGGCCCTGGTGGTGGGTTGCTGGGCGGCGCTGAAGCCGAACGGCATCGCGGACCGCATCTCAAGTTTCGTCTCGATGGCTGCCGCTTCGATCCCGGACTTCTGGCTGGCGATCGTGGGCATCTGGATCTTCGCGATCACCCTGGGCTGGCTGCCGACATCGGGTGTGTCGGGGGCCAGCGCCTGGGTGCTGCCGATCGCCACGCTGCTTCTCCGGCCCTTCGGTGTCCTGGTCCAGATCGTCCGTGGCTCGATGGTCTCCGCGCTTTCCGAGCCGTACATCAAGCTGGCCCGCAGCCGTGGCGCCGGGGAACTCCGCGTGGTCACGCACCACGCGCTCCGGAACGCGGCTGCGCCGGCCCTGACGGTCGCCGGCGACCTGGCCGTGGGCCTTGTCAACGGCGCCGTGGTGGTGGAGACCATCTTCGGCTGGCCCGGCATCGGAAAGCTCATGATCGATTCGATCCTGCAGCGGGACTTCGCCGTCCTGCAGGCAGCGGTGCTGCTCACCGCCGTCGCGATCTTTGCCCTGAACATCCTCATTGACATGGGTTATGCGCTGCTGGACGCGCGCGTCCGTCCCGTCACGGTTAAGGCTTAGGAGTGGCCATGAAGAGTTCACTGAACGAGGATGCGGCCCCGGCGCAACTGCCGGCCGATTTCCAGCCCGCGGAAAAAGACGGGCCCAACAATAAGGACGGGAAGCTGGGCCTCTTCCGGCTCCTGCTCAAGGACCGCTTTGCCACTGTTTCGGCACTGATCCTGGTCTTCATCGGCCTGACCGCCCTGGTGGGTCCTGCGCTGATGGGAGATCTGGCCACCAAGCAGAACCTGCTGTTTGCCAACAAAGCGCCGTTCAATCCCGCGTACGGCTGGGAGTACTTCCTGGGCAGCGATTCCCTGGGCCGCAGCATGCTGGCCCGGCTGGTGGTGGCCAGCAGGACCACCCTGTCCGTCGCCCTGCCGGCGGTGGCAGTAGCCCTCCTCATCGGCTCCCTGTGGGGCGTGTGGGCCGGCTACCACCGCGGCTGGCGCGAAAACGCCTCAATGCGGATCGCCGACGTGATCATGAGCTTCCCCTCTTTGCTGCTCGCCGTCGTGGTCCTCTACGTTTTCAGCCCCAGCGCAGCCAACATCGTGCTGATCCTGGCCCTGACCCGCATTCCCATCTACCTGCGCACGGCGCGGGCCGAGTCCGCGGAGCTCCAGAGCCGGACGTTCGTGGACGCGGCCCGCACCTTCGGCGCCAAACCCAATGCGATCATCGTCCGGCATGTCATCCCCGTGGTGCTGCCGACGCTGCTGACGCTTGCCACGCTCGAATTTTGCTACGTCATGCTCGCCGAATCTTCGCTGAGCTTCCTGGGCATCGGCATCCAGCCGCCGGACGTCAGCTGGGGGCTGATGGTGTCGCAGGGCCGGCAGTACCTGCAGACCGCCTGGTGGCTGTCCATCTTCCCCGGCGTCGCGATCGTCATCACCACCATCGCTGCCAATATGCTGGCCGCCTGGCTGCGGATCGCCACGGATCCGGCCCAGAGGTGGCGCCTGGCACTTCCCCGCAAGCGGCTGATTGCCCGCATACCCGCCAAGGAGGCACAGCCGTGAAAACAGCTGCCGAACAAGCTCCAAGCCCAGGCGCCCGTGCCGGGGCCGCAGGCACCAAGACAGGCACCCGTGCCGCATCCGCAGCCAGCCAGGCGAAGGCGCACGACGTGGTCCTGCAGGTCCGCGACCTGGCCGTGGACATCCGAACCCACCGAGGCACCGTGCGAGCCGTCAACAGCGTGGCCTTCGAGGCCCGCGCCGGCGAGACGCTGGCACTGCTGGGTGAATCGGGCTGCGGAAAGTCCATGACCGCAAAGGCCCTGGCCGGGATCATGGATCCGGTCTGCGACCTGGCCGATGGCCAGATCATGCTCAACGGGACTGACCTTGCGGCGCTGAGCCCGAAGGAGCGGCTCAAGTTTGCCGGGCCCGAGCTGGGCATCGTCTTCCAGGACGCCCTGACTGCACTGAATCCCGTGTATACGGTGGGCACCCAGCTGGGGGAGGCCTTCCGCATCCACCGCGGCCTCAATGCCAAGCAGGCACGGGTGGAAGCGATTGACCTGATGAAGCGCGTCGGGATTCCCGAGCCGGAATCAAGGGTCAATTCCTACCCCCACCAGTTCTCCGGCGGCATGCGCCAGCGCATCCTGATCGCCATGGCCGTGGCCCTGAACCCGCGCCTGCTGATTGCCGATGAGCCCACTACCGCCCTGGACGTGACGGTCCAGGCGCAGATCATGCAGCTGCTGCGGAAACTCCGCGAAGAGGGCCAGATGGCCGTCATCCTCATCACCCACGACCTCGCGGTGGTGGCCGAAGAGGCCGACTCCGTGGCCGTGATGTACGCCGGCAACGTGGTGGAAAGCGGCCCGGTCTCTGAGGTCTTCGCCGATCCGCGGCACCCGTACACCAAGGGCCTCCTGGAATCAGTGCCGGTCCACCTGGAACGCGGCGCCCAGCTGAAGTCCATCCCCGGCAGCCCGCCGGAACTCCACGACATCCCTTCCGGCTGCGTCTACCAGTCCCGCTGCCCGCTGGTGCAGGACATCTGCCGGGCCGAGCGTCCGGTACTGCGGCCGGTGGGTGTGCCCGCCGGCGGCACCAGCGGCAACGAACCGGGCAGCAATGACGCAACTACGCGCAACGGCGGCCCGGAGAAAGACGCCCGGGAGGCCGCACTTTCCAACGGGGTCCTGCGGCCTGCCCGTACGGCCGCGTGCCACTTCAGCGAGGAGATCAACAATGCCTGAGCTTCTGGAAATTGAAGGCCTGACCAAGACCTTCCACGTGGCCAAAAGCGCCAGCGGCAACACGAGGCTCAAGGCCCTGGACGGCATCAGCCTGACCGTGGGCCGGGGCGAGACCCTCGGCCTGGTGGGCGAGTCCGGCTGCGGCAAGTCCACCCTGGCCCGGACCCTGATGATGCTGGAAACCCCGGACGAGGGGACCGTGAGCTTCGAGGGGACCAACCCCTTCGGGCTGCGCGGCAAGGAACTGCTGTCCTGGCGGCGGCGCGTGCAGATGGTCTTCCAGGACCCCTTCGCATCGCTGAACGCCCGCATGAATGCGGGAGACATCATCGCCGAACCGTGGGCCACGCACCGGAGCCTCTATCCGACGTCCCGGGAACGCGATGCCCGGGTCCGGGAACTGCTGCACATGGTGGGGCTCCGGCCCTCCGACGCCAAGAAGTCACCGCAGGAATTTTCCGGCGGCCAGCGCCAGCGCATCGGCATCGCCCGGGCCCTGGCCCTGAACCCGGACGTCATCATCCTCGACGAGCCCGTCTCGGCCCTGGATCTTTCGGTCCAGGCGCAGGTCCTGAACCTCCTCAACGAGCTGCAGCAGGAGCTCGGTGTGTCCTACATCTTCATCTCCCATGACCTGACGGTGGTCCGGCACGTCGCGGACCGGGTGGCGGTCATGTACCTCGGCCGGATCATCGAAACGGGGGCCACCGAGGAGGTCTTTGACCACCCCCGGCACCCCTACACGGCGGCCCTGATGTCGGCGTCGCCGAAGCTGGACGTCAGCGGGACCATACGGGACCGGATTGTCCTCAAAGGCGAGCTGCCCTCACCGCTGGATCCGCCGTCGGGCTGCCGGTTCCGGACGCGCTGCTGGAAGGCCCAGGACATCTGCGCGGAGGTGGCGCCGGAACCGCAGGTGCTGGCCGCCCCGGACGGCACGCGGCATCTTGCAGAGTGCCACTTCCCGCTCGACTCCATCAAAGGCCTGACGGGCGCCATCGCCTCCGCCCAGTGACCGGCAGCGAGTACGCCGTCATTGCCGGGGTGATCTTCCTGGCCGCGTGCCTGCAGGCGTCCAGCGGATTCGGCATGGGCATGCTGGCGGCGCCGGTGATCGCGATGGTGGATCCGGGGCTGCTGCCGGCCACGCTGATCATCCTGGCGTTCCTGGTCACCGTGATGGTGACTGTCAGGGAGCGGCAGAGCCTGGACCTCCGGGGCACGGGCTGGGCCCTGGTGGGGCGGGTTCCCGGCAGCTTCCTGGGCGCGTGGCTGGTGACGGTGCTGTCCCGGGAAGGCCTGGCCTGGGTGGTGGTGGCCGTGGTGCTGACCGGCCTGGTGCTGGCAGTCCGCGGCTGGGCTCCGCGGCCTGTCAGGACAACCCTGATCGCCGCCGGGGCAGCCTCGGGCATCATGGGAACGGCCACCTCCATCGGCGGCCCGCCCATGGCCCTGGTCTGGCAAGGGCACCACGGGCCCCGGCTGCGGGGCACCATGAGCGCCTTCTTTATGGTGGGATCGTCGATTTCGATGGTGATGCTCTGGGTCACCGGTGCCGTCACGGCAGAGATGCTGACCCTGGCGCTGTGGATGGTTCCGGCGGCGGTGGCCGGCTACGTGGCGTCCCGATATGTGAACCGCTTCCTCAACGCCGCGCGCCTGAAAACCATGGCCCTCGGTGCATCGGCGTTGGGAAGCGTCCTACTGATTGCCCAGCTGGTTCTCGGGGCTACGTAGCGGGACTGGCAGCCGGTGCGGCACCCGTCAGCGCAGCGGGCCGTGCCACCACGTTCCTGAGCTCCCCGCCGCGGGCCAGCAGGCCGATGTTCGCGGCGATGTCTGCCGCCCGGCGCTCGAATGTCACGCGGGCGTGGCCTGAGTGATGCGGGGTCAGCACGGTGTTCGGCAGGGAGGCGAACGGCAGTTCCGCCGGCGGCACCACACCGTCCGCAGGTGATCCCCACCAGACGTCGATGCCCGGCTCCGGCGATGCGCCGTTCCGTCAGGGCCGCGAACAGGGCGGCCTGATCCACCACGGGGCCGCGGGCCACGTTAATAAGGAAGGCCGAGGGCTTCATGGCCGCGAATTCGGCGTGCCCGATCATCCCTTCCGTTGCGGAGTCCAGCGGTACTGTGACCACCACAACGTCGGACACGGCCAGCAGTGTGTTGAGCCCGTCATGTCCGCCCACCCAGTCCAGGCTGACTCCGTCCGGAAGGGGGGCCGCCGCGTTGCGCCGCACGGCGCGGACCTTCATGCCCAGTGCCGTGGCGACGCGGGCCACCTCGGCACCAATGGACCCCAGGCCAACCAGGCCCAGCGTCAGGTCAGCCAGGACGGGATGGAACGGGACGTCGTCGGCCGTGGCAATGGTCCGCCACTGCCCCGCCCGGACTGCCTTGTCCGACGCCGCCACGTTCCGGGCCAGCATCAGCGTGACCATCAGGACGTGCTCGGCGATGGGCCGTGCGTGGTGGAACGTGTTGGCCACGATCGCCGACGGCACCAGGTGCGGGAAGGAAATCTTGTCGTAGCCCGCCCCGGTGACGTGGATCAGCCTCGCGCGTGCTGCGGCCGCCGCTTCGGCGGGGCCCAGGGAGGAGCAAACCACGACGTCGGCACCCGCCAGCGCGTCCAGCTTTCGTTCGGGAGTCCACGCCGCCGCCATATCCCACCGGTGCGCGCCGCCGTCGGCCTTCAGCGCCTCCTCGAAGCGGCTGATGATGGGGTCCGTGACCACGATCTTCAGGGACTCGGGGCGCTCGGCGCCCGCCTGTGAGATGCCCCGCGAGGTGTCCTGGCCGGCGGTCACCACCGCGGGCTCTGAAGCTCGTAGGAGGGGTTGATGCGCTGCATGTAGCCGGTGTCGTCCCGGCTCCTGAGCCCGCAGTCCAGGTACTGGCGGTGCAGCCGCTCCAGGGCGTCGCGGTCCAGCTCAATGCCCAGGCCCGGCCCGGTGGGAACCTGCACGGCGCCGTCCTGTGAACGTGAACACACCGCCGGCAATGACGTCCTCGGACGGGTCCTTCCAGGGCCAGTGCGTGTCGCACGCGTAGTCGAGGTTGGGGGTGGCGGCCGCGAGGTGGACCATGGCGGCAAGGCTGATGCCCAGGTGGGAATTGGAGTGCATGGACAGCCCCAGCCCGAACGTGTCGGTGATGCCGGCCAGGAACTGGGTCCGGCGGAGGCCGCCCCAGAAGTGGTGGTCGGAGAGGATGACGTCCACGGCGCCGGCCGCCACCGCGGGCGCCACGTCCGCGAAGCTGACCACGCACATGTTGGTGGCCAGCGGCATGCCCACTTCGCGGCGCACGGCCGCCATGCCCTCAATGCCGGGGGTGGGGTCCTCCAGGTACTCGAGGACGCCGTCGAGCTCCTTGCCCACGCGGATGGAGGTGTCCACGGTCCAGGCGCCGTTGGGATCGATGCGGAGCGGCAGGTCGGGGAACTCCGCCCGGAGCGCCTGGATGGCCGCGATCTCCTCTTCCGGCGGGAACACGCCGGCCTTCAGCTTGAGCGCGCTGAACCCGTACTGGTCCACCATGGTGCGGGCCTGCCGCACGATTCCGGCAGGATCCAGGGCCGCTCCCCAGGCGTCGTCTTCCTGGCCGGGGTGGCCGGCCCACTTGTAGAAGAGGTAGCCGCTGAACTGCACCGTGTCGCGGACGGCGCCGCCGAGGAGGTCGCTGACCGGCCGGCCCAGGAGCTTGCCCTGGATGTCGAGGGCGGCGACGTCGAACGCGGACAGCACGCGGTCCGCCGTGCTGGACCCGGTGACCATGCCGCTCATGCCGTGGCCACCCTGGATGGTGTCCTGGATCAGGGCCTGGGAGATCCGGCTGTTCATCTGGTTGATGTTGAAGATGTCCGTCCCCGGCAGGGCCGCGGCGGCCAGCTGGAGCCTGGCAATGTGCCCGGCATCGCCGTAGGTTTCGCCCATGCCGGACACGCCGGAATCCGTGTGGACCTCCACGATGGCCCGCAAGGCGAACGGTTCATGGACGCCCACGGTGTTCAGCAGCGGCGGGTCCTTGAAGGCGACCGGAGTAATGGTGACGCCGGTAATCCTGGCCTGGTTGAGGTTGCGGGCGGGATCGTATGCCTGGTCCACTGCGCTGTGCTCCTTGGGTTGGCTGGTGTGGGCTTCGGAGGGTTGATTTCCGTGCCCTGTTCACCGACCATAAGGTGAGCCATCGATCCAAGTCCAAGCTAATTTATGCACTCAACAATTCAGTAAGGGTATAGATGTTTTCGCTGCCCCAGTTAGAAGCCTTCGTCGCCGTCGCGGAGGAGCTGCACTTCGGTGCCGCGGCCGAGCGGCTGAACATGACGCAGCCGCCGTTGAGCCGCCAGATCCAGATGCTTGAAAAGAAGCTGGGTACGCAGCTGTTCGGCCGGACCAGCCGGAAGGTGGAACTCACGGCCGCCGGCGCCACCCTGCTGCCGAGGGCCCGCCAGATCCTGGACATGTGCATCAAGACGGACCTGGACGTGCGGCGGGTCTCGTCGGGCCAGGCGGGCACCATCACGGTGGGCTACACCGCCATCGCCGGGCAGAGTGCGTTGCCGCTGATGCTGCGCTCGGCCGCCGAAGGGATGCCGGGGGTGTCCTTTGTGCTCCGGGAACTGGTGTCAACGGACCAGATGGACGGGCTGGTGAAAGGCAGTGTGGACATTGGCCTGCTGCGGCCCATCGTGGCCCGGCCGGGAGTGGTCTGCCGGCCACTGATGAAGGACCGGCTGGTAGTGGCACTGCCCATGGGGAGCGGGCTGCTGGGCAACATGGCGCCGCCGCCAGGTGACCCGCTCCCGCTGGGCCTGCTGGACCACCTGCCGCTGCTGATGTACTCCACCAAGGAGGCACGCTACTTCCATGACCTGGTGCTGCGGCTGTTTGCCAGTGCCGGCGCCCATGCCAACATCACCCAGTACGCCAGCCAGGTCCCGGCGCTCCTGGCCTTTGTCCAGGCCGGGCTGGGCGTGACCCTGGTGCCTGCCTCGGCCATGGCCTTCGCTCCGGCCGGCGTGGAATTCCATGAAATCGACGGACGGCGCGGCATGCGCGAGTTGAACCGGGTGGAGCTGGACGTGGCGTGGAATGAGGAGACGGCCAACCCCGCCGTCCTGCGGTTGCTGGAGCTGATCGAGCCGCTCGCCGAGCAGAGTAGCGGGGGCGCCGGGCTGGCCGCCGGGCTGGCGGCGCGCATTTAGCGGGCGGGGGAGGGCTCCAGGTCCGAGGTGGCGGCCACCGGTTCGCGTGTGTGCGCTGGTTCCCCACCGGGCGTGGCCGTAGTGCGGCGTTCCTTCAGGAAGTAGACCAGCCCGGCGGCGAGCGTGGACGCCGCGGCCAGGGCGAACAGGCCGGGGACAACGCTGCCGGTGCTGCTCCTTGATGAGGCCGAACCCGAACGGCGCCACGAAGCCGCCGAGGTTGCCCAGGGAGTTGATGATGGCGATGGCCGGCGCCAGGACCAGCGGGTGCAGGCCTGACTGCGGGATGGTCCAGAACAGCGGTGAGGCGCTCTTGAAGCCCATGGCCGCGATGGCCAGGAAGACCAGCGCCAGGACCGGCGTGGCGACGGCGGCCGCGAGGGTGCCGACCGCGGCGACCAGGAGAGCCACCACCAGCAGCGGCCGCTTGGACTTCGCCTTGTCCTGCATCTTGGCGGCGAAATACATGGCGACGACGGCGCACACCCACGGGATGGCGGACAGGAAGCCGACGCTCAGGTCCGTGGTGCCGGGAATCTGCTTCACGATGGTGGGCAGCCAGAACGTGTTGGCGTAGATGGAGAGCTGGATGGAGAAGTAGATGCCGCAGAGCAGCAGGATCTGCGGGTTCAGCAGCATCTTCCAGCGGTTGACCTTGCCGCGCCGGCCTCGGTGGTGTGCTGGGCGTCCTCCGCCGCGATCGCGTCGATGAGGGCCGACTTTTCACCGGCGGAGAGCCACTTGGCGTCCTGGATCTTGGCGTCCAGCAGGAAGAACACCACGATGCCCACCACGACGGAGAGCAGGCCCTCGAAGCCGAACAGCCACTGCCAGCCGCGGATGCCCAGGACATCGTGGAGGCTCAGGAGCATGCCGGCGATGGGCCCGGAGAGTGCTGCCGCGATGGATGAGCCGGCGATGAAGATGGCGGTCGCCTTGCCGCGCTGGCCGGCGGGAACCCAGCGGGCGAAGTAGAAGATGACGGCGGGGAAGAATCCGGCTTCGGCGGCGCCCAGCAGGAACCGGAGAACGTAGAACATCATTTCGTTCTGGACGAAGGCCATCAGGAAGGACACGATGCCCCAGCTGACCATGATGCGGGCCAGCCACACCTTGGCGCCGTACTTCTCCATCATCACGTTGCTGGGAAGTTCGAAGATGGCGTAGGCGATGAAGAACAGTCCTGCCCCGAAGCCGTAGGCCGCGGCCCCGATGCCGACGTCGGCCTCGAGATGCTCGTGGGCGTAGCCGATGTTGGAGCGGTTGAGCTGGTTGCACACCAGCATGACCAGCATGATGGGCAGGACCCGCTTGAAAAACTTCTTCGTGGCGATGGCCACATCCGTGACAGCGGTGTCTACAGACTGCATGGGGAAAATCCTTCGAATTTAGCGCTTAGGTCCGGTGACCTGTTTGAGCGCTGTGGTCCGCACCACAGCAAGTGGGTCCACTTTATTCGGCGGCATTTCGATGCGCGTCCAACACGTATTTTGCATGCCGTGATGCCCTCGGGGCATCACGGCAGATCGTGTCGGGGTCAGCCCTCAGCGCGGGCGGCCGCACGGAAGCCTTGAACCGGCGTCGGGAATTCGCCAGGTGACTCCGCATGGCAGCGGCGGCGGCGGCTTCATCGCCGTCAGCGATGGCGGCGGCGATGGACCGGTGTTCGTGGACCACCTGGTCGAAGTGGTCCCGGGCGTAATGCTCGACGCCGGTCATCAGCCGGGTGCGCGGCATCGCGATCATCGTCTGGCCCAGGGCAGCCAGGCAGTCTGAGTAGAAGGGGTTGCCGGAGGCGGCGGCGATGGCGCGGTGGAACTCGAAGTCGGCCTTCATGGCGTGGCCGGGATGGTCCGCGCTGGCCGTGAACTGGTCCAGGGCGGCCGTGACGGCCCTGAGCTGGCGGTCGGAGTGGTTGCGGGCGGCCAGGGCGGCGGCCTCGGCCTCCACGCCCATCCGGAACTCGAGCAGGTGGAGGCGGTCCTCGACGCTGGCCACGGGCCGGCTGCCCGGGACCGGCTGGTGGCCGTCGTCGGGCGGGGTCAGCGCGAAGCTGCCCCGCCCGCGTTCGGTTTCCACGAGTCCCTCGGCCTGGAGCCGCGTCAGCGCCGCACGCACCACGGTGCGGCTGACGCCGAATTCGCCCATCAGCGCGTTTTCGCTCGGGAGCTTGTCGCCGGGCTGGATGGCGCCGTCGACGATGCGCGTGCGAAGCTCTGCGGTGAGGTCCGCGGTCAGGTTCCGGGTCATGCGTTCAAGGTTACGCGCCGAACTCCACGGTCTCGGTGGTCCAGGCGCGCGCCTGGTCGCTGAGGGTGACGCCCAGGCCGGGGCGGTCCGGCACCATCATGCGGCCGTTCTTGGTTTCGAGGCGTTCGTTGAAGAGCGGGTCGAGCCAGTCGAAGTGCTCCACCCACGGTTCGCGCGGGTAGGCCGCGGCGAGGTGCAGGTGGATTTCCATGGCGAAGTGCGGGGCCAGGCCCAGGCCGCGTTCGTCCGCGAGGGCGGCGAGGCGCAGGAACTGGGTGATGCCGCCGACGCGCGGGGCGTCCGGCTGGATGATGTCGCAGCCGTTGGCGTTGATGAGGCCCTTGTGTTCGGCCACGGAGGCCAGCATCTCGCCGGTGGCGATGGGGGTGTCCAGGACGTTGGCGAGGTGGGCGTGGCCTTCGAAGTCGTAGGCGTCCAGCGGCTCTTCGATCCAGATGAGGTTGAACTCCTCCAGCTGGCGGCCCATGCGCAGGGCGGTGGCGCGGTCCCACTGCTGGTTGGCGTCCACCATGAGCGGGACGTCCCAGCCGATGTGTTCGCGGATGCCGGCCACGCGGCGGAGGTCCTCGGCGGTGTCGGGGAGGCCGACCTTGATCTTGATGCCGCCGATGCCTTCTTCGAGGAGGACGGTGGCACGGGCCTTGACCTCGTCGAGCGAGGCGTTGAGGAAGCCGCCGGAGGTGTTGTAGGTCTGGACGGAGTCGCGGTAGGAGCCCAGGAACTTGGCCAGTGAGCAGGCCGGCGCGCTTGGCCTTGAGGTCGTAGAGGGCAATGTCGATGGCGGCGAGGGCCTGGGTGGCCACGCCGGAGCGGCCCACGGAGGCGCCGGCCCAGAGGAGCTTGGTGTAGATCTTGCCGATGTCGTTGGGGTCCTCGCCGATGAGGCCTTCGGCGACTTCCTTGGCGTGGGCGTACTGGGCGGGGCCGCCGGCACGCTTGGAGTAGCTGAAGCCGAGGCCGCTGTGGCCCTGCTCGGTGGTGATCTCGGCGAAGAGGAACACCACTTCGGTCATGGGCTTCTGGCGGCCGGTGAACACCTTGGCGTCACTGATGGGGACGGCCAGCGGGAGCCGCGCGGTGGAAAGTTTGACGTGCCGGATGAAGTCGACGGTACTCATTGATGCTCCTCGAAAGCAGGCTGTCCGGGCTGCATTGCCCTCCTACTTAGGATACAAGCGAATAACTTGTATTACAAGTATCTTCAGCGGTGAAGCTGTGGGGCAAGGGAACCTGCGGCCGCTCGATTTGTGGCTCGGCGCGAGTACTGGCCATGTGGGGGTTTCGGGCGAGACGGTAAATGCGTGGGCACCAGAGTGTCTCCGTCGCGGACAAAGCGCATCAGTTTGGCCAGCTGCGGCCTGCAATGTCCCGGCCGGCGGCCGTGTTGCTGACGATCTTGTCCGGGGGCCCGACGTCGAGCTGGCGCTTGCCGTTCTGGTCCAGAGTCTGACCCTTGTATGACCGATCCATTGAACGTCACTGAAATCTCCTGGGCCGAAGGTGTCAGGATGAAATCTGTGACTCTCTGAGAGGACTGTCAGAAAAGGGCGAATCGATCCTATTCTGACAGCCTCTCCGAGTGGTGCCTGACGTCAGGTTGGGGTGTGGCCCAACTGGACGAACTCTGCGCCCGTGACGATGAAGACCGTCTAATGGCCACGTATACGCGGCTTTGGGCTCAACCGCGAAACCATCGCCCTGTAGGTGATCCTCGCCGTCGTCATGTCGGGGCGGGGCAACAGCCGTAGCGGTCCACATTGGCTCCAAAGTCGCAGAAGACGGCCAGCTGCCCGAGAGCCCGGCAGAGCGCATGGTGGGCCTCAAAGGCACCGCGGCGCCCTCGACGGCCTCGCAGCCTGATCGCGCGGACCGCCCTGAAGCAGGTCCAAGCGCTCCGCGTCGATGCGGCCGCCCGGTCCATGGCCACACCCAAAATTCACCCGTCGGCCTGCTGCTGCCGCGAATGCTCTGGCGGCGACAAGGACCGTCTGTGCTGCGTCCTCTCAACCTGACCTTCGCGCAGCAGCCGCGCCGGCGGCACGTCGTCCGATCTGGGATTTTTGCCTTGGAGCAGCTCACCGGTCAGGGCGGAGAGGCGGAACTTCCCCTGACCCCCTGAGGATCAGTTCACAGGGGACGATGTAAGTTCGCGGTTCCTGCTGGTGTCCGTTGATACGGGCAAGAATGCGTTCTGCGGCTGCCTTGCCGATGTGCTCGGGGTGCTGGGCGACTGCGGTTATACCGGGGTTCATCATGTCCGAGAGGGTGAAGTCGCCGAATCCGACCAAGGCTACAGCCCGGTTCAGCCCCAGTTCCTGCAGCGCCCGCATTACACCGAAGGTCACCAAAATCTGTGCAGAGAAGATGGCCGTCGGCGGTTCAGCGCCCGTGAGTAACTCTCTTGCCGCCTTCCGTGCTGATTCCTCACTGCGGAGTCCTTCCAGGAAGTGAACGGTGTCGGTCGAAATACCTGCGCGGCCCAACTCATCAATAAAGCCGCGGCGTCGCTCGCGGGCGGTCTGGATGTCCGTGCGACCACCTAGATAGGCGAGTTTGGTGTGGCCTTGGGAAATCACGTGCGCGGCGGCCTTGGCCGCGCCAACGGCGTTATCGCTCACCACCGCATCGGCATCGATGCCGACCGGCTCCCTGTCGATGAAGACCATCGGAACGTCCTTGGAATGTTCCGGCAGGTACCCCTGGCTTTTGGCGACCGGGGTCAGAACCATTCCATCCACGCGCCTCCGGAGAAACGCTTTGACCAGCTCCTCTTCACGTGCAGCGTCATCATCCATGCTTGCCGCGAGGACCGCTATGCCGTGGCTCGCCAGAACATCACCGAGGGCCCGATGGATGTGGCCATGAAATGGGTTGGCGACGCTGGGAAGCAGCAGCCCGACGGACAATGTTTGTCGGCCGGCCCGGCGTAGGCTTTGGGCTGTCATGTCCAGCTGGTAGTTCAGCGCTTTCGCCGCCTCCAACACTTTCTGGCGGGTGACTTCAGAAACACCAGGCTCGTCATTGACGACCCGGGAAACCGTTTTGATGCCTACTCCGGCCAAAGCAGCCACATCACGCATCCTCGGCCTAGCGACTCCCACCGCAGGCGAAGACGCGCTGACGCCGTACTCTATGAATTCTGTTGTCTCGGCCATAGTTCTGCCCGTCTGGCGCACCTCAATTCATATGCTTGTCGGGGAGCTGAATGCGTCCCTGTTGAGCGCCCGGGTCCATGGGCGCATGGGCCTGGCCACGACCAGGAGATGGCCCGACGCTGGTTGCATAGTCGTGGTTGCACAGTCAGGCAGGTTCCGGAGCTCCTGGAGACAGATCTCTCAACCGGGCGTTGGCGCCGGGAATCGCAGCACGAGGCTGCAGCGAGATGGCGGCGACATCTGTGGGCATTGGGCTGGCGGCCTCTGCCATGTCCAGAGGGGCCCAATCGGCCAGCCTTTAGGCGTGGTGGACCGTGGGTGCAGTCTCCAGTTGGTCGGCCACGTGCTGCCAGCCGTCGTTGAACATGCCGTATGCGGTTTTGATCTCGACGCCGACGGGAAGTTCGGGGCATTCGTTTTCGCCGTTGGTTCCCCAGTTGACCCAGCCGGATTGGCGGCGCTGGACGATCTGGAAGGCACCGGAGGGTTCGGAGGTCCACCAGACCATGGTTCTGTCGAGTTCTGAATGGAATTCGGCGGTTTTGGAGGCAGGCCCGGGGAAGATGGTTTCGTGCGGCACGGCCGAGACGTCGACGGGGGCTTCGGCTATCGTCCAATGCCGCTCGGGCAGGTCAGCGAGCACGTGCGAGGTTGCCCTGACCCGGGCGAGACGTGCGCGGATTTCCTCGTCGTCCAAGGCACCTTCCCAGCTGCAGAACAGGCGCCAGTACAGGTCCCAGTGGGCGGCTTCGATGTTGCCGGTGAGTTGGCGGCGGAATTCCTCGAATTTTGCAGTGCTTGAGGTAGAGGTTGCGATGGTTTCATCGACCATTTGTGCGAGTTCAGCCGCGTACGGGTCTCCGGCGCGGTACCGTGTGCCGCCGTATGCTTCGAAGCGGTCAAAGACCACATCGCCCTGGCCGGCCTCAAATTCATCGCCGACGGTGATCTTGTTGGTTATTGAGCGTCCGTTGATGACGGTCTGGAAGTCATCCACCCGGTAGCTGCGCGTGAAGTAGGGGGTGCCGTGGGTGAATTTCCAGTCGATGGTAAACGTTTTGCCTTTGAGCTCGTCGAGCAGGCCGTCAGGGATGGTGCCGTGCATCCGGTAGTGGTGCAGGACGGGACCGTGTTCAAGGGTTTCGATGTCGACGGTGGTGTGTTCGGGCGGGTTGATGAGGCCGTTCTCGGGGGTGAAGAAGGGGCCGTAGAAGCCGCCGATGGCGTTGTTGCCCGAGGGCAGCAGGTCGATGCCTTCCTTCAGGGTTGCGAAGTGGCGCAGTCCCCATTTTGAGGATCCGGTGCCCTCAGCCGTGCCCGAGCACATTTCAAGGTCGAAGTATCCGGTGTCCAGGCGGACAAAGGCGTCGGGTTCGACGGGTTCCCGTTCCTGATTCCCTCGACGTGCCGGTGGCCGGCGCGGCAGGGTGAGCTCGAGTTTCCCTCAAAGGTCACGACCGTGATGAACGTGGTTTTACCGGGCTTCGGGCTGGGCGTCAGCCGCTGGCAGATAAAGGTCTCTCCGGCGTTGGTCGTTCGCCGTCCAGAGGTTTTCCGTGAATTCTCCGTCGACGGTGAAGGTCACAGGTTCGTTGATCCGGCGGCCGGGAAGGCTGTCCTTGAGGCGATGGTGGGCAATGCCACGGGCTTTTTCCTCTCGGTTATTGGGCGTGCGGGCTACAACCGCGGCCACTTCTGGGCCGTGGCCGGATGGTCTCGTGGCGGGCTAGGCAGGGTGTGGCTGCCGGCCACGTGGGGAGTGCTTTATGCCGGTGTCTGGGCGGCGATGGCCCTGGACCACGGCAGGCGCAGCGTGCGTTGTTTCAGGCTGTCGATAGCCACCGCCAGGATGATGACGAGGCCCTTGATCAGCAGCTGGGTGAAGAACTGGACGTTCATCAGGATCAGCCCGGTGCTCAGGACGCCGAGGATGATCGAGCCGATGAGGGTGCCGTAGATCCGGCCACGTCCGCCGACAAGGCTGGTGCCGCCCAGGACAACTGCGGCGATGGCATCGAGTTCGTAGCCGGTGCCGGCTGTGGGCTGGGCGGAGACGACTCGGGCGGAGAAGATGACGCCGGCGAGTCCGGCGCAGGCTCCGGCGATGACATAGACGGACGTGATGACGCGTTTGACGTTGATGCCTGCGAGCCTGGCGGCTTCGGCGTTGCCGCCCACGGCGTAGACGTGCCGGCCGTAGCGGGTGCGCTCAAGGACGAACCACGCCACGACGTAGACGATGAGCATGATCACCACCGGCGACTGGAATTCCGGCCAGGTAGCCGTTGCCGATATCCCGGAAACTGAGGGTGTTCGAGACGATGGGCTGCCCGTCGGTCATGGTGTAGGCCAGGCCGCGCAGGAAGGTCATGGTGCCGAGGGTGACGATGAAGGCGGCCAATGCCAGGTAGGCGCTGAGCATGCCGTTGATTAGTCCGGCGGCGGCCCCGGTCAGGACGCCGACGAGGATCGCGACGGGTGCCGGCAGTCCTGCAATGCCAGCCATGACCGATGACGACTCCGGCGACAGCCAGGATGGAGCCGACGGAGAGGTCGATTCCGGCGGCGAGAATGACGAATGTCATTCCGGCAGCGAGAATCGCGTTGATCGAGATGGACCGGGCGATGTTGAGCAGGTTGTTGACGCTGGCGAAGTTCGGCGCGATGACTACCATCAGCGCCACGAGTGCGACCAGGACGACGAGGATTCCTACCCGGTCCCACCAGTAGGCGAAGTCGAAGCTGCGTCCGGGCTTAGGTGCCGTTTCTGCGCAGGACGTCCGCGTCCTGTGGGTTGAGGGCCTGGTTAGTCATGGAATTCTCCGTTTGTCTGTGCTGCGGTACCTGTGGCGTGGGACATGACGTCCTCTTCGTTGGCGGTGCGTGAGTTAAGTTCGTGGACGATCCGGCCGGAGCGCATCACGAGGAGCCGGTCGCTGATGCCTATTGCTTCGGGCAGATCTGACGAGATGACCAGAATGGCTTTGCCTGCCTTGGCCAGGTCATTGATGACTTCGTAGATTTCGCTTTTCGCGCCGATGTCCACACCCCGGGTGGGCTCGTCAAGGATCAGCACGTCGGATTCCCGCATCAGCCAGCGGGCCAGAACCGCCTTTTGCTGGTTGCCGCCCGAAAGCGCGCTGACCGGCAGGCGCAGAGCGTTCTGCCGCAGATGCAGGCGTTCCATCTGCTTTTTCACCGCACGTCCGGATTTTGGCCCGCTGGAGCACGCCGGCGTTGACGTGGCCGCCCGAGGGAACTGATGGCGATGTTGTCCTCCACGGTGTGGGACACGAACAAGGCCTGGTCCTTGCGGTCCTCGGGAACCATGGCGATTCCCGCGGGCGATCGCCTGGGCAGGGCTTGACGCCGATGCCACTCTTGCCGTGCACGGTGACCGTGCCGCCGCGGGCCCGGTCGGCGCCGAAGATCATCCGTGCAGTTTCGGTGCGCCCGGCCCCGATGAGCCCGGAAAGAGCGACCACTTCGCCCGAGCGCACCTGGAAACTGACCGGCCCGATGCCGGCTCCGTCGGTGAGCTCCTTGACGTCCAGCATGACGTCGCCTGGGCTGTGCCGGTCGTGGTGGTACAGGTCATCGAGGTTGCGTCCGACCATCATCCGTACGACGTCGGGCGGGCTGATCTCGTTCTTTTCGCGGGTGCCGACGTATGTCCCGTCGCGGAAGACGGTGACCCGGTCGGCAAGCTCCCAGACCTCCTCCATGCGGTGAGAGATGTAGACGAGCCCGACTCCGGAGGCGCGCAGTTCGTTGATGATCGCGAAAAGGTGGAGGGTTTCGGTGCGTGAGAGGGCCGCCGTTGGCTCATCGAGGACCAGGATTCTGGCGTTTTCGCTGACGGCCCGGGCGATCTCCACCATCTGTTGCATGCCGATGCTGAGCTCGCCGAGCTCCGGCGCGGGTCGATCCGTGCGCCGACCCGGGCGAGCTTCTCCCGGGCCTGGGAGATCATGGCACGCCGGTCCAGTGCTCCGAACCGGGTTACCGGTTCACGTCCGAGGGCCAGATTTTCGGCTACTGTCATCGCCGGAACGGTGTTCAGCTCCTGATGGATAATCGCGATGCCATGGGACACGGCCTCGTGCGGGGAGCGGATGTCGATTTCGCTGCCGTCCATCAGGATGCGGCCGGAATCGCGGGCAACGTTCCCGGCCAAGATCTTCATCAGGGTCGATTTTCCGGCGCCGTTCTCGCCCATCAGGGCGTGTACTTCACCGGCCCGCAGGTCGAAGTGGACGTTGTTGAGCGCGAGGGTGGCGCCGAAGCGCTTGGTGATGCCTTCGAGCTGCAGCAGCGGCTGGCGGGAGGGTGTTGTGGTCATGGCTGGCCTATTTTCGGTCCGGCTGTGTGGGGCGGCTGCGGGAGTTCAGCGGCCCCACACGAGATGGTGGAGCGTTACCAGCCTGTGTACTGGCTGACGGTGTCCCGGGTCACGAGCTCACTGGGGATCAGGATCGTGGTGTCCGCCGGGGGCTTGTTGTCGATGATGTTCTGGGCGACCTCGACGGCCTTGCGGACCATCTCGGCGGGGTTCTGCGTAGCGGTCCCGATGAAGGGCGATCCGGCGCTGCTTGAGTTCGGCCACGGCCTCCGGGCTTCCATCCACGCCGGTGACTTTAACGCGCGCCAGCCTTGCCGGCCTGCTGGACCGCCAGCACCGCGCCCAGGGCCGACGGGTCGTTCATGCCGAAGATCGCCCTGAACATCGGGGGTGGCGGTGAGCATGTCGGTGGTCACGGCCAGACCGGAGGCCCGGTCGTTCTTGGAGGCCTGCTGCCCGACCACCTTGATGTCGGGGAATTTCTTCACAACGTTCTTGCATCCGGTGATCCGGTCCCGGATCGTCTGGAGCGGGGTTCCGTCCACCATGAGAACGTTGCCCTTGCCGCCCATCTGCTCGAACAGGTACTGGCAGGATTTTTCGCCGGCCTGGACCGCGTTGGTCATCACGACTGCGTCGGCGCTCTTGGCCGGGGTGTCCACAGCGATGACGATGATCCCGGCCTGCTTCGCCCGTTCGATCGCCGGCTGGATGCCGTCTTTCATCCACGGCACTGATGACGATCAGGTTCACGCCCTGCTGGATGAAGGTGTCGATCTGGGTATTCTGGTTGGCCAGGTCGAGCTGCGCGTCCTGGGTGTTGGACGTGGCGCCGATCTTCGCGGCGGCTTCCTTGGCTCCCTTGTCCATGGCCGAAAAGAACGGGTTGGACATGTCCTGGACCATGAGCCCGATTTTCTCGATTTTCTTCGGCTTGCTGGCAGCGGGCTGCGCGTCGCCGGAGCTGCAGGCGGTCAGGCTGAGCGCGGCCAGGGTTGCGCTGGCGGCGAAGATTGCGGACTTCTTGGCGAGTTGATTCATTTTCGGATCTCCTTTGAACCGGAACCTGCCGGCCGTCATGGCCGGTCAGGTCGGTGAAATAATTGGTAGGTGTTGTGCCGGCTCCCTTTGGGGCCGGGATATTTCGGTTCGGTTCGAACATGATCACCGTCGGCGGGATCATCTTTTGTCGAAGCAGGTTTGCCTCAGCAGCCGCAGGACCGCCGCACGATCAGGTCGGCGCTCACCTCCCGCCGGTCCTCGGGGCGGTAGTCGGGTGTAGGAGGCACACCTCGCCGTTCGGCATCGATTTGCCCGTCAAGGATTCGGGTCAGCGTCTGGGCGGCGAGAACGCCGATGGATTCGCTGTCCTCATCCACCACCGTCAGCGGCGGATCCAGCAGCGGCGCCCAGGCAAACTCGTCAAAGGCAATGAGTGCCACCTGATCGGGAACAGCGATCCCGCGTTGCTGGAGCACGGTGAGGACACCGTGGAGCAGGGGGTTGTTTCCCGCAATGATCGCCCTCGGCAGGGCCTGGCCGGGGGCATCCAGGTAGCCGGACAGCGCCTGATGCGCCGAGTTCGGAGTCGTTTTCCGTCTCCAGCACGCGCAGGACCGCGCCGTGCTTGGCGGCCGCCTCACGGAGGCCACGCTCCCGCTCTGCACGCGTGGACCAGCGGCCCGGATAGGCCAGAAAAAGCCAAGTCCGTGTAGCCCGTGCTGGGCCAGGTGCGCTCCGGCTTTCATGCTGGCCGCATAGTTGTCCGTCAGGATGCTCGGAACCGCGTCGCGTCTTCCGGCGGTGCCGAGTCAACGAAGACCACCGGGATGTCCCAGCTTTCCAGAAGCTTGATGTTCTCCATGCTCAGCGTCAGTGTAGTGATGATTCCCGCAGTCCGCGACTGGATCAGGTCCTGAACATCGCATCTTCGACCTCGGCGGTGTAGACGCCTTCCGCGGCGATGTCTGCCACAACAGCATTCCGGCTAGAACCCCGCAGGACCCGCTGGATGCCCTTCATGAGGTCCAGGTAGTAGTAGTTTGAGGTACTCGCCGTGATGACCGCGATTGAACTACGCGATTTCTTTCGGAGTTCCTGTGCAGCGCGGTTCGGGACGTAGCCCAGCTCCCGTGCGGCCTTAACACAAGCTTCCGGCTCGCATCCGAGACATCGGCACCGTTGCTCAGGGCGCGCGAAACGGTATAGGAAGAGAGTCCGGTCACTTCACTCAGGTCCCGCAACGTGGGCTTCTTCGCCATTATCGCGACCACTTTCTAATCGTTTAGGGAAAGGTATCGCGAACTTCCCAATGCGTTACCTAAAGGATTAGGGTCAACGATAGATGTGACTGTACCCACACGTCAATAGCGTCGGCTTCTCCTGATTCACAGGAACAATCACAGTCGCCCCGGCGCTTGGAGTTCGGTGAGGAAAGGGGCCATCGCCCAAGTCCCCAGCCCAGCTTTCCTCGACATTTCCGCTGTGAACCTGGCGCTGGCTGACCGGCTCTGAGTCCCGGATTTTTTTGGGAGAAAACTCCACAGATATGGCGGCAGGAACAGCCCCGTCCGTGGGCACTCCCCGCGCGATTTCGAACGCCGGTAATGAAGATTCCGTCAACCTGGCTGGGCTCGGACAAGCTCGCTTCAGTGACTCTGATCCGTCCACAACTGGGGTCAATTCGGGTTATCCACGGCTGATGATTGGGAGCCGTCGGGGTAGCTCCCTGGCGGCAGTAGCGGTGGATAACCCATGAGGAGTGATTGTCCCCGGCTGTGGGCGGGCGGACGGGACGTCTCGTTTGAACGTAGAGAGCCTTGTGTCAGCTTTGGGTGTACTTCAAGCGAATATGGGACTGCCTTGAGCTGCTCACCATCGACGAGGGCACCACGCTCAAACAGTTCAAGAAGGAACTGAACTGGAACGCCGCCTACTACAAACTGGCCGGCGGGCTTTGACCGAACACGAGATCCAGGCGGGGGAGTACAGCGCGGTCATCACGGCACGAGGAGCGGCCCTGCGCCTGCTGCAGTTCCGGGAACGGGACCTCGTGGGTGCCCGGCCGGCGGTACCATCCCGACTACCGCGGCGTCCTCGCCGCCCCCCTGGCCCAAGCGCATAGCCCACGGAAAGTACACCTTTCGCGGCTTCGACTACCGGCTGCCGGTCAACCAAACGTAACGGGACTGCGCCCTCCACGGCTCCGCCGCCCGTTCCGGCGTCAGTGTCTTCTTCCGCCCCTTGTAGGCGCCGTGCCGCTTCGCCAGTGCGATGCCTTCCCGCTGGCGTTCCCGAGCCCGATTTAGGGACGGGTGCCGAGTCGGGCGCGCGCTCAGCGCACGAGAAAAGTTGCCGGCCGTAGTGCGCTAACACCGAACTGTTCGCTCATTTGCCGCCTTGTCTATCCCAGAAGATACCGAATTTTCCGAGGGCGAGGACAAGAGTATTGCGTTCGAACGTGGTCGGCCCTTATATTTGTGTGAGCGCTAACACAAGGGCGCGAACTTGTTTGGGAATCCCATCCCTACGGGCATAGAACCTCAGGGGCGCTAACAATGTGCTCGCCGGTTCGCCCAGGCCCGGCATCGCCGGACACCAGCTGATCGGCCCCATACAGGTGGCCGCCCAGCTCTCAATCGAACGTCAATGACGACCCCTGGATGGAGAACCATGGCAAACTCGGCACTCACTCTCACCCGTCGCAACCTCCTCGCTGGGACCGCAGCCGCTGCAGTGACGGTGGCTCTCGCCGCCTGCAACCGCAGCGGAGGTCCCACGCCGGCTGCCTCGTCCTTCGCGGCGGGCGACCCTCGCGGCAATGGTTGGCGCACCGTTAACCAATACTTCAGCTCGAACAACGCCTTCTTCAACAGCTGGCAGCAGGGCTCAGATGAGGCGGCCCGCGCACTCGGTATGACGAACGAGGCGCAGGTGGACAACTCCAACAACGACAAGGCACTGACCATCTTCCGCAGCGCGGCAACCCGGGGTTTCAATGGGATGACTTCGATGGTCGCCGACCCTGGGATCTCCAAAATCGTGCTCTCAACCGCGCAGACGAATGGCACGGTCGTCGCCAACGCGTGGAACGTCGCTCCGTGGCTCACGCCATTCGATATCGGTGACAAATGGGTTCAGTTCATTGCCCCCAATGACGTCGCCGGTGCACAGGCCGTCGCCAACGTCCTCTTCGATGCGATGGGAGGGGAGGGTGAGCTGATCCACATCACCGGTGTGCCGGGAAACACGGCCGACCTCCTCCGCACCGAGGGCGTCGACCGGGCTCTTAAAGAGTCCCCCGGTGTCAAGCTCGTGGCTCGGGAACCGGGAAAGTTCAATCGTGGCGCCACGGAGCCGGTAATCAGCGCGCTCCTCACGGCGCATCCGAACGTCAAGGCAGTCTTCTGCCAGAACGACGACGAGGCGATGGGCGTGCTCGCAGCGCTCTCCGCCCGCGGCCGCAAAGACGTTCTCGTCACGGGCATCGACGGCATCCCGGACATGCTCGACGCAATCGCGAGCGGTCGCGCGTTGGCCACTTGGGCGCAGCACGGTGGGTTCGCGGCCGGTTGGCTGACGGTTCAGGTGTTCGACGCACTCGCCGGTGTGACCCTGGACCCTCTCGAGCGGATGATGTGGCTCGGCACCTTCGTGATCAATACCCCGGAGGCGGCCAGCGCGTACAAGAAGATGATGTACGGCGGCGCCTTCCCGTTCGACTACGTGAAGATGTCGCGAGCCCTGCACCCTAAAGATTGGGACCCACAGAACTCCTTCGCGCCGATCGACCTTGAGACGTACTACACCCTGCTCCAGCCGAAGCCCTCAGGCTATGAGCTGCCGGCGAAGTACACCAATGCAGCCTCGGCCGCCGGGATCGATGCCGTTGCGAAGTCATATTCCCAGCGCGTTAACACCGACCCCTTCGCTAACGTGCGGAAGCTGTGCAAGGGCGAGGGCGGCCGCGACCTGACCGGCTTCTGACACCTCCCCTTCCGTCCACCGAACTGGAGCACCAACACTCATGCAAAGTCCAGATCTGGCACCCGCCAACGCGCCGCTCCTCGAACTGAGGGCACTCACCAAGGAGTTCGGCCCAGTTCGGGCGTTGGACGGAGCCTCGTTCAGCGTCCGAGTAGGGGAGGTCGTCGGCCTGATCGGCGAGAACGGCGCCGGCAAGTCGACGCTCCTGAACATCGTCAGCGGAACCGAGACCGCGACCTCCGGCCGTGTCGTAGTCCGCGGCCGCGAGGTCGCCTTTGAGAACTATCACCAGGCCTCGACGAACGGTGTTTACAGGGTCTTCCAGGAGCTCGCGCTCCTGCCCAACCTCACCGTATGGGAGAACCTCTTCTTCGGCCACGAAAACCTCCTCACCAAGGGAGGTGTAATCCAACGGGGCGCGGCGATCCGCCGCGCTGAGGCGATCCTAGAGCGGTTCGACCACGGCTGGATTGATGTGCGCCAGCCGGTTGGTTCGTTGCCCTTCGCGCTCCAGCAGGTGATCGAGATCCTCCGGGCGTTCGCGCTCTCCGAGCTGCTTGGCCAGGAACACCCGATCATCCTGCTCGACGAGCCGACGGCGGGGCTGTCCTCCGACGAGATTCACTTCCTCGCGGAGACGATCGAGAAGGTGAAGGCCAACAGCGCGATCGTCTTCGTCTCGCACCGCCTCACCGAACTCCTGGAATGGAGCGACACGATAGTAGTCATGAAGGACGGCGCGGTCGTCGCCCAGGCAGCGGCGAACGAGCTCTCCGAGGACCGGCTCCACCTGCTGATGGTCGGTCGCGCCCGGAACGACCAGTTCTACCGGGAGAACCTGCAGCGAGAGCCCGAGGACGAGCTTCTGCTCGAAATCGCGGGACTAGGGGACGGCGACGCGTTCCGGGATGTGTCATTCCAGGTGCGCGCCGGTGAGATTGTGGGCGTCGCCGGCGTCCTCGGCTCCGGCAAGTCTGAGCTGGGCCGTGCTATCTATGGGGAGTGGCCGACCACAGAAGGCGTACTGCACCTGAAGGGCAAGGAGCTGCCTCGCTCCTACTCGGCGCGCTACACCTCGAGCCAGAGGGTCGGCTACATCACCCCTGAGCGCAAAGACGACGGACTGCTCGACACTTTCACCGTGGCCGGGAATATTTCCTTCGCGCGCATCGTCTCGCAGAAGGGAATGTTCCTCGACCTGGGGTTGGAGGCACGGCAGGCCGAGGAATACGTCAAGAAGTTGTCCATCAAGACCGCCGGGATCGGGGCGCCGATTACCTCGCTGAGTGGAGGGAACCAGCAGAAGGCACTCATCGCACGTTGGCTCGCGCGTGGCGTCGACCTGCTTATCTTGGACAATCCGACTCGAGGCGTCGATGCCGGCGCAAAGGAGCAGGTGTACGAGCTTCTCCGGGAAATCGCGTCTACCGGCGTCGGGATCCTGCTCATCAGCGATGACCTGCTCGAGGTCATCGGTCTATCGAATCGGGTCATCGTGATGCGGGACGGCGCCATCTCCGATCTCGTGTCCGCGCCCGTCGACGCCAAACCCTCGGAATCCGCCCTCGTCTCCAGAATGGTGTGAGAAGAAATGAATCAGCAGTTGACAACGACTAAGAAGCCGGGCGCCCACGGACCCGCCGCCTCATCGACACGCCCCGGCTTCGGCGACTGGGCGAGCAAGAACCGGAGCATCCTCGCTCCCGTCGGCGCATTGATCGTCATGATCATTGGGTTCACGATCATGTCCCCGGAGTTTCTGACGGTGGGCAACGCGGTGAACATCCTGCTGGACTCGTCCGTGCTCATGATCCTCGCGCTCGCCTCGACGATCATCATCCTGATGGGCAGCATCGACCTCTCCATCGGGTCAACCCTCGCGATCTGCGCATTCACTGGCGCGCTGCTGGCGCAGAGTACGGGGGACAACAACCTCCTGCTCCTGGTGCCGATCGTTGGGCTCATCTGTGGACTGCTCAACGGCCTCGGCGTCGCATTCCTCGGCCTGCCCTCGTTCCTCGTCACCCTCGGTTCGTTCTTCGTCTATAACGGTCTGGCGAATTATTTCTCGGGAGGACAACCGGTGACGCTGATGGCGGGGGGCCCCCTCGACCGGTTTAGCGGCACGATCGGAGGCGTGCCCGTCATCGCGTTGTGGGCGGTCGTGATTCTCGGTGATTGTCCACCTGGTGTTCCGCTACACGCGGGGCGGCCGGTACGTGTATGCCATCGGCGGCAACGAAAAGACTGCCCGCTTGGCCGGGGCTCCCGTCCGCCGGGTGAAGGCGTGGGCATTTGCCGCAGCAGGGACGCTCGCTGGAATCGCCGCGCTTCTGCAGCTCGCAAAGTTGCAGAGCGCGAGCCCGGATATGGGCGCGCCGGAACACGCTCCCCGCAATCGCTGCGGTCGTCATGGGCGGTACTCCACTCACGGGCGGCATCGGCGGGGCGTTGCGGACGGTGATCGGTGTCCTCGTCATCGCGATCCTCTCGAACGGGATGGTGCTGGCGGCGATAGATCCGCACCTCCAGGACGTAGTCCAGGGCATCGTCGTTGTGGGGGCTGTCGCGGTCACCATGCAGCGCCGGCGCGCCGACGTCGTCAAGTAGGGCCAGAAGAACGGAATCAACGGACCGCGGTGCGCGGTCCGGAAGGAGAACTATGCTCGGAGAACTGGGCTCGCTATTCGATCAGGCGGAGAAGCGAGCGGAAGAACTGGAAGTGGCTTGTGTCGTGGCGGCGGTCGATCCGCACGGCAATCTCGTCCTGCTCATGCGGATGGAGGGAGCCCCGGAGTTCGCTATCCACATGGCCACCCGAAAAGCGTACACCGCCATCTCGATGCGCCTCGAAACCGCGGCGCTGGCGCCGCTGGTGCAACCGGGCCAACAACTGTTCGGGCTGATCGAGGCGAGCGGCGGCCGGCTGCTGCCCTTCGGCGGCGGCGCCCCCGTCACCCTCGATAATCGTCTCCTCGCCTTGGAACAGGTGTCTCGGGAAGGGACGACCCAGCAGGACGTTGCCGTATCTGGAATTCAGTCCAAGCACTGGCGCACACGCCCCAGCCGGCGTCCTGACCTCGCCTCAACAATCGGATATCAACATCAACGAAAAAGGAAAACAATGGTCGATCCATATGTAGTCGTTGCGGTTTCGCCGCGGACAATCAATGTGAAGAATCCCGGCGACGGCGTTGCTAACGTCAAACGCATCAATGAATTCATCGACACGGCAGTCATGGTCGGGGCATGGGAGGGCTCTCCGGTCAAGCTGGTTGTCCTGCCCGAAATGGCAATCCAGGGCATGATCGCCAACACGCCAGGTAACCGCGAACGGGGAGCGTCACTTTGCTGTGACGATCCCTGGGCCGGAGACGGACGAGCTGGCAAAGAAGGCCGTGGAACACAACACCTACATCTCTGCTGAGCTGTACATGGTGAAGGATGAGGATTTCCCGGACCGCCACTTCAATGTCGCCTTTATCATCGATCCGCAGGGCGAAATTATCTACAAGTGTTACAAGGCAACCAGTGATGCCTACGAGGGCGGCATGCTTGGCAACATGAACCCGCACGACGTGTGGGACGAGTGGATTGAAAAGAAGGGCAATGGCAATGCAATGGACGCCATTTTCCCTGGCTAAGACCGAGATCGGCAACATCGGGTACGCCATCTGCCACGAGGGTGTCT